>NZ_CP009285.1:2718936-4078404 GCF_000758665.1 Paenibacillus borealis
CTGCGCAAGAAGCTTGAGCTTGATCCTGAATCCGTGCATATTGATTCCATCCGCGGCGTCGGCTATAAGCTGGTCGTGAACAAGAAGAGAACACCAGTCATTTGATATGGCGGTGTTCTTTTTCTGGTACACTTGTCCTGCTGATTTTTGATTTTACACTGCGTTAACAATTCTCTAGAGCTCTATTTACACTGAAAGCTTATCATGGGGAACGAAGATGATGAGAAGGAGACAATAGAAACTAATGAAATCCATCATTGACATAGAGAAACTTGATCTCTACTATGAGTCATTTCACGCGCTGAAGAATGTGGATCTGCAAATTCCGGAGAAACAGGTTACCGCTTTTATCGGTCCTTCCGGCTGCGGAAAGTCCACGCTGCTGCGTACCCTAAATCGAATGAACGACATGATTCCCGGAACACGCATTGAAGGAAAAGTAAACATCGGCGGTAAAAATATTTACAGCGACGAGATTGAAGTGGAAAGTCTGCGCAAGCAGGTGGGAATGGTATTCCAGCAGCCCAATCCTTTTCCAAAGTCGATTTATGACAATGTAGCTTACGGTCCGCGCCTCCATGGGGTGAAGGGCAAAGCCGAGCTTGATGTCATTGTGGAGCAAAGCCTGCGCCAATCCGCACTCTGGGAGGAAGTGAAGGATTTCCTCAAGAAATCTGCCCTCAGCCTGTCCGGCGGCCAGCAGCAGCGTCTCTGCATTGCCAGAGCCCTTGCCGTACAGCCCGATATTCTGCTTATGGACGAGGCAACCTCTGCGCTTGATCCGGTGTCCACGCTGAAGATCGAGGAACTGGTACAGGAGCTGCGCGATAAGTATACGATTGTAATGGTCACGCATAATATGCATCAGGCTGCCCGGGTATCGGGTCGTACCGTGTTTTTCCTGAACGGCGTCATCGTGGAGGCTCAGGATACGGAACTGCTGTTCTCGAATCCCAAAGACTCCCGCACAGAAGATTATATATCCGGCCGGTTCGGCTAAGCGGCAGAGGAATCCGTTCGCGGAAAGAAATCAGCGGTATAAGCTGAACTTAAGAATGCTTTACAGGTGATTCTTGAGTTCACTCTATATGACCATATGTTTTTGAGGAGGATCGTTTTCAATATGATTCGCAGAAAAGAATTCGATAAAGATCTGGAAGAACTGCGCAGTCTGCTGGAGCAGATGGGCGAGCATGTTACGGATGCGCTGGAAGGTGCAGTACTCGCTTTGCAGAATCTGGACACCGTGCGGGCACAGGAAATTGTTAAGAACGATTTGCGGCTGAATGCCATGGAGGACCGGATTATGGAGATCGGCTCACGGCTGATTATCACTCAGCAGCCGGTAGCGAAGGATCTGCGCCGCATTATTGTGGCCTTCAAAATTTCCAGTGACCTCGAGCGTATGGGCGATCTTGCACTGGATGTGGCCAAGGTAACCATGCGTATCCAGGGGCAGCAGCTGATTAAACCGCTTGTGGATATTCCGCGGATGGCCGAGATTGTTACCGTAATGATCTCAGAGGCGATTCAGTCCTATCTGGATGAGAACACCGATCTGGCCTACAAAATGGCTCAGGACGACGATCAGGTAGACGGGCTGTACAGCGCAATGATTAATGAACTGTACACTTACATGGTTCAGAAGCCTGAATCGGTTAATCAGGCTATGCTGCTCACGCTGGTCGGACGTTATATTGAGCGTATCGCCGATCATGCGACCAACATTGGCGAGAGCGTAGTGTATCTTGTAACGGGTAAACGTCCGGATTTGAATCAATAAAAGCATAGGGTACGACAGCAAGCCTTCATCCCCGGAGGCTTGCCTTTTTTGTTTTAAAGTGCTGTACGGTTGGAAATCCTGCTTAGAATGGCTCAAGCTGAAGACACGGTGTGAATCCGGCTTCATTCTGGGCGCTCAGGTTCTTTTTTATGCGGGGCATATGGTACTATATAAGAAGTAAGCAAGATTAAAGGCGAGGTGCTAGAGTGGACAAGCTGATACTGATCGATGGAAATAATATCATTTACCGGGCATTTTTCGCGATGCCTCCCCTGACGAATACAGCAGGACAGCAGACGAATGCAGTGTACGGTTTCACGACAATGCTGCTGCGTTTGATTGAAGAGCATAAGCCGAGTCATATGATTGTGGCCTTTGATGCGGGGAAGATTACCTTCCGGCATGAAGGGTATGAAGATTATAAAGGCGGTCGCCAAAAGACTCCGCCGGAGCTGTCCGAACAGTTCCCGCTGCTGAAGGAATTGCTGCAGGGATTAGGGGTGCCGCAGTTTGAGATCGGCGGCTATGAAGCCGACGATATTATCGGCACCATCTCCCGCGAGGCGGATGCCGCCGGGCGGCAGGTGATGATTGTGTCCGGGGATAAGGACATGCTGCAGCTGGCATCCGAGCATACAACCGTGGCGCTGGTCCGCAAGGGCGTTACGGAAGTAGAGCTGTACGGGCCGCAGCAGATCCGGGACAAATATGATCTTACCCCGGAGCAGATCATCGATCTGAAAGGGCTGATGGGCGATGCCAGTGACAATATTCCCGGTGTACCGGGTGTAGGAGAGAAGACGGCGCTTAAGCTGCTCCAGCAGTTCGGATCGGTGGAAGGCGTACTGGCCGGAACCGGTGAGCTGAAGGGTAAAATGAAAGAAAAGCTGGAGGAGCATGCTGACAGCGCCATTATGAGCAAGAAGCTGGCGACGATCTACCGCGAAGTGCCGCTTGCGCATGCCTGGGAGGATATGGTCTTCAGCGGAATCAATACGGATACGGCTGGCCCTGCACTGGCCAAGCTGGAATTCAAATCCCTGCTCGAACGTCTGTCGCTCAGCGCTTATTCGCATGCAGCTGACGGCAGCGGTTCAGATCCTGCAGAAGTGGAAGCAGCGGCGCTCAATATAACTATTGTTGACGAAGCAGGAATGGCGGACCTGATTGCTGCGTTGCCGAGTATCTCCGCGCTGCATGTGGAGTCGAACGGTGAGAATCCGCACCGTGCGGAGGTCATTGGCCTCGGGCTGTCTTCACCGGAGCAGCACTACTTCGTGCCGTTTGCCCTGCTGAAGAGCACCGCAGCGGCACCCCTGCGGGACTGGCTCGGCGACGACAAGGCGCCGAAGAGCGGGTATGACCTGCACCGTGCCGATCTGGCGCTGCATTGGCAGGGGATTGCTTTTGCCGGAGCCGCTAATGATGTCCAGCTTGCAGCTTATCTGCTTGACCCGACGGAAGCGAACCAGAACTTGAATGATCTCACAAGTAAATACGGGCTGCCCCGTTTATCGCCGGATGAAGATGTATTTGGCAAAGGGGCCAAATATAGAATACCGGAGCTTGAAATACTCGGAAATCATGTCGCCCGCAAGAGCGCAACTGTGCTTGGCATCGTGCAGAAGCAGCAGGAGGAACTGAAGGAGACGGCAATGACCGGACTGTTCCAGGATCTCGAAATGCCGTTGTCGAGGATTCTTGCCGATATGGAGAAGCAGGGCATTGCGGTCAACCGGGATGACCTTATTGAGCTTGGCAAGGAGTTTGAAGCGCAAATCTCCAGGCTCGTTGCGGAAATCTACTCGATTTGCGGAACAGAGTTCAATCTCAATTCACCGAAGCAGCTGGGGGAAATCCTGTTCGTGAAGCTCGGCCTGCCTGTCGTGAAGAAGACGAAGACCGGGTATTCTACCGATGCCGAGGTGCTGGAGAAGCTGGCTCCATACCATGACGCCGTGCGTCTGATCCTGCAATACCGCTCCATTGCCAAGCTGCAGTCCACCTATGTGGAAGGCCTGCTGAAGGAAATCTCGCCGGAGACCGGCAAGGTTCATACCTTCTACCGGCAGACGATTGCCGCAACGGGCCGCCTCAGCAGCCAGTTCCCGAACCTGCAGAATATTCCGATCCGGCTGGAAGAAGGCCGCAAGATCCGTAAGGTGTTCGTGCCTTCCGAACCGGGCTGGTCGATTCTGGCGGCGGATTACTCGCAGATCGAGCTGCGTGTACTGGCGCATATCTCCGGTGATGAGCGGATGAAGGAAGCTTTTGTAGAGAATATGGATATTCACACCAAGACGGCGATGGATGTATTCGGCGTTACAGCCGATATGGTAGACAGCAATATGCGCCGTTCCGCCAAGGCGGTTAACTTCGGAATTGTGTATGGCATCAGTGATTATGGTCTGTCACAGAACCTGAACATTCCGCGCAAGGAAGCAGCCCAGTTCATTGAGCAGTATTTCGAAGTGTTCAAAGGCGTCCGCCGCTATATGGATGACATTGTCGTAGAGGCCCGCAAGCAGGGGTATGTGACCACCTTGCTGGAGCGCCGGCGCTATCTGCCGGAGATTAATGCGAAGAACTTCAACCTGCGTTCCTTCGCCGAGCGTACAGCCATGAATACGCCGATCCAGGGAACAGCCGCCGATATTATCAAGCTGGCGATGGTTCACATGGATCAGGCGCTGTACGAGCGCGGACTGAAGAGCCGCATGCTGCTGCAGGTGCACGATGAGCTTGTGTTCGAGGTGCCGGAAGATGAACTGGAGCAGATGAAGCAATTGCTGCCGGAAGTGATGGCCGGGGCACTGAAGCTGTCTGTTCCACTGAAGGCCGAGGTAAGTTTTGGCAGTAACTGGTATGAAGCGAAATAGGCTCCCCGCATCTGCTGTATATCCGGTATAATGGAGTGGAGGTGAGCCATTATGCCGGAATTACCGGAAGTCGAAACAGTTAGAAGAACACTTAATGATTTAATTACAGGCAAGCAGATAGAGCATGTCACCGTCCGGCTGCCGCGGATTATTCAGCGCCCGGATGATATTCAGGCTTTTGCACATATGCTGGCAGGCCATAGCGTAGAAACGGTTGAGCGCAGAGGCAAGTTCCTGAGGTTCGTCTTCGATGGACTTGTGATGGTCTCCCATCTGAGGATGGAAGGCCGTTACGGGGTGTACCGGGAGGGCGAGCCGCTGGACAAGCATACTCATGTAATTTTCCATTTCACCGACGGTACGGAGCTGCGTTATACCGATGTGCGCCAGTTCGGAACGATGCATCTGTTCCAGCCGGGTGAGGATCTGCTGCTGAAGCCGCTGAACAAGCTGGGACAGGAACCGCTGGATGCTGATTTCACACTGGAGCGCTTCAAGCAGATTGTCTCGAAGAGAAGTACCAAAATCAAGCCGCTGCTGCTGAATCAGGAATATATCGTTGGTATCGGCAATATTTATGTGGATGAATCCCTGCACCGTGCCGGTATTCATCCGGAAGAAGCCGCAAACTCTCTCTCGGAGGACCATCTGGCCAGGCTGCATCATGCTATCGTTGCAACCTTGACAGAGGCGGTGAATGCGGGAGGCTCCTCAGTGAAATCGTATGTCAACGGCCAGGGAGAGAGCGGGAATTATCAGGATCAGCACCGCATATACGGACGCAAGGATCAGCCGTGTGCTACCTGCGGAACGTTGATTGAGAAAAGTGTTGTCGGCGGCCGGGGCACGCATTATTGTCCGAGCTGCCAGCCTGTACCGGTGCAGATAAGGTAAGTATTCAGCCGGGCTTATGTAGTGGAATTATAAGGAAATTCTAAGCGGTGTTGTCCATGCTCCATCAAAAGGCAGGCACTCACTGCCCGTCCCGCCCATATAATGTGTGAAGATTGCTGATTAAGGCGAACGGAACCCGGCTTGCAAGGCCGCCGGGTCCCGGTTCTTCACGGGAGGGATTGCGGGTGCTGAGCCCATTGTTGTCATTGCTGCTGCTTGCGTTTGCTCTTAGTTTGGACGGATTTGGTGTTGGCATTACATATGGACTGCGTAAAATGAAAATTCCTTTGCTCTCAATTATGATTATCTCGCTCTGTTCGGGGGTAGTCATTTGTGTGTCTATGCAGGTCGGCGTGCTGCTGGCCAAGGTGGTCTCACCGCATGCCGCTTCCAGTATCGGAGCGGTTATTCTGGTCTTGATGGGCTGCTGGTCGCTGTTCCAGATGCTGACGCAGAAAGAAAAGGAGCAGGGAGATTCAGGGCTGGGTGCCGGAGAAAGGGTGCCAGACCGGCAAGCTTTGCTGGAGACGGCTGCCACTGCCGCTGCATTGGAGGGGGAGGCTGAGCCGCAGAAGCCGGCTGTATTCTCTCTGGAGCTCCGGCATCTGGGAGTAGTCATTCAGATCCTCCGCACCCCGTCGTCCGCCGATATGGATGCTTCCGGAAGCATTTCTTCCATGGAAGCGATGGTTCTGGGTATTGCGTTGTCGCTGGATGCCTTCGGCGCCGGTCTGGGGGCTGCGCTGCTCGGGTTCAGCCCGGTGTCGACCTCGCTGATGATCGCATTGTTCAGCGGAACTTTTCTGCTGCTGGGGATGAAGACAGGACTGAGATTGTCAGGCAGCTACTGGATGAAGCATGCGGCTGTTCTGCCGGCGTTATTATTAATTGCAATGGGTATAATGAAGCTATTATGAGGTGAGTACATGATTATGGGCTTAACCGGAGGGATTGCTTCCGGGAAAAGCACCGTGTCCGCACTGTTTGTCGCCAAGGGAGCTGCTCTGGTGGATGCCGATGTCATCGCCAGGGAGGTTATGCTCCCCGGACATCCGGTGCTGGCCGGTGCTGTACAGGCTTTTGGAGAGTCGATTCTGCAGCCGGACGGAACACTGGACCGGAACAGGCTGGGTGAGATTGTTTTCCGGGATCCGGAGGCACTTCAAACCTTGAACAATCTGACGCATCCGGCGATCCGCACAGAAATTAAGGACCGTATGTATACGTTAGATCAGGAAGATCCGCAGCGGCTGGTCATAGTGGATATTCCGCTGCTCTACGAATCACAGCTGGACAATTTATTCGATCAGATCATTGTGGTCTATGTGCCACGCAGGGTCCAATTGGCCCGGCTCATGGCGCGCAACGGAATGAAGCTGGAACAAGCCGAGAACCGGCTGAAATCGCAGATGGACATTGAACTGAAGCGCAGGAAAGCCGACTATGTAATTGACAACAGCGGTGATCCCGGATCTACGGAGCGGCAGGTTGCCGGCCTGTGGGACAGGCTGGGCCTCTCATGATGAAGTGGCTGCGCAAAAAAAGAGTACTCCTGCTGCTATTTATCGGCTTCACAGCGATTCTGTTCCTGGGCACCAATTGGATGTCGTGGTTTTATCCGATACATTATAAAGATGAGATCCGCAAACACAGCCTTACTTATCAGATGGATCCGTTCCTTGTGGCTTCAATCATCCGGGTGGAGACCAATTTCAAGACCGGCCGCGAATCTAAAAAGGGTGCACTCGGACTGATGCAGCTGATGCCGGATACCGCCAAGTGGGCGCTGGAAAAGGCCAAGCTTCCCGATGTATCGCTCGAGCGGCTAAAAGAAGAGCCTTCTTCCAATATCGAACTGGGCACCTGGTATTTGTCTACGCTTTCGCGGCAGTTTGACGGCAACCGCACAGCGGTCATAGCCGCTTATAATGCCGGACCCGGCAAAGTACAGAGCTGGCTGGATGAAGGCAAGTGGGACGGAACAGAAGCGGCTGTGAAGGATATTCCGTTCGGAGAGACCCGCCATTATGTACAGCGTGTCATTTATTATTATGACCAATACACGGAGCTCTACAGTGAATTCTGAGGCTCTGTCTTAAATATTGCGCTTGTGCTGAAATAAAAAGAAGCATCAAACGGCCCGGAGGCCGTTCAATACTTCTTTAGGCAAGCTTATGGAGACAGGTTATTTGTATTGACCTGCCAATTGCTGTTCAGCCAGGGTTACAAGACGTTTAGTGATGTAACCACCGATCGAACCGTTTTCGTAAGAAGTTTTATTGCCTTGGTATCCATCTGGGGAGAGGGTGATACCTAGTTCTTGGGCAACTTCAAATTTCAGTTGTTCCAAGGCACCGCGTGAATTTGGAGCTACCAGGTTATTGGAGCTGTTGTTTTGGCTCATTGCTGTTCACCTCCTATCGGTTGGTAACTGTATTATGTGCCGGACTTGCCATATTCATAACAACAAATAAACGGTGATTTCTGGAAATTAACATAAGCCCCGTTCTGCCTGGTTTATCAGGAGCGGGGCACACCCATTCTTACTAAGAGGAAGTGATGAAGCTTATGAAATGCCCTTACTGCGATCACACCAATACCAAAGTGCTTGACTCACGTCCAGCCAATGAGAATAAGTCCATCCGCCGCAGGCGCGAATGCGAACTGTGCAGCCGCCGCTTCACCACCTTCGAAATGATTGAAGAGACTCCGCTGATCGTCATCAAGAAAGACGGCAGCCGGGAAGAGTTCAGCCGTGACAAAATCCTCCGTGGCCTCATCCGCGCCTGTGAGAAGCGTCCCGTATCTGTAGAGCGCCTGGAGGTCATCGTATCCGAGGTCGAGAAAAGCCTGCGCGGCATCGCCCTGGCCGAGATCGAGAGCCGCCAGATCGGCGAGCTGGTCATGGAACAGCTCTACCCTGTAGACGAGGTGGCCTATGTCCGCTTCGCGTCCGTGTACCGCCAGTTCAAGGACATTAACATGTTCATGAAGGAATTGAAGGGACTGCTCTCTAAGGGTACTGATGAGCTGGACGGGCTGTAGGAGGCTTGTGAAGAGGTAATGTGCCGATCTTGGCATAGAGGGGCTAGCCTTGATATGGTGAGGCTGGCCTCTGTGTGAAGCGCCTGCACACAGGAAATTAATTAATTTTATAAAAGTGTTGACACTGATGCCGAATTTCTGTATTATATAGAAGTCGCCTACGAAACACACGAACTTGAAAGTGACTTGAGCGGACCGCTCAAAATGGATTTCAGAATACATAATGGGATTCGAAATCAAGCGTATGGGGAATTAGCTCAGCTGGGAGAGCGCATCGCTGGCAGCGATGAGGTCAGGGGTTCGAGCCCCCTATTCTCCACCATACTACGGACTCTTAGCTCAGTTGGTAGAGCAGTAGACTCTTAATCTATTTGTCCAGGGTTCGAGCCCCTGAGAGTCCATCACAGAAGAAACGGCAGAGATGCCGTTTTTTTGCTGTCTAGAGAGGATTATTGCCATGATCATTATTAATCAGGAATACCAATTCAAGGGTTTAACCTACACGATCCGCTCAGCAGTTAAGGCAGATGCGAAGTCTCTGTCCGAGGTAAGGCTTCAGGTTGACGGGGAGACCGAGCATATGGACCGGGTGCCGGGAGAGGCTTTTATTGATGAAGCCGGATTTGAAGAAATTATCGGGAGGGACATGAGCCATCCGCGGAATATATGTCTGGTTGCGGAAGCGGACGGCAGAATCATTGGTTATTCCCGGTGTGAAGGACATGATCTGCAGCGGTTTAAGCACAAGGTGGAATTTGGGGTAGGAGTCTTGCAACAATATTGGGGATTCGGAGTAGGGAAACATCTTCTGCAAGCGTCCATCGCCTGGGCTGACACAAACGGCATCACCAAGATGATTCTAAGCGGCGTTCTGGAAACCAATGAGAAGGCGATCCAGTTGTACCAGAGCCTTGGTTTTGAAGTTGAAGGGATACTGAAGAAGGACCGTATCCTGTCAGACGGCAAATATTACAGTACATATATGATGGCGAGATATACAGATTAGGCCTGGGAGTAGAAAGGCTTGATTGTCCCCAAGAACGGCAGAGCTGCTGTTCTTTTTTATTGTATAGGAAATTACGATATTCGTCAGTTGTGGATAAGCTTCTCTGGAAATTGGAGCAGGTCCGTCTGAAGGACGAATGTGTTCTTATATCCGGAATTCCACAGAATCCCCGGAAGTCGGAGGCTTGGAAAAACAAAGGCCGCCAAAAGTGGGCGACAGACAGGAATGAGGGGCAAAAGTGCCCCTGAATCCGCCAAAAGTGGGCGGCAGGCGGGAATGAGGGGCAAAAGTGCCCCTGAATCAGCTGAAAGTGGGCGACAGACAGGAATGAGGGGCAAAAGTGCCCCTGAATCCGCCAAAAGTGGGCGGTAGGCAGGAATGAGGGGCAAAAGTGCCCCTGAATCAGCTGAAAGTGGGCGGCAGACAGGAATGAGGGGCAAAAGTGCCTCTGAATCCGCTGAAAGTGGGCGGCAGGCAGGAATGAGGGGCAAAAGTGCCCCTGAATCCGCCAAAAGTGGGCGGCAGGCGGGAATGAGGGGCAAAAGTGCCCCTGAATCCGCCAAAAGTGGGCGGCAGACAGGAATGAGGGGTAAAAGTGGACTTCTGTCAAGAAAGTAGACGTGGAACTAAGAGATTTCCCGCTTAAATCTCGCTGCAAACTGAATGGGGGATACGTAACCCAGGGCACCATGGATTCGTTTACGGTTGTAGAAAAATTCAATGTACTGGTAGATGGCATCATAGGTCTGCTTCTTCGTTTTAAATCGAGTCCAGTACACCAACTCTTTTTTCAAGAGGCTGTGAAAAGATTCGATACAGGCGTTATCATAACAGTTCCCTTTGCGGCTCATACTTGCGGTCATCTGGTAGTTCTTCAGGCGTTCCCGGTAATCCGCAGAGGCATATTGTGAGCCCCGATCTGAATGGTGAATCAAGCCCTTCCCAGGACGTTTCGCCTTGTAGGCCACGTCTAGGGCGCCTTGTACGAGGTCTGTGGTCATCCGGTCGCTGAGCCGCCAGCCTACAATTTCTCGGGTGCACAGGTCCAGCACGCTCGCCAAATACATCCGCCCTTCCTGGCAGGGAATGTAGGTAATATCCGCCACCCATGCCCGGTTTGGCTCTTCGGTGTGGAATTGCTGGTTCAGCAGGTTAGGGGCAATAGGCAAAGGATGGTTAGAGTCGGTCGTGTGTACGCGAAACCTCTTTGCGACACACGAGCGCAGACCCAGCTCTCTCATGTATATTCCTACCGTGCGTTCACTCACCTTGTGCCCTTCACGCTGCAGGAGAATCGTGATTTTGGGGCTACCGTAACGGCTGTGGGAGTCGTTAAAATGATAGGCAATCCGCTGGAGCAGCAACGCTTTGCGGGTGGCTTGAGGGCTGGGCTTTGCTGTTCTCCATTTGTAATAACCGCTCCGTGATACCTGAAAGACGTTGCACATCTTCTCCACGGGGAACTCGGAGCGATGATCTTCAATACACTGAAATCTCAGTTCTTTGGATTGCTGAAGATGTGCACTGCTTTTTTTAGGATGGCCATTTCCTCCGTCAGGTCCGCCAACTGTTGATCGCGCTCTTTGAGTTGACGTTCAAGCTCTCTAACTTTTTCAGAGCTGGCTACGGGCTCACTCTGAAACTGCCGGTACTTCCCTAACCATCGATGAAGGGTTTTGGCGGGGACGTCCAGCTCCAAGGCCAGCTCCGCCACCGTCTTGGTCTGCTCTTGGATATACTGCACCGTCTGCCGCTTAAACTCTTCATTATAGCTCTTTCGGATTCCACTCATGTGGACACCTCCTCGTTGATCTTATTATCTCTAGTCTCTTAACCGGTGTCCACGATTAATACTAACAGCAAAGTAACCCTGATTTTACCGGAGGCTGCCCCAAACAAAGCAGTCAGAATAGAGCAATGTGAGATGGGCTTAAAATCTACATCAGCTATATAGCTCGGGCCGATTCACCCGTTAGGGTGATTTCGTTATTTGTCTCGGGTATCTGAGCCTTTGTTTCTATTTACAAACCGATGGTCGGTATGTATAATCGTGATAAATTACAGTATAGTCAAAGCCGGACAGAAGAGGAGAATAACCATGAAGAACTCAGACCGCCGGAAGCAGACCATCCGGCAACTGCTGGAGGCGACCAAGGAATTATTGCGGGACAAAGGCTGTCATGCGATCACTTTAAAGGATATCATGGAGCAATCGCAATTATCGAAGGGTGCGATATTTCATTATGTAAAAAGTAAGGATGAGATTTTTGCCTGGGTGCTGGAGGAGCGGCTTGAAGCTGTTAATGAACATTTTGAGGAAGAAGTGGCAGGCAGCCTTAACAAAACATTCGACGGGCCAATGCTGGCCATCTCCAGGAGTCTTGCAGGATTGGAAGACAGTCATGAAGCGACCAATAAAGTTCTTCTATACTTGCTGGGCAAGGAGAATGAACCGGCGGTAGCGCAAGCGCTTGAGCATTTTCATAAGCGGTCGGTTTCCGTCTCCAGGCAGTGGATTACAACGGGTCAAAAGCATGGGGTGATCAAAGAAAACGTGAACCCTGATGAGACGGCGGAGTTGTTTGTCCTGCTGTCACTGGGTCTGCGTGTGCGGGCATCCCTGCGTCCATCATCTGAGTCTGTTTCAGCGAAAGAGGTATCGGACTTTATGGCCGGAATTCTGAAAAAATAAAGTTAAGGGGGGATTATAAAATGATTCCTTTTATAGCGCTCATCTTATCCTTTTTGCTGTTTCGGGTGGTTGGTCTCCTGGGCGTGACTTATTGGAATGACTGGCATACCTCCATTCAATGGGCAGTCTCCATTATGCTGCTATTAGGTGCTTCTGCTCATTGGGGACGGCGCCGGTCTGATTTGGTAAGAATGGTGCCGCCTGCTTTTCCGCAGAAAGAATGGATGGTGACGGTTACCGGGATCTTGGAAATTGCTGGAGCTATCGGCATCCTGCTGCCCGCTTTCTCACCAATTGCTTCTGTGTGCCTCGTTTTGCTTCTTATCGCAATGCTCCCCGCCAATATTTATGCCGCCCGCAACAAGTTGACAATCGGCGGTAAGCCAGTGCCGAAAATGCCGGTGCGCATAGGGCTACAGCTCGTTTTTATCACTGCGGTCCTTTTCGCTTCCCCGCTATTCTGGTAGCATAATTTCCCACTCAGCCGAACTGTTTATGGATTATGAGCGCAATGAATTCGTGTAGGCGTAACATTCGAAATACAGCCGGAATAGAACAACAATTGTGCATGTGAGCGAAAGCTCCATGCGTTTTTTATTTAGACATTTTTTTTAGAAAAAACAGAACATTTTCGTTTTTTCGGGACATTTACCCCATTTAGGTCCTGGTGAATCGGTTTTTGTCGAGAATTGTTAAGAGTTTGTTTAGAGCTGTCTGATAAAATGGACCGCAGATATGAAAATTTCTATGTGTAATTAATGAATAAGGGGGATCGATACATTGTTTATGGGCAGGGGATTAAAAAAGTATTTCTCGTTGTTACTCGTGATCAGTTTAGTTTGGACCGGAGCCTTTCCCGTATATGCTGGTTCAACAGATACAGATCCGGCAAACTGGGTTGGTCTCAATCCCGCGCCAAGCGGTGCTAATTTAAATGCAGTAACTGCAGGCGTCGAAATTGTAATGGTGGGTGAAGAAGGAAGTATTGGTTCGTTAAGCGCCATGTCCTGGACAGACCGTATTTCAGGTGTGGCAGATGACTTGAACGCTATTATTTACAGGGACCCGGCCAATGATTATGTTGCTGTAGGCGACAATGGAACAGTCCTAACGTCTACGGATACTGTGGACTGGACACCCCGAGTCACGGACACTGAAAATAACTTGAATGCCATCGCCTACGACGGCGAAGACAAATTGGTCGCAGTCGGCGATGCTGGCAGCATAATTACTTCGGATGACGGCGGCGTCACTTGGGGCACATCCGTCTCAGATGTTAGTGTGAAACTGACCGGTATTGCCTATGGCAACAACAAGTTTGTAGCGGTTGGTGATAATGCTACAGTCTTAACCTCTACGGATGGAACGGTATGGGAAAAGGTAACACGCAAAACAACCAGCAGCTTGAACGGGATCACCTTTGGCGGCGGACTATTCGTAGCGGTCGGTGCGTCCGGAATCATTATTACCTCTCCAGAGAGTTCGCGGGGCGCGGAGAAGACCCCTGTTCCGAATGTAAATCTGAATGGAGTTGCTTTCGGAAACGGTGTATTTATGGCCGCAGGAGAGGGCGGGAAGGTGCTGTCCACTAGTGACATGGGGCAGACTTGGAACCCTGAGGCTACAGGCACGACTGCTAAACTTAACGGTATCGGATTCATTCAGATTTATAACCGCTTTATTGCAGTGGGTGACTCCGGTGTGATGATTGTTTCCGATTTTATTCTCAACATTCCGCGGGTTATGAGTCTGACTCCAGGGAATGCTGAGACCGATGTAGACATCAATGCAGATCTGGTTTTGACCTTCACTCAGAAAATGACGGCAGCCAGTCAAGTAGCTGGCATTAAAATATTCAAAGCTGCGGATCTGTCCACTCCGGTTGAAACCATTCCGGCGGAAGACAGCAGGGTAACGGTAGATAATAATACCGTAACCATTAATCCGGATCAGGATCTGAATAAAGGTACTGAATATGTCGTTACAATGGACGCAAATGCTTTCGTCAATGAGAGCGGAAATGGAAATGCAGAAATTGCAGCTGGTGACTGGAGCTTTACGACAGTTGCTGATGTAGATACGATAGCTCCAACCGTAAGCGAGTATTCCCCTGAACCGGGTGAAACAGGAGTATCTATTGACACGGATCTGACGCTTACATTCGATGAACCTGTAACGAAGGAGACCGGCAGCATTCTGATTTACAGCAGTGATGACAGCGATGTTCCGGAGCAGGTCATTCCTGTTAGTTCTGATAACGTAGTGGTCAATGGCAGTGTGGTTTCTATTAAACTTTTTTCCTTATTGAAACACAGTAAAAGTTACTACGTGAAAATCGGGGACGGAGCATTCAAAGATCCGGCAGACAACTATTATGCCGGCATCACAGACAATGACACCTGGCAGTTCACAACAGCTGATGCGCCTGATACAACACCACCGGTGGTGAGCGCCTATTCCCCTAAGGACGGGGCAACGGAGGTAGCCACTGGCACCAACCTGACCCTTACTTTCAGTGAGGATGTAATGAAAGGTGAAGGCGGCATTGAGATTTACAGCAGTGCTGCGAACAGCAATGACCCGGCAGTAACGATTCTTGTCGATTCCGACAGTGTCACAATTGATGGCAACGTAGTAACGATCAATCCGGAGGATGACCTGGATTACAGTACAAGCTACTATGTACAAATTACGAACGGTACATTTAGCGATATGTCCGGCAACTATTATGCCGGCATCACGAACAATACAACCTGGCGGTTTACAACAACCAGCCGACCAGATACGACGGCGCCAATCGTAAGCACATACTCGCCCGTGAACGGGGCTACAGATGTAGCTATTGGAGCTAACCTGGAGCTTACTTTCAGCGAGAATGTAACGGCGGGGGAAGGCAGCATTGTGATCTATGACAGTGCGACTGACCAACCGGCAGCTACGATATCAGCTCAGGACATAAGAATCCTGAATCATGTAGCGACGATTGATCCGGCTGCCAATCTGGAGTATGGTACAAGTTACTATGTTCTGATTGCGGCAGATACATTCCAAGATACATCCGGCAACTACTATGCCGGCATCTCTGACAGCACAACCTGGCAGTTTACAACCATTACTGCGCCTGATACAACCGCACCAATATTAAATGCTTATACGCCTATCAATGGGGCAACTGGTGTAGCGACAGATGCCAACCTGACCCTTACCTTCAGCGAGAATGTAACGGCAGGGGAAGGCAATATTGTGATTTATAATAGTGCGAATAATGCACCGGCAGCTACGATTTCTGCGGCTTCCGGGAATGTAACCATCCTGAATCATGTAGTGACGATTAATCCGGCTGACGATCTGAAGTACAGCACAAGTTACTATGTACGGATTGGTAACGGAGCATTCCAAGATACAGCAGGCAACAGCTATGCCGGTATCGCAGACAGCACCACCTGGCGCTTCACAACAACCGATGTGCCGGATAGAACCTCGCCAACGGTGATTACGTATTCGCCGGAGCCTTGGGCAACAGAAGTTGCCGTTAACGCGAATCTGGTTCTTACCTTCAGCGAGAATGTGACGGCGGCGGCCGGGAATATTGAGATTTTCAAAAGCACAGATGAAATTCATCCGGTAGTAACGATTCCTGCCGCTTCCGGCAATGTCTCGGTTGAGGGCAGGGTAGTAACGATTAATCCGGCTGACAATCTGGAGCAGGGTACAAGCTACTTTGTACGTATTACAGAAGGCGCATTTATAGATGCCGCAGGCAACAGCTATGCCGGGATTGCAGGCATCACAGCCTGGCGGTTTGTGACAACCAGCGGGCCTGATACAGAAGCGCCGCTAGTGACAGCTTATAGTCCGGCAGACAATGCAACCAATGTAGCCACAGCGGCTGCGCTCACACTGACCTTCAATGAGAATGTATTAGCCGGCGATGCCAATATTGATATTGTGAATGCGGCGGATGATGTGATCGTAACGACGATTAAAGCGGGGAACCAGGCGCTTGTCACCATTACGAACGCTACCGTCAGCATTAATACAAGCGGTCAATTGAAGCAAGGTGCCAGCTATTATGTGCTGATTCACCCGGGTGCCTTTACAGATGAGTCAGGTAACAGCTATGCGGGGATTGCGGATAAAACAGTCTGGAACTTCTCAACCGTTCCAGTACCTGTCACGCCAACACAACCTCCAGCATCGGGTTCTGGAGGTTCTGGAGGAGCGGCTCCTGCAGCAACACCGGGCCCACAGACAGAAACCATTAATGCGAACGTTGAAAACGGTGCAACCCAAGGCTCAAATGTATCCTCCGTTATCATTAGCCGTACCAAAGATGCAAACGGTGTGAAAAGTGATGCTATTACGTTCGCATTGGATCAGGCGCTCAGAGCGATCAGTGAGCTCAAGGCTGCCGGATCCAATATTGCCAGAATTATCGTTCCTGATGCAAGTGATGAGGTTGCAGAAACCAGACTGACCATTCCTGCAGCTTCCAGCAAGGAATTGGCCGATAATCAGATCAGTCTGGACATCTTCACAGTTAATGCTGAAGTGAAGGTGCCGGGCAGCTCACTGGCTGGATTTGGTGCAGATATTTATTTCAACCTGGTACCCTTAAAAACACCGCAGCAGAGTGCAGATGCTGAAGCTCGTGCAAAAGCGCAGGTTCAAAGTGCTTCCGGCGCTGGGTCGGTCACGCTGGTGGGCCGTCCGGTAACGATTAACACTAACCTGCAGAGCCGTCCGATTACGCTGGTGTTGCCGATTAACAACACTTCGTTAACTACGGAGCAGCTGCAGGCGCTAACGGTCTTCATTGAGCATAGCGACGGCACCAAAGAGCTGGTCAAGGGTGAAATTGTACCCTTCGGCCAAACCGGGAAATCCGGAATTCAATTCAGTGTCAATAAATTCAGTACATTTACAGTTGTTCTTGCACAAGACCCTGCGGTACAGGTGAAGGCTTATATGACAGGTTATGCCGATGGCACCTTCAAACCGGGGAACAGCATCACCCGGGCAGAAGCTGCCAGCATCATTGCCCGCACCTTCAGCCAATCAGCAGTTACTTCCGGCGAATCTTACTCTGATGTCGCTGCCGGACACTGGGCAGCAAGCGCAATCGATCAAGTGACCAGAAGCGGCATCATGAAGGGGTATGGGGACGGCAGCTTTAAGCCTAACCAAACGATTACAAGAGCTGAAATGGCGACCATTCTATCCCGCTTGATTCCAAGTGCTCAGGGAAATGCGGCCAGCTTCAGCGATATTACCGGTCACTGGGCACAGGCAGCCGTTGAAATGACCTCCAAAGCGGGCATTATTACCGGCTACGAAAATGGCACCTTCCGTCCAAACCAAACATTAACCCGTGCGGAAGCAGTAACCATTGTCAACCGTGCCCTTGGTATCGCTCCGCTGGCCAGTGCGGTACAGCAATGGACGGATGTCCCGGCGCAGTATTGGGCATTCGGCAGCATTCAAGCAGCATCTGTGGATCACACTGCAGAATAATCACTACACAAACAGCCCTTCCTTCCGCATCTGGCGGGGGGAGGGCTGTTTTTTGCTGATGTATCAACTATTTACTGCCGGCTTCCCATCTCAGATTCCAGTTATAGCGGTGATCCAATTCCTCATGCCCGGCGAAATATTCTACGAGCCGCTCTACGCTGAAGGTCTCGTCATTCTGATTACGAATCATGGCGATGGCACACATTCCTTTATTATTGTTATGCTCATCCAGCCGGACCTCAATCTCCGGTCCGCCTTGCTGCCTGATGGTCACCAGGGCGTCAGCCTGCGACCAGTTGGTGATTCCCTCATAGATAAAGGCAAAGATAACAATCCGGCTAATCTCGGAGAGATAATGGCCATTAATCCGCAGATTCTCGCCTGTGGCGATTGATCCGGTGCGGTCATCCCCGTCCAGGGAGATGTATGGCGGTCTGTTCAAGCTTCCGAAAGATTCGCCGAGTGCCTGAACAGTGCCTTTAAGGCCATTTTTCAGCTCAAACAGGCAACCGAGGTCAAGATCGACGCCTTTGCTGCCGAACCAGCCGGATGATTTTGTTTGAACCCAATTGAGATTGATCAGGATCTCGCCTAGTGATCCATTGCCTTTATCGAGATTAATCCGCTCCCCGCGTTGCTTAAGCAGGATGGGTGAAGAAGGAGGCAAATTACCCGCTGGTTTAGGCCGTGACCGCAGCTCCGGGAGAACAAGAGGGGATTGCGGTGGTTGAACGACCCGGCTGGCGGGCTGAACAGACGGCAGTATATCATTGACCTGAATCCCATAACTATGGCATAGGGCGGTTAAGCCTCCGGCATATCCGGAACCCACAGCGCTGAATTTCCATTCATTCTGGTATCTGTAGATTTCTCCGGCAACAATGGCGGTCTCTACAGAAAAAGCTTTGCCTAGCCTATACCGGAGGAGCTCAGTTCCATCGGCAGCGTTGATGATCCGCAGATACACATCTTCCAGCAGCGAGAAGTTCTGCTGGCGCTTCTCAGCTTCATAAATCGTAAGTGCAAATGCAATCCGCTCGTAGTCTGCGGGAATTTGACTAAGCCCGACAGCAATTTGTGTGTTGTCGGTTAACCCTGCATTGGCGATTTTATCGGAGTGTAATATAGCTACGGACTGGTCCGGAGTAGAAGGGTTGCCATAAAAAATAAGGTCCCCATCTTTAGAGACAGTCTGGGCCGGCGTAAGCAGAAACACGGAAAAATCAACCTCAACCGCAGAGCTCGTATTATGCCAGCCCATTCCTACGATGATGCGGGTAAGGAGCGGATTATCTTTTGTTAAATTGCATTTCTGTCCCTTTATCAGTTGAGCGGTCATTAGAACCAGCCTTTCAGTAGATTAGTAGAATCGGAATCAATACCTGGAGGAGGTTAGAATCTGCCGCGTCGTCCGGCATCAAGATTCGGACCGTTCAGACTGGACAGCCTGTCTAAAGAGTGTTCGTAGATACGTACAATATCCTGCACCTTTTGGAACTCCGGATCCGATGGGCCCAGATTGTCCATGAACATACGCTGCAGGATTTCACTATAAAAGGAGATGCGGGCCTGGACAAGACTGCATTCGTAATCAATGATTTCTTCCAGCGAGTGCTGAACAAATTCCATCAGGTCATCAGCCGGATTATCGCGGACCTCCCGCTCATTGCGTGCGGCAACCGGTGTGTTCACATTATCGAGGTTAACGGTCGAGCGTATATCGGTGAAGAGTATGCCTTCTTTTGCCAGCATGACCTGAAAAGGTTTGTGCTTGAACAGCTCTTGTGCGACAAGAGCACACATCGCCTGATTCCGGAGCAGGATGCCGTCAAAGGGGTGGAGCACCCAGCCTCTGTCATCCCGGTACAGGCTGAACGTGAAGTACTCGCCTCCATATTCATATTTCAGATTAATAGTGGTCTCTGAAGTAAGCTCATATTGAAATGCATCCATTCAAGTTCGCGCCTCCTGCTTCTTCTATGGGTTTATATTAGCATAGCAGAATATGGGGAATGTTGGGAGAGCACGGTTGATTATTTATATCAGATTTAGTAGTTTAGTAGTGAGGTGATGAACGATGAAGAAGTATCTGGGAAGTATAGAAGTGAGCCCGGGTCAGAAATTGCCGCTGATTATGGAGAGTAACGGAGAGGTTCCTGATAGACCGCATCCTTTGGACTAGGGCGGTCTATTTCTTTTTGAGGTCCCTGAAATTTTCATCTGCGGACTACATAAATGAATTTACAATCTGCCCTGGGATTAATTCCAGGGCTTTTTTGATTGGAATGAAATGAAGTGCGAGTCCCGCGTCTAAGGATATGAACTGCGGGAAAAATGTTAAAGGCAACCGAAAATCCATTTTTTGTATTATTGTGTTATGTTATATGACATTAATCTTTGTTTTGGTTGTGGATCTTAGATGATTTTGTCGAATAATAGGATTTTAATGAAATTTCAAGCTGATAGAATAGACCTATATCCAAACAAGGGGTGAAGAGGAAATGAAAAAGTGGTTAACGGTGTCACTTATTATGACAATGATGGTGGTTGTGCTCTCGGCATGCGGAGGAAACAAAGCAAAGGACAGCGCATCGGGTGGTAGTTCGGACAAGCTGGTAGTCTATACCCCGAATAGTGAAGCGATGATTAATGCACTTATCCCGGCATTTGAGAAGCAGACTGGCGTTACAGTGGAGCTGGTATCGGCAGGCAGCGGCGAGCTGATCAAGCGGATTCAGTCAGAGAAAACCAACCCGTATGCTGACGTCATGTTCGGCGGAGCTTATGCCCTGTTCAATGATAATGCGGAGCTGTTCGAGGAATATGTCTCGCCTAACGATAAGGATCTGCTGGAAGGGCATACGAATACGACGGGCATCATGACCTCTTACGTATCGGACGGAAGCGTGCTGCTGGTGAATACGAATCTGGCAGGCGATATTGAAATTAACGGTTACGAGGATCTGCTTAATCCGGAGCTGAAGGGCAAGATCGCGATGGCGGACCCTGCCAATTCCAGCTCGGCGTTCGCCCAATTGACGAATATGCTTAGAGCTATGGGCGGGGATTATACCTCCGATGCCGGCTGGGATTATGTAGCCAAGCTGCTTGAGAATCTGGATGGTAAAATTGCAGGCGGCTCCAGCAAAGCGCACAAAAGTGTTGCTGACGGGGAATACGTGGTGGCGTTAACCTACGAAGATCCGGCAGTCAGCTACGTAAAAGACGGTGCGCCGGTAAAGGTTGTGTATCCGGAAGAGGGAACGGTGTTCCTGGATGCGGTAGCCGGAGTGGTTAAAGGCTCTCCAAATCAGGAAAATGCCCGGAAGTTCATTGACTTCCTGATCTCCAAAGAAGGGCAGGATGCGCTAGGACAGGAAACGACCAACCGCCCGCTGCGCGCCGATGCTGTGATCGGAGACTTCATGACACCGATGGACCAAATCAAGGTGATTGATGAGGATGTAGCGTATGTTGCAGAGAATAAGGCAGCTATTGTGGAGCGTTACACCGAGCTGTTTACTAATATTGCTGAATAATTCAAGACCGGAACAGCCAATCAGAGAAAAGGCGGGTGAATAACATGAGCGTTGCGATATCCTTCAAGGGCATTGTCAAAAAATATGGCGACACCACCGTTATCCCCGAGCTGTCCCTGGACATTCAAAAGGGTGAGTTCTTCACCCTTTTGGGTCCTTCGGGCTGCGGGAAAACAACACTGCTGCGGATGGTGGCCGGCTTCAACAGTATTGAAGGCGGGGATCTCGGCTTCAATGATAAAGTAATGAACAACGTCCCTCCGGGCAAACGGAATATTGGAATGGTATTTCAGAATTATGCGATCTTTCCGCATTTAAGCGTATCCGAGAACGTTGCGTTCGGGCTGCAGAACCGTAAAGTGGCCAAGGGGGAGCTGCAGCGCAGAGTAGAGGGAATTCTGAATACGGTGCAGATTGAGGTGTACAAAGACAGAATGCCCAAGAATTTGTCAGGCGGCCAGCAGCAGCGTGTCGCCCTGGCCCGGGCCATCGTTATTAATCCTGACGTGCTGCTGATGGATGAGCCGCTCTCTAATCTGGATGCCCAGCTTCGAGTGGATATGCGTAATGCCATTAAGCGGATTCAGCGCGAGGTCGGGATTACCACGGTCTACGTGACGCATGATCAGGAGGAGGCAATGGCGGTATCTGACCGGATCGCGGTTATGAAGTCCGGGATCATCCAGCAGGTGGGTACTCCCAGGGATATCTATCAGCGCCCGGCCAATCTGTTCGTTGCTACGTTCATCGGACGGACCAATGTCATTGAGGCCAAGCTGGAGAGCGGAGCTGAAGGTGAAGCGGTTCTTCGTATTGGCAGCAGCTACTCACTGGTGGTGCCGGGGCTGCAAGCTGAACTCAAGTCTGCCGGAGCAGCAGGGGTTAAACTTTCAGTCCGGCCGGAGGAGTTCGTGCTGGCGGAGGAAGGGGCAGGCCTTGCGGGAACGGTTGTAAACAACGTTTTCCTGGGACTGAGCACACATCTGGTTGTCGCGCTGGAGAACGGGCAGGAAGTGGAAATCATCCAGCAGTCTGCTACTGCTGAAGTGGTGGATATTGGCCGTAAGGTTACTCTCACTATTCTTCCGGGAACGGTCAATGTCTATGACGCGTCCGGGGAGCGCAATTTGAACCGGAGGCTGGCCCTATGAGCGGCCGTATGAAGCGCTGGGACATCTGGTCGCTGATTACCTTTATTATTTTTGCCGGATATCTGGTATTTCTGGCTCTGCCTTTATTCATGCTGCTGATCAAAAGCTTTTTTGACGGGACAACCGGCGAGTTCTCGCTCGCATACTTCCATAAATTTTTCAGCAAAGCCTATTATATGAACGCTGTCTGGAACAGCATAAAGGTAACGGTTAGTGTCACACTGCTGTCCATCCTGGTTGCCGGACCGCTGGCTTACATCATGACGATTGCCAGGATTAAAGGGAGCGCTACGGTGCGCATTCTGATCCTGATCTCCTCCATGTCCGCTCCGTTTATCGGCGCGTATGCCTGGATTCTGCTGCTGGGACGCAGCGGGGTGATCACTAAATTCATGTCCACTGTATTCGGCTTCAGTATGCCTGACATTTACGGTTTCTCCGGCATTCTGCTGGTGCTGACGCTTCAGCTGTCTCCGCTGATCTTCATGTACGTATCCGGGGCACTCAAGAATGTTGACAACTCCCTGATGGAAGCTGCGGAGAGTATGAACTGCACGGGGCTGCGTAAAATGTGGAAAATACTCGTGCCGCTGATTATGCCGACACTTCTGGCCGGTGGTCTGCTTGTCTTCATGCGGGCGTTCGCGGATTTCGGCACACCGATGCTGATCGGTGAAGGATACCGGACCGTGCCGGTGCTGATCTTCAATGAATTTATCAGTGAGGTCGGGGGAGATGACGGCTTTGCTGCAGCGATCAGTGTAATTGTAGTTGTGTTCGCGGTTACCGTCTTTCTGCTGCAGAAGTACGTTGCGAACCGGAAATCCTACAGTATGAGTGCTTTGAACCCGATTGAACCGAAAAGGCTGAAGGGCATTGCCAATCTGGCGGCTCATGCCTATGTCTATCTGTTCACGTTATTGGCGCTCATGCCTCAGGCCTATGTAGCTTATACATCCTTCCTGAAGACCTCGGGCAAAATATTCGTCGACGGCTACTCCCTGGACAGCTACCGCGCGGCCTTCTCTAAAGTGGGGGATTCCATTTACAATACCTTCATGATGGCCAGTATTACGATTATCATCATTACGCTGGCTGCGGTACTGATTGCATATGTAACGGTGAAGCGCAAAGGTGCGGTGGCGAATGTTCTGGATACCTTCACCATGCTGCCTTATATCGTACCGGGCTCCATTCTGGGGATTGCCCTGCTGGTTACCTTCAATAAGGAACCTCTGGTACTGAGTGGTACCTCCGTGATTCTGATTGCTGCCTTTGTGATCCGGCGTCTGCCGTATACGATCCGCTCCAGCGCCGCCGTGCTCCATCAGGTGAACGACAGCATTGAAGAGGCAGCGATCAGTCTGGGAGCCTCCACTATGCGGACCTTCTTCAGGATAACAGTGCCGATGATGATTTCCGGTGTATTCGCCGGGGCGATCATCAGCTGGATCAGCATCATCACCGAGCTTAGTACCTCCATTATTCTGTATACAGGGAATACCCGGACGATGACGGTTGCTGTCTACACAGAGGTTGTCCGCGGCAATTATGGGGTTGCGGCTGCGTTATCAACACTGCTGACGGCAATCACTGTGGTTTCACTGCTGCTGTTCTTCAAGCTTTCCGGCAAAAAAGAAGTAACTATGTAACTCTTGACCGGGCCCGCGCAAGCGGGTGCCGGGCTTTTCTGTATCAGGCTTGTGCCGACAGGTTTGAAAGGTATCCCGGTCCCGGCTGCCCTGGTATGATAGTAGGACGAATGAGAGGGGAGAGCAGTATGGCAATGGCAAAAAGGAGCTTCAAGGATTCACTTCGCAGGTTATTTCTGCTGCATACCCTTGTGCCGATATCCATTTTATTCGTGCTGTTCCTGATATTCATAATGATCAATTCGCGGTTCCTGCTAATCAACCAGACGAGGGATGCGGGCAAAACAATCAAGTCGGCGATGGAGCAAGTCTACAGCTCCTATATTAATGAAATGAATGAAGCTGCAGCACAGGATGCCGTTGTTGCTTTTACCGAATCACGGGTTCAAGGTCCGGAGGTGTTCGAACGGTTCTATGACTTCAATAACCGCCAGCGGGTGAAGAGCATTATGTATATCATTCGTGCAGACGGAAATATTATGGCATCCTCTGCCAACTATACCTCCGAATCCTCTGACCTTGCACTGCAGGCGCTTGCCCGGCGGATGCACAATCAGGGCTTGGCGGAATTGGCCGAGACCAATCATATCCGCTTCTCGCATGACCGCTACACCGCCTATACGTTTGCCAGAGAAATCCGTGACGGCGGAGTTGTGCTTGGTTATCTAATCTATCAGCTGTACGAACTGGATCTGCAGAAGCTGCTCTTCGTGCAGAATAACGAAATCGCTGTGGTCACCGACCCTTACCGGACCATCATTGCCGCTACAAATAATCTGACCCAGGGGCTGATGAACAAATACAGCCTGGCCAGTGATTCCAAGGGATACGTGTGGATTGATAAAGGGAAGTATTATAGTAAAGAAACGTACATACCGCTGTCGCAATGGCGGATTTATACCTTAAGTGCCGCTGAAGGAAACCGCAGTGCCTATTGGTCCCTGGGAGTATTTTTTACGATGGCCAGTCTGCTGCTCTGGATTGTCATTCAGTATTCTGCCCGCATTATCTCCACCCGCCAGTCAAGGGCGATAGACAAGCTGATCTACGCTGTCCGGGAACTCCAGTCCGGCAATATGGATTCCTACGTTTACATAGGAACCGGTGACGAGTTCGAGACGCTTGCGAATCAATACAATCAGATGCTGCAGCGTCTGAATGAACTGGTCGCCCAGAACATAGAGCTGTCCGATCTGCGCAGAGTGATTGAAGTGAAGCATCTGCAGTCGCAGTTTCATCCGCATTTCATATTCAATGTGCTGGAGACGCTCCGTTATGCCATAATCGTGGACAATAAGCTTGCCCAGGATATGGTGCTTACACTTTCCCGGCACCTGCGCTACAGTATAGGCAATGAGCGGGACCATGTAGTGCTCGGGGAGGATCTTGAATATATTGCAGGCTATATGAAACTGCAGCAGATCCGTTTCAAAGACAGGCTCCACTACCGGGAAGAGGTAGATCAAGGAGCCAAAGCTGCGCTTGTTCCCAGACTGATGCTGCAGCCGGTAATCGAGAATACGATCAAATACGGCTACCGTCAGCGCCAATCCGTATCGGTAACTGTATTAGGCTGGATAGAAGACACGGATCTGATCATCGAGGTGAAGGATGATGCCGGAGGAATGAGCCGGGAACGGCTGGAGGAAGTGCGGGCCATTATGGGATCGCAGGATAACCGTGCTCCGCATATCGGGCTGCATAATCTGCACCGGCGGCTTGTGCTGATGTATGGGGACCGTTACGGTATTGAGATTGACAGCTCTCAGGGAGAAGGCACTGCCGTTACATTTAGATTGCCATACCGGAAGGAGGAGGCGGATGTTCAAGGTGCTGCTGGTCGAGGATGAAGAGATGATCCGCAAAGGTCTGCGCTTTACATTTGACTGGATGGGAGCCGGCTGTGTAGTTGTTGGTGAAGCAGAGAACGGTGTGGAAGGGCTCCGCCAGATTGCAGATCTCCGCCCCGATATCGTGATTGTTGATGTCAATATGCCGCTGATGGACGGGATTGCCATGATTGAGCAGAGCGTGGAGGAAGCGGATTGCAGCTATATCATATTATCAGGCTACGACGAATTCAGGCTGGCCAAGGACGCCATCCGGCTGGGGGTTACCGAATATTTACTGAAGCCGCTGGAACAGGAGCAGTTATTCACCGCACTGGAGCGGGCCAAAAGCCAGCTGGAGATGAAGCGGCAATATACGGCAATGCTTACCTCGGGAGCCGGAAACGGGGAAGCTCTCCAGGCATCCGTCATTAAGCTGCCGGGGAAGTCTTCCCGTTATGTGTCCAGGATGATCCAGTATGTTCAGGACCATTATGCGGAGAAGATCGGGATCAAGGATCTGGTGGAGAGCCTGGGGGTTAGTGCCACCTATTTGAACCAGAAATTCAAAAGTGAAACGACCTATACCTTCAACGACTTTCTGAACCGTTACCGGATCCAAAAGGCGATGGATCTGCTGCGCAGCGGCGAGGATAAGGTGTATGCCATTGCTGCGGATGTGGGTTACAAGGATTACAAATATTTTATCGCGATCTTCAAGAAGTATGCCGGATGTACACCCAGCTATTATCAGGAGCGGTACGGGCGTGGAGAAAAGGGCGTTGATGCGGCCTCCAAAACCAATTCTACTAATGAATAATGAAGCGACAGCGAAGAATTGATCGTGCTGAAAATAAACTGAAGGAGTGAGCCGCCTATGTACGAGCAGAAGACGAAAGAAACCGAACATAACGTCACCCAATTCATTGAACAAATAGACAGTCCCAAGAAACGGGAGGACGCGTATAAGCTGCTGGATATTTTCAGCGAAACGACCGGCTACCCGGCGAAAATGTGGGGACCCAGCATTATTGGGTTCGGAACATATCACTACAGGTATGCCACAGGCCATGAAGGGGATGCACCGCTGGCAGCCTATTCACCGAGAAAAGCGAAGATCAGCCTGTATTTTGCGACAGGTGATGATAAGAGGGAAGCTCTGCTGCAGAAGCTGGGGAAGCATACAGCGGGCAAAGCCTGTGTGTACGTGAACAAGCTGGACGATATAGATACCGGTGTCCTGAAGGAGTTAATTCAGCAGTCTGTGGAGTTCTTGAGAGAGACTTATGGGGAATGAAACTATGAAAGTATGAATGAATTCTTTGAAAAGATATGAACGTCTAAATGTAGAACGTGAGCGATAATCGCTTGCGTTTTTTTACGTTATTACCTTCGGCGGAGTACGCTTATGCAGGTAGAGCTGGCATTGGGAATGCAAGAAAATACAATCCGTTCTAAATAGTGCAACTGCCTGAAAGCGTCTCGTCAAGAATGTCCTATTGCTGGAAAAGGCAAAGGTCAGTATGCTACTTGTGTTGAATTATGGCAGCTTTGAGTTGTGAAAAAAACATGATTAACGGAGGGGATCTGGAATGAGCGTTCAAATGGAAAATTTGGACCGCGGGCTGGCGGCTGTCTGCACTTCCGAGGGGATATTCATCAGCTGGCGGCTCTTGGGACAGGAGGTGACCGCCGCTTCAGAAAGTGGTTTGACAGCTGCGGATTTCCGGTTGTACCGCAACGGCCTGTTTGTTGCAGAGATCTGTGACAGCACCAATTATCTGGATAGGGCAGGTACTCCGGAATCGGAGTATTCGGTAGCCGCAGTAATTCACGGGGAGGAACAGGAACGAAGCACCGAAGTCCGCCCTTGGGAAACACCCTATCTGGAAATTCCGCTGCAGAAGCCGGCTGACGGGGTTACACCTGCGGGTCAGTCCTATACATACAGCGCCAATGATATGAGTGTAGGTGACGTGGATGGCGACGGTGAATATGAATTCTTTGTTAAATGGGACCCGTCTAATTCCAAGGATGTCTCCCATGTAGGGTATACGGGGAACGTATATCTGGACTGTTACAAGCAAAACGGCACTCTCTTATACCGGATTGATCTGGGGGTCAATATTCGTGCGGGAGCCCATTACACGCAGTTTCTGGTCTATGACTTCGACGGTGACGGCAAGGCGGAGCTGATGTTCAAGACGGCACCGGGCACACGGATGATCCGGTACCGGGATGGTGTTCCCGTCTCTGAGACCTTCATCACACTGCTGCCGGAGGATGCGGAGGCCGGATACAGCCATGATGATGATTACCGCATGAATGGCGATACGTATACGGAGCATGTGGTGGATATGTTCCAGAGCTGGCACAAGCACGAGGAGGTGGTAGCCGGGAACTGGCCGGTTACGCTGGAGGAGTGCTTCGGCATTGAACCGCAATATGCCTATCCGCTCTCCCGGGAGGATGCGGTTCACCTGGCAGATTATTTCCTGGATGTATATGCCCCCGGAAGAAGTGACCGTAACCGGCTGCGCCAATTCGAGGGCTTTATTCTGAGCGGGCCGGAGTACCTAAGTATCTTCCGCGGTGAAACGGGAGAAGAGCTTGCGACAGTCCGCTATAAGCCGGGACGCCATGATGACGGGCTCATGTGGGGGGATTATTCCTGGAACCGCATTGAGCCCGGTAACCGGGTGGACCGTTTCCTGGCGGGGGTGGCATACCTTGACGGCTGCAAGCCTCATGCGTTGTTTGCCCGCGGGTATTACACCCGGGCCGCCATGGCCGCCTACCGCTGGGACGGACAGGAACTGAAAGAGATATGGTACACCGACAGCGGTTGGGTTACTATGAACAATCCTTTTCAAGATACGCTAAATGAGCAGGACGGCCGGAATCCCGGCTTCGGTGTACTGGCTAAGCAAGGTGCGCATGCATTATCCACTGCTGATGTGGACGGGGACGGCTGCCAGGAAATTATCTACGGGTCGGCCACCATTGATCATGACGGCAGCATTCTATACAGCTCCGCGGGAATCTTGCCGGAGGGGAGCGCAGCTCCAGGGAAATACGCCAAGCTGGGCCACGGAGATGCCTTGCATGTGGCTGTTATCGACCCGGACCGGGAGGGTCTCCAGATCTATATGGTCCACGAAGAGGGGATTCATGGCCCGTATGGCTATACCTTGCGGGATGCGGCTACAGGAGAGGTGCTCTACGGGGACTTTGCCAAGGAGGATGTAGGCAGGGGCATGATTGGCAAAGTGGAGCCGGATGTGCCGGGGCTGCAGACCTGGTGCAGCGAAAGTCATCTGGCCCATGAGCCGTCCCGGGGATTACGCTCGGCCAAGGGCGACTTGTTAGGCGGGCAAGCCCCCGGAACCAACATGAGCATCAAGTGGGCGGCGGACATGACCACCCAGTTCATCACTGGTATCTTTGACGAACCGGTGGCCATTGAAGACTGGAAGCGGGGCCGGCTGCTGACGGCTGAAGGCACCCGCTCCAACAACGGTACCAAAGGCAATCCCTGCCTGGTGGCGGATCTCTTTGGAGACTGGCGGGAGGAACTGGTAGTGCGTACTGAGGACAGCTCAGCGATCCGCATCTATATGAGCACAGAGGTGACGGACCGGAAGCTGTATACTCTGATGCATGATCCCCAGTACCGGACAGGTGTAGCCTGGCAGAACGTGGTATACAACCAGCCCTGCTACCCCGGCTTCTATCTGGGTACGGACATGAACTGGTCCAAGGTTCCGGTCCCGGATCTGTCGATAACTCTGAAATGAGATGAAAGAGATGATCTGTTTGTGGCCGGGATCAAGGATGCTGGTCGCCTATTACGATGACAAGGTGCGTGTATTCCGGATCGAGCTTCCTTAATAAGGGCTGCCAGACCTGCCCTTATAACTGCGGCCATTCTCCAATGCTCTTGGAGGATGGCCTTTTTTGCCGGTCCGGCGATTCAGCCTGTATGGGGATGGCTAAACTATGAAGCTACAGAGATGGATTTCACATAGCCTGTTAACTTTGTAATGGTAATTCTTATTATTCCATGCGACAATGCCATTCTGGAGGGATGAAGCATGAATGATAAATACACGGTTCAGCTCGCGGAATTATCAGATCTTGACTCCTGGATGCGCATGATTGGAATTGTCCGCGATAACTTCCCGGGTATTGATACGGATGATTTACTGGCAGGCTACAGGCAGACGGTAATTAAGAATATGAACAGGCAAACCGCGGTGTGTGCCAAGCTTGCTAATGAGGTAGTTGGACTTCTGTTATTTTCATATAATGCCAAGTGCCTCTCCTGCATGGCTGTCCATCCTGAACACCGGAGACAGGGTATCGCTAAAGCTATGGTCCAGCTGATGCTTTCTTTATTTCCGGAGGATGCGGATATCTCTGTAACAACCTTTAGGGAAGAAGACAGCAAAGGGACCGCTCCGCGCTCGTTGTATAGAACAATAGGCTTTACCGAAGCGGAACTGGTGGAAGAATTCAATTACCCTCATCAGAAGTTTGTCCTGCGGAATAGGGGAATGCAGAGTTAATTTCTAGCTTACTTAAATAAGAATCTCAGAATGGAAGGACAATGAACGACATCATGAATACGAAGCTGTTAACCAAAAGTATAACGTTCATGCAAGCCCTGGCTCTTGTGGTCGGAATGATTATCGGGTCGGGGATATTTCTTAAGCCCGGAATTGTACTGAATAACGCCGGAACCCCATGGATGAGTATCCTGGCCTGGGGCGTTGGGGGGATTATTACACTGGCCTCGGCGCTGAGCGTGGCGGAAATTGCTGCCGCAATTCCGAAGTCAGGAGGTTTGTATACATATTTAAGTGAATTGTATGGAGGGGTGTTCGGCTATCTGCTCGGCTGGGTGCAGGCAGTGATTTCCTATCCGGCTTCTGTCGCGGCGCTGGCGATTGCTTTTGCCACATACTCCGGTTATTTCCTGCCGCTGAATCACTGGCAGCAGAAGCTGCTGGCCGTGGGTATCCTGGCTTTCATTCTGCTGATGAATGTCATCGCCACGAGATTCGGCGGAATCATCCAGACGGTGGCAACAGTGGGTAAGCTGATTCCGGTAGCGGGGATTGTAGGCGTAGGTTTGTTCTCGGACCTGGCTCCCGGCTTTGGAGGAATCAGTCCGGCAGCAGGAGGCGCGGGCTTCGGAGCGGCGGTTCTGGGCACACTCTGGGCTTATGACGGCTGGATCAGTGTGACCAATATGGCGGGTGAAATCAAAAATCCGGCCAAAACGCTGCCAAAAGTCATTTCGATCGGCGTTATATTTGTAATTGGCGTATATGTACTCTTCAATATTGCAGTGTTCAAGGCGCTGCCCTATGATCAGATTATTTCCTCCCAGACTCCGGGTGCAGATGCGGCTGAAGCGCTGTTCGGCAGCGGTGGCGGAGCTTTCATTACGGCGGGGATTATTGTCTCCGTGTTAGGAGCGCTTAATGGCTATCTGATGACCGCTGCGCGGGTGCCGCAGGCGATGGGGGAGAAGCGGCAGATTCCATTTTCCCGGGTGCTCAGCAGTATTCATCCGAAGTTTCAGACTCCGGCCAATGCGCTTATTTTTCAGAGTGTGCTGGCGGTAATCTACATCTTCTCGGGAACCTTCAATACGCTGACCGACCTGCTGGTATTTGTATTGTGGATTTTCTTTACGATGGGGGTATTCGGCGTGTTCATCCTGCGCAAGAAAATGCCGCCCCAGAAAGGCCGCTACCGCGTGCCGCTCTATCCGTTCACCCCAATTCTTGGAGTGGCAGGGGGAGTCTATATACTGGCCAGTACAATCATGAGTGATCCGCTGCGCTCCCTGGTGGGGATTGGCATCACGCTGGCCGGACTCCCGATTTATTATGTGATGATCCGGAAGAACCGTGTGTAGATTAAGGAATGGAGGATCTGCTAGCGGATTAAGCTAAAAGTGTGGGGAAATCTGCGCAGTACAAGGTGTTTCGGGCTTTGTACTGCAGCAGTTAACGGCTGAACAAGAAATATAACAATAAATAGTTGACAGAGACAGTTATATTAAGTATACTATGAAAGTATCTTTTGAGCGGGCGTTGACAGCTTAGAGATTATCGTCTAGTAGATTAGATTACATAGACACCATAAGGACTCTTAGCTCAGTTGGTAGAGCAGTAGACTCTTAATCTATTTGTCCAGGGTTCGAGCCCCTGAGAGTCCATCACAGAAGAAACGGCAGAGATGCCGTTTTTTTGTCGTTTCAGGCATGAATGACGAAGTTGGAATATCGCTGAAGAGGCGGCTAAGGCATCCGGGAGCAGCGCTGGCGATCTCTAAGCACAACTCATTAATTAGCATTAGCCTATACTCAATTCACTGTAGTTTGCCGATTCGCTTGAAATTAAACTTGATCGTGCTTATCAGAACAGTAGCTAGCAATGCTCCGCAATCTGCACCTCAAAGCCGTCCGGGTCGAGGATATAAAAGAACCGCAGGTGGGGATTCGGCGAGACGGGTCCGCGTGCTACCGGGATGCCTTCGTTACTTAGCTCCGCCATGGCTTCATCCAGCGAACCTGCTTCGAAGCCTATAGAGATGCCGCACTCCGGCTTCAACGCCGTGTCGATGCCCTGAATAAGTTCGATCTTCGGTTGTCCTTCTGTACCCAGCATGACAATTTGTCTGCCTCTGCTCTCAAATCTGCGCTCAACCGGAAGACCCAGAATTCTGTGATAGAAATCAAGGGAAGCCTCCAGATCGCGCACCCTCAACGTAATCCAGTTCATGCTTAAGTTCATCTTCTCATTTCCTTTGCTATGAAATTTGGGTAGTGTCTATTATACGCTATGTGCCCAGCTTTTTTAACATACTGGGTCTGCAGATAACGCTATAATTGATCTGGAATGATTCTATTACACTGGCGGAGGCCGGAAGATGAAAAAATATATGCTGCTATTGACGTTAATAGTAATTTTGGGACTGCTGGCTGGAATAGGGATGTTATGGCGCGAGGGTCCGCAACAAGATGTGCCTGAATTAACAGCGGCGAAGAAGCGGGAGGATTTTGAATATTTAGCCAGGCTTGTGAAGGAGGTTTATCCCCTGGATAAGGCGCTTGAGCAGGACAAAGGACTGGCCAATATGGACGGGATCAGCCGGGATTTCATAGTCCGGGCCGGTGAATCCGCAGATAATGCTGAATTTCTCCGGCTGTTCTATGAATACATGACATTCCTGGGGCAAGCCGGCCATGCACAGGCGGTTTTTGACGAGCCCTATAATCCTGTGCTTGCTTACTTCTACAACATTGATAAACAAGCCTACCGCTCCAGAGACTACTGGCTTAACCTGGCGGCCGGAGTGGAAATGTATGTGCACAGCAAAGCCGGCATCCGCTATGAACAAGGCAAATATGTGCTGGCGCAGGATTATCAGGCGGGTAAGACCCTTTTTCCGCAAGGTTCAATGATTGAGAGGATTAACGGGCTGGACGCAGAGGATTACGTTAAGTCTTTGCAGACCCGCCTTCATCTGGTTTGGGATGCTGCGCTTCATCAGGTATACCTGCAGTCGCTGCTTAGTGCTGATCCGGGGACAGGTGCCTGGGAGATTGAAGCGGTCCGCCCGGATGGCACGATAGCCAAGGGTAATTTCCCGGTGTACAAGGGATACGCAGCGCCATACCAGAGTGAACAGCATGACCGCAATGTTATTACCGTTGAGCTGGATGACCAGACTGGATATATAAGGATTTTTAGCTTTGCTGGTGTGTATAAGGAGCAGGACCGTCTGATTATTCAGGATTTCATGAAGAAATCGGGAGGGAAATACAGCAAGCTGATTATTGATCTAAGGAGAAACGGCGGCGGTGAGGATGATTATTGGGCGGACAATCTGCTGAAGCCTTTGTTAAAAGCCCCCGTGGATTACGAGCAATCCGCAAGTGTGAAGAAATCATTCAGTGAACGTTTCGGGCTGCGGTTTCGCCTGTACAAACAATTCGTCAGCTCTACACTGACTAACAAAGACAGATATAACGTAACAGAAGTTAAGAAGGAGCAGCTCCCCGGAGCAGACTCTGCGGAATGGGACACTTATACGGTCACCAAGCACTGGCAGCCGGAGGATTCTTTTCCTTTTGACGGAAAGGTATTCGTGCTTGCAGATGGAGACAGCTTCTCGGCAGCTGACAACTTCACTGCAGCTGTCCGCAAGCTGGGCCTGGGGACGGTGGCCGGAACGAATACGGCGGGCGGAGCATGTGTCTATATGGAGCCTTACAGGTATGCCCTGCCAAACAGCGGGCTGATATTTAAGCTCGAAACGGACCTGAACAGCAACGCCGAAGGCCGGATTAATGAAATCTACGGGACTGCGCCGGATGTGCTGCTGGACGATTCGCGCTATCCCACGGCCTATCCGGAGAGTTATGAACCTGAGGTATTGAAGAATGAGGAGTGGATCCGCAAGGTCATGCTGGGTCTATAATGGAATGTGAGTTCTAAGTACATATTAGGAGGACTTGATTATGAATATAAAAGAGATAGTGCATGACGGAAGAACGATAGCCTTGGTGAGCGGCAGCGGTACCTTGGTCAGTGATGTTCAGGATGCGCTGGATTTAATGGCAACGGTACGGTATGAAGTCGATTGCGACCGGATAGTCATACATAAAGCTCTGCTGAGTGAAAGCTTTTTTGATCTGAAGACACGGCTGGCCGGTGAGATTCTGCAGAAGTTCATCAATTATCAGCTGAAGGTAGCAGTGGTAGGGGATTTCAGCGAATATACGAGCCGGAGTCTGCGCGATTTCATCTATGAATGCAATAACGGAAAAGATATTTTTTTCCTGGCGGATGAGCAGCAGGCGGTTGAGCAGTTAAGTAAGGTGTAGGGGCACATAATAAGGAACCACTCAAATTCCGATCCGGCTGGATCGGTTTTTTTGTTGTTCACGAAATTATACAATTCTTAAAAATGTGGATAACTTTGAAGAAGTGGTTAAGGAGGCTGGAAACAGCGTTGGCGGGTGTGGCTGCGCTTAAGGTAGGAACTAGTTGGATTTTCTCCACTTGCTCATGAACGGAGGAGCCCTTGCCAGGCAACAGTTGGATAAACAGCACTTAATATGCCGGAAATCGTTCAGAGTGAGAGAATGTATGAAATTAAATGACGTTTATCCAACTAATTATCTCAAACGCTCCAAATAACCCGATTTAAGATACGTTTTTCCAATTAATAATGCAGAGCCGGCGGGGATACGACCTCTCTGGGGGATTTTATAATGTTAATTGAGGTAGAAGAACATTTATGCGCTAAAAAGTAACTACGTCTATACCGGCAATATCAAATTTGAATACTACTATATTGAAGATGGATTCTTAGGTCAGAAAGCATCACTTCTAATAACAGTAAGTATGAAAGGGGAGAAGGAACAATGAGTTTATTATCTACAGGGCCGATCGAGAACAATGTCTCAGCCTCAACAGGTGTAAGACCTACTCAACAGCTGACAGTCAAAGTGGACAACAGAAGCAGTGTGTCCAGTTCGACGGTTGTGGTCGAAGGCTATTTTTTGGATGGGACAAGAACGTTGTATGTGAGTGAAACTCTGAGCCTGAACCCGAATCAAGTGATAACCAAAACGTATTTTGCGAATCTGAATGCCTTTGAATTTCTTTTCACCACCTCTGCTTCCGTGAACGATGAGGTCCAGATCTCTGTATGGGGAAAAGACGCTACGGGTAATTTGGTGACGGCGCACCGCCTGGTTTCCGCTGAATTATTGGGAGCAGTTACGGGAGCGACGGGAGTTACGGGCGCGACAGGAGTTACGGGAGCGACGGGAGTTACGGGAGCGACGGGAGTTACGGGAGCGACAGGAGTTACGGGCGCGACAGGAGTTACGGGAGCGACAGGAGTTACTGGAGCGACAGGAGTTACGGGAGCGACGGGAGTTACGGGAGCGACGGGAGAGACGGGAGCGACGGGAGTTACGGGCGCGACAGGAGTTACGGGAGCGACGGGAGTTACGGGAGCGACGGGAGTTACGGGAGCGACGGGAGTTACGGGAGCGACAGGAGTTACGGGAGCGACAGGAGTTACGGGAGCGACGGGAGAGACGGGAGCGACGGGAGTTACGGGCGCGACAGGAGTTACGGGAGCGACAGGAGAGACGGGAGCGACAGGAGTTACTGGAGCGACGGGAGTTACTGGAGCGACAGGAGAGACGGGAGCGACGGGAGTTACGGGAGCGACGGGAGTTACGGGCGCGACAGGGGTTACGGGCGCGACAGGAGTTACTGGAGCGACGGGAGCAACGGGAGCGATTGGAACTACCGGAGCTACCGGAGTCACAGGATCGGCGGAGCCCGCATCCGTTAATCTGATATACGTGACCAATAATGGCAGTAACAACATTTCAGTGGTGAACGGGAATACGAATACTATTGTCGGTACTATTACAACGGGTGCCGGGCCGTTTGGTGTAGAGGTGAACTCTGTTACCAACCGGATTTATGTAGCCAATGAGAATAGCGGGAACGTCTCCGTGATCGACGGAAGCAGCAATACAATTATTGCTACTGTTACTGTGGGGACTACACCAAATGGTCTGAGGGTAAACCCCAATACCAACCGGATTTATGTTACGAATCTAGGGAGCAATAATGTCTCGGTGATTGACGGAAACAGCAATGGAGTGATTGCCACTGTCTCCGTAGGAGCGGGGCCATTTGGTGCATGGGTGAATCCGGTCACCAACCGGATCTATATAGCAAACTCAAACAGCAACAATATCTCCGTCATCAGCGGAATATCCAATTCCGTTATTGCTACAGTTACTGTTGGGGCCGTTCCTGTAGGGGTAACAGCGAATAAACGTACCAACCGGATTTATATAACGAACTCAGCAAGCAATAATGTTTCGGTTATTAGCGGATTTTCCAATATCATTATTGCTACTGTTACTGTAGGCACTGTGCCAAGCGGAATAGATGTGAATCCCAACACAAACCTGATTTACTCCGCCAATCAGGGCAGTAACAATGTATCCGTCATTAACGGCAATACCAATACTGTTGCAGTTACAATACCGGTAGGGCTCAGCCCGCTTGGAGTAGCGTTAAATTCGCTAACCAATGGGGCCTATGTAGCGAATGCCGGAAGCAATACGCTCTCCGTTATCGACGGGAACAGCAATACGGTCACTTCTACCGTAACCGTGGGTACCACCCCTCTAGGAGTAGCGGTCAATCCTTAAAGAGAGGTGAGGAAGATGATTACGATTAGCCTGTGCATGATCGTAAGGAACGAGCAAGCTGTACTGGGACGTTGTCTGCAGTCTGTGCAGGATGCGGTGGATGAAATCATCATTGTGGATACCGGCTCCACAGACAGCACCAGAGAAATAGCCGGGCAATGGACACCTCTTGTCCGGGATTTCAAGTGGAATCATCATTTCGCTTCAGCCCGGAACTATTCATTTGCACAAGCGTCGATGGATTATATCCTGTGGCTGGATGCAGATGATGTGCTATTGCCGGAGGAGCTGAAGAAGCTGCTGGAGCTCAAACGCTCACTGCTTCCTGACATAGATATGGTGTCTATGCCCTATCACTGCGACTTTGATGAATCCGGGCACGCCACGTTAAAGGTCCGGCGCGTAAGGCTGGTCAGACGCTCCCGGAATTACCAGTGGACCGGGGCGGTGCATGAGGATTTGTCGATAGAGGAAGGCGGCTGCCTGGACAGTGATATTATGATTACTCATAGGAAGAGTCATAACGATTCGGATGCTGACCGGAACCTGAGAATATATGAAATGCTATTGTCCTCCGGGGCGGAATTTACATCACGGGATACTTTGCATTATGCCATGGAGCTGCATCAGCATCGCTTGTATGAACAGGCCGTTCTCTATTACCTGCAATTCATAGACTCTTACCAACATACAGTAGAGGACGAAATCCATGTCTGCTCGAAATTGGCAGATTGTTATTACCACATGGGTAACCGGGACAAGGAGCAGGAGTGGATATTCAAATCGTTCACCTATGATATTCCCCGTCCGGAATTCTGCTGCCGGCTGGCTTATTTCTTTCTGGAAAAGGAGCAATATCATCAGGCGGTGTACTGGTATAAGCTGGCTATCGAATCGCCGCCGCCTGTTAATCCTTGGACCATATCAAATGATGTGGCCAGAACCTGGCTGCCCCACATGCAGCTGGGTTTATGCTACTACCACTTAAATGAATATAAACTATCCTATCATCATAACAAGATAGCCTCCGGATACCTCCCGGATGATCAGAGCATCCTCAACAACATTATTCTGTTGGAGAATGAGATTCTTAAGCCCGCTCCGAATAGGCAGGTCTAAATGTTGTATGGTTGAGAAGCAGCACCGTTTGTGTTTGACAACCCTTCAATGTTGAAGCACAATAAAAAGGTCATGATGTAAATTTAAGTGGTGCAGGGAGAATTGTACATGAATAATAAATCAGGACGTCAGTCCTTCCGGGAAAGATTGGATTATATGGTAAGCAAGCTCCGCACAGATATTCTAAGCGGTATTCTGCAGCCCGGAGCGTATCTTCCTGCCGAGAGCCTGCTGGCCAAACAATTTGAGCTCAGTAACAAATCCGTGCGCAGAGGATTGGATATCCTTGTACAAGAAGGTCTGATTCAGAAGATTGACCGTGTGGGCAGTGTGGTAATGGAGTCGGTCAGGGAAAGGATCCGTATTCATTTCGGCTGCAGCTCTTCCCTGACCAAGGACTTCAAGCTGGACGATCTCATTGCAGAATTCCACCGGCTGCATCCCGGGATACATGTTCTGCCGCTCGCCTTAAATGACTTCGATCATGTGAATTCTGCCTTGGAGCTGATGAACAACGGGATGCTGGATGTGTTGTCGCTGAACAGCACCCAATTTCAGGAGATGGCTGAGAGCGGTTCCGCGGAACTCCTGGAGACGCTGGAGCCTGATCCGGGGCTGTATCCGATCACAAGCGAAGCCTTTTTGCATGAGGGGCAGCTCTTTGCTTATCCGATTTCCTTTTCTCCCGTGGTGCTCTGCTATAACAAAGCCCATTTCCGTGAGGCTGACCTGCCTGAACCTGACAGTTACTGGACCTGGGATGATCTGATCGAGTCGGCCCGCCAGCTGTCGGAGAAACGGGGGCGCCACGCCGTGTATTTTGTACCGGCTTCCGAGAATCGCTATTCGGTGTTTCTGCTGCAGAGCGGCATCCGGATCATGGGGGACGGAGGGCACCATCCTACGCTGAGTCCCGAGACCGCCAACAGTCTGGATATATACAGCAAACTGGTGAACAATCATCAGATATTCCCTAAATATCTAGCCGGCAATCATGAGGATGAAACAATATCGCTGTTTGTCCAGGAGCAGGTATCGATGATCTTGGCGACCTACTACAATTTGAATGAATTCAAGGACCTTTCCCTGGACTATGACCTGGCCCCGCTTCCTACGCTCAAAGCCAAGGATCCGCAAAAAACACTGCTCGTCACCATCGGTGCAGCGGTTGTGGGTAATTCCCGGCAGAAAGAGGCTGCACGGCAATTCGTCAGCTTCCTGGCTTCGGCAGAGGCGCAGCGGATGATCCGCGAACGTTCGGTCAGTATTCCGGCACGCAAACGGATTGCAGAAATGCCTGTGGATGATCATTTGAACCGTCCTTCGAGATATCTGATGTACAGAGAGTTATTTCCAACATTTTCATACCTCAGAGATTTGGGGCTTCCTATTGCTGTGCTGCAAAGCTTCCGCAAGCTTTTGAATGCGTATTGGTCCAGGATGATTAATGAGACCTCACTGTACGAGGAAATGGGCCGGCTTATTGCTGAAGAAAACAGGGGGAAAGCGGAGGGGGCAACGAATACGTCCACCTGAGCGGAGGCTGCGGCGGGTTGGAATCGAATATGAAGCGTAATGATGGCAGGTTTTTGCTATTGTTGCGCTTTTTTTGCGGCGTTTAATACTTGCAGAAGTGTAAAAAGAAAACGTGAAATGAAAACTATGAACTGTTTCATATCATTTCATGTTAGCTTTTTCACAATATCTGGTGGATGAAATCGATTGATGAAATATTAATGTGATGTATAATTACATAAATGCTGATAAATAGTCAAAATTTAATTGACTTAAGGGATAGGTGAAAATATAATAAATACATCAGATGTATATCAGTTTTGGAAATGTGTAGATCTGATTAAACTGTTTGTGAGTCAGAAAGAAGTCAGAAAGGCGAGAAATGTCATGATTATCAAAAAATGCAAAGGGCTGATGGAGAAAATCAAATCGAAAGGCGTTGATGGCTAATCTTAAAGAGCTAACGTTGATGTACTGTTGATTCCCTTCTGGTGTGTTAGTAAATATATCATAGGAACCATCTTACTTTTACTTATTAATAGGGGGTTGAATTATGAATGTTGCTAAAAGGAAGTTAGCTCTGTTGTTGCCTGTTCTGGCGCTGCTCGTTACACTGGTGTCCGCCTGTGGAGGGTCAAACAATGAAGGAGGTAATGCTGCTGAACCTTCAGCCTCTCCGGGCACTCCGGGTGGGACGTCTGCTCCTGTAGAAGGAAGCCGGTCCGTAGGCGGACTTCAGGTGCCGATTGTGGCGGACAAGCTGGAGCTGTCCCTTTGGTCTCCCAGCGGGGGCAACTTCCGGGGAACCAATTTTAATGAGAAATATTCCTTTCAGCAAATGGAAGAGAACACCAACATTCATATCGACTTTCAGCACAGTACAGAAGCCAGCGCAGAAGCATTCAGTCTGCTGATGTCCTCCGGCAAGCTTCCCGATATCATCTATAACGATCTGTGGGGGACGGACTCCGGCAAATACGGCGCTCAGGGAGCACTCCTTCCATTGGAAGATCTGATCGACAAATACGCGCCAAACTTCAAAAAGCTCCTCGATGACCACCCGGATATCCGGGGGCAAATCACTTCGCCTGAAGGGCATATCTATTATCTGCCGAACCTCGTACTTGATTCCCAGGATTTGACCCAAATGTTCCCTCAGGTCCGCAGTGACTGGGTGGAGAAGCTGGGACTTTCGATGCCGCAAACTACCGAAGACTGGTATAACATGCTTAAAGCCTTTAGGGAGCAGGATCCCAATGGTAATGGCAAAAAAGATGAAATTCCGCTCGTCACCGTCAATCTGGAGAATATTATGATGCTGTTCGCCCCGGCTTTTGGTGTTGAATACGGGTTCTTTGTGGATAACGGTGAAGTGAAATTCGGGCCGGATGATCCGCGGTTCAAGGAGGTTGTTGCCTACCTGAACCGTCTATATGAAGAACAGCTGCTGGACCCGAACTATCTGGTGGATACGACATTCCAGACGCTGACGGAGAAGGTGACCACGGATGTGGCCGGTGCCTGGTTCGGCTGGTCGGGCTCCTATATGGGGAACTTCACAACGCTGATGGAAGGCAAGCATGACACTTTCAAAATTGCTGCGGCCATTCCTCCGAAGGGGCCAAACGGCGATCAGCGTCATGTCTCCTTCCGCTGGCAGGCTGCGGCCCATGGGCTTGCCGTATCCTCGAAGACCGCACATCCGGAAGAAGTGATGAAATGGCTGGACTACCAGTACTCTGAAGAAGGCATTCTGCTGAACAATTTCGGGGTGGAAGGCAAATCTTATGATCTGGTGAACGGCGAGCCGGTATATAAGGAAGAGGTTACTCATCCTACGAACGGGCTGACCAATACGCAGGAGCTGCTGAATCATACCATCGGCGGCGGAAGCTGGGCTACAGTTGCTGATACCCGTTATGCCGAACAGATCCGTGAAGCGAACGGACAAACGGAGAATCCGCTGGAGATTTACAAGGATTACATTGACTTTGACGCGAAGCTGCCGCCGGTACAATTCACCGCTGAAGAAAATGAAATTGTGGTTCCTCTTATGGCGGATATTCAGACCTATGTGGCTGAAACGGTCAATGCCCAGATTATGGGGCGCCAGAGCTTCGATGATTATGACAAAGTTATAAAGCAGCTGGAGCAAATGGGAATTGGCGAGGTATTGAAGCAGTACCAGACCGCATACGAGCGTTTTAAAGGAGAATAAGCGGAGCAGGGTTGTCCTGGCCGGGCGGGCTGCGGAAATTCCGGCAGCCCCCTGGCACTTGACGGCCAGTACCACCGCCTGTATCCGGGAAAGGAGCACCCTATGGCTGTACCCGTAAATGCAATCAAGGCCAAAAGCAGGAAACAGCGGACGAAACGGAGTTCCGTTTCGCTGAAGCGTATGATGGCCAACCGGTATCTCTATCTCATGCTGCTGCCCACTGTGCTGTATTTTCTCATTTTTGAATACAAACCGATGTACGGGGCGGTGATCGCCTTCAAAGATTTCAATCCTTTCGCTGGTGTAGCCGGCAGCCCCTGGGTGGGCTTCAAAAATTTCGAGAAGTTTTTTGAGAGCTATTATTTCTTCCGTTTGCTGAAAAACACCTTTCTGATGAGCTTTTATTCGCTGCTGTTCATTTTTCCGGCCTCACTGGCTTTTGCATTATTGCTTAATGAGCTGCGGATCAAAAAGCTGAAGTCCTTCCTGCAGACGGTGTCTTATCTGCCGCATTTCATTTCACTAATCGTCATCTGCGGCATGATTATTGACTTCACGAAGCCCGGAGGCATTATCAACAGCCTGCTGCTCGGCATCGGAATCATCTCGGAGCCGATTCAGTTTCTGATCCAGCCGGAGTGGTTCCGCACCATTTATGTCGGTTCAGGCATGTGGCAGAGCCTGGGCTGGAACTCTATCATCTATCTGGCGGCACTGTCCGGCATTAACCCAAGCCTCTATGAGGCTGCAGTGGTGGATGGGGCGGGGCGCTGGAAGCAGCTTACACACATTACCCTGCCGGGAATTCTGCCCACAGTGCTGATCCTGTTGATTCTGAATGTCGGGACCCTGCTGAATGTAGGCTGGGACAAAATTATATTGCTGTATAACCCGGGAACCTACGTCACGGCGGATGTTATCTCCACCTTTGTCTACAGACGCGGTGTCATGGAAGCCGATTACAGCTTCTCGGCGGCGGTAGGCCTATTCAACTCCGTGATCAATTTTACGCTGCTGGTGCTGGCGAACCGGATCAGCCGGAAGACCACCGAAAGCAGCTTATGGTGAGGGGAGATATGCTTTCGAAGCCGGTTTAATTGCGTAACTCATGCAGGAAGTATAGCTTCATTAAACTTTTAGGAGGGAAGACAGTGGTCATCAAACGCAGCATTCCGGAAGTGATATTTGACAGCTGCAATGTTCTGTTCCTAATCCTATGTTCCTTCCTGTTCCTGTATCCCATGTGGTATGTACTGGTATCCTCGTTCAGTGATGCGCATGCCATCGCCGCCGGCGAGATCAGCTTCTGGCCGAAGGGCTTTAATGTGGATGCGTACAAGCTGGTTTTTGAGGACCAGCGGATCTGGACGGCTTACGGGAATACGGTCATTTATGTCATCGCGGGCACTTTTATCAACCTGGTACTTACCACGCTTGGCGCTTATCCGCTGTCCAGAAAAAATCTGGAGGGGCGAAGCCTGATTATGGCGTTTATCGTGTTCACGATGTTCTTCAGCGGGGGGCTGATTCCGGCCTATCTGAATGTGCGTGAGCTCGGACTGTACGACACAAGATGGGCGCTGCTGCTACCGGGCGCGGTCAGTGCTTTTAACCTGATTGTGATGCGGACCTTCTTCCAGTCCATACCGGAGAGCCTCGTGGAATCGGCCAAAATCGACGGTGCCCATGACTTCCGCATTCTGCTGCGGATTGTGCTGCCGTTATCGATGCCAGTACTGGCGGTAATGACGCTGTTCTATGCGGTGGGACACTGGAACAGCTGGTTCTCGGCGATGATTTATCTGCAGGACCGTAATCTGTTTCCGCTGCAGCTGATTTTGCGGGAAATTCTGATTCAGTCCTCCGCGCAGAATATGCTGGCTGGAGTTACACAGGACGAGGTATTCCGCATCAGTGAATCCATCAAGTTTGCGACGATTATTATCGCAACGGTGCCTATTCTGATGATCTATCCGTTTTTGCAGAAGTATTTCGTTAAAGGCGTCATGATCGGGGCACTGAAAGAGTAGGCAGATAAGAGAGCGTAAATAGAGCATAAATAGAGAAAACAACATTCGAACCGTATTCTGCGCGAAGCAGTCGGGAGGAGAGAGGCTATATGAAGGCGGTATTATCCCAGAATGGTGAAATTAATGTGGCTGAGATTCCCGCTCCGGTGCTGGAGGACGGATTCGTGCTCGTCGAGACTGAATATTCGGCCATCAGCCCCGGAACAGAAATGATGATGAACGGCGCGAACCGTCCGAAGCCTATAGTTCTCGGATATAGTGCGGCAGGGATCATCCGGTCCCGGGGCAAAGGAATGGAGCATTGGCCGGAGGGTCAGCGGGTGGCCTGTTATGGGGGGCCGTATGCCAAACACGCGGAATGGCTGCTGATGCCGCAGCATCTAATGGTGCCGGTTCCGGAGCATGTCCGTCCGCTGGAGGCGTCAACGGTAGGTCTTGGGGCAATAGCGGTACATGCCGTAAGGCAGGCTGACTTGAAGTTCGGCGAGACGCTGGTGCTGATTGGAGCAGGGATTCTCGGTCAGCTGATAGCGCAAATTGCCAGGGCTGCCGGCTGCCGGGTCATCGTCTATGATCTGCTTGAAGCACGCTGCAGCATCGCTGAGAGCCTGGGCATCCGCCACATTGCTGTAAATCCGGAGCAGGTCAGCTCGCATCTGGAACAATTGACGGCGGGAATGGGAGCGGATGCCGTAATGATCTGTGCCGGGGGCAAATCCGGCGGGCTTGTCGATCAGGCGCTGGAATGGGTGAGGAACCAGGGGAAGGTGCTGCTGGTCGGAGATGTGAAGGCGGACTTCTCGCGGGAGCTGATGTTCGGGAAGGAAGCGCAGGTGCTGATCTCCAGAGCAGGCGGTCCGGGCCGCTATGATCCTGTCTATGAAAAGCAAGGGATAGATTATCCTTATGGCTACGTCCGCTGGACCGAAGGACGCAACATGGCGGAATATATCCGGCTGATCGCTGAGGGTGATATTCAGGTAGGACCGCTGATCAGCAAGGTGTTCCCTCTGGAGCGTTCAGCCGATGCGTTCAGGCAGTATGCACAATCTCCGGCAGAGCTGTTGGGAGCAGTGCTCGCCTATCCCGTAACCGGTGTTCAGGAAGCAGAGCCGGCTGCAGCCCAAGCCCATGAAGGGCAATGAGGATGGAGGCGCTGCGGATCGGCGAGCCGCTGAACGGTCTTGCGGTATGGGCGTCGGCCTATGGCAAGCGGCTGGGGCAGGACCGGATCTATGCCGTATCCTCCGGCAGTCCCTGCATGCTGTTCGTTCTCGATCCTGCAGGCACCCGGCCGGTACAGCAATTCGCGCTGGAAGGCTCGGATCATTGCTGGGGAGTGGTTGCGGCGGCCAGCGGAGTCTATATCGGCGGCAGCGGAATTCTCTACAGGTTTACGCATGAACAGGGCATCGAGAACCTGGGGGAGATGATTCCGGGCGAGTTCTACACCTGGCGGCTTGCCGCTGACAACGAAGGCAACATCTATGGAGGCTGCTATCCGGGCGGCAAAGTCTTTCAATATAACCCGTCCACGGGACAGTTCAGAGATTACGGTGTCATGGTGGACGGGGAGCAATATGCCCGGTGCATGCAAGCCTGGAAGGGTAAGCTGTATGTGGGGGCAGGTACCCGGTGTCCGCATATTGTGGAACTGGACACAGAGACAGGTGAACGGAGAGAAATCAGCCTGCCGGAAGAGAGCCGCACAGAGCAGCTGGTGTATGATCTGAATATTGTCCACGGGAAGCTGATAATTCGGATAACACCGAGTTCGAGATTGTATATCTATGATCTGAAGCTGCGGCGGTGGGAGAATTCCATAGATCATGTAAGTGGACTCAGCATGTCTCCGCCTGACCGTCACGGGAATATCTATTTCATCAAGGATGATGTTCTGCAGCGTTATGCATTGGCAACGGGCATGCTTACACCTACTTCACTTGCCATGCCGGAACCCGCAGGAGATTACGGCTGGCTGGAGGGCCATCCGCTGAATCCGCGGGGCAGCTGTCTGGCAGGTGTGCACAGGGACGGGACCTGCTGGATCTATGATCCGGAGAATGACCGGCACACGGTCATCGATTTCATGCTGCAGGGGCAGCCGGTTCATCTGCAGTCCCTGGCCTGGGGTCCGGAAGGGAAGCTGTACATCGGAGGTTATTTCGCCGGCGGACTGGCCAGTTTCGATCCGGCGACCTCGGAAATTGTTTCCCGCCGGGGGATCGGGCAGATTGAGGGCATGATGGAAGCCGGCGGCATTATGTATCTGGGCGTCTATCCCAAGGCGAATATCTTCGCCTATGATCCGTCACGGGAATGGAATCCCGGCCTTAACCCCCGGCTGGCTTTCTCCCTGCAAGGCGAAGAACAGGACCGTGCTTTTGCCTGGACCCGGGCGGGAGAAGAGCTGGCTATCGGAACCGTACCATCCTACGGCCGGCATGGAGGTGCACTTACCCTGTTGCATCCCGGAACCGGGGTGCGTGGGGTGTTCAGGGGGCTGCTGCCGCAGCAGAGCATCGTGTCGCTGGCTGCAGGCCAAGAGCTGTTGTTCGCCGGAGGCTCCGTCTGGGGAGGGCTCGGCATAGCGCCGGAGCGGAAGGAGGCGTCATTGATGATCTGGGATGTGAACAGCCGCCGCAAGGTGTGGGAGGGTGTTCCGGTACCGGGCGAAAAAGCCATCCCGGCACTTGCACTGGATGATGAGGGCAAGGTATGGGGACTCACCGCAGGGCTGCTCTTTCTGTTTGATCCGTTCACGCTGAAGACGGAACGGACGGTTCAGGTGAGCCCGGCGGATTGGGAAGGAATGACCCACTTCTGGCGGGGAGGCAACGAGCTGCTGTACAGGGAAGGCATATTGTACGGGGTGGCCATGAACACACTGTTCCAATACGATGTGCGCCAGGGCAGGCTTGAGGTGCTGGACGAGGATGCCCGGCTGCTCGCGGCGGACGGCGAAGGAGGGCTGTTTTTTGCCAGATCAACAGCACTGTACCGGATGCAGGCCTTGGCGGCAAGACAGGAGGAACTATGAAGATCCTATACTTCTATAAATTTTGCCTGCTGGGCGGAGTCACCACGCAGCTGGCGAACAGGTTTAAGTTTCTGCGCGGCCGTGCGGAGGTGCATTTTGCTTTTCTTGAGGATTACGGAGGGGCCGGCGCTTTTGAAGGCTATACGCATGTCCGTATCCTTGGAACACCTGCTGAAATCAGGAGCTACATTGACAAGCATGACTTTGATGTAATCATCACCATTGATACCTATGAACTGTATGAAGCGCTTGGACCGGAGGAAAAACGGAGGCTGATCATTCATGAGGTGCATACCACCTATGAAGAGCCCTTGCGGAAGCTGGCTGAATCCCGGGAAAGTCTGCCCTTTCATTATGTCATCACACCCTCTGTTTATATGAAGGCAATGCTGGAGGGAATCGGGATTACGGATGCTTGTCATATCAATAACTGCCTGGACACGGAATTATTCAAATACGAACCCCTCTCCGGCAAGCGGCCGCCTACCATTCTGTGGGTTGGCAAGCTGGACCGGCATAAGAACTGGGAGTCCTTCCTGAACATAGCAGGCAGGCTGAATGCGCAATTCCCGGACCTGCAGTTCATGCTTGTCGGCGGTTACACCGCTCCCGAAGAAATTACCGGCAAACTCCAGGCGAGAGTGCAGGAGCTGGGACTCCGGCATTTGGAGTGGCTGCCCAAAGTGGATTATGAAGAGATGCACTATTATTATTCTGCGGTGGCCGGGAGTGGCGGGGTGTATGTCAGTACTACCAGCAATGAGTCTTTCGGGATGACTGTCCTGGAGGCCATGGCGTGCCGGTGCCCGGTTGTAGTGCCGGAGGTCGGGGCATTGCCCGAGCTGCTGGACGACGAGCTGAGTGTATCGCTCTATGCCCCCGGCAATGAGGAGGAATGTGTAGAACGTGTGGCCCGGCTGCTCAGGGAGAACGTCCTGCGGGAACGCCTGATGATCTTGGGCGAGCAGAAGGCGAGAACGGTGTACAGCATTGAAGAGGTGGGCAAAGCGTACATGGCATTGCTGGAACGTTTCGTACGGGAACGTGCATACCACAATTAACCTTATGCTCTCCGCAGGCAGATGGGGGCGTTCATTAACTGCTATATAGATTGAACTTAAAAATATACGGACAGGGAACAGCGGCGGAGGGAAATTTGGAACTGGAGCTGTATGAGGGTAGCATCTGCCTGAAAGCTATCCATAGGAAAGCCAGCAGCGGAAGCATAAGCTGTCTGCGGATTTCCACCGCGAACAGTGGTACACATTAAGAAATCTGCAGACGGGCAGCGGCCGAAAGTGCAAATATTCACCGCAGTAATGAACAACATCGCCATTGGAATCATTTCAAGTTCAATCTATATAGTGTAGCAGCGTCAGATTTAAACCCCTGAAAACCACTTTGGGAAATCGCTTGCTGAAGCCTGCGATGACCCGATTACGGTATCTGCCTAGGCCTATGCGGTAAACAGTTTGCGGTATGCCGGTATGCTTAACTGTACTTTGTACAACTAAATCGTCTGATTTACAACCAATAATCCGTTTAGTTGTATTTCGTACAATTAAACGGCCTCGCTACCTTGGTTCCCGCTCCTTCGGGCAGATTTAGTTGTACAGACTGCAGTTATAAGGGCCAAGCCACTCTTTTCCCTGTTTTTAATTGTACATTATACAACTATCACTGAATTTCCACTTGGAACGGAATACAGCGGAACGGAATACAGCAGTTGCTGCAAGTACTTGTTAACCCAAGTCTACGCGGGGCGGAGGTGCAGAATTGAAAGAGCTGAACATTGGCATGGTGGGCATGGATACCTCACACAGCAGAATCTATGCTTCAATGCTGAACCAGGTGTCCCATCCGCTGCATGTGCCCGGCGGGAGGCTGATCTGCGGGTATGCCGGAGGCTCGGCGGATTTCCCGTTAAGCGCCTCACGGGTGGAATCGGTCAGCAGGGAGCTACAGGAGCACTACGGTGTCGAGCTGGTGGCTTCCATTGCGGAAGTGGCCGAGAGAGTGGATGCCGTTCTTCTGACCTCTGCAGACGGAAGAGTACACCGTGAACAGTTCGCGGTTCTGGCACCCTACGGCAAGCCGGTGTTCATCGACAAGCCGCTTGCGGTCACCAGCGCGGATGCCCGGGCGATTATGGAGCTTGCAGCAAGCTGCGGGACGCCCGTTTTCTCCAGCTCGATGGTCCGGTTCGGCGGTCCGCTGAATGCGGCGCTTAAGGATGAGAGTGCAGGCTCCATTGTAGGAGCAGACTGCTGCGGTCCGCTAGAGCTGCAGCCGACCCAGCCGGGATTATTCTGGTACGGCATTCATACCGCAGAAATGCTATATGCTGCACTTGGCGGAGGTTGCGTTTCAGTGAGGGCCGTGAGCAATGATACCCAGGAATGGGCAGCGGGGCAGTGGAGGGACGGACGGATCGGAACCATACGCGGCAACGTGACCGGCGGCTCTGAATTCTATGCGGTGCTGCACAGGGAACGGGGCAGCACGGCAGTCCATGCGCTGGGCGGACAATATGAAGCAGGCCATCAGAATCTGCTCAGGCAGTTTCTGTTGATGGCGGGGGGAGCGCCTCCGCCCGTAAGCCCGGCGGTGACGCTGGAGCTGATCCGCTTTATTGAAGCGGCTAATGAGAGCAGAGTAACGGGGCAGACCGTGCTTCTGTAAGGAGCTTAATCGTACCCGATGATACGGACAGGCTGTTCTTTTGTAATAAGGAGTTACATTCGGAAAGGGGAGAACCGGAATGATCAAGACAGCAGTGATCGGCTGCGGCGGGATGGGGAACATTCATGCGGACAGGTATCTGTCCATGCCTGAGGCTCAGCTCGTCGCGGTATGCGATATCAATGGGGAAGCGGCCGAGAGGCTTGGAGTGCTGGCAGGTGTGAAGTATTACCTGTCGGCACAGGAGATGCTCGAACAGGAGAAACCGGATCTGGTCAGTATAGCGGTCCCGACCTATCTGCATGTGCCGCTGGTACGGCTGGCTGCGGACTATGGTGCGCATGTGATCTGCGAAAAGCCGCTGGCGCTGACTTCCGCAGAAGCCGAAGAGGCGGTCAGATACTGTAACGGTAAGGGTGTCCGGTTATTTGTCGGACATGTGGTCCGCTTCTTCCCCGCCTACAGCCAGCTTGCGGAAGGGATCAGGCAGCATGGCGGAGGCGGGGGCGGCATCTATCATGCCAAGAGAGCAGGCTCGCATCCCGGCCAGGTTCAGGAATGGTTCCGCGACCCGGCGCTGAGCGGTGGCGTGATTGTGGACCTGATGATTCACGATATCGATTATATCCGCGGGACATTTGGTGAAGCGGAGGAGGTATATGCCTTCGAGCATCGGACGGAGACGATGAACTATGCTTCCGCGACCTTTCGCTTCGGGAATGGAACGCTTGCCCAACTGGAGGCTTTCTGGGGGTATCCGGGTCCGTTTCATACAGCTTTTGAATATGCCGGTGCGGAGGTCATTATCTCGGGCGGAACACCGGACGGGGAGAGCGTGCATGTCCGGCGGGCAGTTACCTCGGGGTCTGCTCCGGGGTTCGTGGAAACCCCTGCAAGCGTGCTGCTGAAGGACCCCTATTATGAAGAGCTGGAGCATTTCCTGCGGTGCCTTGTCAGCGGTGCGGAGCCTAAGGTGACGGCAGAGGATGCCGTTCAGGCTGTACGCTGGGCGGAAGCTGCCGTGAGATCAGGGGTAACCGGACTTCCCGTTAAGCTTAATGCCAAAGGAGTGATCCAATGAGACGTCTAAATGTGGGAATGATCAGCTTCGCCCATGCCCATGCCTATGATTATCTGGCCAGTCTTCAGCAGATGCCGGAGGTGACTGTGGGCGGAATCGCCGATCCTGTGCCGGAGCGGGCAGAGGAACTGTCTAAGCGCCATTCCATCCCTTACTACACCGATTACCGTGAACTGCTGGCCGATGCGTCGATAGATGCGGTGATTATATGTTCGGAGAATGTTCATCATGCGGAGCATACCCTTGCCTCTGCCGAAGCAGGCAAGCATGTTCTCTGCGAGAAGCCGCTGGGCCTCTCTGCCGGGGAAATGGAGCGGATGATTGCAGCCTGCAAAGCCAAGGGGGTCCAGCTGATGACTGCTTTTCCCTGCCGGTTTCTGACCCCGGTGGTCCGGGCCAAAGAAGCGCTCGATCGGGGGGAGATCGGAAAGATTATAGCTTTTAAAGGAACCAACAGAGGTTCGTTTCCGGGTCCGGCGTGGTTCGCCGAGCCTTCGCTTTCGGGCGGTGGCGCTGTGCTGGATCATACGGTTCACGTGATGGATCTGATGAACTGGTTCACCGGCTCACCGGTGGAGCAGGTCTATGCCTATGCAGGAACCTTATTCGATCCCGAACACAAGCGGACGATTGATGATTCCGGCATGGTGCATGTGACCTTTGCGAATGGCGTGTTTGGCGTTCTGGACCCGAGCTGGTCACGGAATCCCGGATTTCCTACCTGGGGCGATGTGACCCTGCAGATTATCGGGACAGAGGGAGTCATCTCTATCGATGCCTTCAATCAGAAGAACAATGTATACGGCAGAGCATCCGGCAAAGGCAGCTGGTCCTTCTGGGGAGACGATATGAACGGACTGATGCTGCAGGCCTTTGTGCAGGCGCTGCTGGAGGGCTTACCGGTACCGGTGAGCGGACTGGACGGTCTCCGGTCGGCGGAGGTGGCACTGAATGCGTACCGGTCCGTGCAGGCAGGGCAGCCGGTTAAGCTGCACGGTTAACGATAAGGCCACAACGGCGGGAATTCCAGGCTGTTCTTCACTTAGACACGTAGACACGGCCAGATCCCGATAGGAGGATCCAAGATTCAACATTAATAGAAGAGGCGGGATGAAAAATGAATGACCAGAAGCTGTTCGATACGATGTGTGAGACGCTCTACTCTGCGGTAATCTCCGATACGCTGGATCAGCTCGGCTACCGCAATCAGGTAATGCGGGAGAATATCAATCCGGTCGATCCCTCCTGGGTGGTGGCCGGACGTGCCAAAACCGTTCTGTCCGTAGATATCCACCATCTGCCCGAAGATCCTTACACCAAGGAAATTGAAGCGGTAGACAGCGTCAAGCCGGGAGAGATTGTGATCGGCTGCACGAATGAATCCAGGCAGAATGGCCTCTGGGGGGAGCTGCTGTCAACGGCCTCCAAGATGCGAGGCGGGCGGGGGGCGATCGTGGATGGCTTAATCCGGGATACGGCCAAAATTCTGGAGCTGGGCTTTCCCGTCTTCGCTACCGGCACCAAGCCGGTAGATTCGCAGGGGCGCGGAATCGTTATTGAATACGATATTCCGGTGCTGTGCGGAGGTGTGCTGGTGAATCCCGGCGACATTATCTTCGGCGACCGTGACGGTGTGGTGGTGATACCGGGCGCGATCATTGATGAAGTATTCGCACTGGCGACGGATAAGGCGACACGCGAGAATCATACACGCGATGAGCTGCTGGCGGGCTCCACACTGCGGCAGGTCTATGATAAATACGGAGTACTCTAAACCACGAAGGCGGGGTGTCTACATCATGAGGCTGGCTGGAAAAAGAGTGCTGGTAACCGGTGCCGGGCGGGGCATCGGGCTGGCGATTGCCCGCCGATTCCTGGAGGAGGGGGCCCGCGTGGTCCTGCTGGACCTCAGCGAAACAGAGCTGCTTACTGCCGCTGATGAACTGGCAGACTACAGCGGAAGCTGGACCACGGAGGTCTGCGATCTGCGCGACCCGGCACAGCTTGAGGCGTCTGCAACCAGGGCCTTCGCGCACTTTGGCGGGATGGACATCGTGGTGAACAATGCGGGCATTGCCTACAGGGAATCCTTTCTCGATATTTCCTTAGAACACTGGAACGCGGTCTTCGAGATCAATGTCCGTGCGGTGTACAGGCTTGGCCAGCTGGCCGCCAGGCAGATGATCGGCCAGGGCGGCGGCGGTGCGATTATCAATATGAGCTCCAAAAACGGGATATCGGCCAGCGCAGAGCTTGCCCATTACAATGCTTCCAAAGCAGCTGTTATCCTGCTGACGGAGTCTATGGCGGTAGAGCTGGCTCCTTATGGAATCCGGGTCAATGCTGTGGCGCCGGGCTTCGTGGATACCCCGCTGGACCGCAGGCTGCGCGAGGAAAGCGGACTGCCGTCCCATTCGGAGCATACTCCGATGAAACGGGCAGCGGCTCCAGAGGAGGTTGCGAACGTGTTTCTCTTCCTGGCCTCAGACGAAGCGGCGTATGTGACGGGAGAAACGGTACGTGTAGATGGCGGACATCTGGCTAACGGAAGTGAATTGTAGATTGAAGGAGGTACAGAGATGATTTTTGATTCACACACTCATTTGTTTGGACCGGGAATGGTGGCAGGACCTACGGATGCCGCGATCAAACGCGCCTGGGGCCCGGATATGAATATTGAGGCAACACCGGAGCAGCACCGGGGCAACCTGGAAGGATTCTCGGGAGCTATTGTGCTGGCGATGGCGGCGTCTGCCACCGGGCTGGTGGTGCCGAATGAATATGTGGCGGAATACTGCCGTACGGACCCGGGAAGGCTGTTTGGTTTTGCCAGCGTAGATCCGAATGATCTGGACTGTGTAGGCAAGTTTGAAACGGCTGTCCGCGAGCTGGGGCTGAAGGGACTGAAGCTGGCGCCGATCTATCAGAACTTCTATCCGGATGATCCGAAACATATGGCCCTCTATGCCAAAGCGGAGCAGCTGGGGGTTCCGATTCTATGGCATCAGGGAACCTCCTTTGTTCCAGAGGGATATCTCGATGCTTCCCGCCCGGCGATGCTTGACAGAATAGCCAGGTCTTTTCCGAAGCTGAAAATGATCGTAGCCCATATGGGCCATCCCTGGGTGGATGAATGCATCTCGCTGGTGCGCAAGCATCCTAACCTGTACATGGATGTGTCTGCACTCGGCAGCAGGCCGTGGCAGTTCTATAATGCACTGGTCTCCGCTGCGGAATACGGGGTGCAGGACAAGCTGCTGTTCGGTTCGGATTATCCGTTCTTCGGTACGCAGCAGATGCTGGATGCCTTGTACCGGATCAACGATCTTGCGGAGGGAACAAAGCTGCCGCGTGTAGCGGAGGATTTCATTGAAGCAATTATCCACCGGCCGACACCGGAAATCCTCGGGCTGGTCTGACGGGTTCAAAAGGGGCTGGAAGCCAAAGGGAGATGAAGCATGGAGGAGCATAAGGAAACCAGCCGGGCGGACAGTGCCGGGAGCGGTGCTGCCGGACATAGACTGAAGAGTGAAGCCTATTTCCAGGAAAAAGATCTGTGGGGCTTCATTCACCGTTCGTTTACGAAGTCAATGGGCTATACAGAAGAGGATCTTCGCAAGCCGGTAATCGGTATCTGCAATACCTTCAGTGAGCTGAACAAGTGCCATTCGCACTTTAATGAGCTGGTGGATTATGTGAAGCGCGGGGTCTGGCAGGCCGGCGGGGTGCCGATGGAATTCCCGACGATTTCGATCGGCGAGCCTTATGTCAAGCCGACGACGATGCTGCTGCGGAACCTGATGGCGATGGACACGGAGGAAATGATGAAGGGCCATCCCATTGACGGGGTGGTGCTGCTCGGCGGCTGTGACAAAACAGTGCCTGCCCAGCTGATGGCCGCAGCCAGTGTGAACATTCCGTCCATTGTGGTTACGGGCGGGCCGATGCTAAACGGCCGCCTGGGCGGACGCAGCCTGGGTGCCTGCACCGACTGCTACGGCTTCACGCTGGAGCATAAAGCGGGGAATCTCACCGATGCGGAGCTGGCGGTGGCGGAGGACGCCATCTGCCGCAGCGACGGGCACTGCATGGTGATGGGCACGGCCAGCACGATGGCCTCGATTGCCGAAGCCATCGGCATGGCGCTGCCGGGCTGCGCGGCGATCCCCGCGCCGGACAGCCGCCGCAGGCATCTCTGCGAGCGGACCGGCAAGCAGATTGTGGAGCTGGTGCGGCGGGATATCCGCCCGCGCGACATTATGACCGCAGAGGCGGTGGAGAACGCCATCACGGTCACGATGGCCAGCGGCGGCTCCACGAATGCCATCATCCATCTCGTGGCGATTTCGCAGCGGCTGGGCCGGAAGCTGCCGCTGGAGATGTTCGATGAGATCAGCCGCCGGACGCCGTTCATTCTGAATCTGCGGCCTTCGGGCAAATATCAGATGGAGGAGTATTTCGAGGCAGGCGGCGTGCCTGCACTGATGAAGGAGCTGGAGCCGCTGCTGCATGGCGGCTGCCTGACCGTAACCGGCCGGACGGTTACGGAGAATCTGGTCCAGGCGGCCACGCTGGACCGGGAGGTGATCCGCAGCGTGGCGGAGCCGCTGGATAGTCAGGGCGGAATTGCCGTGCTGCGCGGCAATCTGGCCCCGGATGGTGCGCTGATTAAGCAGACTGCGGTATCAGCGCATCTGAAGCGGCACACCGGGCGCGCGGTGGTGTTCGAGAGCCCGGCGGATCTCCAGCTGCGGATCGACGACCCGGAGCTTGCGGTGGATGAGCACAGTGTGCTGGTGCTCAAGAACGCCGGCCCCAAAGGTGCGCCGGCGATGCCGGAGATCGGGCAGATCCCGATCCCGCAGAAGCTGCTGGTGCGCGGCATCAGGGATATGGTCCGCATCTCCGATGCACGGATCAGCGGCACCTCTTACGGTGCCCTGATCGTGCATGCGGCGCCGGAGGCGGCTGTAGGAGGAACGCTGGCGCTGGTACAGGACGGCGATGAAATCGAGCTGGATATTGCCGCGAGAAAGCTGGTGCTGAAGGTGCCGGACGGGGAACTGGCCCGGCGGCGGGCTGCCTGGAAGGCGCCGGAGCCTCATTATGACAGAGGCTACGGCCTGCTGTTCCATGAGCGGGTGCTGCAGGCGAATCTGGGCTGTGATTTCGATTTCCTGCTGCCGGCGGAGCTTCGCCGGGAGCTGCTGGACGGAGACAAGGAAGGCTGACTATACATCTTACCAACCGAAAGGAGAAATCGAATGCAAATCCCAACGCAACCTGTGATCCAGTCTATTCAGGAGCTGGAAGACCGTCTGGCCAGTCCGTCCGCCGCCCTGTTGGAGGAGCTTACCCGGCTCGACGGGGATATCATGCTGCTCGGTGTAGGCGGCAAAATGGGCCCGAGCCTGGCCAGGCTGGCCGTGAATGCTATCCGGGAGGCCGGGCTGGACAAGAAGGTGATTGGCGTCTCCCGCTTCTCAAACGATGCCCTGAAGCAAGAGCTGATTGAAGCCGGAGTGGAGGTGATCGCGGCGGATCTGTCCGACGACAGTGCGCTGCAGGCGCTTCCTGACACGAAGAATATCTTGTACATGGCCGGCAATAAGTTCGGCACAACAGGCAATGAGCACTTCACCTGGATGATGAACGCCTATCTGCCGGGGCGTGTGGCGGAGCGCTTCCGCAATTCGCGGATTGTCGTCTTCTCGACAGGCAATGTCTACCCGTTCACGCCGGTGGGCCAAGGCGGAGCAACGGAACGCACCCCGCCGAATGCGAACGGCGAGTATGGACAGTCCTGTCTGGGACGGGAGCGGATCTTCGAGCATTTCTCGCATAAGAACAATACGCCGATGTTCATCTACCGGCTCAATTATGCCATAGATTTGCGCTATGGCGTTCTGCTGGAGCTTGCCAGATCTGTTAAGGAGCAGCGGCCCATCGATCTGACGATGGGGCATGCCAATGTCATTTGGCAGGGGGATGCCAACGAGCTTGCCCTGCGCGCCCTGCTCCGCTGCAGCTCGCCGCCGAATGTCATGAACATCACCGGACCGGAGACGGTATCGCTGCGCTGGGCGGCTGCGGAGATCGGCCGCAGGCTGGGGACTGAGCCTGTCTTCACGGGTGCAGAAGCCCCTGAAGCCCTGCTGAGCAATGCTGCGAAGGCCGCAGCTTCCTTCGGATATCCCCGGGTATCGCTGGCACAGATGATCGATTGGGTGGCGGACTGGGTGGCTGCGGGCAGTGAGACCTGGAACAAGCCGACACATTTTCAGGAACGGGAGGGCAACTATTAATGGGAGCGAGCAGACAACCGTTAACTCCGGAGCTCTATGAAGCGCTGCATGAAGGTCTGGCGATTCCGGCACATCCCCTGGCCCTGACGGCAGAACGCAAGCTGGATGAACGCCGCCAGCGGGCCTTGACCCGTTACTATATCGCCTCCGGGGCAGGCGGAGTTGCTGTGGCGGTGCACTCTACGCAATTCGAAATCAGGGACCCCGGGATCGGGCTGCTGGAGCCGGTACTCAGGCTGGCTGCGGAAGAAGTGGAGCGTGCCGGACTTACCCGTCCTTTCCTGAAGGTGGCGGGAATATGCGGAGACATGGAGCAGGCTGTCCGGGAAGCGCAGCTTGCGGCAAATCTCGGTTATGAAGCGGGACTTCTCAGCATGGGCGGACTGCAGGACTGGAGCGAGGAGCAGCTGCTGGAACGCACCAGGAGAGTGGCGGATGTGATTCCCGTCTTCGGCTTCTATCTGCAGCCTTCCGTCGGCGGCCGGATCTTAAGCGTTGACTTTTGGCGGAGCTTTGCAGAGATCGAAGGGGTGATCGCGATCAAAATGGCACCGTTCAACCGTTATCAGAGCCTCGATGTGGTCCGGGCGGTGATGGAGTCCAGCCGCAGCAGCGAAATTGCTCTCTATACCGGCAATGACGATAATATCGTCACGGATCTGCTCACCACCTACCGCTTCAAGGTTAACGGGGAACCCATGGAGAAGAAAATTGTCGGCGGGCTGCTCGGCCACTGGGCGGTCTGGACAAGCAAGGCGGTTCAGCTTCTGGAGGCGATCCGAAAAATCCGTAATGATGCTGCCCTGTCAGCCAGCTGGCTGACCCTTGGCATTGAGGTGACCGACAGCAACGCGGCCTTGTTTGATCCGGCCCATCAATTTCACGGCTGTATTCCGGGCATTCATGAGGCGCTGCGCCGCCAGGGGCTGCTTGCAGGCTTGTGGTGCCTGAATCCGGAGGAGCAGCTCTCGCCCGGGCAGCTGGAGGAGATCAGCAGAGTCACCAGGGATTATCCCCATCTTACGGATGATGAATTCGTGGCAGCGCATTTGGAGGAATGGCTCCGCTAAAAGTGGCTCTGTTTCATATCTGAGTGGAACCCGAAAGCCCGGATATGATAAGCTCATGGCATCAGGCCAGCCCTGAACCAAGGAGGGAAATCTATGAGCAGCTTAATCACAGGCCAAGTCTATTCCGGGTTTCAAGTCATGAATCAGGAGTATATCCGGGAAATCGATTCCTCCGTATATACAATGGAGCATCAGCAGAGCGGTGCACGGCTGTTATATGTACAGAATCAGGATGATAACAAGGTGTTTAGTGTCACCTTTCGGACTCCGCCTGAGGACAGCACGGGAGTATTTCATATTCTGGAGCATTCGGTCCTGTGCGGCTCGGACAAATATCCTGTAAAGGAGCCGTTTGTAGAGCTGCTGAAGGGCTCAATGAAAACATTTCTGAACGCTTTTACCTTTGGCGACAAGACGATGTATCCGGTGGCCAGCCGGAATGAACAGGATTTTGCCAACTTAATGGAGGTATATCTGGACAGTGTGTTCCAGCCGAATATCTACAGCCAGCGGGAGATTTTTGAGCAGGAGGGCTGGCATTACGAGCTGCCGCATTCCGGGGATGAGCTGATCTATAAGGGTGTTGTCTACAACGAGATGAAAGGCTCTTATTCCTCACCCGTCACGGTGTTGATCGACCGGATCAAAAAGTCGCTCTACCCGGATACGGTATACCGTCATTCCTCCGGCGGAGATCCGGAAGCTATCCCTGCGCTGACCTATGAGCAGTTCCTGGAGGCGCACAGCCGTTATTACCACCCGTCCAACAGTTATTTCTATCTCTATGGAGACTTGAATATCGAAGCGCGGCTGCAATTGATCCATGAGGAATATCTCAGCCGCTACACCCGCAAGGATATCGATACAGGGATTGCCCTGCAGCAGCCGACCGGAATCACTGAGCTTACGGCGGAGTATCCCATTCTGGAGACCGAATCCGCTGCTGACAAGACTTACGTGAGTTTGAATTATGTAATCGGAACCTCCCTGGACCGGGAGCTGAATCTGGCCTTTGCCATTCTGAAAAGCATGCTGATGGACAGCAACGCCGCTCCGCTGAAACAGGCTTTGCTGGAGAGCGGACTCGGCAAGGATGTGGTCTCTTTCTATTCGGACAGTATGGTCCAGCCTATGCTGGGCATTGCCTTGACGCATTCTAATCCCTCCGCCAAGGATACTTTCGTGAATCTGGTCAGAACGACGTTAAGCCGCCTTGCAGCAGACGGCCTGGATGAGAAGCTGGTGCTGGCTGCAGTGAACAGCAAGGAATTTGAACTGCGGGAAGCGGACTTCACCCAGTATCCGAAGGGTTTGACCTATAATATGGAAGTAATGAAGGCCTGGCTGTATGATGGCTTGCCGTCCACCTATCTGGAGTATGAAGCAGCCCTTGCGTCTATCCGCGAACAAAGTGCAAACCGGTATTTCGAGCGGCTGATCGAGACCTACCTGCTGAATAGCGACCACTGCAGTGTCGTTGTCCTGAAGCCTTCCCAGACCCTTGCGGCAGACAAGGAAGCGGCGACCCGCAGCGGGCTGGCTGAATATAAGGCCTCTCTGATTCCGGAACAGCTCGATCAGCTGGTGTTAAATACACAGAAGCTGCTGGCGCGGCAGAACCATCCGGATGCAGCCGCGGATCTGCAGAAGCTTCCGAAGCTGTCTCTTCAGGATATTGACCGCAGCGCTCCGCCTGGAGTGCCCACCCGGGAGTATATGCTGGATGGAATCAGGGTGCTGCATCATGAAGCGGCTGCGGGTACCATCGCCTATATCAAGCTGTATTGGGACACCCGGGTTCTTGCGGCAGAACAGATTCCTTATCTGGAACTGCTGGCCAGGGTGCTGGGGCAACTGGAGACTGCGGCCTACAGCATTGAAGAGCTGACCAGTGAAATCGGGATCACAACTGGCGGCATCCGGTTTCAGAATGAGGTATTTGGGGCCGGCAAGGCTGCCGAAGGAAGCTACCAGCCCAAATTCAGCGCCCGCATCAAGGTCATGCAGGGCAACATTGGCGGTTCCCTGAAGCTGCTGCACGAGCTGCTCTACAATAGTAACTTGAATAATCTAACCAAGCTGCAGGAGATTGTCCGCCGGGAAGCCTCCGGCATGGAAGCGATGCTGAACCAGAAAGGCAATGAAATCGCAGCCAGCCGGGTGCTCTCCTATTTCTCGGATAGGGGGATGTATGAAGAGCAGCTTGGCGGGGTGGCCTATTACCGCTTTATTAAGGAGCTTGCCCGCCAGATTGACCAGCAGGCTGATCAGCTGGCTGATACCCTGAAGGGAATCTGCGGGGCTCTGTTCAATACGCAGAATTTAACCGTGTCAGTTACCGGAACCCTGGATAGTTACACGGAGTTCACCGCACACTTGTCGCAGCTGGACCTGCGGAACCGGCAGGTTAAGTTCATGCCTCTCTTGACTGTAGAGGACCAGGCGGTTAACGAAGGCTTCATGTCCGCCAGCCAGGTGCAGTATGTGGTCAAAGGATATGATTTCACGAAGCTTGGGTTTGCATATTCCGGCAAGCTGCAGGTGCTCAAAAGAATCCTCAGCCTGACCTACCTGTGGAATGCAGTCCGGGTCAAGGGCGGGGCTTATGGCGGAAATCTGGTTCTGCGCAGAGACGGTGTGCTCCTGTTTACTTCTTACCGTGATCCGAATTTGCAGGAGACGCTGGAGATTTACGACCGGGCGTATCTGTTTGCCGGAGAATTTGCCGCAGATGATGAGGAGATGACGAAGGCGATCATCGGCACGCTGGCCATGGTTGACCAGCCGCTGAGTCCCGGCGCACAAGGCCGGCAGGCGGACCGGCATTATTTTGAACAGATCTCCGGTGAAGACCTGCAGCAGGAACGGAATGAAATCCTGGCAGCAACCTCCGGGGATATCAGGCAATATGCCGGTCTGCTTCAGGCTGTGGCGGAGCAGAACTACTTCAGTGTGGTCGGCAATGAGTCCAAGCTGAAATCGGCCCGGGCCCTATTCGGCAGCCTGGAGGAACTTGTGAAGTAATTGGCGTATTCTTCTGCAGTCCCGGTTAACATAACCGGGACTGTTTTCAGGTTATAGGGTAGCGGTGGTTTATCTCCAGAAGGCTATTACAGACCGCCGGTTATGCCGAACTCGCCCTAGGTTAATCAGCAAGGTCCCAAGGCGGCGGGGATTCCGGTTTTTTGCCGCGCAGAAATTTATATTTTGAATATTTAACTATTTGGATTTAAAATATAAGGATTACTGACTAAGCGTATGCTTTCGAAGCAAGTTTTGCGAAGGGGACTCCCATGGAGCAGATGCTAACATAACTTTTAGGAGGAACAACAAGTGGAACTTGGAATAAGCACCTTTGTCGAGACAACGCCTGATGTGAATACCGGTGAGACTCTGAGCCACGCGCAGCGGCTGCGTGAAGTGGTGGAGGAAATTGTGCTCGCTGATCAGGTGGGACTGGATGTATACGGCGTAGGTGAGCATCACCGGCCTGATTTTGCAGCTTCATCGCCTGCGGTTCTAATGGCGGCAGCTGCACCACTGACGACCAGAATCCGCCTGACCAGTGCAGTTATGATTCTCTCGTCAGCCGATCCGGTGCGTGTATTTCAGGATTTCGCCACACTGGACGGGATTTCGGGCGGACGTGCCGAGATTATGGTGGGCCGTGGCTCCTTCGTCGAGTCTTTCCCGTTATTCGGTTATGATCTGAAGGATTATGAAGCACTGTTTGACGAGAAGCTCGATTTATTGCTGAAGCTCCGCGAATCGGACAAGGTGACCTGGAGCGGGAAGCACCGTCCGGCGATATCGAATTTGGGGATTTATCCGCGTCCGGAGCAGAATCCGCTGCCTGTATGGATTGCGAGTGCCGGAAGTCCGGAGTCTGCGGTCCGTGCCGGCACACTGGGCTTGCCGTTTGCTCTGGCGATTATCGGCAATGTGAATCCTTCGGATTATGCTACGCATGTACGGCTGTACAAGGAGGCAGCGGCCAAGGCCGGTCATGATGTGTCGCAGCTGCCGATTGCCTCCCACTCCCATGGCTTCATCGCGAAGAGCACTGAGCTGGCCATGGAGAAGTTCTTCCCGTCCACTCACGCGCGGACAAATTTCCGGGCGGTGGAGAAAGGACTGCCTTCGTACGGGCGTGCGGATTATGATGCGGCGAGCAGCTTTGACGGAGCTTTATATGTAGGCGATCCGGAGACGGTTGCCCGCAAAATCATCCACCTGCACCAGCATGTGGGGATTACGCGGTTCCTGCTGCATGTGCCGCACGGCTCAATGCCCCATGCCGAGGTAATGGAGGCGATCCGCCTCTTCGGAACTGAAGTAGCGCCTATAGTACGGGCGGAAACCGCCCGTTTGAAGAGGGTATAGACTAGCTGCTTTTTGCCGCAAGAGATTTCTCGTTGATGGAAAAATCCTGCACAAAATACAACATTTTCTTCACAAACCCGGCCTTAATCGGAAAATGTTGTATAAAATGCAGCATTCCTCCTTCTCCAGGCGGTTTAGCGGGAGAATTCCTGTATTTCATACAACAATTCTCCCGCAGCCCCAGGTATCGCAGGGTTAAAGTTGCAATCCTTACAACATTTTTGAATCAGTCTCGTTTAACCTGCAGCGATTAACCGGTGACTTGCTTGACAGGCAGTTATAGTTCGGCTTATATCTAACAAAGAGACCCCGGACACTAGGCCCGGGGTCTTCGTCTGAGCGGTGGAGGATTCAAGTAATGGAAGCCTCATATATTGCAAGGGTGGAAGCAGCGAGTGTGCTGTTAAATTCTTCGTCACTCTGCTGATCGCTGAGACCCTGGGACAAGGCGCGCGAGAAGCTGGCGATGAGTCCGTGCTGGCGGGCCAGCTTCTCATTCGCTTCTGCCTGGGTATAACCACCGGATAATGCCACGATGCGGACTACATGCGGATCTGCGGCGAGTTCGCTGTACAAATTATCTTCAGTCGGAAGAGACAGCTTCAGCATGACCTTGACGCCATCCTCCAGAGCAGATAAATGGGCGGCTAATTCGCGCTTCAGCAGCTGTTCGGACTCTGCCTTATCCGGGCTGAGAATGTCTACTTCCGGTTCAATAATCGGCACTAGCCCGTAACCGGCGATTTGCCTGGCAACGGCGAACTGCTGCTCTACAACTTGCCGGATACCCTCCGGGTTAGCCTCATGGATCACTGAGCGCATCTTGGTGCCGAAGATATTCCTCTGGACCGCCCGTTTGAGCAGGTCATCGAGACCGGGAATGGGCTTCATAAGCTGAACGCCATCCTTCTGCGCGGCCAGTCCCTGGTCAATTTTCAAAAAAGGCACGATGCCTTTCTGTTCCCATAAATAATCGGCGGTTAATTGCCCGTCTATGAAACGGTCCATCGTGTTCTCAAACAGAATGGCGCCGAGAATATGCTCCGAATTAAAAGCGGGACTCTGAATAATGCGTGTTCTCATCCCGTGGACCATCGCGTACATCTCTTCGTCACCCTTGTAGCGGTCTTCCTTAATGCCGTATTGCAGCAGCGCTTTAGGTGTACTGCCTCCGCTCTGATCCAGTGCAGCAATGAATCCCTTGCCTGTGTGAATTCTGTCCAATTGTTTCGTATTCATGGATAATTGTCCTTCCCTTCTACGAAATGAAATGGTGACTCCATCTGTTTAGTATAGCACTTTTGCATATAGACATACATTTGAGGCACAGCTGTGGTCTGAAACTTCCGGCACTATTCCCCGGCAAGGAGTAGGAAATACGAATGGATAAGGCGAATCTATCTAGCAATCAGTACTTGATCAGAAAGGGAGGGGCCAAAATGAGGGTTCTGCAGATCTATCAGGTGGATGCATTCACCACAGAGAAATTCAAAGGTAACCCGGCAGGGGTTGTCCTGAATGCAGACGGGCTTACGGAACAGGAGATGCTCAGCATTGCACGTGAACTGAACAATTCGGAAACGGCTTTTGTACTTTCACCGGACGGGCCGGATCACGAGCTGCGAATCCGGTATTTCACACCAACCATAGAAGTTCCGGTATGCGGGCATGCTACCATAGCTGCGCATTATGTCCGGGCAGCCATACATCAGCTGGCGGAAGGCACGGTATTACATAAGATTTCCCTGGGGATTCTGCCTGTCGATATTAAGAAAGAGGATAATGACTATTCTATCGTTATGACACAGGGCAGCATTGAATTCTCTGAACCATTCTCAGGAGACATACAGGAACGGATCATTGCTTCTCTGAGCCTTAAGCCGGAAGAGCTGGACCCGCGGTGCCCTGTGCAGATTGTTTCAACGGGACATTCCAAAGTCATGATAGGAATCCGGAGCAGAAGTATACTGGATCACCTGCAGCCGGACAGCCGTGCGCTGGCTCAATTAAGCAAGGAGATTGGCTGCAACGGGTACTTTGTATTTACACTTGATTCAGAGTCTGACGAGATCTTCAGCCACGGGAGAATGTTCGCTCCGGCGATCGGGATTGAAGAAGACCCGGTAACCGGGAATGCCAACGGCCCGCTTGGAGCCTACCTGGTACGGCATGGTTTGGCCGGGCAGACAGGCGGCTCGTTCACCTTCCAGGCTGAACAAGGCACGGCGATAGGACGAAGCGGAATGGTTCGGGTTACTGTGGAAATTGCCGGCGGGGAGCCTGTAGAAGTTAAGATCGGCGGACGGGCTGTAATCGCTTTTAAGGCAGAGCTTTCCATTTGAGTTGAGAGATATGGTATGTTACCTTGTTCAATAGGATGGTATGATAGGAAGTGGGGTGAAATTAATTATGACAAACGAAACAACTAATGAAACAACGAACGAAGAGGCAGAAGCTGCTGAGAAGGTCATGACCGAAGAGAAATGGAACGAGCTGCTGAAGGCTGTTTTTCATAACGGCATCGTAGCTCTAAAAATGAGTTTCAGTGAAGTGGAAGGCCAGGTTCTGAATTTGGATACTTACGGCCCGGTATTTGTGTATCGTGTTAAGGACAGTGCTAATGATGATTATTACTGCGGGTTCTTCCTTCGCGAGCTGGCCGGGAGATTCCAGTCCGGCAGCAGTCCGGAGATCTGGATGGCCTCCTTCTTCCATGAATTGATGAAGACCAAGGGAGGCAACTCCTTGCCTAAGCCTCTCCCGAATGAAGAGGAAGCCAAGGCAGTGGTCGACAATGTACTGGTTCCGCTCTGTATCACCGCTGTTCGTGAAGAGTTCGCACCTGAGCAGGTCCATGCAGGCCTTGCCTTTAACCCGGAGCACGGCCCGGTCTTTGAAGCAGGCTTCCCGGCAATCACTGACGGGAACAACGTATGCGCGATCCCGCTTCATCTGTTATTGACACACTTGCAGCTGAACCGTGACCCTTCGGAGCTGCTGCTGCAGGGTTTGTACAAAATCCGTGAAGAGCATGGATTAGAGTAGAAGTCTAGTAGAAGTATAAGGCAAGATCAGGCCGCTTCCTAATGGAAGCGGTCTTTTGCTGCAAATTTAAGAATCTCTATGTTCCTCCCGATAACTTCTCCTGATATTTCTACTTGTTCGCTGAATTGTCAAAATTACAGTTCTTACAGCGGGCAAAAACGATATATATGGGGTGTAGCGGATGAAGGCGTTATCAAGGGGCATTTCCGAAACCGGTTGGGTAAGGTTTCAACTGCACGAACGTACGGCGTGCATTGAAATAGGATGGGCAACTTTGATTTGCAAAGAGGAGGACAATGATGTTGAGAAGAGGAAAAGTTCTAAGTTTGTTCCTGCTGTTCACACTATTGATCGCACTGGTGCCTACGGGGAATTCCAGCGCAGCTTCAACCTGGAATCTGGCCTGGAGCGATGAGTTTGACGGCTCTTCCCTGAACACCGCCAACTGGACTGCTGAGACCGGCACAGGCAGCGGGGGCTGGGGAAACAATGAATTGCAATACTATACGAACCGGACACAGAATCTGCAGGTTACCGGCGGCAATCTTGTAATCACAGCACAGAAGGAATCCTATGGCGGCATGAATTATACCTCGGCGCGGATTAAGACGCAGGGGCTGAAGAATTTCACCTACGGTAAGATAGAAGCGAGAATCAAGCTGCCTTCCGGACAGGGTTTATGGCCTGCATTCTGGATGCTCGGCTCGAATATTACCACGGCCGGCTGGCCGGGCTGCGGCGAAACGGATATTATGGAGCGCGTGAATAATAACGCCTTCGTTAACGGAACCGTGCACTGGGATGCAGGAGGGCATGCCGAATACGGGCAGGTATCCGGCAGTCTGGACTTCTCCCAGTATCATGTGTACAGCGTGGAGTGGGATTCAAAATATATCAAGTGGTTCGTTGACGGCACCCAGTTCAATCAATTCTATATTGAGAACGGAACAGGCAATACGGAGGAATTCCAGAAACCGTTCTTCCTGCTGCTGAATCTTGCGGTGGGCGGCAATTGGCCGGGCGCTCCGAACAGTGCGACCAGCTTCCCGGCACAAATGCTCGTCGATTATGTGCGGGTATACCAGGCAGGTGCTCCATCTAGTGCGATTGTCAGCGGAGGAGTATATACTTTGACGTCCAAGGTGAGCGGCAAGGTGCTGGATGTGAAGGATGTCTCAACTGCAGACGGGGCCAAAATGCATCAATGGACTAACTACACCGCCAGCAACCAGCAATTCAGAGTGGAAAGCACTGGGGACGGCTTCTACAAGCTTACAGCGATGCATAGCGGCAAATTGCTCGATGTTCCGAATGCCTCCACAGCAAGCGGTGTCCAGCTGCAGCAGGCCAATGACAATGGCAGCAACGCCCAGCGGTGGAGCATCATCGATGTGGGCGGCGGGTATTACAAGCTGATCTCCAAAGCGAGCGGCCTGGCCATGGATGTCTCCGGTTCCTCTACAGCTGATGGCGCGGTAGTGCAGCAATGGACGGACAACGGAACAGATGCGCAGAAGTGGCTGTTAACTAAGATTAACTAGGGAAGCCGGTCACCCAAAGAAACCAGTAAAAGCGTTCATTTCGTGCAGGGAGGAACCCTATTGTTCACCAGGGGGGTTGCCCGTGAAGTTTGTTTTCCCGACCGTTCGCTTGGTGAGGATGTAGCTTTTCTCAGAGCATGCAGGGCAAAAGGGTATACAGTCTACGCAACATCGCCCTACAACTATGTCTACATGCGCAGGAAAAATAAAGGCAGCCATACCTGGAAGGTGAATGACGGCTTCTATTTGAAGGGCAGCCAGCCCGTTGCAGTGACGGATCATTACCGGCCTATAGCAGACCGGGCAATGCAGCCCTGACAGAGGGGACGAAAGACCGCAGCTGCTGCGGTCTTTCAGTGCTGCTTAGCGAGCGGGACCAATAAGAATAGTCATACCATAAATATCCATTGTTGTGATAATGTTTAATGTAAGCGCTAATATACAATGCAATTCGGAGGTGATTTATGAAGAGCCGCGGAAATGTCAAATCAGTCTTCATGATGATTATATTGTGCATGTCTCTTGCAGGCTGTTCACCGGATAAAGACTCTGCTGAGGTTCAGACTTCGCCGTCCGCTGAAGCTGCAAGTGCAGCGGGAACAGAAGCAGCCGAAGCGGCACCACTTCAGAGTCCGGGGATTCAAAATGTGACATTCCACAGTAAGGCGCTGGATCAGGATATGCGTCTTAGTATCTATCTGCCCAAGGGGTACAGCACGGAGCAGCATTATCCGGTCCTCTATCTCGTTCATGGCTACGGCGGTAAAGAAACGGATATGATCGAGGGTCTGGGGATTCATCTGAATGCGGAAAGGCTGACCCAAGCCGGGCAGATCGACCCGCTCATTATCGTATCCCCGCAGATGGATAACAGCTATGGACTAAATTCTTCCCCCGTGTATGCTGTGAATGATCCTGGTGATCCCCTGACAACCTATAACGGAATGTATGAAGATTACCTGGTCAAGGATGTTGTGGGTTATGTGGATTCGCATTTCAGCACACTGGCTGAGCGGGACAAACGGTATATTGGCGGCATTTCAATGGGCGGCTTTGTCAGCCTGCATACAGCGCTGCTGCACACCGATGTCTACAGCCGGGTAGGCGGGCATAGTCCGGCACTGTTTCTGGATGACTGGTCTGCGGTCGGGGGAGAAAATGGACTGATCAGGTTCCTGTACCCGACAGAAGCGCAGCGGCAGGAGCGGGACCCGCTTATTTTTGCCAAGGATATGGATCTGAGTGATTTGGCAGTGTATCTGGATTGCGGCCAAGAGGACAGCTACCGGTTCTATGAAGGTGCAGAGCAATTAAATACATTGCTTAAGGACAAAGGCGTGCAGACTGAATATCACGTAAGAGCAGGGAAACATGATGGGGAGTACTGGAGAAGCCACTTGGATGAATACTTAATTTTTTATGCCGGAAGGACTAACTGACGATGACGCTTGGGAATTATAAATTGAATTTTGAAAAGCTGTGTGCTACATATAAGCTGGGGTCGCTGAGCGCTGAGCCGGAGCAAATCTTCGGCGGGTTCCTGCACCGGATGTACCGGATGACCACCGGTCAGGCAGAGTACGCAGTGAAAGTGCTGAATCCGCAGATTATGCTGCGGGAAGCCGTGATGAGCAACATTATTGCTGCCGAGAAGGTCGCGGAGCTGGCGCGCGGGAATGGAATAAACGCTCTCCCGGCTCTGCTGCACGAGGGAAGCTGTATCCATGAAGTGGACGGGCAGTATTATCTGCTGTTTCCTTGGGTTCAAGGCCGCTCTATATCTGCAGGCAATGCGGGGCTGGAGCACTGCAGCACTATGGGGGAAGCTCTCGCAGCTATACATACCACGGACTTCTCTCCGCTCCATAATCAGCTCCATAGGGATAGCACAGCGGAACAATTGCGGACAGATTGGAAAGGGTATGCCCTGCAAGGCCAGGCAACGGGGCTTCCCTGGTCCGGTCCCCTTACGGCGGATTTGGACAAGCTCTATCACTATGAAGAGCTGGTGAATAATGCTATGCCGGTCCTTAATGGCAACAGGATCATCAGCCACCGTGATCTGGACCCGAAGAATGTGCTGTGGGATGATGACGGACGGCCTGTCATTATCGACTGGGAGGCTGCAGGCTGGATCAATCCGGCGCAGGAGCTGGTTGAAGTGGCGCTCTATTGGTCAGACTTTGAGAGTGGTCATATCCACAAGGATGCGTTCTGTGCGCTGATTCAGGCTTACCGTAATCATGGGGGAGAGACCCGTGATCCTTGGCCGGATGTGCTAAGCAGCGGTTTCCACGGGAAAATGGGCTGGCTGGATTACAGCATCCGGCGGTCGCTGGGGCTGGAAGGCCCCGATGAAGCCGAGCGGGAGCTTGGAACATGCCAGGTGCTTCCTACGCTGACGGCCCTGCATGATTATGCCGGTTTCATTCCGTTTGCTCTGCAATGGCTCGCGGAATGAACAATAAACTATAAGGAGATGAAGGCCCGGTGGAAGAAAATAAAGTCACCTATGAATCGGTCGATCAATATATTGCTGCATTTGCACCGGAGGTTCAGGAGATCCTGCAGACCCTGCGGAAGGTGATCCGGGAGGCAGCGCCAGAGGCAGAGGAGAAGATCAGCTACCAGATGCCGACCTTGTTCCTGCACAAGAATCTGGTGCACTTCGCCGCATTCAAGAATCATATTGGATTCTATCCCGCCCCGCGGGGAATTGAAGCTTTCAAAGAGGAACTCGCGCAATATAAAGGGGCAAAAGGCTCGGTGCAATTTCCAATCAACGAGCCGCTTCCCTATGAACTAATCACGAGGATCGTTAAATTCAGAGTGGAAGAGAATCAGCAGCAGGCAGCAGTTAAGAAGAAGAAATAAAGCCTGCTGCTGACAGGCAGACAGGCGGAATGGGAGCTGGACAAGACGATGATCAGGGTAATGGCCAGAGCTTGCCTGAAGGGTTCAGGCGAAGCGGGCAGCAATTATTTGCGGACCGGCGGGGAAGCGGCAAAGCTGATTCAGGAAGGCCACTTGATGACGGCTGCGGGATTTAGCTGGAATCAAAACGTGTTCCTCTACTACGAATGTATAGAGGAAGCAGTCCTTCCGGAAGAACTGTTCCCGCAGGCTGCGCAGCACCTTGCGGATTGGCCGGGACAAGATCAGCCCCGCCAATGGATTCCGCTGATGGATGTGTTTCATTTCAATGCACCGGCGGATGCCGGGCACTGGCGGCGCAAGACCAAACCTGAGCAGATGGTCGGAAGAGTGGCGCATCTGAAGCCGGAGATGGTGGCCAGTTATGTCTATTATCACTACCAGCTGCAGGAAGAGCATGCGTTCCACGGGCCGAAGTATGAAGTGATCGGAATTCATGAGAACCTGCTGTTCGGCTATCAGGAGTTCCCGGCAGTGGTGGAAGTGCCCGTGCTGCCGAAGAAGCTGGCTACATCGGGCACTCCGGAGATGTGGACGGACTCGCGGATGGATCTGCATTTCCAGCCATGGCCGGACGGACATCTCTATTTCAAGCCGGTGGAGACCTTATTTGCCCTGCAGGAGCCGCCGCTGGAATAGAACACAGGCCCCAGATTTGTTCTACATAGATTACATCGCAAAAAGCACTCCGCCACTGTACTGGCAGGAAGTGCTTTTTGGGTTTGGGATAGAGCCCAGGGATCTATTCCCGAATAATTTATAAGCTTGTCAGCCATGCGGCCAATTCTTCGGTCTGGCTAAGAATAGCTATCGGGTCCCAATAACCGGAACGGTCGCTTGTCCATAGGAACACATGGTTATTCTTGACTGCCGGAAGTGCTCCCCAGATCGGGTCCGCCCGGAGTCCATTCAGCGTCTCCGAATCGGAGGTCAGAATAATATAATCTCCTGCATACTTGGGCAATACTTCCGCAGAGAATGAAGCCCAGCCGGGATCGGCCATTTCAGCAGCGATCTCCGCAGGAGGCTTGAAGCCGAATCCGTTGTATATAGGCTGGCCGCCCTTGCCGAATGAGGTTCCGACAGCCATCAGGCTATTGTCGCTCGATTCAATAACGGAGAAGGTGCTGTCTGCAGGTATTACTTGCAGCACTTTGTCTTTGGCACTTGCGATACGGGTGTCATAGTCGTCGAGCCAGGACTTGGCCTCCTTGTCCCGGCCAAGCAGATCACCGAAATAAGAGACCTCCTCATGTACAGTCTTCAAGGAAGCGTACGGTATAACGACAGTAGGCGCTATTTTCGACATCTGCTCATTCAGCTCGGGGTACATGTCGTCCATTATAATCAGGTCCGGTTCAAGCGCCAGAATTTTCTCTACGTTGCCGTTGCCTTCCCCTATGTTCTCAACATCTTTCAGATATTCCTGGAAATAAGGATTCTTAATATGGTGATCAGATGTTCCGATCGGCGTAATGCCCACCGCAATCAGACTGCCCAGATACTCGCCGGCAACAATCCGCTGCGGATGAAGGGGTACCTCCACCTCTCCATTAACGGTAGTAACGCTTTTGGTCTGCGGCTGCTCCTTCGCACCGTTTGTGCCGCAGGCGCTCAGCAACAGAATGAAGCTTAGCAGCAATACCGATGCCAGCGTAGGCCTTAAATGTTTGAACATGAATAGATCCCCCTCGTCTATACGATCTAACTGATAATCGTTATCAATTATATTAGTATAGTTAAATGATTCAGGGGGGACAATGGAGGATTCCATGGTTATGACAGGACAATCTTCTGGTTTCTTCTTCCCGGCATGCAATTCTCTATAGCGTATCGGGGAAACGTCTTTGTATCTTTTGAACAGCCGGCCCAAATAGCTCGGATCCTGATAGCCGACGCCAGCAGCAATTTCCTTCAGTGTAGCATCCGTTTCAAGCAGCAGTACCGCAACCTTATCGATGCGTACCTTGATTAAATAATCAATGGGACTTAGTCCGGTCCGGGTCTTGAAATAGGAAGATAAGTGGGGGATGCTGTAGTTCACGTTCTCCGCCAGTGATTCCAGGGTAATAGCCTGTGCGTAATGCTCCTGAATGATGGCGGCAACCTGGGCAGCCAGGTCCCGCCTAGCCGGACTTGCGGCATGCGCCTGCAATTGATGAAGCAGTTCATATACGAATTGATATAGTAAAGTGCGGACGCGCAGATGTACAAGCGGCTTCTGTCTCCGCCATTCCTTGTACATCTCGCTAATGATCTGATGCAGTGCTACCGGATGCTCCGGCGTAATACTGTACGTATGATCCACGGGGTTAGCCTGCCCGGATCGCCCGGCAAGCCCGGAGGGTAACGGAGAATTACGGTCCGTTTTATAATAAACGCTATAGTAATCCAAGCCTTCGCTGCCCGCAGCAATGCTCAGCACAGTGCCTTTGCCGGCATGAATCACTGTAAAACGCTGCACGCGATGAATTTGCTGGTCCACTTCTGCTGTCGCATTGCCGCGGACCGACATGAGAAACAGGCTGGAAGGTGCCTTATAGGAGAGAAGGGATTCACCGGGTTTGGCCGTAACGCGGCGAATATCTATTATTTTGCAGCTCGCTTGATTCCATAGAGTAATCAGATCATTGATGTCCATACCGTAGCTTCGGCTTCCCCCTTGCCCTTAAGGGCTTTTGAGAGTAAGCATAACATCTTCAGAGAGGTCCCAGGGGAGAAATATGATTCCCGCAACGCCAAACGAGCCTTGGAATTGATTCCAGAGGCCCGTTTATCTGACGTTTCTTATTTAATTGAATGATCCGGTGGAATCGATCCCGCAGGCGGTTTGCTGCTTACAGCGCCTTATCGTCAATGCTGTTCAGCCAGCCCTCGATGTCGCCGATTACGGAGCTGACGCAGCCGTCCTCGAATGGTGAGATCAATCCGGCAAGCTCTACAAGCTTGGTGAAGGACTGGCTTCCTCCAGCCTGGCAGAGGCGCAGATAATCCGACCATGCGGATTTGAAATCCTCGTTCGAGCGTTTCCAGAACTGGAAGGCGCAGAGCTGGGCCAGTGTATAGTCAATATAGTAGAACGGAGAACGGTAGATATGCGCCTGCTTCTGCCAGAAGCCGCCCTGCTCCAGATAGACGTTGCCGTCATAATCGCGGTGGGGCAGATATTTCTGCTCAATTTCCCGCCAGGCCTGTTTACGTTCAGCCGGAGTTGCCTCCGGGTGTTCATAGACAAAATGCTGGAACTCATCGACCGACACTCCATAAGGAATAAACAGCAGGCTGTCTGCCAGGTGATTGAAGCGGTATTTGTCCGCATCCTGCTCGAAGAACTGGTCCATCCACGGCCAGGCGAAGAATTCCATGCTCATTGAATGGATTTCGGCGGCTTCAAAGGTCGGGAAAGCATATTCCGGAACACCGGAGTTACGGCTGGAATACACCTGGAAGGCGTGTCCGACTTCATGGGTCAGCACATCAATATCCGCTGAGGTTCCGTTGAAGTTGGAGAAAATAAACGGTGCCTGATAGTCACTGAAGTAGGTGCAGTATCCGCCGAATTGCTTGCCCTTCTTGCTGACCAGATCCATCAGCCCGTTGTTCAGCATGAAGCTGAAGAACTCGTCGGTTTCCGGTGACAGCTCCTTGTACATCTTCGCCCCGTTAGCCACGATCCAGTCAGGATCACCCTTGGGAGCAGCATTCCCGGAATTGAAGCTAATGCCCTCATCATAAAATTTCAATTCATCCAGACCAAGACGCTCCTTCTGGCGCTGCTTCAGCTTCGTCGCAACAGGGACGATATTCTCCAGCACCTGCTTGCGGAAATTAGCGACCATTCCGGCATTGTAATCGGTACGCATCATCCGGTCATACCCCAGCTCCACGAAGCAGCTGTATCCAAGCTTGGCAGCTATATTGGCCCGGACCTTAACGAGCTCATCATAAATCCGGTCAAGCTCCGGTTCATGCTCTGACATGAAGGCATATCTGGCTTCAAAAGCTCCCTTACGCACATTACGGTCCGTCGATGAATCATAAGGGATCAGCTGGGCCAGGGTACGCTCTTCGCCGTCGAACTTAATTTTGGCAGAGGCGATCAGCTGGGCGTATTCAGAGGATAGCTTGTTCTCAAGCTGCAGGTCTCCAATCACTTCAGGGCTGAAGGTGCGCAGTGAAATTTCGGCCAAGCTTAGCAGCTGTGTTCCCCATTCCTGCTCAAATTCGGCTCTGTACCTGGAATTCACAAGGGCTCTGTAATAATCCGTTATGTACTCCTGGACTACCGGACCGGTCTCATCCATGAAGTCCTGTTCAGCCTTGTAGAACTCATCCTCAGTATTAATTGAATGGCGGACGCTGACAATTGTCTCCATCGTTCCAAAGTTGCTGCGGAGCTCATTCATCGCTGCCACTGCAGCCTTCTGCTCCTCCAGATTGCCGGTCTCCAGGCCTTTCAGTAAATTTGTGAAGTCTACCTTAAATTGCTCGACATCCGGACGTTCATAACGGTACTCCGAAAATTTCATTGGATTATCAGCACCCTTTCTTTACCATATAAACCCCATTATATATTCGGCTCTGGCAAAAAACCAATCTTTGGACAGTAAAGTTTAATTATATTTAATATTCAAGGAGAAAGGGCGGCGGATTTTCCACATTGTTGCGGATAGTATTATTCTAACATTTTAGGTAGCAGAATTACCTGACTTCTAAAATGGCGGGACGAATGACTACGGTCTTTCTTTGTATATGGAAAAAAGTTGCCTATCATAAGAACGTATGTGCTATAATTGTTTTGTGAATGTTTGGAAATGGGGTGCATCGTTTGCTTATCTATAGAGCGTATACATACCGTATCTATCCTAACCGTGAGCAGCAACACTATTTGGCTAACGTATTCGGGGCCGTCCGTTTTATCTACAATAAAATGTTATCGGATAAGATCAAACATTACCACATCACAGCGACGATGCCCCATACAACACCTGCGGGTTACAAGAAAGAATTCCCGTGGCTCCGAGAAATCGACAGCCTCGCCCTGGCCAATGTCCAGCTCCATCTGGACCAAGCGTACAAACAATTTTTTCAGAAGAAGACTATGGGCTTCCCCCGATTCAAAAGCAAGAAAACACATACAGACCGCTTTACAACAAACAATCAAAAAGGAACGATTGGAATTGAAGGCGGTATGCTTAAAATCCCAAAGCTAAAGAGCAGAATCCGAATCCGGATGCACCGCCCTTTCTCAGGACGGGTCAAATCCTGTACTATCTCTAAAACACCATCCGGCAAATACTTTGCGTCCATCCGAGTTGAAACAGAAAGCACGCCATTGCCTATAGCAGCCCAGAAAATTGGCGTCGATTTAGGACTGAAAAGCTTTGCGGTGACCTCAGAGGGTGAAGTGATTGCGAATCCGAAACATCTGCGGAAATCGGAACAACGATTAATAATGCTGCAAAAAAGCGTATCCCGAAAGAAAAAAGGAAGCCACAACCGAACCAAGGCCAAACTCCGAATGGCGAAGCTGCATGAAAAAATAGCAAACCAGCGGAAAGACTTCTTGCACAAAACGTCCACCCGAATGATCCACGAAAACCAAGTGATCGTGATGGAGGACTTGCGTGTAAAGAACATGCTGCAGAATCATAAGTTAGCGAAGGCCATATCCGAAGTCTCCTGGAGATTATTCCGAGAACTGCTGACCTACAAAGCGAAATGGTATGATCGGCAGTTGATCATTGCCCCTCCAAACTATGCAAGCAGTCAACTCTGTTCCTATTGTGGCTACAAAAACGCAGAAGTCAAGAATCTGGCTGTACGGGAATGGTCTTGTCCAGAGTGCCATACGGAGCACGATCGAGATCGGAATGCGGCTGCCAATCTTCTGAAACTAGCCATGTAAATGGCACAATGGGCTAGGAACGAGCCAGTAAACTTGGAGCGTTAGCTCTATTGACCAAGAAGCACCCACCTCATAGGTGGTGTGTAGTTCACGGAGCGGGCCAGAGATGAAATGTGTAAATGCAGCAGCGTTATTGCCAGACCACCTGCTGAAGGAGATTCAGCAATATATTCACGGAGAAGCCTTGTATATCCCCAGTTGTGTGAGCAATATGGATTATCCATAGACAGCATCCGTAAAATTGTATATTCCAAGAACCCGCAGAGCTGATCTGCGGGTTGTTTACATTATAGATTATAGTGTTGACTCTCCCCTTGGGGGAGGCTTTAGACTGAATTCGGAAAGGAGCGTGAGGAGGGTGCTATACACCGTCAAGGAAGTAGCGGCGATGTCCAAGGTGACCGTCAAGCTGCTGCATCACTACCACAGCATCGGTCTGCTTATGCCGTCTGAAATCAGCAGTGCCGGCTATCGTCTGTACGGAACCGGTGAACTCGAACGCCTGCAGCAAATTCTGCTGTACAGGGAACTGGATTTCACGCTGGAGCAGATAAAACAGCTGCTTCAGGACCATCCGGACCGCTCGTCCATTCTGGCAGAGCAGGAAGAGCTGCTTCACCAGCGGAAGGAGCGGCTGGAGCGGATTATCGAAACGCTGCGCAAGACCCAAAATAGCAGGGAAAGAGGAGAGCAGATGGAGGATAAGGAGTTATTTACAGGTTTTGAGCGTGAAGAGGAGTGGAGGGAAGCCTTGCAGGAGCAGCATGAGTATCTGAAGGAGACTTATGATTATGATCTGCTGGATGCTGCTCCTGTCCAGCCGCAGCGCATGAATGAGCTGGCCATTGAGGCCGCCGCATTTATGACAGCCATGGCAGATGCCCTGCGGGCTGGCCGGAAGCATAATGATGAGGCGATTGCGGAGCTGATAGGGAAACATCTGGAGTTCCTGAAGGAGCATGGGCACCTGATATCGGCTGAGGATTTTGCAGCGCAGAACCGTTTTTTCCTGAGTGATGATTTCCATCTCCGCATGCTGGAAGGGCAGCAGACCGGACTGGCTTATTATTTGTCTGCGTCTGCGGACGCTTTTGCAGCCCGGGCTTAAACGTAGGATCACACCTGATAAGCAAAGAAATGCATAATTGTAAAAAGACCGCTGGACAGCTCGTGTCCGGCGGTTTTTTTGGTAAGTCATAACACCGAAACCGGAAAATACAAATCACATTCACAGTACTGCTTGCTGCACTTGGCATAATTAACCCATTCAAAGCTGAAGTGTTCAGGGAGGTCAATCTGGGCTGCGGGCATCCAGGTCCCGAAGATATATTTCCAGACCTCCTGCAGAGTCAACGCCGAGAGCTCCTCAGGACGATGAAGGCCGATATAGGTGAATACACCGTATTTATGTGCCTGGACATGCCGGACCTGCATATCCGGAGGGATAATGCTGCTGGTGCTGATTTGCAGGGAGGGCTGGTATAAGGTTGAACCTTCATACGGCTCCGGAACTGAGGTGAAGCCGATATAGACATCCTTGTGAACCGGATTCTCAATTCTCAGGCGGTCATGGTAAAAGAAATGCACAGCCCGCTCTGTAGCTTCCAGAGAGCTGGCATTCTCCCTGTCGTTAATTCTCATTTGATGTCCGGCAATGGAGAAGGCCGGCAGGACGCTCATGGAGCGGAAGTATACCAGTCCTTCCGCTGCACGGCCGAGTAAGCCCGTGTTGAAGCGGTCCATAATATTCAGCGGAACGGGATTTCTGCGCCACTTGGCTGGTGTGGTCTGGTATTCATCCTTGAAGACCCGGTTATAGGCCCGTTCAGAGCCGAAGGAGTATTTCGCAGAGATGAAATCAATGCTGTTCTGGTGGTGAAGCAGGTCGCCAAGGGAGAGCGCAATCCGTCTTCTGCGGACATACTCCATGAGCCCGGTATTCGTGGCTCCCTTCCAGATGCGCAGCAGGTGGAATTTGGAGATATTCACCCTGGCCGCGATATCATCCAAGCACAGCGGCTCCAGCAGATGTTCTTCCATATAAGCAGTTGTTGTATTCAGTGTTTCCAGCAAATAATGATCCATCGCAGGTTCCTATCACAGCAATTTTTGTCCTGTTTTACCAGGAAGCACACAGTATAATTTTACCACAGGGACCAGGATAGGCATAATCATCTTTACTCGGAAATAGAAAGGTGGAGGTCAGTGAACAGGAGTATAAGTGGGCAAGCAGAACTGCAGAACCGTTATAAAGGTGCAGTGGACAGCTTTGTGGACCGGGTGAAGAGTGACCTGAACGTCATTGCAGTGATACTGTGCGGAAGCCTCGCTTACGATCAGGTATGGGAGAAAAGCGATATCGATATGGCTATCATTGTACGGGATCAGCCGCTCCAGCAGAACTCCTATTGCCTCATTGAGGACGGGATTACGATTAATGTTCATCTGCATACCCGGAGTATGTTTAAAAGAGGATTTGAGAAAATGATCGGCGCTTCCATCCCGCAGGCTTATTTCGCCATGGGACAGATCGTTTATTCGGCGGATGACAGCCTGTACGGGTATTTCGAGGAATTCAAGAAGCTGGGGAGCAACGATATTGCCTTATCTTTATTAAGGGACGCTGGTGAACTGATCTCTCTGTTTCATAAAAGCCGGAAATGGCTCACCGTGCGCGGGGATCTATTGTATGCCCAATTTTATCTGCTGAAGGCCGCGGATTTGATCGCCAAGATGGAAGTCTGCTCGCAGGGCGAACCTCCGATACGGGAATCCATTCTGAAGATTCTGGCTAGAAAACCTGAACAGCTGGCCCCCTTTTATACGGATGCGATGTCCCGCTTTATGAATGAGGCTGAAATAGGGAGTGCTATTGAAGAGATGGGACGGTTTATCGACGGGAAGCTAAGCATCCTGCAGAGACCTGTACTGGATTTCCTGGCAGACGGTGAGATCAGAACCGTGACCTTGTTTGCTAAGCATTTTAGTATGGACAGCCATTATCTGGTGGACATTCTGGAGTATCTGGCGGATAAGGGGATCATCGGGAAGGTGTCGCAGACCATCCGCATCACCCCGAAGAGCAGGCCGTCTGTTGAAGAAATCGGTTATATGTACATCCCCTAAAGGATGGAGAATAAGAGGAGGAAGCAGCCAGTGTCTATCCGCACATCGATTGAAATTTCGGGAGCGCGGCAGAATAATCTCAAGAACATATCCGTGGAGATCCCGCGTGACCAGTTGACTGTCATTACAGGAGTGTCCGGCTCGGGCAAATCCTCGCTCGCCTTTGATGTCATCTTTGGAGAAGGGCAGCGGAGATTCCTGGACTCGATATCGAACTTCGCCAAGGGGCGCATCAGCCAGCTGAAGAAGGCGAAGGTGGATTCAGTAAGGGGCTTATCCCCGGTAATCGCGATTGAGCAGAAAAAGGGCAACCATAACCCCCGCTCCACGGTCGGTACGGTAACGGATACCAATGATTATCTGCGGCTGCTGTTCGCCACTGCAGGTACCGGGCATTGTCCAGATTGCAGCCAGCCGCTCAGGCAATTATCCGCTGCCCAGATTGCCGAGCATATATCCTCGCTGCCGGAGGGAACCGTCATAGAACTGCGGGCGCCGGTCTACAAGATTTATGGCGAGGAGTACAGCTATACCTTCCAGAAGCTGCGGGAACAGGGCTTCAAGCATCTGCTTGTCGACGATATGCCTTTCTCACTGGCTGATGAGTCCGGACTGGACGAGAGCCTTTTCTACCGGATCGAGATGATTATTGACCGGTTCACCCTGAAGGATGAAACATATATTCAGCTGACCAAATCCATAGAGTCGGCGATGCTGGCGCTGGATGAGGATATTATGATTAAAGTAGAGATCATTGGAGGGACTGGTGAAGGAGAGGCTAAGGGCTTCTACGAGCACTTCGGCTGCCCGGAGCATCATTACTTCCTCTGTGATATGCAGCCTTTTCATTTCTCCTTCAATACGCCAGCGAGCGCCTGTCATACCTGTCTTGGGGTAGGGATGTCGTATGCGGTAGAACCCCGTTTTCTGGTGGTGGCCCCTGAGAAAAGCATTAATAAAGGCGCGCTGAAGAACACTGTGTTCAATACCGCCGGCAAGGACAGTTACCGTACAGTGCTGATGTACAGCTTATCGGAGAAATATGGCTTCAGTCTGGATGTCCCGTTTCATGAGCTGCCGGCCTCTGTTCATGATCTGCTATTCTACGGTACCAAGGGCGAGCTTGTTCCTATGCTTCAACCGCCGAATTCCGCCAAGAAGAACTGGATGACCGGCCGGGACCGGCCGTTTGGCGGCTTCGTCCAGGAAATGGAGAGCTGGTATAAGCACTACATCCGCAAGTCCTCAACCTCGGAGGCCTTCGAGCCGGCGTTCATCAAAGACTGCATGATCGAGAAGGTCTGCCCGGAATGCAGCGGCGTGAGACTCAAGCGGCAGCGGCTGCAGATTACGGTGGGGAATAAGAATATTGACCAGCTCAGCCGGATGCAGCTTCATGAGCTGCTTGGGTTTCTGAATACCTTAAGCTTCGAGCCGGCCATCCGTGAGATCGCGGACACGATCGTCCGTGAGCTGCAGACGCGGATCTCGCTGCTGATTGAAATCGGGCTTCATTACATCAGCCTGGGCCGGAGAAGCGACAGCATTTCGGGCGGTGAGATGCAGCGGATCAAAATGTCCACCCAGATCAGCAGTGAGCTGATGGGGATGCTGTATATCATGGATGAGCCAAGCATCGGCCTGCATCCGCGGGATTCCCACCGGGTCATCGATACGATGATGAAGCTGCGTGATCTCGGCAATACGATCATTGTAGTTGAGCATGATATGGATACGATCAGCAGTGCGGACCATATCATCGAGATCGGTCCGGGTCCCGGCATCCATGGCGGAAATGTGGTTGCCTGCGGAAGTGTGGACAGTATCATGGACCAGCCGGAGTCAGTCACCGGGCAGTACTTATCGGGCAAGGCGTTCATTCCTGTTCCTGAAGCGCGGCGCAGACTGGGCGATGCCTTTCTGTCGATCCAGGGAGCGCGCGAGAACAATCTGAAGAATGTAGATTTGGATATCCCGCTTGGTGTGCTGATCTGTGTAACCGGAGTCTCTGGTTCAGGCAAAAGCTCGATGATCAACGGGATTCTCTCGAAGCAGCTGCGGATAGACAAAACCTCTGCACGGATTGTCGCCGGGGAGCATGACTTCCTGTTCGGAGCGGATCAGCTGAATCATGTGATCAATATTGACCAGACAGCGATCGGCCGGAACAGCAAATCCAATCCGGCTACGTATATCGGCATCTATGATAAAATCCGCGACCTGTATGCCATGCAGCCCGAAGCGGCAGCCAGGGGGTATCAGCCCATCGACTTCAGCCTGACTCACGCAAACGGCACGCGTTGTGAGCACTGTGCAGGAGACGGAATTCTGGTTACGAATCTGCAGTTCATGGCAGATATAGAGACGCTGTGCCCGGTCTGCAAAGGCAGCCGCTTCTCAGAAGAGGGCCTTGAGATCACAATCCGGGGCAAAAGCATTGCCGGTGTACTGGAGATGACGGTCGAAGAAGCCGCCGATTTCTTCGGGGAGCATAAGTATCTTAAGCACAAGCTCGCCATTATGAATGAACTTGGTCTCGGATATCTGACCCTCGGCCAAAGCTCAACCACCCTGTCAGGCGGTGAGGCGCAGCGGGTGAAGCTGGCCTATGAGCTGGCGAAGATCAAGAAGGGCGCCCATAACCTGTATATCCTGGACGAGCCGACAACGGGTCTGCATCTGGAAGATATCAAGAAGCTGCTGGTGGCGCTGAACAAGCTGGTAGACAGCGGCCATTCCGTGCTTGTCATTGAGCATCATCTGGATGTAATCAAGTCCGCGGATTATATCATTGATATGGGCCCGGAAGGCGGGGACCAGGGCGGGTATGTGGTCGCGGAAGGAACGCCGGAGCAGGTCGCGGAGGTAGAGGCATCCCACACCGGACGGTACCTCCGCAGTGTGCTTGGAGCAGCTGCCCGCCGGTAAAGGGCAAGTTAACTGCGGCAGACACCTGCTGGATTCTACTGAATTCAGCAGGTGACTATGTGTGATGAGGGCGCATAGAACGGATGCGATGGAGTGCTGCGTGTAGGGGAGAGTTCAGAAGTCAGTGGTCAGCGGATGAAAGCCGGCAAAAATGTATACATAGAGTGAGCGCAGTGGCGAATCTGTGCATAGTGAAAGCCGACTAGGAAGCATACATAGAGAGCGTAATAGTGAATAAGTGCATAATGAAATAACGGTGCGGACTGAGATTCCGTTATTTTGGAATTAAGGACAGATTTGAGGCTGTTCACGGACTGAGAATCCGCTATTGCTGCTCAAATGGGTGTTTTGGGGCTGTTCAGAAGCAAATAAGGGAGTCTCAGTCCGCGAGCGAGTGAAAAAGCCGCTATTTCTGCAAATAAGCGCATCTCAGTCCGCATCAGGTGACGGGCCAAGCAGAAGTGCCGATGATTTCACAGCAGGTACTCACAGGTGATTACTAGTACTCATTGTTACACTCATGGGCACTCATTGGACTCACAGGTACTCATTGGACTCACAGGTACTCATTGGCACTCATTGGTACTCACCAGCAGTCATTGTACATAGTACTCGTTTGTTATCCGCTTATGTTACTCGTTTATGCTAATTGCTGGCTGGTTACCCCATTGCTGGTACTCCTGGTTGTACCCCGTTACTGGTTACTCCTGGTCGTATCCATTGCTTAGTCGTATCCATTGCGGGTCTGTGCCCCCCTGCGCCTGCAGGGGATTTCCGCCATTACCGGTGGAGCTGGAAAGTCCGCACCCGATGTGAACCACTCGCGACATCAAGGATCTGCAGCTCTACGAGATCATGCAGGATGCGTCTGGCTTGACGGTCACATACCCGGAGGTGCCGGGCAAGCTCCAGCGGAGTCAGCGGCCGCAGCATGCGCCGGGCCAGGCGGACGGTCTCTGCTTCCAGCCAGGATAACGATGCGGATACGTCCGTGGCTATGAATCTGCCAATAAAAGCGAGCACTAACTGCTGGCATAGCTGCGGTTCTTCGGTGATGGACGGGTATGCGATGGGCAGAAAGGTCCAGCCATCCAGTGCCAGCAGACAATGCCGTCTGCACAGGTCTTTGAATCTTCTGACATCCAGATCTCTGGCGTGGGGGCCGAAGCCTTGGATTTCAATTCCGCCTTTGGCTCCGCCGGGCATATAGGCCAGATCCAAATAGCGGTAGCCGTTGTTAAAGTCACGCACCTCCCATTCCGGAAAGAGATGATTGAAATTACCGATAGCGGGAAACCAGACTGCACGCAGAAATTCTCTGGTACCATGCCCCAGCCCTTTTTGAAGCAACGCCAGTCTTATTGGGCTGGTCTCCATAGTAATCTGTTCCTGCAGCCATTCATCATAGTACTGCTCAAATCTCGACATTTGCGCTTCCTCCTACGAATAGTTTGACCCTTGATGTAATCTTATTTGGATACAAGAAAAGCCGCCTCAATACAACGTATCCGGGGGTAGGCTCCAGACAAACGTTCTATTGCGGCGGCGTGTTCTTCACGACCTATACCCGTTATTATAACGTATTTCAGTTTATCTTCCGCGTCTTTTTTCACGGTGAGCCCCCATATTCAGGCCAAGGCCAAGGGAGTGACGCAGGTCATGCTCGATTTACCATTGCTGTGATAGGGTGGTAATCGAGCTTCTGTTAAGTAACAAGGAGGATTGCGGATTGAAGAAACAGAGAAGGAAGCGAAGAATAGCTTTACGGATATTAGGGATTGGCCTGCTGCTAATCGTCCTGCTCATAGGAGGCGGATTCGTCTTCCCGACATGGACTCCAGGCATCAAAGGCAGCAACAGCGTAAGCCTCCTCAAGCAGATAACCATTAACGGCACCAAGCAGGAAGTGATGATCCGGGGGACGGACCGGAGCAATCCGCTGGTGATTTTTGTGCATGGCGGGCCGGGGGTGCCAGAGACTCCGTATGTGCGGAAATATCAGGATCTGCTGGAGCAAAACTTCACCGTTGTTCAGTACGATGAGCGCGGCAGCGGGAAGTCCTATCATTTCTCAGAAGACTATTCGAATCTGTCGTCAGAAATGCTGGTAGATGATTTATTAGCCCTGACGGATTATCTTGAGCAGGAGTTCAACCAGGAGAAAGTGCTGCTGATCGGCCACTCCTATGGTACATACATAGCCACACAGGCGGCAAGCAAGGCGCCGGACAAGTTCAGTGCCTATATCGGAATCGGCCAGACGGCTAATTGGGTGAACAGTGAGCTGGAGAGTCTGCAATTCATGATCGGCCAGGCGAGGCTTGCCGGCAATGACGCTGAGGCGGAAGAACTGGAGCTGCTAAGGGAGCCGATTACTACAGGAGATGCGATTACACCCCGAGATAAAATCCGCGAATACGGCGGCGCAGCAAGGCTGATCAACGATAATGCGGATATCTTCAAAGGCTTGCTGTTCGGTACGGAGTATAATTTGCTTGATGCCGTTCGATTCTTCAAGGGGAATTCGATGTCGGAGCTTAACCTGCAGGCAGAGTTAACAGAGCATGATATCACGGAGCTGGTGGATCAGCTTGATATCCCCGTTTATTTCGTGATGGGGCAATACGATCTGATGACCTCGGTGAATGAAGCGCGTAAATATCTGGATGAGCTAAAGGCGCCGCTGAAGGAGTTCGTCGTATTCGGCCAGTCGGCCCATTACCCGCAATTCGAGGAGAAAGAGAAGTTCGCGCAGTGGCTGAACGAAACTTGGGCTAAATTACAGCAATAGCGAACGTTCTCAGGGGGGGCACTAGCTACTGCGGCGGATGATGAGAAGGAAACGGTAGACTGTCCCGGTGGAGGGGCGGTGATGCCGTTTCTTTTTTGTATACAGTATCCTGTCCTGCTGAAATTGCAGCTTGCGGCCGCTGTTGTGCAGCTTGCGTTAAGGCCATTGTATAAGTCTTTTGACAAAAATATACTGTAACTGTAAGGAGAAACGCAGGAGGCGATGGGCGATGAAGATCACAATTGAGAACGTTCCGGAGGGAGCAGAGCCTGAAATTATCCTAAGGTGCAACGACCCGGATGAATCCTTGCTCAGGTTAATCTACTCGGTGAACTCCAGCTCCAGAAAGCTGATCGGCATGACCGATTTGCAGCTGCATATTATTAATCCGCGGGATGTGTATTACTTCGAGGCGGTGGATCATAAAGTGTTCATTTATTGCCATGAGAAGGTGTATGAGTCCAGGCTGAAGCTCTATGAGCTGGAGATGGATTACGAGCACGGTGACTTTTTCAGAGCCTCCAAATCGACCATCCTGAATATTGCCAAAATCAAATCACTGAGTCCGGTACTCTACGGAAGATACGAAGCGCTGCTGCAAAACGGTGAAAAGGTCTATATCTCCAGACAGTATGTCCCTGTGCTTAAACAAAAATTAGGGTTATAGCAGAGGATGCGTGCCGGCAGAACTGAGATGCTTAAGTTCACAACACATTAGGATTAATGTTGTACGTATTGCAACTCTTAAGCCCAGATATCGGGGTAATGGTTAGGATTGTTGTACGAAATAATCGGAGGAATGTTGTATTTAGTGCAGGATTATACTTTTAGGAGGTAGGATCATGATTAAAACCGGTAAATATCTGTCTTTTTTCGTGAAGGATCTGTTAGTCGCTTGCGGATTTCTGACGGTGCTGGCGGCCATTGTGCTGGCTCTGAATTCTACGGAGACGGTTCATGGCTCGCTGTTTGTGCAGCTGTTCCTGGGGGCTTCGGCTTTTACCTGTTTCCGGTATGCCCTGGTGAATACGCATGAGGTGGAAAAAAGGGTGCAAACGATCAGCTTCTATATATTCTTCATTCTCGCTGATGTTTTTGTGATCCTCTGGCTGTGGCTGTTCGCTGACGGTCCGCTGATGGATAAAGGCGTGCTGGTGCCGTTTGTCATCGTGATTCTTGTGGTCAAAACCATGGTGTACACAATGATGCACATTGACGGTAAAAGGGAAGCCAAGCAGCTGAATCAGAAGCTGGATGAGTATCATAAGGGCGGAGATAAATAAGCATTCGGCATTAGAAAGTGCCGGATTATAAGCGAAAATTGGAAAGCCGCCTTGGTGCCGCATCTGCCAGGGAGGCTTTTTATTTGTGGTATACATTATTAGAAAATACCAAAACCTGTTACCTTGATTAGCAGTTAACCGTAAATAGGACAGTGTTATACATATTCTACCATGGAGCTGATATTATGCTGCTTAACAACTCATCACTGACAGAGATGATGACAGGTACGGATGAACTAGAGACATCGCTTGGGCATTCCCTTGACCTGCTTATGGAGCGGTTCGGACAGCTTGAGCCGCATATCCGCGCTTTTGTTCCTGAAGCGGATGTTGAACAACGTCTCCGGCGGGAAAAGGATCTGCTGCTGCGTACATACAGCGGAGCCGAAGCCAAACCGGCTTTATTTGGCATTCCTGTTGCTATCAAGGATCTGCTGCATGTGGATGGCCTGCCTACGCGGGCGGGATCGCAGTTATCCGCTGAACTGTTAACCGGTGCAGAGGGATCTCTGGTTACTAAGCTCCGCGCCTTGGGGGCGGTGATTGCCGGGAAGACGGTTACTGAGGAATTTGCTTATAACGGACCGATAGCTACACGGAATCCGCATAATACCGGGCATACTCCCGGCGGGTCAAGCGCAGGTTCAGCGGCTGCGGTTGCTGCGGGGATATGTCCTCTGGCGGTGGGTACACAGACGCTGCGCTCGGTGATCGCCCCTGCCTCCTTCTGTGGTGTAGTCGGATTCAAGCCAAGCTATGGCCGGGTTCCGCTGGATGGAGTACTTCTGTTCTCGCCTTCTTTTGATACGATAGGATTCTTTACGCAAGATTTGCCCGGGATGGAAGCCGCTGCAGCACTGCTTGTTCCGGGCTGGCAGGCGCCTCCTGCTGTAATGAGCCGCAAGCCGGTTCTTGGAATCCCCAGAGGGGTGTACATGGAGTTAATGAGCCCTGAAGTGAAAGCAGCCTTCACCACTCAGATAACAGTGCTCGAACAGCTTGGTTACCGAATCCGTCACGTGGATATGCCCTGGAAGGATGAATTCATCTACGGGGATGCTATGATACGGTTTGTCCAGGGAGAGCTGGCGCGGGAGCATGAGCGTTGGTTCGCGGATCACAGGGAGGAATACGGGCTTCCGGTTCAGGAAGCTATCCTTAGGGGCAAGCAGATTCCGGATGAGGAGCTGGAGCAGTACCGGGGACAGCAGATGATTCTGCGGCGTGATCTGAAGGAACTTATGGTTCAAGAGGGGATTGACCTGTGGGTCTCACCGGCCCAAGGAGGGACGGCGCCCAAGGTTGAGGAGAATAATACCGGCTGGGCAGGGTTGGCGGCAATCTGGGGATTCGCCGGATCGCCGTCAATCAGTCTGCCTGCTGCAACGATCGGGAATATGCCGCTCGGCTTCCAGTGCATCGGCACCCATGGAGAGGACGAGGCGCTGCTGGCATGGGCGCGGGAGCTCTGGCCGCACATAGCCTACAATAGTGCAGAAGCTTAGTTCCCCCCAAAGTGGAGAATTCCGGGTTCAAGCTGACTAGCTTGGATTCAATTTCTCCACTTCAGCATAAGCTTCCAGCAATTTCTCCACAGGGATATCATTAATCCGCAAGCCGGATATTTCACATTGCGAGATGTTCACGCCGGACAGATCGCAGCCGCTGAACTGACTTCCTGCCAGATCACAGCGCTCGAACCGGGCGGGCTTACCGGAAGCACCCAGACTTGTATCATGGAAATGCACACCATCCAGCGCAACCAGCACGATTTCGCTGCCGCTTAATCTGGAGTCGGCAATCAGCGTGCCGGTCAGATTAAGGTTGGTGAACCGGGTCTCGCTCAGGTTGCAGTCCGTAAACAGGCTGCCGTGCAGATTACTGTTGTTGTAGCTGCTCTTTTCGAAATTCATGTTGTAGAAATCCGCGCCTTCCATTGCACAGTTCTCAAACTCCGCTCCAGAGAGCCGCTGATCTTCAAACCGGGTTCCTTGTTCCTTTGCTGCCGGCAGGGACCCGGTGATTTTTTCATATCCGAACTCTCCAGGAGATTCATAGATACGCGTATACCCGGCTTTTTCATAGAAATGGTGGTTGCTCAGCTGTCTGCTGGAGGTTTCCAGCTTCCAAGAACGCATTGCAGGATACTCCCCTTCAAGGAAGGAGAGAATCTTCGAACCATAACCCCGGCCTTGATAGGACGGATCGATGTAAATTTTGTCTACCCGGGCATGTCTGCCTACAATATGTACGTTTGCACCACCAATGATCTGCGGGCCGTCTTAGATTACATAATAATCAGTTTCTCTTATAGCATACCTGTGTTGCTCAATCGAATCATAACCCGGCGGGCGGAGATTGTTGTCCTGCGTGTCTCCCCCCGGCAGCCAGCGCTGCACTTCCCGGTCAAAGGCTGTAGTCATAACAGCGGCCAGCTTAGCGGCATCTTCCGGCACAGCTCTGCGAATAATCATAGCGTTCACTCCAGTCGGATAATAGAATTATCTGTAATCATAACTTAACCTGCAGTGGAATACAGGACAGAAATTGCGGATGCTAAATACATACCCGGGAGGGACCTATGGAAATAAGAAAAGCTGTTGTAGCTGACGCGGCGGTCATTTTGGAGAATAGGCTTGCTTTTATTGAGGAGGTTACGCATGCTGTACTGCCGGCAAATTTCAAGGAAGAGACTTATGCTTATATTCAGGAGAGTCTCGCTAATGGCAGATTGGTCTGTTGTATCGCTATTGAGCAGGACAGCATTATCTCCATAGCAGTCATGAGCACCTATGAAGTTCTGCCCACAGTCGGCAACCCCTCCGGTAAAAAAGGATATCTCTATAATGTGCATACTGCTGCAGCCTACAGGAGACAAGGCTTGTCCACCCGCGTACTCCATACAATAATTGAAGAGGCTGAACGCCTCGGTATAGCTGAAATATTCCTTGATTACACCGCAGACGGGAGAATGCTGTACGAGAAATTAGGGTTCAAGCATTTGGAGAAAGAAATGGTGCTGAAAATACGTGGCTTATTATGATAATGTCCTGCGGGAAAAGGAGAAAGGAGGTTTGGACCCGAGATGACCTGTGGGTGCGGAAATGGTATGAAAAGAACCGGGTCGCCAAGGTTGATTCATACCTGCATGTTTATCTGGAGGGTGCGAAGAGTTCCGAGGAGGACTCACCCCGGAGCTGCCGGACTTATACCCTGTTCAGACGTTTGCCCACTATGTCGGTCACGATCACGAAGCAGTCAAAGGTAAATATAAGAGAGTCCATGAATGCATCTGTTACGAGAAGGATTTGAGATAAGACATAATTGTGTTATAAGTTATAATCCTGCACGAAATACAACATTTCCTCTACAATATCGACCCGAATCCCAAATTGTTGTATAAAATACAGCATTTCCCATCCGTCCAGCAGATTAACGGGGCAATTCTTGTATTTCGTACAACAATTCTCCTAAACTCACAGTTAACTCTGCATTCGAGTTGTAATCCGTACAACATTTAGCAACCTCCCGTTTGACTACGGGCAAAGGACCATTGCTTTGAGGTTAAAAATGCCCTTAAGCGAAAGAAGCAGGCTGCTTCCCTTTCGCTTAAGGGCTGCTTCCTACGCTTAAGGACTGCTTCCGTTTCGCTTAAGGGCTGCTTCTACTTACCGGCAGGCTTAGAGGCGCGGCGCTTCAGGAATCGCACGTCGATCTCCCCGCTGCCGGCAGTGTTTGGCTTAAGGCCAAGGGGAAAAGCATTCCGCTTCAGCAATGCCTTCACCTGGCAGGGGGTCAGGCACGGGCGCAGCTGCAACAGCTGTGCGGCCGCACCTGACACGATCGGGGTGGAGATGCTGGTGCCGGACAGCTTGAAATACTTCTTGCCAACCTTGTTTCCCGGCAGTTCACGGACCAGCTGGGAGCCGGGAGCGCGCAGGGAGATCACAGAATCGCCGGGAGCAACAAGATCAGGCTTCACCTTACCGCCGGGAGCCGGTCCGCGGCTGGAGTAGACAGCGATGCGGTCATCCTTTTGCGTCACCGTCCGGCGGTCATTCACGGCTCCGACAGTGATGGCGGAGGGACTGATTCCGGGCGACTCCACTGTCCGGCGTCCGGGGCCGCTGTTGCCGGCTGCGATGACTACAGTGAGTCCGGCTTTGACGGCTTTCTCGACGGCCTGGACGAGAATGTCGTCCTTGGCTGACGGGCTGACCGGTCCGCCGAAGGACATGGACAGGATGCGCAGCTTCAGCTTTTTGCGCCGGGCAATGCACCATTCGATGGCTTTAATGATGGTGGAGTCGTAACCATCGCCGTTTTTGTCCAGCACCTTGATTCCTACAATCCCGGCCTCCGGTGCCGGGCCCTTGTATTTACCTTTGCTGGACCAGCCGTTCCCTGCGGCATCGCCGGTAATATGGGTGCCATGTCCATTATCATCATACGGACATTTCCGGTGATTAATGTAATCCTTGAAGGCAAGGATCCGGTTCACGGGCCGGGTCAGATCGGGATGCGGATACACACCGGTATCGAGCACGGCGATATTTATTCCTTTGCCGGTAAGTCCTCTTGAACGCTCTACGGCCGTGGCGCCAATGGACGGTGTGGCGATATTTAATGTAGTTTTTTTGATGCCATCGAGATAGACCTTGTGAACCCCGCTCCAGCAGCATACCTGCTTCAGACACTTGAGTGTAACCCGTGAGGCAACTGCGCGATGCAGGGGCAATTGATGTTTAATTGGAAAAGCATGTGTCCCCAGATGCTTCTGCAGAGCCCGGATTCCCGCCGGAGTCAGCGGATGCTTGAACTGTATAATGACCGGGATAGCAGCCGGTTTCACCGTGGATGTATAGGACTTGCGGATCTTGTGCTTCAGCGGACGATTAAGCTTGGCGGCATGATGCTGGACCCATAACTTATCAGTCATTAATGTGATCACCTCTATGGAAGCATAATATGCGGCCGGGTGACCGGTGGGTACGAATCTATAAATATAGGACACTACTACAATTCTATGATTAGTAGGCAATAACGCGTTTCGGTCTGCTTCTGAATTGCATTTACTACTGTATTCCAACAGAAAGTGGTGAAGCAATTGAAAGAATCGGAGAAGAAAGCATTAATGGCAAAACGTCTCCTTATGGCCAAAAAAGCAAAAGCATCGGCGGCAGTAAGACCTAAGAGACGGCGGATCAAACAAGTCTTACCGAATTTCATAGTGCTCGCTGTGAATAATAATAACGTGCCTTATGAAACACAGGGCTGGACGGCTACATTGACCAGAAGCTCAGGCACGGTTATCACCGCACAGTTTGATGAATTCGGCGTTGCCCAATTCAGCACCATCAGCACTCTGACTACTGTGAGCTATACGCTTAGAGTTATCGATGCAGATAATGTGCAGCGCACGCAGAAATTCGTCCCTTCGAACCGTGAATTCTTCGTAGCCCGTTTCTAACAGACCAGCCGCGTCCCGGTTACTCCGGGGCGTGCTGTTTTTCTTATAGCCATAAGCACAAGCTTTCTTATACCATGGAATGGAATGTGAAATTTAGCAATATTGAAGTAATCATACATAGCAGGAGGAAATCACAAATGAGAAGTTATTATATTCCCAATGGCTCATTAGCGCTGCATGTGCTGGAGAGCGGGGAGCGAAGCACAGGACTGCCGTCGCTGTTAGTCGTCGGAGGATTATGGGAGCCGGCGGAGCGGGCGATTCCTCTGCTGAGCTATTTACCCGGGCATGTCGTGGCCTTCAGCTTTCGCGGCCGCGGCTTAAGCTCGACACCGGCTTCAGGGTATGATCTGGAAGATCATATGTCCGATATTGAGGCTGTAGTGAATCATTGCGGGCTCACAAATTATATGGTTCTCGGCTTCTCACGCGGTGCCGCCTATTCACTGGGCTGGAGTCTGCGTCATCAGGAACAGATGAAGGGTCTTATTCTGGTCGATCAGCCGCCGATACACCGTGGGATGTCAGCTGACACTGTGGAGTTCTGGAGCAGCCTTGTCTATCAACAGGTACCGCTTCTGAACTATATCCGCCGGGAAGCTCTGCAGGGAATGGGACATGAAGCGCGGGAAGTGGACTTCTCGGCACAGCTGCCGCAGCTTATCATTCCCGTCACGCTGTTTGCGGGCAGGAATCCGGAATCTATGATCCCCTCGGATATATCAGATGAAGTAATGGAGAAGTACCGCGCATTGCTGCCCTGCTGCACTGTAGTCGAATTCACACAATCCGGGCACATGATTCCGGATGAAGAGCAGCAGAAGTATGTAACTGAGGTTGAGCGATGTATAGCTGAGACAATCCGCTGATACAGATACGATTGGCAGCATGCTGGAGATGTCAACCTTGAACTGGAGTCTTTTTGAAATAATAGATACTATAGAGAACCAGCGGAATGACCAGGAAATTGGCCAGCTGGATATAGAGCAGATAGTCTAACAGCTTGAACATATCGAACAAATCCCTGGAGAACAGATACGAGAATATGATGGTCAGCACGCAGACATAATGCTCCTTGAACCGGATCTTCAGGCCTGACAGCCGGATCAGCTCCATAAGTGCAAAGAAGCAGACGATATAGCGGATGAACCAGCCGGCCACCACCTGGAGCATGACAAACAGCTCACCCGCTTCCAGGAAGCCGAAGGCACTGATAATCTGGGTCTGGGTCAGCTTGGGGAACAGCAGATTGACCGCCCGGTCCGGCCCGAAGGTCGTGATCACACTTATGATCGAGAAGATTTGCATCTGGATAATGAACAGCAGCGCAATAGTTGAATGCCGGATCAGCTTCGATTTGTCCCGTACACTATCGAGGTAAGGGATCATGATGGTGATGCAGCTTAGCGCCCCGAGAATCTTCAGAGTCGCGAGCAGGAAATCCGGGGTTACCCCATGCTCCATAATCGGATAGATATACTTCATATCCTTGTATTTGTGCGTCAGAAAGGCAAGCAGCATGCCGGACAGGCTGATGAAGAAGATCACCACAATCGTTGTAATGGTCACGGAAGCAATCCCTTTTTTGACCACATAGACTGTAGCGAACGCAGTAACCATGATGAACACCCATACCGGAGTGAACAATTGAAAGCCGCTATGGATGACACTGGCCTCGGCCCCCGCGCTTTCAAATATAGTTAATAGGATCGTAAGCAGAAATAGACATGAGAAAAAACCTCCGCCCCACTTGCCGAGTGACTTCGCATAAATATCGAGCAGATTATAATTCTTCGTTCGCTTGTTAATCGTCAGAATCAGCCACAGATACACCAGAATACACACCGAAGCGATAATCATCGCAATCCACGTGTCTCTTCCGCCAAGCTTAATGAACGACGAAGGGAAGGTCTTCAAGGTTACAATAGCCAGACTGCAGATGATGAAAAAAAGATGTTTGGAATTCATACTTCCCACACGCACGCCTTCTCTCGGAGAAATCTAGACTTCATCTCTAGTATTAGCATGAATCTGGAATGTTATTCCGGGATATTGGCATACTACCCTTACCACTTAAGAAGGGCGGGGGAAGATTATGACCGTACAGGCGGGTGAATTGGCCGCTAAACTAAGCGGCTGCTTTGATTTCATCAAGCGGGACATCGTAATGAACCATACGGTGATTACTCTTTTTTACATAGAGACGATCTGTGATTCCAGTTATATCAGTCAATATATTATCGAGCCGCTGTCACAAGCGGAAGGGGATATCACTAGTAAAGAAGCGGTTAGCCGGGCAATCTATGCCTCCAAATTCGGAGAAGTCAGTGATCTTACAGTGGCACTGGAGCATCTTCTGTCCGGAGATCCGGTGCTGATCTTTGAGCAGATGGGGTACGCCATTTATTTTGACGCACGCAAAATTGAATCACGTGCGATCGAGAAGTCGCAATATGAAGCCTCCCTTGTAGGCTCGAACGAAAGCTTCAATGAGCTGCTGGTCAACAACGTCAGCTTAATCCGCAAGCGGATGACCACGGAAACGCTGAAGATCGAGAGCCATTCGCTGGGCAAGCAGTCGAAGACGCAGGTGGTCCTGCTCTATATAGAAGGCACGGCTCCTGAGGATCTTGTGGCAACCGTCCGCCAGAAAATGGAGGCCATGGAGAATGAGTTCGTGCTGGGTGCACAATACATTGCGGAAGCTTTAAGTCCGGGGAAAACATTGTTTGACACCATAGGCTATTCAGAGAAACCGGATGCTATTGTCGCCAAGCTGTTTGAAGGGAGAATATCGGTAATCGTGAACGGGACGCCGTTTGCACTGACTGCGCCCTGCTTCTTCTTTGAGAACCTGCAGTCTCCCGATGATTATGCCACCAACAGGCTGTTTGTAACCCTGCTGCGGCTGGTGCGGTTCGGTTCGGTGTTGATCTCGCTGCTGCTTCCGGGGTTCTATGTTGCTTTGACCACCCACCATTTCTCGCTGATTCCATCGGCGTTTGTATTCAAGCTCGCTGTCTCCCGTTCGGGAGTTCCTTTTCCGACAGTGGTGGAGGTTATTCTGATGTTCCTGTTCTTCGAGCTCTCGCGTGAAGCGGGGAGGCGGCTGCCGCATCAGATTGGACAGGCACTCAGTATTGTAGGCGCTTTGATTCTGGGGGATGCCGCTGTAGGTGCAGGACTTGCTTCCCAGGCGACGGTTGTAGTGACCGGGATCTACGCCATCACGTCATTCATTAATCCCCGGCTGACCTCGGCGGTATCGGTATGGGCAGTGTTCTCCATTATAATGTCCGCTTGCTTCGGCCTGCACGGGTTTTATCTGGGTTTCATTCTTCTCATCGCCCATCTGGCTTCGCTGCGTTCCTGTGATTATCCTTATCTGTTCCCTCTGGGTACCGAGAAATCATTCAAGGCCGCCAATCTGGATGTTCTCGTCCGGGGTCCGCTGAGCAAAGTATCAGGTCCGTTTCTGTACAGAGGCAGGAAATGATGAAGGCGCTCAGCAGACAAATGCTTGTTATTCTGGTGCTGGCGGTGCAATGCCTGCTGTTGTCCTCATGTCTGGGATATAGGGATCTCGACCATATCGTGTTTGTGACCTCGATTCTGATCGATCAGGATGAGGAGAAGAACATTATTATCTATTTTGAGACGCTTAACTCAATCCGCAACTCTTCCAAGGAAGCCAACCAGGAGGAACGGATTGTATACAAGATAGCGACCCAGAATCCGGGTGATGCGCTGAACCGGCTGGAGACCCACACCAGTGCCCCGGTTACTCTGGCCCACAATAAAGTGATCCTGTTCACGGAAAGGTTCGCGGCCAGCGGGCTTGACCAGGCCTTCGAGCTGTTTGACCGGTGGCAGGAATCCAGCGCGCGAACACTTCTTGGGGTTTACACAGGGAGTACGGATACCTTTGTCAGGCCTAACCACGAAGAAGAGGCTATGACCGGCCTGTATCTCTATGACATGCTGGGCAGTAAAGCGTCCGTGACTTCATATGGCGTCAAGCTTAACATTAGGGAATTCATGAATCAGAAGCTGATCGGCGATCATGTGAATTCGATGTCGGTGATGAATGTGTCCAAGGATAAGGATACGGAGGGGCAATATTATCTGGATGGCCTGGCGCTGATTAAGGACTATAAAATGGTAGGCAGAGTGGGCAGTGAAAAGTCAATCTACTTCAACTTTCTGCTGGACAACGAGGTATCGGGCAATATCAACACACAGAATCCCGAAGACCGGACGAAGACAGTGAGTCTTCTGCTGCAGAACAACCGTTATCATTCCAGGCTCGACTATAAAGACGGCATCCTAAGGATGAACATTCTACTCAAGCTGAGCACCGATGTATCAGTGATCCAGGGGAAACTTCAACTGAATGAAGAGAATATCGCAAAGCTGGAACAGTCCATGTCAGCGAAAATCAGAGCGGATTGTCTGGCGCTGTTTCAGGAGTGGAAGGACAAAGGGACCGATATTTTTGACATCCAGGAGAAGTTCGAACGTAAATATCCCAAGCTGGCCGGAAGGAATATCATTGAGAATACTGAGCTTGACGTGAAGGTGCTGGTAGATATTAACGGGACAACTACGCTTAGGGATGCAGAGTAACAGGAGGCTGACGGTAGAGTGAGGCGGACTGCGAAAAGACAATCTGATCTGCCGCCAGCGGAATTATGATTGCTTCGAGCGGTTTCAGTGAGTGCAGCGTTAATTCTGTAACGGAAGCGGAGGAGCTGTTATTGCAGACATGAGGGGCTGCGATAGCAGCTTCTTTTTTGTGATGACAGATTTCATGCCGTAACTGAGCTGTTCAAACTGGACAATGCTTCATTTGTCAAGTGTCAGGGCTGGATTAAGATGAAATGTTGGCTGAATGTACAATCCAATCTGCTTATTTTAGCTATAATGACAATAAACCTGCCATCCACATTTAAAAGCCGGAGCAGACCAGATATAATATGGCCATAGATGTAGGTGATGGACTGTGGAACAGAGTGTGTGATGCAGCCTAAAGATGCCAGCGAAAGGTCTGAGGAATGATGAGCCTGGAAGCCTTGAATGAACGTGTGAAGACCGATCTTTCCTACCTTGCTTATGGCGGCGCGGATTGGGTACGCCCCCTGGAGCATTCCGAAGGCCATGTCTATGATGTAGTCATTGTGGGCGGGGGGCAAAGCGGACTAGGAGCGGCTTTTGGCCTGCTGCGCGAACGGATCTCCAACATTCTGATTATTGATGAGAACAGTGACGGACTGGAGGGTCCTTGGGAAACCTACGCCCGGATGGTGACTCTGCGCACACCGAAGCATTTGACGTCGATCGATTTGGGAATACCCTCTCTTACGTTCCGGTCCTGGTGGGAAGCGCAGAAGGGAGCCGCAGCCTGGGATGAGGTAGGCAAAATTCCGCGGGGCGACTGGATGAATTATCTGCGCTGGTACCGGAAGATTCTGAAACTGCCGGTGATCAATGAGGTGCTGCTTAAGCTGATTGAACCTGGCGAAGATGGTATATACCGTCTGCAGATTACCGGAGCCGGGGCTCCATCAAGACTGCTGCTCGCCCGCAAGGTGGTGCTGGCCACAGGGATTCAGGGCGGTGGAGAGTGGCATGTCCCGCCGATGATTGCTGATCATCTGCCCGGACATCTGTATGCACATACCTCGCAGACGATCGATATTGCCGCCCTGCGCGGCAAGCGGGTAGCGATTCTGGGCGGCGGGGCATCGGCCTTCGATAATGCCAACTTCATCCTTACCGAGGGGGTGGCCGAAGCGCATGTGTTTGTCCGCCGCGAACAGCTGCCGGGCGTCAATCCGATCCGCCAGATGGAGGGTTCGGGCATGATTGAACGGTTTCATGCCCTCGCGGATGAAGACAAATATGCTGTGATCTCGCATTTCTTCCATTACAATCAGCCGCCGACCAATGATACCTTCGCACGCGCGGCGGCCTGGCCCGGCTTCCGGCTGCATCTCGGCTCCCCTTGGCTGAGTGTAGCGGAATCAGGAGAAGGAGCTCTGGTGACTACCCCTAAGGGTGAGTTCAGCTTCGACTTCCTGATTGTCAGCACCGGGCTGCTCAGTGATCCCGCCCTGCGGCCGGAGCTGCAGCAGGTTGAAGCCCATATTGCCCGCTGGAGTGACCGCTACACGGCGCCAGCCGGAGCAGCGAATCCGCTGCTGGATGCGCATCCGTATCTCAGTCCGGGGTTCGCCCTTCAGAGCCGGGATGAGGCAGGCCGCAAGCTGCTGCATGGATTATTCGTCTTCAACTACTCTGCACTGGCCAGCTGCGGGTTGTCGGCATCGGCCATATCCGGTCTCAAGAACGCGATACCGAAGCTTGTCTGCGGTGTGGCGGATCAGCTGTTCATGGATGACCGGGAGCAGATCCTGCAAGCTTATTATGATTACGATGAGGTTGAATTTACCGGCAGTTAAATCATGAAGAGGCTGTGCTGAAAGGTCAGAAACGACCTCCGGCACAGCCTCTTGCGTGGTGCGGGTTCAGAAGATTGAATGGGAGTCTGATGAATGCTGTCTGGCAGCCGGGTCTAGGTTGTGATCCTGGCGTAGACCGCGAAGAACAGCGCCAGCTCGCCCATAATCAGCACATTCGGAACCTGGATGATGATATCCAGTACGTAGAAGCAGACCAAGAGGGCGGTGAGCAGCGCCAGATGCTTAACCCCAAGCCGGTGCTGCTTATGTCTGTAGACATGGAAGACCAGTGTGGTTGAAGCGAAGTAGAGCAGGACTGAGCCGAAGAGCAGGTTCAGCATCAGGTCATAATGAAGCTTATTCAGAAAGAGCAGCTGGATCGATGCGGCAAGCATACATAGCGACAAGTAGATAAACAGATGTCCGTAGATGATGGTCTGTCCGGCCGTTTGAATATGCATGTCAACCTTCTTCTCCAGGTTGTCATAATACTGCCACCACATTGCGATAATCAGCACGAAGGTGAGGGCGGCGAAGCCGACTGATTGACCGGTCCAGGTACTGGACTGCAGTACAGCGAGAATGCTGACTACAGATTCACCTAGCAGGATTAAGGCGAACAGGGAGAAACGCTCCAGCAGATGATGGGTATTGGCAGGAGTCTTCACGAGAATCCGCCGGCCGGTCAGCGGGAGAATAATGTCCAGCGCAATCCCGGCGTACAGCACCGCATACCGCAGCCATGAATCTAAGAACAGGGAGCAGGCCGAGATGACCAGTCCGATCCAGAAGCGTGTTCCCAGATAACGTGCAGTGTTCCGCAGATGGCCGCTTTCTCTGGAATGGGCGTAGTGATACTGGACGGCGGTCATGAGCCGGAGTCCGAGGTAGCCAATCAGAAACGGCAGATAGTTGGCGTCGAAATCCACAGACAGGCTGGCTGTCATAATCAGCACGAAGAACAATTGAATGATCAGAAAAATCCGCTGCGGCACCGTATCCTGTCCATAGCGGTTGACGAAAAGCGTCTGGCCTACCCAGGCCCACCATATCGGGATGAAGATCAGTACGAACTTGCCCAGTGTCTCAAGAGAGAGGGTTTCGTCTTCCACATGCAGCAGCACATGGCTGGCCTTGGAGACCGCAGCAACAAACAGCAAATCATAGAAGAGCTCCAGCCAGGTTACTTTTTTGATAATCAATCTGCAAGTCTCCTTTGCCGTTTGTTTACCGGAGCAGTCCGGTTAACAAGTATAATAAAGGCTCTGGATAGAAGAAGGCAAGACAGCCGGTGAATTTGATGAGGTTAATTCCGGCGGCAATTGACCTGGGCTGCGCTCTCACGGATAATATAGAGGTTCATATTCTTTACAGGATCGGGGTAGAAGCATGTCATATCGTAATATGGAAGAATGTATTATTGACTTGGAGAAGCACGGACATTTAATTCGCATACATGAGGAAGTTGACCCGCATCTGGAGATGGCGGCGATCCATATGAAGGTCTATGAAGCGGGCGGCCCTGCATTGCTGTTCGAGAACGTCAGAGGCTCGAAGTACCGTGCGGTATCGAATCTGTTCGGAACGATCGAGCGCAGCAAATTCATCTTCCGGGATACCTGGCAATCCTCCCAGGATGTTATCGCTTTGCGCAGCAATCCCATGAAGGCGCTCAAGCAGCCTTTCAAATACATCGGAACCGCCCTTGCAGCCAGAAAAGCATTGCCGCTCAAGAAAAGCGGCAGCGTTCCTGCCGGCTTCGAGGAGATCCAGATCTCCGATCTTCCGCAGATCAAGCACTGGCAGGGAGACGGCGGGGCGTTCGTCACGCTGCCGCAGGTATATTCTGAGGATCCGGACAAGCCGGGCATCATGAACTCCAATCTCGGGATGTACCGGATTCAGCTTAGCGGCAATGAGTATGAGATGAACAAAGAGGTTGGCGTGCATTACCAGATTCACCGCGGCATCGGCATTCATCAGTCTCAAGCCAATAAACGCGGCGAGCCGCTGAAAGTGAGCTGCTTCATCGGCGGGCCTCCTGCGCATACGCTCTCGGCGGTGATGCCGCTGCCGGAGGGCTTAAGCGAGATGACCTTTGCCGGGCTGCTGGCCGGACGCCATTTCCGCTACACCTATGTGGACGGATTCTGCATCAGCAGTGATGCCGACTTCGTGATTACCGGAGAGATTCATCCCGGTGAGACGAAGCCGGAGGGACCGTTCGGGGATCATCTGGGCTACTACAGCCTGACTCACCCGTTTCCGGTGATGAGAGTGCATAAGGTCTATGCCAAGCGAGGGGCCATCTTCCCGTTCACGGTCGTCGGCCGTCCGCCGCAGGAAGACACCGCCTTCGGAGAATTGATTCATGAGCTGACGGGCGGGGCGATTCAGTCTGAGGTTCCCGGCGTTAAGGAAGTTCATGCCGTAGATGCTTCCGGTGTGCATCCGCTGCTGTTCGCGATCGGCAGTGAACGGTATACGCCGTATCAGCAGCTTAAGCAGCCGGCGGAGCTTCTTACCATTGCCAACCGGATTCTCGGAACCGGACAGCTTAGTCTGGCGAAATATCTGTTCATCACGGCAGAAGAGGACCGGGCGGTCAGCACGCATGATATTGAAGGGTTCCTGACGTATATCCTGGAGCGGATTAATCTGCACCGCGATATTCACTTCCAGACGAATACAACAATAGATACGCTGGATTACTCAGGCACAGGAATCAACAGCGGGAGTAAAGTAGTCTTCGCTGCGGTAGGCGAGCAGAAGCGGAGCTTGTGTACGGAGGTGCCGGAGATTCTGCAGGCGCAGCAGAGCTGGGGGCCGGCTGCCATGATTATGCCGGGCATTGTGGCGCTGCAGGGCAAGCCGTTCGCGGATTATCAGTCAGCTGCGCAGGAAATCGCCGGCCTGTGTGCCGCCGTTGCGGAGCAGGGCCCGCTTGATTCCTGCCCGATGATCATTCTGTGCGACGACAGCAGGTTCATGTCGGAGCATCTGAACAATTTCCTGTGGGCGACCTTTACACGGAGCAATCCTTCCCATGATATCCATGGGGTGAACAGCAGCGTGGAGCATAAGCACTGGGCCTGCGATAATGTCATTATTGATGCCCGGGTGAAGCCGCATCAGGCGCCGCCGTTAATCCCGGACCCTGAGGTGCAGAAGAATATACAGCGGGTATTTGCCCCCGGAGCCAGCCTGGGCGGTATGCGGAGATAGAATAATTTGATAGATCCGGTCATTCCATTTGTCTCAAGGGAAGGCCAAGAACCCCGCAGTGCGGATCTCTATGTGTTGACTAGAGGGACCCGGCTGCGGGGTTTGCATTTCCTGCCCGGCAGAAGAGCCGGCGGAGAGGAAGATAATGCTTGACCTGGACCGGAATAGGGGTCCTGAAACCCTTACTGCCATTCGGCGTGCTCCGCTTCAATATTCAGCTCGATTACTCCCGAACCAAATCCTGCGCTTAGAATGAATGTTACCCTTCCGCCGCCGGCAGACCGTTCTATTCTCGTCTCAATAATATCATTACTATCAATTACGAAGATGTTTGGATCAGTCTTGTAGGAGGTTACTCCTGTGAAACGCAAAGTTCTGATGAGGTTCTCAGCTTCCTGTTCTTCCTTATAGGCTGATTGCCTCCAGTTAAGCAAATCAATAATCATCAATAATTCTTCCGCCGATTTCTTATAGATTACCTGTTCAATCATACTATCATGCAGGTCAATTCCGGCAAAAAAGTCCGATAAGGTCATCTGATATTCACTCCTAATGTTGCGGAAAGTGGGTGATGTAGTCCCTATCATTATACAGAATAGTTCATTCCCTGTCAGGCAGTGTATAGGTATGCACAGTGCCTTTGCTGCCGTCCAGATAGTTAACGGTGAAGGTGAACACATTGCCCTCACGTCCGGTGAACTTAATATGGTCCTCGGGGAACATATAATCGATCTGCTCCACCTCAAGCTGGCGTTCAGCACTGAGCAGCTCTTTGTACAGCAGGATTTGCTCTCCGGTAGTCCGGTTGACGATTGTCAGGATGGCTGTGTCCAGAGGGCGGACCAGCAGGACATCCTTGTAGACAGCTTCGACATTATAGTAGACATCCTTCGTAACGCTCGCACCCATCAGCTGCGGTAAATCAATCGTTTCACTGACCGCTCCCGTTCCATCCTCAATCAGCCGCAAGGTCTGCCCGTCATTCAATACCAGCTTCCCCTCAGACCACTCGGCGGCTGCGCCGAAAGTGGTGTAGGTATCTGTATGTCCCTGGCGGATGACACTGCCATTCTTCAAAAGATAGGTGTAATACTCGGCATGAACATGCGGTTCGCCGTAAACATTGCTTACCCGCAGTAAAGTCAGGCCGGCAGGTGTACGCTCGAAGGTGAAGTCGGTCACATCCAGACCCCTGCCCAGTGTAGCAAGCTGGTGCTTCGTGTTCTGCTTCGTGGTGAGGTACAACTCACCGCTGTCAAGGGATAAGGAGTATACTCCGCCCTCGAAGGTTTCTGAATAGCTGCGGTACATATGCAGATGATTGATCAGCAGTGTCTTCTTTGCAGGGTCCCACCGGACAGGCCCCCCTTCAAGTGCCGCTGCAATAAATTTAACGGGCACATACAGCTCTTTGTTTGACATATAAGGAGTGCCGCCTAGTGGTACCTTCTGCCCGTCGAGCACACCGGTAGAGCTGCCGAGCTGCACACTGAAGCTTTTATTCCAGCCGCTGAATGTCGCAGTTTTAGCTGTATTGCTCCACAGGATCTCAATTCCGGTAGCTTTCACTAGATTGGCGGGCATATAGGAAACTCCATTCTTGATCTGTGCTTTTCCCGCTGAACTCCCCGATAGACCGCTCTCATTGCTATAGGTAAAGTAGATCTGTACTTCAGAAGCAGACTTGGCGGAAGCCGGGACAGCTGCTGCGCCCGTTGCCATTGCCAGCGCAAGTACGGGGAGGATTAATATTTTCCGGTTAATCTTCATCTTTCCCATCCTTTCAATATAGACGTGATTGCCATGCTCTGGCATTATCCTTCTGTTCCATATAGACGAATATAAGCATGGAAGGTTTCGGTGATTTGTAAAAATATGGACAATGGATGGCGGGTACGCCCATTCCCCTTTGGATATGCTACTATGTTGTTTAGAGCGGTAGAATAGCGTTTTCACCCGAAAAGGAGCGAATCATATGACCAAAGAGCTTTGGCTTAATCTGCCTGTAAAGGATCTGACCCGGTCACGGGAATTCTTCAGTAAGCTGGGATTTACGTTTCATCCGCGGCATGAAGGCAGTGATCAGATGGCCGGTCTGGTCATCGGGGATCAGAAAGTACTGGTGATGCTGGTTCCGGAAGCAACGTTCCGCGGATACACCGGGCAGGAGATCGCTGACACTTCGCAAGGGACAGAAGTTCTCTTCTCTATCAATGCAGCTAGCCGGGAGGAAGTTGATGAACTTGTCCGGAAAGCGGAGGAGGCGGGCGGACATGTTTTTGGCAGGCCGAAGCCAGCGGGCGCAGGCTGGATGTACGGCGCAGGCTTCGCTGATCCCGACGGACACCGCTGGAATGTACTGTATATGGATATGGATCAGATGCCCACCCGCTGAGCTTTTTGGAAATGAAACGATCTTACCAATGTAATAATGTGTATGCATATACTGAATACCGGGGGAAAGAAAGATGGAAAGCCTAGAAACACAGCGGTTAATCTTACGGAGCTTCAGAGCAGAAGACGGGGATGATCTGCATGCCTATCTCTCGCAGGAGGAGGTTGTAAGATTCGAGCCTTACGGCGTATATGACCAGGCTGCAAGTAAGGCTGAGGCTGAGCGGCGGGCAACCGATCACGCCTTCTGGGCCGTATGTCTGAAGGACAGCGGCAGACTGATCGGGAACTTGTATTTCCAGCAACAGAACCCGCCGCAGTTTCAGACCTGGGAGCTGGGCTATGTGTTCAACAGTAACTATCAAGGAAAAGGCTATGCGGCAGAGGCTTGCCGTGAGCTGCTGGCGTACGGCTTCGGCACGCTTGGAATCAGACGCGTGACCGCGCATTGTGATCCGGATAATCATCCGTCATGGCGGCTGCTGGAGCGGCTGAAGCTGCGCCGGGAGGGGCATTTGCTGCAGACAGGTTATTTCAAGCATGATGAACAAGGCAACCCGGGATGGCATGATACTTATGCCTATGGTGTGCTTGGGAGCGAGTGGATGAGTATGAACACCAGGGATGATGTTAACAGTAGATCGCTGTGAGGCTAGCGGAATACGTTCATTCCCTATACTAGATTCGTTTCCGGCAGAATGTAGACTATTGAGTAAACACTATTAGCATGAATGTTGTACGTTGTACAGCTTTGATCCCTGAATATCTGGGTGTTCGGGAGGATTGTTGTAGGAAATACAACAATCCTCCCGGTTATCCGCTAAACTGAGGCGAAATGCTGCATTTTCTGCAACAATATCGGTTTTTGGACTGGTATAGTGAGGTGAATGTTGTATTATGTGCAGGATTATATAAAATCATCGAAGCTAACTCTAAAGCTCTATAGCTCTCTATAGCCCCACTGTGTGGGGCTATTTTGCGTAATCGGCAGCGGCTTTACATTCAGTTTATGTAAATCTTCAAGTGAGCAAATACTCGTCTCCTATAGTAGTTAAAAAAGTAGTTAAAAATTAAACTATAGAGTACAGGAGTGACATTCACTTGAATTCAACCAGTAAAGCCATCCTTTCTCTTCTCCTCGCCGCAGAGCTTGCGGCCGGATCCGCATGGGGCGCAGGCCCGGTAGCCGCCGTCCCTTCGATACAGCCAGGCACTCCGTATAACGCTGCCGGCAGCTATGATGTAGCCGTTCCGCACATTGTCGTCAACCAGATTTACGGCGGCGGTGATGCCGAAACTACAGAGGGCTACTTCTCCAAAGGCTTCATTGAGCTATATAATCCTACAGATACGGATGTGGATCTGAGCGGCTGGTCGGTGCAGTATTCTGATCCCGGCATGAACGGTGCCTGGAGCAGGCTTGCACTGACCGGTATCATTAAAGCACATTCTTCCTACCTTATTACGGATGGTAAAGTGAATCCCGTCTATCAAAGTGATCTCAGCGGCAAGGGCGATCAGAGCTGGGATGAACTTCTTTTTAATAATAAAGGCATGAAGGTGGTCCTTCTCAGCAGTTCCGCCCTGCTGGAGAACACAAATCCGTTCCTGGACAAGTCACCGGCTTACGTAGATATGATCGGTACAGCAGGCAATGACAACGGTTCTACGATCGATGGCTATGAGACGGATTATCCGACCGGCAAAACCGGCGGCACCTCCAAGCAAAAGTCAGTGCGCCGCACGGATTATGCGGATACCGACAACAATAAAGCAGATCTTGCCCAAATTTCCTTCGCTGATCTTGATGGGGCGGCAATGAACCGGATGAAGCCGCATAACAGTTCCGATGGCGCGTGGGGGATAACGGTTCCCGCCCTGGGCATAGCGACCGCTTCATTGCCTCAGGCGACTGCAGGGGCGCCCTATTCCGTATCGCTCTCGGTATATGGCGGAACACAGCCGTATTCCTACACGGCAGCGGGGCTGCCTGACGGGCTGAGCATAGACTCGGTATCCGGTACAGTCAGCGGCATTCCGCTGAAAGCCGGAACAACGACGGCCAGTTTCTCAGTGTACGACAGCACTTCTCCTTCCATCAAAGCTGAAGCCATTCTCCCGCTGACAGTCAAACCGGAGGCTGCTCCGCTCACTGAGGATGTAATCAGCATCACCAAAATTGGCGGGTATGCGGTCGGTACGACCAGCGAGGACGGCGGTGTTGCCGAGATCATCAAGTACAACCGGGATAACGGGAAGTTCTACCTTGTCAACGGCTCGACACATCCGGCATCGGTGGACATCGTGAATCTGAAGGATGGTATCCATCCGGAGAAGGAAACAAGCATCAATGTGGAGCAGCTGTCGGAAACCGGGGGCTTCAGCTACGGTGACTTGACGAGTGTCGACATCAACACGGCGACCAAGCGGATTGCTGTTGCCGTGCAGGAAGAAGATGCGCTGAAGAACGGTAAAGTGCTCGTGTTGGATTATGACGGCAAGCTGATTGAAGAATATGAAACCGGCGTCCAGCCGGATATGCTCAAATATACGGAAGACGGCCGTTATATTCTTACGGCAGACGAGGCTGAACCCCGCACACTTGCGGGTGATCCCGAAGGCAGTGTAACGATCATCAATACGGCTTCCAAAGCAGTGAACCTGTTGAAATTCGATAATCCAGCCGTAATTGATGACCTTGTACACATCCGTGGTGCAGTTGATCCTAAGACCAGGCTAATTACCGGGAAAGGAAGCAAGGAGGATGCCGTACGCGATCTGGAGCCGGAGTTCATCGAGCTGTCCGAGGATCAGACAACGGCGTATGTCTCGCTTCAGGAGAATAACGCGATTGCTGCGGTTGATGTTGTTTCCGGGAAGCTGTTATGGGTCAAGGGCCTTGGATTCAAGGATTTAAGCAAGCCGGAGAATAAGCTTGATTTGTTAAATGACAGCACGATCCATCTGGAGAATGTGCCGTTTAAAGGGGTTTACATGCCGGATGGAATCAGCCAATACACCGTAAACGGCAAAACCTATTTGTTCACAGCCAACGAAGGGGATGCCACGGAATGGGACAGCAAGGAAAATGTGACCAAGATCAGCAAAGTGAAAGGTCTGCTTAACCCGGATTCTGCTGCGGCGAAGTTCCTGAACGGCACCACTAAATATGACGGGGTAGAAGTAATGTCGGATATGGGGAAGGATGATATCTACCTGTACGGAGGCCGTTCTTTCTCAGTATGGGATGCGGCGGACATGACGCAGGTTTACGACAGCGGCAGCGATTTTGAACAGATTACAGCTGAACGTCTGCCCGACTATTTCAACGCAAGCAACAGCAACACGACACTTGACAGCCGCAGCTCCAAAAAAGGGCCGGAACCTGAATATGTCAAGGTAGGCAAGGTGGGGAAAAGGGCGCTGGCCTTCACCGGCCTGGAGCGCATCGGCGGTCTGATGACCTATGATGTAACCAATCCCGGGCAGCCGCAGTTTGTGAATTACATCAATTCCCGCGAATTCACGCCTAAGAATAATCTGGAGACCGACACCGGGCCGGAAGGGATCGAATTCATCCCGGCACCGGCCAGTCCGACCGGACTGCCGCTCGTGCTGGTCGCTAATGAGGTCGGGGGAACGGTTGCCGTCTATCAGCTGAATGTGACGAAAATTTCACTGGATCATTCCTCGGTTTCCCTGAAAGCCGGGGGAACGACGGCAGTGCTTAAAGCGACCGTGGAAGCCGGCGGAGGAACGGAGGGCACGCTCAGCTGGAGTTCATCCAATCCCGCTATAGCTTCTGTCGACCAGAACGGGAAAATCACACCGCATGCAGCGGGAACAGCTGTTGTCTCGGTGTACAGTGCGGACGGCTACGGTGTAGCCGAATCGCAGGTAACGGTTGCGGCTGCCGATCCGGTTGTCAGCGTACCTGGTGCGGGTTCTTCCGGCGGCGGGTCCTCACCGGCAGCAGGGGCTGCAACTGCAACTGCAACTGCTGCAGTTACCATAGAAGGCGGCAAAGCTGTCATGGAACTGAAGGGACAAGCAGATGCAGAAGGGAAACTCAGCCTTGCGGTAACCGCAGATGAAGTGGCAGCGGCACTTGAGACATTGAAGACTTCAAGCACCAGGGAGCTTGTATTGCGTATCGCTTCGGATCGTGCTGCCGGAGAGGTATTGCTGAAGATTCCAGCCGCAGCATGGGCTCAAATGGCCGGCAGTCCGCTGGAGGCAGTGAGCGTGACCGGAGGGCTGGGTACAGTTACATTCGACCGGGCTGCATTCTCCGCCATTCACACGGCGGCAGGCAATGAAGATGTCAGCCTGACCATCGCCAAAGCCGATATCGGCAGTACCTTGGCCGGTCAGGGAGCAGGTTCAGGCAGCATTATTGGCAGCCGCCCGGTGCTAATCCTCACGGTTCAGGCCGGAACGCAGATTCTTTCAAGCTTCGGCGGAGGTAATGTGGATGTAAGCATCCCTTATATACTGACGTCCGGCGAAGACCCCAATGCGGTTGCTGCCTATCAGGTGAGCGCAGGCGGAGAGCTGGTTGTCCTTCCGGGCAGCAGCTATGATCCGGGGAACGGCCTGCTCTCCTTCCGCACGAATCATTTCTCGGTGTACGCGGTTGGCTACAATAAGCTTGTGTTTGCGGATACGGGAAGCAGTTACGCCAAGGACTCCATTACGTATCTTGCGGCACGCGGCATTGTTACCGGGGTCTCCGCCGAGAACTTTGGCCTGAAAGACAAGCTGAGCCGCGGCGATGCCGCGCTGCTCCTGGCCCGTCTGGCCGGGGCAGAGCTGAATTCCTCAGCTGCCGGAAGCTTTACGGATGTGAAGCCGGGGGACTATTATGCTGCCGCTGTGGACTGGGCGAATCAGAGCGGAATTGTCCAAGGAACGGGAGACGGAAGATTTGAGCCCAAGGCACCGGTCTCACGCGAGCAGCTCGCCGTAATGATGATCCGTCTGTCAGATTCATTAAAGTGGAGTCTGCCCGCAAACGGCGGCTCAGCGGCCTTTGCAGATCAGCAGATGATTAGCCCTTATGCAGTGGAAGCCGCAGCTGCTGCAGTGCAGGCCGGCATTCTTTCCGGTCAGGCGAGCGCTGACGGCAGTGTCAGCTTCGCACCGAAGGCAGCCGCTACACGTGAGGAAACGGCGCATCTGTTAGCCAAACTGCTCAAAGCAGTGCAGTAATAAACCGTATTAAATGATTCTGAGGGGTGTTCAGAGGCCATGAAGTGGCCTCTGAACACCCCTCATTTTGTGAGCAGGATCAAGGCGGGCTAGAATCCACACAGTCAATGAACATTTGTGCTTTAGTTTACAATTTTTACAACCTTTTACCGGGGCTTGCCCTTCTCCTGATGCTGCGCTGACATCCAGGCTCTACACTGGCAGAGGTGGCAAGAAGGCAGGGCAGACTTAACAGACCCTAAGAATCAGACTTTAGGAGGTTTCTGAATTGAGTAAGCTTGAGAACACTTTACCTCTTCCCGCAAGAGGGGAGAAGACAATCGCGGTGAGGGCCCGCCGCTCTTCCAAGCGAAGCAGCCTGCAGCTGAGGGAGAATGTGCTGGCGTATACTCTCCTGTCGCCTTCGCTGATCTTATTCGGCGTGTTCCTGTTCTATCCGCTGTTGAAATCGGTCTACTTGAGCCTGCATAGCACCGATCCGGCCGGCAGAATTGCCGCTTATGTCGGCTTCGATAATTACACCGCGCTGTTCGCCTCCGGCCAGTTTCTGGACGGCATCCGGGTTACTGCGCTGTTCGCGCTGCTGACGGTTCCGACCGGCATGCTGCTGGCGCTTGTGCTCGCTGCACTCACTCAGCACAGGCTGCGCGGCAAGCGGCTGTTCCAGTTCGCCTTCTCCTTGCCCATGGTGCTCTCCGTCGGTTCGGCGGCAGTCATCTGGAAGTTCCTGTTCCACCCGACACTCGGAATGCTGAATTATATGCTCGGGCTGGCCGGACTCCCTCCGGTAGCCTGGCTTGTCAACCCGGACTCCGCGCTGCTCTCCGTATCCCTGATGACCGTCTGGATGAATCTGGGCTTCAATTACATTATCCTCTCCAGCGGACTGCAGGGGATTTCAGAAGAAATCTATGAGAGTGCTAGAATGGATGGTGCCGGGGCCATAACGGTTTTTCGCAAAATAACACTTCCGCTGCTGTCACCTACCTTGTTCTTCGTGCTGGTCGTTTCGATCATCGGTGCTTTCCAGGCCTTCGGACAGATTAATATTCTGACCTCCGGCGGTCCGATGAACAGCACGAATGTATTCGTCTATTCCATATACCGGGAGGCGTTCGTGAACTTCCGCTTCGGAACCGGCAGCGCCCAGGCGCTGATGCTGTTCCTGGTCATTATGATCCTGACCCTGATCCAGTTCAAATGGGTAGAGAAGAAGGTGCATTACCAATGATCAGGTCCAGAACAGCACAAATGCTGCTGTATGCCGGCTTGACGCTGGCAGCACTGCTCGTACTGTATCCCGTGGTGTACAGCCTGTTTATGGCTGTGATGAGCCCGGCCGAAGCGAGCGCTTATCCGCCGTCCATCGTCCCGCATTCGTTTCACCCGGAGAATTTCCGCGAAGTGTTCAATATGATTCCGGTCGCAACTTTCATCGGCAACACATTTCTGGTATCGGCGATTGTCATGGCGGGTCAGCTGGTTACGGCCAGCCTGGCGGCGTACGCTTTTGCGCAGATGAATTTCAAAGGCAAGCCGCTGATCTTCAGCCTGTTCGTGGCTACCATGATGGTTCCCTGGGAAGTGACGATGATTCCGAATTATTTGACGGTGCGCGGGCTGGATTGGCTGGATACGTACCAGGGGCTTACGGTTCCTTTTCTGGCGACGGCGTTCGGCACCTTTCTGCTGCGCCAGTTCTTCCTGCAGCTCCCGAAGGAGCTGTTCGAAGCCGCACGGATCGACGGCTGCGGCCATATCCGCTACTTCCTGTTCCATATGCTGCCGCTCTCAAGACCGGCACTGGGCACCTTGGCTGTGTATTCTTTTCTGAACATGTACAACTCGTATCTCTGGCCGCTGCTTATCACGAACAGCAAGCCGATGCGGACGGTGCAGATTGGTATCTCTATGCTGGAGTTCCAGGAATCCACCTCATGGAATCTGGTGTTTGCCGGGATCACTCTGGCGATCCTTCCTTCGCTCCTGCTGCTCGTATTCGGTCTGAAACAGCTTGTCCGGGGGATGGCGGCAGGTGCGCTCAAGGGATAACAGCAAGCCGCAACAGGGTTAACAGGTAAAGCAAGTCAGCTGCTCCGGCAGATGATGAATACGTATATATCGCTTCTGGACCAATCTAATTACAAATTACAGGGGAAAAGGGAGAGATCATTCCATGACAACGTTCAACTTCAAACGGGGATTCACACTGCTGTCCGTTAGCTTAATGCTGGCACTGGCCGGCTGCGGCAACAATTCAAATGCAGGCAATGCCGGAACTCCGGCTGCGGGCAACGCAACGAAGGCAGGCAGTGGTGAGGTGGTAAGTGCCGCGGCAGCTCCGGTCAAAATCACCTGGTGGCATTCGATGTCCGGTGCCGGGGAGAAAGCGATCAACGCCATCGTTGCCGCGTACAATGCCAGCCAGACAGCTGTCCAGGTTGAAGCGGTGTATCAGGGGAAATATGATGAGAGTCTCAATAAGCTCAAGGCTTCCATCGGTTCAAACAGCGGCCCGGATCTGATCCAGGTCTATGAAATCGGCAGCAAATTCATGATTGATTCCAAGCTGATCACGCCGGTCCAGCAGTTTATCGACAAGGATCAATTCGATCTGACCGGACTTGAACCGAATATTATCCGCTATTACACCATTGATGATAAGCTGAATGCCATGCCTTTTAATACATCCAATCCAATCCTCTACTACAATAAGGATGCTTTCACGGCTGCGGGACTGGATGCGGAGAATCCGCCGAAGACTTATGAAGAGTTCGAGGCAGCAGCCAAAGCTCTGAGCAAAGACGGGAAGCCCGGAGCGGCCATTGCGATCTACGGCTGGTTCATGGAGCAGCTGTTCGCCAATCAGAACGCCGATTATGTGAATAACGGCAACGGACGCGATTCCGCGGCTACGGAATCCCTGCTCGCTTCGGATGCCGGTGTAAGCACACTGGAATGGTGGAAGAAGATGGTCGACGACGGCGTAGTTGCCAATCTCGGCCGGGATACGGATGATACGGATAGTGCTTTTGCAGCCGGTCAGGTGGCGATGACACTGAACTCTACGGCATCGCTGCGCAATATGGTGGAAGCGGCAGGCGGTAAATTCGAAGTGGGTACAGGATTCCTGCCGAAACCTGCATCAGCGAAGGAAGGCGGAGTTATTGTCGGCGGAGCCAGCCTGTATATTATGAACAGCAAGCCGGAAGAGCAGCAGCAGGCGGCCTGGGACTTCATCAAGTATGTGGCATCACCGGAGGTGCAGGCACAGTGGAGCGTAAGCACCGGATATTTCCCGATCAATAAAGCGGCTTACGATCAGCAGGTGCTCAAGGACAATATGGTGAAATATCCGCAATTCCAGACGGCTGTGGACCAGCTTCATGCATCCAGCGCGTCAACTGCAACATCAGGCGCGGTAATGGGCGTCTTCCCGGAAGCCCGCCAGATTGTTGAAGGTGCGGTTGAAGAAGCGCTGAACGGCCAGAAAACGCCGAAGCAAGCTCTGGAGGATGCCGGCAAGCAGATTACGGAGAAGATCGGGCAATACAATGATACGGTGAAATAAATAGTAAGAAGCACCACACGCAGCTTTTGGCCAATTGCATATTAAAAGGGTGTCCTAAGCCAGTCTATTCAGTGGCCTCTGGACACCCTTTTCCTATATAGGGAGCAGTTAGATGCATCATGGAAAAATCCGGAGCTTCGGGATAAGCTACAAGGGACGCATAAGGACGAGGATGGAGTGTGGGGCTGACCATGAAGATTAATCGTTTACTGGGCATCGTAGTCTATCTGCTCAACCGGGAGACCGTCAGCGGGCGGGTGCTGGCCGGGAAGTTCGAAGTGTCGGCACGGACCATTCAGCGGGACATTGAAGCGATCAGTCTGGCCGGGATTCCCGTAGGCTCGCTGCAGGGGCTAAACGGAGGCTACTATATTATGGACAGCTTCAAGATGAACAGGCAGCTGCTTCGGCCGCAGGATTATGCGTATATTCTGGCTGCCCTAAAAGGCTTCGTATCCGGCTATGACAGCAGGCAAGCCCAGGATACCGTGGAGAAAATGATTGCCCTGTCGCCGGATAAGGATGCGGTTCCGCAAGCTTTTCAGCTGAATCTCGGGGTGCTTCAGGAAGGTATGGGGACCGGCGAAAGTATCGCTGTACTTGAACAAGCCATCCGTGAGAAGAGTACCGTTCAGTTTCAATATACGAATGCCCGTCATACGGCTTCCTGCAGGCGGGTTGAGCCGCTGCTGTTGACCTACAAGTGGTATGCCTGGTATTTATTTGCCTATTGCTGTGAGCAAGAGGATTACCGTCTGTTCCGCTTGTCGCGGATGCGCGATATCCTGGCTCTGCCCGAACCGTTCACCACAGTTCACGGGGATGCGGAGCTTCTGCTGGCCGGGCACGGAGACAACCGGGTCTATATAAGTATTAAGCTGCTTTGTCCGGCGGAGTACAGGGTGCTGCTGGAAGAGGCTTTGCCGAATGCCAGGCTGCTGGAGACGCGCGGGCAAAAGCTGGTGATGGGCTTTACGGTGCCAGAAGAGGAGGAGGGCTGGTTCGGCATTATCCTGCAGCACAGCCATCAGCTCACTGTTCTTGAACCGGAGTCACTCCGGGAGAAGCTGCTGGCCAGGGCCGGAATTATTCTGGATACTTACAGCTGAATGGCAGCATAATGCGGGGGTTATCACCGCTTAGAACTGAACGGAAAGTTTGGCTATAGCGATTATTATCTTACAAAATCCAAATAAAAGTAAATGAATAGTATTATTTGTCTCAGCCCTTTTTGTCTCCATTTTGGAGTACAGGAAGGGCTAAATTTTTTGCTGAACAATGTCGAAAAAAAGAGTAGAGGTTCGATGACATCTGCGTATAGAATGGATAAGCACAGATTTACTATGGCAGGATGGAAAATTGATTGAGGCAAGGGTGGGAACGTCAGATGGATACACGTAAAGCTAACAAATGGCTTGGAGGATTGGCAGTCTATCTTGTAGCCTATATGGCTGCGGTACTGCTTGACAATCATCTGATGTTTGGAATCATTACAGTTATAGCTCCCGTGCTGGTCTGCCTGTATTACCGGATATCCGGTCCGCCTCCCGCACTGCTGAAACGGCCGTTCCGGCTGATCAGTTACGGGTTCTTCATGTGGGTGATCTGTGATGCGCTCCTGATGACAGGCACGTACGGGTTTCATTTCTCAACGGAAGATACCTCCAAGTTCACCCTTACCGCACTTACCCTGTATTCGTTCACCAGAATGATTATTCTGGTTGCTGTACTGCAGATATACGGAATCCTCAGGCGGGGCATCAATAATTTACAGGTGCTGTGGGATCAGATCACAACGCTGGAATGTATTGTGGGCAGTATCTGGTTTGTATTTTTTCAGGACGGGTCATACCGTCTGGCGGATCTTGATTACCGTACCCTTATCCTGTTCTTCTACCTGCTGGCCCCGCTGCTGACACTGGCCTCGCTGATGCTGATCTGGGTGTATATGAAGCGTGAATACCGTACAACGGGCTTCAAAATGCTGATTTTCTCCATTGCGCTGGTGTCCTCTGTGGATCTGGTCCAGGCGCTGAATAATGGGATTATGTCCGGCTACATCATAGACGGCCTTTATAAATTATCGATTGTGTGCACGGCTGCAAGCTGGATTCTGATTCAACAGTATCCGAAACAGGCGGAGCAAGGGCCTGCTGAAGCACAGCCTGTGACGGAAGGCCGGACCTTGAAGAGCGGAGTCCTGTTCATGGCGTATCCGGCACTGATTTTTATAATCAAAGGATTCTCTGTGTATGTTTTTCTTTATTTCACCATCATTATCATGGCTTATTTCATCGTCCGGCTGTATGCCAAACAGATCGCCTATACGAGAAAATTGCTGGAAACCGAAAGGGAGTACAGCGAGAAGCTGCGGCTCTACATGGATGTTGTTGAACAATCCCCATTGTCGATAGTCATCACCGATATGAATAGCCTCATTGAATACATAAACCCTTATTTCACGGAAGTTACCGGCTATACCAAGAACGAGGCCGTCGGCAATAAGCCGTCGATTCTAAGGTCAGACAAGAACCAGGCTGAAACGTACCGGAATATGTGGGAGAAGCTGACGCTTGAGGGCAAATGGCAAGGGGAATTCATTAACCGTAAGAAGGACGGGCAAGAGTACACCGAAGCGGTCATTATATCTTCTATCAAAAATGAAAGCGGCCAGACTACGCACTATGTGGGCATTAAGGAGAACGTCTCCGAATATAAGCGGATCAAAAAAGAACTGTCGGACCAGCTGTATTTCACCTCCCAGCTGGTGGATACTTTACCGCATCCGCTATTCTATATGGATGCCGAAGGCAATTTTATCGGCTGTAATACGGCCTATGAAGAAGCGTTCCAGATCTCCCGCCAGGTCTTTACGGGAACACCGATGAGCCGGCTCCCGCATCTCTCGAAGGAAGGCTTCGGGATTCTGAGTGAAATGAAGGAAGAAGTAACCGCCAGCGGACAGCCGGCGACCCGGCAGATTCAGCGCAGCTTCGCCACCGGGGAAGAGCATGATATTCTCTATTCCCTGTCTGCCTACCGGTTGTCTGACGGCACAGTGGGCGGGTACCTGGGGATTCTGACAGATATCAGTGATCTGAAGAATAAAGAGAAGGAGCTGCTGACCAGCCGGAATTTTCTGGATGCGATAATTAACCATATTCCGGTCATGATTAACGTCAAGGATGCGCAATCCTTGAAGATATTCAAGGCGAATCAGGCCGGAGCGTCGTTCCTCGGCTTAACTCCGGAAGAGATGGAAGGCAAGGATAATTACGATTTATACCCTGAGGAACTGGCAGGAAGGCTGAACGGCAGTGACCGGAAGGTACTGGAGACAGGCAGGCTCTTCAGCGAAATTGAGATTGTTACGGACGATGCCGAGCTCTGCAATCTGAAATATGTGCTGGCTTCGAAGGTGCCGATCCTGGATGCGGAGGGGAAACCCCTCTATCTCCTTAGTGTGTCCGAGGATATTACCGAGGTAAAGCGCAAGGAAGAGGAGCTGAAATACGCGCTTAATCTGGCGGAAGAGGCGACTGCTGCCAAATCGCAGTTCCTGGCGAATATGAGCCATGAGATCCGGACTCCGATGAATGCGATTATCGGAATGGCTTACCTGGCGCTGAAGACAGATCTGGATGCGAAGCAGAATGATTATATCTCCAAGATTCATAATGCCGGAACTTCACTGCTCGGCATCATTAATGAAATCCTCGATTTCTCGAAGGTGGAGTCGGGGAAGCTGGAGCTGGAGAATATTGATTTTGAGCTCCCGGATGTCATTGGGAATGTGGTGGATATCTCAGGACAGACTGCACTGGACAAGGGGCTGCAGATGTCTGTTCAGATTCCTCCGGATGTTCCGCGTCAGCTCAGCGGCGACCCGCTGCGGCTGGGACAGATTCTTACCAACCTTCTCAGCAACGCCGTGAAATTCACCGAGAGTGGTGAAGTGGTCATTCTGGTGGAAAGAATCAGCATGATCGACAGCATGACGAAGCTTAAATTCAGTGTGCAGGATACAGGGATCGGCATGAGCAAGGAGAGTGAAGGGAAGCTCTTCCAGGCGTTCACCCAGGCAGACAGCTCAACGACAAGAAGATTCGGCGGAACGGGACTGGGTCTGGCCATCAGCCGGAAGCTGGTGGAGATCATGGGCGGCAGCCTGTGGGTAGAGAGTGAGGAGGGGAAAGGGAGTACCTTCTCCTTCACGGCCTGGTTCGGAATTCCTGCTGTGCCGGACTCTGGAGCAAGAGTATTGACCGGTCAGGCATCTGGTGTGAAGGACAAGGATTACGGCCTGTCCGGTGTGCGGGTATTACTGGTGGAGGATAACGAGATTAATCAGCAGATTGCGGAAGAACTGCTGCTGAGCCAGGGGATGATCATTGATATTGCCGGCAACGGAGCGGAGGCCGTGCAGAAGATCGGGGAGATGTCCGCAGATCAGCCGTATCAGCTGGTGCTGATGGATCTGCAGATGCCGGTCATGGACGGGTTCGAAGCGGCGCGGATAATCCGGGCCAGAGAAGCTGAGTTGCCAATCATTGCGATGACCGCAAGGACTATGGAGGAGGAGCGGGAACGAAGCTTCGCAGCAGGCATGAACGGGCATGTGGCGAAGCCGGTCGATCCGGATATCCTGTTTGCCAAGATTAGCAGGTGGACATCGGATGCTCCCAGGGAGGATCAGCCGGATTACGATGAACGGGAGCGCGTACGTCCGTCGCAGGAGGCGCAAGAGACTTCCGGATTCCGCATTGAAGGTATTGATACAGAGAATGGCCTGAGACGTGTCGGAAGTAATGAGGCATTATATATACAGCTATTGCTGAAATATTCAGAGAGCCAGCGCCATACCGCCCGGAAGATCCGCGGCTTCATTAAGCAGGGGGATGAGGAAGCGGTGTATATGCTGGCACATAGTCTGAAGGGAGTTGCCGGGAATCTGGGTGTAACGGAAGTACAGAGACTTGCAGATTCCCTCGGCAAGCTGCCGAATTATCATGAGCAGCCTGCGAAGGTGGAAGCACTGCTGCTGAGGCTGGAGGCGGCTGTGCTGGAGAGCTTTACAGCGATTCGCGGGGAATGGGAGTCTGTAGAGCCCTCTGCCGCCCTGATTGCTGAAGTTTATCCGGAATCGGATGCACAGCCTCTGGCCCTTATAGCCGGTAAGCTGCTCGCGATGCTGAAGGATAGTGACAGTGAAGCCGTTGATTATTTCATTTCGGTGCGCAGACAGCTTGCAGAATACATGCAGCCAGAGCAGATGGTTCAGCTGGCGGACAGTTTGAACCGGTTTGAATATGAGGATGCCATCGCCAGTATTGAAACGGTGATACCAGAAAGTAATTATGAACAGAGGTTGATATAAATGCTGGACACTAGACCCGTAATCCTGGTAGTTGACGACACGCCGGACAATATCTCACTTCTCAGCGGGCTGCTGAAGGAGCAATACAAAGTAAAGGTAGCCACCAACGGGGAAAAAGCATTGCAGGTGGCCAAGTCCTCACCTCCTGATCTGATCCTGCTGGATATTATGATGCCGGTCATGGATGGCTACGAGACCTGCCGCAGGCTTAAAAAAGACGGGGAGCTGAGAGAGGTTCCGGTGATCTTTTTGACGGCTAAGGAAGAGGTGGAGGATGAGAATCTGGGATTTGATCTGGGGGCCGTAGATTATATTACGAAACCGATCAGTTCGCCGATTCTGCTGTCCCGTGTCAAAACCCATCTCACCCTGAAGCAGTCCAAGGACTTCCTTGCGGATAAGAATGAGTTTCTTGAGGCGGAAATCTCCCGGCGGATTAAGGAAATCTCTCTGATCCAGGAGGTCTCGGTTATGGCGATGGCCGCGCTTGCTGAAATGCGTGACTCGGAGACCGGCAATCATATTCAACGGACGAAGCTCTACATTGAAGAACTGGCCACCCAGCTTAGCCGGACGGGAAAATATGCGGAAGTGCTGAGTCCGGAGCATATTAACCTGATTGTGACTTCTGCGCCGCTGCATGATATCGGCAAGGTGGGCATTCCTGACCACATTCTCCTGAAGCCGGGGGCACTGACCCGCGAGGAATTCGAAGTGATGAAGACGCACACGACACTGGGCAGGGAAGCCATCCTGCGGGCAGAACGGCTTATGGACAAGCCGGAGACTTTTCTGCGCTTCGCCAAGGAGATTGTCTATTCCCATCATGAGAAATGGAACGGAACCGGATATCCCGAGCAGATTGCCGGTGAACAGATCCCCCTGTCAGCCCGGTTGATGGCGGTAGCCGATGTCTACGATGCGCTTACGAGCAAGAGAGTCTATAAAGATGCAATGCCGCATGAGGAGGCGGTCGGGATTATAGAAGGCGATGCCGGAATACATTTCGATCCTGACATCGTCAAAGTATTCGTGAAAAACAAACATAAATTCAAGGAAATTGCCGAGAGATATACCAGCGAGCTGGTAGGCTAAATAAGCCGTTTCAGTATATAAAGATCTTTCTTCATCTCTTGGGAGATGGGGGAAGGTTTTTTTATTGTATGGGAAGCAGTTTTGAGCCGCCGGCCCGGGGTGCAATCTGCTGCTTCGTACGCCTTGATTAGGGGGCTTAAGTGAACGAGAGTAGAGACGAGCCGAACGTATGCGAAAAACCGAATACAATGTGCCAATAATAGGGCAGGTGAGCCGAATGTATGCGAAAAACTGAATACAATGTGCCAATAATAGGGCAGGTGAGCCGAATGTATGCGAAAAACCGAGTACAATGTACCAATGATAGGGTAGAAGAGCCAAATGTATGCGAAAAACCGAATACAATGTGCCAATAATAGGGCAGGTGAGCCGAATTATTTTACTTTTGATGTGTTGCTTGATTCGCCCTCCGGGCGATTTTGATATTGCTTTGGGAGATTAAGCACCGTTATTTGGGGGGAGAGGGCTGAAGGCGGAAATGGAGGGTATAAATGGATGCTTGCTTTAAAGTGCACTTTAAGGATTATTATGTTCATGCAGGCCATGCGCCTGAAAGAAATTTATTTAGGAGGTACAACTATGCACAAGCATATGAATAGCAGCGCAACACCACAGGCTCCGGTCGGGAGCGGATTTGGTGCCGGGACTACGGCTGAACAAGTAATCGGCAACCTTGATTTGAGCGGAAAAGTAGCCATCGTAACCGGCGGGTATTCCGGCATTGGCCTGGAAACTGCACGGGTACTCGCCGGTGCTGGAGCTACAGTCATCGTACCGGCACGGACACCGGACAAGGCCAGGGCTGCAGCCGCAGGAATTCCGCGTCTGGAGCTTGAAGCCCTTGATCTGATGGACCCTGCTTCCATCGACAGCTTCGCCCGGCGTTTCCTGGATTCAGGACGGCCGCTGCATATGCTGATTAACAGTGCCGGCATTATGGCTGCACCACTGGCGCGGGATACCCGGGGCTATGAGTCCCAGTTTGCAACCAACCACCTGGGGCATTTCCAGCTTACGGCCAGGCTCCTGCCGGCATTGAAGCAGGCAGGCAATGCCCGCGTTATATCCGTAACATCACGGGCACACCGTCTGGGCGGTGTCGATCTGGACGATCCTAATTTCACGCACCGTGAATATGACAAATGGACCGCGTACGCCCAGTCGAAGACGGCCAATGTGCTGTTCGCCGTGGCACTGGATGAGAAGGCTAAGGATCAGGGAATCCGTGCCTTTGCGGTGCATCCGGGATTAATCCCCTCCTCAGGAATCGGACGGTTTCTGGAACCGGAAGAGATTGGCGTCAAGCCGGTCCCGGCGGCGCAGGAAGAGCAGAAGCAGGCGCAGGAAGTGAAGCTTGAACAGCCGGCTGGCAGTGCCGGAGCCGACCGGATGAAGACGGTAGAGCAGGGCGCGGCAACCAGCGTCTGGTGCGCAGTAAGCGGGCAGCTGGCAGGCATGGGGGGAGTCTACTGTGAGGATGTAGATCTGTCCGAAGCTGTTCCGGCAGAGATTGTGCAAGGCTCCGGGGTATGGCCGTGGGCGGTAGACCGGGAGATTGCGGAGCGGCTGTGGACGCTCAGTGAACAGCTGACGGGAGTGGAATTCGCAATTTAAGCGGATATTCTGCTGCGGGGGTTCAGCGGACGATCTGCGGGTTGAGGAGCTATGGCAAGCACAAGGCTGGCTCTGGACACACAGGTACACGAGTAAACAAGTGCTCAAGCTTGACTTAAAGTGCATTTTAACCCCTATACTATAGGAAAAATCTGATCACTGCCGTGATCTGAGGGAAGTGACTGCTTTGGGTATATTGATCAAAGAAGCTGCGGCCAAGCTGGGACTCCCCGCTCATACCATCCGCTATTACGAGAAAGAAGGATTGTTGCCTTCACTACAGAGGGATGAGCAGGGGAACAGGATATTTGAACAGGCCGATCTGGACTGGATCTCGCTTATGACCTGCTTCCGGGCCACCGGAATGCCAGTGGCCGGATTGAAGCAGATCGTTGACCTTGCCGCAGAAGGAGATTCCACGATACCCGAAAGGCAGGCGATACTGGAAGCCCATAAGCTCGAGCTTATGCGCAGGCAGGAGGAGCTGGACCGGGCTTTTGCAGCAGTGAATATGAAGCTGTCACGGTATGATACGATTCTGAAAGGCCAGCCGGACCCCAATGCCGGTAACCACATGGGTCTGTGCTGAGCATAGCTTTTATTCGGCATCGAGCTTCTGTATCCAGTTAAATAAGGCTTCACCAACTGCCTGCGGCTGCATTCCGCTATACTTCAAATCTTAGCCCGTTTCTGCAAAGAAAGACGCTCCCGGTTCCGGGAGCATCTTAGCACTATAGATATAATATTTTTTTACATGAATATTAAGTATACTTAGATTTAACCTTCCCCTGCGCCATGCCCCATAGTAGAAATTAATTGTGAGCTGTTACCATCGGTTGTAAATCCGATACCTCCAACCGGTAAAATAATAACAAGCAGCAGACTAACCGAAGTTAGAAACACGATAAGCTTCTTGGTCATTTGGATCCTGCACCTCTCTAATTAGGAATTTATATTGCGCTTGCTCTTCTTCGCTTGCTTCATGCCGGTGCTGCTCAAACAGATTCACGCATTTAATGATTAGGCTTTCATTATTGATTCTAACGGATGATTCCAAACTTTTGAGTATTACGCTAATTCCATCGTTTCGTTTATTGTGTAATTTATAAATGGCTAATTCAGTAAGAAATCTGGCATGCTGGTCCGCAATAATCTGATGATTATACTTGCCGAAACCGGAGTTGTAAGGTTCATAAGGAACATGCTTAGAAAACTTGGCAAGAATGTAATCTATATTCCATCTGTAGCGGTTTGCTGATTTAATGATATTATAGACAGCTGTAAAAACTTGCCCCTCGTGGTTAGAAATATAGTCAACATAATCCTGCAAAATCTCGAATTGCCCCGCCATTACACGATAGAGGTAGGTGTTTGCCGTTCCCCAAAGCTGAAATTGAGCTAACGTCTCCTGGACCTCGTCATTGTCTTCCTGTATCCAGCTTCCATCCATATATAGAGGAATCAGATCCAAAGCCGCCGTGTAGTCCCCATACTCTTCCTGCACACTGGAGCGCATAAGATATGTATACAGGATGTAGAAGTAGAGCGGCTTCTCAGGAGATTTCTCACCGTGGTCCTTACGGCCTGAGCCATATGGATGATTGTAGCTGAGACTGGCCAGACGGTGCATTTCCAGTGCCAGTTCGTCTACCTTATCCCACTTATGCAGTGAATAATACACATGCATCAGGTGCTTCAGCCCATCCAGCTGGTCCGCCACCTCTAACCGCTCAATATAGCATTCAAAAAGAAGGGCAGCCTGTAAATTCAGGGCTTGGCTGTCACCCAGCGAAATGCGGAATAAGCGGTACTGGCATACGGCAAGCCGTTCGGAATGCTGATACTTCTCACTTGCGCTCACATTCCTGTACAGCACCGCTGCTGCTTGCCATTGGCCCTCCTGAAATAATCCTTCGGCCACTTCAAACAACATGGGTGCATAAATTAAATTGTCTAGCAGATTCTTAACCACAAGTTCAATACAGTCAAGCCGCCCAAGCTCTGCTGAACTCAGAATGAACGGGCGCAGACGCCGCCAGGTTGGAGCTGAATGATAGAAGCACTCGTCCACATACAAGCTGTAGAAATGGTCCTCCGGAACTCCCATGGCCCGGGTGATCAATTCCAGGTGACTCATGGCAATCGGCTGCTGGCCGCTAAGCAAACGGCTGAGCGTTCCGGAATTAATGCCGGTCTGTATAGAAAATTGATTAATCGACATCTGCTGTGCTGAGAGATAAGCCTCTAAATGACTGCGAATCGTGGTTACAGGCTCCAAAGAAACACCACCAATCCAATACCATAATTTAGGTCCTTAATGTTATAAGTGTATAATATGCGCCATTATACCACCGGTCAAGAGCGTGATAGGTAGAAACAGTGAACAATAGGAAAAAGCATCCCCGCTGTAACAGGAACGCTCTCTCCGATTTTTTGCAGACCGTGATAAGAGAAGTTTAATTCCGAAGCTGCACTAGGCAGTAAAGATAGCCGCCCCGCCCTTAATCTTCCGGCTCTCGATCACCTCTTCGTAATCCTGAATCAGCCCGTCGAAAATATGCTCCCAGGAGCGCCCGAGTGCAAGCCGCCGGCCCTCCCGGCCCATTGACGTCCGCTGAGCATGCCGGGCGGCCATCGAACTAATCTGCAGTGCTAACGCTGCCGGATTACGGGGCTCAAACAGATTTCCGGTGATACCGGAAACGACCAGATCCTTGGTGCCGCCAGCATCTGCGGCGATGACCGGCAGCCCCGAAGCCATGGCTTCAAGCACGACATTGCCAAAGGTTTCCGTGCAGGAAGGGAACACGAACAGGTCAGCTGAAGCATACAGCTCCGCCAGCTCCTCGCCATGCTTCGCACCGGTAAAGGTTACATTGTCCGGGGCCTGCGATTTTAGTTCAGGCAGGAGCGGCCCGTCTCCGACAATCAGCAGCTGCACTCCGGAGCGTACGGATTCGGGCAGAAGCTGCATGGCGAGAAGCAGTGTGGTGATATCTTTTTCCGGGGCAATCCGCCCGACGTAGAGCATAATCAGAGGCGCGTGCATACCATATCGCTCACGCAACTCCTCACTTCGTTTCTCAGGAGAATAGAGCGTGCAGTCGACGCCTCTGGACCACAAGCGCAGTCTCATGAAGCCCTCTGCGCGCAGCGAAGCTAATGTCTCCTGGGAGGGTGCAAGCACAGCATCGCAGGAACGGTGAAACCACTTCATGTATTTCCAGTAGAGCGGGACGATTCTTCTCATTTTGTAATATTCCAGGTAGCGGTCGAAGTGGGTATGGTAGGAGGCGACATGAGGGAGCTGCTGCTTGCGGGCATAGCGGAGGCCGGATAAGCCGATGTTGAACGGGGTTGCCAGATGGATCAGATCAGGGGCGAAAGCCGACAGCTCACTTTGAATGGAGGACATGCCCGGCAAGGCCATCCGGCACTCGGGATACAGAAAAAACGGGATGCTGGCGATGGGACGGACGGGATCAGGGTAGCTGCTCTCAAGCGCAGACTTAGGAGTAAACAGCAGATGCTCAATCCCCCTGCGGTGCAAATGACTGGTTAACCGGCTAAGCGTGCGGGCAACCCCATTGGTTTGCGGAAGAAACGTGTCCGTGAATAGAGCCAGACGCATCGGAATCCCTCCCTGTATTCTTGTTGCCTTGATCTTAGCAGGCGATTATTTCATGGAGATCAACCGCAGGTTAAACATCTGGCATAGAGGGGACTATGGGGAGGATTCTGAGCGGTTTTGTTCAAGAAGGGCGGGAGCGGGTATACATAGGTATCAGGAATGAAGGAGGTAAGAGGATATGAATAAAGATCTGCCGCCAGAGGTTCCGCCGAACGTTGTACCCGAAGTGAAGCCGGACAGGATCCCTGAACCGGGTCCGGTTGTGATTCCGCCGGAGGTTACGCCGCAGCAGCAGCCGGAAATCATGCCACAGACCCCGCCGGAGATTATTCCCAAGGAACCTTTGTAATGGATGATATAAGCCGGAGAATAGGAATAGTACGTGACAATAGGAAACAATATAGGATGGATGATGTGGAGCGTCCGGGAAACCGGGCGTTTTTTTGTTGTAGCGGAAACTATGATGTGCGTCTGTTGTGGATAAAAACGTGTGAAATTGAAGCAGATCCGCTTCCGACTGAAGTAAGAATGCGTTCTTGTCTCAAGAATCCCATTGAATCCTCCAGAAGGGGATGGCTATATGGGGACAACAAAGGGATAAATCCCTCTAATTCCACCGAAAGTGGGCAGCAGGGGGAAATCAAAGGGATAAATCCCACTAATTCTGCCGGAAGTTGGCAGTATGGGGGACAACAAAGGGATAAATCCCTCTGATTCCACCAAAAGTGGGCAGTATGGGGAAATCAAAGGGATAAATCCCTCTAATTCTGCCGGAAGTGGGCAGTATGGAGAAATCAAAGGGATAAATCCCACTAATGCTGCCGAAAGTTGGCAACAGGGGAAATCAAAGGGATAAATCCCACTAATACTGCCGGAAGTGGGCGGAATGGGGAAATGAAGAGCATTTGCGCACTTGATTGCACCGGGCCTACACAGTTGTCTGATTAGAGAGCAATGTGAAGTGGCCTTAAATCTGCATAAGCTGCACAGGCCACATAAGCCCCGGTTTGTTTCACCCGTTAGGGTGATTCTGTTCCTGCTTAGGAGTTTACACAGTTTGAACATTGTGATAACTCGGTTTGGTGGCGCCTGAAGCGAGCGGGATGATGTTGTTCCAAAGTATACATTGTATTTGCTTCGCGCCAGTAATATGATTTGTCCTTTTCGCTGAAGTGGACTGAGAATCAGCTATTTCAGCAAAAAACCTCCAGATGAAGAGTATGCGGACTGAGAATCCGCTATCTTGATCATTTGGGGCTGAAATGAGGAGTAGTTGGACAAATAAGCGATTCTGAGTCCGATTGGGCGGGAAATCTGTTTGTTTTGCTTAAATAGCGAATTTCCAGTCCGCTTCATCAGCTGACGTGTCATGAAGTGACCGTCAAGTGCCGCCGGAACGGCGAAGTTACTGCCAATCGCCGCCTGGAGCGGCCAAGTTACTGCGAAGTGTAGCCGGAAGCTGTAAAGTTACTGCGAGGTACAACCGGGAGCGGCGAAGTTACTGCCAAGCGCCGCCTGGAGCTGTAAAGTTACTGCGAGGTACAACCGGGAGCGGCCAAGTTACTGAGAGGTGTAGCCGGAAGCCGTCAAGTTTCTGCGAAGCCACCACATTCCCGCCGCCCTCCGGGGCGGCTTCATTGCCCCCGATTGAAGCGGCGGCAGAGTCGGAGGAGCTGCTGACTGCGATCAGCTGCCGGGGAGGCTGGTCCAGATAGGTTCAGCATATTGGTTCTGCAGGTTCATGCTGCAATCCTTGCCGGTATCATACGAACGGTCGCCCAGTACCATGGTGAACTGTTCGAGCTTGTGCCTTGCTGCGGCAGCATCCGTACATTCCAGCCAATCGGCGAGTGCTGTGAGCACAGTTCGGCCTTCCTCCAGTGCCTGCTCCCACAGCTCCCAGACGGATTCCGTCCGGACCTCGGAATAGAGTGCCGAATGCCGCCACTCGGAGTGTTGTTCATTCAGGTAATCCAGGCGCTCTTCATGAGCAGTCAGCTTACGTGAGAACAGCCGGCGTGTCCTGCCCCAGGTGACGGCTTTCTTCCAGCCCTTCGGGTCATACAGACATCTGTGGGCCAGCACCATATCCCGGTAGGAGCTCTGCCAGATTTCTTCAGGCAGCTTGCCCATTGCATCCGGATAGTGCCGTAGTACAGTGGTGTGAAGAATATTGTGAACCGGCACAGGCAGCCGGGAACCGGTATCTATTCTTGTCCAGGCGGCGTTCTGCCAGGTATTGATCCCGCGCAGGCGCTTCATAAACAAGGTATCCAGATCAATTTCGAACCGCTGGTGATCGCGGAATTTGTAGCCTGCCTTCCAGTTAATATACGGATGCAGGTTCCGGTCCAGCAGATGGTGGGTCAGGAAGCCGAGGAAATAGAGCTGTGCCTGAGCCGCATCAGCTCCTTCGAGAGTCCGCGCAGCTTCCCAGAAATCAATGAGCACAGGCCCGCAGTGCTGGGTATGCATCAGATCCCCGAGATGAAGGGCTCCGGCATCCTTGCTCCATGGCAGGAAGCTGTGATACAGCAGGAAATCCGGCCCCTGACAGCCGAGATTATACAGGCGTTCCTGCTGCTGCAGATTATGTAAGAACGGGAACCGGCTGCGGAATTCTCCGGCCAGCTGTTGCCCGTATTCGAGATGCATCCAGATATTAGGCATAATTATCCCTCCTGCAAAACAAGTTCATAATCTTCATTCATTGTAACGCTGATATGTTAAAAGAAAATGAGAATTATAAAAGAAATTTAATCCAAACCAGTAACCTTTAGACAACATTCGGACAGGGCACCGGTCAATCGTTGGCGGGAATTCGCGGAATTGCGGGAACTGCGGGATACGTAATAGTGGAATGACGTAATTGCGGAATGACGTAATAACGTAATAGCGGGATAGCGGAGTAGCGGAGTAGCGAAATACGAAATACGAAATACGAAATACGAATTACGAAATACGAACTACAAAATACAAAATACAAAATACAAAATACCTCTGTTCCTCTCACCTGATCCGTTGCTGGCAGAATGGAGACTCCTCAGTAAGCACTGCAGGCATAAATGTTGTACGTTATGCAGCTTTGAGGCCTGGATACCCAGGTGTTCGGGAGGATTGTTGTATGAAATACAAGAATTGTCCCGCTAAGCCGCATGGAGAAGGAGAAATGCTGCATTTTCTACAACAATTCTGGATTTAGGTTGGTATATTGAGGAAAATGTTGTATTATGTGCAGGATTTCGAAAAGTTACCGGAGCTCTGCCGCAAAAAGCGGATAAACCGGACTGTTCTTTCGAAAGATCAAAGAAGGAGGAGGATGATGTGTGGATAAACGGTTAACATTCAATGAGGATGCAGCGAACTACGACAAATGGAGGCCGGCCTATTGTGCGGAATTATTCCAGGACATTATTGCGTATTCCCGGATCGGGCAGGGCAGGAAGGCTATTGAAATCGGGATTGGGACAGGCCAGGCAACCCGGCCTTTTCTGGAAACCGGCTGCGAATTAGCGGCCATTGAACTGGGGCAGGAGCTCGCGGAGTATTCACGATTAAAGTTCCGGGAGTATAAGAAATTCAGCGTGCACAATAGTACATTTGAAGAATTCACAGGCCCGGACGACAGCGTAGACCTTATTTACTCCGCTACTGCATTTCATTGGATTCCAGAGGACGTTGGTTACCCGAAGGCATTCGAATTGTTAAAAACCGGCGGCACACTGGCCTTATTCTGGAACCGGCCTTTTGCAGCACGGGAGGATGACGAGTTACATCAGCATATTCAGCGTATTTACCAGCAGTACAGGCCCTCAAATACCAAATTAATCGAACATGATACGGAAAGATACAATGCCATCTCACAGAATCTGCATACTTACGGGTTCCGGGATGTACAGCTTAAGCTGTATCATTTAACGAGAAGCTTCTCCTCAGCGGATTACATTGCCCTGCTTAATACATATTCAGACCATAGAAGTATGCCACCTGCTATAAAAGAATCGTTTGAGGACGAGATCAGAGCCGCAATACTTCAATCCGGTGATATCCTGAACGTGTATGATACGATTGACCTGCATTTGGGCAGAAAATGAAGGGTTTCCGATTTTTGATTTCTGCTAGCTCGGCGGAATAGGTCATCTGTAACGACAATAAAACAGCGGCAGTTCAGGGACATTTAGGTCCTTGGCTGCCGCTGTTTTCTGTGTCAGAGCCGAGTTCAGTCCATGCTGATCAGGTCACGGAATACGCCGGGAAAAGAATCAGGCACCGCAATCGCGCCGACGCTCTTCTCATAGAAAGGCACTGCGTCCACGACCCAGCCGATGATGGCGTAGCCGTAGCCGTTCCGGTGCATCGCGGACAGGCATTCCAGCAGCAGTGCCTTCCCGATGCCAAGTCCCCGGTACTCCTCCAGCACGCCGGTCGGGCCGAAGAAGTTCTTCACTACAACATCGTGGCAGGCGAAGCCGATCACTTCGCCCTGCTTCACGGCAATGTAGCAGTGGACGGGCAGATGTGAGAAGGCCGTCTCACATTCATTCCGCCAGCTATTCGTGAAATGGAGGCCGACAAAATCCACAATGGCCTGCTTATCCCCGGTCATCGCCCGTTTGATGGCAATTCCTTCGCCCCGCAGACGTTCCAGCAGCGCACTATTATCCGGCAGATCATATAGCTTAACGAGCATATCAGGCATCAGCTATCCCCCGCTTTCTGTTCAATCATCTCAAGATCTGTAATCATCCCGCGCAGGTCTGCTTCGAATAATTCCGGCCGGTAGAACCGGGAGCGGATGAACAGCTCTGCCATCTGCGGCGGAAGCAGCTCTGCAAGCACGCTCTGCATCCGCTGCCTGGCTCTGAATAAATCCCCATATCCGCTTCTGTACTTATCCCGGAGAAAGGTAATGACTTCCTCGCTGTCCGGCGACATCGCTCCGCGGAAGAGGAACGTATGCAGCGGAGAGCGGCGCTGCGCCGGGATCTCATACTGGATCATGGCGTCGATCAGTTCAGCGGTTAAGCGGTTCTTCTTCACATCCGGCAGCAGCTGCGGGATCAGGGAATAATAATCGGTTACCGCATAATCCGCCCATTCCTCGCCCATAAGCTGAGCCGTCTCCATACCATGGAACTGGTGCAGGAAACGGACCAGGAAGGAGGGAATGTCAGCCTTGGCATTCCAGCTCTGCTCTGCAGCGAAGAAAGCCGGGTAACGCGAGGTCTCGAACAGGCCGTATGGACTGCCCAGCGAGAACGGGCATCCCCAATTCGTATGAATGATTCCGTCCAGCTGCTCCGACTGCGCCAGCTGAATCCAGTCTAGCACATTCTTGATCCGGTTATGAATCACCGGATAATTCTGGTCGCCGTTATCATCCCAACAGCGGACAGAGGAGGCGCCGATGGTCTCGATGCCGGCATCGCGCAGCTTGTGGAGAATGAGCCGGGCATCCGCCTTCATCCGGTGTCCGCCATAGATCCAGACGACCACTACGACACGTTTGTCGAGTGCGGCGATCTCGTCTAGGGTGGCGTGCATGATCATGTCATGCCAGATCATCGGTGTTTTGCCGAGGCTGATGGTCTTCTCCGCCAGCTGATTGACGAAGCGGATGAAGGAGGCCTCCGGGGTAAGCCCGGATCTCCGGCAGTCTTCACAGGTGCCGAGCGTCCAGACTTCATCACAGCCTAGATGGAGATATTCGCTGTACGGATGTAGGGCAGCCACTTCCTCCAGAATGCCGGCCATCATCTCGAAGGAGCCTGCGCGGTGCGGGCATAGCTCCGACACGGTCTCGGGGACTTCGCGCAGCCCGATATAGACCGGATGCTTCAGAATATATTCCAGATGCCCGAAGGACTGCTGCTTCGGAATCACGGTGACGAAATGGTCATGTGCAGTCTGCAGGAGCTGCCGGTGTTCTTCTTCGGTGAAGGCGAATTCGGGATGGCGCAGGAAGCTCAGCTTGCGGAACGGCAGCTTGTCCTCATATTCAATGATCAGCGTATTGATCTTGTAGCTGGCCAGCTCTGCGATATATTCCAGCATATGCTCATAAGTCGGATAGACTGTGCGCAGATCAAGATAATCGCTGCGCAGCCGCAGATCCGCCCAGTCGGCAATGGTCACCGCCGGCACCGAGCCGCCCCCGGCAGCCAGCAGCTGATCCAGTGTCTTAAGCCCGTAGAACAATCCGGAAGCGCTAAGCGCGTATAGCTCAACCCTGTCCGTATCAGTAATCAGAACGTAACCGTCATGCTTGCCTTCTACCCGCCGGGCCATGCGGGTATTGAAGCGGGTTCCCTCCGAGACTAGCGCGTATACAGCGCTGCCGCCGGACTCCTTAACCTCTGTCACCCCCGCGAATATTCCTTGCGCTGCCGCCAATAACCGGACATCATTCCCGGGCATCCACAGCTCCACCGTCCAGCCGCGGATGCCGCTGACCGGTTCCGGTCCCCGGCTCTGCACCACCTGAGGCTGCGGAATCAGTGGAATGTTCATAGCCAGCGGACCCGGCCCTTGAAGCGCTCAATGAAGCGGTTATTCCATTCATCCCCGCCGGGAGCGTTGCCGCTGCGCCAGACCGGCACCTCAATCCCTTTGTCCCCGAGACAGGCAGCCGTGGTCATCATCAGGGAATTCAGCAGGAAAGCGTTAGCAAACGTTGAGGTCGAGCCCATCTTCGGTTCGATTCCTTCAATATGCAGGGCAGCGTCGCCCGGCTTGACTTTGCTGTCCAGAACATAGTCGCACAGCTCATACAGGTTCTGCCCCGATGGGTGGCGGGCAATATGGTTCTTGGGGGTAGCTTCGGCATGGCCGACAGAGGTAACGGCAATCGTTATAACCCCCCGGCGCCGTGCTTCCAGAGCAGCATCGACACAGGCTGTGTTAATACCGTAAGCGTTAGCAAGAATCAGAATATCACCCTCGCCTAGACGGTTATCTTCAATAACAAGTGTTCCATAGCCGGGGGTACGTTCAACAGCCATGGAGCGCAGTGCGCCGTTCGAGATCATCGTGCCTTCATCTAATATAGCGCTGATATGCATCAGACCGCCTGCGCGGAAGAAGACTTCGGTCGCATTCATATTGGAATGCCCGCCCGGACCGTACAGATAGACCAGCTTATCCTCTGCAATATGATCCGCGAGCAGCTCCGCCACCTGAAGCAGCTTGTCCCTCGGCTCGCTCCGTATCTCATTCAGCAGCTCCACAATAGTTTCCATATAAGCGGACATAATATCTGACTTTGCGTTCATTTACATTCCTCCTAAAAGTTTTGTAAGCATAAGCTTCCTGAGTCTCTTCGCAAAACTGGCTTCGGAAGCATACGCTTTAAGTTTTGTAAGCATAAGCCCCCTGAGTCTCTTCGCAAAACTGGCTTCGGAAGCATACGCTTTAAGTTTTGTAAGCATAAGCTTCCGCTTGCCTAGAAGATAACAAAGCGGCCGGGCAGAGTAAATCAACTATTTTGCGCAAAACGGCACCGATTTTGACTGATTTGGCCAGCAGCATGCCATGATGTGTGTAAATCGCTGATTGGAACAGCGGCAGGTAAAAATTTTTCTGAACGGGTCAGGATCGTGACTTATGTAAAATTCTTTGCTTTTCTATAATGAGAGATAACATCACGCAAGAGGGGGGACAGAGCCTTGAAGACGTCAGTTGCCTTGCCACAGTCCCGGGAGATTCCCGTCATCCGCCGGAATAAACGGAAATGGAAAGAAATATGGATGGGTTATCTGTTCACGGGGCCAATGCTGCTCGGAGTTATTGTATTTACACTGATCCCTATGATTTTCTCCTTCGTACTCAGCTTCACCAAGTGGTCGTTCGTTACCGGCTTTGACCGGATCCGTTTCAACGGACTGGACAACTTCCGCCAGCTGTTTCAGGATGATGTGTTTCTGAAGTCGCTGGGCAATAATTTCATTATGCTGCTGGCGGTGCCGGTCGGGATGGCCATAGCGTTGATCCTGGGGGTGATTATTACCAATCATGTCTACGCGCCGGGTGCGTTCAAGGTCATCTACTTCATGCCCCAGATTTCCAGTGTCGTCGCTGTCGCTGTCGTGTGGCAGGTTCTGTTCCATCCCTCCTACGGTCCGGTTAACGGTTTCCTGACGGCACTCGGAGTGGACAATCCGCCCAAATGGCTGGCCGATCCGTCGTATGCGCTTCCATCGGTCATGCTGCTGATGATCTGGATTGACCTCGGGGTCTCGCTGATTATCTACATTGCCGGGATCAAGAATATTCCTGCCGATCTGTATGAAGCGGCGACGATTGACGGTGCCTCGAAGTTCGCCCAGTTCCGCTCCATTACTTTTCCGCTGCTGACGCCGACGACCTTTTTCCTGCTGGTGACCGGGATTATCGGCAATTTCAAATCCTTCGCGCTGGTCAAAGTGTTGACGGAGGGCGGTCCGGCCAACTCTACTTCAGTCGTCGTGTACGACATGTATCAGACTGCATTTGTGGATCTCCAGACCGGGTATGCTTCATCTATGGTCATGATTCTGTTCGTTATCGTACTCGCCATCACCGGCTTGCAGTGGCTGGGACAGCGCTATTGGGTCAATTACTAGAAAGGGAGGGACCCCTGTGAAATTAAAAAATCTGGACTGGGGAAAAGCGGTCATCACTCTACTCATGGCGCTGCTGGGCATCGTATTCCTGCTCCCTTTTATATGGATGCTGTCCGCTTCGCTCAAGCCTGAGGCTGATGTGTTCAAATATCCGATTGAATGGATTCCGCAAACCTGGAGAGCATCGTTCAACTACCACTCTGTGTGGTTTGGCAAAGCGAACTTTACCCTGTATTATTGGAACTCCATCAAAGTCACAGCATTAACGACACTCCTGTCCGTAGCCGTTTCCAGTATGGCCGCCTACGGCTTTACCAAGATCCGTTTCCCGGGCAGAAATGCACTGTTTGTGGTGGTGCTGGCCACTTACATGATCCCTGCGGAAGCCACACTGGTGCCGCTGTTCATCATGTTCCGCTCCATCGGGCTGTACGACACGCATCTGGGCCTGATTCTGCTGGGCGGGTTCAGCGTGCTGGGGACCTTCCTGCTCCGCCAGTTTTTCGCCTCACTCTCGAATGAATACATCGAATCTGCACAGATTGACGGGGCGGGGCATATCCGCATTTTCCTCTCCATTCTGTTTCCGCTGGTCCGGCCGGCGATTGCCACTTATGCCATTCTGCGGTTTATCTGGACCTGGAATGATTTTCAGACGCCGCTGGTCTTCCTGAACAGCAAGACGCTCTATACCCTGCAGCTTGGCATGAATGCCTTCGCTGACCGTAACGGCGCATTCTACTCCCTCATCATGGCGGCTTCCGTCTCGGCGATTGTACCGCTGCTGGTAGTGTTCATCCTCGGCCAGAAGCAGGTCATCGAAGGTATATCCTTGGGGGGGGTGAAGGGGTGAAGGCTGGCAAGTTCCCGGAAGTTGCATAACCGGAGGTTGGTGGAGCGGACGTGACTGTCAGTGTATACATCGGAAAGTATAGACGAAAAGGAACCGCTGCCGGACAAGCTTCACGGGCAGGGAGAACTCACATTAGAAGGGGTGTTATTAATGAAAAAGAATGTATTCGCGTTGGTATGGATCACCGTGCTCCTTGTAGCCCTGGCGGGCTGCGGCAATTCGAACAACACTAATAATGCATCTCCCACTAATAGCGCAACTGCTGCGCCGGATGCGGCCGAGAGTGCCGCGCCTTCCGCAGAACCTGTAACCATCAAAGTGGCCAACTGGTCACCTGCGGCGGATATGGAGCCTATTCTGCAGGCTTATGAGGACGCGCATCCGGGAATCACACTGGAATACGTCGAGCTGGCTGACAACGGCGATTCCGTAGCCGGAATGAAGAAGCTGGATCTCCTCGTCGCTTCGGGCGAGAATCTGGACGTCGTGTTCATGCCGGGTGCAACTGACTATTCGCAGCGTGCGGGACTCGGACTGCTGGCTTCGCTGAATGATCTGATCAGCAAGGAAGGCATCACGCTGACGGATGAATATACCATTGATCCATCCGTAGACGGACAAGTGTACGCACTCCCCGATACCCTGGAGAATTATTTCGTCCTGCTGAACAAGGACAAGCTGGATGCGGCAGGACTGGCTGTCCCTACGGAATGGAGCTGGGATGACTATCTTGACTATTCTGCCAAGCTGACCAGCGGCACCGGGCCGTCCAAGACCTTCGGCACTTATTTCCATACCTGGGCCATGTACTGGGAGCTGGCCGTCATTAATCAGGAGAAGGACAACAACCTGGTCAATAACGGCATTGTAAATATCGACAGTGCGGGTATCCGCCAATCCCTGGAGCTGCGCAGCAAAGCAGAGGAATCCGGAGTGGCTGTACCGTATGCGGATACCATCTCGCAGAAGCTGGCTTACCGCTCGGAATTCTTCACCGGACATGCCGCGATGATTGTGACCGGCAACTGGATGATTGGAGAAGCGGGCGGATCGGAGGAATTCCCGGCTACGTTCACCACTGCGTTTGCACCGATGCCTTCCAACAGCGCCGGACAGCCAGCCGGAGTCAGTATTGCCAACGGCAACTATGTGGGCATTCTGGACAAATCGCAGCATCAGCAGGAAGCCTATGATTTCATCCGCTGGTATTCCACAGAAGGTGAGCAGATGCAGAATGTATATTCCGCCTGGAAGAAGCAGGATGTCGATCAATACATCGCCGGAGTGAAGGCCTCAGCCATGAGCCCGGACAAGATTGACGAAACCTCACTGGCCTATGTGATCAAGAATGCCAAGCCTGCTCCGCTTAGTGTGCCGCCGACCTATCAGGGTGAGCTGGAAACTGCTTTTACCAAAGAAACCGAGCTGTACATCCTGAAACAGCAGGATCTGGAAACTACGGTCAGCAAAGCGCAAGCTGAACTGCAAAAGATCGTGGATGCCAATAAGTAAATAAGGCGAACCGTCACATTTTGTCGAGATATTACTGGGAAATGAATTACTGGAGGCGGAAAGCTGATATGATAGAGGCAAAGACAACGATAGTCTGATTGTGAAGGGGGATTGCCATTGCTGCCAAAAGGATGGAAACTCGGTTTTCGCAACAAGCTGCTCGTCGCTTCCCTGCTCTGTCTGCTGCTTCCCGCCTCCATTACCCTGTATATTTCCAATTCCTATACCGAGCACATCCTCCGCTCCCAGGTGATCCAGAATGAACGCCGTTCGCTGGAGCAGGAGAGCATGTATATCTCGAACCTTCTCAGCAATATGGTGCTGGTGTCGAATTACATTCAGTTCGATCCCGGGATCACGCTTATTCTCAAAGAAAATTGGCAGCGCAGTAAGCTGCACCAGCCTGATACAGCCAAAAATGTCCTGGAATTCAAAGAGGTTACCGAAAAGCTGGAAAGCGTGACCTCCATGATGGAGAAAACGTTTGTCACCGTGCTTACCTCGGACGGCCAATATTATTCAAATTATCCTTACGCCAAACTGGATGTCGGCGCCCTGCTGCTCCAGCCCTGGATGGAAAAAGCCCGCCAGCAGCCTGTCTTCGATCTCTACTGGGCGGGTGTGCTCGATAACTATATCCCTACCGTTGCGCAGACCAGCCCGCAGGTGCTGACGATTGCCCGCAATCTGAAGCTGTCCTCCAATTCCACTTATGCGACGGTCATCATCAGTATCGCCGAGAGCCGGATCAGTCAGATTTTTAATGATAACCGTAAGGGCCAGGAGACACTGCTGATCTCACCTGACGGAACGGTACTGGCCTCCCTGGACAAGACGCGGCTTGGTCAGCCTTTTACACTTGCGGATGAACTGACGGGTACAGCGGATTCGCGTTTCATGGACTACCGTAATGAGCAATATCTGCTCAGCAGCCTGGAGATTCCCTATGGGAACTACCGGATCGTCAGCCTATCGCCTTACCGCGAGGCGGTCAGCCAGATCAGTGCAACCCACCGCTGGAGTACAGCCGTTCAGATCGTGTCGGGAGCGTTCTTCCTGCTGATTCTGGTCCTGCTGGTCCGTCAATTCACGAAGCCTGTAATCAGGCTGGACAGCGTGGCGGCCAGAGTAGAGCAGGGGGAGCTTGGCATCCGTTCCGGCGTGCGCGGGTATGATGAGATTGGACGGCTGGGCAAGTCTTTTGACCATATGCTGGACCGGGTGGAGAAGATGATCGAGCAGATTAAGGTGGAGCAGGCGCAGAAGCGCAAGGCCGAGCTGGCGATGCTGCAATCGCAGATCAATCCGCATTTCCTGTTCAATATCCTTAATTCCATCCGCCTGCGCATTATGATGCGGGGAGATGAGGAGAATGCGGAGCTGCTGTTCTCGCTGTCCCGCCTGCTGCGGATGACCATTCAACAGCGTGATGAGTACACAACACTCCATGATGAATTGCATATTGTCAGGAGTTATGTAGAGCTGCTGAATTTCCGTCAGGCTGATGAAGTTACGCTGGATACAGACTGCACCTCGGAGAGCCTTGGGCTGAAAATCCCGCGTTTCCTGCTGCAGCCGGTCATCGAGAATGCTTATATTCATGGCCTGCGCCAGGAGAGCGGACGCATTCTGATCCGCACCTGGACTCAGGACAGCCGTCTGTTCATAGCGATTGAAGATAACGGCCGGGGGATGGATGAGATTACCCTGAACCGGCTCCGGGCTGAGGTAGGCTCTGAGCTGCCGGAGCAGGAATCTATGCCGTCCAGCAGACTGGCCCATATTGGAATGTCGAACGTATACGAGCGCCTGTATCTGACTTACGGTTCAGCTTTCGAGGTTACCATTGACAGTATCCCCGGGCAAGGGACAACCTTCCTGTTTGTGCTTCCTGAAGAAATTCCGGATCAAGGTTAGGAAAGGGAGAGTGGAAACGATGTATAGCGTAATGCTGGTGGATGATGATTATCCGGTACTGGACTTTCTCTCGGCAGTGATTCCCTGGAACGAGCTTGGACTGACCCTTCATTCGGCCTGCAAAAATGGTCTGGTTGCCCTGGAGAAAGCGCAGGCCGCTATGCCCGATATCGTGATTACGGATATTGGCATGCCCTATATGGACGGCATTGAGCTGATCCGCGAGCTGAAGCTGATGAACGAGGAATTACGCGTCGTGGTACTGTCATGCATGGATGATTTCACGTATGCGCAGCAGGCAGTAAAGCTGATGGTGAGCGATTACATTCTTAAGGAGATGATCAGCCGCGAGCTGATTACCGGGCTGCTGCAGGAGATTGGCGATGATCTGCGCCGCAGGGATGCGGACAGAGCCCAGACATTGAAGTGGAAAAGCATGGCGGAGAATCAAAAGGTGCTGCTGAAGCAGAGTGTGCTGCGGCGGATTGCCGCCCGGGAGCTGCCGGACACCGAATGGCTTCCGGATGCCGCCGAGCTGGGGATTGTACCCGAGTTGACGGCGAATGTAGCCGTGCTCTGCCGGGTCAGCGGCAGTACCGGCGAGACGGTCCGGGATGATCTTGCGCTAATGGCCCTGGTGCAATCCGCCGCCGAAGCGGTGCTTCAGGATGGAGCGGCCGCCGTATGTCTGCCTTACAGCGGACGGGACTGCGTGCTGGTCTTCACCGGAGGTATGGGCAATGGTGCAAGTGCCGGCCATATCTCCATGCTAGGCAGGCTGCGTTCCGCGATTCAGAGTATGCCGGGGGTAGGGGCATCCTTTCAATATCTGTGTATTCCGCCTGGCAGCGGGCATTTCCAAGAAGGGATAATAGCGCTGCTTACACAAGGGCGGGAGAATGCCTTCTATCTGAAGCCGGGCGAGCTGGCCGGGCTGAAGGAGCTCCAGCCGTTCAACGGCGAGGATCTGTTTCTGCAGTACACCGAAGCATCCCGGGAGATCCGTGAAGCGTTCCTTGAGGAATCAGCCGGGCGGCTCGAGGAGCTGCTGTCCAAATGGATGGACTATATCCGGGTGAAGCGTTTTGCCCCGCGCCAGGTCAAGGAATGGATGCTCAAGCTGCTCTACGATAACCAGATGCGGCTCATGGCCCGGCAACAATTCCAGTCGACCTTCTCCCTGGAGATGCTGCATGACACTATTACTGCCATCGAGCATATCGACAGTCTGGAAGAGTGGTCACTGCAATTCTTCTATGAACGTCTGCCCGTGATCCGCGAGATGTACCAGGAGACCCGGCGGGATGAGATCAAGAAGGTGAAGCAGTATGTGGACCGGCATCTGAACCGTAAAATTACGCTGGAGGAGGTCGCCGAATACACTCACTTGAATTCGAGCTATTTCAGCCGCCTGTTCAAGAAAGAAACCGGGATGAGCTTCATCCACTATGTTACCCACACCAAGATGGAGCATGCCAAAGAGCTGCTGGACCAGTCTCCGCAGAGTGTGGAGCAGGTCGCTGAGCAGCTGGGCTACGAGAACAAAAGCTATTTCACCAAGCTGTTCAAGCTGCATACAGGCCTTACCCCGGGTGAATTCCGGGGCGAGGAAGGGACAAGGAACGGACAACCACAAGGGACAGGGAGGCACTACTCATGCTGAAAGTGACACCAATCCATACCGAAATGGCAGGTTCCATGCTGGTGCGTGTATTTGAGAACCGGCGGATGCTCGGAGAGGCGGCCGGACGTGAAGCTGCGGCTGCAATCCGCGCGCTGCTGGCTTCCAAGACTACGGTCAGAATTATCTTCGCCGCCGCACCTTCCCAGAATGAATTCCTTGCCGAGCTTGCCGCAGCCAAGGATCTGGACTGGAGCCGGATTACGGCGTTCCATATGGACGAATATCTCGGCCTCCGGGAAGGCTCGCCGCAGAGCTTCGGCAGCTTCCTCCGGGAATCGCTGTTTGACAAGGTGAAGCCGGGCAGGGTTCATTATATCAACCCTGCCGCTGACCTTGAGGCTGAATGTGAGCGATATGGCAGGCTGCTGGCGGAAGCTCCTATAGATATTGTCTGCCTCGGCATTGGGGAGAACGGCCATCTGGCTTTCAATGACCCGCCGGTGGCGGATTTCCATGATCCGCTGCTGGTCAAAGCGGTCACTCTCGATGCCGCCTGCCGCAATCAGCAGGTGAATGACGGATGCTTCGCCAGTCTGGAGGAGGTTCCGCAGCAGGCGCTGACCCTGACGATCCCGGTACTGCTCTCCGCCAAGTGGCTGTTCTGTATGGTTCCGGGCCCGACGAAGCGCGGTGCAGTTACCCGCACGCTGCATGAATCCGTCTCCACGGACTGCCCGTCCACGATTCTGCGCAGCCATGGAGATTGCCGGCTGTTTGTGGACACGGACTCGTTCGGAGCAGTGGTATGGTGAACGTGGATGCGCTGCATTACCGGACAGGTGAGCCGGTCCGGATTCGTCTGGAGGGCAGCATCATTGCGGGAATTGAACCGCTGGACGGACCGCTGGCGCTGCCGCCGGATGAGCTGCTGGAGCTGCCGGTAGCCGCGCCCGGCCTGGTGGATCTGCAGATCAACGGCTTCGGCGGCCATGACTTCAATCATCCGGTGCTGACCGCAGAGGCTGTCAAGGCAGCGGTCCGCGCCTTGTGGGCTGAAGGAGTAACCACCTGCTATCCGACGGTGATCACCGGTGCCCCGTATACGATTCACGGCGCGATGCGGGCGATTGCCCGGGCCTGCGAAGAGGATGCTGCCGCCGCTTCGACGATTGGCGGCATCCATCTGGAAGGACCTTTTCTCTCTCCCGAAGACGGGCCGCGCGGAGCGCATAGTCTGGAGCATATCCGTCCGCCGGATGCGGCCTTGTTCGATCAATGGCAGGAAGCTTCAGGCGGACGGATCTCCATCGTAACGATGTCCCCGGAATGGGAGGGGAGTGCGAAATTTATTCGCCACTGCGTACGGCAAGGCGTTACGGTCTCCATCGGGCATACCTCGGCAAGCACGGCGCAGATCTCGGAGGCGGCCGCGGCCGGAGCGCGGCTGTCCACGCATCTCGGCAATGGGGCGCATGCCACGCTGCCGCGTCATCCGAATTATCTGTGGGCCCAGCTCGCCGAAGAAGAGCTGTGGTGCACGCTGATCGCCGACGGCTTCCACCTCCCGGATGAGGTGCTGAAGGTGGCGATGAAGGTCAAGGGCAGCCGGGCGCTGCTGATCAGCGATGCCGTTGCCCTCGCCGGCCTGCCGCCCGGCAGCTACGACACGCCGGTCGGCGGCCGCGTCGTGCTGACCCCGGAGGGCCGGCTGCATCTCGCCGGCCAGCCCGGGCTGCTGGCCGGTTCGGCGCAGATGCTGCTGCGCCATATCGCGCGCCTTAGCGCCGCGGGCCTGGCCGACCTGCCGGACGCCTGGGACATGGCGTCCGTGCACCCGGCAGGCTTCATGGCCCTGCCGGAGGCAGCGGGCCTGGCCGCCGGCGCGCCGGCGGATATTGCGCTGCTCCGCCGGGGCAGCGCGGGGCCGGCGCTGGCGGCGCTCTGCAAAGCCGGCGAATGGGTGTACCGCCGGGGCTGATGCCCGGCGGCGGTCTTTTCGCCGGGAGGGGCTGCGGGGTGCTGCGCCCGCATCCGCGCCCGCCCCGGCACCTGTGCCGCACTCGCCCCACACCCGCCCGCCCCGGCACCTGTACTGCGCTCGCCCCGGCACCTGTACTGCGCTCGCCCCGGCACCTGTACTGCGCTCGCCTCGGCACCTGTACCGCGCTCGCCCCACACCCGCCCGCCCCTCGCACCCGCACCCGCAGAGGTTTTTTGCCTGAGACAAGTTCATGCTATAATGATGCGGAACACACTCCAGGATGCAGAGGTGATTAGAAAGTGGGATATAAGGCAAGCCAGCTTTTTGTTAATTTGCCGGTGAGTAATCTGCAGGATTCGATCAGCTTTTTTACCGCACTCGGATTTGAGTTCAACCCGCAATTCACGGATGAGAACGCAACATGTATGATCATTAATGACAATACGTTCGCCATGCTGCTGACCAAAGAATTCTTCAACACCTTCACTTCGAAATCGGTTGTGGATACTGCCGGACACACGGAGGTCATCCTAGCCTTCTCCGCAGCAAGCAGAGAAGAGGTGGACGAGCTGGTGCATAAGGCATTTGAGGCCGGCGGCAAACCGTTCAATGATCCGGTCGACCATGGATTTATGTACAATTGGAGCTTTCAGGATATCGACGGACATCTGTGGGAAGTCATGTATATGGATGAGAGCGCGCAATAGCATAGTGTGGATATAGGTGTGCATGAGGACAGGCTTCCGGCTACGGGGGCTTGTTTTTTGTTTAATTCTAGAGGAATATGGTGAGGGTTTGCAGTGACCCGATTAGGGTATGCGGAATGAGGTACGCGTTACGTGTATGCTTAATTGCACTTTGTACAACTAAATCATCGGATTTCTAACCAGTTATTCGTTTAGTTGTATTTCGTACAATTAAACTTCCGATTGTTGAAGGATTTCGCCCATTCGGGCAGATATAGTTGTACAGAATACACTTATATAAGGCAAGCCTGCCTGTTCGCTGTTTTTAATTGTACAGAATACAACTATCACAGAGTCTCCACTTGATACGGCATACATAAATTGCTGCATGAAAGAAACTCAATTCTTTAGTCCTCATGTTGTACCAGGGCGGACATCGCAGAAAAGCTGAAGCTTGATGGCGAAGGAGGGAGGCCGGTTTTGTTACTGGAGCGAATGGCCGTCAGCGTGGCAGGACCGATAGCGGAGCAGATGCCCGTCAGCAGGGGGATGCGGACTGAGAAGACGCTATTTTGCCAAAAAACACTGCTTGGTGCGCCCAAACGGACTGAGATTCCGCTAACTTGTTCATTGAAGCCCGAAACGAGGTGTGGACGGACATATAAGCGATTCTGAGTCCGCTTGACCCGCAAAACCGCCTGTTTTGCCCAAATAGCGGATTCTCAGTCCTATTCATGAGCGGATACGATCGTGAAGCTATTCTTCCCCCGCCAAAGCCCCGCCAAGTCGCCGCAAGCTCCCGCCAAGCTCCCGCTATGCTCTCACCCTGTCCCCGCCAAGTCCCGCCGAACAATGCGTATGCGCTAAGCTCCACACTATATCACCCTCCGGCCAACTTATCTTAACTCAAGCAGTACAGCAGGACTTAACTTAATACTCCAGCAGGCGCCCGTTATCATGCCATTGGCCGTACATTGTATTGTCTCTGGTGTTGGCAATGAATTTCTCCAGTCTGCGCTGAAACAAATCAGGCTGATGGATGTAGCTTTGTATCGTATCGATCCGCACCCGCCGGTAGAGCGCCGGAAAGGCTATGAAGTTCTCATACACCTGCATATCTTCCTTCAGCTTCTGTTCGATAACCTCATCTATTCTAAAAGAATTAATGTCCATATCAGGAAGGACCCGCCGTCCTTCATCACGCATCAAGCCCAGCTTCTCCAGGCGGCGAACACGCTCTTTATTAAGCTCAGTCCATGAGCTCCGTCTGCTGCGGGGAGACAATCTCTGGACCAGCTTCGCTTCAGCGTTCACTTTCTTCACCCCGTCGATCCAGCCGAAGCACAAAGCCTCTTCAACGGCGTCCAGGTATAGCAGCGTGCCCGGGAGCGGCTTCATACTGACTTCCACCCGGCAAAAGAGTTCAGCCGTACTGTTCACCATCAGCCAGTTTCTCAACTCTTCCCTTGATGTTGCCGCAATGAGATTTTCAGTGTTCATAGTTACTTTACAATCCCTTCTGTCAGCGATATAGCATGAACTTGGAACTCACACCGGACGTTTGGCTTAAATTGCAGGTTGCCCTGGTATGAGAATCCCGTTCAACAGCTGTATGGTTCTTCATTAAAATGCACTTTATGCAATAGATTCTGCGTTATCGTCTGCTAAAACCAGTTCTGATGTATTTCATGCAATTGATTTCCGGCTATCTGTCCAATTTCACCGATTCCATAGAGTTCTATTGTACAAAGTGCTGCAGATTCTATTTATCAGCGGATTATTGAACCATCTGTTGTACGAAGTGCAATAGGAAAATAAATTCAGCCAGGCCCTCACAAGAGGACCAGGCAGCTTTGTTTAGTGGTAACTATGAATTAATGTTGCAACACGTACAACAGCTTCAATTGTTCAACTCATCGCTACAAGAATTATACTGACAATCAGCCCGGACAGGAAAAAATAGCTCCCGCTAACCAGTCCGTAGAGAAGCGGCCTGGGGATGTTGGGATTGATCCCGGTATTCACGGTTGTGGATGCCAATAATCCAGCTCCGACAATCCCGCCAAAGAGAAGAGCATCCGTGAAGGATTCGATATCGAACGCATAGAACAGTACCGCCATCGCTACTGTTGTTACCAGTCCGCATACCAGGGGACCCAAGATGAAACGGAGCGCCGGTTTTTCTTTGGAAACAGAAGGATTCATAGGTTGTTTCGTATCATTAATGTTCCTTCCATTTACCGCTGTAACGATACCGTCCTCATAAAGGACGGCCAAGCCGTTTCCACTGGGCGCATTCTCTTTTCCCAGTGCAAAGGCATATGCCTTGCCCCAGATAACAGTGAACCAAAGGCCTCCCACCAAAGATAACGCCAGGGTTCCAAGTACAACAGCCATCCAATTGATCTCCTGAATTACATTAAACATAATGTCCTCCTCGTGTGTTTGAGTCTGCTTACATCATAAAAAAAGAAGTTTGACAACAGCGTGTCATACTTCTTCATAAGGTTTGAGTGCGTTTTGGAGCTGCTCCCGGATGATGGCGCGCAGTGGGAGGGGTTCGAGGACCTCGGCACCGCTGCCGAAGCTGAGCAGGATGGCCCATAACCAGCGTGCTGTGAGCGGCTGATATACCGGAATGCGCATCGTCATGCTTCCATCTTCGTGGAACTGCTTGTCCATCTGCTGAAACTGATCCAGCGCTTCGGCCAACGCTTCCGGTCCCACCCGGATCACTACATCCTCCAGCTGGTCATGCCACACCTTGTCTGATGAGGTAGCCTCTTCCGGCACCTCCGGATGCGGACTGAAGGTTTCCCCGGTCAGGAGCAAATTCATCAGCCGGGACAGACGGAACTCCCGGTAAGCCTGCCGGGTGCGGCAATAACCGTAAATGTACCAGTTGCGGTATTTGTAATGAAGCCGCAGCGGCTCGATAGCCCGGGCCGTACGTTCATTCATGGTGTCGATATAATCGAAGCGGATCACTATGCGCCCGGTGATGGCTGTCCGTATATGACGCAGCGCATCGGGTTCCGTCCGCAGGGTGTCGAGGTCTACAGACAGGCTCTGTGTCAGATGCTCCGGTCCGATGGTCTGCAGCCGCTCAATGGTCCCTTGCGTACGCCCGTCCTCAAACACGGTAGAGAGGCTGCGGAGCACCGTAATCAGGGCATTGACATCATAAGTGCCGAGGAGGCTTTTATCCATTTTGTAGCCGTCCATCATGCCATATCCGCCTTTCATTCCCTGATACGATACGACCGGGAACCCCGCCGCACAGATTACATCGATATCCCGGTAGATGGTCCGCTGCGATACCTGGAACTCTTCAGCCAGCATGGCCGCAGACAGCACCTCGTGATTCAAAAGCTTATAGATAATGGAGATCAGCCGCTCCAATTTCATACGTAACCCCCCCGTTGGTCCTATTTTCTTAAATTCTGCCGTTTTGTTAACATTTTCGCAACACATTCTTTACGTTCCGCATACACAAGCTTGGACAACAGTTAATATCCGGCTTCTACAATGAGGTTATTAGCAGAATATACCTATTGCGAAGACTAGCTTGATATGAAGGGATGATACTTTTGAAGGGGAACCTGCTGCACTTTTCGATGAAATGGAAGCTTATCTTCAGTTTCTCGGCAATTACGCTTATTTTTCTGGGCGTGGCTCTGTACCAAGGACATAAGATTAACCAGGTAGAGCTATCTATGGAACGGCAGAAGAGCGAAATGGAGAAAAGAATTACAGTCTCAACCATCACCCAGCTGCTGCAGGAGCTGAACCGTGCAGAGACCTCCCTCGCTGAATCCAGCGATATAGAGCTGGCGGAGCCGTTGCAGGAGAAACAGCAGCAGATGTTGGCTGAACTTGCCAAGGTGGAATTTGAGCAGGACACACCAGCATTCACAATGCTTGGACTTCTGGGCTCTCAGGCCGCAGAATATGGGGAATTCATTACGGAACTGCTCGGAGCAATGTCGGATGAAACACTTGATCCGCTAACTGTATTGGAACAGATTGATGTTATACATACGAAGGCACTTGCGCTGAATCAATCCATGCTTGAGACGAACGGGAAGCTATATACGGCAGCCGCCGACAATGCAGAGCAGGCGCAGAATGTTTCATTTACGCTGCTCGACGATACGGTTTCGATTGTGGCTTATGCTGCTGGCGGAGTGTTCCTGTTCATGCTCGTACTCGCCTGGCTGCTGATCCGCTCATTCCTGTCGCCGGTCGGCAAGCTCCAGGCTGCACTCAGGCAAATCGCCGACGGTGATCTGCGGCAGCAGATCAACTCTCCGTACAATGATGAGCTGGGACAGCTCAGTCATCATTTCGATCATATGGTGGGCAGGGTGCAGGGCATGCTGCGGCAGACGTTGTCTGCTGCGGGTTCACTTGCCGAATACTCACATTCTTTTCAGCAGTCATCGGCGATTACCGCGCATACGAACCGGGATATCGTCCGAACGATTCAGGAGATTTCGCTTGGCGCTGACCAGCAGGCCGTTCAGTCTGAGCAGAGCACGCTGCTGCTGGAGGAGCTGGCCCGCGGGGTTCAGGATATTACCGAGTATACGGATGTGATGCTGGTGACCAGTGAAACGGCTAACCGGAATACGCAGCAGGGATCTGATACGGTTACTGCACTGCGCCAGATTTCACAGCATTCCCGGGAGTCGATCAACAAGGTTTACGTGGCGCTGGAGCAATTGGTGAACCAGTCCAAGGATATTTCACGCATCACCAATTCAATCACGGAGATCTCGAAGCAGACGAATATTCTCTCGCTCAATGCCGCGATTGAGGCAGCACGGGCCGGAGCTTCAGGCAAAGGCTTCGCCGTTATTGCCGATGAAGTCAGACACCTGTCTGTGCAGACGAATGATTCGTCCGTGCATATCAGCCGGATTATCCAGGAGCTTCAGGCCGGCATGGCTGATTTCCAGGGATATATGATGGAGACCAAAGAAAGTCTCGAGCAGCAGGATCATCAGGTGGCGGAGACATTGGCATCCTTCGGGGCTATCGATGAATCCATTGCAGGCATCAGCACGCAGATCGGGCAGATTCACGAGAAGGTGGAACAGACCCGTACAATCAACTCGCGGCTTGCCGAATCGGTCCATTCCGTAGCCTCCGTGGCTGAGCAGACAGCGGCGGGGGTGCAGGAAGTGAATGCCTCCAGCACACAGCAGGATCAGGCCATCAGCGACATCGCACGGCAGGCGGAGGAGATTAATGAAATCTCGCAGCGGTTATTCCGGGAGATTAATGTGTTCAAAATTGCGGACGGGCCTGAAGTTCAAGCGGCTGACAATACAGCTGCAAAGGCTGAAGCGAAGATAGCAGAGGCGAACGTTGAGAAGGCGGAAACCAAAGAAGTGAACAAGACGGCAGAGAAGACTTTGGAGAAGATTACGGACCAGACATCAGAGAAGCCGGCCCCAAAGTCAGAAGCCGGAACATTTGCGGAGCCTGAAAAAAAGACCGGAGCCGGAATTCACCGGCCTCAGTCTGGAGTGTTGCTGGTGATCGAGGAATCCAAGAGTCAGCAGAGCGAATCAGAGGAAGAGCTACTGGTCCTAGCTAAGTGAACGATTCAGCGAAGTGACCAGCTCCGGGAACCATTCGGATAATGACAGGAAGCTGAAGCCCGCAGAGCGGGCTTTTGCCGTATCCATGTACCATGATTCTTCGATGCCAAAGGGAGATTGGTCCTTATCGGCAGTTTCACTCCGGATTACGGCAGGTTTACCTGTTGCCGCTTCAACAATGGAGATAACCCCGCCGATGGTTAGTGTACCGTCCGAGCAGGCGTTCACGGGACCCGTCAATGTGGATGTGCCCAGCCAGTGCAGGAAATCAGCGGCTTCATCGGAACGGATGAATGAAATCTCCGCCTGCGGATTGGGGATGCCGATCGGCTGCCCTGCCTGTACATGCTCTATATGAAAATGCAGCCTGCGCGTATAGTCATCCGTGCCCAGCACTATCGGGAACCGCACCGCTGCCACCGGGAAGTCCGCTGTCTGTAGCAGAACAGTCTCGGCCAGCCGTTTACCTTCCTGGTAACTGAAGTCCGCCTTCCCGCCCAGCTTAAGGGGATAGTGTTCCGGATCGAAATCCGCTTCAGTCAGTATCGCAGGCTGCGGATTATAGACAGACAGGCTTGAGGTCAGAATATACCGCTTCGCCCGTCGGGAGAATATCCGCACCGCCGCCGCTGCCTCATCCGGTGAGAAACAAATATTATCGTAGACGATATCCCAGTCAATATCCCCTACAGCACGCTCCAGCGCAGCTTCATCAGTCCGGTCCACGGCCAGGCGGGCTACGCGGTCACCGAAATCATCCTCTGTTACACCGCGGGTCAGAATGGTTACCCGGCTGTCCCCGTCCTGAAGCAGCAGCTCCACCAGTCTTTTACCAAAAAACCGCGTTCCTCCGAGTACAAGCACATTCTTCATTTGGCTACACTCCTAAAGTTTAGTGTGGTGAGGAGCTAAGACTCACATTATAAAGTTAAGCTGCCATCCGCAGCCCGGCATATGTGCTGCTTCCATTCAGATAGGAGAAGCTTCCGCTTCCGGAATACTGGGCATGCACTGTGGCAGTACTTACGGCAACAGTTACTTCTGCGGCTGTCTCCTGACGGAGCAGCTCCAGCATAACCGGGATTTGACCCTGCTCATAGGCATGAGCCAGCGCCTGGAGATAAGCCCGGTAATCAGCATTCGGCGGAAGAGCAGGCCCCTCATTCTCAGCCAGTTCTTCCCGGACTCTGGATAAGGCCAGGCGGGCCCGGTGCAGAGCCGCTTTGACTGCACCTTCGGTAGTGCTTATGTGTGCGGCTGTCTCGGAGGCTGAATATCCCATAACATCACGGAGCACGAAGGCGGCCCGCTGCAGCGGAGAGAGATGTTTAATCAAAGCCTGAAAGGCGGGTTCGATTTCGGAACGGTCTCCTTGTGGAGCCGGGACAAGGGCTGAATCTGCCAGGGTTTCTGAGCGTTCAAGTGCACGGATCAGAGAGCCTCTACGCCTCGCAGCATCAATCCACGTATTCTTAGCAATCCGCAGCAGCAGGGCTTCGGGGTTGGGACTTACATTGAACTTACTGTATCCCAGCGCTTTGGTCCAGGTTTCCTGGGCCAGATCTTCGGCGTCGAAGCTGGAACGGGTGAGCGACAGGCAATACCGGTGCAGCGCAGTCCCCAGCGCCTGCAGATTTTTCTTATCTATATCCATCATTGTATCCGGTATACGGTGATGTTCAAGAATCCTCATCTTGGCTCTCTCCTTTGTGCATGTTGTTATTTAATGCGATTCAGCTTATATAGATAGCTATTGCTACTATTATATAAACGAACGGCGCTTTGTAAAAGGTACGCGATTCCTCTATACCCGCCAGATTCCGCCCGCCCGTATCTTTAACCTCCCCTGGTCCGTTTACAGGATATAAACACAAAGACAGATCAGAGGAGGCATAACCTGATGAGTATTATACCTTACGTCATTGAACAGACTTCCAGAGGCGAGCGGTCCTACGATATTTATTCCCGGCTGCTGAAGGACCGGATTGTATTCGTGGGTGCGGCGATTGATGACGGGCTGGCCAACAGCATTATCGCCCAGCTGCTGTTCCTGGCGGCGGATGAGCCGGACAAGGACATCCAGATGTTTATTAACAGCCCCGGAGGCTCGACTACCGCCGGCTTTGGCATTTATGATACGATGCAGGTAATCAAACCGCAGGTGAATACGATTTGCACCGGTTTTGCGGCTTCCTTCGCTTCGCTGCTGCTGCTGGCAGGAGCTACCGGCAAAAGATCCGCCCTGCCGAACAGCGAGATCATGATCCATCAGCCGCATGGCGGCGCACAGGGTCAAGCCAGTGATATCGCCATCAGCGCAAGACGTATTCTCCAGATCCGGCACAAGATTGTCCAGATTACGGCGGACCGTACCGGCCAGCCGCCGGAGAAGGTGGAGAAGGACATGGACCGGGATTATTTCATGTCGGCAGAAGAGGCACTGGAATACGGGATTATCGACACGATTATTACCAATCTGTAAATGAAGGAGCGGATGAAGATGTTGTCAGCATTGAAAGGGCAGGAAGTATCGATTCATTTCCTGGATGGCACAACTGTAAGAGGGGGAGTACTGGAGGAGCTGGATGAGAAGTTCGTGAAGTACAGCACGGAGTACCAGACTCTCTACATTCCAATCACTTCGATTCGCGCTGTTGAGGTGCAGACCAAAGAACGGGAACGTCCGCGTGTCGGTTTCGGGCAGTAAAGTCCATCCCTTTTAAAAGCAACCAAAACCCCCGGATCTCCGCTCTATCAGCGGGATCCGGGGGTTTTGGTTTTGGCACAGGCAGGTGATGCTGATGTTCCGCCTTACTATCCGCTTGAAGTTTATCCCCTGCCAGCCGCAGGGCTGCTGCGGTGCGATGGCAGGATGAGTGCAGGAATCAATGCGATCACGGCAAAGCCAATTGACCACCAGAAAGCCACATCGTACGCTCCGGCAATGTTCTGGAGACTGGAGGCAGACTGCCCGGACAGCTGGTGCTGGGATACAGTGGCCAGAATTGCTGCCCCGAAGGCGCCGCCGATCGTCTGGCAGATCTTCATGGAGATACTGGCATGGGGGATCTGATCCTTGCGCAGCCCAACATAGGCGGATACCATTACCGGAATCAGGAGCCCGTTCAGGGCAGCCCCCCGGACTACCAGTGCGGCCGCGAGCAGGATCAGATTCGTATCCGAACCGGCGAAGGCAAACGGAAGTGTAGCAAATATAGTGACGAGCAGACTCAGAATGACGATGATGCGCGATCCGATGCGGTCGGACAGACTGCCGATCCAGCTTCTGGTGAGCAGCATACCCAGTCCTTGCGGAATCATCATCATTCCGGTATACAATACACTTTCACCGCGTACCTGCTGATAGTATAATGGCAGGAGAAGTAAAGCCCCGTTCATAACCATGCCCGCCAGGAATACAGTGACATTCGAAGCGGAGAAGATGCGCGATTTGAATAACCTCAGATCAAGCAGCGGCTCTATGCGTGTCCGCAGGGCATAGATGATGAAGGCTGCCATAAGGATCAGGCCAGCCGCCAGCGGAACAATCACTCTGCTGCTGTTCAATCCGCCATAGGTGCTGACCTGGGCGATGCCGTAGATAAGGATGGCGAATGCCGGAGACAGCAGCAGCAGACCGGTAAGGTCAAGCGTCTGTTTGCGTGTGGACGGCTCATCCGCCGGAATGCCCCGCCAGGCCAGCAGCATGGCAATAAGGGTAATGGGAATATTCACATAGAAAATAAAGCGCCAGCCCAGGCTGTTGATAATGACCCCGCCCAGCACGGGACCGAGAATGGGCCCCAGCAGGGTGGGAATGCTGATGATTGACATCATACGTCCGATGTTGCGGCCCCCGGCAGTCTGGACAAGCACGGTTTGCAGCGTCGGAATTAAGATTCCTGCGCCAACACCCTGCAGGAGGCGGAATCCGATCAGGCTGCCGGGATTCCAGGCCAGCGAGCAGAGGACCGAACCGGCCAGGAATACGGCGAGCGAGAACATGTATACTTTTTTGCCGCCGAAACGGTTGACTGCCCAGCCGGACACTGGAATTGCCATACCCATGGTCAGGACGTAACCTGTAATAACCCACTGGATAACGGCTACAGAGCTTTGCAGGTCTGAGGTAAGTGTCCTGATGGCTACGTTGATCATCGTGGAATCGAATAACGGCGCGAGTGCGCCGAAGACCAGAATGAGGGCTACTTTAAGAATGGCGGGATCAAGCTTCTCTTTCTGTGCTTTCTTGGGCTTGGTTTTTTGGTCTGACATAAATATGCTCCTCTCCACATAATAAGGTACGGTACGTTGCGTACCTTATATGAATAAGATAGAGTAAAAGCAGCCGGAATGCAACAAGAGAATTTTCTGCCGTTTTTGCGGCGTCTGGACGTTCTGAAAACTAGGCAATAAAAGCAACGTATGGTGGAAGCTCCATAGCAACATACATCCTGAAATCTCCCGAAAGTAGGAAACGACATGAACGATATCAAGCAAGAAGATCAGCCCAGAGGCGGGCGCCGCCGCGGGGAGGTTCTCGAACAAGCCATTTTGCAGGCCGCCTGGGAAGAGCTTGGCGAAGCGGGTTATGCCCGGCTGACGATGGAGGGGATTGCGGTCCGGGCGCAAACCAATAAAACCGCACTCTACCGCCGCTGGCCGAATAAAGCCAAGATTGTTGCGGCCGCGATTAAGAAGCACATGCCTAAGACTACTCTGGCCGCTCCCGATTCTGGCGATCTGCGCACGGATATGCTGCAGCTGTTTCAGAGCTTCGCCCGGCCTTTGCAGGGCTTAGGCGCTGAGACGATCCACGGCCTGCTGGTGGATTATCACGGCGATGATCTGATTGCGCTGCTGCCGAAGATCATGCCTCCCAAAACCGGAGGCAAGCTGAACGCGATCATGGGGACAATTCTGGAGAATGCCGAGAAACGGGGTGAGGTGCGTCTGGACCGCATTCCTGAACGGGTAATTCTGCTTCCCCTCGATTTATTCCGCTATGAGCTGCTTACTACCCATGAACCTGTATCTGATGAGACGGTTACCGGAATCATCGATGATATTTTCCTGCCGCTTGTACGGCTCAGGTGACGGGTCTCCAAGAGTACAAACAAACCGCCGCACGCCGGAATAGCATTCCGGTAAGCGGCGGTTTGTTTGTGTTTGTGCTGAAGATCGGAGCGGGCAAGGATGTCAAGTTACTGCGGAGGTGATAACGGACTGAAGTTATCTCGGGGGCAGTGAGAAGGCAGGGTCCAGGCGGTGCACTCCCTTTGGAGAATATCCTAGCGATGTGCTTACGCCGCACAGGTCAGCCAGCAGATAGATGATGCTCAGCCACATTTCGGTTCCCTGCAGCCCCGTATCCTGCTGCTGGGATAACTGGAAGGCGAAGCCGCGCTGCGGAACCCAGAATTTCAGCACTTCGCTCAGCATATTCTCCGCCCAGGTACGGATTTCCGGGCGGCGGTAATCGGTCTGCTTCAGGCAGAGCCAGAGCGGATGGACCACATCCAGCACATTGCAGGCGTTAAGCACCTCTGCGCGGAAGAACCGGCGGTCCCTGCTATGAGCCAGCACGGTATCGATGCTGCGCTCCGGATACGGCAGAGGAAGGCCGAACTGCGCATAGGTTGCGCGGGTGAGCCGGTAGAAACCGTTCACCGGCTGAAGCCAGCCTTCCTCCGCTGTTGGCAGGCCCCACAGCCCGGAGTCCTGGCGGCAATGGGTCGCCAGCCAGCCGAAAAGGTCATCCGGCCGTTTGCGGGAGCCGAACGTCTTCAGGTTGTGGTACAGGCCCGTGGCGAAGCAGTCGATCCAGTCGCCGCCGCCCCAGGCATTGTCCTCCCACGGCAGATCATTCAGCTGCTGATACAACACCACTATATCCATATCTTCGGCAACAGCAACCGGATGGCGCAGGGCAGAACCGAGCACTTCCAGCGCGTACCCTACAGCAAGAAGATGATACCGGGAGAGATGGTCGGTCAGCAGTTCGGGCCGGTTATCCGCTCCAGGCGGAGACCAAGGGTCGGGCAGCAGTCCTGTCCCGGCATCCTGAAATCCTTGCAATGTAGCGATAAGCTCCTCCCGCGTCCAGCCAGGGGGCAGGCTGCCGAACATCGCGGCAATCTCCACTGCATCGCAGTAAGCTCTGACTGTCCGTTTAAATCCAGGCCGGTCGCGGAAGAAATTCTCTTCCTCCGTTACCTCTGAGTAGTACTCCAGCAGCGGAATCAGCTGCTCTCCCGCCTGATTGCCGAAATCAGCCAGCTGCTGTGCGAGCAGGCTGAATGGCTGCACACCCTGAGTAACTGGCTTCATGTTTCCGGCTGATTCCCTATCTGCCGGTACAGCTGCATCAGCCGCATCTGTACCCGTACCTGTGTTCACTGCCGCTCCTCCAGCTTGCGTATCCATCTTCATCCCTATATCCTCCTCTTGTTCATGTGCCGCTGCCATTTCTGCTGTATCCCCGCACAGCCGGCTGCGGATAAGCCTGGCCGGATTACCGCCGACAATACTGTAAGCGGGCACATCTCTGGTAACCACGGCACCGGCAGCGACAATGCTGTGGGAACCGATCTGCACACCGTCCAGAATAACGGCATTGGCTCCAATCCATACGTCGTCACCGATGATAATCCCTTTAACGGTCAGAGGCTGGCGGAAGACCGGGATATCGGTGGACGCAAATCCGTGATTGAACCCGTACATACTTGCATGTGAAGCAACTCTTACCCCATTTCCCATGGTAATATCGCCTGACAGCACACTATAACTGTTGAGTGAGCAGTCACTGCCCATGACGAGGCGGGCGCTGCGGACAACGGCCCCGCCTGCAATATAGCTCCGGTCGCCCATCTGAAGCTCATCCGGCAGTACAACCGCCAGCGGCGAGACATAACAGGACTCACCAAAGGTACAGGGATACACAGCGGCAAGCTGCTGCTGGTATAGGATTTGCTCCTGCCGCTCCTGCGCGGAGGGGCCGATCCAGGGCATGTAATCGAGCGCCTTCCGTGAGGCGGATAATTGTTCAGGCATCTCAGTCTCTCCTTCATAACGCAAGTCGTTGATTACTTAAGTGTAGCAGTGGAGGAAGGACAGGGACATGGCATAAAGAACACGATTAGCTTGTCAAAAACGCTTCAGCATCCTATGCTGATTTCAGGAGAATCAGAGAAACGGGGGGATCAGAGAGTGGAGAAGGTTCTGCAGAATCTTGCCATAGATATTCACTGGATTCACGATAAGGTCACATTCCCGCACTGGAGTGATATCCGCCAGAATATCCATGTGCATAGTTTCTATTGGATTCAGGAAGGACAAGGGATCTTCCGCACAGATGAAGACCATCCCGTATCGCCGGGAATGCTGTTCTATCTGCGGCCGGGGCTGCCTATGGAGATGAGCTGCGGAAGCGGGGAGCCGCTGCGGATAACGATGATCCTGCTCTCGCTCTATACCTTGTCGCCTTCGGCGGACAATCAGGGCAGGGTAGAGCCGGTGGATGTGCTGCCGCTGCAGTTCATGCTGAAGCCGGAGGGCGAGCCGGGCAAACAGCTTGGACATTTGTTCCATCGAATTGCTGCGGATTGGGTCCCCGGAAGCACCGGGAGCCAGCTGATGACCCAGTCGCTGCTCTATCAGCTTATGAACGAATTGCTTCAGGCTCAGGCGAATGTCAATCTGGGCCGGGGGCAGGGCTATGAGCTGTTTTTACGGATCAAGGATGATCTTGAACACCGCTACAATGAACCCCTGCTTATGCATGAATTAGCGGTGCGCTATGGGATTTCCTCCTCCTATTTACGCAGCCTTGTTCAGCGGTATCTGCACAAGAGCCCCAAAAGCTATTTAAGTGAGATCCGCTATGAGCATGCGAAGAAGCTGCTGCTGTACACGAGACTGACCTTGAAGGAGATTGCAGCCGCCTGCGGCTACAGCGACGAATTTCACTTCAGCAAAAGCTTCAAACAACTGAACGGGCAGCCGCCTTCTGCTATGCGGACCAAAGGCAGTATTAGGAGCGAATCATAATTCTCTATGAAATTAGCTCCCATTGACATTGCCAATGAGAATGATTATCAATATACTAAAGGTATATTTCATAACATTCGTTCAGATTTGGTGGTGTGCACTGTAATGGAGCTTATACAACAGACAACTTCTATAGATAACCAAGATGATCCGGACGATTGGGACCCGTTGTCTTTCCGGCTTCTGTCTGTACAGGCGTTGAAGGGAACGGGGGAAGTCCATCTTGCACAGCAGCTGCTTTTCTCTTATGCACTAGCCGTAGTGAAGGGCGGTTCAGTCCAGTTCATCGCGGATCACTGCCAGTATGAGCTGGCGGCGGGTTCGGCTGTGCTCTGCTTACCGGAACAGACCTGCGGAACGGTGCAGCCGGCCGGGGGGCTGGAGATGTATATCTTGTATTTCGATGTGTACGTTCATGGGAAATCAGGAGATAACGGGAGTAGTGTGCCGGTGAAGGATGTGCGCTTGTACCAGGGGGACGGCAGGCTGCCGTTTCATCCGTCCAAAGGGATGTCGGCCAAATGGAGTGAGCTGTTTCTGCTTGCCGAACAGGGTGAACAGAGCATCAGCTTCCGGAGTCAGCTTGATTTCCAGGAATTGCTGTACGACCTCCGCGTGACCAGCCTGCAACGGCCCAGAGATACAAATTCGGCGCTGGAGCAGGCCAAGCAATACATCGAGGCCCATTATACCGAGGCGTTGACCGTAGAGCAGGTGGCTCAGTCTGCTGATTTCAGCGCTAAATATTTCGTTGACCTGTATAAGAAGAAATATGGCAAAAGCGCTCTGGAATACGCAGCCGAGCTGCGTATTCAGCAGGCTAAGCGCCTGATGGCGGAGAGCGGTGTTAAGCTGCGGGACATCGCCCATAAGGTCGGTTATGCCGATGAATTCTATTTCAGCCGAAAATTCAAGAAGATGATCGGCATACCGCCCGCAGTCTATATGAAAAGCCGGCGGCGTAAGCTGGCCGCCTATACGCCCGGGCTGCTCGGCCAGCTGCTGCCGCTGAATATCACTCCATATGCAGCGGCGCTGCATCCGAAATGGACCGAATATTATTACCGGAACTACCGCACCGATATTCCTGTACATATCAGCGCCTACCGCAGCAACCAGGATTGGCAGGCCAATATTGAAGTGCTTAAACAGTCTAACGCAGAGCTTATCCTAGCCCCGGCAGGGCTGGCTGACGATGAACGGACAGCGCTTGAGCAGGTTGCTCCGGTTAACTATCTCACCACAGAGAGTTCGGATTGGCGCGGACAATTTCACGAATTGGCCCGGCTGCTGGGTGAAGAGTGGCAGGGTGAGCAATGGCTGGCGGCCTTCGACCGGGAAGCGGGCGAAGCGAAAGACCGCCTGCACGAAGGGCTGGGCAAGAGAACGGTTACTGTTATCCGTATGCTGGGCAGCCAGCTGTTCCTGCACTGCAACGAGGGGATGGCGAGCATACTGTATCGTGAGCTTGGACTGCATCCGGCTTACGAGTGCGGGACTGAGGTTTATAATGTTCCTGTCACTCCGGCTATGCTTGCGGAGCTGCCGGCAGATCATCTACTGATGCTGATCCGTCAAGAGTATGACACGCTGGGGGAGTGGAAGAAGCTGCAGACTGACCCCGTGTGGATGAAGATCCCCGCCGTCCAGCGGCATCATGTGCATGTACTGAGTTCCGATCCGTGGCGCGAGGATTCTGCATATGCACAGCTGCGGATGCTGCGGCAGATCCTTCAGTTACTTCCGGCCAATCGTCCATAGTTGTTCCGTAATTTGTCCATGGTGCGGGACAGCGCGCTTCGATATACTTCTAATTGATAATCATTATCACTACAATGATCATTATAAAAGTACATAAAGAGTGGGATGACATGAAATGGACAAGCGGAATTAAGACAGCCTCCCTGCTGGTTCTGGGGGTTGTCCTCATTATTATTATTAGTGTGTTATCTGTAGCGTACGGAACGAAACCGATGAGTTTCGGTACGGTGCTGAATGCCATTTTCCACGCAGACCCTGAGAATATTGATCATGTCATTGTACGGACCTCGCGTATTCCGCGTACGGCCGGTGCGCTGCTGATTGGTGCCTTCCTGGCTGTGTCAGGCGCTTTGATGCAGGGGATGACGCGGAATTATCTCGCTTCTCCGTCTATCATGGGGATCAGCGACGGCTCTGTATTCGCCGTTACGCTGTGCATGGTATTCCTGCCGGGCGCTTCTTCCATGACGATGATCGTATATTCGCTGGCCGGCTCCGCGCTGGGGGCATTTCTCGTCTTCGGCACGGCCAAGCTGCTGCCAGGCGGTGTATCGCCGCTGACGCTGGCTGTGCTTGGCACGATCATCGGCACCTTCCTCGGCGGAGTCTCGCAGGCGCTGGCTGTCTATTTTCAGGTATCACAGGATATCAGCTTCTGGTACAATGCCCGGCTGCATATGATGGACCCGGCTGTGATCAGGCTTGCACTCCCGTTTGCTGCCGTGGGTCTGGTGCTCGCGCTGCTGATGGCGAGACCGGTGACGATGCTCTCACTCGGCGACGAAACGGCCGCAGGCCTTGGCCTTAAGGTGGGGACAATCAAAATGCTGACGATGCTGAGTGTGGTGCTGCTGACCGGGATTTCCGTAGCGATAGCCGGCAAAATCGCCTTTATCGGCCTCATCATTCCGCATATTGTACGCTTTCTGGTCGGGCAGGATTACCGCAGGATCATTCCGTGCACTGTTTTTGCGGGAGCCATCTTCCTGGCCCTAAGCGATCTGATCAGCCGGTATATCAACTTTCCGTTCGAAACACCGGTGGGTGTCGTTACTGCATTATTCGGCGTCCCTTTCTTCCTCTATCTGATCAAAACGAGAGGGGGAGGCCATCATTCGTAATGATCCGAAGGATTCGAAGGATTCACTTTTATTGAAGCCCAAATCCAAGGCACTGGCCTTCTGGGGCTTGTTCCTATTGTTTGCGGTCCTGATTGTCTGCGGGATGTATGTCAGTCTGACTAATGGCACGTTTGATATTTCGGCCAAGGATGTTGTGCGCACCTTGCTGCGGATTCATCCTGTGGCGGATCATGATCTCGTCATCTTCGAATTCCGGCTTCCACGCATCCTGCTGGGGGCACTGGTTGGCTTTGGGCTGGGAATCGCCGGGGCTGTGCTGCAGGGCATTACCCGCAACTCCCTGGCAGACCCTGGAATACTGGGTATTCATGCTGCTGCCGGAGCTTTTGTCGTGGTGTTCATGTTCTTCATGGGCGGCACGATGAAAGCACCCGGCTGGATCTCGGTTATGAGTATGCCGATGTTCGGATTCATAGGGGGTCTGTGCTCCATTGTTCTTCTATACGTATTCGCCAGAAATCAGGGGGAGTTCCACCCGCAGCAGTTAATTCTTGTCGGGATCGCATTAGCCTCAGGTTTCGGGGCGGTAACGCTGTATGTATCACTCCGGATGGACCCGGAGAATTTCGAGATGGCTACCGTCTGGCTGGCCGGAAGTGTATACAATGCGAACTGGAGACAGGTGCTCTCCACACTTCCCTGGCTGGTCCTATTAACTCCGGTGATCTGGCGCCGCGCGGCGGTGCTTGATCTGCTGCAGCTCCATGAGGTCAGTGTCAAAGGCGTAGGCGTGGCTGTGGGCAGGGAACGGCAGATTCTGCTGCTGTGCTGTGTCGGACTGGTCAGCGCTTGTGTGTCTGTGTCCGGCGCTATCAGCTTCGTCGGACTGATTGCCCCGCATATTGCGCGGCGGCTGATCGGTAATACTTACAGGTACATCGTGCCGTTGTGCGGGCTAATTGGAATGCTGATGGTGGTCATTGGTGATTTTATCGGCAAAACTGTATTTGCTCCCGTTCAGCTGCCGGTAGGCATTGTAATCTCCATTATCGGGGTGCCGTTTTTCATCTTCCTGCTGTTCAGAAACCGTGCCAGATAAACGCCCCGGTGATGTATGGAGGCCTAGAAGGGAAGTCACAAGATGGGAATGAAGTATATTCACGCAGAGGTACACGGCTGGAAATTGACTATACGTTTGCCATTCAGCTGCGGGACAGAGAACAAGCGGTTTCCGGTAGTCTATCTGCAGGACGAAGGCAGTGTAATGAAGCATACGGTGAATTATCTGGACCATCTGTTCAGATCGCAACAACTGAATGAGCTGATCCTTGTCGGCGTTGCATCGAAGGACCGGAATCATGATTATACGCCATGGCCTCTGCCGGAAGTGACCCCTGGAGCACCTTCATTTGGCGGGGGCGGAGACGATTACCTGCTGGCGCTGACCGGAGAGATCAAACCTTACATCGACAGCCATTATCCGACGCTGCAAGATGCTCAGCATACGGGGATTATCGGGTATTCTCTCGGCGGATTAATCTCGCTGTATGCCTCTTACCGCTATCCTGAAGTGTTTGGGCGGATAGGACTGCTGTCTGCCTCCTTCTGGTACGAAGGTATCCTCGACTATATGCGGGCTCATCCTGTGGACAGAGCAGGGCAGCGGATCTATATGTATTACGGGGAACTGGAAGGCTGCTATAAAACCAACGTGCAGAAGGAAATGGCCGGTCGCTCCAAGGCGGCGCATCAACTGCTTCTGGAACAGGGCTTCGACAGCAATGATCTACTGCTGGAGGGTGATCCGGAGGGAACCCATGACCTGATGTTCTTCAGCCGGCAGTTCCCGCCGGCGCTGAAGTGGCTGTTTGGCGGGGCATAGTCAGAATTCATATGTTTTGGAGTCCCCGCCAAGTGTGCCTTACTGTTTAAAGTTTTCCGCTCCCGGGACAATTTCAATATTAGTTATTAGATCATTGGCAACAGTAAAGAAATAATAAAACAGTTGAGGACTGCCCGGGAAGATACCACTGGTTAATGAACTTACAATTATTATCCCGTGTTTATTTTCCACGTCAATAATTTTGGATTTCAATTCAAATTCGATAGATTTTCCACGCCATTCTTTAATAGCTTTAATTCCATTGAAATGATTGTGTTCACCGCTATCGTGGATGTGTGCATCTTTTGCCATGCAGACATCTATTACCGTAGTATCAAGACTACTATATGTCACATTATCTATTCACATTGTAGTTACCTTGTTCATCTTGCGGACAGTGTTTGGCCGGAACAACGATACGCGCATTTTTTGTATAAAAGCTTGACTGCACCCCTCAGAGTTCCATCTGCGGGGTTTATTTGTGCGCACGGAGTATTGGATTATCGGCGTTACACATAATAACCATATGGTGCTGCTGCCGTACATTCTAATGTATCTTTGCCGGTTAAGCAGTTAGTGCGGCGTGAAAAACGGGTAAGTTACTATAATGTGCTTTCTTTACAGTTACGAAGAACTGGCGGGAGGTGAACAGATTTCGCTGAAACAGATCGGCCTCTCATAGAGGCAGTCCAGCCGTTTCCACTTAATTTTAAAATAAATCGTATGAAGAATTCTTCTGCTGTGATACAATTATCCGGTTGGCCTTGTGCATGGTTAACCGTCCGGCGCTGGTGAAGAGCCCCGGATTGATTAGAGCTAATAAGCGCAGGAAAACGAAGCATTTGTGTGTATTGCGGTGAATTATAGAGTATTAATGGAGAAATCATCAGATTTTACACGGAACATATCAATTTTTGTCGTTTTTTATTGATTTATTGAGAAGGTTTCTGTATAATCAGCCTTGTTGATTTTTCATAGGATGTAGCCTGCCCAAGCTTGATGAAACGAAACGACTGACAACGAAACGGATCCAGAGCAGCAAGGCTAATAACTAATAACTTAAGCAAATTTAGGGGGTTATTAATTTTGGGAAAAGCGTTAATTATTGGCGCTGGCGGTGTAGCGAGCGTTGTTGTTCATAAATGCTGCCAGAACCCGGATGTATTCGAAGAGATCCTTATTGCCAGCCGTACGGTCGCGAAATGCGATGCTCTGAAGGAGAAATTGGACGGTGGCCTGACTAAGATTTCTACGGCTCAACTCGATGCGGACAACACGGAAGAAGTTATTGAACTGATCAAGAGCTTCCAGCCGGATGTCGTGATTAATGTTGCTCTCCCATACCAGGATCTGACGATCATGGATGCCTGCCTGGCTACCGGAGTGCATTATGTAGATACAGCTAACTACGAACCGCAGGATACCGCGAAATTCGAATATTCCTGGCAGTGGGCGTACAAGGAAAGATTCGAGAAGGCCGGAATTACGGCGCTGCTCGGCAGCGGCTTTGACCCGGGCGTAACCGGCGTGTTCACTGCGTATGCGCAGAAGCATTATTTTGACGAAATTCATACGATTGATATTGTGGATGCGAATGCGGGCGACCATGGTTATCCGTTTGCAACCAACTTCAATCCTGAAATCAATATCCGCGAAATTACAGCGAACGGACGTTACTTCGAGAATGGCGAGTGGATTGAAACTGCACCGTTGTCTGAGAAAAAAGTCTACGATCTCCCGGAGATCGGTCCGAAGGATATTTATCTTTTGTACCATGAAGAGCTGGAATCCCTGGCTGTTAACATTCCTGGCGTGAAAAAAATCCGCTTCTGGATGACCTTCTCGCAGAACTACCTGACTCACCTCAAGGTGCTTGAGAATGTCGGCATGACCTCGATCGAGCCTATCATTTATGAAGGTAAAGAGATCATTCCTTTGCAGTTCCTGAAGGCCATTCTGCCTGACCCGGCTTCCCTGGGACCAAGAACCAAAGGTAAAACCAACATCGGCTGTATCATTCAAGGAACTAAAGACGGCCAGCCAAAAACTTATTATGTCTACAATGTCTGCGATCACGAAGAGTGCTACAGAGAGGTTGGCTCCCAGGCCATTTCCTACACTACCGGCGTTCCTGCAATGATCGGGGCTATGATGATTATCAAAGGCATCTGGAACAAACCGGGCGTACACAACATCGAAGAATTCGATCCGGATCCGTTCATGGATGCACTTAACAAACACGGGCTGCCTTGGCAAGAAGATTTCTCGCCGACGCTGCTGGATTAGGGCTTAGAATCATGAAGATTAAAGAAATAGATATCGATATCAGCACGCTGCCGTCACCTGCTTATCTGGTGGATGAACGCCTGCTGACGAAGAATCTGGAAACTCTGAACTACGTGCAGGAACGGAGCGGAGCGAAGATTCTTCTGGCACAAAAAGGCTTCTCCATGCATTCCATGTACCCGCTGGTAGGCAAATACCTGCATGGCGTCACCTCCAGCTCCCTGTTCGAAGCCCGTCTGGGCTTCGAGGAAATGGGCAAAGAGGTTCATGTCTATGCGCCGGCCTATGTAGACCGCGAGTTCGATGAGCTGCTCGGCTACAGCGACCACATTGTGTTCAACTCGTTTGACCAATGGAGCCGGTTCAAGGAACGGGTGCAGAACGCACCGAAGAAGATCAGCTGCGGCATCCGCGTCAATCCGGAGTATTCCGAGATTGAAGTGCCGCTGTATGATCCCTGCTACAACTACTCCCGCATGGGGGTAACCCTGCCGAACTTCCGGCCGGAGGAGCTGGACGGCATCGACGGACTGCATTTCCATACGATGTGCGAACAGAACTCAGACACGCTGGAGCGTACGCTTAAGGTGGTGGAAGAGAAGTTCGGCCAGTATCTGCACGGCATGAAATGGCTGAACTTCGGTGGCGGGCATCATATTACCCGTCCCGATTATGATCTGGATACGCTGATCAAGTGCATTCTGCATATGAAAGAAACGTACAATGTGGAGATCTACCTGGAGCCGGGAGAGGCGATTGCCCTGGGCACCGGATATCTGGTAGCCACGGTGCTTGACACGATGCATAACGGCATGAATATCGCGATTCTTGATACCTCAGCCGAATGCCATATGCCGGATGTGCTGGCGATGCCTTACCGTCCGGGCATTATTGGTGCCGGTATGCCGGGCGAATTCGCCCACACCTACCGGCTCGGCGGCATGACCTGCCTGGCAGGGGATGTGATCGGGGATTATTCCTTCCCGGAGCCGCTGAAATACGGCGACAAGCTCATCTTCCTCGACATGGCGCATTATTCCATGGTGAAGAACCACATGTTCAACGGCGTGAACCTGCCGGCTATCGCTTCCTATAATGAGGAAGAAGGCATCAAGGTGATTCGCGAGTTCGGATATAGCGATTTCAGCGGCCGTTTGTCTTAATTAGTATAGAAGCGTTCCATTCAGCTGCGGCTGATGGGGCGCTTTTTTGCGGTTTGAGGGGTGGGAGGTTCCGCGGAGCTGCAGTTTGCTGTTGGCTGGTGCTGTTTTCTGCTGGCTGGTGCTGTTCGCTGATTTCTCACTGCGCATTGCCCATGTCTGCTCACCACCTGCTGCCCATTGCCCATTGCTCGCTGCCTGCCCACCAACCGCTCAATATACTACTCACTACTTACAGTTCAGCGTACTACTCACCATACAACCCATCATCAAACTACACCATACAGCCCACCATCAAACCCACCATCAAACCCAGCATATAACCCACTACTTACAAGCTCATCCCTACCTGCTGCCCCTAATCCGCCGATCTAACGGAATGCTGCATAAAATACAACAATCCACGGCGCGGATCGGCTAAATAAGAGGAATCTTGTACAAAATACAACAATTTGAAGCTCAAGCCCGCCGATCTGCTGATAATATTGTAAAAAGTACAACAATTTGTGAATGTGGCCGCTAAACGGACGCAAATCTTGCAAAAGGTACAACAATTCAGCTCCGTTGAGCTCAAAATGGAAGCGGAAGCGAAGGAAGCGAAGAAATCCAAAGATTCCAAAGAATCCAAAGAATCCAAAGAATCCAAAGAATACAATAACCTAATAACGCCTAATGTGAGAGTTTTTGCTGCGAGAGGAAGGACGTCGCTGATGTGAAGCGTTCAGGTCTTTTCTATAAGCCGATGTTTACTTGTAAAACATACTTAAATAAGTTTGTTACATTGCCCTTAATCTGAATCTGGCGTAGCATTGAACAGAGAATGGTTTGAATGTGAAGGGAGTGAGCGGCATGAGCATGACAGGCCGGGTTATACGAACGGGCAGCTGCTGCAGCTGTGGTAGAAGAAGCGGAAGACAGCAGAAGGAACAGCGAAGAACAATGAGTAAAGATAGAGGACAGAAGACAGAGACAGTAAGCTGAAGACTGCGGGCCCAAGAATGGCGATTCAAGTTAATGCTGCGTCTTCCTCTGTTGACTAACATATAGGGAGCTGCTAAGCGTGCTGAAATTACAATATCTATATAATAATGAGGAACTCGCGGCGATGCTGCTGGGAAATTGGGAATATGATCAGGAGTCGCTGCATTTGTTCCAGTATTACAGAATATCCTCCAATGCGGTGTATCCGTTTGAGAACACAGGGCATAGCCAATTGCTGCGGTTCGCGCCAGTAGCTGAGAAGCAGAAGAACAATATACTGGCGGAGCTTGAGTTCATCACATACCTGCGGGAGCAAGGGTATGGTGCGCTTGAAGCAGTAGCATCGCGCACAGGACCGGAGCTTATTGAAGCAGAGACCCCGTGGGGGCCATACTACGCTTCCGTATTTAAGAGGGTAGCTGGTGTGCAGCTGGGCAGCACTGAGCTTGGTGATCACATCGTATATAAATATGGTGAAGCGCTGGGCCGGCTTCATCAATTGTCTAATGAATACACGCCTGTACAGCCTGGCCGATGGACGCACAAGGCTGTGCTGGAATGGATTCTGTCCGTGTTGGCTGATTTTCCCGGGGAAGAAGCGGCTGTTTCCGAGACAAGGCTGCTGGAAGAATATTTTGCCGGACAACCTGTCACTCCAGAGAATTACGGGCTGATCCATTATGACTTTGAACCCGACAATGTGTTCTACGACGAGGCCACGGATGCCATCAGCGTCATAGATTTTGATGATGCGATGTACCACTGGTATGCTATGGATATAGAACAGGCATTGGATAGCCTGGAAGGAGAGGCAGCGCCGGAGGAATATGAGCACAAGAAGCAGATCTTCATGAGCGGTTATGTCAGCCGCCGCCCGCTTCCGCAGGACGGACCCTCTATGGCAGCGTGTAGACGGTTCGCAGATCTGTATGGCTACATCCGGATCTTGAGATCCGCAGCGGAGCAGGGGGAGAATGAGCCGGAATGGCTGACTTCGCTGCGGAGCCGGCTGGCAAATGCATGTGCGACTAGGGCTTCACGGTTTGGTGGACTTGTTGGGTAAGCACAAGCTGAAATTAAGCTGAACTGTACAGCGGGCCGGCCCGGCCCGTCTGAGTGGTGTCAGCAGACAAATCAGTAGTAGGCTACCTAGTAATTGAAACAGCGACAGCCAGGAATTTAATTCCCCGTCCTTTGCTGTCGCTGTTTTATTTCACTACCATTATTCGCGTTTCTTCATTTGATCCATCATTGCTTGAATCTCTTCCCTGCTTGCAATACCTGTTCCGTCAAAGGAACACATTAAGCACGTACGCAGCTCAATTTTTTCTCCATTATCATTAATATCATCAACAGGTTCAGTCCAGTCCACCTCTTGGCCACAGAAATCACATACTCTTGTTTCGTAATCTCCTGTCAAATAGTCCTCCTCGTCTTCCTCCTCGCCCATATCTTCAAATGCGTCTTCAACTTTCTTCATTACAATTTGCCTCCTAGTAACGTTAGAATTCATCAATGATTTCTGCGACTTCGATAGTTCCGCTAATCAGCAGCTCAGGAAGTTCGTTAAGGATATTGCCTTTCCAATATTCCCTGGCTTGTTCGATTTTGCGGGAGAAAGGGATGCCATCCTCCTTAGGCAATAAGTTACCGTCACCTTCAAAGATACTCCCCTGCACCCGAAGTTTAACGATCTGCAGTACTTTCCGGTGGTGAGCCACGAAAAGTTCTTTCCATTTCAAAGCGTCTTCATAGCTCTTCGCAGCGTATAAGCATGACAAGCGTGAAGGATATTCAGGATATTCCTGCAATCGGACCATTTCAACGAGTGCTTCTCTTATCGCCCGGATGGTCTGGTCCGCATATCTAATAGCTACATCTGCATTCTCTTTATCCATCTTTAAGCCGTCATTTGTATACTGACCGTGCAAAATTTGCATAAAGTCTTCACCCTTGGAGTTCAGCTGCTCCTTCTCAAAAAAGAAGCGATATAAGGTGTTTTTTTGGTCACTGTCAAAGCAGATGATCTGCCCAAGGTCCATTTTTTTCCTGGTTACAATGTGATAAACATACAAATCGTTGTCTTGCATAGAATGTTGCCCCTCCTATTTCATACTTATCGCAATCCGGCTCTCCTGCGGCAGCCACTCCACAGTAGCTCCGAGCTGTTCGCTGATGAAGCGAAGCGGCAGATAGACTGTACCATTGACTACAAAAGGCGGGGTAAGCAGCGTAATGCTTTTACCGTTAACTGTCGTGGCTCCGCTCGCAGTATTGATCGCAATCGATAGTGGGGATTTGCCCTCCGCGGTGCCGGTGATAGTTGCTACTTTATCCATAGAATAGCCGATTGTGGCTCCCATCTTGCTGAACAGCGAGCGCAGTGGAATGAAATTCTGCCCGTTCCGGGTAATTACCCCGTTCGTGAAGGCGACGGATTCGCCGTTCAGGGTGACGGAGACCGGTTTTTGCATCGGGACGGGAGCAGGGTAATTAAATTCATAGGTGCCATATCCGAGCTGAGCATTCTTGTTCACACCCCAGCCCCAGAGCGTTCCGTCTTTCTTTTGCATAATCATATGTCTTCCGCCGCCCTTCATGGACTGAACATCGGAAGTGAGCAGAGTGAACTTAGCATTCGGAGACATCTTGGTCGTATCAATGGTCGTCGTATACACCTTACCGTCCGAGGTCAGCGCAACGATAGAACGTTCAACAATGTAGGCATCGGTCACCTTGCTGATTCCCGAGAGAACGATAGGAACGGGTTGATCCGTGTATGTAGTTCCATCGGAAGAACCCGTAATTGTTGCTCCCCAGAACCACAGGCGGGATTGTCCGTCGATGGCCAGTTTACTGTATCCGTTGCTGCGCATCATGTTAATCTTCGACAATGCAGGTATGTGGGAGATGATTACCATGGAAGGATCGCCGGTAGTGTTGGGTTCAAAATCTTTGCCGGTTGGCCATGTCCAGACGCTGCCGTCCTTTTTTAGCGCATAATCCGATTCAAGCTTCACGACATCTGTAAGATTCGGAATAGGAGCGAAGGAAGCGAATTCATCGAAGGTAGCCCATACCGAGCCATCTGTTTTTAAGAAAAGGAAGCGCCGCAAGTCACCCTGCCATTGCCCGTCGGTGTTTACAATATTATCGAAGTATCCGGAGACAGCAGCTACATCTTCAATGCCTGGAAGGAGTGAAAAGTCAGTCATTTCCGCTCCGTCAGACCTTGTAACGGCAGTGTATACCTTACCCTCTCCAGTGACAGCGAAACGGCGGGAGTCCAGGCCATAGAATGCGGTCATATTCTTCATTTCCCCGACTGGAGTCACTTCGATTCCCATAGTCCGGTCGTTGGTCTCCCATTTCGCAACGGAGCCATCTTTGGTAACTACCAGCGCGCCATTCCATAGCGGGAAAGAAGCTTGTACATCACTCAATCCCTGCACCTGCGTAGGTACGGACTTGGTATCACCCCAGATCCATAGGGAACCGTCATCCTTAATCAGATAATTGGCTCCGTAAGAAGCAATTCCTGAGGTGCTTGCGGCTAAGCCGGTCTCTGGAGCAATGCTCAAAATCACGGTCAGACCCATGATTAAGCTCAGAAGCAGATTACTTTTTTTCATAAAATCACCCTTTATCCCTGTTTTATTTTTACTGATATAGGTAAATAAAAGAATATATTTCCTTCAATATAGACGCTGTACTAGGGCGGAAAGTTTCTTTGAAAATTAACCGTTCATAGCCGCTCCTCCTGTGTTACAATGATTTAGTCTGTTTTTTGTGGAAATTGATTTGTGCACCGAAATTTAATAAGCTGTACCCGGCATTGTCCGTATTTGAGGAGGAAATCAGCGTTAATGAAACATGCACCTTTTATAGCCGTGGAGGGTCCAATTGGAGCCGGTAAAACAACCCTCGCCACGATGCTTGCAAACGAAATGCAGCTTCCGGTCATTAAAGAAATCGTGGATGAAAATCCGTTTCTGGACAAGTTCTATCAGAATATGGACGACTGGAGCTTCCAGCTGGAGATGTTTTTTCTCTGCAACAGGTTTAAGCAGCTTGAAGACACTACGACCCAGTACATAGATAAAGGTAAGTCGGTCATTTCGGATTATCATATTTATAAGAATCTGATTTTCGGGGAACGGACACTGAAGGGATCGAAACGGGACAAATACCGGGAGATCTATCATATCCTGACCGATGATTTTCCGAAGCCGGACATTATCTTCTACATCCGAGCCGATCTCGATACGCTGCTGGCCAGAATTGCCAAACGTGCCCGTACGTTCGAAGAGATCATTGCGCCTGCGTACCTGCAGCAGCTGATCGAGGATTATGACGATGCGATGGCTTCACTGGCCCGCCGCGAACCCTCTACGGTCATTATTACCATCGATGGCAACAAGGTCGACTTTGTAGAGAACCCGGAAGACTTCGCCGCAATCGCGGAACAATTAAAGGAGCTTATGAAATGAACTCATACAATATCCCGGACAATGCAATTATCACGGTAGCCGGTACAGTGGGCGTCGGCAAATCGACCCTGACCGCAGCACTGGCGGAACGCCTGCAGTTCCAGACGTCACTTGAGCAGGTGGATCATAATCCGTATCTGGAGAAGTTCTACCATGACTTTGAGCGGTGGAGCTTCCACCTGCAGATCTATTTCCTCGCGGAGCGCTTCAAGGAACAGAAGAAGATGTTCGAGCTGGGCGGAGGGTTCGTGCAGGACCGTTCGATTTACGAGGACACGGGGATTTTTGCCAAAATGCATGCCGATCAAGGCACGATGTCTAAGACCGACTATGAAACTTACACCAGCCTGTACGAGGCTATGGTGATGACGCCATATTTCCCGCATCCTGACGTGCTGATCTATATTGAAGGCAGTCTGCCTTCGATTCTGACCCGGATCAATGAGCGCGGACGCGAAATGGAGATTCAGACCGATGTATCTTATTGGGAGCATATGCATGGCCGGTATTCCCAATGGATCAACGAATTCAGCGCCTGCCCGGTGCTGCGGCTGAACATTGATGAATATGATGTGAAGGATGCTGCCTCTATGGCGGATATCCTGCATAAGGTGGGGGCGGCGATTGGCCGGGCTCCGGTGGGGAAATAAGGACTTTATTTAAGCGGATGGTTTATAAGATATAGTAATGTAAAAAAGCGGCACCAGTTCATCTGGGGCTGCTTTTTTTTTAAAAGATTTTATGTTGTGAGGATGTTTTGCGTGTAATCTAGCGTGTGTTGGTTGGAGCAAGGGCAAGGCGCATGGGAGTGAAAACTCTATGCGTTTTTTTGTTATTCAGGACAATTTTTTTAGAAAAATCGGGACATTTTTCACTTTTCGAGTGTATTAACCCTATTTGGGGCCGTTTGAAACGGATTTTGTCGAGATTTGTTAAGAGTTTGTTTAGAGCTGCCTGATAGAATGGATCGCAGATATGATAATTGCAGTAAATAGAATTTAATTGTTTTTGGTCCGCGGGATGGCAAGCCGAAAGGAGAATGCGGGAGCTAAGGGAGCTAATAGAAACTGCAGCGAATCTTGCTACACGCCGGACAGGAAATGATGAACGAATAAGGGGGAGCATCACATTGTTAATGAGCAGGAGATTGAAGAAATATACCTCGCTAAGTTTGATTCTCAGCATGTTGTTGTCGTTAATACCCGGTTCCTTTAGTGGCCTGGCAGAAGCTGCGGGTGATGATTTTGAGGTCATGTTTAGAACCGGGGCACACATCGGGAATCTGTCCTACCCCGCAGAGAATACGTTTATTAACTTTTACAATAACCAGGTGGAAGGGTTCAAGCAGACTGAGACGGATGCAGACGCCAAGTATGATTGGGCCAAGGGAGATATCTTTGCCGGTGTAGATGATAATGAAGCAACAGTCACATTTGAGGTTCGTGTAGCCGACAATCCGATTCTGAAGGAAATGGCGCTGAGCGGACATGCCGAGATGATTACAGGGTTTGCAGTGCTGCGGCGTCACTCTGGGTTCTTATGGACGCGTCAATCGGCAATTGAAGTGAGCATCGACGGAAAAAAGATTATTAATGAAAGAACCGGCAGCAGTCAGAGATATAACAAATCAGCTAAGGCGATAATTAAACCTGACTCTGTCATTAGAATATGGGTATATGGCGAAGGGGATGACGATGGTGAAGCAGCGGGAGTACGCGGATTCTACCTCAAGTTCCAGGATCTCAAACGTCCCGTCATTGACAGCTATACCTTCACCGGCAACGGTGCAGAACGATTGAACGAGAATATTAATCAGAAAGAGCTGTACGTCAAAAGAGATGAGAACATCACGCTCAGCTACAATTTCAGCGAGCCGGTCAGACCGACTTCGGTAGTGGCAGCGAACTCCGATTATTTCCTGCGGCACAAGCTGTTCATTAATGATCCGGACACCGGACTTCCGGCTGCCGGACAGCAGCAGTATCTGCAGAATACATCCTTTAATAACAGCAATTTAACTTCTTATCAGAAAATAATCTCCTACAGGTATACAGGAGTTCCTTTTCATAACAGCAGCAATCTTCCCCTGAGACCGCTAATTACCGGGGGAACCACCGGCGGAGCACCGATGGATCTGTCGCTGGATAATAAATTGAAAGAAGCCGTGCTCAGTGATGCGGCAGGGAATAAAGCAGTTGTAAATCTCAACACTGTACCGAGCAGCGGCAGCAATGCATGGCTGAACAATAAAAGCGGAAACCCGTTTGATTTCGACAGAGGCGGCTTCCGCGTCATCGTGGATGCGGTGCGTCCGAAGTATTCCAAGACTGCTAACGGCATTCAACCGGAGATTCTGACCGGCGTTACGCTGAATAAGGGAGATGTTATTGATTTCACCCTGCAGATGACGGAAGAGGCGATTGCCAAAACCGGCTGGGATGAGAAGAAAACCTTTATTCTTTTCAATAACGGAATGAAAGCCTATTATGTTGCAGGCAAGAATACAAGAAATTGGAGCTTCCGTATGACAGTGCCTGACGGACTAACTGTGGAAACACCGTTGCTCAAGGCCGTCGCCGTATCTAATGATGCCAAGGGCGGCAGTTTGCCTATCAATATGGATACGGATGTTATCCAGGATTACGCAGGCAACCTGATGATTCAGCCCGCTAACTTCGATGGAATACATGAAGAAGAAATTGAACCTTACGGCAGTGACTTCTCGCTCGCCAACTCTAAGATTGACTGGGCGAACCTGTTCATCGACAATACGAAACCGATTATCGGTTACCGGTTCGAGGCACAGGGCGCGAGTGATGTAGCCTATTCGAAAAAAGGTAAGGTAACGATCGATGCCAATGATCCTTCGATTAAAGTACCCCATCTTGATCCGACTGAAGCAGACCGTGGTGCAGAACGGCCGAGCCGCGGAATCTACCGGCCTTCCAATATGAGTGCGGAAGCATCGCCTTCTGTTGGACTTGTCTACTACTGGTGGAGTCAGGATAAAGCGGATCCGTTTGCTTCTGTATCCGGAGACAATAACGCGGCACTCAAGCGTTACGCGCTCTCCGCCAAACAGCCGTCGGAAGAGCTGTATCCTGGAGAATTCGAGAATGTGCAGCTGTCTGTAGTGAATAACAAGACCAACCTGCTCTCTCCTCCGCCTGAAGCGTTCGAGGCCGGAAACAGCGGGGAATGGTATCTGCACACTTGGACAGCGGATATGACCTGGGATTCTGCCAGAGAACTGATGCAGTACGAGAAGAAAAAAGCTTATGTGGCGAGCCATCAGGCGCAGTATGACGCTTGGATCGCAGAAGCACCGGGTTCGCAGGCAGATAAAGTGTTCTATGCTGACAATCAGGCACTGGCAGCTGTTGGACAATACGGCGACCTGAGTGTCTGGAAAGTGGACGATTTCAAACAGGACGATTCCAACTGGACCCATGAAGTGGGCATCCTGAAGCTGGACAACCAGGGACCTGCCATTACAATGGCTGCCGAGGACAACACCACTGTACAAGCTCTTGTGAAGGACCCGCATAGCGGAGTCAAGAGTGTGCAGTATCAATGGGTGAAGGACGGGGATTCTCCACAGGACATCAAGTGGGCAGATACTACCTACTCCGGTAATACCGTAACCCGGTCCACCTATGAGGATATTGATGAGGATGGCTCTTACTGGCTCTATCTTAAGGCACTCGACAATGCCGGCAACGAGACGATCAAGACACCACAGGAAAGAGCTGTTGTTGTGAGCTCGGAGGCAGCGATTCCGACACAGTTCACACCGGAAGCTAATCCTAATTATGTTAAGAGTCATGATGTCATGTTCCAGATCAGCGGAGTGACACCGGATTATGTGGGCTATGCCTTCAGCAGCAGCTCCATTCATCCAAATGAGGACAGTTCATTCACCGGACTGGATGCTGCCAAGGCATCGGATATATCACCTTTGTCTGAGAAGAAAGTGATTGAAGACGGAGCGGAATCTGCTGAGCCTGAAGCTCCAATAGAGCCGAGTACTCCGGTAGAATCGGAAGTTACGGCAAACATCGGACCGGTGGCTATCCTTAAGCTCCTGTCCGAAGGACCGGTTCAGCCTGAACTGACATCATTACCGGCACCAGAGAGCGGTGCCGAGCCGGCAACTACACCTGCTGCTTCAGCAGGCGCCACTGAACCGGCAGCAGAAGCCGCAGCGGAGGCAACAGAAGATAACACGGATACCAAGCTGGCAGCGATGGGACTTAATGCTTCTGTAAGTGAAGCCACCTATAGCTATGTCATTCCGGCTAAATCTGAACTGAACGGAACGCAATACATTCATCTTATGGTGAAGCACAGCGACAGAACGTATTACTATTCGAAAGCCTATTATTTTGACAATGAAGCACCGGTGGTGTATTTCAGCCCAGATGCTATTGCTTACCCGTTGCCGCAGCAGAAGACGCGGATCAGCGTGTCGGAATTCTATAGCAAAACAGGACTTGTCAGCAAATATAAATGGGTCAAACAAGAAACAGGTGCAGAAGTACCTACAGAGTCTTCTACAGAATGGAAGGACGTTCCGGCAGGAGGTTCGGTGTCCATAGACGACAAATCGCTGGACGCGGGACAAATTGCTGAATACCGGTTATATGTACTCGCGGTTGACGGGGCAGGCAACAGCTCTGTGACGGCAAGCGGAGGAACTTTCAAGGTATCAGCATCTTCCAAACCGGAGGCACCTGTATCCGATGCGAAGTCTTCTCTCATCTATCTGTCCGGTGATACAGAGGATGGCTACACAGCAATTGTGAAGCTGAGCCTCGAGACAGAGGACAAAACGGGGTATGAATATTCGGTATCACCTGATAACGGTGCAAGCTGGATCAACTGGAAGCCTTATACCAACTTCGTAGCCGTGAAGGTTCCGACTGGTGATCCGACGCAGCTGCAGGTGTGGGTCAAGTACAGAACACCGGGCGGGTTGATCAGTGAAGCGGCCAAGCTTGATATCGAAGGCGCTTCTACAACCGAACAGCCAGTCTATGCGCTTGCAACGCTCAGCGTGAACAGTCCGGTAAATGCGACGGTTGGGGCAGATATTGAAATCACGCTGCCGCCGGGTATCCGTGTGATGCCTTCGAAGATTAACCCTTCGGTGCCTGTGCGGACCGGAAATTCATTCAAAATCTATGAGAATGGCTACTACAGCTTTGATCTGACCGATCTCAGTGATCCGGACCGGACAGATACCCTGTATCTGGTTGTGAAGAATATTGACGGTACGCCTCCAGAGGGAACGGTTGAATACTCGAACATGGAGCGTACGAACGGTAATGTGGTTGCTTATCTTCAGAGCACCTCTGAGCCTGTAACGATTACGAACAATGGCGGCAAAAATGCCTACACCTTCAAGGAAAATGGTACCTTCGTCTTTGAGATTAAGGACGCGGCCGGGAATACAAATACCGTCGAAGCCACGGTAAAGAACATTAACAAAGAAGCTCCGAAGGTGAAAGTGGTCCGTTCCTACCAATATGGCCTGAACGGCAGCAGCACCTTCAATACCGTGAAGGATAATGACGGCAATGTACTATTCTCCACCGGCACTACAGTAACGGTTGAGAAGGCAGATGCCTCGGCTAAAGCTATTAACATTATCAGTCAGGCCAAGAGCATTACACTGACTGAGAATGGAACAGCCTCCTTCACAGTTGTAGATGAGTACGGCAATACGACGGTTATTAAAGAGAAGGTTACGAATATTCTCTCCGCACCGCCTGAAGCAGATAAAATTGCCTACACCTTTGTAGATGCGGAAGGCAAAGCGGTTCCGGCCGATCAGATTGTTACGATCGGCGGACAGAAATATGCCAAGGGTAAAGTGAAGGTTACGCTTAGCGGCAGCGTAACAGCACCTAATAAAATGTTCTTCGGAGTAAGACCAATATCAGACGGAGCGGCGTATTCGAATCAGATCAGTAAAGCTGACGGAACGTTCAGCTACTCACGTGCCTTTGAGAGCAGCGGGTCAGCGGTAGTCGCCATCTCGGATCTTCTGGGCAATGTGAACAAGGTTCCGGTTACAATAGCGGGTCTTGATAACACACCGCCTGAGCTGACACTGAATAACGAAACAGCAGGTATTGTCCAGAACAAGAAAGACTTTAACTTCCGCGCAGATCTCGGCGGCTTCACAGTTTCCGATAATGTATCGGAAGCAGGTAACGTGAAGGTATCAATCAGCGGGCTGGATCTGAGCAAGCTTGGGCGCCAGCGCGTAGCTTATACGGCGGTTGACCAAGTAGGGAATGAGACGGTTGTTTATCAGGATGTGGTGGTCGTGAAGGATGGCGGACTGCTGATCTTCGGTAACGATACCTTAATCTCGGCATCCTCCGGAGAGTCTGCACTGTTCAATACCAATACACTTACCTTTAAGGTATCAGGCTACAACATTATGAAGGTAGCCGGAGTAGACAAGGTCAACCAGGCAGGAACGTTTGATATTCTGTATTACCCTGGTTTGTACCGTGAAGGACAGCTGAAGCTTGTGCAGCAGAAGCTAACCTATAACGAACTTGTGAGCAGTCAATTTAAAGTCACCTTCCCGAAAACAGGCTGGTACACCATTGTTGTGAGAACCCAGGAGCGGGACCGCGAATTTGCCACCTTCTTTATTGGCAATATGAAATAAATGAACGATAAACAGGGGGAATACATGGTGAAGCTGCTCAAACGCGCTACCGCGCTCATGCTCACAATAATCATGGTATTTCTGTCCACCTCCGAGAGCTTTCATGCGCTTGTGGAGGCGGCCAGCAGTACAAAGACAACCGTTGTACAGAATAACTTTATTAAGGTTACTGTGGATAATGAAACCGGACGCTACGGGATCCGGACCGTGGATGGCCAGCCCATCCGCAAGAATGACAACAACGTAAACTTGCTGTTCCAGGGTGATGATCCGGAAACGTCGTTCACGACGTTCCGGATTGACGGAACCGATTATATTTACGGGAATAAGTACAAGTTTGACAACAGTCATTATTCAGAGACTACTACACCCAAGGTGGTAGAGAATTCGAATGGCACGAAGCAGCTGGAGATGATCTGGAAGATTAAAGGCGTAGAGATTAAGCAGATTCTGATGCTCTACACCGACAGCAAGGATGCTGTCAATTCCGGAAATGTCAACATCCGCTATGAAGTGAACAACCGGAGCAATGCGCAGGTTGAGATCGGAAGCCGGATCCTGCTGGATACGATGGTCGGCGGAAACGACGGGCCGCAGTTCCAGATTGGCACAGCTTACAAGTCACCGCTGCAGGTAGAGCGGAAGCTGGTGCATAATCCGGAGGATGATGCCGGAATCCCGGAAGAGGACAGAGCTTACTTCAAGATTCCTTCTTACTGGGTAATGCGCGACAAGCTGGATTTGACGAATCCTCAGGCAACCAATGTCGTCGCCTACGGCTTCAATAACTTTGCCGAACAGAACATTAATATTGTGGATGAAATGATTGTCGGGCATTGGAACGGCCTGGCGAATACGAAATGGGATTATCAAGTACATCCCAACCTGGACTTCACTAGAGATACCAATGATTACGGCACGGCGGACTCCGCCGTCGCCTTCTATTGGAACCCGGAGAAGCTGGCAGCCGGAGGCTTCCAGAGCTTCGAGACTGTCTATGGGCTTGGAGAAATTACCGCTCCGGATAAAGTATTCTCGATCCGTTATGTAGATCAGGTTCAGCAGCTGGCTACGGCGGATCTGGAAGAAGGAGAGACGGTTCCGTCGAAGTACGAGGACAACGGAGTTTTCACAATCACTGCAGAGGTTGAGAATCTGCAGGCCTACAATATGGAGCACTCCAAGATCGAAGTGGAGATGACGCTGGAGAGCGACCTCAGCTTCGTCAGGCAGGATGAGAGCGGCAAAGACGTCATGGACGCAAGTGGCAATCCTGTCCTGGAGAATGACCGCAGCAAAATGCTTGAATTCAAAAAGTCAGCCTCTCCTGAGGAAGCTGCATTGGGAATTGAGCCGAAGTACAAGCCGGGTGATGCCATCACTGCGACTTTCCGTGTTCAGGCTAAAGGCAGACCTTGGCCGGTAACGCGGGATTACATGATTTCCGCGAGAAGCCCGGAAACACAGGGCAAGATTGAGGGCATTGAGGATGAAGGCATCAAAGCCCAATATGAGTCGAACCGTACAAACTTCATTCTGCTGCCGCCGGTAGGCGAAGCAACGGCTACGTATTCATACGCTCTGTCACCGGCAGAGCTGTATAGCTCAGATGTGAAATATCTGACTGTGAATCTGTCGAACATTGAAGCCTATAATACGGGCAATGCAACCACAGCACCGAACTTTGACCTGTACCTCAAGGATCTGGTATCCGGAAGCCGGTACAAGGTGAATGTGCAGGATGCAGTGGTTATGCAGCCTACAGACGATGGTTTCTCAGGTGCCATGCGGATTACTTACCGCGGCGGGGAACGGGTTGATGAAGGCGGCAATGTGCTGGAATCCGGACTGGGACCTGAGCTGCCGCTGGGTGAATACGCAGTTGAGATCGACTATAAAGGCGATGCCGGAGGCGACGAGGAAGTAGCAGCACTTTACGATATTACTACCCCGCAATCCTTCCTGGTTACAGATAATGATGAGACGCGGATCCGTGAAGCCGGAGTTATGGCTGTGTACAGGGAAGCTGTGGATATCAGCGGCCTCGCGAACGGCGCCTCTGTAAAGGATGAATTGCTGGATCAGCTGAACTCGCTGTTCCCGGGTGAGCCATTCAAGAACGGCTCGTTCCTGTACTCTGCTGTCACCGAGTATAAGAAGACCAAGGCCTTGTTCGGAGCAGCCAGCAAGGCGGTTGATCCTGAATTTGATATCAGTGAATTCATGGATGATGAAGCGCTCAAAGAGACTCCACTGTATGCCTACAAATTGTTTGCAACAGAAGAGGACTTTGAAGCCTTCCAGGAAGAAGCAGAATCCGAGGACCCGGAATTCGACCGTGAGGTTCTGGTTACGGTCCGCGGAATGATCAAGCAGGTCGGCACGGGTGAAGAAGAGCAGGTCATCGTGGATACCAAGACAGAACCGGCAATTATTAATGATGCTGTTGCATATACAGGCAAGGATCTGGCTTTTGTACGCGGCAAGCTGGACATCTTCGGAAATAGCCTTCCGGGCGATCTTCCCTTCCTGGATACCTTGTTCATCAAGGGTGACGGAACGCTCAGTGTAGCGAGCAGCGGGTTCGTCTTCCATAAGGGCGAATGGACGCTGGATTTCTTCAACGGCTTCTCCAAATCCCTTGGAGATGAGAACTACAATCCGTCCAAGGTGGAGACGCCAGAGGATGACGATGAAGAGGAAGAAGGCAGTAAGGAAGATAAAGGCAATGACGGTAATCCGGAAGACGACAGCCAGAACGGCAGTCTGAAATGGGCCATCGGCGGTGTGGGCGACAGACTGAATCCGCTGCGCCAGGTCATGATCGGGGATGTGTACTTCAACAAGCAGTCTTTGTTTGGGGCTCCAAGCTTCGCGATTGACGGCTTCGGCTTCTCCTTCAATGATTTCATTCTGAGAGAGAATGGTATATCCTTCGGCGGTTCGCTGTCCCTGAAGATCATTAATTCAGAAATTAAGAATGTAATATTCAACAGCGCAGGCTTCTATGGCGTAGATGCCTCACTTGGCTTCGATCTGAATCAGGAGATGGGCTTGTTCGGACCGGATAAGAAGAAAGACGCGGATAAGAAGAAAGGTCCGGACGCTCCCAGCGGCAAGGTTACCATCAAGCATGCTGTGCAGGGCGGTGGAGTTGGTAATGAATACGGCCTGGAGTTCGCGGCACAGCTGAAGAACATGCTGGGTGTGGAGATTGAATTCTCGCTCAAAAAGGTAAAAGACGGCCGGATTCTTCCAGATGTAATCGCCTTTGGGGCTGAATTGCCGGCTCCGGGTATTATTGTCACCGGTGCAACCTATCTGACCGCTGTACGCGGTGCGGTGCGCGAGCTGGCGGATACCATTGCCGGCGGCACGGCGCAGGACCCGTTCCCGCTGACGATTGAAGCTGGCGTAGGGATGCGGTTCGGGATTGCCCCGGCGTACTTCTTCGGGGATGTTGACCTGACGGTGAAGCGTACCGGCCTCAAGATCGAAGGAAGGCTTGACTTCTCCGCGGATGCAGAAGCTGAGAAGGATGACCGTCTTCCGATGCTGACCAAAGCACTGCTCGAGGCGCAATGGGTAACTCCATGGTTCGTGCGTGTAGAAGCGGCAATGGATATCGGCGGCTGGGATATCATCATCGGCAAGGCCGGTATCTTCGTCGGACAGAATCTGGAGAAGAACCGCACTGACTTTGAAGGCTATATCGGCTCCAAAGTACAGATCCCGAATAGTGTACCGGTTGTCGGTGGAATGCCGCTGTCCAGTATGTTCCTCGGGGTCAACAATGATAAGGTATGGGGCAGTATCGGCATTCTCTTCATCTCGCTGGGTATTACCTACTACTGGAGTGGGGGCATAGAGTTCGGCACTTCAACAGATCAGCTGCCGGAAGGTATGATCCAACTCGTAGTGGATGATCCCGATAATGGACCGCGCCTGATGGTTATTGGTGAAGGGGTAGAGACTCTTGCCACTTCGGCCGCCCCTGCTGCTGAGGAAGAGAATCAGGAAATTATCTACCGTGAAGTAGCAGAGGGTGTGAAAATTGTTGAGAACGGATCGGTGAATGTCGGCGTAGGCGGCATTACGGTCAAGAACGGCGGCAGAATCCATGAGATTCCTATGGGGGCTGCAACCGGTAATGCCATTATCGAAATGGAATACAGCAGTAAGGATATGCCGGAATTTAAGCTGCAGGATGCAGCGGGCAAGGATTATCCGGTGGTATTCGAAACCTTTGCGAATCCGGACAAGCCTAATCCTAAAGCTAATGCTTTTACACAATATATTCCTGCAAGTGATGTATCACCGGATCCATCCAAGCTTAATGCTGAAGTGGATATCCGCAGAGCCTACATCATTATTCCTGAGAATGAGGCCAAAAAAGGCGGAACCTGGAAGCTTACTGCAGTCTCGGCTGTAGAAACCAAGCTGATGAATGTTCCAACCCTGCCTCAGCTCAGCGAAGTAAATCTCGCGAAGGATAGCTCGAATGTCAATAAATTCACAGCATCCTGGAAAGTTGCGAATGCAGCAGAAGGAGATACAGTGAATCTGTATCTGGCGGAAGATGCGGTAACAACAGAAAAGACTATCGTGGATGGGCAAGAGGTGCTCTCACCGGGAGATCCGGGGATGCTGATTGCCAAAGATGTGCCGGTTGGTGCCGGGGGTTCTGTCAGTGGTGGCATAACCAGCGGCAGTACGGTAATTGATGTAACGAATGTAACGCTTATGGGCAATCCCGAGGATATCCGCGGGCTGCTCAGACAAGGCAACTACTATCTGCGGGCCGAGCTGAAATCCAGCGCTACCTTCGGCACGAAGACTTCACCGCAGCGATTCGAGCTCATTGATCCGCTTGCACCGCAGGTTGTTAGTGACGTCTCGGTTGTACCTGCCGGTAACGGACTGTTCTCGCTCTCCTTCAAGCCGGGAGCCAAAAAAGCGGGACATAACGCTTACGAGCATAGCTTCGTCATTGATGCTCAGGCCCAAGTGAACGGCAAGCTGGAGTCTTATGCTCCATTTGGCGAAATTTTGTACACCGAAGATGAACTTCAGCCTTACTGGAATGCAGCAACCGGTAAATATGAAGGTATTCTGATCGGAGGCTGGAAGGCCCTATCCACTTCAGATGAAGTGAATACGACCAGCCTGGAAGGAACGGTTACGGATGTGACCAAGGTGAAGTATACCGGTCTGGAAGTTGGAACGGAGTATGTTGTCGGTGTCACTGCCGCAACAGTTCCAACTGAAGATGCGGACAAGAATCAGAACTATCACTATGCTGAGCACCAGAACAGCAGCAAGAAGCTGCTGCCGGTTCCAAGCTTGCCGAAGCTTACTGTGGCAAGCGGATCAGGTACGGTGCAGGATACCGGAAACTACATTAACTTGCTGACAAGTGAAACGAAGCAGAAGCTGACGCTCACTTCAAACCAGTCCAATGTAACGGTGGAAGTTTTCAATGCTGATAAATCCATTGGAACGGTAGCTTTGACGAACAAGGCTGGCGGCGGAAGTGAAGGCGTCCTGAATCTCGACCAGTTCCAGACAGACGGGCCGTTTGCGCTCGAACTGAGAGCCAGAAACATGACGACCAAGGATATCTCAGTCACGATGCTGTATATGACTGTGGACACGATCGCACCGGTCCTCTATCTTGATCAGCCGGTAACGGGTGAACGGGCAGAGAACGGAGAGGTCAACATAGCCGGGACTACAACAACCGGAACCTTGCTTGCAGTGAAGTATAAAGGAAAGATACTGCAGCCGGACGGAACCTATGATGTCACTACGCCAATCACGGTGAATCCGTTGACTGGTGACTTCAAGGGTACAGTGAAGATTGACTCTGATGAGCCTTCTGTAGCGCTCAACATTGTGGCTGCAGATGAAGCGAAAAATCAGAACACAGCGGTTGTAGATATTACAAACGCAGGCTACAAGGTTCCGGTTGCCCTGGTTCTTAAGGGAGTGGAGAAAAACCTGGAGCCAGGACAAATAGGCAATATTCAGGCTTATCTCAAGGTTTCGGATGGCAAGGACGAGATTACCGGCAAGCCGAAATTCAAGGACCAGCCGATTACCGGTAAGGATCTGCAGAATCTGACTTATACAGTTACTGTAGGCGATGCGGTGTCCTTGTCGGCAGACGGCAGTGTTACGGCTCTTGCCACAGGCTCCAGCTTAATTGAAGCAGAGTATAAGGTGTCCGAGGATGTAACGCTCAAAGGCATGGTTGCGGCAACAGTAGCCGTACCGAAACCAGAGAAGCTTGGTACCACTGCAGCCAGCACATCTTATGTTTATGCAGACAGTAGCCGTACCAAGATCACAATGACTTCCTCCGGGGATATGACCGGACAGCAGATTGCTTATAAGGTTTATCGTTCCGGCGCTGTGCTGCCGGCCTTCGATGATAATGTCAGCTCGTGGCCGCTCCTTCCGCTGGATGGCATAATCAGCGCTTCTTACGGTGATGTAATCGTGCTCGCTAAGCGGACATCTACCGATAAGCTGGTTAAAGCAGCGGGTCAGGTTGCAGCAACAGTATGGTCCAGCAGCGGTGCTGGAGCAGGCGGTGGCGGTGGCGGCGGTGGCGGCGGAGCTGCCACACCGGGCGCAGTGGAAGAGCAAGCACCAGATACAGCCGCACAAGTAACTGTTAACGGACAGCCGGTTGTCACTGAATGGAATGGGCTTACGGCGGTAATCCGGATTACGGATAAAGAAGCCGCAGCGGGCAGCGATCTCACGGTTAGTTCCGCAGATCCGGCTGCTCGTGCATTCAGCATCCATGTGGATCAGAATGTTGTGAAGCAGGCCGTAGCAGCGAAGAAGAAAGTGATTATCGAGGTTCCTATGGGCCGTTTGGTTCTTGAACCTGAGAATCTTACCGCATTGAATGGTGAGCTTGTGGTGGGCATTGGCCAGAACAGCACTGCAGATCAGCAGGCCATGAAGACCATAGCCGATCAGCAAGGATTCACACTTTTGGCAGCAGGACAAGGTGTTACGGTTACGGCTAACCTGCCTGCAGGCAGCTGGACTCCCGCACTTGCCGCCAAGATCGCTATTCCTTCGCCGGTTGCAGCAACCGAAATTACAGCAATCGTGCTGAAGGATGCCGCCGGTAACTGGACTACCGTACCATGGAAGCTGGACAGCAGCGGTACGGCAGTGAATGTGCAACTGACCGGAGAAGGCAGCCTCTACTTCATCCGCAATCAGAAGAACTTCAAGGATATGCCTGCAGGCTGGGGCAAGGACGGTATTGCAGCAGCATCTGCTAAGCTGTTCGTCTTAGGCAAATCTGCAGATACCTTTGATCCGACCGGCAAAGTTACCAGAGCAGAATATCCGACGATTCTGCTGCGCGTTGCAGGTCTGATGAACAAACAGGCACCTTCTGCAGGCTTCAGTGATGTCGGCAGCAGCAGCTGGTATAACCGCAGCGTCTCCATTGCTGCACAGCTGGCTATTGTCACCGGACTTGAAGGCGGCAAGTATGCGCCTCAGGATACGCTGACACGGATTGAAGCCATGACGATGCTGGGCAGACTGCTCAACCTTGTCAGAACGGGCAGTGAGCTCAGTGATGCAGAAGTAACAGCAATTCTGGCTGGTTTTACCGATAAAGATAAAGTTCCGGCATGGGCAAGACAAGCAGTGGCATTGAGCATCAAGAACGGCATTATCCTTGGGGAAGGCAACAAGGTGAATCCGTCCAGTCCGCTTACGCGTGAACAGGCGGCAGCCATTGCTATCAGACTTGATCAATGGATTACAGCTAAGCAATAACAGGAATGTGCCCGTACCGCCTATTGTGGAGTGCGGGCACACTCTGCTGGAAATTCACAATACTATTTGGGTGGTGTCAAAATGGCTTTGAAGCGGAAATCAATTATAGGGTATCTAATCGCGCTGGCAGTGGTTGTCGTTGCGGCAGTTGCCGGCGGAATCATGGCCAAGGCTGATCCGCAGACCTGGGACAGCCAAGCTGATACCAACTGGTATGTAGCGACCAATGATACCTTCAAAATTAATAGTGAAGAAAAGCTTGCGGGTGTTGCCAAGCTGGTTAATGAAGGCACTGGGAATGGTCTGCAAGGCAAAATTCTTGAAATTACGCGAGACATGGATCTCAAAGACTATCAATGGATTCCCATTGGTACAGCCGAGCATCCATTCAAGGGTACTCTGATCACTGAAGGTGGTCTAATCAAGAAAATCTCCAATATGAATGTCGTTACAAATTTGTCCTATCAGGGTCTGGTAGGAAATATGGAGGGCGGGACAGTCGGCGGTCTGACTTTTGAAGGGGCTGGCTCCATCACTGTCACCGCTGTAACCTATGATGTATATGCAGGCTCCGCAGTAGGTAAAATGAGCGGCAGCAGCATTGTTTTTGATATTACCAACAATATTAATATCAGCACTCATGCATCCCCGTACCACTCCTACACGGGCGGAATTGTCGGAATGGGCGCAGGCATGATCTCTAACTCTATCAACAACGGAACCATTACGGCGCAAGGTTCAGCTGATATCGGCGGAATTTTGGGCTACGGAGATTCCAGAGGCATCATCATCAAAAAAGTTGTAAATAACGGAGCAATTCTCGCACAAGGTACTGGCAGTGCGGCAGTGACTGCCGGCGGGATTGCAGGTCATACTACAGGACCGCTTAGCCTTAGTGATGAAGATACTCCAATCACCAATACTGCTTCTGTTACGATTACTGGCGGAAACCAGGTTACGGCAGGCGGGATTGTCGGTAAAGTAGACAACACCGTAGTATTCTCTAACATGACTACCAATAATGGTGCGATTTCGGTTAATGCACCTGCGGCAGAAGGCTCAGCAGCCGGAGCGCTTGTAGGGGCAACCGGTACGGTTGCCAGTCCACCGGTAAATATTACGTTTGTAAATACCGCTCCGGTAGTGAATAACGGCGGCAAGAATGTATACACCGCAGGAATTGCCGGATACACCGGCAGTAAATTCACCTGGACACATGCGTATGTTAACACGCAGCCGATTACAGCTACAGGTACACAAAATATATCTACAGGCGGATTTGTCGGACATGCTGCAGGCGGACTGGTAACCAGCAACGCCACAGCGGCAGCGTTTGAGAATACAGCGCTTATCTCTGTTAACGGGGGAACAGCGGTATACACCGGTGGTATTACGGGTTATGATGCCGGCGGGAATATGAGTCAGGCCTCCTCCACAGGTGCACTGAATGTAAAAGGTACAGCGGATGTATACACCGGCGGTATCGTAGGGTATGAAGTCGGCGGAACGATTACATCATCAGTAACCGGCAAAACCGCAAACGATCTTCTGGCGATAACTTCAGATGGTACAATCGGCGGAATCGCCGGTTATCTGGAAGGTACCCTGAATGATTCTTCTGTTAAATATGCAACACTGCAGGTAACTTCTGCAGGCGGGGTTATCGGCGGAATTGCCGGCAATGCACAAGGAACCATGAACAACATCACTGCTGGTGATGCTTCCTCGGCAAGCTACAGCACGTTAATTCTGAAAGCTGTGGTGGCTGCTCCGGCAGACGGCCAGGACAATATCACGTTCGGCGGCCTTGTAGGCGTGAACACTATGCCACTGGTTCTGGACGGCGGCAAGGCTGCCCGGATCAGCTTCCTGAATGAAGCCGGCAAAAGCGGATATACCATTGGCGGCGCAGCAGGTAAGCTTACTGCAGATGCAGAAATCGGTACTGTGGCCGTACCTGTGGAAGTGCAGGATATACAAGTTGAGCTGAAGGCAGATAAGGTAAGCTTCGGCGGCGGCGCAGGGAATAACTCGGCTGCCAAGTTCAATGGACACACGAGCCGTACTGAAATCAAGGCTACAGGCGCTTCGGTAAAAGCAGGCGGAATGTTTGGTGAGAACCATTCAGCAGCGCTTTCTCCAACTCATGCGGAGAATGTAGTCATCACCGCAACAGGGGCGGACTACCAGCTTGGCGGTAATACCGGTCTCAATACCGGACAGCTGGTCAATGCTAAAGTTACTCAACTGTCTATTGAGGCAAAAGGTGTGCGCGCTGAAGCCGGCGGGATTGCCGGGCATTCGGAAGGAACGGCTGATCCGGCTGGCCGGGCAGGAATTACGTCAGCTGTGCTGAATGTTCCCGGGGATGCCCCGATGATTACGCTGGCTGCTGCGGAATCCAAAGCAGGAGCGATCGTAGGGGCTGCGAAAACTACGGATATCAAAGATCCGGAAGTGAACGCAGAGGACGGAGCCCAGCTGATCATCCAGGCGCAAGCAGCTAAACCGTCAGTCGGCGGCTTGGCAGGTGCACTTGAGAACAGCGCTATCTACAGTGACAGCAAAATAGTGAATCTGGAAAATACGCTGATTCTGGTAGCGCCAGCCGCTACGGATGCCTATATTGGCGGTATTGTGGGTTATAACGAAGCCTCCAGACTGGAACGGCTGGTAGGAACGGCAGTTAGTCTGACGCTTAATGCACCGCGCGCTACTGCAGGCGGGGTTGCCGGATATAACCACGGCAGTTCTTCGGGAATTATTGCGAACAGTTATATTAGTTCCCTGAATCTGAAAGCTAACGCCGGAGCGGTATCGTCAATGATCGGGGGGATTGTGGGCTTGAATGCTGCCCAGACCATTGATCCCGTATTGAATCCCGCTACAGCGGTTAGTACGATCCAGAATACCCGTACACTGGGGACTGTATCCGCTGTTTCACCTACTTCAATCGTGGGCGGAATGGTTGGGGAGAACCGCAGTCTGATTGCCAACAACAGTATTACTGATAAGATCACGGTAATCTCAAGAGGCGATTCTTCCATCATCGGCGGTTTGGCCGGTGTAAATACTGCATCAGGAACGCTTTATTACACCTATTCCAATGCTAACCTGACCATTGAGGGTACAGGTACTCATGCTGGCGGATTAGCCGGGGAGAATGCAGGGGCAGTTATTGGTTCTTATGTAGATATCGACGTTACCGGCAACGCGAAAGGAACAGCAAGCGGTTCGGTCTATCTGGGTGGACTGATCGGCAGAAATACGGCCGGTACGGTGGAGCAATCCTACTCCTCCTCCAAGGTTACGGCGAACGGCGTATATACAAATGTTGGCGGTCTGGTCGGGGAACACTCCGGCGGGAACATCAAGAACTCTTACGTTGCAAAAAGTGTAGCGGCTACCAAAGCTAATTCATACGTCGGCGGTTTCATCGGCAGAATTACGAACGGTAAAGTAAGCAATGTATACTCGGCGGCAGAAGTTACTGCCGGTCCGGGCGCTTATGCCGGCGGTTTCGCCGGACGTTATGACAATGCAAGCAAAGAACTTCTCTACAAGTCTTATTACATTAAAGATGAAGCACTGAACATCAACAGTGATCTGCCTGATTTCGCTGAAGGCAATCACCGCTGGCTGAACGTGCATGTCCGTCTGACCACGATCCTGTCCGAAACGCTGAAGGACAGAAGCGTCTTCCCGGGATTGTCAGGCTGGGATTTTGAAGGCGCCTGGAAATACGGCTCGCTTAACGCGGTATACCAATATCCTGAGGTGAACCGTGCAGCTAATACCGGCGGTGAAACCGGCAATGAGGTCAATGCCAATATCAACTGGTATATGAAGGATAAGAATGCCATTGGATTCCAGATTACTACTGAAGCGGAGCTTGCGGGTCTTGCGGGCATCGTCAACGGATCTATTGCCGGAGTAGACAAATTCGACTTTGCGGACAGAACGGTGACGATTATGAATCCGATCCATATCCAGTCCAAACAGTGGGTGCCTATCGGCGATAAGGAAGCGAATCCTTTTGAAGGAACCCTTGAAGGAAACAATCACCTGATTGACGGTTTGACTCTGCAGCCTGTGTACAAGTATTCCGGATTGTTCGGAGTCATCGGTACGAAGGCAATAGTGCAGAATATCAATCTGGAGCCGCTCTCTGTTTCCGGCAACCAGTACACGGGAGTCCTTGCCGGGACAAACCTGGGTACTGTGAACAACGTGGATCTTAAGCTGCTTGGCGGCGTGAAGGTCAGCGGCGGGATTGTCGGAGGCATTATCGGCCAGAACTCAGGCAGTATTGCAGGCCTGCAGCTTACACTGGACGGCGGAAGCCGGATTGAAACAGTCGCTGACCACGGTATTGCCGGTGGGCTAATCGGTGAGAATACAGCAGATTTCACAAAAGAGACTTATACAATTACGGATAAAGACGGAAGCATCGGCAGCGCTGCTGACCATGCTATTGTCGGCGGGCTTATCGGAGTCCAGACGGGTGATGTAACGGGTCTTAAGCTTGAAGTGAATTCGCGTTACCGGGTTTCGGCTACGGGAATGGAATCCACTGTCGGCGGAATGATTGGACAGTTCACTTCAGGCCAGGCTAAGGATCTTACGCTGACCTTCGCAGACGGAACGCTTGAAGCACGCGGACTCGGCTCGATTCTCGGCGGAATCATCGGCCAATCGGATGCCGGAAACAGCATCAGCAATGTCACAGTGACAGGCTTCGGAAGCGGTGTGCAGTTGACCGCCAACGGTACTGCCGGTGGTGTTGTAGGCGTTAAAGAAGGCAAGCTGGGCGGAATGTTAGCCCGGTCCATTGATCCAGGGAACAGCTTTGATATCGATCATGCAGTAGTTGCAGGCGTGAAGCTGGTTACGACTGGCGACAGCCTGAAGGCAGTACTCGGCGGGATTGCCGGATCGGCAGCCCATACGGCGGTCAATGATGTCCGGTTCAATGCTTCTTTGCAGGCCGCAGGGGAAGCCATTACTGCCGGAGGTATCCTGGGAGAGAGTGTGAATTCTATCCTGTACAATGCGGATGCGTCACCTGATCTTCAGGTTGCAGCGAAGAACGGCGATGCAGCAGTCGGCGGGATCGCCGGAACGGTCTCTGCGGATGATATCCACCGGGGCTATGATTTCGGCAAAGCCTATCCGCTGTACAGCGGCATTTACATTGCCAAAGTTCATAACGGCAAAATAACGGTCACTGGGGCAGATAATACTGCTGACCTCTATGTGGGCGGTGTGGCAGGCAAGAACGACAATGCCTCAATCTATAGTTCTGAGGTTGCTTCCGAGCTGAATGTAACCGGCGGAAACACAGTGAATGCAGGCGGAGTTGCCGGATACAGCAGCGGTATCATTGTAGATACCATCGTGAAGACCGGTCTGCATGCGGATACCAGCAGAGTGTATAATGCCGGCGGACTTGTCGGCTGGGGATCAGGCGGCGAGATTCATTACAGCAAGGTGATCGCCGGATCTGGACAAGCTCTGACGGTTGGCACAGCGTTAACGCTGGGTCAATCTGTACCGGCGACACATGCCGGCGGGGTAACCGGTATGGGGGATACAATCAGAATTACGCATACCCATGCGGATATTCCGGTACTGATTACAGATACCAACCAGGACAATACTATCTATGCGGGCGGCTTTGCCGGACTTCTGGGTGATAACGGTACGCTTGCCGGACAAATCCAGAAATCCTATGCAACAGGCAAGCTGAACGTCAGCGGCAAATTAGGCTCTTATGCCGGCGGCTTCGCCGGTTCAGCAGATCATTATTCGATTACGGATTCTTATGCGTCCGGTGACATCAGCAATACCGGCTTCGATACACGCAGCGGCGGTTTCGCAGCAGCGGTGGAGAGAAGCGGCAGCATCAGCAATTCTTACGCGTTGCAGAACAAGATTTCTACAGTCGGAGTGAAGTCTTCGACCCGCTCTTACAACGGTGGCTTTGCCGGTTATAATGACGGGACTCTGACAGGCGTCTATGCCAATGTTCCGGAGATTTCAGTTAATGTAGCAGGCAATAACGTCTCTACAGGCGCGCTGGTCGGCTATAACTTCCGGGATGGCAAAATTTCCGGTTCGTCGTATACGACAGGTACGCTGACGGCAGGACTGAATGCTGTAGGCCATAACGCAGGTGCGGCAGCGGGCGCTGTGAGTTCAGCGGCGGTTAATCCGCTTAGCTCGGGCACATGGGTTATCGATTATGACACCACATTCCTGAACGATCTGACTGACGGAACAATTACGGTTCAGACCCCGCTGCAACTCTCGGGTGCAGTCATGTTCTATAACGAGACAGGGCTGAATTATTACAAGCTGTTCAACAGAACAGCTGAAGACAAACCGGAGCTGGCAACCATCCTGGTTGGAGCGGATATTAATCTTGCCGGAAGCACTTGGACCGCTTTCGACAGCTTCAAGGGAGTGTTTGACGGTCAAGGTCATACGATTAGCGGACTTTCACTGAAATCCCCAGAGCAGCAGACAGCCGGATTCATTAAAGAAAACCACGGTCAGATTCTGAATGTGAACTTTACCGGAGCGGATATTTCCGGCGCAGTAAATTCCGGTGTTGCTGCAGGGATCAATCATGCAGGCGCAGTAATCCAGAATGTTAACGTCAGTGGTTCCGTAGCTGGCAGTGCCACAGCAGGCGGAGCAGCAGGTGTGAATCAAGGCAGCATTGAGAAGGCTGCTAATGACGGAGTTTCTCTTTCGGGACAAGGCCGTAAAGGCGGAATTGCCGGACGCAACGCCGGAGTCATTCACCAGGCAGTGTCCAAAGGCAATATTGATGTTACTGCCACACTGGCAACCGGCGGAATAGCTGGTGAGAACAGTGCGGAAGGTACAATTTCAGAGTCGATTGTCTATGGCGATATCCATGTGGCTTCGGCCCAGGCTATAGCCGGAGGGATCAGCGGTCTGAACGCGGGAGAGATCAAGAACAGCTATTCTGCCGGTGCCATTTACGCAGAAGGAATGTCTACAGCATGGGCTGGCGGTATCGCCGGTCTGGCGGAGAGCGGATCTATTACTTCTTCCCTGAATACCGGAGAAGTGAAAGCTGGTGTGAAAGGTAAAATTCTGCCGCTGCAGGCCTTCTTCGGAGGGATAGCCGGACAGAAGTCAGACCATGCAACCATCAGCCAGTCCTTATTCAACAGACAGATGCTGAAGAATAATATTGCCTTCTACAATCTGGATGGCCAAGCAGTAGCCGGCAACAGCAGCAGTGCAATGGGGCTGCTTGGCACAGAGCTTACCAGCCCGAATCTTCCGGCAGGTCTGGATGCCGGAATCTGGAAAGCACAGAACACATTCTATCCGGCGCTTCTGGCCTTTGACGGAACAGAAGAAGGAACTCTTGCTTCAGCGGCTGTTATACTGAACCCGCAGGATCTGATTAACCGTGTGGGTTCGGCATTCAACTTGAGCGGCAGCGGAGCACTGGGTTGGAGCGCAGATCCGTCCAAGGCTGAAGTGAACGGTGCTGCAGGAAGCTTGAAACAGGGCGGCAGCGCAGTACTGAAGGCAACAGCAGGAGGACAGAGCAGAAGCATTACAGTTAATGCAGCTGCACTGCAATACCCGGATCCGGCCGCTATCGCACCAGCTGCAACACCTGAGGAGCTGAGCTTCTCGGCGGAAGTGAAGGTAGAGCTGACAACAGCGGAGCCGGGCGGCCAAATTTATTACACGCTCGACGGCACAGATCCTACCGAAGCTTCTCAGCTATACAGTGAAGCGATTGTACTGAAGGACAAGACAACTGTTAAAGCAATCACCATTGTTCCGGGCAAAGAGTATAGCAAGGTATCGGCCTGGACCTGGACGCTGTTAGTTTCCAGCGGCGGAGGCGGCGGCGGTGGTGGTGGTGGTGGCGCTGTACCGGCCCCAACTCCGACTCCGACCCCTGTTCCGGTGATTACCGCTATTGCCGGCACTACGACGGTGAACGGAGACAGTGAAGCTCCAGTGAAGATTGCCAAGAACAGCAAGCTGAAGCTGACAGCTCCAGAAGGGCAAACGATCTACTATACAACGGACGGAAGTACACCGACATTAAACAGCATGAAATACACCGGTGAGCTGTTGATTACCAAGACCATGACGATCAAAATGATCACAGATAAAGATGATACTGTGACCACCATTGATTATGTAGTGGAGAATGCCAAGTACAGCCTGAAGAGCAACGCAGGAGAAATTAAGTATATCGCTGCTTATCCGAATGGTTTGTTTATGCCTAATGCAGCCATTACCAGATATGAGCTGATCCAATCTCTTGCTCCGCTGCTGGATATGGAAGAAGTGAATGTAGGAAACCTGTTCAATGATGTAAGTGCAGGCAACGAGGCTTTGACCGGATTCTTCGCTTCGGCAGGCATAATTGAAGGCTATCCGGACGGCGGCTTCGGAGGAACGAAGAGCTTGACGAGAGCCGAGTTCTCCAAGATCATGACTACAGTGCTGAAGCTGGATGTTACAGCGGCCGGAGTTACGAAGCAATCGGATCTGAAGGGCCACTGGTCAGAGAATTATGTCAACGCGCTGTCCAAAGCGGGTTATGTGCAAGGCTTCCCTGACGGTACCTTTAAGCCGGGATCACCGATTACCCGTGCTCAGGCTGTAGTGCTGATCAACCGGATCGCCGGTACGAAGAAGCTGACTGTAACAGCTGTACGGTTCAAGGATCTACCGGCAACACACTGGGCATACAAAGATATCATGTCGGTTGTGCAATAATTTGTAGTTCTTTTATGAAGGAGATTGGCGGATGAAAACAAAACTGCTTGCCGTAAGCCTGATCTTCTCTTTGATCTCGGCGGTGCTCTTCTATTCAGGCACTACCAGCGCCGATACACCAAGCGTGTATAACGCTGAACAGAGCTACGGAATTGCGAATGAAGCCATGTTCTATCTGCGGGTACTCAAAAGTGACGGTACCGCAAGTTCCACGGGGACAGGAATTATCCTGTCACCGGCCGGAACAGCGGCAACGGCGTATCACGTGGTCAAAGGTGCAGAGCGGATGGAAGGGGTGATGGCAGATGGAAGTATTATCAGTCCGATTAAGGTCACGAAATTCGATGAGCTTAAGGATGTGGCAGTCCTTGAACTGCCAAGTCCTGCTGCTATGAAGCAGAAGGGCAATGCATATGCATATCTTCCTCTGCGCAAAGACGTGCTGAAGCATGGAGAAGCTGTATTCGCACTGGGCTATCCGCTTAAGAATACAGCGATTATCACCGAAGGGATTGTCAACACGCCTGCTGCGGAGATCAACGGAAGAAGCCGGATTCTGACTTCGGCCCAGGTGGCAAGCGGGATGTCCGGAGGTCCGCTGTTGGATACGCATGGCCAGCTTGCGGGAATTATCTCCGGTTCTCTGCGGACGATGAATAACATTCATCTGGTTGTAAATATGGAGGATCTGCGCAGCCTGCTGCCGGCATCCTTCAAGTAGTGTTCATTCCAGAAGCGGCTTAGCCAAGGGTGGCCGCTGCATAATAATAACAATGGCTGTCCTCTGACGTTTGGAGCAAACGCGGGGACAGCACTTTTTTTAGAAACCTGTATCAATAGACTGCGTAATTCACCCGTCCGGAAGGAGGAGGAACCCCGATGATCAAGGCATTTCTGCTGGATATGAACCAGAAGGATCTCTATAAGCTGTCTTCCATGCTGCAGCATACAGGCAAGGTGAATGTGATTGGAATGTCGGCCTATCCCGAGAATGTTGTGGACAAAATTGTTCTGCTGCAGCCGGATGTACTGTTTCTGGATCTTCAGCTGCCCGGCCAGCAAGGAATGGTTGTAGCCGAACGGGTAAAAAAGAAGCTGCCGGATATTCAGATTGTGATTGTTACAGAGAGCAAACAGCATGCCCTGTGGGCCTTCGACCAAGACATTGTGGATTATGTGCTGAAGCCGCTGGAGGAGGTCCGCCTGGGCCAGTCACTCGAACGGCTGCATAAGGGTAGCTGAAGCATCAGACTGAATCAGGATGCCGGAAGTCTCTCTCCATGTTACAATAAACGGACAAGCAGAAAGGATGGGTGATTTAGTTGAAGTACGATTTTAACCGTATCATTGACCGCCGCAATACCCGCTCATACAAATGGGACCAGTCCGAGAAGCTGTTCGGAGACAAGGAGATTCTTCCGCTTTGGGTCGCGGATATGGACTTTGAGAGCCCTCCTGCCGTGAAGGAAGCGATTCTGCGCCGTGTGCAGGAAGGGGTATACGGCTATAGTGTGACGAGTGACTCCTACAAAGAGGCAATTGCCGGGTGGTACCGCAGACGTCATGACTGGGAGATTCAGAAGGAATGGATCACCGATTCCCCGGGAATTGTGACCTCGCTGAGCCTGTCCGTAGAGCTCTTCAGCAAGCCGGGAGACCAGGTAATCTTGCAGTCGCCGGTATACTATCCTTTCTATGATGTGATCCGGATGAATGACCGTAAGGTGGCGGTCAATCCGCTTAAGCTCGAAGAAGGCCATTACGTTATGGACTATATCCAGCTTGAAGAGCTGATGGCCGGCGGCGCCAAGCTGCTGCTGCTGTGCAGTCCGCATAATCCTGGCGGCAGAGTGTGGGAGCGGGAAGAGCTGCTGCGTCTTGGAGAGCTGTGCCTGCGGTATGGTGTAACGGTAATCTCGGATGAAATCCATTGCGATATGGCAATGCCGGGCTACAAGCATATCCCGTTTGCGTCCCTGTCGCCGGAGCTGTCGGATATTACTCTGACCACGCTGGCAGCGACCAAAACCTTCAATCTGCCGGGCCTGCAAACCTCGTATATCGTAACCTCTAGTCCCGAGCTGAAGCGGAAATTCGAGTACAAGCTGAAGGCACTCAGTCTGCACATGTCGCCATTCTTCACGCCGGAGGCGGTTGAGGCGGCTTATAATGAAGGCGGAGAATGGCTCGATGAGCTGGTGCAGCATGTCAGCGGTAATGCCGAGTATGCCATCAGCTACCTCGCCGAGCATCTGCCGCAGGTGAAGCCAATGAAACCCGAAGCCACCTATCTGCTGTGGATCGATTGCCGTGCACTGGGGCTGGATGCGGACGGGCTCAAGAAGCTGATGTACCGTGAGGCCAAGGTGGCTTTTAACGAAGGTTCTGTCTTCGGTACGGAAGGCCAAGGCCATCTGCGTATCAATCTGGCCTGTCCGCGTTCCATTCTTGCCGAAGCGCTGGAGCGGTTCACTCAGGCTGCTGCCCCTTATGTTCAGCAATAAAGCTTATACGTATGCTTCTAGCTGCGGCATATAGTTGTATAGTGTGCAATTGCAAGCAGCGAAAAGTAGCATACCATAAATCAGACGCTTTATTAAAACATTTACTGCGATCAAGAAATCCGCGCCCTTAGGGGTAGCGGATTTCTTGTTATACCGCTGCCTGCGAAGGTTGAAGGTGTCCCGCCAACCTCGCGGTCAACACCCCTTGCTGCCTCACAGGAAATTAAGTGCATACCTCCTCTATCAACAAGCAAGCTCCATTCTCAACGCAACTCAAGTCGGTCTTCCCCTCGTTCCCGGCATGCGCATCAACCACAACCGCTTATTGAGCAGACCGCAGACCCGTGTTAAGATGGGCAGTACGGCTGGCAGAGTAAGTATATATAGAGAGTGGGAGAGATAGAGATGAGCAATAGCAATATAACCCGGATGATTATTGACTGTGATACAGGAATAGACGATGCTTTGGCTATTCTGTATGCCCTCCGCACACCGGATGTGGTGGTTGAGGGGATTACGACGGTGTTTGGCAATATTGATGTGCAGCAGGCGGCGGACAATACGCTGCGGCTGCTCGAACTCGCCGCTCCGGGGTATGAAATCCCGGTAGCGCTTGGAGCGTCCAAGGCACTGGTCCGTGAGCTCACGGGCTTCTCGACCCATGTGCATGGGGAGAACGGGATTGGCGGTGTTCAGCTGCCCCCTTCCCGGCAGGTGCCGGTGCAGGAGACGGCGGCAGAGTTCATTGCGCGGATGGCGGATGAGAACCCGGGTGAGATTGTGCTGGTAACGCTCGGGCGGCTGACCAATCTGTCGCTTGCGCTGGATTTGGACCCGCAGTTGACCTCCAAGCTGAAGAAGGTAGTGGTCATGGGCGGCACGGTCTTTAAGCCGGGCAATGTGACTCCGGTGGCCGAAGCTAATCTGTGGGGCGACCCGGAAGCAGCTGACCGTGTATTTACCTCTGGCCTGCCTGTGCTGATGATCGGGCTGGACGTTACACTGCAGACACGGATTACCTCAGAGCATCTTGAGCTGCTGAAGCGCCATGGACGCGAAGAGAACAAATCCATCATAGACTTCATGGAGGAGTCGCTGGAGTACTATTTCAAATTTTACCGGGAAGCCAATTATCTGATCAACAGTGCGCCGCTGCATGATCCGCTTGCCCTCATGGCTGCGCTGCAGCCGGATCTTGTGACTACGCGCAGGATGAAGGTCCGCGTGGAGCATCAGGGAGAGTTCACCTCAGGTATGGTCGTGGCAGATTTGCGGCCGCAGCCGAAGGTTGGACATTTCATTGAGGTGGCGGTGGATGTGGAGGCTGAACGGGCGGTTGGCGTCTTTTTGAATGCGTTTATGTGAGTGTGGTATAAGTGAAATGATTATGCTTCAGCAGCCCTACTTCCATAGCAGACATTTGAATCTCCCAATAGTTACAATCTATTAATTTGCTATAATTACCTGGTTTGGTAAAATGGTAGGGGATGTAAGGTTGAGAGATTCATAATCTATCTAATAGAGAATGGGGAACTAATTAATGAAGCATCTGGCTAAAATAGTATTATGCGCAGCGATTTCACTGGGGAGCTACTCGGCACTTCCTGCAAGTGCTGCACAGGCGGCACCAGGCGGTGTAAGTATTCTGCTGGACGGATATCCGCTGCCGTTTCCGGTAGAACCCGCCATGATGAGCGGAACGACAATGGTACCCTTCCGTGCGATCTCTGAGGCACTGGGCATTGGGGTGGAATGGAATCAGGCGGCCCGCCAGATTACTGCTACGCAGAAGTCCGCTGGTGAAGCAGCTCCGGTAAAAGTTATCCTGACCCTGGGCAGCAAAAATGCATCCGTGAACGGGGCGGTAGTGAAGCTTGATGTAGCGCCGCAGAATATCCGCGGGACGACGATGATTCCGCTCAAGTTCTTCAGCCAGCAGTTTGGGGCGGTTGCTTCCTGGAATCAGGCTTCCAAGACCGTATCGATTACATCGCCCAAGCGGGATTTGTACACCTTAGGATTCTATGCACAGAAGGCCTATAGCGAAGTTTCACTCATTCCAAGCTTTGATGCGGTAGCCTTCGGCTGGAGCCGGATTGACCCGGCCGGTCAATTCACTACAACCGGTAAGGATTTCTGGTGGCCGGAGGCTGCAGGAGAGGTAACGCCGGAATCCATTGTCCAGAATGCCGCAGCGGGAGGTACAGCCCCGTATCTGATGGTTTACTCCAGTGACTCAGCTCTGGAACTGAGCAAGAATCTGGAGGACCCGCAGCTGCAGCAGCAGACGATTGCAAGTATTGTGGATCTGGCTTCACAGAAGGGATTCCAGGGCATCGGACTGGATCTGGAAGGACTCGGCTTGACCGGAGATAAGGCACTTGTGCAGAGCCAGTATAATGCTTTTGTCAAAAATCTCTCCGTGGCCGCACGCGCTGCCAGTCTGAAGCTGACGGTGATTCTGCATCCGCTCAACAGCTCCTATAAAGGCTATGATTACAAAACGCTTGCTTCGCTCGCTGACGATCTGGTCATTATGGCCTATGCCTACGAGGGCGAGAAGGGGCCGGAGCCGATGGATAAAGTGGATGAAAGTATCCGGCTGGCCCTGCAGCAGGTCAGCAAAGACAAACTGATTCTCGGCATCTCGGTGTTCAGCGAGAATGATTCCTCGGTCAATGCGAAGATTGGCCTGGCCAAGCGTTATGGCCTCAAAGGAATCGCCATCTGGCGTTTGGGTCTCATTGGCCAGCCGGTGTTCAGCAGAATGGGCGAAACGGTAGAGTTATAACAAGGCTGCAAGCTATTATCTTTCATAATTCAATAGAGACTGCTGCATGGTGAATGAGACCGTGCAGCAGTCTTTTTTGCAAATATAAGCATGTATATATTTCACACCGATATCAAATGTCACATTAACCTGACGGACAAACCTGTATAATTCTATAGGTTGACCTTTTCAATGATGATTCTAAATATAGGAGGACTATAGAGCATGAGTACGAAATACAAAGCACTGGAACTGGATAAACCGATGACTTATGAGCTGGAGGGGCTGGAAGTCGGAGTCACCTCGAATTGCAATTTCCGCTGCGATTACTGCTGCGCTTATAATAGAAATGATGGACAGAGCATTAACGGCAAGGAGGTTATCCGCATTCTGGAGGAGCTGCCTAATCTGAAGCGTGTGCGCCTCTCGGGCGGTGAGGTGACGCTGAAGTTCCAGGACTGTGTGGACATTGTGGCTTACTGCACCTCCCGCGGGATTCAGACCCAGCTTAATTCGAACGGCAGTCTGCTGAATGAAGAACGGATCGGACAGCTGGTGGATGCCGGCTTGACTACTATACATATTTCCTTCAATTTCACTACCGCCGAAGCCTTCTCGCGTTATTACAATATTCATACGAGCATCTATCACAAAATCAGAGAGAACATCACCATGTTCGCCAAAACAAAGGTGAATGTGGTACTGGAAACGCTGCTGTTCAACGAAACGCAGGACAATATGCGCGAGATCAACGATCATGTGTATTCCATGGGTGTAAGAACGCATGAGATCCAGAACAGCATTATTATGGGGCATACCGGCTGGAAAGCGATCGCCGCCCGTGAACAGCTGAAGAATGCCGTGAACGAGCTGATCGCCCGTAAACCGGAGGATACCACGCTCTACTTCACTTGTATGGACCGGTTCATGGACGCTATGGGCTTCGAGGAACAGCCGGGAGTCTACTTCCCGCACTGTATTGAGGGTATGAAGCAGCTTCACCTGCACGGGAATGGCGATATTCTGATCTCCGAGCTATGCCACCCGGTTATTATCGGCAATATTTACAGTGGCACCTCGCTGAAAGATCTGTACAGCAATATGCCAACACCGCTCGAAAAGTATCTGGAGAAGCGGCCTTGCCCGGCGCTTGATGCGCTTTTCCCGCAAGGGGTATAGTCCGGCGGCGGCAGAAGATATCATGTGCGGACACTGTTTTGCGCATTACTACCAGGCAGGATCACAGCTGAACAGCTGTGGTCCTGCTTTTTACTGGGGATGACCTGGAATGACAGGTATTTATGACTTTATTTCAACAATAAATGAAAAATTTCATGTATAATCATCAGCATGAACTGTATAACAATGCAGAAACCTTCTGCTTCATTACTATAGAAACAGATATAACACATATGGACTGGGAGGATTTCATCATGATTTACGGATTTTTACTATTGCTGCTGGCCTGCTGCTTCCAAGGCAGCTTCGGGCTGGGGATGAAGAAATACCAGCCGTTCTCCTGGGAAGCGTTCTGGACGATTTTCTCGCTGGTAGGGATATTAATTATTCCGGTTGTCTGGACTTGGATCGAAGTGCCCAACTTCTTCAGCTATATCCGGCAGACGCCTGCTGATGTGCTGTGGACGGCTTCCTTCTGCGGTTTCCTGTGGGGCATCAGCTCGATCATGTTCGGCAAAGCGATTGATTCCATCGGTGTCTCGCTGACCTACGGCGTGAATATGGGGATTTCGGCATCACTCGGTTCGCTGATTCCGCTGTTCATCTTTGGCAATATCCCGGCGGCATGGTCATTTACGGTACTGCTGACCGGCACAGTAATTATGCTGGCCGGCGTTGCTGTAATCACCAAGGCCGGCTTGCTCAAAGAAAAGATTATTACTGCTTCCGGTCAAGGGACAAGCTCCGGCACTAACCTGACCAAGGGCCTAATTATCGCTTCAGCTGCCGGGCTGGGCTCTGCTGCGATGAATATCGGCTTCTCCTATGCGAGCCAGGCTGCGGATATTGCCGTTGCAGATGGAACAGCCAGGATTAGTGCCAATCTTATTTCCTGGGTAATTACGCTGTCCGGCGGCTTCATCGCTAACTTCGCGTATGCCTTTATTCTGTTAATCAGGAACCGCACCTATAAGGATTATTTCGCCAAAGGTGCAGGCCCGGCTTACGGTAAGGCACTGTTAACCGCGGCTGTCTGGTTCCTGGCACTTGGTGTCTACGCCAAGGCAACGGCATTGCTGGGTCCGCTCGGCTCGGTCGTGGGCTGGCTTGCCTTCAACGGATTGTCACTGATCATCAGCAATGCGTGGGGACTTAAGGATGGGGAGTGGAAAGGGTTCGCGGCTCCCAAGAAGCTGCTGCTGTGGGGGAATGTAATATTGATTCTGTCCTGGATTGTGGTGGGGATCGCCAACAGCATGGCGTAGGATATTCCGCAAATTGGCAATTTTTCACTCTTCCGGGCGGCTTGGTTCTGTTATGATTTCATTAGAGGTGTTAACCAAGACCAAGAAATCTGCAGAGAAGGAATGTGTGGCCCGCCATACATAGAGGGATACAACATGCTTAGTGCAATAAGACGCGGATTAATATCTTCCAATGTTGTGCTTGAGAAAATAATGCCGCTGCTCACACCTACAGCCATTGTGGTTGGTGTGCTTAACGAGGCGGCGCTACTGCCGTTCACCTGGCTGGTGCCGTGGATTTTTGCTTTTATGACGCTGATCGGCAGTCTGAAATCCAATTTCCGTGACTTGCTGGCGGTTCTCTCCAAACCGCAGAAACTGATCATCCTGCTGATTATTCTGCATGTGGTGATGCCGCTGATCGGCTGGCTGGCAGCAATGGCCTTTTTCCCGGGAGATCCGTATACAGTTACAGGGTATGTGCTGCTCTTCGCCATTCCGACCGGTGTGGTCAGTGTGGTCTGGGTATCGATGCATGGCGGGAATATTGCCCTTACACTGGCTCTGATCCTGATTGATACGCTGCTCTCCCCGCTGGTTGTACCGGGGACTCTGTATCTGCTGATGGGGGCGAGCGTACAGATTGAGATCGGTGAAATGATGCGGGGTCTGCTGTACATGGTGGTGCTGCCGTCCGTAGCGGGGATGCTGCTTAATCAGTTCAGCAAAGGCAAGGTTACGGCAGTCTGCGGCCCGCCGCTGGCGCCATTTGTCAAAGTAGGCCTGTTCACCGTGGTTTCGATCAATGGCGCCAGCATTGCCCGGTATCTGAAGCATCCGGACGGCAAGCTGGCCCTGATTATTGCCGTTACCTTCGTTACAGTCGTACTCGGTTATGTCATCGGTGCTGTAGTCTCACGCCGCCTCCGCTGGGATTATAAGGATGCTGTTGCGGTACAGTTCAACTCCGGTATGCGCAATCTGAGTGCGGGGGCGGTACTGGCGGTGAAATACTTCCCGCCAGCCGTCGCTCTGCCGGTCATTTCCGGCATGCTGTTCCAGCAGATTCTGGCCGCCTGCTCCGGCATGTTCATCCGCAGCCGGGCCAAACGTCTGTTGCAGGCCGGACTGGAGGCAGAATCCCTGGTTCATCCAGGAGGGCCAAAGGTCACACCTGCCGAGGGCCGCATTTCATTATAGAACTTACCTGGAATCCCGCAATTCCTCCTTGTTCGGTACCGCTGTATGCGGCTGGGGGGACTTGCGGGTTTTTCAGGCTGAATATAAATAAAAATAGTTATATTTCACTATGATTCGACAAAATGCGATATTATTTCCGAAAATTCGTCTAGCAATATTAATTATTTCTGTGGGAAATCCGATAGTAATTGTAATAAATGTTACAGTTTTTAGCTGTACTGGTACTAGTGGATGAGATAAAGGCGGAAGGGTGTAGAAAACTATGAAGATTCGTATGAAGCTATCGGTTATGATGATTGTCGTTACACTGATTTCTACAGCATTAATGGGGGTTTTTACGTACACCAAGTCCACTGGCACCATCTTGAATCTGACTGAATCTTCTATGGCGCAAGTAAACACTAACAAAGCGCAGACTATTGCGGCAATGATTGATAAAGAGAGACGCAGCATGCAGCTAGTTGCAGGTGAAAGCGAAATCGCGGAACTGCTGCTTCAGGCCGGAAACGGCGAACTTACTACCGGAGATGCACTGCAGAATGAAGTGAATGTGAAGCTTCAGGGCTTAGTCAAGGATGCAGGCAACCTGGAGCATATGTTTGTAGTTGATATGAAGGGAGTTGCGGTTGCAGACAGTGATACCAAGCTGGTCGGCACCGATTTCAGCGAAAGAAACTACACGAAGAATGTATTCAAGACAGGTGAAGCTGTCGTCAGTGAGACCTTGAAATCTAAATCCACCGGAGCTTATGTATTGGCCTTTGTTCATCCTGTGAAGAGCGGGGGCAAAATGATAGGTTTCGTCGCTTCGGCGGTTAATGCGAACAGTGTTATTAAGTATCTTGCCGATGCGAAGGTGACCAATGCGCCCTCATCTTACGCCTATCTGGTCGACGAAACCGGCAATATCCTCTACCATCCGGATGAAACGAAGATCGGTTCCGTGGTTGAGAATGCAGCGATCAAAGCGGTTGTGGAGCGTGTGAAGGCGGGCGAGACCGTACCGGATGGAACGGTGCAGTACACATATGAAGGCGCGGAGAAAAAAGCGGCGTTCACCGTTCTCCCGGAGACTCACTGGACCCTGGTACTGACCGGAGATCTGGAGGAGATCATGCTGCCTGTACAGAAAATGACGAATTTTATTATTTTACTCGGAGTGGGAAGCCTGCTGCTTACGCTGTTGATTGGGGTTACTGTAGCTACCCGTATCTCCTCACCGATTATCAAGCTTACCCAGCTGATTAACCGCACGGCGGAGCTGGATCTGAAGTATGACAACCAGTATGAATACCTCACCAAAAATAAAGATGAGACAGGCACCATTGCCAAGGCAATGTTCCATACCCGCGCCGTTCTGCGTGAGATGGCCGGAAGCCTGATCTCGATTTCCTCGAAAGTGCTGGATAATGCGGAGACGCTGGAGAAGCTGTCCATCGACGTCAGAGAGAATGCGCATGATAATTCAGCCACTACGGAGCAGCTGTCGGCAGGAATGGAAGAAACGGCGGCATCTACCCAGGAGATGACGGCAGCGATTCATGAGATTGAGAACAATGTCAGAATGATCTCCGGCAAGGTAAAAGAAGGCTCCGGCGTATCCGGGCAAATTACGGAGCGGGCATTGGCGCTTCAGCATGATGCGGTAACTTCCACCGAGAATGCGAAACAGATCTATGGCTCGGTGCGCGGCGAGATGCAGAAGGCTATAGAGCAATCGGGTGCCATCAACGAGATCAATGTGCTGGCGGATACGATTCTCTCCATTACAAGCCAGACGAATCTGCTGGCCCTCAATGCGGCGATTGAAGCTGCACGGGCGGGAGAGGCCGGCCGCGGATTCGCAGTTGTCGCGGGTGAAATCCGCAAGCTGGCCGAGAAGTCGTCGGAGACTGCGGCAGGCATCCAGGGCGTCGTTAAAAGTGTATACAGCTCTGTAGAGCAGATGATCGAGCATTCCGAAGCAATGCTGACGTTCATTGACCAGAATGTGCTGGGTGATTATGAGCGGCTGACAGAGGTCAGCCAGCAGTATAACAGTGATGCTTCAACGATTAACGAGTTGATGAACCAGTTCGAGGAGGCAGCCGATCACCTGAACGAAACGGTGTCCAGCATCGCCATCGCTGTCAATGAAGTAGCGGCTACTGTGAACGAAGGCGCGATCGGTGTGCAGGATATCGCCGAGAAGACGGCGGATATTGTGGAGAAGACCTTCCATGAGGCCACCATGGCTGATGAGAATACGCAGAGCGCCAAGGAGATGCAGGTTCTGGTCGAGAAGTTCAAAATCTAAGCCGGGTTCAGCAGATTTTTACCCGCGCTTCATCTGATTTTAAGCTTTGGGGTATATATTAAACACATAACCCCCCTTTAATATAACTTAGACCCCGCCGGACGCTGGCGGGGTCCCTTTTTTTTGTTGGCAGATCACCTACTCTTCGGATTGTGGCCATCACCTGAGTTCAGTTTCACCGCAAGCATAATGGAGGTGAATATCCGCGTTTAAGTGCACTGGTGTCCGTTAGCCTGCGTAAAAGAAGCTTTTGGCATAAATAAGCGCTGCTCATTCCGTTACACTCAGCCAGACCACACAATCTCAACATTCCTCAACCCGATGCTTCTGCAAATGGTGAATTACGGTGTAAGCTGGGTTTTATGGAGGAAAACGAAGGTTCGGTATGCTATATTAAATATAAGCCAAGTCAGATAATGGAAGGAGGACGCTTCATGAGAAGATTAATGCTCAGCTCTACGCAAAGTCTATGGACGACATGGCAGTGGTTGTTGTGTAGAGCTGATAGCAAGTCTCCGCTGCAACGATTCGCCGCATAAATTGGTCTGTTCTATAGACTTTGCTGCCTTTACAAGTTCAATACTTTAAAGGAGCGGAGCTATATGAAATATGTAAATGCAGATCTGATATTACCGCAGCAGCTGCTGCAGGAAGTTCAGAAATATATGCAAGGCGGGATGCTCTATATCCCCAAGCCGGAAGGACAGCGCAAAAAGTGGGGGGAGAACTCAGGCGGCAGAACCTATCTGAGTGACCGGAATCAATCCATCCGCGAACATTATGCCAGGGGCTTAAGCGTAACCGAGATTGCCGAGCAATTTTACCTGTCAGGCGACAGCATCAAGAAGATTGTATATGGAAGCAAGCAAATATGAGCAGCACCTATATTGAAATAAGAGAGAAGGAGTCGAACAGGACTCTTTCTTTTTTTGCGCAAAAAATGAATTGCAGCTGCTATATCCAATAGAGCAACTGAAATGGCTGATAGCTTCCAGTCGGGTTAGAATGAGACTTACTAAAGTCGAATGGTGTAATTTTGTGTAGTATTTTTAGTAATATAGTTTGATAATATCGAATGAATATATATGGTAAATTAGTAATTGTATAGAAGTCAAATGAGGATATTACGCAAACATCAGTAAGTCACTCGAGAGGCGTGAGGTATTTTACGAAATCAATTTTCTAAGGGGGATAGTCGTTTTCATCAAAGCAAGCATGCGCTCTGTTCTTTCTTCATCACTTCTGAACGTAGGAAAGGAATGATTATGATTATGATTATGACTAGGAAAAAGTGGTCGGGAATTATAGTTATAGTAGCTGCGCTTATTCTTCTTTGGGGTGCGACCACTCAAGCAATACAAGCAGCAAATGAGCCCATTTCGAGCGATAATATGCTAATGGCTGTTCCGTACGAAGAAAATGTCAGTAATGTTATGGTGGGCGAGCACGGTGCGGTTCTATTGGTCGATTCAATTGACGACAAAGAGTATACGGAAATGATGAGTATACTTTACCCTAACGGCACAGTAGATGCACAAGGTCAAGATATTCCTGGCATAAACAACCTTGCCGAAGTTCGTGAACAATTTATCGCCGAACATATGAGAGCGTATTCATTAGTTGGAGAGCAGACAACAGAGGTTAAGCTGTCACCATTTAACATCTCCATTACAGATGAATCGAACGGCGAGTACAGTAGTTTATTTTATAAAGCAAGCGTTGGTAATGATAGCTTTGTTTTTCCTTCCGAATGGGGGAACCAGTCATGTGGCTTTATTTCTTTGAGTGAAAAAAATATCTTTATAGCATATACGGATATGGGGATTTGGCGCATAGATCCAGAAAAAATGTCCGCAGAAAAACTCTCGTCCGATGAATACTCCGGCAAAGCGCAAGCTGAAATCAGCAGTGAGATCACGAAGCTTCATCCGGATGCGTACCTTACTTGGGTCGATGGCGTAAAGATCAGTCCTGATGGGAATTATGTCGTTTATCGAACGAATCGGGATAGTATCGAGCTTAACGAGACGTCTATTTGGGAAATTGATCTTAATACCGGAGAGGAAAGTCAATTGATTAATCCGGCCTATAACAACGATATTATTGGGTTCATAAATGATAGCAATGTTGTTGTAGGAGCACTCAGTGACACGCGTATGATTGATGTTAATAGTAAAAGGGCCGTCAATATAGATGTCCCAAAACTGCCGAATTTACGTATCAGTGACGTTAAAAATGAAAATATCGTGTTCTCAAGTTACGAAGAAGGCAGTTCTAATACCACTGCTTTCATTAGTAGTGTCAATGTATCAACAGGGAAGGTATCTGAAATTACCAGTCTATCCGGATATCTTGATGGCGAACCCCGTTTTTCGCCATCGGGAAGTAAAGTTGCTGTAGGTTATGGTGAGGACCCGATGGTTGGCGTTGACGACGTAATGTTCGTTGACTTATCTACGAAATCACATGATTTGCTCTCCAGTTCGCTGCAAAACGCTCGGGCCGTGAAAGGGACTAATGCCCGTTTCCTTTGGATAGATGATGATGCAGTACTCGTTGATACGCAACATGGAAGCGAACACTCCAGCTTCCTGATCAAATCACAAGAGGAGTAATAAGTGACAGAATAGCATAGTATTTCGAGGAAAGGTGGTAAAAAAATGAAATTTAAATTAGCAGCATTTACACTCTCCATAGCCATTTCGTTACTTTTCACATCAAACGTATTCGCGGCCGATTACAGTATCGTTTTCGGGAATACAGCGCCATCTACCGTTAATTTCAACTCGCCGCTTTCTAGCAGTTCAACCTCTGGGTTTGTGGCAGTTAACAGCAAGTGGAATCAGCCGCGTTCGAGTGGAACAAATCCCCATAATGGAGTAGACCTAAATGCACCGTTGAATACGAATGTATACGCGCCGTATGACGGTTGGTCAACTGGTATAAGTGTTACAGGTTCGTATGATATCGATTTTTTGGTGGATGCAAACAACAATAATTTACAAGATGATGGAGATTATCACATCAGGTTTTATCATATGAATAGTAGGGAGGCAGCAGGAAAGAAGAGCAAGGGTGCTCTGATAGGCAAGTCAGGCAATCAAGGAACCACCGCTGCACACCTTCATTTTGGAATCTGTTCAACATCAAGTGGCTTGGTATGGCTCAGAAACGAGGTCAATTACAGGCATTTATCTTCGACGAATTGGAATTCTGGGAAACACCTAGACGCTTATGCTCAAGTGACATGGAGTAGCAACACTGCGTCTTTTACCTCTTATATAATGAATGACGGCGCTAAAGAGTACTTTTCCGAAGTCAGAATGTACTATCGCACAACCTCGGGTTCGTGGACTGATGGAGGTGTTATACCTAGATCTGGCGATACCTACAATTATAATTTTACCGGAAAGGTATCTTCGGGGACATCCGTACAATGGATGATAAGAATTATGCGAAGTGGTGTATCTCAGGCAGCTTTCGGTCCTGCAAAATTCTATCAGCCGGATAACAATCCTAACGCGAGCTCCTACACGTATGGATACTGGACAAACACAGTCTCATAAGATAGTGTCATCGGAGTACACCCACGCAGCTATCTGCGTGGGTGTACGAAGTTCAGAAACATTCGGGGAAGGAGAAATCTTTAATGAACAACTCCAATCAAATGCTACGTGCTTCGGGAATACTCATTACTATCACTATGTTGTTGATGTTGTTAGTCGGATGCAATAACAACAGTATGCCTACTGAAACTATGAACCCCAGCATCGATTCGAGTTCAACACCGACTTCAACCTTACCTCAAACACCTTCACAAATCCCAAGTCCGACACAAATCGGAGAAACTAAGACGTTTAGTGATGGCGGACTCAAACTTGAAGTAACCAATGTCTATGAAGTTCGAACCGAAAGCATGAATGATGACGGAGGTAACCCATGGGAATATAGTGTTTTTGTCTGTTATCCCAGCGCAAGTGTTACCGTTTTAACCGCCGATATGAGTGATGTTACTATAACTGCCGATGGAAAGTCTCATGCAAATTGGGGGGTTCTCTTGGCGTCTGGTGGACGGAAAGAAATCGTGGACAACATGAATTCATTTAATGTTACCTCTGATACACTCGGTATTTATAACCTGGAATCGAGCATGTATGTATTGAAATTAGAGATGTACAACAATGACAAATAGGGAGCATTAAAGCTCCTAAGATACCATCGTAGCCCCGGTATCCATGAATCGGGTACCAGCTAAGCGAAGAGGAACAGCTTTATCCCTATTGCTTGCGCAGGCAAACTGCACGAGATGAGCATGGAGATACTAGGGGGCTGTCCCATAAGCCAAGAAATGGCTGGAACGCCCCTTGTTCTTAGAGTCGGATAGACGGTTGCGCTAGGTGAGGACGCTGCGCGAACGGACCGTTGATCCAATCGCTGATATGAACGAGACTGTCAAACGGAATTGTAGCTCCTTCGGTTTTCCCCATTTCCTTTTATAACAAGAAGGGGTTTGAACAAGCTGAACTAGAAGGCAAAAGGTATCGTCGGTGAGCAGTCTGATATTCGCGGATTTGGTATACCGCATGTTTTCCCTCAGTCTGCAGAGAGTGCACCACGAACTGTGCGCGTGCATCTTCACCTCTAGGGTTAGGCACATAGCGTTTACGTGGATTCTCTCTTGCGGCTTTTCTCTTTGCCTTCAACTCAGCTTTTAAATTCTTTTTGTTTATTGGGTCTGGGTGATTCTTAAACCTGCAAACATTTCCCCTCCGACCTTTGACTTAAGGCCAATCCTTGTCTTCTGGCTTCTTCAATTTCTCGAGCAACAGACCAAATAAACCCACTTAACTCTCGTGCTACAGCTACAATTGCTTTTCCACTGGGCGTCCCCTTGGATAGCATCGCTGTGTATTTTCGATGTAACCGGTGTTGATCCTTCCAAGAAATCGACTGAATTCCGGGATCTTGACCTTGTTGGCGCTTTTTTATCTCTCCTTACAGTGCTGGCTTATAACGATAACTCCAAGCGGCTTCTACCAACAAGCGGCGAAGGTGAGTATTCCCGGATTTTGTAATCTTCCCCTGCCATCGACTCTGACCACTTGAATATTCTCGTGGCACTAAACCGGTGTAACCCATAAAAGCCTTCGCATTTCCAAATCGAGTGAATGAACATACCTCAGCTACGATTCCTGTCGCTGTCGTTTCAGCAACGCCACGCAAGGTTTGAAGCGCTTGAATAACTTAGACCCCGCCGGACGCTGGCGGGGATAGCAGAGCCCTTTGCGGTCTGCTTCTCCAATATCAGCTGTTCCCCGGTGATTATGCCGGTGGGGCAGCTTTTTTTGATGTATTGGGAGGTATCTGACCAGCCTTTTTTTGTTTTTTTAGTAAATTATTCCAGGTGGTTATGCCGGAAAATTATGCGATGTATTGATGAGATTCCCGCAGTGAGTTATGGAGGAAATGAGCTGTAAAAGCAATGTGTCACTGTGAAGGTAACCGAGCCAAATGTATGCGGAAAACCGAATACAATATGTCACTGCGAGGGTAACTGAGCCAAATGTATGTGAAAAACCGAATACAATGTGTCACTGCTAAGGTAACCGAGCCAAATGTAAGTGAAAAACCGAATATAATGTGTCACTGTGAAGGTAACAGGGCCAAATGTATGCGAAAAACCGAATACAATGTGTCACTGCGAGGGAATGAGGTGGAGGGAACCCCTTTCAATTACGGAAAGGGCAAGTTGCGTTAACTGAACTTTTTTGTGCTGCTTGATCGCCCTCAAAGCGATTTTGTTCCGCCGGGAGCCGCCGTTGAATTCGGCCCCCCTTGAGTGTTGAAGTCATCCGGCAGACTCCGGCAGCGTGCCCGCCAATCTGTAAATATGTCCATTGATCCTAGACTGAGGACATTTTTTGCGATCCCCCGGGGCGGTAACATAAAGACATCAAAGCGCAGCCAGCTTTGAATTACCGGGTAAAAGGGGAGTACACAGATGAAACGATCCATGCAAAAAGTAACATCACTAATACTGATGGTCATGATGCTGGCAATGGTAGTAGCTGCCTGCGGGGGGAACAACGCGAAGAACAACAGCGCAAACGCCGGCAACAGTGGCAAGGAGACGCAGGGAGAAGGCAGCAGCAGCGGCAAGAAAACAGAGCTTCTGTTCTGGTCACCATTTTCCGGCTCGGATGGCCCGTTCATGAAGAAGATCGTAGATAAATACAACAGTTCCCAGGATAAATACAAAGTGAATTTCGTGATCCAGCCGAATGGTGAGTATTACAAGCAGCTGGATGTAGCGCTCAGCACCGGCAAGGAACGGCCGGACCTGATGATTATGCACGTGGATCAGGTGCCTACCTACCAGAGCAAGGATCAGCTGCAGGCTGTGGATGAGCTGGCGGCAACTGCCGGAATTAATTCTGCTGATTTTGCCGAAGCACCCGTTAAATACGCTACCATCGACAGCAAGCTGTACACTATTCCGCTCGACATTCACCCGGTGGTGATGTACTACAACAAGGATCTGTTCGAGAAAGCAGGAGTCACCGCCCCGCCAACAAACCGTGCTGAATTCGACGCGGCAGTGGAGAAGCTGACGGATAAATCCAAGGGAGTCTACGGATATGTAGTGCCTACCCTCTGGCCGCAGCAGTTCATCTTCCCGTCGCTTGTCTGGCAGAATGGCGGAGAGCTGTGGAACGGAACGGACGTAGCTTACAATTCTCCGGAAGCGGTAGAAATGGTGCAGTGGCTGCGCGATATGGTCGACAAGGGAATCTCCCCGGCTAATGTGCAGCAGGACGGCGAGAACACGCTGTTCCTGCAGGGCAAGAATGCGATCCAGTTCAACGGACCGTGGATGAAGTCGCAGTTTGATGAAGCCGGGCTTAATTATGGCGTAGCAGTAATGCCGCAGATCGGCAAAGCGAAGCAGGCTATTTATGCAGGCTCGCATGGCTTCGTGGTTCCGAAGGCTGTGACAGACAGCAATACGCTGGCCGGTATCGGTGATTTCCTGAAATATGTCTCCGGCAACTCTCTGGACTGGGCGGAATCCGGTCAGGCGGTAGCTTCCAAAACCGTTATGGACAGTGCAGAATTCAAGGCTATGGAGTTCCAGAGTACCGTATCCCAGAGCTTCTCCTCCGTACAGTTTGCACCGAATGTGCTGAACTGGGGCACCATTGTTGAGCCGGTGTGGAGCGAGCTGAGCAATGCGATTCTCGGCAAAAAATCACCGCAGCAGGCCATGGATGATGCTGTAGCCAAATCCCGTCAGGCGATGAAATAACACTTATGATGAAGTGGATTTTTCGGTAAGCAAAGGCGGGGAGCGCGGAATAGCTTCCCGCTTTTCCCTATACGAAGAAATGGAGGAATCTCTTTTGAAAAGCACATGGACTTCCCGCTTCACCTCATTCCTGTTCATTCTGCCCTATCTTGCAGCCTTCGGACTGTTTCTGCTGTTTCCGATCCTGTACGGTTTTGTGATCAGCCTGCAGGACTTTGAGCTGCTGTCTGCCGCGCATCCTTTTGTGGGGCTGCGCAATTATATAACGATTTTCACCCCGGGGACTTATGAGAACAGTATCTTCTTCCGCGGGCTGTGGACGACTTTCCAGTTTGTCCTGTACTCCGTGCCGCTGCTGATCGTTGTGGGGCTGGGGATGGCGATGCTGGTCAATGCACTGCCGGCGAAGCTCCGGGGGCTGTTCCGGACGTTCTATTTCCTGCCTTATGCCTTGTCGGCTTCCGTTATGGCCGTGATCTGGCTGATGATGTTCGATACCAATGCCGGATTCATTAACAGTCTGCTGCAAAAGCTGGGCCTGACGGGTATTCCGTGGCTGACAGCTACCCCTTGGGTATGGATTGCACTGGTGCTTACAACGCTCTGGTGGACGATCGGATTCAATATGATTATTTTTGTAAATGCACTCAATGAGGTGCCTGAGGATTATTACGAGGCTGCTGCTATTGACGGGGCGGGCGCCTGGAGCAGGTTCGTGTCGATTACACTGCCTTCGATCCGGCCGGTGATGCTGTTCGTGATGATTACCTCAACAATCGCGTCCTTCAACATTTATGCCCAGCCGTTTCTGCTGACGCGCGGAGGGCCGGGAGACACGACCAAGGTGCTGCTGATCAATGTGCTGGACCAGGCATTCGTGCGCAAGGATATCGGCTCGGCTTCTGCGATGGCGATTCTGATGGCGCTGCTGATCATGATGGTGTCTATCGTGCAGTTCCGTCTTACGAACCGGAAGGAGAAGGTATAAATGGGTAAAGCCAAAAAAATAGGCCTGCTGGTGCTGGCCATCCTGATTGCACTGTTCGTGCTGCTGCCGCTCGTGTGGATGCTGTCCACTGCGTTCAAAAATGACTTCGAAGCCCTCTCCGGGCGGATGAACTTCTTCCCGCAGAAGCCCACGCTTGATAATTTCGTTCAGGGGCTGAGCGGGGAGCTGATGAATACACCGATTCTGCGCTGGATCATCAATTCCCTGTCAGTAGGGATTGTGGGTACAGCTATCGTGCTGCTGATCGATTCGATGGCGGCATTTGCCCTGGCCCGGCTGCCGGATCTGCCGCTGCGCCGTACGCTGCTGTCCATGTTCATTGCCTCGCTGATGATTCCAAGCGTGCTGACCTTTCTGCCGATGTACATTGAGTTCAATACACTGGGGCTGATCAACACGTATCAGGCGCTGATTCTGCCGGCTACAGCCGGGGCGTTCGGAGTGTTCCTTCTGTACCAGTTCTTTGTCTCCTTCCCGAAAGAAATCGAAGAGGCGGCCCGGATCGACGGGGTGAACAAATGGAATCTGTATGCCAGGATCCTGCTGCCTTCGGCAGTGTCGATCATGATGACGCTGGGTATCTTCACCTTCATGGGAATCTATAATGACTTTGTCTGGCCGCTGTATGCAACCACCTCGCCGGAGATGCGGACGATCACCGCAGGGATTGCCATGATGGCCACCGGAAGCTACACCCAGAGCTACGGCAAATTAATGGCCATGACTACCATCGCAGCGCTCCCGGTGCTGATTATCTTCATCGTAGGGCAGAAGTCGTTCGTTAAGGCGATTACCAGCTCGGGTGTGAAATAGCGGGTGATAGGGGGAAGCATATGGGAAAGATATCAGCGAAACCGCGGAAGGCATGGACAGGTAAGAACTCACGTAGAATAATCTACTCCCTTGCGGCAGTTCTGTTACTTATACTGGCGGGAGGTGCATATTTGGTGCTGCAGTACAATAATAGCGGGACGGATGAAGTCTACAACGGGCATGGCGGGACGTTTAAGAACACACTTGCCGAGATTGATACTCCTGATCCGAGCATGATCTACAAGGATGGATATTATTACATGACCTTCACCCATAACGGAACGGATATTATGGTGATGAAGTCACGCACAATGGATTTCCGCCAGGCCGAGAGGAAGGTGGTATGGTATCCGCCGGCGGAGACCGCCTACTCGGCGAATCTCTGGGCGCCCGAGCTCCAGTACATCCGGGGCAGCTGGTATATCTATTTTGCCGCAGATGATGGCAATAACGAGAATCACCGGATGTATGTGCTGCAGGGGGACAGCGGTGATCCGCTGGGCGATTATACCTTCAAGGGCCAAGTCACCGACGATACCAACAAGTGGGCGATCGACGGGCTGGCAATGGAAGTGGATGATGAGCTGTATTTCGTCTGGTCCGGCTGGGAAGGCGATGTCAACACTGCGCAGAACACCTATATTGCGCCAATGAGTGATCCGCTGACGATCAGCGGACCGAGGGTGCTGCTGAGCGAGCCTCTGCTTCCGTGGGAGCAGGCCGGAGGTCCGCCGTACATCAATGAAGGCCAGTCGGTCCTTCATCATGACGGGCGCGTCTTCATTGTCTATTCCGGCGCGGGCAGCTGGACTCCGTATTACAGTCTGGGCCTGCTGGCCTTGAAGCCCGGCGGCAATCCGCTGGAGGCGGCAGACTGGACCAAGGCGGAGCAGCCGCTGCTGGCAATGGATGAAGCCGCCGGAGTGTACGGGCCGGGGCATAACTCGTTTACGGTGTCGCCGGATGGCAGCGAGCAGTGGATTGTCTATCACGCGACTACTGGAGCGGCGGACGGCTGGAACAACCGCAAAGCACGGGCCCAGCCGGTCAGCTGGGACGATGGCGGCCTGCCGGTGTTCGGGAAGCCGCTGGCGCTGAGCACGGCGCTTGAGGTTCCCGCTGGAATGGGAGTATTCCAGGCTGAGAATGCCATCCGCAGCGGGAACCGGCTGGAGTTCCCGTCCTTGCCGTCTACAGTAGATAGCGATACTCCGCTGCTGGCGCATTATGTGAATCCGGGGGGAGAACCGGCCGCCGCGGCGGTCTCAGTGAATGCTGGACCACCGTCTACGCTTCAGTTGCTGCCTGCCGGGGAGGGACTGACCGGATACGCCTATCTGAGCTTGCCGTTCACAGCCGGGATGAATACAGTAGCCATTGAGCTGCCGGAGGGAGGCGCAGCTGAACTGAAGGCCATTGAAATTCCCCGGTATGAAGGTGAAGCCCAGACGCTGGAGGGGAATGCTGATGTGCAGGATAACCCGTATGCCTCGGGCGGGGCAGCGGCAAATCTGAGCGGAAGTGATGCTGCATTGCGCTTAAGCAATATTCACGTTCCACGAAGCGGTACTTACACCGTCTCCTTAGCTGTCCTTAACGCTTCACCGGACGCGAAGCTGGAGGTGGCGGTGAACGGGGATTCTACGATCGTATCGACCCTGGAATCTCAGGAACGAAACCAATTATCCTTCATTGAGCTGGAGCTGAAATTGCAGAGCGGTAGGAATGAAATCATTCTTTTTGACAGACAAGGCAGCTTCGGTATAGATTATATGGATATATGGCAGAAGAGTGAATAAGCCGGGTAGATTCATAGATTGCATGCATGACGGGGGCTTAAACATATGAGAGATACGAGATACTATTGCGGGCACAAACGGAATAAACTGATTACGCTTTCAATTCTGCTGCTGACTATGCTGCTGGTCATGGGCGGCTGCGGTACAGATGAGGCAGAAGAATCTCCACAGGCTGCCGCTGAGCCGGTAACTCTGGAGTACTGGACTCCATTCAGCGGCGGAGACAACATTTTCATGACCGAACTGGTGCAGCAGTTCAACCGGGAGCACGGGGATATCCGGATCGATCAGATCAACTCCCGGCTGGATGATTATTATTCCCGGCTGCGCACGGCGATTCTGTCCGGTAATGCACCGGATTTAGCCATTATTCACGCTACCAATCTGCCGCAATTCGTGCAGAACGGTTATATTGAACCGCTTGACGGACTCGCTGCGGATAGCGGGCTGGACTGGAGCCAGTTCAATACCAAAATCGCTGAGTCCACGGTCTACGGCGGTGCCCATTATGCTGTACCTCTGGATACGCATACGTTAGTGCTCTATTACAATAAGAAGTATTTAAAGGAAGCCGGGCTGCTGGATGCCGGGGACAAACCGCTGATCGGCAAAGGAGAGCAGGGGTTTACGGAATTCCTGCAACAGTTGAAGGCGGAGTTACCGCCCGGAGTGGCTCCGCTGGCTCTGCCCAGCACACGTATTGATTCCGTGTGGCTGTGGTGGAGCCTGTACAATCAGATGCAGGGCGGCGGTGTCTTTTATAATCCGGAAGGTACGCAGGCTGTCTTTAACAATAAGGAGTCGCTTCAGGCACTGGAGTTCGTGAACAGCCTGTATGAGCAGGAGCTGATTCCGCCGGATATTAATGATGCCTTCAAGCTGTTCTATGACGGAGAGGCCGCTATGCTGATTACGGGTGTCTGGGGAACCGGCGCTTTTGAGCAGGATGAGCAACTGGAGCTGGGCGTCGTGCCGGTTCCGGTCATCTACGATCATCCGGCGGTCTGGGGAGATTCGCATACGCTGGCTATTCCGGCCAAAAGCGAGATGAGTGCGGAGAAACGTAATGCTGCTATGATTTTTGCCCGCTGGGCGGTGGAGCATGGAGTGATGTGGGCAGAAGCAGGGCATGTGCCGAGTTCCCGGAAGGTCGTGGAGAGCGGAGCGTATGCTGCACTGAAGTTCCGCAGTGATTATGCCAATACCGCCAACTCCGTAGCCTACTGGCCGAGAAATGTGAAGCAGTGGAGTATTAATGAAGAGATTATCCGGCAGTTTGAAAAAATGATCTATAAAGAGCAAAGCCCGGAGCAGGCTCTGCAAAAAGCGGTGGACAGCATTAACCTTCAGCTGAAGAAATAAATGCAAAAGGATTAAAGGGGAGAATGCGGTTGAAATCATTTCGCGGCTGGTTCAGGAATCTGGCGCTCGCGCGCAAGCTTATTCTTATCAATGTGGTATTCATTGTGTTGCCGCTGGGACTGATGGGCTATTTCGCCTTCGCACGCTTCACCGAAACGACAGAGCGCAAGGTTGGAGATTATCAGCTTCAGACGCTGAAGCAGCTTACCCTGAATATTGACACCTATATGAATGAGCTGAACCGGCTGACCGTAATGCCCTATCAATATCCCAAGGTTACCGACTATCTTGCAACCAAGCGTGCCCCCGGTGAACCTCTGACACTGGATGAGATCAGCGGACTGAACAGCTTCGTCACTCAGGTGTTTCTGAACGGCCGGGTGGATATTCTGGGGGTCTCATTATACGGCACCGGCGGTGCCTCCTATGTGGTCATGCCGGAGAGCCAATATGTGACGACTTATAAGCTCGAAGAAAATGTCAGCTGGCTGAACAAGTTCAAAGGGCACTACGGGCAGCCCGTGTATGTTGCCACGCATGACTTGAGTGCAAGCGGCGGAAATGTGTATCGGGCCTTCTCCATTGTCCGGGAGCTGCGCAGCTTCGATGACGGGGTGACCCTCGGGTACATTGTCATTGATGTGGACCCCAAGTTCATCAGTGAGATTCTGTCCAAAGTAAAGCTGGATGCCAAGGAGCTGCTGTACATTACGGATGATTCCGGCAATCTGGTCATCGGTAAGGATCATGGATTGCCGAAGGCAGCGCCTTCCCTGTCTCCTGGTATTTCTGGTGAAGGAGTAAGTCATGTGAAGTCGGAGGGCGAAGGGCTGCTGATGGCCCACGTAACTTCTGAAGTGACAGGCTGGACCACGGTGGGGGTTGTTCCTGTATCCAGTCTGATGAAAGATACCGAGGTTCTGCGCACATACATTATTCTTATTGGCATCATCTGTGTAGGCCTGGCCCTGCTGCTGTATGTGTTCATCGCCTACCGGATCACCCAGCCGCTGCGCAAGCTGAGCCGGCTGATGCGCAGTGTCGAGCGCGGCGATCTCAGCATGGCTTTTCCGGTGAGCGGTACGGATGAAGTGGGGATGCTGGGCCATTCATTTAACGGCATGCTTGCCAAGCTCAGTGAGCTGGGGTATCTGCTCTATGAGACGGAGATCCGGGAGAAGGATGCGCAGATTGCTGCGCTGCAGAGCAAGATCAATCCGCATTTTCTGTACAATACACTGGGCTCTATCAGCATGTATGCCGAGCTTGAGGGCAGTCCAGAGATTATTACAATGTCCAATAATCTGAGCAAGCTGCTGCGCTACAGCCTCAGCGGACGCAAGGAGCATGTGACGCTTCAGGATGAGCTGGACCATGTCAGCGGGTATATGACAATCCAGCAGATGCGTTATGAAGAGCGCATTCACTTCACTATGACCATCGAGCCTTCGCTGCTGGGCTGCGAGGTCATCCCGCTGATGATCCAGCCGCTGGTGGAGAATGCCATCAACCATGCGCTGGATCAGGGCATAGGCCGGGGACGGATTTCGCTGACCGCAGACTGCAGTGGTCAGGTGCTTAGAATAACCGTCGAGGATGACGGCATCGGCATGAATGCGGAAGCGCTCGAGGCGCTCCGGCTGCATCTGCGGAATACGAAGGATCTGGGTGGACGCTCAGGCAACGGTCTGCTGAATGTTCACCGCCGGATTGTACTGCATTATGGCGATGAATATGGTCTTTCACTGGAGAGTATGCCGTATCAGGGCTTCAAGGCAGTGCTGAAGCTGCCGGTTATTATCCATCAGGGCAGAGCAAGGGAGGATGACGGAGTTGCCTAAAATACTGATTGTTGACGATGAATCTGTCTTCCGCAAAGGTCTGCGCAAAATGATCACCAGCCTGGAGGGGAACTGGGAGGTGGTGGGTGAAGCCACTGACGGCTATGATGCGCTTGACAAGCTGGCCGAGCTGTCACCTGAAGTGCTGCTCACCGATATCCGCATGCCGCGGATGGACGGAATCCAGCTGCAGCAGATGGCGGGAGGACGTTTCAAGGATCTGATGACCGTCGTGGTCAGCGGTTATGACGAGTTCGCTTATGTGCAGCAGTCGATGCGCCAGGGGGCGAAGGATTATCTGATGAAGCCGGTCGAACGCCAGGAGCTGGGGCGTGTGCTGGAGAGGCTTGGGCGGGAACTGGCGGAGCGCAAGGCGCTGCCTGCGCGGAGGGATGAACCGTGGCAGGTCCAGCCTGTGCTGAAGCGGCATGTGGCCGGTCATCTGATCGAGAGTCTGCTGAAAGGCAAAACAGAAGATAGCGACCTGCAGCTGCTGCGGGAGATGGGCTTTGCCTTCGGGCATCCCTACTTCATCTGCATGGTGATCAAGCTGGATAAGCATTCGGTGGAGAAGGAGCGTTATCAGCGGGGCGATGCTTCCCTGTTCCTCCTGTATATCCAGCAGGTAGTCCAGGAAATGATTGACCGCCATGCGACAGGCATAAGCTTCGTGCTGTCGGATACCGAGGTCGTGGCTTTGCTGAATATAGCTGAGCCGCAGCATTCCTTATCGGCACCGGGAACTCTGGGAGATTTGATCCGCAGACAGATCCGCTCTTTGTCCAACCTGACGGTAACCATCGGGGTCAGTAATCCGGCGGAAGGACTGCCGGGCATTCCGAAAGCTTACAATGAAGCAGGAATCGCCCTCTTGTACCGGCTGATCGAAGGCGGTGATAAGCTGCTCGATTATGCCAAAATGACAGAACGCCCCCATTCGGGAAGCGGACCCTTGAAATGGTCATGGGAGATGCTGGAGAAGTCGATTACCGGGGGCAGAGTGGCCAGCATCGGCCCGATTGTTGAACATATGATTGAAGAGCTGTGCAGTATGGCAGAATCGCCGGAGAGCATTCATCAGCAAATCTGCAAGCTGCTGCTGTACTACTACGAATTATCCGAAGAGCTTAATGTTACCGAATCCTGGTTGGGGTCAAAGGATATCCGCAAGGTGCTGTTCGATGTGTGCAGCCTGTCTTCGCGGCAGGAACTGGCCGAGAAATGCCGCGGACTGCTGCTTACCCTGACCGGCTGCATTGCGAAGTCCAGAGAGGTGAAGGATATCGATCCGGTAACTGCCGCCCAACGCTATATTACCCAGCATTATGATCATCCGCTAAGCCTTAAGGAAGTGGCGGATGAGGTGTATTTGAACCCGGCGTATTTCAGCAATCTGTTTAAGCAGAGGACCGGCGTTACTTTTATCGAGTTCCTGACACATATCCGGATAGAAGAAGCCCGCAAGAAGCTGGCCTTCACAGGTGAGAAAATCAGCAGGATCGCTGAGGAGACGGGGTTTGGCAATGTGCGCCACTTCAACCGGGTGTTCAAAAACTGCTGCGGTCTTTCGCCTAAAGAATACAGGGACAGCACTCGTAACGTGCAGGCGGCTCTAATTGATAGGAAGGACTGACGTAAGGACTAGTATGGATTAATAAGGACTAACAAGGACTGTAGCAAAGTTGATCGCGATGAAATCTAATCACACGGGATACTGGAGGATGTAAAATGACGAATCAGCAACGTACGGAATATCCGCGTCCGCAATTCATGCGCGACAACTGGGTGAATTTGAACGGAGAGTGGGAGTTTGCTTTTGACGACGACAATGTAGGCAGCCGGGAGCAGTGGCATCTGGGAAATAAACCGCTGGCCCGGCGGATACAGGTTCCGTTTGCTTTTCAGAGCAGCCTGAGCGGGATCGCTGATCCCGGATTTCATGACATCGTCTGGTACCGGCGGGAGCTGGAGATCCCGGAGGCATTTGAAGGACAAGAGATTCTGCTGCATTTCGGCGCTGTGGATTACGAAGCCTCCGTCTGGCTCAACGGGATCCTGGTGGCGAAGCATGAGGGCGGGCATACGCCGTTCCATGCCGGAATTAGCGCTGCACTGGCGCCCGCGGGCCAGCCTAATATTCTGGTGGTCAAAGCTGTGGATTACAGCAAGGACGTGACTTTGCCCCGGGGCAAGCAATATTGGAAAAGCGATTCGGCCAGCATTTTCTACACCCGGACAACGGGGATCTGGCAGACCGTGTGGATGGAGGCGGTATCCTCCGTCTATCTCGGCAAGGTGAAGCTGACGCCGGATATTGACCGTAAGAGCATTGAGATCCGTTCCTTCATTAAAGGTGCGCTAACCAGTAATGGAGAGCTGAACAGTGATTCCTTGAAACTTCAGGTGGAGATCACGTTTGAAGGACAGCCGATTTCAAGTGACGTGTACTCTGTGCGCAACCTGGAAGAGTCCCGGAGCATTACCCTCAGTGATTTCAACGATCATGGGCACGGGCACTGGTGGTCGCCGGAGCAGCCGAATCTCTATGATGTTACCTTCACCCTGCTGGACGGCGGGAAGGTGCTGGATCAGGTGACCAGTTACTTCGGGATGCGCAAAATTTCCATCGAAAGCGGCAAGCTCTGCCTCAACAACCGTCCCTATTTCATGAAGCTGGTGCTGGACCAGGGGTATTTCCCTGATGGCAACCTGACACCGCCCAGCGATGAGGCGATCCGCCGGGATGTCGAGCTGACCAAGGAGATGGGCTTCAACGGTGCGCGTAAGCACCAGAAGCTGGAGGACCCGCGTTACCTGTACTGGTGCGACAAGCTGGGGTTACTCGTCTGGGGGGAAGCAGCCAATGCCTATGAATATTCAGAAGAGTACGTGCGCCGCTTCACCCAGGAATGGCAGGAGAGCATCGAACGGGATTACAATCACCCTTCGATTGTGGTCTGGGTTCCGCTGAACGAGAGCTGGGGCGTGCCGAACATCGCTGCCGACAAAAGGCAGCAGCAGCATGCCCAGACGATGTACCATTTGACCAAGTCGCTGGACGCGACGCGGCCGGTTGTCTCCAATGACGGCTGGGAGCTGGTCACGACAGATCTGTTCAACATCCACGATTACGAGTGGCGGCGCGAGGTATTGGAACAGCGGTATTCCTCCGTGGAGCAGGCCGTCAGCCGCCTGCCGGGCAACCGCAAGCTGGCGGTGGAAGGCTTCCCGTATGCGGATCAGCCGATTCTCATTACAGAATTCGGCGGCGTCGCCTACAAAAAAAGCGACTGGGACGGCTGGGGCTACTCCGGCGCAGAGAACGACGAAGACTTCGCCACGCGTCTGCGGGCGGTGATACAGCCGCTGCTGCTCTCCGGGGTGGTGCAGGGCTACTGCTACACCCAGCTTACGGATGTGGAGCAGGAGATCAACGGCCTGCTGACCTATGACCGCGTACCGAAGCTGCCGCTGGAGCTGATCCGGGCGATTAATGAGGGGAAATAAGCGTAGGAATAGTTAAGCGAAGCTCATACTGTTAAGTCTAAGCTATAAAAAAGCTGCCTTCCGGTACGGAAATCGTACGGAGGCAGCTTTTTAACTTTTTTAGCACGGAGCTATGGGAAATCCTGCACCAAATACAACAATCGGTGCTTTTTAAATCCCGTTTTAGGGAATTGTTGCACGAAATGCAACAATCTGTGCCCGGGATGCGCCAATCTGATGATAATCTTGCAAAAAGTACAACAATTTGTGAAGGCAGCCGCCAACTGAGCGGAAATCCTGCAAAAAGTACAACATTTTTAGGCTTGGCACACCCGGTTGACAGAAATCTTGCACAAATTTCAACAATGAGCAGTCCCAGAGGTCAAGCAAGCTGCTAGCAATCCTGCAAACGTACATCTATCAGCCGCCAGCGCTTGTATTCCAAAGCTGGTGAGTGGAGCGTATGCAAACTTGTTTGTCTGAGAGTGAATTTGGACCTGGAGCAGACTCAATAAGTTTTACCCGGCAGTCAGCCGAACCGCCTCCTCTACCGTAACCAAGCTTTCACTCCCCAGCGTCATATCCTTGAGCCGCAGCTTGCCCTCAGCCGCTTCACACTCACCAACCATAATGACATACCGGATGCCCTTGGCTGAAGCTGCGGCCAGCGTTTTTTTGAGCTTGCGCGAGCCGGTGTCTACACCCGTGCGGATGCCGGCGGACCGCAGCGCAGCGGCGGCAACCAGAGCCTCCGGCAGATATCCGCCGATCGGAATGATCAGGACGCCGGAACGGTCCGCCGTATCTGCCGGGCGTTCGCCCAGCAGGGCCATGATCGACTCCATGCCGAAGGAGATCCCAACCGTCGGGTACTCGATATCATCACGCCGGACGAGCTTCCCGATGATCGCGTCATATCTGCCTCCGCCGCCCAGGCTTGAAGTATAGCTGCCGGAAGCATCGAAGATTTCGTAGACGGTTCCGGTATAGAAGGAGAGGCCGCGTGAGAGAAAAGGATCGAAGACGCAAACGGCGCCTAGTCCAATCGCATCAATCAGCTGCTGCAAGGCGAGTACTTCAAGCGCACCGGGCTGCCCGTCCAGTTGATATCTCTCCACCAGCTGCCCGAACCCCGGATTATCCAGCTCCAGCAGCTCCGAAATCAGCCGAACCGTCTCAGCCGTCAGCTGCTTATCCGTCAGCTCTGCCAGCACCCCGCCGCTGCCGATCTTGGCCAGCTTGTCGAGCGTCAGCATCACGGACAGCTGCTCCTCCGGCGGAACACCGACCGCACCGAGAATTTCACCCAGGAACCGGCGGTTGTTCCACTTTAGCACCACCGGAATCTCCAGTCTGCGGAAGACCTCCGCAGCCAGCTGCATCAGCTCCGCTTCAGCCTGCGGGCCGGCAATGCCGACGACATCGGCGTCACATTGCAGGAATTCGCGCAGGCGGCCTTTTTTGACCGGACCATCGCGGAACACCTTGCCGATCTCATAGCGCCGGTATGGGAACTCGATTCCCGGATTCATGGCAATCACCTTGGCAAAAAGGATCGTCAGATCGTAACGCAGCCCCAGCCTGCGCCCGCCCTGATCAGCCAGCTGGTACATCTCGCGCAGAATCTCATCGCCCCCGGCGTATTTGGAGGTCAGCAGCTCCAGCTCATTGAGCAGCGTTGTATCCATTGATTCGAACCCGTACAGCTCGAATAACTCCTGAAGTGTGGTCCGGACGTTCTGGCGGATGGCCTGTTCGCGGCCGAAGTAATCATAAGTACCTTTAATATTTTGCATCATTAGCAGCTCCCTTGTTGTAATTTACTGGTAAAATAAAAAACGCGCCGGACCCCATGGTCCCGCGCGCTTCGATATGCCGCAGGGAGGTCAAACGCGAAATGCGTTAGCCCTCCCTGAATGAATTCAGGTGTGTGCTAACGCTGCTTGTGATGATGAAGTTGATTCGGTATGATGGACAGGCAGTTCATGTGAATCAATTCCCTTCAGTCTTAATTACAGCACATTATAGCGGAACAGCGGCCGCGGTGCAAGCAGTCTTTTCATCAGACTATGCCAATAAAGGAGCAATCATAATGAATCATACAGAGCTTATCACAGCAGCAGAGAACTTCGCCAAAGAGCAGCTAGGCCAGGATACCACCGGCCATGACTGGTTTCACACTAACCGCGTACGCAATACAGCGGCGCTGATCGCAGGGATGGAAGGGGCCAACGTGGTGATCTGCACAATCGCCGCGCTGCTGCATGATGTGGCTGACGAGAAGCTGAATCCCTCCAAAGAAGCAGGACTGCTCAAAGTACAAACTTGGCTGGCCGCACATCTTCCGGATGAAGCTGCAAACGAGCAGATTATTGAGATCATCGAGACGATGTCATTCAGTGGCGGCGGAGGAGCACCGATGTCTACGCTGGAAGGACAAGCCGTACAGGATGCGGACCGTCTGGATGCGCTGGGGGCGATCGGGATTACGCGGACGATGGTCTTTTCAGGAGCCAAAGGCCGTCCGGTCTATGACCCGGAGATTGCGCCAAGGGACGAATCGCTGAAGGAGGAATACCGCAATTATTCCAAGGGAACGGCGGTCAATCATTTTTATGAGAAGCTGCTTAAGCTGAAGGACCTCATGAACACCTCTTACGGCAAACAGCTGGCGGAGGAGCGGCATCAGTTTATGCTGATTTTTTTGGAGCAATTTTATAAGGAATGGAATCAAGGGGCGGAGTAGGTGTTATAATGGAATAATGCGCAAGATGGATGGAACGCGGGAGACCCCGCCCCGACCGTAACAATCGGCATAGAAGAGGTAGAATACAAAATGAGTGAAGCACAAGTACAGTTTAGTGATTATGGTTTAAATGAAGAGATTATCCGCGCACTGGAGGTTCTGAAGTACGTGGATCCTACCGAGGTGCAGCGGAAGGTCATTCCGGTAGCGCTGAACGCGCAGGATCTGATCGTGAAGTCGCAGACCGGCAGCGGCAAAACCGCAGCGTTCGCCATTCCGCTCTGTGAGCTGGTCGACTGGAATGAGAACAAACCCCAGGCGCTGGTGCTGACCCCAACCCGGGAGCTGGCCCAGCAGGTGCGTGAGGATATTACGAATATCGGGCGCTTCAAGCGGATTAAGGCGGTAGCGCTGTTCGGCAAGCAGCCTTTTGCCCCGCAGAAGATTGAGCTTACCCAGAAGACGCATGTGGTCGTTGGCACGCCGGGCCGTGTGTTTGACCATATCGACCGCGGAACGCTGAACCTCAGCCGGATTAAATATCTGGTGATTGATGAAGCGGACGAAATGCTCAGCATGGGCTTCATTGAGCAGATTGAGAAGATTATCAAGCAGCTGCCCAAGGAACGTGTAACGATGCTATTCTCGGCGACGCTGCCGGAAGTGATTAAGAATCTGTGCCGTAAGTACATGACGGAGCCGGTGGATATCGAGATCGAAGCCAGCGGAATTACGACGGCGTCGATTGAGCATGCGCTGATTGAAGTGAGACAGGCTGCCAAGTTTGGACTGCTGAGCGACCTGCTGACGGTGGAGAATCCGGATAGCTGTATTATTTTTTGCCGCACCCAGGAGCAGGTGAATGCCCTCTTCCGCGGAATGGCGGATCTGGAGTATCCGGTGGACAAAATCCACGGCGGCATGGAGCAGGACGAGCGTTTTGAGGTCATGAATGCATTCAAGCGCGGCCAGTTCCGTTACCTGATTGCCACCGACGTTGCCGCCAGAGGGATTGATATTGAGAACATCACCCATGTCATCAACTACGATATCCCGCTGGAAAAAGAGAGCTACGTCCACCGCACCGGCCGGACCGCCCGCGCAGGCAAAAGCGGTAAAGCGATCACCTTCGTTACGCCGAACGAGCACAAATGGGTCAAGGAAATCGAAGGCTACATCGGCTTCACTCTGCCGGAGATGAAAGCTCCATCGGATGATGCCGTAGCCTATGCCAAACCGGCGTTCGATCTGAAGCTGGGCAAGAAGCAGGTCCGCAAAGCCGGTAAAACCGAGGTCATGAACCAGGACATCATGAAGCTATACTTCAACGGCGGCAAGAAGAAGAAGCTCCGCGCGGTCGATTTCGTCGGCACCATCGCCAAGCTTGAGGGCATCACGGCTGCGGACATCGGGATCATCACGATTCAGGATAACGTGACCTACGTCGATATTCTGAACGGCAAGGGATCGCTTGTGCTGCAGGCGATGAAGGAGACGACCGTGAAGGGCAAGCTGCTGAAGTGCCATATCGCGAAAAAATAAGCCGGGCTAAGGCTGCATTTGCAGCCTGCCTTGTGCGGATGTGCGTGAGTTATGGGTTTCCATTTTCCTGAATCCAGTTCCAATAAGATATTTCCAAGAGCTGTCACACCAGTTACTACACGGGGTGGCGGCTTTTTTTGTGATGTATGATGTATGAGAGCCAGCGGACAAATGTATGCGAAAAACCGAATAGAATTTGCCACCAATGCAGTAAACGAGCCAGATGTATGCGAAAAACCGAATACAATGTGCCAACGCTAGCGGGTGAAGCCGATAATCCGGAAAATGTTGGAGGGGAAGGAACTGAAACGTATAGTGACACCAAGGTTTTGTCCTGAATAAAGCTGATGTTCCGGGACAAAGTGACTTTTGCGGCTGCAATAATTTCTGCGATCACGTAGATTTCAACGTAAGCTATATGCGCGGTCTGGATAGGCGTGCTGGAAGCTTGCATGAAAGTAAGTCGAACAGGATTGAATTGAACCTACCTAACCAAGGAGGATGTTGAACTATGATCAATGTGAGAAACCGCGGGTTTGCCGTACCTTTTCTGCAGCGTCTGATCCAGGTGAATACATGCAATCCTCCAGGCAATGAGCACAAGCTGTCTCTGCTGCTGCAGGACGAGTTGAGGGAGCTAGGGATTACCAGCAGCATTTCGAATGTGGAGCAGGGGCGGAGCAATCTGGAGGCGGTGATCGCCGGGTCCGGCACCCGGAAGCTGATGTTCTGCGGCCATCTCGACACGGTCAGTCCGTGGAGCGCAGCAGCAGGCAGCTATCCTCCGCATGGAGCGGTAATTGAAGGGGGCCGGATGTACGGCCGGGGCACCTCGGATATGAAAAGCGGCCTGGCCGCCATGCTGCTCGCCGCAGCCTCCCTGCACCAGGACGGCATCCGGCTGGCCGGTGATCTGGTCTTCCTGGCGACAGCCGGGGAAGAGGTCGACAGCTGCGGAGCGCGGCTGTATGCCGAGCAGCACAGGCACGACCTGCCGGAGCTGGACGGCCTCGTTATCGGCGAGCCGACCGGCAGCCGGGTGGCGGTCGGCCACAAAGGCGCCCTCTGGCTGCGTATTTCCCTCTTCGGACGCAGTGCTCACGGCTCCATGCCGCAGCTTGGACTCAATGCAGTGGAGGGCATGATGGAGGTAATCGCGCTGCTGCACCGCCATGCGCTGGAGTGGCAGGCCACAGATCCGGTTCTTGGTTCAAGCAGCCTGTCCGTGAACAAAATAACAGGCGGCGTACAGACTAACGTGGTCCCCGATCAGTGCACCATCGATGTCGATATCCGCACCGTTCCGCCGCTTGCGCATGGTCCGCTGCTGCGGGAGATCGAGGACAAGCTGCAGGAGATCCAGCGGCTTCATCCGGATTACCGTTATCAGGTGGATCAGCTGCTGGACCGCAGTGTGGTCTACACGGATCCCGGCCAGCGGTTGATTACTACGGCTTTGGAAATTGCTGCGCAGCAGAGGCGGCAGGGCCAAGCGGGAGGCCCTGATGAAGAAGCAGAAGGTGATGCGGCAATAGATGTAACCCCGGTCCAAGGCGTACCCTATTACACGGACGGCTCCGTGCTGCATGATAATGGACGCCTGCCCGTGCTGATCTACGGCCCGGGCGACCACCGCCTTGCCCACCAGCCGGATGAATGGGTGGATATTGAAGCTTTTCTGGAATCAATCGACTTTTATAGAGAGCTGGCGATCCGTTTTCTGGGCAAGGCTGAAGAGTAGAGCAACTATTCCTGTAGAATTTTTAGCTGCTCAGCTGAACTAAGCCATTCCTAAGGTTCGATCAGTGACCGGATTTCGTCGCCGACAATTCTGGTATACCAAGGCGAAAAGTACACATTGACACCATCATCAACAAGAGAAAAAGCAAAGGCAAACGGTTCGCCGGTATATAAGACTACCTGATAATACACTGGATCCCCCTCCTTATTCTGAGGGCTGTAATTTTGGGTGTTTCTCCCGCTTTCCAGCAGGTGAATGAAGCGCTTAGTTTCACTATCGTCTAAAGTTTTGTACGGCTTCACATCATCCTGATGATATAGTTCAACCCGCTCTATATTGTCTTTAATAACGTCGTTATATCGCTGCTGCAGGTTTTTGGAGTAATCATTCTCTACATATAAGCGGTATCCGCCAATTCTTTGTTCATCTTTAGCTGCAATGACCTCATCTGTCTTGAAGCCTTCCACACGGTATAAGTCAGTGCCTTTGTCCAAAAAGGCTGCATCGCCATCCTTCGTCCGGTAATCTGGATTAGTAACGACGTCCGCGACTTTAAATTTAACTTTACCAACAGTCTCCGTGCTGACTTGAGCCGGATTCTTAATTACGTTTTCCCAAGATCCGGTGTAGGAATGACCGTTTAACTTTACGAAATCTACCCAATCAATTTCAGAGCCACCCTTAATCCGGTCACCTTTCGAGCAGCTGCACAGGACTATAAGCGCTGTTAGCGCGATGAGTATTTTTATTTTCATTCCAAGACCCCCGCCTTTCTTAAATTGCATAATAGTTAACTGCAAATTCCATTTACTTATACTAATTGACGAAAATGTTCATGGGAGGTTGCGGGAACGAATCCCCTGCACGCAAAAAAACCTTCCGGAATACAGCCGAATGGCCGTATTCCGGAAGGTTTTTAATGTAAATCCCTAAGCATTATACTGCGCCTGGTACAGGCGGCTGTAGGTTCCGCCGGCATTAACCAGCTCCTCATGGCGTCCTTCCTCGGAGATGCCGTCCTCGCTGACCACGATAATCCGGTCGGCATTCTTGATTGTTGTCAGGCGGTGCGCGATGACAAGCGTCGTCCGGCCTACGGACAGGTCAGCCAGCGACTGCTGAATCGCGGCTTCAGTCTCGGTGTCGAGGGCCGAGGTGGCCTCATCCAGAATCAGAATCGGCGGATTCTTGAGGAACATCCGGGCGATCGCCAGGCGCTGCTTCTGTCCGCCGGACAGCTTGACGCCGCGTTCCCCGATAACGGTATCCATCCCGTTCGGCAGGCTGTTGATCAGCTCCTCCAGGTGGGCCTGGCGGGCAGCCTGCCAGATTTCCGGCAGCTCTGCATCCAGCTTGCCGTAAGCGATATTCTCACGGATCGTGCCGGAGAAGAGGAACACATCCTGCTGCACGATCCCGATCTGCTTCCGCAGTGAGCTGAGCTTCATATCGCGGATATCGATCCCGTCGATAGAAATGGCTCCGCCGGTCACATCGTAGAAGCGGGGAAGCAGGCTGCAGATTGTTGTTTTACCGGCGCCGGAAGGTCCGACGAAGGCAATGGTTTCACCAGCGTTAACCTTCAGGCTGATATCCGCCAGCACCGTACGGTCCGCTTCATAGCCGAAGCTGACATTGCTGAAGCTGATATCCCCGCGGAGTGAGCCTACTTCTACAGCATCCGGTTTATCGGCGATATCGGGCTCGGTATCAATGACTTCAAGATAACGTTTGAACCCGGCAATCCCCTTCGGATAGCTCTCGATGACGGAGTTGATTTTCTCGATTGGACGGAAGAAGACATTAGCCAGCAGGATGAAAGCAACGAATTCCCCGATCTCAAGCTCTCCCTGAATGAAGAACCAGGCACCGCAGACCATCACTACAATGGTAATCAGACGGGTCATCATATAGCTGACTGACGAGCTTTTGGCCATCAGCTTGTAAGCCATCAGCTTGGTCTGGCGGAACTTCTGGTTGTCCACAGCGAACAGCTCTTTCTCATATTCTTCATTGGCAAAAGACTGAACAACGCGAATCCCGCCGACATTATCCTCAATCCGGGCGTTAAAGTTACCCACATTGCCGAACAGGCGATGGTAAGTATCCGTCATATTGCGGCCGAAATGGATGATGACCCAGGCCATAATCGGCACGATGATGAAGGTGATCACAGCCAGCTGAAGATTGATATCCGCCATCAGAATAAACGCACCGATCAGTGTCATGACAGCGATAAACACATCCTCCGGCCCGTGATGCGCCACCTCGCCGATATCGTTCAGGTCATTGGTAATTCTGCCGAGCAGATGACCAGTTTTGTTATTATCGAAGAACCGGAAGGACAGCTTCTGGATATGATCGAACATTTTTTTGCGCATGTTGGTCTCAATGTTAATGCCCAGCATGTGACCCCAATAGGTGACAACATAGTTCATTGCCGTATTCAGCGCATAAATCGCGAGCAAGACAACGCAGGCAATCAGGATCAGCGGCCAGTCCTGACCCGGCAGCAGATCATCAATGAATTTATTGACCGCTACGGGAAAAGCCAGCTCCAGCAGACCGGCACCTACCGCACAGGTGAAGTCGAGAATAAACAGCTTCTTATAAGGACGGTAATAGGAGAAAAAACGACGCAGCATCTCTTGTTCACTCTTTTCTGTAGTGTGTTATGTATCTGTTCATTGAGATTGATTCTCAAGTAAACCTTATTCTTAGGATACTAAAGAGGGTTACATGATTTGTCAACGGTAAGATGTTTAAAATTGCATGTGATTCAGGTGATTTATTGCCGTTGCACCCAGTCGCGAAAGGGTTTTTCCACATATTTTAACAGTATTCAAGCACAAAGGAGGAGTTAACATGAGCGAAAATGTTGGGGGATACGGCGCAGCTTTCACTTCCACTGGCGCGATTCTGGTTCTGTTCATCCTGCTCGTAATCATTACTAAATCATTCTGGATTTAATTTAGCTTCATCTAGGTGTACTGCCGCCGGTCGAGAGACCGGCGGTTTTCCTGCTGCTGATTTTGTTCAGGTGCATTGTCAAGCCTCTGAAATAACTTTAATTTGTGCAGCCTCCGGCATAAAGAGATATAATGGCCACATGCGCCATGAATCTTAAATCCTAATACATACAGCAGCTTTATTCCCTGACAAGCCCTGGGCTTGACGGGTTCTTTGCTGCGGCCATGGAGGTACAACATGAAATTCAGCCGTCAAAAAAGCAACCTAGCGGAGCCAGGCTTGTCCGCGCATAATTCGAATACCGCCAGCCGGTGGATGCTCGTCACCGGCATTATTTGTGTCGCAGCTGCGCTGCGCGCCCCGTTCACATCAGTCGGACCTCTGCTGGAAATGATCCGTGATGACCTGGGATTGTCTAATACGATGGCCGGAGCGATCACGACCTTGCCGTTACTGGCGTTTGCGCTTCTATCACCATTCGCTCCACAGCTTGCCCGCAAAGTGGGACTTGCCAATATCCTGATGCTGGCTATGCTCACGCTGTCGATGGGGATTCTCGTCCGTTCAGCTTCCGGAACGGTTACCTTGTTTGCGGGTACGGCAATGATTGGCCTGTCCATTGCCGTCTGCAATGTGCTGCTGCCGGGACTGATCAAAGGGAAATTCCCGCACCGCATCGGCCTGATGACCGGAATCTACACGGTCTCCATGAATATATGTGCAGCTGCTGCTTCAGGAATCAGTGTTCCTTTGGCCACCCATTCCGGGCTCGGGTGGAGGGGAACCCTAGCCTTGTGGTTTATCGTCTCTGCGCTGGCTACACTGCTCTGGATTCCGCAGATGAAGAGTCTCAGTCCAAGCAGTACGGGCGCTGTGCGGTCTTCGGCCGTGCGCGTATGGCGCTCCCCGCTCGCCTGGCAGGTTACACTGTTCATGGGACTGCAGTCTTTGCTCTACTATGTCCTGATCGCCTGGTTTTCGGTTATTCTCGGGGAGCGGGGGATGTCCTCCAGCCGTGCAGGGTGGATTCTCTCGCTGATGCAGCTGGCTCAGCTGCCGTTTACATTCTTTGTACCGCTCTGGGCCGGACGGATGAAGAACCAGCGCCTGCTGGTAGTTATTACTTCCATTCTGTTTATCATTGGCATCCTCGGAGTCTGGCTGGGCAGCACGGAGCTGATGGCAGTGTGGGCGGTATGCATCGGTACAGGCGGGGGATTTGCTTTTGGCCTGGCGATGATGTTCTTCAGCCTGCGCACCCGGACTACGCAGGAAGCCAGTGAGCTGTCGGGCATGGCCCAGTCGGCCGGTTATTTGCTGGCCGCGATGGGACCCGCACTGTTCGGTCTGCTGCATGATGCTACGAACAGCTGGAACACACCGCTGGCGCTGCTTGCGGCAGCAAGCGTGCTGTTGTTCGCGGCAGGAATGGGAGCCGGACGCGACCGATACGTAGGTGACCGGAAGTAGAGGATTATAATGAACCCGGACATATTTATTATTTTCATGGATTACTTCACACATTCCACTAACAATCGGGTGGTATATTAAGGATATCCTCAGCTTGTATGTGCTACATATGTTTATGAACTATGGACTCCGCCACTTGTTGGCGGGGTCAATTTTTGTTTACGGCTCCCAAATGGAATACAAGTTTGTATAAGATTTTTACAGAGAAAGTGCATTGAAAGCTGATCAGGACATGCTACTATTGTCATTAAGATTACATGAGAATGATAATCAATGAAAATCAGACATAGGAGTGAAGAGAGAAATGACAAGCCGGGGCCGGAAGTTTATCTGGACAATCGTACTTATACTGGCAATGTCCGCTTTGGCGGCTTGCGGGACTAATAACAAGGCTGCGGACGGCAATGCCGTCCAGGCTGAGAATGCGGGGGAGCAGGCGGCAGCAGCTAGTGCAACTCCTGCAGCGAGCAGCAATAATACCTCTGAAGAAGGCGCGACCCGTACGATTACCGGAGAATTCGGAGATGTAGAAATTCCTGTACACCCTAAGCGGGTAGCAGGGATCTATGTTGAAGATTATCTGAAGGCACTGGGTGTTACTCCAGTGGTGCAATGGTATCATCCAAGCTGGGGCAAGCAGGATTATCTGAATCTGGATGTGCCTGAATTTGATATCAGCGGCAGTATGGAAGCGTTGCTCGACAAGAATCCTGATCTGATCATTACCGATGGTGGTGCAGATGCCGCTAAGTATGAACAATATTCCATGATAGCGCCAACTTACCGCCTGCCGGAGAGCGTGCTGCAGGATTCAAGGCTGATGCTGACTGCAATCGCAGATGCGCTGGGCATCCCGGAGAAGGGCGAGGCAGTGCTTGCTGAGTATGATCAGAAGGTAGCCGATGGTAAAGCCAAGCTGCAGCAGGCTCTGGGACAGGAAAAGGTAGCTGTAATCCGGCTTAATGTTGCCGACAAAACCTTTGCTCTTTTTGGGGTCAAAAACCGCTTTACCGGTGTGCTCTATGATCAATTCGGTCTGACTCCTGTCCCAATGGCAGCGGAGATGACGGAATATCAGTCTATTATTTCTGAAGAAGTGATACCAGCGCTTGAAGCGGATCACATCATTGTATTCCCTGACAACGGAGACTGGGATACAGCGGCCAATCAGGAGGCAATCGGGATTCTCGATGGCCCACTGTGGAAGAACCTGCCTGCGGTGAAGAACGGAAACATCTACAGAATGGAGCGTTCCCACTGGCAGTCGGGTGCCATCACGGCAAATACGATGAAACTTGACGATCTGCTGAAGGTCATGGTGAAATAACATTCCAGTTTAAGTGATTTTGATGATTTTGATGATCCAAGCGAAAAGAAGGTCTATCAGCACGGTTGATAGATCTTCTTTTTTGTTTTACACTAAAATGATGATAATGATTCTCAATTAGGAGGGGTGGAATGGCGGAGTTATTACAGGAGATCACCGGAAGAAGGCTGTTCTACAGCCTGACTAACATAGAAACCGTTTCCCAGTCCCCGTCCGGACATGATCCGGTAGATGTGTATAAGGAACATACATTAATTATAGTTTCGGAAGGGCAGGGCTGGCTCAAAGCGGATGATAGACAATATCCCTTGGAGAAAGGGACGGGATTTCTGATAGAGGCCGGATCTCTAAACAGAATCCGGGCCGGAGAGCGGGGGTTAAGCTTTTACCGGATTGCCTTTGAGGTTATCCATACAGGGGACAGTACACATAGCGGAGTTGAAAGTACGTGTGGAGATGGCTTGCTCCGGCCGGGATTCCTTAACTGCAGACCTTACTCGCAGTGTGTACTGCTGCTGGATTCCATTCACCACAGCCGCAGGATTGCGGAGGGTATCGAATGGTTCGCGGCTCAGACCCGCTTTCAAGAGCTGCTGCTGCTGATTATGCAGGCAAATTCCCCGGCAATGAAGACAATGGATGATCATGAGGCGGTGGAGCGTTCGATCCGCTATATGGAGGAACATTTCAATGAATCCTTATCTGTCGACCAGCTGGCTGAGATTGCAGGGATTGGCCGTGCGCGTTATACCCAGATTTTTAAAGAGATTACCGGTCAGATCCCCTTGGAGCACTTAAACGGTCTGCGTATTGAACGGGCACAGCAGCAGCTGCTGCTGACTAAGGACCGCCTGCATGACGTTGCACTGGCTGTCGGCTACAGTAATGAGTATTATTTCAACCGCCGCTTCAAGGGAACGGTTGGTGTAACTCCCGGCCAATACAGGAGCCTTCATCAGGAGGGAGTCCGTGTATTTGCCCCTTTTCTGGAGGATTACCTGCTGGCATTGGGGATTACTCCAGTGGTGCAATATTGTCATGCCCAGTGGGGGAAGCAGGAGTATCTGGGTCTTGATCAGGTTCCGGCATTTGATATTTCGAGCGGAGACTGGGAAGGTCTCTCCCGGTATATGCCGGAGCTGATCATGCTGGATGACGGCTTTCAGCGCTGGCAGCTGGGGGAATGCCGCCAGGTTGCCCCGCTGCTCCGGCTTCCGTTCCACCAGGAGGACTGGCGGGCAACGCTCCGCTCCGCAGCAGCTGTCTTCGGCAGAACGGAACGGGTGCAGGAGGTCATCGCACATTATGAGCAGCAGGCCCGGCAGGCCAAGCGGATGCTCAGCCGCAGCATCCGGGGACAGACGGTAGCGGTAGTCCGGATTTCCTCCTATGGAGTTGCGCTTTATGGCTGTGAAGAGCTGGGATATTCAGCAAGCGTTCTGCACGAGGATCTGGGGCTTCAGCGGCATGGATATGCCAGCCGGCTTACCCGGGGACAGAAACGTGTGAACCTTAGCCGCGAGGAGCTGTCGCAGCTGACTACAGATCATCTGTTTATTACTTTTGACAAACAGGAAGGTGAAAGCCGGGAACTGCTCGACACACGGCTATGGAGAAGCCTGCCCGCTGTGCGCAACCGCTGTGTGTACGAGGTGGATTTCATGGCCTGGATGAATTATGGTGTGCTGTCGCATCAGCGGAAGATTGAGGATGTGCTTAAGGTATTGGCATAAGCAACTATCACAGTCTGCGGATTGGTGAGGCAACAGCAATAATCACCTCGATCAGCTTGGCCCCGGCGGCCAGCAGGAATACAGCACCGGGCGCTAGTGCGCCGCTCATCCAGCCGCCGAGCAATGCGCCGGCCGGCATGGCCGTGCGGGTGACGACTCTTGAGAAGCTCAGCACTCTGCCGAGCAGCTCGGGCGGAACCTTCTCCTGGCGGATGGAAGCGGACAATACGGACCAGGAGGTGTTGCAGGCAGCGACCAGGCCGAAGCCGATTCCCGGCGCGAGCCAGGAGGAGTTGAAGCCGGCCAGCACAAATCCGCAGGTTCCGGCCAGCAGCAGCAGCGGAATCAGGCGGCCGCGCCTGAAATGACGGTCGAGATAAATGACCGCAAGACTCCCGGTGACTCCTCCGGCGGCCAGCAAGGTATAAGTCATGCCCATCTGACCTGTAGTTAAATGAAGCTTGGTAATCAGGTAGTAGGTCAATGTGGCATACGCTGCACTGTAGCCGAAGTTACCGATGGCTGCCTGTACAGAGAGGGCCAATTGAACCGGGCTGCGGATCAGCCAGAGGAAGCCCTGGGACATTTCAGCGAAAATAGCAGGTTTGGCGCTTCGTGTCCGTTCCGCTTCCTGCGGAAGCCGGTACAGGACGTAGAGAATGACTGCGAAGGAAGCGACATCCAGCCACAGGATGGAAGTAATGCTCATAAGCGAGGCCAATCCGCCAGCGATTGCCGGTCCCAGCATATCGGCCAGCTGGCCTGCGGTCTGCACCCCGGCATTTCCCCGGGTAAGATTCTTGCCGGACAGCGCCGGAATGAGGGTTACAACCGCTATATCATAACCCGTTGATACAATGGATAAGAGCAGAGAAATGACGTACAGATGCCAAATGGCGAGCAGTCCGTAATGTGCCATTACAGGAATGAGGGCAATGAGCCCCATTCGGATCAGGTCTGCACAGAGCATCAGCCGTTTGCGGCTGAACCGGTCAAGGATCACTCCGGCAAAAGGGGTAAACAATATGACCGGCAGCACACTGACGGCAAACATCGAGCTCATCACCAGCACAGATCCGGTCAGCCTGAAGGAGAGCAGCGGCAGACAAAAGGTGTACAGCGCATCGCCGATTCTGGATATGAAATATCCGGTCAGGAAATGGGCCAGCTGCAGCGGGCTTTGTGGCCGGGATGCCGGCAGAACCTCCCGCAGATTCTCTGACTGTGGCAGAGTATGAGGCGGACAGTTGAACGGCTGGCTTGAATCAGAAGCAGACCAGCGGTCGGTCTTCATAACTGTTCCCGCCAATACGCCGACAATACGCTGAAGATGCCGTACAAGCTGAACAGAACGAGTATGACTGCGGTGCCCAGGCTCAGAAACCGGCTGAAGCTGCCGGACAGCCTGCCGCTGATCAGGGAGATCAGACCGGATAACAGCAGCCACCAGGCGAAGGAGCCCAGAGCAATACCTGCCGGAAGAAACAGGGAGGCACTGACTTCATGGCCCAGGGAAGCAGCAAGGGCCATGAAGGACAGAAGTGTGGCCGGATTGGCCAGAGTCAGCAGGCAGGCGGAGGACAGGCTGTAGATATTTCCGCTGCGCACGGCTGCTGTTACAGGTTCTACCTTGGCCGGCCCCGGCCCCAGCGCCTTCAATCCCAGGTAGCCGAGAAACAGGCTGCCGAGCAGACGAAGCGGCACTGCGTATGTGGAGGTGAAATCATTCACAACCCGGAAGCTGGCAACGGTCACCAGCGCATAGAAGGCGTCGGCGAGCGCAATTCCGGCACCCGTAGCGAGACCGGCGGTGAAGCCGGATTTCAGGGTACGGTTCATGCACAGCAGAGACATCGGTCCGACAGGAGCGGCAATAATGAAGCCGAAGCTGAGACCGCTTAACAAGGCCACCCAGATCATGGTGTACGTTCAGCCGGCGGCAGCGGTACATGCGGAGTTTCTTTGACGGTCCCTAGGATAATTGTAGTGCGGGTCCGCACAATACCCGGCAGGCCTTTGATCTCCTCGCTGATGATCCGGTCCAGATCCCGTGTTCCCCGGCAGCGCAGCTTCAGGATATAATCATCATCCCCGGCAGTGTGATGGCATTCCTGAACCTCGGGCAGCTTCCTCACGAGTTCTATGAAGCCTTGCCGGTGTTCCGGCCGCTCCAGGGATACGGCAATTAGCGCAGCTAATCCGTATCCGGCGGATTCAGCGTCGATCAGTGCCGTATATCCGGTAATGACACCTTGCTCCTCCAGCCGCCGGACCCTGTCCGCCGTGGCGGGAGAAGAAAGACCCAGCAGTCCGGCAAGCTCTGACCAGGTGATCCTGCCGTTATTCATTATTGCCGAGATGATCTTATAATCTAAAGAATCCATGCTATTCCTCCTTGTATTATTAATCTATATGAGAAATATACATTATAATATTAAGTTGTGCAATAATATTCCATATTATCGATATGTTGTTTATTGGACGCTGATTGGACGTTTATTGGGAGTTTCATAAGCCAGGAATAATCATTAATAAAAAAGCTTGCAATTTACACGCAAAGCGAGTATAGTCTAATTACGGTGATTGAATCACTGAAATACATAATATGCGGTCATGGCGGAATTGGCAGACGCGCTGGCTTCAGGTGCCAGTGATAGCAATATCGTGGAGGTTCGAGTCCTCTTGACCGCATCTGCTTTACAAATTTGACCCGTAATTGCTTAGGCAATTACGGGTCATTTTGATTTTTGAGCCGAATGGGCGAAATGTAGGCGGGAAAGAGCCTGGATGGGTGGAATGAGGGGCAGAAATGCCCCTGAATCCGCCGGAATTGGGCGGCAAGCGGAAATGAGGGGCAAAAGTGCCCCTGAATCCGCCGGAATTGGGCGGTAAGCGGAAATGAGGGGCAGAAATGCCCCTGAATCCGCCGAAATTGGGCGGTAAGCGGAAATGAGGGGCAGAAATGCCCCTGAATCTGCCGGAATTGGGCGGCAAGCGGAAATGAGGGGCAGAAATGCCCCTGATTCCGCCGAAATTGGGCGGCAAGCGGAAATGAGGGGCAGAAATGCCCCTGAATCCGCCGAAATTGGGCGGCAAGCGGAAATGAGGGGCAGAAATGCCCCTCATTCCGCCGGAAGTAGGCGTTGTGGGGAGATTAGGGGGTGAAGTTCCCTCTGAGTCCACCAAAAGTAGCCAGATAAGCCGGATGTATGCGAAAAACCGAATACAATGCTCCAACGATTGTGCAAATGAGCCGGATGTATGCGAAAAACCGAATACAATGCACCAACAATGGGGCAGACAAGCCGAATGTATGCGAAAAGCCGAATACAATGCACCAACAATGGGGCAAATGAGCCGAATGTATGCGAAAAGCCGAATACAATGCACTAACAATGGGGCAAATGAGCCGAATATATGCGAAAAACCGAGTACAATGCACCGACGATAGGGCAAATGAGCTGGATGTATGTGAAAAACCGAGTACAATGCACCAACGATAGGGTAGTTGAGGGCGAATCAGATGTAAAATGCCTCTGACTCCGCCTAAAGTAGGCGGGATGTAGGAACGAGAAGCCGCAAAAGTTGCTACCCGATAAGGGGGGCATCTTTTTTTTGCGTGATATGCGTTATGCGCGTTATGTGAGGAGAAACCTGTTGCAGTTACATCTGCATGCCAATCAACCTGCTTAGCGGGACGGCTTCTTTAAATACCTTGTTCACTGCCCACGCCCACGCTCCTGCTTCCGCAGGAACAGACTCAATACAACCCCGCAAATTGCCAGACTCAGCGGAAGCAGGAAGGTGTCGTGGAACCCTGCGATCATCGCTGCAGTATGGGCAGAAGCTGCAGCGGAGCCGGCCTGGCTCATGTGCTCGGCAATGTTGGAAGACAACAGACCGGAGATGATGGCAACGGCGAAGGAACCGACTATCTGCTGGGCGGATGTGGTCAGCGGGGTTACCCGGCTGATCAGATCTTTGGGTGCTGACTTGAGCACATGGGTGCCGAGCTGCATGGTAGTGAGTCCCTGGCCGAGCCCCAGGAGGGCGAAGGATCCGGTCATCGCATAGATCGTCGTATCACTGTCCAGCCGTGAAAGAAGGACGAGTGCAGCTGAGAGCAGCACAAGACCGGAGAACACAGGAATCCGTGCTCCGTATTTGTCGAGAAGTCTGCCCCCAGCCATAACCCCGGCGAAGCTGACCAGCGCCTGCGGAATGATCATCATCCCGGATTCCAAGGAGGAGAAGCCTCTAACCTGCTGCAGATATAGCGGGATCAACAAGATTGAACCGAATAAGGCGATCTGGTTAATCCAGGCCAGAATGATTCCCTTGGTGAACTCGAAGGAACGGAAGGAACGCAGCTCAAGCAGCGGCTCCTTCTGGCGCAGCTCTACGATAATAAACAGAGACAGCGCAACTAAGCCAAAGGCGAGCGGCAGCAGTGTATAGGAGTCTGTCCAGCCCTCCGCGCCACCTCTGTGCACTCCGAAGACGAGACTGGAGAAGGCCAGCGGGGACAGGGCCATTCCCCAAATATCCAATTTGGCGGATGTTCCTTTTCCGGAGACCGGAAGATACTTCATTCCTAAATAGATTGCGATCAGGCCGATCGGCAGATTGATCAGAAAAATCCAATGCCAGCTTACGTATTCCAGCAGCCACCCCGATAACACGGGGCCGAGCAGCGGAGCGATCAGCATTGGCATGGCGAGGAAGCCCATTAGCTCGCCTCTTCGCTCAGGCGGGGCGATCTTGAAAGATAAAGCCATACCGATAGGAGCTACCATGCCGCCGCCAAGTCCCTGCATAATACGGAAGACAATCAGTTGAGCCGGGGACTGGGCTAATGCACACAGCAGGGAGCCGAAAGAGAATAATAGAATGGATACGAGAAATACGCGTTTAGCCGTGAATCTGTCCGAGAACCAGCCGGCGAGCGGAATGATCATGGAGGTAGCCAGCGTGTAGCCGGTAATCGCCCATTGAATGGTCTTTAGGCTGGTGTGAAATACATTCTCCAGCTCAGGTATCGCTACATTCATAATGGTATTGTCCAGCATAACCAGCAGCATTCCTGCAATCAGGGCGAAGAGTACAGGGATAAGCGGTTTGATCGAAAAGGGTTTGCCGCCTTGCAGAGCAGTTTCTGTTGTGGATGGTTTCATCGCAGTACACGTCCTCTTAAAATTAATGTTGGTCATCGTGCGAAGCTTGAATAATGATCGGGAAGCAGCTGTCCCCTCCGGCCGGTAAGGATCTCTGCATCCACAATCTAACGATGTAAGATTAATATAGCACCGCGATATATTTACTGTAAAGAGAAATATCTAATGGTGTAAGTTTGTTGTTAGAATTATCTAACGATGGTAGACCCTGTTTGCAGGATCGCTTAAAATAGAAGTAGCTTGTACTCGGGAGGGCTCATATGAGAATCAAAAATATGCAAATTACCGAACCAAATATCATCAAGGCAGCCTGGGAGCTGCTTGACCAAATAGGGATTGAGGATTTCAGCATGCGGAAGCTGGCGGATCTGCTGCATATCCAGGCCCCTTCGCTGTATTGGCATTTCAAAAGCAAGCAGAGCCTGTTTCAGACGCTGGCCAATGAGGTGGCAAAAGAGGCACGGGAGGCAGCCGGACTGGAAGGAGATTGGGAGGAACAGCTGTTTCATTGTGCGTCGATGATCCGCAGCGTAATTGATAAGTATCCATGCTCTGCCCAGCTGTTAATGAGAACGGTACCTTCTGAGCCGGATTATTTGGCCTTGATCAACCAGCTGCTGCAGATTGTGGACCCGCTTCCTGTCAGCGACAGCGACAAGTTCTCCTCCATTGCCTGCCTGCTGAACTATGTCATTGCTTTTGAACTCGATAAATATGAGCAGCGCAGAGTCGATACAGCCATGAAAAATGAAGCGGACGGCGGAGCGCAGGGTTCGTTTATGGATTCACTTGAACGTTTGTCCGGAGATGGGCCGAACGTAGTTCAGCGTATGCATCATAACGGCTTATTCCGCGAGCTGGGTTCGGATAACATGTTCCGTACAGGCCTGAAAATAATCATTGCAGGTATAGCCCAGCTGGCACAGCAGCAGACATAAGCCATAGCCCGAAGCTCCATCCAGCTTCTTGAAGAAACGGCACCCCTCAGAGGACGGCATTACCGTTTCTTTTTTTTAGGATGATTTATATGTTTTGGGTTCCCCACTTTGTGGGGTTATTTTTTGCGGACAGACTGTAACCTTTTGCCGGTGGTAGACGAATAACAAGTAGATGGCTCAGCGGGAGAGGAGGCGGCGTAAGACGAACGGAATCGGAAGAGAACATGCGGGAGGCGCTGAATCAGAGGCTGCGAAGGATGGTTCCGCGGAAGAAGAGGCTGTACTGGTCAGCTTCAGGGACGGGAGCCTTGAGGCTTTTGAGTGGCTGGTGCGCAAGTACCGGAAGCCGGCGGTGCGGTTTGCGTACCACTTGACCGGAGATTATCATACGGCTGAGGATCTGGCGCAGGATTGCTTCGCCTATCTGCTGGTGTATCCGGAGAAGTATGATCACCGTGCAGCCTTCCAAACCTATTTGTTCACCATTCTCCGCAATAAAAGCATTGACTCCATCCGCAAGCGCAGCAGACAGCGAACCTTGACCGGAGCGGGAGAGAGCCATGGTCCGGAAGACCGCGGGACACAGAGCAGCATACATACACAGGGAACAGACGATCCCGAACGGCTGGCTATTATCCGTGAAGAAGACCTGGAGTGGCGCAGCAGACTGCGCCGGATGAAGCCGGATTACGGCCAGGCGGTCTATCTGGTGGATGTGGGACAGATGTCTTATGAGCAGGCGGCTGCGGTAATGGGACGGAATACGGTAAGCTTCAAGGTGCTGCTGCACCGGGCGCGCAAGAAGCTCAGGCAGATTTATGAAAAGGAGGAGTGGGATTGTGAGGTCAAACGAACCGGAACAGTTATTTCTGGATGAGGTCTACCGCAAAGCCCGTCTGCTGGAATATGACAAGCGTGAAGCACAGAAAGTGCTGCATAACCGCAGAGTGCTGGCCAGACGCAAGGCAATGACCATATCATGCGTCACAATCTTTACGGCTGTTTTTGCCCTGATGATCTCGATTGGAAAGATCGATCAGACCCTATGCGTAGCGCTGTCGCTTCTTCTGATCGCAGCAGGTCTGCTGATAGAGAAGCTTGAATTGACGTGGAGTCCGGAGAATGACAGTTAACCAGGGAGTATTAAGAATGGGGAGAGAACTGGAATGGAGCTAATCATTAATCATTTGACTAAGACCTACGGGAGCAAACAGGCGCTGCAGGATATCAGCTTCCGGGTGGGCGAAGGTATTCATGGCCTGCTCGGGCCTAACGGAGCGGGCAAAACAACGCTCATGCGTCTGCTGGCCACCTTGATGGAGCCCACCTCGGGAACGGTGGAGATTGATGGGGTTGCCTTGAAGGACAAAGCACGGATCCGCGAACTGGTTGGATATTTGCCGCAGGAATTCGCCTTTTATCCGGGGATGACGGTAGTGGAAGCGATGGATTATCTGGCGCTGTTATCCGGCATAGCCGGCCGTGCTGAGCGGAAACGGAGAATAGAGAATCTGCTTGAGCTGGTTAACCTGACCGAGCAGCGGCGTACGAAGGTGAAGGCGTTATCCGGGGGGATGAAGCGCCGTCTCGGTGTGGCCCAGGCAATGGTGCATGAGCCGAAGCTGCTGATCGTCGATGAACCGACAGCAGGGCTGGACCCTGAAGAGCGGATCCGTTTCCGGCGTCTGCTCAGCCGGTTCGCGGAAGGCAGAATTGTTCTCTTGTCCACGCATGTCGTCGAAGACGTGGAATCTACCTGTGAGCAGATGACCGTTCTGCATAAGGGATGCCTGCGTTATCACGGCAGAATAGGCGATTTAACCGCCGCCGCTGCCGGCCGTGTCTGGATAGCGGAGCTTGACCGGGCCGAGTGGGAGAGGGAGCGCGACCGGTTTCCGGTATTATCTGCTGTGCCGGAAGGGAACAGGATGCGTGTCCGAATACTGTCAGATCAGCAGCCCTATGCAGGGGCACAGCAGACCGCGCCGTCGATTGAAGATGCTTATCTGCACCTCATGCGCAGGGAGGAATCCTTCGTATGATGGCACTGATCGGCAAAGAGATGCGCATGACGCTGCGCAGCCTGGTTTTTTATCTGTTTATTATCGCGAGCGTGTTCTTCTATTTCACTTCTTATGCTACGGAGGAAACCTGGGGCGAGCTGGGTTCCCCTGTTGTAAGTACGCCACAGAATGTAGGTACTATTGAACACCCGTATTACGGCTGGAAGCAGCCGGCGGATACCCGCGATTTGGCCGAACAAATGAGGAAGGAAATGGGCTGGAATCTGGATGCCGGAACCAGCCAAAAAATCAGGCTGGGTTTTCCATTCAAGGTTAAGCTGAACGAGAAGGAGAAGCAGGCCTTGTCTGCAGCGATCTCCCAGCTGGATGAGGTTCTGAAGAATCCGGATAAATATACTATGGATGAGGTATACACTATCGCCGAGTCAGTGAACAATCAATTGGGCGGGAAAAGTATATACCAGCAAGGGCTGGGGGAATTCGGTTCTGCCATTGAGTCTGTTGATGAAGCCATAAAGGCGCAGGAAGCGGAGCTTGCCCGCTATAACTTAAAGGTGGATGCAGGTGAATTGCTGCCCGGAGCCGCACGCTACTTCAGTGATTATCTCTCGCTGCCAGCAGGGATCTTTCCGGTCTTTCTGTCAGCCTTTCTGCTGCTCCGGGACCGCTCCAGCCGGATGAATGAATTGATTTACAGCCGCAGAATTTCGCCTTGGGTGTATGTTGGTTCGAAGTTTATTGCACAAGGTGTCATGTTATCTATGATCTACCTCATCCTGGCTGTCATCGGCGGCTGGCAGACCGTGGATACACTGGGGCTTACCGGCCAGACGGGACAGGCTATAGCAGTCTTCCTTGGATACACAGCATGGTGGCTGCTGCCGACGTTATGGATTTCCGTTGCCTTCGGGATGTTCGGCTCGATGCTGTTCCGCCGGGGGATCGTACCCATCGCCCTGCAGATTGTCTGGTGGTTCATGTCGGTACTGCCGCTGTTGGGCTCTTATGGGCTGAACCGGCTGTTCATCCGCTTCAACTCGCCTAATGACTACGAGTTATACTGGAAGTGGACGGATGAGATTGCACTTAACCGCAGCTTCTATCTGATACTCACTGTTCTATTGGCTGCAGGAGCCGCCTGGTTATGGGAAAGAAACCGCAGCCGGCTGGATTCAGCCAAGATACTGAGCAGGAAGACCGCTAAAGGAAGTGTGGCGGCATCTGCAGCGGAGGCGCTTAGATGAGCCGGCAGATCATCCGCCCGCTGGCCGGGTACAACCTTAGGCTGACTGCACATTATTCCTGGCTCCTGTCCGCAGCGCTTCTGGCTGTCGTCCCGTTCTTCATGGAGCCGGCACTGATGGACAGGGTTCAGACTGCGAAGCTGGGGGAACAGCTGATCAGCTTTCTGGGATTGATTGTCTTCCCCCACCTGGGCCTGCTGGAGGATGGCGGGATTGGTGAAGTACTCTATGCCAAGCGGGTAAGGCATCATCCGGTATTTCTTTTTCGCTGGCTGCTCACCTTTCTCTATATCTTCCTTGTGGTGACTGCCTTATTCACATGGATGCATGGGAGCGGTGCTGATTTTGAACTGTGGCCGATGATCGGCGGGACGGTGATTACCGCAGTTGCGATAGGATCAGCGGGACTGACGGCTGCACTCTTGATCGGCAACATCTCTGCCGGATACATTGCCGGATTCTCCTGGTATCTGCTTGATTTCATGACCAAAGGCAAGCTGACCGGCCGCTTTTATTTATTCGGCCTGATAAATAGCGAATGGGATAATGATAAATGGCTGCTGGCAGGAGGTTCTCTCGCCCTGGCGCTGTTCTGCGCCTTCTGGCTGCCGCGCAAGAGGCTGGACTAGTAGAGGCCAGGCCTGTCTTATATCAGGTACAATCCAATATAATAAAAATCATATAACAACCGCCTTGACGTCATTTTAGTGACCGGGGCGGTTTTTTGACGCATTGAATATACTGCCTGATTATTGGAGTGACTTCAGAGCTGGAGCATATTATCCGAAAAAAAGGTATACTGATAATAATTTATGTCCCCCACTTTCACAGAGGAGGCTCGGAGCTTTGTCTGACACACTTTTTAAGCATTTGTATTTACGGTCTTCCATAGGCTATGCGGTAGTATCCATTGACGATGGTACAATGCTCATGGCCAATCCTGCCTTTTGCGGGATGTTCGGATATACAGAGGATGAACTTAAGGATCTGCGTTATTTGGATATTGCCTATCCGGAGGATGAGCATACCGTGGATCACGGCCTGATTATGAAATATTTGCTGCGCAGTCCCGGCGCGGCTGTAGATAAAGAGAAACGGTTTGTGCGCAAGGATGGGGAGATCATCTGGGTGGCGCTGCATCTATTTTTAATTATTGATGAATCGACAGGCAGGCCCCTGCAGCTGATTGCGGAGATGACCGATATTACCGCACGCAAGGTAGCGGAGAAGAAGATTGAGGAGGATCACCAGCTCTACAAGCTGATTACGCAAAATACTCCGGACATGATCTCCTTTGCCGATCCGGATGGAACCTTGCGATATGTTTCTCCCTCTGTTGAAAAACTGATGGGTTATTCCGCAAGTGAGATGATCGGCAGGAAAAGGCCGGAGTATTATCATGAAGCTGACGCGCTAGAGATGACCGAGCGGGGGAAGCTTTACTCGGACAACGATGTCTTTACCCGCCGGGCAAGGCATAAAGATGGCCATTACATTTGGATTGAAAGCTCGTTTCAGGTTATGCGGGACCGTGAAGGTGAAGTGCAGCAGGTACTGACCATTGCCCGTGATGTTACAGAGCGGAAGAAATATGAGGAGATGCTGGCGTCTGCGCAGGAGCTTGGGCAGATGGGTTCGTGGGAATGGAATTCGGTCTATGCGGAGTTGACGGTTTCCAGCCAGATGAGGGCTATTTTTGAAATGGGCGGCAGTCAGGGCAGTCATACCCGGATTGATTATCAGCTGCTCCTGGATTGTGTGGTGAAGGATGACCTGGGGGCGCTGCGTGAGGAGCTGCACCATACACTGAAGTCAGGCACCCAAGGTGAGGCGACCTTCAGAATCAGGAACGGCAGCGGCGGGCGTAAGGTGATCTATGCGCACTGGGAGGTTATCCTGGATGCAGCAGGCAAGGTTCAGCAGATCCGCGGCATTGTGCAGGATGTTACGGAACGCCACCGGATGGAAGAACAGCTTCGTGACAGCGAACGGAATTACCGACTGATCTCGGAGAATTCTCAGGACTTTATCTCACGCAATGCGACAGATGAACAGGCGACCTATCTGTATGCTTCCCCGGTCTGCCAGCAGATGTTCGGATATACTCCGGAAGAAATGGTCGGCACGAATGGGATGGATTATATCCATCCTGACGATTTTGCCTGTGTGCAGGCTTTTCTGGACGACAGTAAGAAGGGCTTGAAGCTGGAGCCTATCGTCTTCCGTTATCTGTGCAAGGACGGCTCTTATCTGTGGGTGGAAACTACGCTGCGGCATACGGAGACGGGAACCCCGGGAATTACAGAGATGATTGGAGTTACCCGGAATATCTCTGAGCGCAAGCAATATGAACTGAAGCTGCTGGAAAGCGAGAACCGGTACAAGTCGCTGTTCGAATATAATCCGTCCGCGATCAGTGCAATGGATCTGCAGGGCTGCATCCAGTCGCTGAATGCCAGTCTGCAGCAACTCACCGGCTATTCCCGTGAAACACTGCTGCATTCAAGCTACAGTGAGATTATTGATGCGGATGAGCTGGCATTTGTAAATAACCGTTTTCTTGCCGCTGCCGGGGGGATGGCCCAGACTTTTGAGACCCGGATCATCCGCCGTGACGGGCTGACGGTTGAGGTTGGCATGATTTATGTGCCTATTCTGCTGGACAGCCAGGTGGTAGGCGTGTTTGCGATCACGAGCGATATCACCGAACGCAAACGGCATCTGGAACAGATTGAGAAGCTTAGTTATGAGCATGCGCTAATATTGAATTCGGTTTCGGAAGGGATCTTTGGCATCAATCTGCAGGGGGATACGGTCTTTATTAATCCGGCGGCTTCCATTATGCTGGGTTACGCTCCCGGAGAGCTGGCCAGCAATATCAAGCTGCAGACGATCGCCCAGACCTGGATGGACGGGGAACTCTACCGCGGAGGGCATAGGACCCTCGCAGAGCTGCTTACGACTAATCTCTCCTATGAGCGGGAGCAGGAAGGGATTTTCTGGAGACAGGACGGTTCCAGCTTCCTCGTTAAATACCGCATGACGGCATTATATGATAACGGGGAACGCAAGGGTGCGGTAGTGGTATTCCGTGACATCACCGAGGAGAAAGCGGTTGTGCGTGCAAAGGAATCTGCGGAGCAGGCTGACCGGGCCAAATCAGAATTTCTGGCCATTATGAGCCACGAGCTGCGCACTCCGATGAATGGGATTATTGGCATGGCTGATCTGCTCTCGGGGACAGAGCTTACGGAAGAGCAGGAATACTACACGCAGATTATTAATAAAAGCGGCGGAGCACTGCTGCATATCCTGAATGAGGTGCTGGATTTCAGCAAAATTGAATCCGGTATGATGACGCTGGATCTGCAGCCGGTCGATATCCGGCAAGTGATTCAGAATGTATGTGAACTCTTTTATCCGCGTGTCAAAGAAAAAGGGCTGACCCTGCGCAGCGAAGCAGACCCGGAGATTCCCGGTCTTGTAATAACGGATGAAATCCGGCTGCGGCAAATTCTCGTGAATCTGGTCGGCAATGCGGTGAAATTCACGGAAGAAGGGGAAGTCGGTATTTCGGTGAAGCTGGAACCTGTACGGGAACCCGGGTCAATGATTCTCAGATTCTCGGTGACAGATACCGGTATTGGAATTCCGCAGGACAGCCAGAGCCTGTTGTTCCAGTCGTTCTCCCAGCTGCATCCTTCCATTAACCGCAAATACGGCGGAACCGGACTGGGGCTGGCCATAAGCAAGAAGCTGGTCGAGCTGCTGGATGGTGCGATCGGTGTGGACAGTACCGAAGATGAGGGCTCGGAGTTCTATTTCACGATTGAGGTTATGCCGTCTGGTGAGGTTGCGAGGCCTCCGCTGCCCCTGGAGATCCTTGCAGCGGAAGAGTATAAGAACGGAATTTTTGATATGGATTATCCGGAGGGGCAATATGGTCCGCTGTCGATCCTTATTGCTGAGGATCATCCGGTGAATCTGCATCTGCTGCAGAAATATTTGAATAAGCGCGGCTATACCTCGGATGTGGCCCTGAACGGGGAGCAGGCGGTTCACGCTGTGCTGACACGGCAGTATGATCTGGTATTCATGGATATTCAGATGCCGGTGCTGGATGGTATTGAAGCTACAGGGCGGATCCGCGAGGCGATGGGATTATCTCCGGTTATTATTGCAGTTACTGCCTTTGCCCGGAAGGAAGATAAGGAAATGTGCCTTCGAGCAGGGATGCAGGACTTCATCTCCAAGCCGATCCGGGTGGAAGAGCTGGACAGGGTTCTGCGGGAATGGTCGATTAATCTCCGGAATTAGCAGGCAGAGACATGAGGAGGAGCAAAGAGGAATGAGATGGATCATCTATATTTTATTTGCCATACTCTATGGGCTGACAACGCTATATGGGCTGGGGCCGGTGCTGCTGGCTGACGGATCGTTCCGGGAGAGGATGCTGACACTGGCCATTGTACTGCTGATCTATGCCGGAATTACCTGGTGGCTGCGGAGTTTGCTGAAGCGGCTGGGCAGACGTTGACAATCTTCCCTTGGCTAAACTATTATTTATAGGGATCGTAATTATTACGATTATAAAATAGTCAGTGAGAGGGTTACGGTATTGAAAACCATGAAACGTGGCGATTTCATCATGATCCTGGTCGTATTGCTTGCCGCCGGTTCCATTTACGGCTATAAGTGGTTCTCGAATCACAATGAGCATTATGCACAGGGAGATCTGAAGGCTGTTATTACAGTGAACGGCAAGGCGTACAAGACGGTAAACCTGACCAAGGAAGAACAGATTATAGACATCCGTACCAAGTTCGGCCACAATACCCTGAAGGTGTTCGACTATGGGATACAGATGACTTACTCGGATGCTCCCCTGACCATTGCGCTGGATATGGGGTTCATCTCCAGGCCCAAACAGCAGATTATCTGTATTCCGGCCCGGCTTCTCATTGAGGTCGTAAATCCCGGTTCATCCATTGATGACGATGATGCGCTGGATGCGGTGATCTAAGCTGGCACTCAAGGCTGCAGCTCCTCCCAGGCCGCTGCGGCGTCGGCACTAGTGTATACATAAGGTGTGGACGGCTCAGGAACTGCGGTTAGGACTTCCGGAGTAATCTGCAGTGTCTCCACTCCCTGATAGAGCACCACATGAAGCTTGCCCCGAACCTCAATCCAGGTATCGGCGGGCAGGCTTATTTGTGTTCCCGGCTCCAGCAGAATACCGAACGGAGTGGCATCCGCCGTGCAGCACTGGACGAGGAACCGGCTGACCGCATAACTGGTCTGGCCGGCACCCTGCGGCTCTCGGTAGAGAAAGCCGGATACCGAGATTTCCCTGCCCTCAAACTGTGATTTATACAGGTTGATAGCGCCCAGGGTCTCAGAGAAAATCTCCGGGTATACAGGAATAACGGACTCTCCGTACAGCTTGCCGGCCAGCTCGGCAAATTCCGCCTCATAGGGGTTAGAGGGAGTGAACTTCGCTCCGCTGCCGGACTCTGCGGCCGTATAAGACAAGGTGAGGCCTTTCCTGGCTGCTGCGGCACTGCCCAGCGCGCGGTCAGGCAGGAGGAATCCCAGCAGCAGCGGAAGCAGGAACAGGCTGTACAGTGCGGAACTGCCCAGCCCGGAACGGGGCAGGCGGTGCTCACAGTCGCACAGGACACTGCTTTTGCCAAGGACGGCTTGAAGCCCGAGGCTCAGCGCCATCAGGGAGAGCGGAACCGGACACAGCCTGATCCAGCGGGCCAGCTTGGGGGCAACGTAATAATGAAGCGCGTCCTGCTGGACCAGATGTCCGATATAGAGGGCGAAGGCGAGCAGAATAACCGCCCTCAGTAAATAGTGAAACCGGATGCTCCGGGAGTTATTCATGCGGAACCTCCTAAGAGTTTGTGAGGGTTGCTCCTTGAGTTTCTGCGGACAAACTGCATCGGAAGCATATGCTGAGTTTGTAAGGGTTGCTACAGCCAGAGTGAAGCCAGTACCGAGCCGGTGAAGACGGCCGAGACAATCAGGAAGAACAGATAAAGCGCAAATCTGGTTTTGAACAGCGACAGCAGCATCAGCGAGTTTTTGAAGTCGAGCATCGGCCCCAGCACCATGAATGCCAGCAGTGCTCCGGCCGGGAAGGAATGCAGGAAGGTTGAAGCGACGAAGGCATCCGAGGTGGAGCAGAGTGAGAGTACAAAGGCCAGCCCCATCATGAACAGGTAGGAGCCCAGCGGGCGCTCTCCGATAGCGGTCAGGCTGCCGTGATTCATGAAGGTTTGGATACCGGCGGTTAACAGGCAGCCGATGATCAGATATTTGCCCATTTCAAAAAACTCATCCGACGTATGCACAAAGACTGCGACTAGCCGCCCGCCGCGGGTGGTGCCGTGATGCTCCTCGCCCCCCTCGCGCGGGATGGACAGACGCAGCGGTGATTTGCGGATGGTGGCATAGATGACAAGGCCGATTAGGGCGGATACGGCAAAAGCCAGTCCCATCCGCGCATAGGCCAGTTCCGGATGGGAACGGAAGGCCGTCAGGGTGGCCCCGTAGACGACCGGATTCAGGATCGGGCCGGACAGGATAAAGACGATGGCGACGTACAGCGGCATGCCTTTGTGCATCAGCCGGCGGACAAGCGGAATCATCCCGCATTCGCAGACGGGGAAGATGATCCCGAGCAGGCAGCCGAACAGGATGGCCGGAACGGGACGGCGCGGAATCCAGCGCGAGATCATCTCGTCCGGTACGAAGACGCGGAGCAGTGAAGAGAGCAGCGCACCCAGGAGCACGAACGGCAGGGCTTCAAGCAGAATGCCGAGAAACGCTGTTTTGAACGTGTCCACATACCCGTTGTTAAGCAGCTCCGGATGGCCGGGGAGCCAGAGAGTCCCAATCGTGATCAGGAAGGCGGCGGGAATGAGCAGCGGCAGTATTTTGAACGGAGATAAGGCTGTCAAAGGCTTCATCGGCTCCTTCCCGCACCTGACATTAGCTGAACAAGGCTGCCCAGCGGCGGCTGACCGCCCTCTCGTCCAAATTCAGGCCGATGCACACAATGTAAGGCTGGCCCGGATAACGCGAAGCTTCCCAGGTTGTGCGGTGTCCCGCATATTGCACAAGCTGTACGGAATCATGCTCCGCAATCTGGACATGACCTTTAGCTCTAAGCAGACTGTCTCCCCATTCCCGGAAAAAAAGCTCCAGCTGCTCCCGGCGGATCCTCCCGTTTCCGCCCTGCGGAACGGTCAGCGTGACTGCCGCAACCTGTGAGTAGGAGGTGCTTGGACCGGATTCGGGCTCCTGCACGGCAGTCGCGCTGCCCCCGCGGCCAGGGACCGCCCGTTTAAGCGTTGTTCCGTTTATAGTACCCGGTCCGCGCTGCGGCACGTGGCTCCGCAGTTCACGGGCGGCGATGCCAGCCAGCAGCGGGGCCAGATTAATCTGGCTGTAATGGGTGAAAACAATCTCCGATTCGGAGTTTTGCTTATAGACCATTTTCTCGATTTTCCATAGGGTTTCCGGCTCAACCAGATCGCTTTTGTTGACGATAATCAGATCAGCCACAGTGAGCTGCTTGCGCAGTGTGCGCACCAGCTGTTTATCGGAGGAGAAGCGGCTGTTATAATCCAGCGCATTCTCGGCATCGAGCAGTGTGATTGTGAAGTGCAGCTTCAGCCGGTCTGCCAAGGGCGCCTCCAGCAGCGATTTGGCAATTTCATCAGGATCAGCAACGCCGGTAAGCTCGATGTAGATGATATCCGGCCGGCGCGCCAGCAGGGCGGCCAGGCTGCGCGGCAGCTCTTCCTTACGGCTGCAGCATACACATCCGTCCAGCAGCTTTTCCACACTCATGCCGGTATTCTCCTGCAGAATATAACCGTCGACATCCTTTTTCCCCAGTTCATTCATGACTACGCCGGGATTCAGCCCCCGCAGCTTGCTCTCCTTCAGCAGACTTAACAGCAGGGTTGTTTTTCCGCTCCCCAGAAATCCGCTCAGTATGATCACAGGTATCTTCATGGCTCACTCTCCCGCTTTGTTCTTGGAATTGCAAGAATCATATTTTCTTTGTAATACAACCTTCGATGCATCTCAACACGGCAACCGTCTGTTTCCTGCTGAAACGGCCCTTCCCTTGAAGGGAGGCCAAGCCGTTTTTACTTGTAATTCCATCTATACGTAATTCCTCCGCAGGAAAGACCACAAATCTAAGAGAGTTGAAATTTTCCGGAACGCCGCTTGACAGCGGATAGGTGGACCATGTAGAATGTGTAAATCGTAATAATTACGATTAAATATGAAGGAGTTGATTTTTGTGAGAGTAATCGTTACTTTGGCCTGTACAGAGACTGGCGACCGCAACTACACCACTACGAAGAATAAGAGAACCACGCCTGGACGGCTTGAGATGAAGAAATACTGCCCGCGCCTGAAGCGAGTGACGCTGCACCGTGAGACCCGCTAAGAATGCTGAGCGGTAACTTTGGGAAGGAAGAAGTTCCGCTAGACGGGCGGCGGGTGCGCTGCTGTCCTACACTAAATTTGTGTAAGGAGTAAATTAATGAAGAGAATTCCTGTTACTGTACTCAGCGGATACCTCGGTTCCGGCAAAACCACACTCCTCAATCACATTCTTCATAACCGCGACGGCTTGAAGGTGGCGGTCATTGTGAATGATATGAGTGAAGTGAATGTGGACGCGGGGCTGGTGAAATCCGGCAACACTCTCTCCCGGACCGAGGAGAAGCTGGTGGAGATGTCCAATGGCTGCATCTGCTGCACGCTCCGCGATGATCTGCTGCGGGAAGTGAATTATCTCGCGTCGGAAGGGCGTTTCGATTATATTCTGATCGAGTCTTCCGGCATCAGCGAGCCGGTTCCGGTAGCCCAGACCTTCACCTATGCGAACCCGGAGCTGGATATTGATCTTACTGAGCTTGCCAGACTGGACACGATGGTTACGGTAGTCGATGCCAACCGTTTCTGGCATGACTTCGCTTCGGGAGACAGTCTGCTCGACCGCAATATGACTACGGGCGAAGGCGACTTCCGGGATATCGTTGATCTGCTGATTGACCAGATTGAGACCTGTGATGTGCTGCTGCTCAATAAATGTGATCTGGTAGACGAGCAGGAACTGAACAAGCTGGAGGCTGTACTGCGCAGGCTTCAACCGCGCGCCAAGATCATCCGTACAGTTAATGCGCAAGTCGACCCTTCAGAGATCCTGAATACAGGTTTGTTTGATTTCGAGCAGACCAGTCTGTCCTCCGGCTGGATCGCGGAGCTTGGCAAGGAGGAGCACACACCGGAGACAGAAGAATACGGCATCACCTCCTTTGTCTACCGGCGCAGAACGCCGTTCCATCCGCAGCGGCTGAGCTTCTTCTTCAGTAATTGGCCGGCAGAGGTAGTCCGGGCCAAGGGTCTGGTATGGCTGGCGGCACGCGGAGATCTGGCCGCAACCATCAGCCAGGCGGGACCGTCCATCCAGTTCGGGCCGGCCGGTTACTGGCTGGCGACGATGCCGGAGGACCAGCAGCAGGAAGTGCTGGCCAGCGAGCCGGATGTCAAGGCGAAGTGGGACGGGCAGTGGGGGGACCGGCTGAACGAGATCGTGTTCATCGGTGTCAGCATGAACCGCACAGATATTGAGGCCCGGCTGGACCGCTGCCTGCTGAGCGCGGAAGAGATGCAGCAGGACTGGAGCAAGTTCAACAATCCGCTGCCATGGCCGGCAGAGGAATTGCTTGCTGCCGGGCAGGAATAGAGTTCTGCGGGATCTGTGGACATGGTGTAACGGGCATTAAGGCAGTGCTTAAGAATTGAATTCGAGTGATACGGAAGATATATATTCTAGTGAATTACAAGACGGGTATCTGGAGTTACGGTGGAACGCAAGACTGAGCATCTAATTCGCGGGAAAGCCGGAATCGGGTCTGCCGATTCCGGCTTTTTGCTGCCTTGATTACTGTGTTAATCAGATTAATTACGATTAATTTCTGGTTTTGGGTTTACAGAACGTAATTATTACGATAATATCAATGGAGTCAAAACGTAATTATTACGATTAAACCGGCTGTGGTTGCCTGTGAATAGACTTTGCCGTGCATCAGTCTGCCGGAGGACTTTATCTTTAGGACCGTTGAGGAGAACCACTCCGGAATGATGAGTGTTGCTGAATGATGAGTGTTGCTGAATAGGGCAGTGTCCATAAGCGCAGCGGATTTGGCCATTTTGAAGAAATAACGGCACTGGAGTCCGTAAGAATTCCATGGCCGAAGAATGGGAAGGAACTCAGCTCCCCATTAGGAGAACCGGCCAAATCATCAGCTCCATCTGAAGTTGAGAGAAGAAAGGAAGAAGAAACCCTATGATTTTGTCATCCATGCGGGATGTTGTGTTCGGCTACGGGAACGAGCCGGTCATTGACCGCTTGTCGCTGGATCTTGAAGCCGGACAGTTCATCGGGATTACCGGCCCGAACGGGGCGGCGAAGACTACGCTGCTCAAGCTTATGCTGGGCTTGCTGAAGCCATGGAGCGGAACGGTCTCCCTGAACAAGGAGCTTACCGGCGGGGGCAAGCTGGTGATCGGCTATGTGCCGCAGCAAGTCGCCTCCTTCAATGCCGGATTTCCCAGCAAGGTCATCGAGCTGGTCCGTTCCGGCTGCTACTCCAGGCTGGGATTGTTCCGCCGCTTCACGAAGGAACAGGAAGCGCTGGTGGAGAGCAGCCTGCGGCAGGTCGATATGTGGGAGTACCGCAACCGCAGAATCGGCGAGCTGTCCGGCGGGCAGAAGCAGCGGATCTGCATTGCCCGGGCGCTGGCCCAGCAGCCGCAGGTGCTGGTGCTGGATGAGCCGGCAACCGGCATGGATACGGCCAGCCGCAGCGGATTCTACAAGCTGATGCGGCATTATGTCAGCCGGCATGGCCGCACCGTCATTATGGTTACACATGGCCTGGAAGAGACAAGAGCCTATCTGGATACGGTGATCAGCCTGGAACGGCAGGAACAGGAGGGCTGGACATGCTTGGTTACGAATTCATGCAGCGTGCATTTTGGGCAGGAGGCCTGATCGGCATTATTGGTCCGCTGCTTGGTGTATATCTGATGCTGCGTAGGCAGGTGCTGATGGCGGACACTCTGTCCCATGTCTCACTTGCAGGTGTGGCGCTGGGTTCAGTCCTGCAGTGGAACCCGGCCATCAGCGGTTTCGCAGTGGCCGTAGCCGGAGGGCTGGTTATCGAGCAACTGCGCCGTTCTTACCGTACATACAGTGAGCTTCCGGTAGCTATCATTATGACCTCCGGTCTGGCGCTGGCCGTAGTGCTGATGAGCCTGAAGCAGAACCTGACCAAAAGCTTCAGCTCCTACCTGTTCGGCTCCATCGTCGCCGTGAGTGATACCCAGCTTAAGCTGATTGCCGTCGTGGCCGCAGCCGGACTTGTCTACTTCATAGTTCTGCGCCGGCCGCTGTACAACCTGACCTTTGACGAGGAGACCGCCAGCATCGGCGGGGTTCATACAGGGTTGTTGTCCTTTTCCTTCGCTGTACTTACCGGCATGACCGTTGCCGCAGCCATGCCTGTTGTGGGTGTGCTGCTGGTATCCGCGCTAATAGTGCTTCCGGCATCCATAGCCCTGCGGATTGCATCCGGTTTTACAGCAGCCGTTCTGATTTCCGTCGGCGTCGGATTAACTGGTGTTTTTAGCGGCTTGACGGCTTCGTATTATATCAACACGCCTCCCGGAGGCACGATTGCACTTATTCTGCTCGTATTTCTGCTAATTGCTATTGCCGTACAACGGCTGATTACCCTGAAAAACCGCCGCTACATTCATAAATCTACAACCACTTAAGAAAAGAGGTCTCGAAAAAATATGATAAAGTCCAATCCAAAGTCCAAATTCAGAATCCGCCACCTTGCTGCCCTGTCTCTGACTGCCATGCTGATTGCCGCCGGCTGCGGCAACAACAGTGCAGGCAATGCTGCCTCTAACGGCAGCCCTGCTGACACACCGTCTACTGCGGCTGCAGCTACAACCGCACCTGTGGCAGGCAAGCTGAATATTAAAGTCAGCTTCTATCCGATGTACGAATTCACGAAGAATATTACCGGTGAGCTTGCGGATGTGGAAGTGCTGATTCCGGCCGGCACCGAACCGCATGACTGGGAGCCGACGGCTAAGGATATGGCTGATATATCTGACGCGGATGTGCTGGTCTATAACGGAGCCCGCATGGAAGGCTGGGCACAGCAGGTTGTAGACGGAGCTTCAGGCGGCAAACTGATTACCGTAGAAGCCAGTAAAGGGCTGGAAATTATGGAAGGAACGGAAGAGGAAGAGGACCATGACCATGCCCATGAAGGAGGCGCAGCTGCCGGAGAGGCTGAACATGATCATGAGGCTGAACACGGGGAAGAAGGGCATGCCGGAGAAGGCCATGATCACGGGGGTCTTGACCCGCATGTGTGGCTCGCCCCGGCTCTGGCAATCCAGGAGGTCCGCACGATTGAAGCGGCATTATCCGCAGCCTCGCCTGGGAATGCTGCAGCCTTCAAAGCAAATAGCGAAGCCTATATAGCCAAGCTGCAGCAGCTGGACCAGGAGTTCAAAGACGCACTGAAGGATACGAAGCGTAAGGACTTTATTACCCAGCATGCCGCTTTCGGATACCTGGCCCGGGAGTATAGCTTAACTCAGGTGCCCATCGCCGGATTGTCACCGGAGCAGGAGCCTTCTGCTGCACAAATGGCAGAGATCGTAGAATTTGCCAAGGCGAATAACGTAAAAACGATCTTTTTCGAAACTCTGGTATCCTCCAGCGTGGCTGATACTATTGCCCAGGAAATTGGCGCAAAGACAGCTGTGCTGAATCCGATCGAAGGATTGACGGACGAGGACACGAAGAATAATCTGGATTACTTGGGCATTATGCGCCAGAATCTTGAAGCCCTGACCGCGGCGCTGAATGAATAAGAAGAAGAGAGGCTGATCCGTACAATGGCTAAGAAATCGAAGGTCGTCAAGGAATTGAAGCGGCAGGAGCTGGTGGCGAAATACGCGGATAAACGCAGAGAGCTGAAAGCGGCGGGGGATTATTTGGCGCTGCAGAAGCTGCCCCGTGATTCCTCGGCTACCCGTCAAAAAAACAGATGCACCGTCTCCGGCAGACCCCGGGGATACTTAAGCAAATTCCATGTTTCCCGGATCGTCTTCCGCGGGCTCGCACTCCAGGGTCAAATTCCCGGTATCACCAAGTCCAGCTGGTAGACCGTTAACTTCATAGATACTCTCTGCCGCAAGACGGCTGGTTCTCTGGGATACAGGGGATCAGCCGTTTTGCCATATACTTAGACTTTGCCTGATGCAGCGGAGTGAATTATGATAGAGGGAAAAGGATATTTCGCAGCTGAGGGAGGCTTCTTAATGAGCTATACCGATACTTTTATCCGTGTTGCCGAAGATTGCCCGGCAGAAATTGGCGTATCCCCGGTCTCGGGACGTCCGCATCCGCCTGCTCATGTCATTCAATACAATCTGCTGGCAGGTGCTCCTTACCAATATAACCATGAAGAACTGCTGTATCAGGTGCATGTGCGGCACAAAGGAATTTCAGAAGAAGAGCGGGACTCGCGCCGGGAAGAGATCTGGGCAGAGCTGTTCTCGAAGAGTCATCCTTGCCTGCGGGCCTCGATGCTGCCCAAGAAGTACGGCTGGGGAATCCATTATGATGCAGAGGGCAAGATCGCCTTATACGCTAAAGAATCTCCGGAATATGATTACTATACTTCCAGCGAAGAGGCCGGAGTGAAGCTGCTGAATGCTATGCGCAGTAAGCGCCGCTGAGCAGGGGGGGCATATCCATATATCATAGAAAGAAGGAAGCGGTATGTCACAGTATTGGAGTCAGCGCTTTGCCAGGGAAGGGATGATCTGGGGGAGCCGGCCCAGTCCGTCCGCCGGGTGGGCCAAACAGAGGTTTATGGAAGACGGGGCGTCTTCCGTCCTGGTTCCGGGTGCCGGTTACGGGCGGAACACCAAAGTGTTTGCCCCCGAATTTACCGTTTATGGCATAGAATTAAGTGAAGCCGCGCTGGAGCTGGCCGCAGAATGGGATCCCGGGACAACCTTTATCGCCGGATCTGCTCTGCAGCCGCAGCTTGTACATCCGGTCGATGCCGTGTATTGCTATGACGTACTGCATCTATTCCTGGCGGATGACCGCCGTAGGCTGATCGATGCGTGTCTTGAGCAGGTGCGCTCTGGAGGGCTGCTCTATTTCACCAGCTTCTCCGATGAAGATCCTAATTATGGCTGCGGAACAGAGCTTGAACCGGGCACTTATGAATATAAGGCAGATAAGTATGCCCACTTTTTCAGCGACGGCGATTTGAGAGGGCATTTTGCCGGGAATGAGATTCTGGAGACGGGTTCATTTACCGAGTCACTGAAGAATCCGCAGGGCGGAACCCATGAATACATACTGAGATACATCCTTGCACGCAAAAAATAAACAGGTGCAGGAGCGCAGCATCAAGAGGCCCTTCTCTGAGGATGAGAAGGGCCTTATTCAGACGTTTATTTAGGCGGTTACACTAGTGAAGCTCACAATCGGCGAATAGGATATGGCGTGGAATCCGGAAGAAATTCTCGGCTTTCTCCTGCAGCGCCAGCGTAGGCAGATGGCATTGGTGCAGCCACTTGCGGAAAGTGCCGGGATGAACACCGATCCAGATGCTGACATCGGTTACCGAGAAGTCATAAACCATGCAGAGTCCGGTCAGAATAGCATTGCTTTGCGGTGAACGGGCAGTCGTTCTTTTCATGAAACGGGACGGGGTCGGCTGGCACACAATCGGACTCTGCCGCAGAAGGGCTTCATTGAACAAGATGTGGGGGGGATAGCCGAGCAGACGGCAGACCTTGTCCAGATTAGTTCTGGAGGGAATGCGGCCTTCATACACCCATGCGCTTACGCTGCGGGAGGAAACGGAGAGCTCTTCTGCAAGCCTGGAGAGCTTCATGTCCTTAGCCATCAGAATAGCCAGCAGAACGCGGTTGCGGATCTGGCTGCGCTTTGGCCGGCGGAATCTTTTGACCCGTACGCCTTGTCCAAGATATTTGCGGTTGATCAGAGACCAGGCCTGAATTTTATGTGGTTCTTGCTGATTCTTAGGCATAATTCCTCCGATATACTGAATTAATGAAGTGGTAATTCTTCTAGTTTAACTGTATATGACTTTAACATTACACTAAGGCTTTCGTCCAGATCAAATGCCTCCGATTCCGGCAGCGTGAAGTTTCTTTCAGTAATGCTGCTGTTTATGATATATTTTTAGTAATCAAATTTACATTAATCATGAGCTGGGAGCGGGATAGATGATCAAGCATATTGTATTTTTCAAATTAAAGGACCGGTCACCGGACAAAGTACAAGAGACTGTAGCCGTACTCCGCAATATGGAAGGAAGAATTCCGCAGCTTATTTCTATTGAAGTCGGGGCCGATCTGATTCACTCCGAGCGTTCGTTTGACATTGCCCTGGTCACGGTTGTAGCGTCCATGGAAGATTTACAGGCTTATCAGGTCCATCCGGCACACAAGGAAGTTATCGCTCATATTAACGAGGTCAAGGATGTTTCTGTGGCAGTGGATTACGAGATTTAGGGCGGCAATGGATCTGCAAGGCTGGAACCCATTAAGTACGGAAAGCGGTGAAGGTTATGCGTGAGCTTGAGTATCCGATGGAAGCGTTAACGTATCTGGTTGTTTTTTTGGCGGCTTGCTTCATTATGCTGTTCTGGCTGAAGCGCCGGGGCAAACGCGGGAAGTAGCGGCAGTTCTTGAATAGAAGATTAAATTACCGAGGGTGGAGGGTCAGCAGTGTATTATGTCAACCGGAAGCAAATTGAAACCATACTTGAACAAATCCCTGATCTGAATGACGGTCTCCGGCACGCGGCTTCTTCCTGGGATGGCGGTACGATACTAGGTCTTGTACAGGAACGCTGCCTGCATCTGGCGGTCGAAGTGGTTACGGATGTGGGCAGCTGCCTGATCGACGGGTTTATTATGCGGGATGCCGGAAGCTATGAAGATATTATTTCCATTATTCATGAGGAAAAGGTGCTGGGAGACAGCGTGATCTATCCTGACCTGACCTCACTGGTAGCCCTGCGTAAGCCGCTGGTCCAGGACTATTACGTGTGGGAACGGAAGGCGCTGCATCCGCTGACGCTGGTGCTGCCAAGTGTGCTGGAACAGTTCGCCTCCGAGGTGCGCGGTTATCTGGACAGGGAGCTGGGAATTGAAGTAACGGGGTAAGCTGGCCCGTATGTAGTCAGACAGAAAGGAGGTCCTTTTATGGCGAAGAAGGGTCAGGAAAGCGGTTCGACAAGGCGGATGATTATGACGCTGCTGAAGATGAAAGGGCCGCTGACAATCGGCGCTCTGGCGGAGGAACTGGGAATAACGGAAATGGGTGTCCGCCGCCATGTGCTTCAACTGGAGCAGGAGTCGCTTGCCAAGACCAAGGTGGTACGCCAGGCCATGGGACGTCCTATGCATGTATATTCGCTCACCGAGCGGGCGGAAGATCATTTTCCCAAAAGCTATCACAATCTGGCGCTGGAGCTGCTGCGGGAGCTGGATCACGGGAGCGGGCTGGATGCGGTTAATGTGCTTTTCGAAGGCCGCAGGCGGCGTATGCTTGCCCAGTACACCCCGATGATGCAGAACCGCGATCTGGAGCAGCGTGTTGCCGAGCTGTCAGCGATTCAGAATGCCGGAGGGTATATGGCCGAATGGAGTAAGGAGGAGGACGGTTCGTATGTGATGCGGGAATATAACTGTCCGATCCGCCAGGTCGCTACCCAGTACCGCAAGGCTTGCCAATGTGAGCAGCATTTATTCGAGGAATTGCTGGATGCGAAGGTCACCCGCAGTGAATGTATGGCGGAAGGCGGACAATGCTGCCGTTATGCGATCACTCCGGTCAAAAAGGAGAAAACTTCGGAAAACTCCAAATGATCAGTCACAGGACAAACTCTCTATGCTTATGATATACCAGAACTAGGCGATCGCCCGGGCGGCCGGGCAGAGGCACTTTGAATCCAAAGGAGAGATTGATGATGAAAAAGGATACCAAAAGCTTGCTCTGGGGTGTGCTTGCCGGCAGTGTGGTCGGAACGGTGACAGCTTTGCTGTTCGCTCCTAAACCGGGTAAGGAACTGCGCAAGGATATTGCCGAAGGAACGACTGAAGCGATCGATAAGGTACAGGAAATCGCCGGTCAGGCCAGTGAGAAGACTACAGAGATCTATGGCAAGGCTAAAGAAGCTGTAGTATCAGTCGTCAGCGAAGTCAAAGAGTGGAGCAAAGCCGCCACGGATGCATTTGAAGAAGCTGAAACGGCTACCGTAAGCGGAATTGCCGAAGAGGTTGTGGAAGTCACTGATGCGGTGGAAGCTGTACGGGACGAGGTAGCTGCTTATGAAGCGGCAGAGGAAGCGGCAGTGGTTGAAGCTGAAATCGAAGCTGTGACAGGTACAGATACTGCTGTAGCTATAGCGATCGAGGATGGCAAAAACGCAGAGAAGCTGTCCTAATCTTTATTTAAGAGAGAAGCCGTTTTCCGCCGGCCAGGCGGGAGGCGGCTTTTGCCGTTCAAATATAGGAATGTATATGTTTCACACGATAACTTATGCTTTTGCCCGCCAGGTCTTGCCCCGGCCCGGGACTGCTCCCTGATGAATCCCTTACTTGAACTAAGCCCGTAAATGGGGTATTATCTGCAATTGGGGCTGAAATCCTGGTACACTTTATTCCAGCCTTACATAAGCTACACAAAACAAGTTAAAGGATGCGGTGTGTTCGTGCAGCAAGCAATAGCTATATTAGACTCAGGTGTGGGAGGATTGACCGTTGTCAAGGAAGTGATGCGACAGCTCCCGAGGGAGAAAATCATCTATTTCGGTGACACGGCGAGAGCCCCGTACGGACCGCGTTCGACTGAGGAAGTGAAATTGTTCACTGAACAAATCGTGGACTACTTAATTCAATTTAATCCTAAAATGATCGTTATTGCCTGCAATACAGCAACAGCGGCAGCTCTTGATTATATCTCCGCCAAGGTAGCCATTCCTGTGATCGGAGTGATTCACCCCGGTGCCCGCGCAGCAATCAGCGCAACCAAGAATGGCCAGGTCGGCGTCATCGGCACCATCGGTACGATCAAAAGCGGAGCGTATACGGCGGCGCTGAAGCAGCTGTCCCCGTTTGTCCAGGTGGTCAGCCAGGCCTGCCCGGCGCTTGTCCCCTATGTAGAACAGGGATTATTCCGCTCGGAGGAGAGCCACCTTGCCGTAGCAGAGTCGCTGAACGGCATCAAATACGAGCCGATTGATACTCTGATTCTGGGCTGTACCCATTATCCTTTCCTGGTCGAGCCGATTGGTAAAGTAATGGGGCCGGGAGTCAAGCTGATCAGCTCGGCAGACGAGACGGCACGGGAGATCAGCACCATTCTGTATGACAAAGGCCAGCTGGCGCGCGGGGATGAAAGCCCGATCCACCAATTCTTCTGCAGCGGCGATGCTGAGATGTTCCAGCGGATTGCCCGTGACTGGCTTGGCGAGCAGATCAGCCGTACACCTGTGGTATGGCAGGTATCCTCGATGTAGTTTGAGATATTCTCAGTGGTGAATCGAATAGGGACAAACCCACAGGCATTACAGGGGGCGGACGCTAGAGCCGGGAGCGGGATTCCCGGCTTTTTGTGTGCTCAAATCTTTCATGACATGGAGCTGCTGCTCATATACTAGGCTAGGGCTGTGTCCCGCCTGTATTCGCGGAGAGACCCGGACAGGCTGGAGGGGACGGCGGCTCAAGAGGGCCGGGAGGATGAGACATATGCAGCAATATATTGCCCGCAGGGGAGATACAGTAAGCCGTATAGCCGCAAGACACGGACTGACACCGGAGCATGTCATTCAAGGGAATCCATGGGCTGGAAGCCAGCCTTATTTATATCCGGGGCAGGTGCTGTTCCTGCCGTCTGCTCCGCGTAAGCGTTATGCGGTGCAGGAAGGGGACGATGTACACAGCATAGCGTCCCTGTTCGGTGTGGAGATTGACGAACTGGAAATGCTGAATCCGGGGGTAAGCTCGGGGCGTATATGCCTGCCGGGTAAGGTGCTTGTGATTCCGGCCGCTTCACGCCGTGAGGAAGTCTATCTGCGCGGGGAATACGGACCGGCTGATGTGGAGGCGGATACCGTCAGGCTGACAAGTAAATATCCTTTTGTCAGCACAGAGGTCATCGGCACCAGCGTACTCGGCAAGCCAATCACTCTGCTGCGGATTGGCAGTGGTCCAAGGCATCTGCATGTGAATGGCGCGCTGCATGCCAACGAATGGCTGACAGCGCCAGCACTGATGCGCTTCATCGAAGAGTATGCGTCAGCCTTTGCTTCCGGCAGTGCATGGCATAGTCATCAGCCGGCGGACTGGCACCGGGACTGGACGCTATGGGCCGTGCCGATGGCGAATCCCGATGGCGTCGAGCTGGTGCAGGAAGGTGCGCTGCCGGAGCATCCCTATTACGATGCGCTGATGAAGTGGAACAGCGGCAGGCGCAGCTTCCGCCACTGGAAGGCCAACATCCGGGGCGTCGATCTGGGCGACCAGTTCCCGGCCCACTGGGAAGAGGAGCGTGACCGGCGGCAGGTTCCCGGTCCGGCGCCGCGGGATTACAGCGGGCATGCGCCGCTCTGTGAGCCGGAGGCCGCGGCGCTGGCTGCTCTGGCGGAGCGGATTCCCGGCGATGCTGCCGTATCCCTGCACAGCCAGGGTGCAGAGATTTACTGGAACTACCGGGGCTATGAGCCGCCGGAGAGTAAGCGGTGGGCAGCGGCGCTCGCGGCAGTGAGCGGCTACCGGGCAGTCGAGCTGACCGGCAGCGATGCCGGGTACAAAGACTGGTTCATCCAGCGCTTCCGCAAGCCGGGATTCACCGTAGAGCTGGGCCTGGGCAAGAATCCGCTGCCTGCGGCTGATTTTGAGGATATGGCCCTGGAGACCGGACTTATCCTCGGGGCGATACTCTCAAATTTGAAATAATAATGAAACAATGTCTGCAAATTTGCGTAAGATAGCAGCAAAGGGCACGGCCGCAATCCTCCCTATCGAAACTTCGCGGCTGTATCCTTTTTTCTTGTATTATCGGTTGGAGACAAATCTGGTCCATGGACCCGTTTAATAGGCGCAATAATAAGCGCACAAAGAAATCGTTCCTTAATGAGCTGGCGGGCTGGCCCCCCGACGCTTAAGGGGCGGTTTCTTTTTGTATTGGCTGGGGAGTGTGCGGGGAAATGAGGAGCAGAAATGCCCCTGATTCCGCCGGAAGTGGGCTGGATGAAGAAATGAGGGGTAGAAGTGCCCCTGATTCTGCTGGAAGTGGGCTGTTGAGGTAAATGAGGAGCAGAAATGCCCCTGATTCCGCCGGAAGTGGGCTGGGTGGAGGAAATGAGGGGCAGAAATGCCCCTGATTCCGCCGGAAGTAGGCTATTGGACGAATGAGTTAGACTATTTTTTCCGGAGAATGCAGGTTGGATAGTGGCTTGCGCAAATTTGTTGCTGTCGATACTGGGACGGGTGCTCATTAATGGAATTAAGCGGACTGAGAAGCGCTTATTTCCCGAAAAATGCCAATAATGAGGTTGAAACGGACTGAGAATCCGTTATTTTGTTCATTCGGGCTCAAAATGTGGTATATTCGGACACTTAACGGAATCTGAGTCCGTTTGCCCCGCGATTCCGCCTGATTTGCTCAAATAGCGGAATCTCAGTCCTCATCCCTAGCTGAAGCGGACTGAGGTTTCGCTAAGTACACGTAAAGAAAATAAGTGTTAACGGGGCGTCCATACGACCATATCCCCCACTTCCCCGCACGTCCGGCTCCCTACATACAACCCTATCCCCTTACCTCCAACCGTGCCGAACCCCGCACTCAACCGTCCGCACCTACGTACGCCCATACACACATACTTCCTCATTTCCGTACCTCAACACTCCCGTACCTCAACACTCCCGTACCTCAACACCCCCCATCTCCCCGCACCTCCCCATCTCGTATCCCTTATCTCCCCATCCCCGTACTAAATACTATCGCCAAACTTACACTAGCTTCAGGAATTCCGTACGTAAGCACTTTCGCGTAAGCACTATGTAATTTTCTTTACCAAGTGGAGAGTCAAAATAATGCACATCAAGGCGTATGAAAGCTATACCGTACTCGCAAATGTCTCTTGCTAAAATTAGCGTATAGAAGAGTGGCGGACGGCTTCACGGAAAGAGGGCCGGCCGCCGGGAAAGAGAGGGCCATATGGAGAACGATACGTATACGCTGAAAAGTAAACAGATCCCGCTGAACTCCTCCTACGACGTCATTGTAGTCGGAGGCGGACCGGCGGGCTGCACTGCCGCAGCTGCGGCGGCAAGAGAAGGGGCGCGGACGCTGCTGGTCGAGGCGACCGGGAGCCTTGGCGGAATGGGAACCTCCGGATTGGTGCCGGCCTGGTGCCCATTCTCGGATAAGGAGAAGATGGTCTACCGCGGGCTCGCGGCCAAGGTGTTCAATACTTTAAAGGCACAAATGCCGCATGTGCAGGCGGACGCGATGGACTGGGTGCCGATCGAACCGGAGAAGCTCAAGCGGGTCTATGACGATCTCGTAACGGAGTCGGGTGCGCATGTCCTGTTCCTGACCGCGCTTGCGGATGTGGACAGAGACGACCACGGCAACATCACCACCCTCCTCCTCCTCAACAAAGGCGGCCTGCAAGCCTTCCGCGCAGCTGTGTATGTCGATTGCACGGGAGACGGCGATGTCGCCGCCTGGGCAGGCGCCGAGTACCAGATGGGGGACGAAGAGACCGGCGAGCTTCAGCCGGCAACCCATTGCTTCATCCTGGGCAATGTGGATGATTACGCTTATTTGAACGGGCCGAAGCTGCATGCGGAGAACCCGCACAGCCCGATCCATGAGGTGGTCCGGTCAGGGGAATACCCGGCAATTCCGGACACCCATCTGTGCAATAACATGGTGGCTCCGCGTGCCGTTGGCTTCAACGCCGGGCATCTCTGGGGAGTCGATAACACGAATTCCTTCTCCGTATCCGGGGCGCTGGTTGAAGGACGCAAGATGGCGGCTGCCTACCGTGACATGCTCGCCGCTGTCCACCCCGCGGCCTTCGGCAACGCGGTGGTGATGAGCACAGGCACGCTGATCGGAACGCGGGAATCCCGGCGGATTACCGGGGATTATGTCTTGACGGCGGAAGATTACATTTCCCGCAGAAGCTTCGACGATGAGATCTGCCGCAACAGCTACTTCATCGATGTGCACGGCACACAGAAGGAGCAGCAGAGCGGCGCCGGGTCCAGCCAATCTATCACGCTCTACGGTCCGGGCGAATCGCACGGCATTCCGTACCGCTGCCTTACGCCGCGCGGATTGCGCAATGTACTGGTCGCCGGCCGGTCCATCTCCTGTGACCGCAGGGTGCTTGGCAGTGTCCGGGTGATGCCGGTCTGCCTGGCGATGGGCGAAGCAGCCGGACTCGCTGCAGCACTGGCTGCCGCTCAGACCGGCGGCGACGTACATGCCGTTGATGTCCCCCGTCTGCGTACCCGACTCCGGGAAGAAGGCGGCTACCTGCCGGACATACAAGCTGAAACAGCAGGGGAGAGAGTACAATGAGTGAATCTGCCGTTACCCGGAAGACAACAACAGCCGGGGCACCTTCGAAAACTTACTGGACACGCAAAAGACGGGAGCAGCTGGCCGGATGGATTTTTATCGCGCCTGAAGTGATCGGTATGCTGGTCATCGCCGTGTTCCCGCTGCTCTTCAGCCTTTTCCTCAGCCTGACGGAATGGAATCTGGTCGGAGGCCTGTCCGCGATCCATTTTGTCGGTCTGGACAACTTCATCGAGCTGTTCCGGGATAACCGCTTCCTGCTGGCACTGAAGAATAACGTGCTGTTTACGGTCGGCACAGTGCCGGTCACCATGCTGCTGGGGGTGGTGCTCTCGGCGCTGATCCATAAGAAGCTGTATGCCAAGAGCTTTTTTAAAGTGGCTTTTTTCGTACCCTACATTTGTTCAACGGTAGCGATTGCCGCCGTCTGGCAGGCGCTCTATCATCCGTCCAAAGGGCCGATCAACCAGATTCTGATGCAGATCGGTTTGTCCGAGCCGCCGCGCTGGCTGGTGGATACCAGCTTCTCGCTGATTGCCATTATGATTATTTATATCTGGCAGCTGCTGGGCTATCAGATCATTATCTTCCTGGCCGGCATGACGAATATTCCGGAAGAGCTGTATGAGGCCGCAACGATTGACGGTGCGAGCGGGATCGGACAGTTCCGGCGGATTACGCTGCCGCTGCTGGGTCCGACGACTTTTTTCCTGGCGATTACCAGCACAATTTCGTCCTTCAAAATCTTCGACATGATCAAGTTCCTGACGGACGGCGGTCCCAACTATTCCAGTACGGTCATTGTGTACCAGATTTATGAGGAAGGGTTCGAGCGCTTCAAAATGGGCTATGCCTCAGCGATGTCCTGGGTCCTGTTCCTCATCATCATGCTGGTTACCTCCATCACCTGGATGACACAGAACCGCAAAGTCCATTATTAGTCTACGGCGAAAGGAACTAAGGCAATGACAATGAGAAAATTTAAGACCGGCAATCTGATCTTTACAGCCCTGTTCGCCCTGCTCTCGGTATTCTTTCTGATGCCGCTGGTCTGGATGCTGTCCGCAGCCTCCAAGACGGAGAAGGAGGTCTGGACCTTCCCGATTCAGTGGATTCCCACGGACTGGAACCTGGTAGCTAACTTTAAGGCGGTGTGGATGGGCGACGTCGCGTTTGGACTATTTTATATGAACTCGATCAAAATCGCCCTGATATCCACCATTGCTACAATTGTGATATCGGCCATGGCAGGTTACGCGCTCGGCAAGCTTGACTTCAAGGGCAGAACGCTGATCTTCACCCTGATGCTGGCCTTTATGATGATCCCGGAGCAGGCGACACTCGTTCCGCGCTATATTATGATCAAGGAGCTGGGACTCTACGATTCACATGCAGCGCTCATCCTGATGGGGATGTTCTCCAGTTACTTCACCTTCCTGCTGCGCCAGTTCATGATTGGCATTCATAATGATATGCTGGAAGCGGCCGAGCTCGACGGTGCCGGATTCTTCCGTATCTTCTGGAGTGTCGTGCTGCCGCTAAGCCGGCCGATCCTGGCTACGGTAGGGATTATCAAATTCATCTGGACGTGGAATGATTACCAGGGCCCGCTGATTATGCTGAATTCGACCAAGCTGTATACCATTCCGCTGGGGATGCAGTTCTTCAAGGAAGAGTTCGGCACGCAAATTTCCGTCATGATGATGGCTTCCGTGGCTGCGATCCTGCCGCTGCTGGCACTGTTCCTGGCGCTGCAAAAGCAGGTCATCGACGGAATTGCCATCGGGGGAGTCAAAGGGTAGACGTTATATAGATTGAACTATAAAACTATCGAAGGATGAAGCAACGGAGGGGATTTTGGAACTGTAGGAGCGGAAGCGACCGCCTTTGTCACCGGATTTCTACCGCAAACTGCGGTTTAAATCAGGAAATCTGGAGACAACAGCGGCCGGAAGTCCAAAACTCACCGCAGTGGCGACTTATCCTTGGTTCGAAATTTCAAGTTCAAACTGTATAACGATTACAAACAAGGTCAAAAAAGTGTACGCGCACACCGCAAAGCTGTACACGGTGTGCGCGGGCCTTAGATTGTATAATGAGCCTGCAGACAACAAATCAAGGGGGAATTGCTTTGAAAAAACTATCCTTAGTATTAGCAAGTATGATTCTTATGCTCACCGTTACCGCATGCGGCGGGAACGGCAACAGCAATAATTCGGCCGCCACCGATGCACCGGCTTCGGCTGATCCGGCTGCCGGAAGCAGCAGTACAGACCAGCCCGCAGGCAAGGCGAAGATCAAATTCTACACGTTCAAGGCCGATAAGCCGGAAGAACCGATCTACCAGGCCGTTCAGGCGTATAACGAATCCCAGGATAAAGTGGAAGTTGAGTATGAATCACTGGTTCAGAACAGCGACAGCACAGATTTCATGAAGAAGCTGGATATTCTCGTAGCCGGCGGAGAAGTGGTCGATGTATTCATGACCGGTAATGAGGATGAACTGCTGGAGCGTGCTTCACGCGGTGTTGTGGAACCGCTTAACTCCTTCTTTGAGCAGGAGAGCATCACACCGGAGGATGAATATTCCAAGCTGCTGAAGCTGGATGATAAGGTATACGGCATTCTGCCGAGCTCCACGCAGTGGCTGACGGTCTTTAACAAGGATCACCTGGAAGCAGCGGGGCTGTCCCTGCCCGAGATGGGCTGGACCTGGGATGATTTCCGCGATTATGCCAAGAAGCTTACGACGCCTGAGCATTTCGGAACCTACTTCCACACCTGGGGCGAGTATCCGAACATCATCGCTTACACCGAGAAGCCGCATCCGCAGCTGAGCGCAGATTTGAAGCCGATTTTCGATGATCCGTCCTTCGAGTACTTCTTCAATCTCCGCCGCACTATGGAGAAGGAAGATAAGAGTGTTGAACCGTATGCCGATGTGCTGGCCTCGAATTATCATGTGCTGCAGCAGTTTTTTGCCGGAAATGCCAGTATGCTTGCTGTACCAAGCTATGCTGTCCGGGCGGCGCTGAATCTGGAGAAATTCCCGCATGAGTTCCAGACGATGTACGCTCCGCTGCCGCGCTCCGTGGATACGGAAGAGCTGGGCATGACGAATATTTCCGGCGGCGGGCTCGCTATGGGCGCGAAGTCGGAGAACAAGGAAGCCTCTTATGATTTCATCCGCTGGATGTCCAAGGAATCCTATAAATTCACGAAAGAAATTCCGGCCTTCAAGGGTGTAGACGGAGCAGAGCTAATAAACGGCTTCTTCGGCGAAAATACAGATTTGATCGACACCGCATCCTTATCCAAAACGCTGTTCGATCCGAATATTCAAATGCCGGATACCTTCAGCGTCCCTTACGGCAGTGAGCTGAAAGCGATTGTGGAGAATGGCTTCGCCAGCTTTATCCTGGATAACCGCAGCTTCGATGAGGTCAAGGTCGAAATGACAGCCGAAGTGGAGAAGGTAGTTCAGGCCAATCAGAAATAATGAATTAAGCTAAAGGCGGCAGCGATTATGGATTATAATAGGGACGTTGAATTTACATTACAGTACAAGGTGGATACATTATGAAATGGTTAAGCCGTTTTTCTTTCCATCGCAGACTGCAGTTCACGTTCCTGATCCTGATCCTGCTGCCTTTTATTGTCGTTACCTTCTGGTCGTACACCTCCGTTAGGGAGAATGTGAGTGATAAAATCACACGTGCAGGCGAGGAGACGCTGAAGGTTATCGGGAGTCAAATCGAAAAAACCGTAGACAGCATCTCGTTTGTCTCGGTTTATTTCTCTGAAGCTTATGATCCGGCCGTGCTGGAAAGTCTGCGTTACCTAAAAAACACCGGGAACTTCGGGAACTACGGAGTGTATACCCACTACAATAAACTCAAGACCACGGCCAATATCTTGTCCGTGCAGTCGCTGGATGCCGATCTGCAGATTATGCTGGTCAACCGGGAGAACCGGATTCTGATCGGCAACCAGAATATTCCCGTCTTTTCGGGCCTGCCGGAGCAGCTTCTGCTGGAGAGCAGCAAGCTGAATGAGCAGGAGAAGATCTCACTGCAATGGTTCCCCTACGGCGGCGACCCCTCTGCACCGGATTATTATTACGCTGTACGCTTCATTACCGATCCGCTCAATCAGGAGAAGCTGGCGACGCTGTACGTGGGCATACCGAGCCATTATTTTCATAACCTGCTGGATACGGGCAATAGCGCCAACATTCTCTCCCTGGCCGACGGGATGGGCAGAAGCATCGCAGTCACGGGCGGAGCGGATATCCCGAAGGAGAGTCAGATGCTGGTCAGTGAGGTCCGTATTCCAAAAGTAGGCTGGCTGCTCACCAGCAAGACGCCGCGCAGCTCCATCGACAGCCATATTAACCGCGAGTTTCTGGTCTCAATCTCAATCGTCGGTCTGTTCTTTCTGGCGTTTCTGATCCTGTCCATGCTGTGGGCCGGATATATTAACAAGCCGATCAGTCTGCTGCGGGCAAGCGTCAAGCAGTATGTCGGCGGCAACCGCGCTGTGCGGATTCCGGTCCGGGGCAAGGATGAAGTGGCAGTGCTGTCCTCAGCCTTCAACCAGATGCTGGATGATATGAATCAGCTGCTGCAGCAGGTCGAGAGTGAGCAGGAGGAGAAGAGGCTGCTGGAGCTTCAGGCATTGGCGGCGCAGATCCGGCCGCATTTTCTGCTGAACACGCTCAATTCCATTAAGGTGGATCTGCTGCTCTCCGGGGACCAGCCCCATGGCGCGATGATTGATGCACTGATGAAGCTGCTGCGTGTATATGTTCATGTAGATAAGCCGCTGGAGCTGGCGGAGGAGTGCAAGGTGCTGGGCAGCTATGTGCAGGTGATGCAGATCCGCAACCGGCTGGATATCGCTTTTGAATGTGTGCTGGACGAGAAGGTAGGCGAGGTTATGCTGCCAAGGCTGCTGCTGCAGCCCATTGTCGAGAATGCCATCAGCCACGGCTTCTCAGCACGTCCGGCGAAGCCGGCGATCCGGCTAGAGGCAGCGTTTGAAGACGATATGCTGAAGATCAGCATCAGCGACAATGGCCGGGGGATGCCGGAAGATAAGCTCCAGCGCCTGAACCGGCGGCTGCAAGGAAATGAAGACACGGCCCTGTGGCCGGAAAAAGGGGTCGGACTCGTGAACACGGCGCGCCGGCTGCAGGTGCTGTACGGATACCGCGCGCGGCTGATGGCGCAGGCCGGAACAGAGGAAGGCATGATTTTTACCCTATTTATCCCCGTAACCAGTGAGAAGGAGGCGGTTCCCCTTGATGACCCTGATGCTGATTGATGATGATGTCCCGATGCTGGAATATGTAGAATATCTGCTCGGGTCACTGGGACTGGAGCTGCAGCTGGTGGCTTCGGCCTTCAGCAGTGAGGATGCGCTGGAGCAGTTTCATTCGGTTCTGCCGGATGTCGTCATTATCGACATCGGGCTGCCGGGCATGGACGGGCTGGAGCTGGCGGATGCCTTCCGTATTACGAAGCCGGAGGTGCGTCTGATCTTCCTGACCTGCTATGAGGATTTCCATTATTCCAAGCGGGCCATTCAGCTGGAGGCGGATGATTATCTTATCAAGGATGAATTATCACCTGAACAGCTGAAGAGCAGCCTCAGCAAAGCGATGAGCCGCTTCAAGAGCCGTGAGGAACTGCTGGAGCGTTATTCCTTCCGCCAGGCGATTGAGCGCAATAAGGAAGTGCTGAAGCAGAGCTTCCTGAAACAGCTGCTGTCCGGTGCGGCAGATCAGGAGAATACGCTTGAATTCGGACAGCGCCTCGGGATCTCCTGGAAGCATCCTTATCTGCGCCACGGGTTTATCCATATGGATGCCGCCTCGGTAACCGAGCGTTACCGGTACAAGGATATTCCGCTGATTCATTTTGCCGTGAACAATATAGCGCTGGAGCTGTCCGCCGGAGAAGCCTCCATTACACCGATTATGAGCAGGGACGCAGACATTTATCTGGTCTGGAATGTAGCTGACCCTGACTGCCCGGGGACGGGATTGACTGATTTTATGCAATCCGTGCTGGATAAGGTAGCGCAGTACCTGAAGATTACCCTGCGCGGGTTCTATTCCGGGGCTTCCGCACCTCTACGGAACTTCGATGCGCTGCATAAGACGCTCATGGAAAGCCGCGATCATAACTTCTATCAGGCGGTTACGCCTATTGCTGCTCTTGAAGAACAGGCGAATTTCGGGCAGACCGCTGAATGGCGCGGAGATAAGGAACGCGGGATGCTGTCGCTGGCACTGGAGGAGGGGCAGGCCGCCTGGATTGATCTGGCGGTCAATCAATGGACGCAGCAGGTAACAGCAGACCGGCTGCTGCCCCGGCTGGTGAAGGAAGCCTGCGGCAATTTTGTCCGCCAGATGGCCTTTGAAGCGGGAGGACTTGCCGAGGAGGACTTCTTCACCCAGCTGGAGCAGACGGTTCATATCCGGGAGGCTGCCGGCTTGACCAAGCGGGAGCTGCGGAATCTGTGGAGACAACACACGCTGGCACCAGTGGCGGCGGAAGAGAAGGATATCCGGCTGCAGGAGGTAGACCGCTTCCTGGAGGAGCATGTGGACCAGATGGTGACCTCGACCGATATGGCGGAGCATCTGCATCTGAATGCCAGCTACTTCTCCCGCTATTTCAAGAAGCTGTCCGGTATTAATTTCACTGACTACGTCAATCAGTACAAAATGAATATGGCCATCACCATGCTGGCGCGCCCGCATGAGACCGTGGAGAATGTGGCGTATACCCTCGGCTTCTCCGACCGGGCGTACTTCTCCAAAGTCTTCAAGAAGTACAGCGGCAGAAATCCCAGTGAATACAAAGCCGGGCCGGTTGAAGAGAGCGGCGCTGAGGAATGAAAAGTCAAAACTTTTCACCGGAACAGGCAATCAGGCTGCACGCTCAGGAGCCCTCCATCTCACTATAATGTAATGGAGTCTATGTATAGCTTCAAGGAGGAAGAACGATGAATAGAACTGTGTTTACATTGCCTGCGGAAGAAATCGCTATATCCCGGGAAGTGGATGTGCTGGTTGCGGGCGGGGGGCCGGCGGGCGTGGCGGCAGCCATTTCCGCCGCCAGAAGCGGAGCGCGGACGCTGCTGATTGAGCAGCGCGGCTTCCTGGGCGGCATGGGTACCGTTGCCCTTGTGCCGGCCTTCTGTCCTTACAGTGACGGGGAGAAGGCTGTTGTCCGCGGCATCGGTCTTGAGCTGCTGGAACAGATGAAAGCGGAATGTGAGCCGGAATTCCGGGAACGCTTCGGCGCTGAGCTGGACTGGGTGCCTATCGATCCAGAGGTGCTTAAGCGTGTATACGACGATGCTGTGGCAGAGAGCGGAGCCGGGGTGCTGCTGCATACCATTGCCAGCCAGACTGTGATGGACGAGACCGGACGTAACGTCAAGGGTGTCGTAATCGTTAACAAATCCGGCCGGAGTCTCATCAAGGCGAAGACGGTTATTGATACAACCGGCGATGCCGATCTGGCGGCCCTGGCGGGTGCGCCGTTCCATAAAGGCGGGGAAGCAGGCGAGCTTCAGGCGGCGACTATGTGTTATTTGCTGGCTAATGTGGACCGCAAGCGATTCCTCGATTACCTAAATGAAAGCGGTGACACCGAGCAGATTCACCGGGCGGTGCAGCAGGCCCAAGCGGACGGGAAGCTGCCGCAGGGCCGGGATTCAGTCTCCGGCCTCTCCTGGGTCGCCGATTATCTGGTCGGCGTGAACTTCGGCCATGTGTTCGGCATCGACGGCTCCAGAGCAGAGGATTTGACCCGGGGGGCGATTGAAGGACGTAAGCTTGTCCTCCGCCAGCTGGAATTCTTCCGGGCATATGTGCCCGGCTTTGAACATGCCCATCTCGTGTCCAGCGGAGAGCAGATCGGCATCCGTGAGACGCGGCGGATTGTCGGCGATTATGTTCTGACGCAGGATGACTTCATGAATATGGCATCCTTCCCGGATGATATCGCCCGCAACAGCTATTTCATCGATATCCATATGGCGCGCAGCAGCGGGGCAATGCATATTCATCATCTGCCGCCCGGCAAATCCCACGGTGTGCCCTACCGCTGTATGCTGCCCGTTGGTCTGGATAATGTGTGGGTGGCGGGGCGTGCAGCCTCCTCGGACCGCGTGGTGCAGGGCTCGCTGCGCGTAATGCCCAATTGTTTCGCGATGGGGCAGGCGGCAGGTATGGCGGCAGCGATAGCCGCCGGAAGTGACAGCCAGAGCCGGAAGGTAGATATCACAGAGCTTCAGCGCGGGCTGGTTCAGCAGGGAGCCTGGCTTGGTGAAGCACTGGCAGCGTTATAACTAATTGCGGGAGAGTGATTAGAGTGACACGAACAAGTAAACGGGGCAGATTGCCCATCCTTGGCATAGTTGCATTTCTGCTGTTCAGTCTGATATCCGGAGCATCAGGGCCGGTGGCATCCGCCGCAGGGACCACTTATTACGTAGATTCCGCCCAGGGCAGTGACAGCAGCTCCGGCACCAGCGAAGCGGCGGCCTGGAAGACGCTGGGCAAAGTGAACAGCGTCACCTTCAGCCCGGGTGACCGGATTCTTTTGAAGGCAGGCAGTGTGTGGACTAACCAGTATCTTGATCTGCAGGGCTCGGGTTTTGAAGGGAACCCGATTACAGTAGACCGCTACGGGAGCGGAGCCAAGCCGCTGATAGATTTCGGCAACACAGCCGTGGGCGGTGAAGGCTTCGGGGTCAGATTGCGCAATGTCTCTTACTGGGAGATCAGCAATCTGGAGATTACAAGCGGGCCGCAGCCTACAGATATGCGCAGAAACGGTGTACTGGTCGTGGGCGAAGGAGCAGGGGCGGGGAACTTCCGGCATATCTATATCCGCAATCTCGACATTCACGATATCTTCGGCACGGACCGCAGAACAGGCGGGATTAATATCCATGCCCGTGGAGCCAATACCGCAACGGAGAGTACCTGGGACGATGTTCTAATCGAGAATAACACGGTCATTAATGTGGCGGATACAGGGATTCAGACAATGACGGATGCTTTTTTCAACAGTGCATGGACTCATAAGTTCGATGCTTTCAGCAATGTGGTGATCCGGGGCAATGTGGTAGAGAAAATCCACCGGGACGGCATTCTGGTCAGAGCCGGCGCAGCGCCGCTGATCGAATACAACAAGACGGAATCCATCGGGGAAGCCTGCGATGTGAATACATCAATCGTCAATTACCTAGAGGATATCACTGTCGTTGCGGCGCAGTGGGCTTATTATACCAAAGGTGCTATTTTCCAGTACAACGAGGCCTCCGATACCCGGATGCTTGGCGGAGACGGCCAGCCGTGGGACTTCGACATCGAGGTGCACGACAGTATCTACCAGTATAACTATAGCTATAACAACGAGGGCGGCACCCTGCTGGTCATGAACAACACGAATAATAATATCTTCCGCTACAATATCAGCCAGAATGATAAGGATGCGAACGGGGTATTCCATCTGGTGAACGGCGGCGGCAATCTGTACGTCTACAACAATATCATCTACCGTTCGGGAACGCAGAACAAGGCGCTGACCCATGCGAGCAATACAGGAATGGTCTATTACACGAACAATATCTTTTATAATGCTGCCAGCGGGCAATACACGAACAGCCCGAGAATGACGTATGATCACAACAGCTTCTACGGGTTGAATTCGGGTGTTCCCAGCGATCCTAACAAAATCACCGGCAATCCCGGCTTCTTCAGTCCAGGCACGGCCACAGGCCTCGCTTCGGCAGACGGTTATAAGCTGGCGCAGACCTCTCCGCTGATCAATGCCGGGGCGGTGGTTGCTGGCAATGGCGGTCTCGATTACTTCGGAAATCCACTCTATAACGGCGTGCCGGATATCGGTGTATTTGAGTTCCAGGGTACGATAACTCCGCCTGTTACACTGTTCCAGGATGATTTCGAGGATAACAATTACAGCGGCTGGACGACTTCCGGCGGGGCGTGGAGCGTGGAGGATGACGGTACGAAAGCTTTGACGCAGACCTCAATGTCAGGGGAAGCGCTGGCCTACACAGGCGATGCCTCTTGGACAAACTATACGTATTCCGCCAAAGTTAAGCTGCTGAATGCCTTCGGCAACGCAGGGCTGCTGTTCCGGTATGCGGATGCCTCGAATTATTACATGTTCCGGCTGAATGACTCAGGCGACAAGGCGGAGCTCTACAAAAAAACAGCCGGAACGCTCACGATGGTAAGCAGTGCCAATGTTGCCGTTACGCCCGGCCAGTGGACGGAGCTGAAGGTGACGGTCAGCGGCAGTACGGTTACGGCTTTTGCCGGTGGTACTCAGCTGATCCAGTGGGCCGATACGGCGGTGCAGCCGGCCGGAGGGAAGATTGGGATACGGATGCATTCCAGCACCGCCCGGATCGATGATGTTAAGGTTACGGAATAAAATTTAGCGGGATGATCCGGTCAAATTTTAGTTAAAAATGAAACGATCTCTGCAAATTTGCGTAAGATAACAGCAAAGGGTATGGCCGCAATCCTTTCAACGGGTGCTTGGCGGCTGTGCCCTTTTCTAATGATATAAGCAAATGAAGCAGGGAGGACTATTAATGAAATTCAGAAAACTGTTGTCGCTCAAACAATGGTCTCATATATTCCGCAGCTCCTGGCAGTATATCATTTCACCGAATGTCGCGATGGGAGATAAGCTGCTGTTCACTATTCCGGCGCTGCTGTACTGGGTGCTGCCCGATTTCATGCCGTTTATCCCAATTGATGACATCGGGGTAACGATGCTGCTGATGGGCTGGTTCGTCTCGCGGATGGACCGTAAATACCCGGCGCTGAAGAGTCTAAGATGACGTTTTAGCGAAAATTGTGCTTACATGATCTGATGTATTTCAGCAATATGGTTGCTTTTACAGGCTATATTCCTTAAAATGAATTATTGAGTATTTAAACTATAGATGCCTGGGAGATGGAATAGGATGAACGTCAAAATTACCCGCAATGCGGCTAAAGTGATAAAGAAAACCATGGAGCTTGAAGGCAACAGCGAGCTTAAACTGCGTGTAGCGATTACACATTCCCACGGTGACCATGCCCACTACGGCCTCGATCTGGACACGCCTAAGGAGAACGATGTAGTGATCTCCACCGACAAAGAAATCGATGTGATTCTCGATCCGAACCAGCCGCTGCTGGACGGTGTGAAGATTGATTATCTCTACTTCCCTGAGGAAGGCTTCGTTATTACTAATCCGTCTAAAGGAAATCATGGCGATCACTAATTGATCCGCCCGTATTTTACGGACATAAAGAAGGGTTGCTTCATGGCTAACGATATAAGATTATGTGACGAGTGCAATCATATCAAAATGAAAAGCATCGTGCCCAAGCTGCTGAAGATGGCGCCTGACGCCGAGATCAAAACAGGTTGCATCTCCTACTGCGGTCCATGCGGCAAACGCCCGTTTGTCTATATCAACGGCCGTTACATCAGCGGACCGACAGAAGATGAGGTGCTGGCCAAGGCGGAAGCTTTCGTCAAACAGCCGGCAGTGAAGAAATAGAACAGGTCTGATAGATCGAGTCTGATAGATCAGATAGAACAGGTCTAATAGATCAGATCAGATACTAGAGCTTTGATAGAACACAAATACAGCCTCCGCATAAATTTGCGGGGGTTGTTTTGTTTGAGAGATGAGAGCTTGAGATATGAGAGCTTGAGGTTGTATGTTTTGGGTTCCCTGAAAAGTATCTGGTATCTGAGTAGTTATCGAAGCTAAAGCGCCATTTTGCGGGAATTTCGTCGTGTGTGGGAGGGAGGTACTGTAAAAGGTGGCCGATAGATATAATTCTTGCACAAAATACAACAATCGCAATGGGCAAACGTCCGAAATTCGAAAATCTTGCACAAAATACAACAATCTGAGCTGCAGAGGGCTCGAAATGGCCAAAATCCTGCTTTTTGTACAACAATCGGAGTTATGAGGTCGCTATCTGGCAGAAATCCTGCATTCTGTACAACAATTTGGGTCGGGCCCCCAGGTTTGGAGTCCGAGCAGTATCGATCCAATGGCAAGCCTGCATATTGCAGCACAATTGGTGCCGCAGCAGCAGGTAAATGCCGAAACAAGCCTTAAGTCCGCAGCGCGCACCGGCTGCATGGAACTTAAGGCTTGTTATTAGTTTGTTGGATTAACGCCTCCGGATGCCGCAAGCACTGCGGCGGGGACGGGAGTTGTACCTGCCACTTACCGCAAGCAAACTGCGGCGGGGGCGTGTGGCACCTACCGGATACCGTAAGCAAACTGCGGCGGGGACGAGTGGCACTTACAGTATTACTTAAGCAAGCAGCGCAGGGGAATTGCGCATTCCACCTGCGCTGCTAATCAATCCCGCACCCCCTCTGCTAATTACGCGGAGGCAGCGGGCCGAGGTACTGATAGTATTGGCATTCAATCCGGCCATTGTAGAGCTTGCGGCGCTTGTCCGCCTTGCGTCCGTAGTATTGCTCGAATTCCTTATACGGGCTGATGGCGAAGAAGGACCAGGTCGGCAGGTAGAGCATCATCTCGCCGAACTGGCGGGTGAGCTTCTCCACTTCCTTGTCATTACTGATCCGCTCACCGTACGGCGGGTTCGTGATGATGCAGCCGTACTCGCCTTCCGGGCGGGCCTTGGCGGCAGCCATATGCTTGAAGGTGATCTCGCCGGAGAGTCCTGCACTCTTCGCAGCCGCTTCAGCAATCTCGATCGCTACCGGATCAATATCCGTTCCGGTCAGCTGCAGCGGGTAATCATCGCGCACGGCGTCGAAGGCTTCCTCGCGGGCTTCTTCCCACAGGCGCTGCGGGATCTCCGGCCAGTGCTCGGACGGGAAGGAGCGGCGCAGACCCGGCGCGATATTCCAGGCGATCATTGCAGCTTCGATCAGAATCGTGCCTGAGCCGCAGCATGGATCGTACAGCGGCCGGTGGCCGTTCCAGCGGCTGAGCTGGATCAGGGCCGCAGCCATGGTCTCCTTCAGCGGCGCTTCGGTGGCCTGGCGTCGGTAGCCGCGTTTATGCAGCGCCGGTCCGGTGGTGTCCAGAGTGATCAGCGCGATGTCATTCAGCAGAATGACTTCAACCACATAACGCGGCCCGTTCTCAGGGAACCACTCGGTATGGTACGACAGCTTTAGCTTCTCGACAATCGCCTTCTTGACGATCCCCTGGCAGGCAGGAACACTCGTCAGCTGTGATTTGTGGGAGCGGCCTTCTACCGGGAATTCGCCGTTCTCGGGAATCCAGTCCTCCCAGTTGATGGCTTTGACACCTTCGAACAGCTCGTCGAAGGTTTTGGCCGGGAATTGGCCCATTTTGACCAGTACCCGGTCAGAGGTACGCAGCCATAGATTGCAGCGGCAGATGTCGATGTAATCCCCGCTGAATAATACCCGTCCGTTCTCGACCGTGGTCTCATAACCCAGTTCGTTTAATTCACGCGCTACTACAGCCTCCAGCCCCATGGGGGCGGTGGCGATCAATTGTAATTTGCCCAAATGCTCTCAACTCCGTTTAACTTGTGGATAAATACGCAAAGCCAGTACAATAAGAGAAGCTTGCTCTCCATGTGAATGTGAACCATTAGAACGTTCAGATATCAGTATAGGGTAATGAAGAGATCTACACAATGCCCGTCCGTGTTGCACAAAATGAAATTTGAAGGAGAATACATATGCAGAATCAGGAAGAATACAGTGAACAGCTATATACAGAGGATGAATTACTATTAAAAGTCAAACAGGCCATCGTAGCAAACGGCATGCCGGAGGTATCCATTGCTCCGGGTTACGGCAGATTGCTGACAATGCTGGTTACTCTGTCCCGGTCCACCCGCATACTGGAGATTGGTGCGCTGGGCGGCTATAGCGGAATCTGTCTGTGCCGTGGTTTAACGCAGAGCGGCAGCCTGACCTCCCTGGAGCTTAAGGCTGACTATGCCAAGCTTGCCCACAGCCATCTGGAGCAGGCCGGCTTCGGTGACGCGGTAGAGTACAAAATCGGCCCGGCGCTGGACAGCCTGAAGCTGCTCGAAGCACAGGGCCAAAAGTTTGATTTCTTCTTCATCGACGCCGATAAGGAGAACTATCCGAATTACCTGGAATATGCGATCCGGCTGGCTTCGCCGGGCGCAATCATTGCCGGGGACAACATTTTCCTGCGCGGCCGCACGCTGAATACAGAGAAGAACGGACCTGCCGTTCAGGCGATGCGCCGTTTCAATGAGATGATCGCCAGCGATCCACGCCTGACCAGCACGCTGCTGCCCGCCTACGATGGACTAGCCTTGGCGATGGTTAAGTAGCCTGTCCTCTGCAGGCTGAGCCCATACGCTCCACGCATACCAAAGTCCGCTAACGGAACAAACGCGGTTCCGTCTTCTTGTATAACTTGAGCCGCACCCAGACCGTATTAATCAGCAGGAAAGCCCCGGAGATAATGAACAGCCCTTCGATCCCGATATATCCTGACAGGAAGCCGCCGATCACCGCGCCGAGCATATTGCCGAGTGCCAGGGTGCTGCTGTTGAAGCCGAAAGCCCGGCTCTCCTTGCCGTCAGGCGTATAAGAACGGATGAGGGCGTTTACGCTGGGCAGCAGGCCGCCCATGAAGACGCCCATCAGGAAGCGAACGAGAATCAGCTGCCAGACGCTGGTCACGAAGGCCTGCGGGATCAGGAACAGCGCGGCGCCAATCAGCGCATAGGTGAGTATCCGGTGGGCGCCGACCTTGTCGCTGAGCTTGCCGAGCAGCGGAGAGGCCAGCATGTTTGAGATGCCGGTGACAGCACTGACCATGCCGGCCCAGAAAGCGATATTCACAGCAGAGCCGTGCAGCTTCTCCACGTAGATCGGCAGCAGCGACATCGGGCTGATCATGGCGAACTGCAGCAGGAAGGTCACGCCGAACAGGGCGGGCAGCTGCGGCACCTTGGCCAGCTCCTTGAAGCCTTCAAGCACGGATACCTGCGGTACCTGCGCGGCTTCCACCCGGTCGAATTTCTCTTTGACCAGGAATAAGGCCAGCAGGGAGGCGACGAATAAGAGCGCACCCACGACATAAAAGATCGGGCGGAACCCGATCCAGTCCGCCAGCAGGCCGCCGATCAGCGGCCCGAGTATTGTTCCGGCTACAGCGCCGGACTGCATCAGTCCCATCGCGAAGCCCATACGGGGTTTCGGTGTGGTTCCCGAGACCAGCGCGATGGAGGCGGGGTTGAAGCCGGAGATGGTCCCGTTCAGCAGACGGAGCAGGAGCAGTTGCATCGGGGATTGCGCGAAGCCCATCAGCACGATGACAATCGCCATGCCGAAGCTGGAGCGCAGCAGCATGATTTTGCGGCCGTATTTGTCGGCAAGCTTGCCCCACAAGGGCTGAAAGATAAACGAGGTCAAGAAGTTTGCGGCAAAAATAAGCCCGGCCCACATCCCGATCGCGTGATCTCCGGTCACACCCAGGTCTTTGGCGAGATAAAGGGACAGAAAAGGGGTAATCATAGTCATGCCGGCATTCACCAGAAACTGGCCAAACCAAAGCACCATGAGGTTGACTTTCCAGGTCTCCCAATTCTTCAAAGTGCTTTCACTTCCTTTCAGGGGATTCAATAAATAAATTAACGAAATAGTTCACGAAAAATTGACATTATATCAGTATATCATAGTTTTTCAGCCGTGCAGTGCAACACTTGTCATAGTAATGTCATGGGATTGTCATTCCCTTAAGGGTGAAGCGGTTGTTACCCGCTGGCAAAAGGGGCATAATAATGATATGTGTTTTCACAGTATCCTATCAAATCTAATGGAGATCTTATCATGACCTACAACGACACTTTTATCCGCGCCTGCAGACAGCAGAGTACGGAGCACGTTCCCGTATGGTACATGCGGCAGGCCGGCCGTTATGATCCCGAGTACCGTAAAATCAAGGAGAAATATTCACTGCTGGAAATCTGCAGACAGCCGGAGCTTGCGGCCGAAGTGACCTTGATGCCTGTGCGTAAGCTGGGTGTGGATGCGGCCATCCTGTATTCCGACATTATGAATCCTGTAGCTTCGCTTGGTGTGAACTTCGATATCGTGAAGAACATCGGACCGGTCATCGAGAATCCGATCCGCTCGGCGGCGGATGTTGACCGCTTGAAGCCCATTGATGTGGAAGGCGATCTGGGCCACATTCTGGAGACGATTGCCCTCCTCGACAAAGAACTGGACGTGCCGCTGATTACTTTTGCGGGAGCGCCTTTCACCATCGCCAGTTATCTGATCGAAGGCAGACCTTCGAAGAGCTATCACCGTACCAAGGAAATGATGTTTAGCCAGCCCCGCGTGTGGGAGAAGCTTATGGAGAAGCTGGGCGATATGGTTATTGCTTATCTCCGGGCCCATGTCGCAAGCGGCGGCAAAGCGTTCCAGCTGTTTGACAGTTGGGTGGGGGCACTGGCCCCGCGTGATTTCGAAGCCTATGTGCTGCCGACGATCACCCGGATTTTTGCCGGGCTGTCTGATCTGGACGTGCCGAAGATTTACTTCCCGGGTGTAAGCTCCGGGGAGCTGCTCCCAAGCCTCGCCAAGCTGCAGGCCGATGTCATCGGACTGGACTGGCGCGTAAGCCTGACCGAAGGAAGACGCAGAACCGGCGGAAGGTTTGCCATTCAAGGCAATCTGGATCCATATCTGCTGACCGCACCGATGGACGTATTGAAAGAACGGGCTAAAGAACTGATTGACGAAGGCATAACGCAGCCTGGTTATATTTTTAATCTGGGCCATGGATTATTTCCTGAAGCTTCATTGGACACACTTAAGGAATTAACGGATTATGTACATGAGTATTCAGCAGCAGCGCTCAAACAGGCAGCAGGACCGCTGGCGTAAATTTAAGCAAGGTATCTGAGATAGCAGCAATTGCTGCTCTCTTTATTTTTATGAACCTGTTTGAGCTGGTGAAATGAGCAGGCGAAGGACATTATTCGTAAAAGGGGATGGAAACCGTGACCACCAAAATTGGAGTACTCGTGATGTCGTACGGCACGCCTGAAAGTCTGGAGGATGTGGAGGCTTATTATACGCATATCCGTAGGGGGAATGCGCCTTCCGCAGAACAGCTGAAAGAGCTGAAGGACCGTTATGAAGCGATCGTAGGGGGCGTATTCCCGCTCAGGGAGAATACGGACCGGCAGGTAGAGGCTTTGCAGGCCAAGCTGAATAGCGGGCAGATTCAGTATGTCTGCTATCAGGGGCTGAAGCATGCCAGACCGTTCATCGAGGATGGTGTGGAGGCGATGGCGCGGGACGGGATTACCCAGGCGATAGGTATCGTGCTGGCCCCGCATTACTCTGTGATGAGCGTAGGTACCTATATCAAGCGTGCTAAGGAAAAAGCGGATGCCTGCGGAATTCACATGGAATTCGTGGAGAGCTATCATATGCACCCCGAGCTGATCGATGTGCTCAGCCGCAGAGTGACCGCGAAGCTGGATGAATTCGAAGAAACCGGGGCGGCGAGGGATGAAGTGCGTGTACTGTTCAGCGCACATAGTCTGCCTGAACGTATTCTGGCCATGGGCGATCCGTACCGTGACCAGCTGCTGGAAACCTCCAAAGCGATCGCCGATCAGGCAGGCGTGGAGTCTTGGCAGTTCACCTGGCAGAGCGCAGGCAGAACCGCAGAGCCGTGGCTGGGTCCTGATATACTGGACACGCTGCGAGAGCTGGCCGAAACTCAGGTGAAATATGTGTTGTCCGCTCCTATTGGATTCGTATCCGACCATTTAGAGGTGCTGTACGATCTGGATATCGAGGCACAGGCACTTGCCTCCGAACTGGATCTGCGGCTGCTGCGGATTGACTCACTGAATAGCGATCCGGCTTATATGTCTGTGCTCAGCGATGTGGTGCGTACTAAGGCCGGACAGTTAAAGGTGAAGCAATCATGAGCGGTACACCGCGCAAAATAGTCATTATCGGCGGAGGCCTCAGTGGCCTCAGCGCCGCTTACTATGTCCGTAAATTTTACCGGGAAGCCGGGGTTCTGCCGGAAATTATATTGATTGAGAAGGATAAATGCCTGGGCGGCAAAATCGAGACACTGCACCGGGACGGCTTCGTCATTGAGAAAGGGCCTGATTCCTTCCTGGCGCGCAAGACAGCCATGGTCGATCTGGCCCGGGAGCTGGAGCTGGATCACGAACTGGTGACCACGAATCCAAACGCCAAGAAGACCTACATACTGCAGCGCGGCAAGCTCCACCCGATGCCCGCCGGGCTTGTTCTGGGGATTCCTACGGAGCTGAAGCCGTTTCTGAAGAGCGGCCTGGTCTCCTTCGGCGGTAAAATGCGGGCGATGATGGACTTTGTACTTCCGCCGCGCCGCAGCTCCGAAGATGAATCGCTCGGTGACCTGATCGAGCGCCGTCTAGGCACGGAGGTACTGGAGAATATGACTGAGCCGCTGCTCGCCGGTATTTATGCCGGTGATATGCGCAAGATCAGCCTCCAGGCTACTTTTCCGCAGTTCGGTGAGGTGGAGCGCCAGTACGGCAGCCTGATCCGCGGGATGACGACCGGCCGTAAGCCGGCAGAGACCCACACAGGAACCAAGAAAAGCGCGTTCCTGACTTTCCGCCAAGGGCTACAGAGTCTGGTCCATGCCCTGATCCATGATCTGCATGATGTCGAGCAACGGACCGGGACGGGGGCTGTAGTCATCAAAATTCGGAGCAGTGCAGGGATATCTGCAGAAGCCTCTGCTGCACCCCGCTATGAGGTGGAGCTGGACAACGGTGAACTGCTGCAAGCCGATGATGTATATGTAACCGTGCAGAATTTTGCTGCCGCAGAGCTGCTGCGTCCGCATGTGGATGTATCCGCGCTGGATGCTGTGAATTATGTGTCGGTAGCCAATGTGGTCATGGCGTTTACCAAAAAGGACATCGTTACCGAATATGACGGATCAGGATTCCTTGTACCCCGCAAAGAGGGGCGGAACATCACCGCCTGCACCTGGACATCAACGAAATGGCTGCATACCAGCCCGGATGACAAGGTGCTGCTGCGCTGTTATGTCGGACGGTCGGGGGATGAACAGAATGTAGACCTGCCGGATGAGGCATTGGCTGAGCTGGTGCGCAAAGACCTGAAGGAAATCATGGGGATCACCGCAACCCCGCTGTTCACAGAGATTACCCGGCTCAGGTCTTCCATGCCGCAGTATCCGGTAGGCCATCCCGGCCGGATTGCCGGCCTGCGCAGTGAGCTGGCACAGAAGCTGCCTGGTGTATATGCGTTTGGTGCAGGCTATGACGGCATCGGGATGCCGGACTGCATCAAGCAGGCGAAGTTTACGGCTGAGACAGCTGCAGCCCATTTGGAGAAGCGGCCGGAACGGGCGGCTGTAACGGTATAAGGGGAATGGTGGAGCGGAGCAGTGGCGCTTCACCTTTTTTATTGTGCGTAACTCCGGTGAAGCGGGGCGGGAAGACTAGAAGACTGAGGGGTTACTTTGGAGCGACACGGAAGAGATATGCTATAATAGAAACACTTTAAGGGTAAAGGAGATTACTAGTACTCATGTATCCGCCGAGGTCACGCAATAGACAGAGCAAGAAACGCAGCAGTAAAAAGAAGCGCAGAACGGTCTGGGCATGGTTTAATGTAGTGTTGCTTCTGATGATTACCGGCCTTCTGGCTTATTCTTTTATGGATGATAAAGATAAGGAGAGTTCAGCTCCTCCGGCAGTGGTGGCTGAGCCGTCACCTTCGCCTGAAGCTTCTGCAACAGCGGCAGCTCCTACGGAGGAGGCGCCTGCAGCAGAGGCTACAGCCAGTCCGGAGCCAACTCCCGAAGCAACACCGGAGGCCACTCCGGTGCCTGTGGAGACTGCTGAGCCCGTAAGTACGCCTGCTAGGGCGGATGATGTTGCAGCTACAGATGAACCGCAAGGGCCAACGGCGGGAAATGCTGGCGGCCAGCTATCAGGCTTGCCGGAGAACTTTTCCGGCGGGACAGTGAAGCTGAATTTTGCCGGAGATATCATCTTTTCCGGTAAAGTAGGCGAGCTGCTCCAGAAGAAAGGCTACGATTATTCTTACAGTGCTCTTGACGGTATGTTCAAAAAGGATGATTTGACCGTAGTCAACCTGGAGACTCCAATCACGACAGGCGGCGTAGGAGCCGCGAACAAGCAGTTTGTATTCAAGGGAGCTCCGGAAGCGCTGGATGCACTGAAGTCAGCTGGCGTAGATGCGGTCAATCTGGCTAATAACCACACGCTGGATCAGGGGGAAGAGGGGCTGCTGGATACCCTGAAGCACCTGAGCAAGCGGGGAATTCCTTATGTGGGAGCAGGGAGTAACAGCAAAGAAGCGTATTCGGCGCAGTATTTTGAGCGTCAGGGGATTAAAATAGCACTGCTTGGCTTCACGCGGGTGATGCCCGTGATCGAATGGAAGGCCGAAGCAGGCAAGCCGGGTCTCGCCTCAGTCTATGACAGCGCGGAAGCACTGAAGGCCATTGCCGCTGCCAAGAAACAAGCTGATCTTGTCGTAGTCGTGGTCCATTGGGGCAAGGAACGGATGGAGCAATATGACCAGACCCAGCAGACGCTGGGGCATAGCTTTATCGATGCCGGAGCCGATCTGGTTATGGGCGGACATCCGCATGTGCTGCAGGGAATTGAGCCCTACAAAGGGAAATGGATTGCCTACAGTACAGGCAACTTTATCTTTACCCGTTCCACTCTTCCGGCCACCTGGGAGACTGCTGTATTCCAGGCGGAATGCAGCAAGAAGGGGCAGTGTTCCCTCAAGCTGAGTCCGATGGATGCCGAGCTGGGACAACCGGTGCCGATGAATGAGGCGGACGGACAGCTTTTGCTGCATAAGGTTGAATCCTTATCTTCCGGTCTGGTCAAGATCGGCAATGATGGTACCGTAGTGCAGTCGGCCCGATAAATCCTACTTCTGCTGGAGGTGCCAATGATGATGAATAACATGTGTGTCGCTCACCGCGGATTTTCCGGCAAAGCTCCGGAGAATACGCTGGCAGCCGTACGGATGGCGATTGCCCTGCCTTTTGTGCGGTGGATGGAGATCGATGTGCAGTTGACGAAGGACGGCGTGCCTGTGGTCATCCATGATTATTCGCTGGACCGCACGACCAATGGACACGGCAAGGTGAAGAACATGGATTATGAACATATGCGGCGTCTGGATGCGGGAAGCTGGAAAGGGCGTGCTTTTCGCGGAGAGCGGGTGCCCTCCCTGGAAGAAGTGCTCAGCCTGGCGTCAGGCAGACTGCGGCTTAACATTGAACTGAAGACCAGCGGGGACATGTATCCTGGCCTTGAGAAAGCGGTCATCGACCTGGTGAATACCATGGGAATGCGTGAAGATGTGGTGCTGACGTCCTTCGACGCCGGTGCGCTGCAGCGGATTAAGGAGCTGGACCCGCGGTTCCGTACCGGTCTGATCTATGATTCCAGGTCCGGCGATCCGGCCAAAAAGCTGAACGAGCTGGGCTGCTCCTTCTTATCCATCAGCTCCGACCGGCTTAGCCCGGTTCTGGCGAAATCCCTGGCTGAAAGGGGCGTGAAGATCATGGCCTGGACAGTGAACAAAGGGAAGGAGATGCGACGCGTGTCTGCGATGCATTCGGATATTATGATCTGCACGAACCGGCCGGATATTTGGGGCGATATCTTTCTGCAAGCCTGACTTTAGATATATTCTAATCCCTCTCTTAAAGATCTATTCGTTCTAATAATCCGAGAAGAAAGCGAGCTGAACTATCAATGAGTGCAATGGTCAATAATGTATACTGTGTAGGACGCAATTATAAATTACATGCGGAGGAACTCGGCAATCAGGTGCCGGCCGAGCCGCTGATCTTCCTGAAGCCATCGCATGCTGCTGTTGCGCTTGATAAAGCGATTATCCATCTGCCCAAAGATGCGGGACTGATCCATTATGAAGGTGAACTGGTGCTGCGTATTGCGCGTGATTACGTGCCGGGGATGAGTGTGGAAGAACTGGTGGATGTGATGGCGCTTGGCCTCGACTTCACGCTCCGTGATGTGCATAATGATCTGCAGAAAAAAGGCCTGCCCTGGACGCCGGCCAAGGGCTTCAAGAACGCGGCGCCGCTGACTCCATACATTGCTTTTCCTGAGCAGGAGGAGCTGGAAGCAACGGACTTCACCGTCCGTAAGAACGGGATTGAGGTACAGCGCGGGAACGTGCAGAACATGATTTTCTCGCTGCAAAAAATTATTGAATTCATTGCCTCCCGCTACGGGCTCGGCAAAGATGATATCATCTTCACCGGAACTCCGGCAGGCGTAGGTCCTGTAGTGTCCGGCGATTCGTTCGAGCTGTTCTGGGGCGATACGCTAATGGGCACCTGCCTGATCGGTTAAGGCGATGTTGTCAGGACTTGAAGTGCTTCAATGGCTGATCGGTGCCTCCGGTGCCCTGTTGGTCGCTGGAGCCGCTTACTGGAAGCAGTCGCTGAGCTTCTCGGGGATGCTGGCGGCTATTGTGATGGGGACGATCTATTTCGGGGCAGGCAATGCATTCTGGTTCGGTATTCTGCTCTTGTTCTTCATCTCCTCCAGCCTGCTGTCGAAGCTTCATCATGAGAATAAGGCTGAGCTTGAGGCTACCTATGATAAAACAGGGCGCAGGGATGCCGGCCAGGTCTTCGCCAACGGCGGACTTGGCATGCTGCTGGTGCTGCTTAACGCGATTTATCCCCTGGAAATCTGGGGCTTCCTGTTCATCGGGGTCATGGCTACCGTAACCTCGGATACCTGGGCAACGGAGATCGGTACGCTGGCCAAGCGTCCTCCCCGGTCTGTACTGACCGGGAAGGTGCTGCAAGCGGGCACGTCCGGCGGTGTATCGCTGCCGGGCACACTGGCTGCTGCAGCAGGCGGGGTGCTGATCGGCGTTGCCTCCTGGCTGCTGCGGGCGGCCTCCGGCATGCCGCAGCATTCTCTGCTGACGCTGGCGCTTGCCGGACTGCTGGGCGGACTTGCCGGAGCCTTTGCCGACTCGGTCCTGGGGGCAACGGTGCAGCGGATGAACCGCTGCGCGGTCTGCGGCCGCGAGGTGGAGGCCTCGATGCACTGCGGTAAGCCCACCGTGTACGCCCGGGGCTGGCGCTGGATGGACAATGATACCGTGAATGCTGTAAGTTCAATTATAGGCGGCGTCGTGGCGCTGCTGGCCAGCTACATATGAAGCGGATAGGCTGTCTGTGGGCCTTAGATACGATATCCGGTTACAATTTTATTATAATGGTTGGGAGGTGAACCGTTGAGCAGCGCATCCGTACACAAACATGGAGCTATTCTGGATGCCGCTTACGAGCTTTTCGGTTCAGGCGGCTTCTACGAAACGAAGATGTCGGAAGTGGCAGAGCGTGCGGGCATTGCCAAGGGCACGGTCTATTTATATTTTAAAAGCAAAGAAGAACTGTTCATGGCGGTTACCCGCCGGGATTGTGAAGGGTTCCTGGAGCAGCTTGAAGGCAAGCTGGGCACTTGTTCCAGACTGGCGGATAAGCTCTCGGTTATTGCCGAGCATCATCTGTTCTATTATTATGAACGCAAGCAGCATACGAAGCTGTTCTTCCGCGCACCCAACAATAATCCTGAACTGGTAGACTATATGGCACAGTTCATGGAGGCCTATATGCAGGCGGTGGTGAAGGTGCTGCTGGAAGGCGGGGCATCCGAGCCGGAACTGATGGCACAGTCTTATATTGGGATGCTGGACCGTCTGAAGATGGATATCCTGTTTAACCCCGGCTTCGCAGAAGAAGATGCGTATAAGCGGGCGAAATTTGCTGCGAACCTCTTCATCACAGGGGCGCTGGGCAGCTTGAAGTCGGCACTCGGCGACCTTCCGTCTGAACCCTAAACCCTAAGAGATACAGCCAGACCTGGTTTATAAATATAAGGCAAGCGAGGACAACTGATGAATATTATGACCGTGGAACACCTCTCCAAAAGCTACGGGGAGAAAACATTATTCAGTGATGCATCCTTTGGCATGGACGACAGGGACAAGATTGGCGTCATTGGTGTCAACGGAACGGGTAAATCGACCTTTTTGAAGATTATCGCCGGGCTGGATACACCGGACGCCGGACAGATTGCCATCGGCAATGACGTGCGTGTGCAGTATCTGGCGCAGAATCCGCCGTATGAGCCTGGTAATACCGTGCTGCAGCAGGTGTTTGCCGGAGATGATCCGGAGCTTGCCACGATGCGGGAATATATGGAGATTATGTCTCTGCTGGAGCAGAAGCCGGGTGATTCCGTGCTGGAAACCAGACTCGTTCGGATCGGGCAGGCCATCGATGCCGCCGGCTCCTGGCAGCTGGAGAGTGAAGCCAAGATTGTTCTGACCAAGCTTGGAATTACACAATTTGATGCCCTGATGGAGAACCTCTCAGGCGGCCAACGCAAGCGTGTAGCGCTTGCCGCAGCACTGATCACGCCTTCAGAGCTGCTGATTCTGGACGAGCCTACCAACCATATCGATACGGATTCCGTAGCCTGGCTGGAGCAATATTTGCAGAAACGGCGCGGGGCGCTGCTGATGGTTACGCATGACCGTTATTTCCTGGAACGGGTAGCCAGCGTGATGCTTGAGCTGGACGGAGGAAGCCTGTACCGCTATGAAGCGAACTATTCCCGCTTCCTGGAGCTGAAGGCTGACCGTGAGGAGCGCGAAGCCTCGGCGGAGCAGAAGCGCAAGAATCTGCTGCGCACCGAGCTGGCGTGGATCCGGCGCGGAGCCAAGGCACGCTCCACGAAGCAGAAGGCGCGTATCGACCGCTTCGAGAAGCTGAAGGAGAGTACAGGCGGCGCTTCATCTGCCTCGATGGATATTTCCGTGGCTTCCACCAGACTGGGCCGCAAAATCATCGAGATCCAGGATCTCACGAAATCCTTGGACGGCCGGACCCTGATTAAGGACCTGACCTATATCGCGGTGCCGCAGGACCGGGTGGGTATTGTCGGCAAGAACGGCAGCGGGAAGTCGACCCTGCTCAACCTGATCGCCGGAAAGCTTACGCCGGACAGCGGCGAGGTTCAGCTGGGGACAACCGTCAAGCTGGGCTATTTCACTCAGGAGCATCAGGATATGGATCTCAGCATGCGCGCGATCGAGTATGTGAAGGAAGAAGCGGAAATCATCAAGACTGCGGACGGCAGTGTCATCACCGCCGGTCAAATGCTGGAACGGTTCCTGTTCCCGCCGGCGATGCAGTGGACCCCGATCTCCAAGCTGTCCGGCGGCGAGAAGAGACGCCTCTACCTGCTGCGTGTGCTCATGGGAGCGCCGAATGTGCTGCTGCTGGATGAGCCGACAAACGACCTCGATATCGGAACACTGGCCGTGCTGGAGGACTATCTGGATGAATTCCCGGGCGTAGTCTTCACCGTATCGCATGACCGCTACTTCCTGGACCGTACGGTGGATAAGCTGATTGCGTTCGAGGACGGATCGATCCGGCTGCATGTCGGGGATTATAGTGAGTATGAGGAATGGCTGGCGAAGAACGTGCCGTCTGGCGGCGGAGGTTCCGGCAAGTCAGAAGGCTCCGGCGCCCGCAGCGCTGCTGCTGTTGAGCAGAGCGGGAATGCACCGGCTGCCGCGCCGTCCCGTGAGAAGCTGAAATTCACCTTCAAGGAGCAGAAGGAATATGAAGGGATTGACGAAGCCATCGAACAGGCCGAGCAGCATCTCGTAGATATTTCAGCACAGATGGAGTCGGCCTTTGCCGACTCCGGTAAGCTTCAGGAGCTGGTGGATAAGCAACGGCAGGCCGAAGCCGAGCTGGAGCGCCTGATGGAGCGCTGGACGTATCTCAACGAGCTGGCGGAGAAGATCGCCGGGAAGGCGTGAGGTTTGCTGCGCTGCGGGGCTGGGGTGAGGATGTGACAAACCCATCTCCGCTGTTCCCCATCGTTGCAGTACTATAAATGGAGCAGCAGGGGTTGAATAAGCGCCGGGTGTGGCCTGATGGAGCAACATAAACCTATCCTTCACCCTGTGAATAGCTGGACTATTAGGCGCTGCCGTTGTCGCTGAAAATCCTTGATTCGCTGCTTTCTGTGGAAGAGTTCAGTTAACTTGATATAAAATCCTGCCCAAAATACAACATTTCCCTCATCCTATCGGCCCAAATCCACGATTGTTGTATAAAAGGCAGGATTTCACCTTATTCAAGCGTCTTAGCAGAAGGATTGTTGTATTTTATACAACAATCCTTCTGAACACCTGGATATTCATGAATCAAAGTTGCAAAACGTACAACATTTATGTCTACAGTCTTGCTATGAAGCCACTATACGGTCTGCAACGAATCAATTCAATTCGAGGAATTGACGTGTTCCGCCAGTCCCACAGTGGCTGAGCGGTAACTTGTATAGATGGTTATTGGCTAAAGTGCGGTTTATATATGGATGGGTAATCCTATTGGAGTTACATCACAGAAGGAGGACGCTGCCAGTGACAACCATTGATACTGCCATAGCGCTGCGGACCTCCGGTCAGGCAGAGGAAGCGAGAGTCATGCTGCTTCAGCTGCTGTCAGCGGATGACAGCAATGCCGGGCTGAACTATCAGCTGGCCTGGACGCATGATGTGCTGGGCCTGGAACGTGAGGCTGTATCCTATTATGAGCGGAGTCTTGCACTTGGTCTCCCGGATGAGGAGCAGAAAGCCGGGGCGATGCTGGGACTGGGAAGCACGTACCGGACGCTTGGGGCGTACTCACAGTCCCGGGAGATTCTGGAGCAGGGGATGAGAAATTTCCCGCAACGCGCAGAATTCCAAGCATTCCTGGCCATGACGCTGCATAATCTGGGCGATCATTCTGAGGCGATGGAGCTGCTGCTTAAGCTGCTGTCAGAAACCTCTGGCGATGCAGGGATCCAAAGTTACAGCAAAGCCATTATGTTCTATGCAGATAAGCTGGAGCAGGTATGGGATTGAGCTCATTATGAATTTAGCAGACCGGCACCCGGAATTCGGGTGCCGGTCTGTTGTTGCGGTACGATATGTTGGCCGTGTTATGCAACGTATAGAATGAGTATAATCGAGTTTTCCTTTGACCACATGATTGCAAGGTACTACTATAAAATTACAAAATAGGAAAGTGAGTGAGTTTAGTATTACAGCAAACGGAGGTATTCACAATGGACCATAAAAATTCCAGCATTGAATATAAAGGCGATTTCTACGAAGATATCGGAGATTTCATTAAGGACAATTACTTGAATTATGGCTTTACCAAGGGAACAGTACAGGAAGTTGACTTCTTGATTGAACGGATGAATCTACAACCGGATACACGTATTCTGGATATCGGCTGTGGTCCGGGCCGGCATAGCCTGGAGCTTGCCCGTCGCGGAATTCAAACAGTCGGTGTTGATATTTCAGCAGAATTTATCAAATATGCGAATGGGGCAGCCTTGAGCGAAGGGCTAAATGCAGAATTTCTGGCTGCGGATGCCCGCGAACTGGCCTTCATCCAGGAATTTGACGGAGCGATCTGCCTCTGTGAAGGTGCATTTGGTTTAGCCGGCAGTGAGGAGAATCACCGGAAGGTTCTAAGAGGGGTACATCAAGCCCTGCGGTCCGGATCTTTGTTTATTCTCACTGTTATTAATGCTCTTAACGTAGCTCGTAATGTTAATGATGACTCGCTATTCGATGCTTATACCTGCACCAAAGCCGATAAAGAAGTGATTCTTAGTCCAGAGGGCGAAGCTAAAGAGGTATCTATATATACCACCGCTTTTACTTTCAGGGAATTAAAGATGCTTCTGGAAAGTGAAGGATTTGAGGTGGAGGCAGCTTATGGCTGTAGCGCTGGGCATTTTGGGGTCAATCCGCTAAAGGTCGATAGCATGGAAATCATGATGGTCTCACGCCGTAAATAAGGGGGCTGCCACTGCCATCCCAGTGGTTCGTCCGTACCAGGCCGGTTATTCATTAAAAAGAGTGCAGCATCAGCCGTTAATAGGGCTAGTGCTGCACTCTTTGTGTAAGCAGGCAGAGACGATGGAGAATCAGCCGCAGAGGCAGGGTCGCCTTATGTCGCGGCCACGGCTTTCCCGTTGCTACTTGCCGCCCGCCACGGCAATCATCTGCACGACCGGCCGCGAGTCGCCGGTAAGCACCGCCTCGTCAGCGTTCATCTGCGATGAACCGTCTCCGTCGAGGAAGATCCCTTCCCGTCCCCCGCCGGGGACGGTCTGCTGCACGGCGGTGCGGAATTCCTCCGCCGTGCAGAGCGACTTCGTGACAAGCAGCCACAGCTTGCCGGACTGGTCGTAGACCAGCCCGGAGCGCAGGCGCTGCTCGCCCTCGAAGGGAAGATGCTCTGCGGCTGCAGCGGCCGCCCACAGCTCTTCATGCTGCAGGTTCATGCTGATCCCGCCCTGCGCCCAGTAGTTGCCGCGGTCACTCACCGCCAGATCGTCGCCGGAGGCGGCGACCTGTACGCTGAACGCTCCCGCGGCTCCATCCCACACCAGGGTTCCACGCTCGTACTTCGCGTTGAACCATCCGGAGCCGTAGCCCTGCGGTGCGCCGTTCACCGGCACGTCATTCATAATGGCGATGGACAGCAGGTCATCGCCATAGAAGAAGCCGCCATTGATCCCGTAGGCGGCAACTTGGCGCAGCGGCAGCCCTGCGCGCCGCAGCACCACATCCTCCGGCTTCACCGCCATCATATGCAGCTGGACCTTGCCGGGGCTTTCAGCCTCCAGATAAGTGTAGTTATGGGGGAGGCCGTCGAAGACCTCATGCTTGTTTTGCTTCGTCAGCCCGATTACAGCCCAAGTCACCGCAAGGACCGCCAGTACGGTGACTGCTACCCACCGCTTACGCTGCCGCCACAAGCGCTGCTGCCATAGCTGGCGCCCCTCACCAATGCCAGCTTCAGTGCGCCCCAACATAAGCAGCCAATAGCTTAGCTGTATTCAGTACGGCCTGCTTGTGTGTACGCTCCATAGAGTGGGAGGCATGTACGCCCGGGCCGATCAGTGCAGCGCGGATATTATTGCCGCCCCGCAGCGCAGCGGAGGCGTCCGATCCATATTGCGGATAGATATCTACCGCAAAAGAAATCGCCAGTCCATTAGCCAGCTCAATCAGCTTGCTGGTCATGGCATAGTCATAAGGTCCGGACGAATCCTTCGCACAGATGGAGACATCGGTCTCCTTGCAGCTCAGATCATCACCCATAGCGCCCATATCCACAGCGATCATCTCGTTAATCCCGCCCGGAATCCAGGCCGCGCCGTGTCCGACCTCTTCATAATTGGAGATCAGCAGGGACAGGTTGTGGAGCGGCTTCCAGCCTTCGCGCCGGATGCTCTCCAGGAGGCCGAAGATTGCCGCTACACTGGCTTTGTCATCGAGATGACGGGACTTAACATAACCGCTCGGCGTCAATACCGCACGGGCGTCAAAAGAAATGAAATCACCCACAGCAATGCCCAGCTTCAGCACATCATCTTTGGTGGAGACCATTTCATCAATACGGATTTCCATGTTCTCTTCTACGCGTTTGAAATCGCGGGCATCGGCATACACATGCACGGAAGGATGGCTGCTAAGGATTGTACCGGTGTAGGTTAATCCGCTGCGCGTATGAATCGTGCAGTATTCATTCTCGATACTCTGCATGCTGAAACCACCGACAGAGGTCAAGCGCAGGGAGCCGTTTGGTTTAATGGAGCGTACCATGGCGCCCAGCGTATCTACATGAGCGCTGATCCCGATGGTGCGCGAAGGATCAAGTCCGGGAACAGTCAGGATCGCCCCGCCTTTCTCATTCCAGCTGAGCGGAATATTCAGTGCAGCCGCTTCTTCGGCCACAAGAGTCATCACCTGGGCGGTGAAGCCGCTGGGACTGGGGGTATCGAGCAGTTTTTTGAGCAGGGTCAGGATATATTCTTCATTAGGCTGAATGTTAAGCAAGAGATGTTCCTCCTATTCGATGTGTGAATTATAACTGGGCTGATCCTTCAGGAGAGATGGAATCACCCGGAACGGTTAAAGAATCCATGGCATTGCCTGCATCACGGAGCTTGGTAAGCTCTGCGTTCAAGCTTTTAATCTGCTTCTGCAGCTTATACTGGCGGAAAATCCCGTAAGAACCGACAACAACGCCACCGATCAGCGCACAGCCGAGAATGACAAGAATGAGCGGGATGCTGACAAAGTCGAACCCGAAATTAACGGGAACCGTATCCACATTCATTACTGCGAATACTGCAGTCAGCAGAGCGAAAAATAAACCTAATATAAGTGACCATTGAAATTTCATATAGCTTCCTCCTTAGAATGATATGACAATACAAATCCCCTGCCCGCAAGGGCAAGGGATTACTGTAATACTAAGCTTTCTGTCTTACTTGGTCAACTGCTCCATCTGTTCGATCACGCTCTCGAAGACGCTCATTGCTTCACGGATCGGTTCAGGAGAGGACATGTCAACGCCGGCCTTGGTCAGGATATTGATCGAATAATCACTGCCGCCGCTCTTCAGGAAGCCGAGGTAACGGTCGACCGCCGGTTTGCCTTCCTCCAGAATCTGTTTGGCGAAGCTGGTCGCCGCCGAGAAGCCCGTAGCATACTTATAGACATAGAAGCTGTTGTAGAAATGCGGAATCCGTGCCCATTCCATCTCGATATCCTTATCGACTACCATATCCGCGCCGTAATACTTCACATTGAGGTCATAGTAGATGGCTGAGAGATCTTGCGGAGTCAGTGATTCGCCTTCTTCAGCACGCTCATGAATGATCTTCTCGAATTCGGCGAACATCGTTTGCCGGAACACGGTAGTGCGGAACTGGTCTGCATAATAGGTGAGCAGGTACATTTTTTCCTTCGGATCCGTCGACTTGTTCAGCAGATAATCCATCAGCAGGGCTTCGTTAGTGGTTGAAGCAACCTCTGCCAGGAAAATGGTGTACTGGGCATCCCGGTATTTCAGCGTTGTGTCCGAATAGTAGGAGTGGAGGGCATGGCCCATCTCGTGCGCCAGCGTGAACATACTGTTGAGATTGTCGTTATGGTTCAGCAGCACGTAAGGATGGGTGCCGTAAGCTCCCCAGCTGTAGGCGCCGGTGCGTTTGTTCTCATTCTCGTAAACATCGATCCAGCCTTTATCGTATCCGTCCTGCAGCACATTTAAGTAGTCCTCGCCCAGCGGCTTAAGGCCTTCTTTCGTGATCTTCTTGGCTTCTTCAAAAGTAATATCCAGCTTATATTCGTCCACCAGCGGAGCGAACAGGTCATACATATGTAGCTCATCTACCCCAAGCAGCTTCTGGCGCAGCTTCATATAACGGTGCATCAACGGCAGGCTCTCATGGATGGTGTCGATCAGATTAGTGTAGACTTCTTTGGGAATATTGTCGCCGTAGAGGGACATTTCCAGCACTGAAGGATATTTGCGGACACGCGAGTAAAATACATTCTTATTGACATTCGCACTAAGTGTAGCGGCGATAGTATTCTTCTGCTTGCCGTAAGTCTCGTAGACTGCCTTGAACGCATTCTTGCGCACTTCGCGGTCCGGGCTTTCCAGGAACTGAATGTAGCTTCCGTGGGTGAGCTCGACTTCCTGGCCTTCTTCATTCTTGACCTTCGGGAACTTCAGATCCGCATTGTTCAGCATGCCGAATACAGTCTGAGGTGCCTGGGCAAGAGTGCCAACCTGAGCGAGCAGTGCTTCTTCCGCTTTGGAGAGAACATGTGCTTTCTCCCGCTTCATTTCCGTTAAGGTGAAGGTATAGTCAGAGAGTGAAGGATCAGCAATGAACTGGTCCAGTGTTTCGTTAGGCAGGGCGAGAATTTCCGGTGTGACAAAAGATAGAGCTTCACCGGCTTCAACGCCAAGCTTTTTAGCTTTTGAGGAGAGAGCCTGGTACTTAGGGGCAGCCGTATCTTCATCCTGGCGCATATGCGCATAGACATAGAGGCGTTCGGTCAGCAGGGACAGCTTATCGTCCAGCTCGAAGCATTTCTTGAGGGCCTCAGGAGAGTCCAGCTTACCCTGGAAGCCGGCGGCGCTAGTGATTAGCTCCTTCACTTCCTTATATTCGGCATCCCATTGTTCCTCTGAAGCAAACATATCTTCCAGCTTCCAGCGGTTCTCAGCGGGCACTTCACTTCTCTTAGGTAATTGTTCCATAGAAATAATCCTCCTCGGTTGATGGGATGCAGCAGACATTGTCTCTGTTTGCGGCACTGCTGCGGTCACATTCCCCGGCAACAGGCCGAGAGCAAGCAGTAGCGGGAGGGATTTGGACGTAAACGACATGACAGCAGCCTCCTGAGTCTTAAAGTCGGCTTAGTATGCCCTGCCAAATCCTGATTATTAATTCTTAAGTAACGCCGGATAAAGTTATGCGAGCATGCTGTAAATAATGAAGACAAATGCGAGCGCGATCATGATGACTGCTGTTAAGGCCATGCCGCGTTTCAGACGCGGCGGCATCTTGTCCTTGCTCATAACGAGCACGGCACCCAGACACAGTACGACAATCACATAGATTACAAGATTCTCATTGTTCATGCCCGGTTATACCTGTTTGAAGGCAGCGATGATATTCTTGTACTCTTCTTCATTGTCTTTGTATGACTCTTTGTTGAAGCGGTTGTTGACCCACTGCATCATGGCCGGACGGCTCATGAAGGTATGTGTTTCTTCGCCCCATTGATCGGAAATTTCACGGAGGATAATATAACGTCCCTGAACTTCCACTGTCATCATATTCCATTTGTCTGTTTTGTATATTTCATGTTTTTTGATCATTATCATTACCACCCTGGCGATTTTTGGCTTTTGGCTCAATGATAACGCACCGGAGAAGGGAAAAGCAAATTAAATCACGAATACAGGGAAAAGATGGATTGCTTTACAGGTATAGATGGAGTATAATGTAAGCATACGCCATATATGGCGGTATTTTTAGGAGGTTGTTCATTTGAAAGGTACAGTAAAATGGTTTAACGCAGAAAAAGGTTATGGTTTCCTTCAAGTAGAAGGCGGCGAAGATGTATTCGTTCACTTCTCAGCTATTCAAGGCGACGGTTTCAAGACTTTGGATGAAGGCCAAGCGGTTGAATTCGATGTTACTGATGGTAACCGTGGTCCACAAGCAGCGAACGTAGTTAAATTATAAGATACGGTAGGCAGAGCTTCTGCCAGCCGCAATATATATATTTGATGCAGCACGCATTTGCATGAGTAGCAACAAGCAACTTAAGCAGCACACAGTTCTTTCGGGAACTGTGTTTTTTTATTTCTTCTATAGAATGATGAAATAAGAAAGCCATGCTGTTCCCGGGCCCGGGAACAGCATGGCTGATTTTATAATTGCCGGTATACGTAAGAGGACAATCATTATAGCCTGTTACAAAGCAACGCTCAGAGCGGAGTCTTAGCTCTTCTACGGAACGGCCGGTCGGCGCCTCCGCCGACATCCATCAGGTGCTTGGACAGGAAGCCGATGAATGCAAGAACCGAGAACCCGGTAGCGACCATATAGAATACAATCCGGCCGGCATCCTGGTAGATCAGGCCGCCGAAGGTGCCGCTGAGCAGGCCGGCTCCGCTTGACCATACAACCGTGAAGAGTGCCATTCCCGTTGCCCGGAGATGATCGGGGATAATCCGTGTAATATAACGGACAGCAGTTACATAATAGATGCCGAATGAGATGCTGTGCATAGCCTGAATTGCGACTACAGTCCCCGGTTCCTGAGCCAGCGACATGAACAGGAAACGCAAGGCAAACATCAGGCTTGCGAAGGCGAGCAGCGGCAGCTCTTTGAATTTGTCGCCGTATTTGCTCAGCAGGAAGAAGATCGGGATTTCACTAAGAGCTGATGCCAGCAGTGCCCAGCCGATAATCTCGTCACCGGCATGCATTCCCTTGAGGCTGATGGTCAGGAAGGCTTCGTTCATCCGGTAACCGATGGCGAGCAGAAAGACGCAGCTGAAGAACCACAGCACTTCCTTTTGGAACAGGATTTCTTTGAGTCCGCCGCCTTTAAGCGGTTTGACTGGAGTTTCCCCGCTCACAGGTGAAGGTACTGAATCGCTGCGTTTCACGTCCTTCAGCCCGATGGTAATAAGCAGTGCGGTCACGACAATCACAATACAAATGCCTACACTATACTCAGGGCCAAGTGCTCTCAGCACATAACCGATCGTTAGTGCGAAGAAAGAGTACCCGAGTGAACCGAATACACGGATTGCGATGAAGTTCCGCCCGTGACGCTGGGCAATTTTGATCGCCATGGTATCTGCCAGCGGAAATACAGGGTAATAGAAGAAATAGAAAACGGACAAAATAAGCATAACACTTGAGAAGTCTGCCGCTCTGGCCAGAATGATAGCGGTTACCAGCTGGCCTCCGAGCAGGAGTGCCATGATCTTCCGGACCGTACCCAGCCGGTCACTCATCATGCTCCAGAACAGATTGGAGAGAATGGAGATTAACGGGCCGACAGAGTAGAGCAGACCCATCTGCGGACTGCTGAAGCCCAAATGTGAATAGAATAAAGGAAAATAAGATACAACCAGCACACTGGTGCCGTATAGGGTAAACATAAAGGATCGCAGCCAGTTTTGATCGCTATATTGGCCGCCGCTCCGTCCTGCATACATGAACCTGCACTCCTCCGGATATGAAATAAGCCTCAATCTCATATATTTAATGTCGAACGGGTAATAGTATAGCACAAAGCCGCTAAGGCAGGGGTTACGTGGAAAATCGTTTTTCTGAATCTTTCAAGGTTTTGCGAAAGTGATTTTGTTGTTTGTACAAATACGCTCTGCATATTATAATAATGATGATTTGGATAAGGAGACAACAATGTGGAGGCACTGTCATTGAAAGAATTTGAGCAAGGCCGTTACCTTAGTCCGCGCGGTCCCATTGGACTGATGAACAGGGTCTACAAGTACGTGCTGCCGGAAGTACGGGCAAGTCTCGATTTCTGGCGCCAGGATGCAGAAGGGATTCCCGATCCCGAGCTCCGCAAGCAAGCGCTTGCCAGCATTGAAACGAAGCAGTTTCATTGCGAAGGCGGCGGTATTTATGCCGCCGGCAATTTGTCGATGAGACATATACTGATTCCGCTAATTGTTGCTTATCAGACGATCAGTGATTATTTGGACAACCTATGTGACCGCAGTACTTCGCTTGACCCTGCCGATTTCCGGCTGCTGCATCAATCGATGCTTGATGCTATTAACCCCGGGGCGGAGCCGGTGAACTATTATGCGCTGCGCAACGAACAGAATGACGGCGGTTATTTGTACAGGCTGGTCCGCAAATGCCAGGAGATGACTTCCCAGCTTCCTGGTTACGGTGCTGCCGCTGCTGAGATTCATGATCTGGCCGTATTGTACACCGATCTTCAGGTCTATAAGCATATTCGTCCGGAGCTCAGGGAAGCCGCCCTGAAGGAATGGTGGGAGAAAGAAGGCCATCGTGCGCCTCATCTCCAGTGGAATGAGTTTGCCGCCGCAACCGGTTCAACTCTTGGAGTCTTTATGCTTTTTTTGGCCTCATGTGATCCTAAATTGAGCACTTCTTCATCGGCTTCCATTCGTGCTGCTTACTTTCCGCATGTGTGCGGACTGCACATTATGCTGGATTATCTGATTGACCAGGACGAAGACCGGGCCGGCGGTGACCTCAATTTCTGCAATTATTATGACAACACTGATACCATGCTGAATCGGATCGCTTCCATCGTGGAGTGGGCCCGCAAGGATGTCCGGAACCTTCCCGAGACCTCAATGCATCGTATGGTCATCGAGGGGCTCCTGGCACTTTATTTATCCGATCCAAAAGTCAGCGAACAGCGGGAGGTTCGCTCTGTATCCAAACGGCTGATGAGAAAAAGTCCGCTGACCAGACTATTCTTCTTCGTTAACAGCCGCTGGATACGCAAACACATGTATTAGTCGCATCAGATGCCGCCGGGACTCTTTTCAACTCAGTGATCCGGCGCAATTTTAAGGAGGAACAAACAGAATGGCAAACGTAAAAAAAATCGCAGTATTAACCAGTGGAGGAGATTCACAGGGCATGAACGCCGCTGTACGTGCGGTTGTCCGCAGTGCGATCTACTTCGGGATTGAAGTGTTCGGCATTCAGCGCGGGTATCAGGGTCTGCTTAACCGTGACATTTTCCCGATGGATCTGCGCAGTGTGGGTGACATTATCCAGCGCGGAGGTACCATTCTGCAATCTGCACGCTGTCTGGAGTTCCTGAAACCTGAAGGCCAGCAGAGAGGTGCTGACATTCTGAATGAAATGGGCATTGACGGTCTGGTAGTAATCGGCGGCGACGGTTCTTACAAAGGAGCTAACAAACTTAGCAAGCTGGGTATTAACACCATGGCTCTGCCGGGTACCATCGATAATGATATTTCCTTCACAGATTACACGATTGGCTTCGATACAGCCGTAGGCGTTGTTGTAGATGCGATTAACAAACTGCGTGACACCATGTCTTCCCATGAGCGTTCTTCGATCGTGGAAGTTATGGGCCGCCATTGCGGAGACATCGCGCTGCATGCAGGTCTTGCTTCCGGTGCGGAAACCATTCTTGTACCTGAAATGCCTTATGACCTGAATGAAGTTGCTGACCGGATGAAGGACAATTTTGCCCGCGGCAAACGTCACAGTATTGTGATTGTTGCTGAAGGCGTAGGCAAAGGTGAAGATGTGGCACAAGCGCTCAAAGACCGCCATGCTTCTCTGGATGCCCGCGTAACTGTTCTGGGACATATCCAGCGCGGCGGCACACCTACTCCAGGAGACCGTAACCTGGCCAGCCGTCTGGGCGACTTCGCAGTCCGTAAGCTGATTGAAGGCGAATCAGACAAAGCATGCGGAATTATCAAGGGTGAACTGACTCTTACTGATATCGATACCGTAGTAAACACGAAGAAAGATTTCGACACGGATCTGTACGAATTGGCTTCCCGTTTGTCCCAATAGAACTATTTATATCGTTAAGACCCGCCTGGAGACAGGCGGGTTTTTTCTTAACCTGGCCTTTCCAGCACTGAGCCGGAAAGAGGATGGTTTCTTTCATTATGCGGGTGCCTTTTTCACGAGAAGGGCGCTTTTTTTCACTTGACTATATACCCCCACCCGTATATAGTAATACCCCTAGGGGTATGACAACGTGAGGGGGAAATGCAAGTGGGCAGAACTATAGTTATTATTGGCGGAGTAGCAGGAGGAGCATCAGCTGCAGCGCGCTTGAGAAGATTGAATGAGCAAGACCGGATTATTATTGTGGAACGGGGAGAACATGTTTCATTTGCCAACTGTGGACTGCCATATTATATCGGGGAAACCATTGATTCCCGGGATAAGCTGTTTCTGCAGACACCTGCCGGCATAACGGCAAGATTTAATATCGAGGTGAGAGTGTTTACTGAGGCAACAGGAATAGACCGTGAACACAAGTTGGTGCATTGCCGGAATGTAAAGACCGGGGAGGTTGATCAGATTCCATACGACATCATCGTGCTGTCTCCCGGTGCGCGGCCGGTAGTGCCGCCTATTCATGGTATAGCCGATGCACAGAATCTGTTCACACTAAGGAATATTCCTGATACCGACCGTATCAAAGCTTATGTTGATATTTCTCAGCCAGAGCATGCCACGATAATCGGTGCTGGCTTTATCGGACTTGAAATGGCGGAGAATCTGCGGCAGCGGGGTCTTGCAGTAACCGTAATTGACCGGGGAGGGCAAATTCTGAATCCGTTAGATCCGGAAATGGTAAGGCCGCTGGAAGAACATATGCGGCTGCATGGTGTAGAGCTGCGGCTGAACGAGGGTGTAGAGGCTTTTGAACAACAAGGCAGCCTGCTTCGCCTCACTTCCGGTGAAGAGCTAAAGACAGATATGGTGATTATGGCAATTGGAGTCAGCCCTGAGAATGAGCTGGCACGCAGCAGCGGTCTGGAGCTTGGCATCCGGGGAGCCGTTAAAGTGAATGCCTCACTGCAGACCAGTGACCCCGCTATTTATGCCGTCGGGGATGTCATTGAAGTGAAGGACCGCATTCAAGGATTTGATACTATGGTATCCCTGGCTTGGGGAGCGAACCGGCAGGGCCGTCTCGCGGCAGATCATATTAATGGACGCGAGTCTTCTTACAGCGGAGCAATGGGGACGGCGATTATCAAAATCTTTGATTTAACTGCCGCCCTTACCGGAAATAACGAGAAGACGCTTAAGACTCTGGGGGTAGCATACGAAGCTGTGCATATACATCCCAATTCCCATGCCGGATATTATCCCGGTGCTGCTCCGATAGCTATGAAGCTGTTGTTCAATCCGCAGACGGGAGTTATTTATGGAGCACAGGCGGTGGGCAGCAGCGGTGTTGATAAAAGAATTGATGTGATTGCCACAGCAATCCGCGGCAATCTTAAGGCTGACGAGCTGGCCGATATAGAATTGTCTTATGCTCCCCCATTCTCCTCAGCCAAGGACCCCGTAAATATGGCCGGGTATGTTGCTTCCAATATAATGGAGGGACTCGTCCGTAATCTGCAGTGGCATGAGGTGGATGATTTCACACGCAGCGGCGGACTCATTATTGATGTCAGAGATGAAGTAGAGCGGATAGCTGGTTCTATTTCCGGTTCTATAAATATTCCGCTCCCGGAGCTTAGAGACCGGCTCTCCGAAATTCCTTGTAATCAGAAAATTGCCGTGTCCTGCCAGGTAGGGCTAAGAGGATACATTGCCGCGAGAATGTTGAGCCAATACGGTTATCCAGTGAAAAATGTAGATGGCGGATATAAAACCTATGCCGCAATGGCAGAAAGTGAACCGCAAAATTTAGAGAAGCAGGGGACTCTGGCCTCTTCAACAGCTCCCGCTCCGGCCAGTGCTGTAGTTCGCGTGAAAGAACCTAAGGGTGAACAGCGTCTTATACTGGATGCTTGCGGATTGCAATGCCCGGGCCCTATACTTAAAATATACGAAACTATTAAATCGATGGAAACGGGGCAGCAGGTTGAGATTACTGCAACGGATTTTGGTTTTGCTGCTGACATCAGACAGTGGTGCAGCAAGACGCATAATACTCTGGAATCAGTAGATGTATCTGGAGGCAAGGTGAAGGCGCTGGTGCGAAAGGGAGTCAGAAAGGCAGATGCTGATACTCTCCCTGTGCAGAATTTTCAGGTCACTGAAGGCACAACTCTGGTTGTATTCAGCGGTGATCTGGACAAAACCATTGCCTCCTTCATCATTGCTTCAGGCGCCGCCGCGATGGGAAAGCAGGTAACGATGTTTTTTACTTTCTGGGGGCTTAATGTTCTGCGCCGGGGGAAGCCGCCGAAGGTAAAGAAGAGCGTCCTCGACCGGATGTTCGGAATGATGATGCCGCGAGGCACCCGAAAGCTTCCCTTATCAAGAATGAATATGGGCGGGCTGGGCTCTATGCTGATCCGCTATACTATGAAGCGCAAGAATGTGGATTCATTGGAACAGCTGATGCAGGGAGCCCTTGATGCCGGTGTGAAGCTGATGGCTTGCTCGATGAGTATGGACATCATGGGTATTGCCCGGGAAGAATTAATTGACGGGATTGAAATTGGCGGTGTTGCCAGCTATCTTGGTGCCGCGGAGGATTCTGCTGTTAATCTGTTCGTATAGAGGGAGTGAGGAAACCATGGAATATGATAAGGCTATAATCAACAGATTGAAACGAATCGAAGGCCAGGTGCGCGGCGTGCTCGGTATGCTGGAAGAAGGCAAGGATTGCCGGGAGATTGTGACACAGCTGACAGCGATACGAACTGCAGTGGACCGTACTGCTGGTGCGGTGATCGGAGACAACCTGGAACATTGCATCCAGGAAGAACTTGCAAAAGGGAATTCTACTGAGCAAGTAATCAAGGAAGCGGTAGAACTGCTTGTAAAGAGCCGGTAAATTAAAAAACAGCCACAGATTGGAGGATAGTCCTCTAGTCTGCGGCTGTTTTTGCATGTATCTAGCTGTAAATATGCTCAAGCCTTCTCAGGCGCGAATCTTCTTTGCACTCTGACCAGCCGTGCCAGCAGCAGAATGGCTCCGATAGCGAGACCGGTAATCAGGCCGATCCAGTAGCCGTAAGCACCCAGATCCGTATAAGTGGCGAGCAGATAGCCAACCGGAAGACCAATTACCCAGTATGCAATGAAGCAAATGATGAAGGCAGGGGTAACATCCTTATAACCCCGCAGCACGCCCTGGGTCGGTGTGGCGATAGCATCGGAAATTTGGAAGAAGATCGCATAGATCAGGAAATGCTGGATTAGTGAGATTACTTCCGGTTCATCTGAGTACAGCCCGGCAACATGGCTTCCGGCGAACAGCAGCACAAGTGCGGTAAGCAGGGAGAGGACCGCAGCCGTTCCGATGCCCATAATCCCATACTGGCGGGCATCCTTCAGCCGGCCGGAACCGCTCTCGAAGCCGACAAGTATCGTCAGACTCATACAGATGCTCAGCGGAATCATATACAGCGTAGACGCGAAGTTGATCGCTGCCTGGTGGGCTGCAATAGTAACCGTGTCAAAGCGGCTCATAAGCAGGGTAACGGCTGAGAAAACCGCGGTTTCAAAAAAAATCGAGAAGCCGATAGGAACACCGATCTTCAGCAGTTCCTTGAAGCTGCCAAGCGACATGGCATGGAACTTGCGGAACAGCTGCAGGCTTCTGAAAGGCTCGGCACGGTAGATGAAGATCAGGGCAATCAGGAATATTACCCAGTATGTAATGGCTGAGGCTACACCGGCGCCAACTCCGCCAAGGCGGGGGAAGCCAAAGTTACCGAAGATTAGCAGGTAATTGAGTCCCACGTTAACCGGCAGAGCAATCAGTGTGATGAACATCGAGACACGGGTCTGACCCAGTGCGTCAATACAGCTGCGGACTACGGTATAACCGAACAATGGAATGATGCCAAAAGAAATCGCCCGCAGGAACCGGAATGCGATATCGCGTACCTCTGGCTCCAGGTTCATGAAATTGAGTACCGGCGATAAGGCCAATCCGCCCAGAATGAGAACCAGCACCGATACGAGCAAGGAGAGCCACATGCCCTGCATTACCTGATGGGCGACATCCTTATTGCGTCTGCTGCCGATGAGGTGCGAGACAATTGGTGTAATTCCCATCAGGATCCCGCTGAGCCCGGTCTGAATGGGAATCCACAAGCTAGTGCCGATAGCAACACCGGCGAGATCATTCGTGCCGAATTTACCGGACATGTTCGTATCGAAGAAGGTGATGGCTGACAATGCAATCTGTGTAATAAGGATCGGAAGCAGAATGTGCAGAAACTGCCCGGCCTTTTGTTTAATGGATGATGTCTGATTCATAATAATCAATGCCCCGTTATCTATATAGTAGTGTATAAGAATGTACATGCTTAGTTCTCAGTAAAAAACCCGGCAGCTGCCGGGTTCCGGATCGTCTTATGGTGATGTCTTATGGTGATTGGATACATCAGATAATTGCTGTAAGCTTATTGTTCGTAATCCACTTCCGAGGTATAGCGGTTATTGGCGTTCCAGAGCAGGAATTCATCCACGTTCTCGTCCTTCAAGGCGCGGATCTGGTCTTCAACCTGCTTCTTACCGTATTTGACATAATGGCCGCTGCCGAGCCAGCTGGCGGTGAAATCCTGAATCCATGGACGAATTACCGGCTTGTAGCTGCCGAGCGGATCAAGCTTCTTGTGCGTATCGACCATCGAGCCTTTGATTGTAGCATAAGGGTCCTTATCCGGGTCCTTCACATCAAACCAGCCGGTAGAGTAATGGCTCGGATAGACCATCGGGCTGATGACATCCACATTCTTCGATATTTTGACGAAATCCTGGCCAATGCCCTCTGCTGCAGGAACTGAGGCTGCATAACCGAAGATATCAACAGAGACACGGACACCGAGCGGAGCCAGCTCTGCTTTGGCATATTTGACAAAGTCGGCAATAATCTCTACACGCGGTCTGTCGCTTTTGGTATATTTCAATGTATCTGCACGTTTCTCGAAGCCTTCAGGGAAGCGCACATAGTCGAATTGAATTTCCTTGAATCCAAGCTTAGCCGCCTCTTTGGCAATATCCACGTTGTATTTCCACACTGCTTCATTATACGGATTCACGAAGCTGTCTCCGCCCTTATTAGCCCAGACGGAGCCGTCGGAATTTACAAAGGATAATTCCTTGTTCTTCTTAGCCAGTACAGAATCCTTGAAGACAACAATCCGGGCTATGGGATATACGTCATGTTCCTTCAGGCGTGTCATCAGCTTGTTGATATCTCCAATGAACGGCTGGGGATGTCCCATTTGCTGGAGTTCAGCGTTATCCGTTTTGTATGTGATGTATCCGGCGTCGTCCTTGATGTCAATGACCATGGAATTCAGTTCGGTTTTGTCGAGCAGGGCAAGCAGGGTCTCCATACGCGCTCCCCCGGCGCTGTAGGCCGTTACATAAATCCCTTTAACCTTAGGTGCATCTGGCTGCGGATCGGTATGAAGTACTGTCTCTGGTGTTGCGCTTGGTGAAGGTGCCGGTGCTGCAGTGCCGCCAGCACCATTCGGTGAAGTCGCTGTTGCCTCTGGATTCGTAGTGTGTTCTGCGACGATGGGGGGATTCATGGCGCTCTGCAGTGCTGCTGCCACATCAGCGTCGTGGCCGTTATTCGGCACTCCAACGCCTCCCAGGGCCATCATCAGTAATGCCCAGGTGATGTTCATTTCATTTTCGCTCCCTTTATGTACATTCCCTTAAAGTATAAAGTAACGGGTGCACTCAAAAAGAACAGACTTGTAACAATACCCGTAATTTTTGGTGTCATAAAAACCGCTCTTGTTGTTTATAAACGGGATGTACAGATTTTGAACCGCTGAATTAAAAAGTAAATGCCGCCCGGATCCGGCACGAAGGCCGAATCCGAAGCGGCAACTATCAAAACTTGCTCTAAAGCAGCTTACTTAGTGAAGATACGCAGAATTCTGATGCTCGCAAATGCTGTAATGGATGATATCCATGGCATCTGCCGGTTCCAGAATACTCAGACCGTCACGCAGAACGATTACAGAGTTAAGTTCGTCCTGCTTCAGAAACGGTATCATATCGGGATACCACCTCATGACGATTGCTGACAGTTTTACCGTTTCCATTTCCACAAAAATCACCCTTTCCTTTTTCGAATCGAACTGAATTTGAATTCAGGGTCCACCCGGAAAAACGAAGTGCCTGGAAAAAAGAGGGGTAAATCACAATCTTCATGAAATTGATAAGGGTCCTGCGTGGTACTAATATATCACAATTTTAAAATATGCGCATTTTTTTCAGGGCCTATCTTTTGCGGAAGGACCCCATCACCCCGACCGTCTCAACGATGTTCACGAAAGCCTGCGGGTCGCTTGTTTTGATGATCCGTTTAAGCTCTGCGAGTTCGTACCGAGTGGTCACTGTCATTAGCATGTCCCGTTCCACATGAGAATAAGCACCTTCCGTCTTAATCTTTGTGACGCCGCGCTGCAGTCCCAGCAATTGCTGCAGAAGCTCATCCGTCCGGGTTGTTACTATATAGACAGTGACCTTGATGTGGCTGACATGAATCAGATCCACGACCTTGCCGCTCACATAAATGGAAACCATGGATGCAAGTGCCAGGTTCCAGTTGTTATCGAAATAAGCTGCGGCCAGAATAACGAGCCCGTTAAGGCCGACCAGGACATTGCCAATCGGGAAATCGCGGTAACGAGTAATAATCGAGCCCAGAATATCAAATCCGCCGGACGAGCCGCCTACACGGAAAGACACTCCGGCCCCGACACCTACAAGCACCCCTCCGAAGACGGAAGCCAGCAGCATGTCCGAGGATACCTGATGCACCGGCACCAGGGTCATCAGCCAGGTTGTGGCTCCGACAGAGAGGATACTGAGGATAATGAACCTCCGTCCGAGCTGGAACCAGCCGGCGGCAAGCAGCGGCACATTGAAGAGTAAATACAGCAGGCTGATATTAAATGGAGTGAAGTAACCGACCAGCATGGCCAGGCCCGATACTCCTCCACTGAGCAGTCTGTGCGGGATCAGGAACAGATTAAAGCCGCAGGCAATCATCGCAGAACCGAAGATTACGGCCAGATAACTCCCGAATAGTCTGAGTTTCAACAAACAAATTCACCTCTATGTTTAATGTAAGTAATGAAAGAAAGGAATGTACTGGTATTCCTGATCGGGTTTGTGATATAATGTATAGGATATTCTTGAGTAGGACGTTACAATGGTATTTTTGCATTGCTTAGAATGCGAAGTTACAGTTGTCAGGTATATGTAGTGGCCTGATCATAGGACAGCTTTTTTGTCCCAATACGCGCTAAACCATGCAGGAAATACGGCATGATTGGACAGCCTATAAATGTGTTTACCGCTACTTAAGAATACAGACAAGCATGTGGAATGTCCACTGTATAGAAGGAGCATGAATAATTTGAAAACATTCGCAGAATTCGGCTTGGAGCCAAAAGTGCTACAGGCAATCACTGAACTAGGATTTGAGGAAGCAACACCCATTCAGGAGCAAGCTATTCCGCTTGCAATGGCCGGATCGGATCTAATCGGCCAGGCACAGACGGGTACAGGTAAGACCGCTGCTTTCGGGATTCCCCTCATTTCCAAGATCGCCCGGGAAGAAGAAAAAATCGTTGCACTGATTATGACGCCTACACGCGAGCTTGCTATCCAAGTAGCAGAAGAAATTGGCAAATTGACCCGCTTCAAGGGACTTCGTTCACTGGCTATCTATGGCGGGCAGGATATCGGCCGTCAAATCCGCGGACTTAAGAAGAAACCTCAGATCATTATTGGTACTCCTGGACGTCTCCTGGATCATATCAACCGCAAAACCATCCGTCTTGATGATGTACAGACCATTGTACTTGATGAAGCTGATGAAATGCTGGATATGGGATTCATGGAGGATATCCAGACGATCCTCAAGCTCGTTCCGGAAGAACGTCAGACGATGCTCTTCTCGGCTACTATGCCTCCTAACATTCAACGTCTTGCCCAGCAGTTCCTGAAGAATCCACAGCATGTATCCGTAATTCCTAAGCAAATCAGCGCACCGCTAATCGATCAGGCTTATATTGAAGTTCCTGAACGCCAGAAGTTCGAAGCACTCAGCCGTTTGATTGATATGGAGTCCCCTGATCTGGCTATCGTCTTCGGCCGTACCAAACGCCGGGTAGACGAGCTTGCTGAAGGATTGCAGAAACGCGGATATTCCGCTGATGGCCTGCATGGTGACTTGTCGCAGAACCAGCGCGATGCTGTAATGCGCAAATTCCGCGACGGCAGTATTGATGTACTGGTTGCTACAGACGTTGCAGCCCGCGGTCTGGACGTTTCCGGTGTAACTCATGTAATCAACTTCGACCTTCCGCAGGATCCGGAAAGCTATGTACACCGTATCGGCCGTACCGGCCGTGCCGGTAAAGAAGGAACAGCATGGTCCTTCGTAACTCCTCGCGAAATGGATCACCTGCACCTGATCGAACGTGTTACCCGTCACCGCATTACCCGTAAACCGCTTCCTACTATGGCTGAGGCTATTGAAGGCAAACAACGCATTACGGCAGAACGTCTGCTGGCAATGGTTGAGGACGGCGGCGAACTGAACGAATACAAAGGTATTGCCATTCAATTGCTGGAGCAATATGATTCTGTACAGCTGCTGTCCGCAGCTATGAAGCTTCTTACCGGCGATAACAAGGATGCGCAAATCGAGCTGACTCCTGAAGATCCGATCCGCGCGAAACGCCGCGGAGGCAAGAACGATATCCGCAGCGGACGCAAGCCTAACGGCGGCGGCTATGGCGGCAACCGTACAGGCTCCGGAACTGGCAGCAGCAGTGGCGGCGGCTATCGCGGTAACCGTGATAATGCCAGCAGCGGCGGAAGCACCCGTGGCGGCTACAGCAGCGGCTATGGCAGCAACAGCGGCAGCAGCTACGGCGGCGGCTACAAAGGCAACCGTGATGCGGGAGCAGGACGCGATGGCGGTGCAAGCCGCAGTGCGGACCGCAAACCATCGCCGCGCCCAAGCAGCACAAGCGCCCGTCCGGCTAAACAGGATTACGACGTTTAAGCATTGCGTTTGACATAGGAAGAAGACGAGCGACCGCTAGCGGTTCTCGTCTTCTTTTTTTGCAGAGATAAGAATTTATATGCTTCGCGCAATACATTATCCTTATCATACATGTTTAGATAAAAGTGCGGGTAATGATGACGAGCAGAATGAACAGAACGAGAATCGTACCGGTGGAAGTCCAAGGATTGTAGCATCCAGGTGCGGACATAGGGTTAACCTCCTTTGAACAGTGGTTATTGTGGTTACGATTCTAATATATGGACGGATCTCGGAGCTTGCATAGACGCTTACCTATAACTTGTAAACTTGGGCGCTGGAAAAGTCCGGGTCAAATAGGGTATAGTTAAGATACGCAGTATGCGCTAGATAGACAGGAGGAAGGGAATTGGAGTTTAAGGGAGCAATGGGCGGTTTATACCGCATCACGGAATGGATATCACGTATTGCCTTCAGTAATATTTTGTGGGCACTGTGTTCGGTTCCGTTTCTGTTCGCAGGAATTATGAAGATGATTATGCTGGGTTCGGAAGCAGGCGGGCCGAATGAGCAGATCACGCTCAACTGGGTACTTGGCGTACTCGCGCCATTCACTGTATTTCCCGCTACGGCGGCGCTGTTTACAGTAGTGCGCAAATGGGTTATGGGCAACACGGATGTAAGCACGTTCCGGACTTTTTTTCAGGGGTACAAAGAGAATTATTTCAAAAGCATGCTTGGAGGGGTGATCTACACCCTGCTGTTCGTGATCATGTACGTTGATGTTACCGTATACATGACACAGATGGCCAATCTCAAAATCGTCGGTATATTAATGCTCGTGCTGATGATTATTTTGTTCGTTTCCATGTTCAATTTCTTCTCGATCGTGGTTCATTACCAGATGACCTTCAAGGAAGTGGTGACCAACTCCATTCTGTTGACCATCGCCCGGCCGATCCGTGTATTCTCAACACTTATTGGTTCAGCGGTTCTTCTCTATATAGGTCTGCGGTATCCGGTGCTCTACGCTCTTTGTATTCCTACATTTGTTGCTATGCTGGCCTTCTTTAACTTCTATGCAACTTACAACAAGCTGCAGCTGCAGGTGGAGAAGAAGAAGCTGGCTGAGGAGCAGGCGGCGCTGGAAGCTGCTGAGAATGAAGGCATGCCTTCTGATGAGGATGAAGAGGAAGAGGAAGAGGGCATCAACCTCAAGAAGAGTTAACATCCCGTTAACTGAAAGACGTATAATTATGACGGAAATTTATTCCGGTGTTAATTAAAGCGCATACAGGTTTACTTTTTCGTTAAAACGCAATATAATATTAATAAATCCTGCGATGTTCGTTATGGTTGCTCGTTGTTTTGAACCAATGATAATGTCTTGGGAGATCTACATGAAGCGCGGCTGAACAGCCCTGTCTATACGACCTGGGGAATTCAAAAACGACTTCTGCGGTCACCCACCTGCTATAGCAGGTTCAGAAGACACTGCAGCCGGACGGCATAGGCGGGTTTTCCACTGTTTTTGACAAGGCACCCTGTTACCTGCTCACCTGCAGGAATAGGGTGCCTTTTATGGTGTGTGTTTGGGTTATTAACCCTGGGAAAGTGCGCTATGCTCTTTTGTTCCGGCGATAAGAGTGTTACACTTAGGGTAGTGAACTTGGGATTTAAAGAGGGGGAAGAATTTTGTCGTTGAAAAGAACCTTGGTCGGTTTATTTCGCAGTCATGACGGAACAAGCGACCGTGCAAAAGATCCGGCACTCAAAACGCGTTATTACACTCTTTCAAAAGACAAGGCGTGGGACGAAGTATCCGCAACGCTGAAGAAGATTCCTGGATTCAAGGTACTTCATGAAGTACAGTCTGTAGGGGAGATCACCCTGGAGAAGAGAACGGCATTCGGCCGCACACTGGATATCACCGTATCTGTGCTGAGTACCTCGCCGGTACGCTGTGCCGTAGATATGTATTCCGCATCCAGAGGATCGCTCGGCGATTTGGGTGCCAATTACCGTGTCATTCAGCGTTTGTACCAGTCGCTGGATAAGAAGCTGGGCAAATATAAGGCTGATTAAGAGCAAACTTCACTTTTTTGTTCAGAGAATGTATGCGGTTTCTAAGCGCGGTACAGGCCGTGCTAGGCATTAATAAATATGGATCATCATACGCAAAAAGCGGGAGAAGGATGACCTTCTGCCGCTTTTTTTTCTAAGACCGATATTTATAAGTGGGATATCGTTCGCGGCGGTTACAGCAGTGCCCGGACAGCTGAGATGGCAGCTTCATAATCGGGATGCTCCGCCATTTCGCCGAGATATTCGACATAAGCCAGCTTGTCATCCTTGTCCACAACGAAAATGGACCGCATATCCAGACGGAATTCCTTGATCAGTACGCCGTAGGCTTGTCCGAATGAGGTTTCCTTGTGGTCGGAGAGCGTAATTACACTGTCAATGCCTGCAGCGCCGCACCAGCGTGCCTGGGCGAAAGGCAGGTCTGTACTGATGGTGAGAATAACTACGTCATCGCCGAGTCCGGCAGCCTCGCTGTTGAAGCGGCGGGTCTGTGCATCGCACACACCGGTATCGAGGGAAGGCACAACGCTGATCAGCTTTATTTTGCCGGCATAATCACCGAGTGAAGCATCTTCCAGCAGATTCTTGCTTACCACGAATGCTGGTGCGGAATCTCCTGCCTTCAGTTCAGGTCCTACGAGAGTAATGGGATTGCCTTTAAAAGTAGCTACGCCTGTTCTTTCTTGCGTCATGTCCTTGTTTCCTCCTTGAATTGCAATATTGGATTGTTACTGCCACAATAAATTATAATCTTTTTAGAAGCTGAATGTCGAGCCGGACAAACATACATAAAAGGATGGGTGCTATGATTTTCATACGATACGAGAAGTGGAAAAGTTATCTCCGGTATTACCCGGTAACCTGTTTACTGATTCTGGCTAATGTAGTTATGTTTATTGTGCTGTCGCTGAACGGCGGATCGACAAATCTGCAAACCCTCGTCAAGTTCGGGGCAACGGTAAATGTCGGCCCGGAAAAAGAGGAACTGTGGCGCTACGCTGCGGCCATGTTCCTGCACAACGGGTTTGCGCATCTGTTCTTTAACTGTTTCGCCCTGCTGGTCTTTGCGCCTCCCCTGGAGCGTCTGATGGGCTGGTGGCGGTATGTGCTGCTGTATCTGGCGGGCGGGTTCCTGGCGAATCTGCTGGGAGTTGCCATCAGCGGCCGCGGAGTGGTTGAGATCGGGATTGTCTCTGTAGGCGCCTCAGGCGCCATCTACGCGATTTATGGCGCGTTCCTCTACATTGCGCTTCTGCAAAGAACATTGATGGATGAGGGCTCGCGCAAGACGCTGTACGGCCTCCTGGTCATGGGGATTATTATGTCCTTTGCTACGCCGCATGTAGACTACATGGCCCATATCGGCGGCCTGATAGCCGGGTTCTTCATTTACGGGCTTATGATCCGCGTATTCAAAAGAAAAGGGAGATAAGAGAGGGTGGAGACGTGGAGCTTAGACAGCTGCAGTATTTTCTAAAAGTTGCCCAAAAGGAACATGTCACCAGAGCGGCGGAAGAGCTGCATGTCGCGCAATCTGCAGTAAGCCGCCAGATCCATCAGCTTGAGCAGGAACTGGGTGTAGATCTGTTCATGCAGAAGGGGAGGAACCTGCAGCTTACTCCCGTCGGACAGCTCTTTTGCAAAAGAGTGGAATCATTGCTAAACGAGCTGGACCGTTCCGTGGCGGAGGTTCATGAATTCCTTGATCCGGAGCGCGGGGAGATCCGCATCGGATTTCCGCACAGTCTGGGGACCCATCTCATTCCTTCTATAGTTGCGGAATTCCGCCGGCATTATCCCCATGTCAAATTCCGCTTTAAGCAGGGCGCATATCCTTCGTTAATCAAGGATGTTATTTCGGGTGAGGTGGACCTGGCGTTCATTTCTCCATTTCCGGAGAATGACGGGCATGTGGCCGGAGATATTGTAATGACTGAAGAGCTGTTCGCCATTCTTCCGCAGAATCATCCGCTGGCCGGAGAGGAAGTAATCCGGCTGGAGCAGCTGCGTGAAGAGAAATTCGTATTGTTCAGCCAAGGCTACTCGCTGCGGCCGATAGTATGGCAAGCATGTCTGCAGGCGGGCTTTAAGCCGCAGATTGCTTTTGAAGGCGGGGAGACAGATACTATCCGCGGTCTGGTGGCCGCCGGGATGGGAGTGAGTCTGCTGCCCGAGATGGCGCTCTACCAGACCAATCCGATGCAGCCGGCGCAGGTCCGGGTCGTTGAACCGTCGGTTACAAGAACGGTGGGACTGATTCACCGGGCGGACGGGAAGCTTCCGCTGGTGGCCCGTTCGTTCCGTACCTTCCTGCTAACCTATTTCAAGGACAGACAGCAAAACAATACCCCGGTCGGCTCATAGCCGACCGGGGTATTGTTTGTAATTATGAATTAATCGCGGTTGCCCAGGAACATAAGGATCAGACGGATGAGCTCCAGCAGGGAGACCAATGCTGCTGCCACATACGTGAGCGCTGCGGCGTTAAGGACCTTGGCGACGCCGCGTTCCTCTTCATTGCGGATGAAGCCTTGCTGGACCATAATCCGGCGTGCCCGGCTGCTGGCATTGAACTCAACAGGCAGTGTGACAAGCTGGAAGGCTACTGCGGCTGAGAAGAAAACGATCCCCAGACCGATAAGGTTCAATGAGCTGAAAATAAAACCGGCCAGCAGCATAAATGGTGCAACACCTGATGCGAAGTTGACGACCGGGAACATCCGGTGGCGGAGCGTCAGCATCGGATAATGTTCCTTATGCTGAATCGCATGGCCGATCTCGTGACAGGCGACGGAAACCGCTGCGATGGAGCTTTCGTAATATACTGGCTCAGACAGCCGGACAACACGGTTGACCGGGTCGTAGTGGTCGGAGAGGGTGCCCCTTACCGGTTCGATAGGTACATCGTACAGTCCGTTTGCATCAAGCATACGGCGGGCGGCCTCATATCCGGTCAATCCATTCATGTTGGGCACCTTGGCCCATTTCTTGAAATTACCCTTGACCCTGAACTGGGCCCACACGGAGAAGATAAAAGCGATAATTAATAATAGATACATTAGGGGCATCATATGTCTCATTCCTCCACTTTAAGTTACAAGCTGTTACATTGGCGGCCCCTGTGTCAGCAGAAGCCGGATCGCTTCCATGCAGGCAACGCCTTGTGGAATTAATGCTGCTAATGCCCGGCTGGCCTGTCCGGGCTTCAAACCGCTGATTACCGGTTCAAGAGCCTTAACTTCACGCTCAAGCTGCTGCATCTGAAGCTCAAGCTGGACCAGTTTGCCCGAGACCTCGGCCTCCGGTGTAGCTGCGTTCCATTTGCCCATCAGGGATTTGATTTCTTCCAATGTATATTTCTCTTGCTTTAGCTGATTAATACGTTGTAAATTGACCAAGGTTTCATGGTTGTACAAACGGTAATTCTTCATGCTTCTTGATTCAGGTGTAATCAGTCCGAGCTTCGTATAATAATCAATGGTACGTTCACTCGTGCCGGCCGCCTTGGCCAGCTCACCGATCCGGTAAAGGGTCATATCTCCAAGTTGTCTCACCTCACTGGAAGAGGCAGGCTGTAACACAGCGATGCACTCTGTTCATTAAATTATCCTGCTAACTAATGATACCAAAACCCAAACCGTACAGTCAAACGTCACACTTACTTAAAGTATATGCAGCATTTGCTGAAAGATTCGCTGTTTATTAATGTAATACAACTGGATAAGATGAATTATATATCACATTACGTGTCATGTATTGAAGCGGGAGTTATGTACAGCCAGATATTATTAGGAAGTTACGTAGAAAAAGCGGTTGAGTTTATTTATATATGGAAGGAAAATAAAAACGATGTCAGAAAAAATCCGGCGGAAAAAGGCATGTTTACTAACAGACATTAATAAAAATACAAAAGGAATAGTCTGAAATCTTACACGCCATGTATACGCTTGCACCCACGGTTGATATAGAAGTTGGCGGTTTGTGCGGATTATCTGCGGTATGGCGGGAGATTTGGCATTCTGTGAATAAATCGTGAGCTACCATAAATAAATTAAAACATTCAAAAAAATAGTCTTGTCAATTTCCCTGACTTCTGATTATAATGACATTAAGAGTTTCACGCTTTGTTAGAAAATATAACATTGGGGAGTGGGGTAAAGTATGAAAAAAAAGATGTTGATGATGTTCCTGGCCATGGTTACACTGATGATCTACCCGGTCAGCGCATTTGCAGCTGAGGGTCCGGCAGCACCGGATCTGCAAATCGGACTTGACACTGCGTTTACGTTCCTGGCATTTATCCTTGTATTCTTTATGCAATCTGGTTTTGCAATGCTTGAAGCCGGTTCGGTCCGGATGAAGAATGCAGGCCACGTTGCTGGTAAGACGGTATTGACACTGGCCATTGCAAGCTTGTGTTTCTGGGCACTGGGCTTCGGTCTTGGCTTCGGTAACGGCAATAGCTTCTTCGGCACTACAGGATTCTTCTACGGTGGAGACACAACGGCTTCCTCGTTCGAATCCCTGGCATTCTCCGATGTAACCCTAAATGTAAAATTCCTGTTCCAAATGGCTTTCGCAGCGGTTTCCCTGGCGATCGTATCCGGTGGTATGGCGGAACGTGCGAAGCTGAGCGTATACATCATCTTCGGAATTCTCTTCTCCGTAGTCATCTATCCGGTTGTAGCTCACTGGGTATGGGGCGGCGGCTGGCTGGCTGAACTGGGCATGCAGGACTATGCAGGTTCCACGGTTGTCCATCTTACAGGTGCAACTGCAGCAGTTGTGGCAACAATTCTGCTCAAACCCCGTCTGGGCAAATTCAATAAAGAAGGTAAACCGGTTATCATTCCTGGTCACAACCAGGTATTCACGGTACTCGGCGTTATCATTCTCTGGTTCGGCTGGTTTGGCTTCAACCCGGGTAGTGCATTGTCCCCTATGGGCGGATTCTTCGGCCACGTGGCACTGACAACGAACCTGGCTGCTGCGGCAGGCGGTCTGGCAGCGCTGATTGCTTCCTGGCTGTACTTCGGCAAGTCGGACATTCCGGCAATGCTAAACGGTGTTCTCGCTGCACTCGTTGCGATCACTGGCGCCTGTGCATTTGTAGAACCTTGGGCAGCAATTCTTATTGGATTTATCGCTGGTGCATTCACATTCATGACTTCCCAGTGGCTGGAACGTGCAGGTCTTGACGATCCAATCTACGCTTTCTCTGTTCACGGTATTGCAGGAATGTGGGGAGCGATTTCTACAGGCTTGTTTGCAACACCTGAGCTTGTTGAAACTGTTGGTGTTGGTAAAGCCGGTCTGTTCTACGGCGGCGGCGCTCACCAGCTGGGAGTACAGGCGCTTGGTGTAATCGGAACCTTTGCTTTCGTAGCGGTTATGTCCTTCATTATCCTCTACGTAATGAAACTGGTTATCGGACTGCGCGTAACTGAAGAAGAAGAATTGATGGGTCTGGATATCAGTGAGCATGGTACTTACGGGTATCCTGAACAAATGAAACTGATCACAGAATCGGAATCCAAACCCCTGAAATAATTATATCTTCTACTTAATAGGGAGGCGGACCGAGTGGCTTCGATGGAGACAGCAGACTGGAACGAAGATGAAAGATACTTGTCCATCGTAACGGCCGGTTCGCCGCAGGAGCTTAAGGCCAGGCGTACCGCTTGTCAAAAAGTACTTCTGGAGCAGTTAAATGTTATTCCGGTTGAGGAATGGATGTGCCGGGTGAATGCAATGCATGATCAGATTGCAGGAACGGCGGTACGTATATGTGAGGCGCAGATGAAGGAGGCGGGCTATGGCCTGCCTCCCTGCGCCTATTCCTTTATTGTATTCGGCAGTGCAGGCAGACAGGAAGCTACGCTGTGGAGTGATCAGGATAATGGTTTGATTGTAGAAGGAGAGCTGGATGGGCTTAAGAAAAGCTATTTCGAAGCCTTTGGAGCCATGTTGTCCGATGTGCTTGAAACTGCGGGTTATGAGAAATGCGACGGCAAGGTGATGTGCTCCGAGCCTTTGTGGCGTAAAACACTGCCTGAATGGGAGCATCAGCTGGCGGGATGGATGGAGCAGCTGGAATGGGAGCCTGTCCGTTACCTGATCATAGCTTCTGATATGCGCCATGTGGCCGGCAGCGTAGAATTGTCCGCGAAGTGGAAAGAAGTCTTTCATGCCGGGTTTGCGGACAATCACAAACTGACGATGGCTGTGCTGCGCAATACTGTTCGCCATAAGGCAACGCTTAATCTGCTTGGACAGGTGCTCACGGAACGGTTTGGCGATTATGCCGGCGGTTTTGATGTCAAATACGGTCTTTATATTCCGCTTGTCAATATTGTCAGGCATTTGTCGCTGCTGCACGGGATACAGGATTCTTCGACGCTGAAGAGGCTTGAGCATTTGGCAGAACTGGACAAATACCAGCATCTTGAAGAGATCCGGCGGGCATTTCTGACGGCCTTGAAGATGCGGGTGAATACGCCTTATACCGTGGAAGACGGTTTGCTTGCGAGCAGTGATTATTATGCGGAGAATGATTTGAAGAATAAGCAGCTCAGAACTGAGCTGCGGGAAAGTCTGCTGCTGGTCAGGCGTCTGCATAAGGCCCTGCAGCGTCAGCTCCGGTCAGCGGAAAGGAGACAGCCATGAAGGAGCCGAACAAAGGCGGAGGGTTCTGGAACAACCTGAGACAAGGCGGAATGCCATCTGCCATCGCATCCATGAGAGGCGGGGAATCAGCGCAGCAAACAGCACAGCAGATGGCGTTTATCCGTTCTCTTATGCGCGAGAAACGGCGTCCGGAAGTGCTGCATACTCCGCTCTCTGAACTGGAGACCGTTATATTTGATCTTGAGACTACCGGCTTCTCCCATCAGGGCGGGGATGAAATTATGTCCTTCGGGGCGATCCGTGTGGTAGGCGAAGAGATTAAGGAAGACGAGTGTTTCTATACGCTGGTGAATTGCGGGGCGGCGATTCCGGATACGATCACGAAGCTTACCGGAATTTCAGAAGAGATGACCTCCAGTGCGCCGTCTTTGATGGACGGACTGCATAATTTCATGTCTTTTGTCGGCCAGAGAGTGCTGGTAGCGCATGGAAGCGCTCATGATAAATCATTTCTGAATGCAGCGTTATGGAAAACCTCCAAGGTGCAGCTGACCCACCGGGTATTGGATACGATGATGCTGGCCCGCTGGCTGGAGCCGCACCGCAGTAATTATACGCTGGATGAGCTTCTGGCTATCCACGAGATTCCGATTGAAGGCCGTCATCATGCCCTGGAAGATGCCAAGATGACGGCGAAACTCTGGGTGGATTATATGAGGCAGATTTCCCAGAAGAAACAGGTGGAGACTCTGGGCGATCTATATGCGTATCTAAGCAGGACTTAACGGCACATGCTGCAAGGTATGTGTCTGCGAGGACCCGGCGTTGTCGGGCCGCTGAATAAGGAAGCCATTCAACAGCGGAGCACTTGTATGTCCGGTTCCCGGAGAGCCGATCAGGTATACCTTGAACTCAGGCCCCAGCGAAGACAGGCCGCTCAGATCGGCAGGAGAAGGCCAGGGCGCAGCATGCGGATGGGAGTGGAAGAATCCGACAGGCGCGGGATCACGGTACACGGCTCTGACCCACTCCCCGGGATCAGGCACAAAAGAATGCAGCGGGTCAGGCGCTACGTTGCGTATCGGCATATAGTTGTCGATACACATGCCACCCGCTGCGGCAGCTCCCAGCAGGATTCCGCAGGCCTCCTGCGGATAACAGGACAGCAGATGCTTCCCCAGCATATGCTGTACGGAAGAGCTCAGTCTGATCGACTGGGGGATTCCCTGGCTCGCTGTCATATCTTCACCCCTCTCTCTTCATGGGATTTCGTCTTTGACGGAATCCTCTTTTTTTATTGGGAATAACGTTTGAAACTGCAGTGAGTGGGGGTACAATAGAGGAAAATCCTCTTAGCAAAGGAACTGACTCCTATGAAAGCAGTCCACAAACGGAATTTGACCGTTCTGGCCCTGATAATATTTCTGGCCATTCTTGCCATAGAACATAGAAGCAATGCTGAACCCAAGGCAGTAGCAGTCCTTCAGCAGCAGGCAGAACCTGAGACCGGTGCTTATGCGGGAAAGAAAGCACCTGCATTCACGCTGCAGGAGGGAGATCAACGGTATGAAGTCGGCGGAGCCAGAGAGAAAGCGGTAATGCTTAATTTCTGGGCCTCGTGGTGTGATCCCTGCCAGCAGGAAGCTCCGGAGCTGAACAAGATGGCTATGAAATACAGCGATGTTCTTGATATCTACGGCATCAATGTTACCAGCCAGGATTATAAGCCTAACGCAGAACGGTTTGTGAAGAAGTATATGCTGGCATTTCCGGTAATGTATGATCTGAAAGGCCAGATTTTCGATAAATATAATGGGGCAGTCTTCCCGACCAATGTACTGATTGACAAGAATGGTGTGATTAGCGAGATTATTCTCGGTGTCCTGTCTGCTGAGGAACTGGAGAAAAAAATTATCGCGTTAACCGGCTCCTAGCGGAGCCGTAAGCCATGTGCTGCAAAGCCCCCCGGTGCGAAGTTGAGTTCGCACCGGAGGGCTTTTGCTTGTGATCATATGGATGAAGGCGGTTAGTGATTGACTAAGCCTCTCGGTTCACTGCTGGCCTGGGTACCTTGATCCAGCGAAATCTGTCCGAGCAGAGCATAGCGCATGGAATCGACCAATGCCTCCCAGCTCGCTTCAATCACATTGCTGGATACGCCTACTGTGCTCCAGGTGTCTCCGTAGTCTTTGGATTCAATGAGTACGCGGACCTTCGCTGCGGTCTGATCCTGCTCGTCAAGCACCCGGACCTTATAGTCGGAGAGATGCATATCCTTAAGCTGCGGGAAGTATGTCTGCAGCGCCTTGCGCAGCGCGTTATCCAGCGCATTGACCGGACCATTGCCTTCCGCCGCAGTATACAGGTTCTCGCCGCCGACCTTCAGTTTGACGAAGGCTTCGGAGACAACAGGGCGTCCGGCGCTTTTCTCCACCAGCATCTTGAAGGATTCGAAGGTGAACAGCTCGTTCATCTCACCGGTAGCTTCCCGGAGCAGCAGTTCAAGTGAGGCATCCGCCCCCTCGAACTGATAACCCTGATGCTCCAGGTCCTTGATCTTATCGATAACCTTGCGGGCCTGTTCGCTGCTTGGATCCAGGCTGAGTCCCATCTCCTGGGCTTTGGACAATACATTGCTCTGGCCTGCCAGTTCAGAGACAAGCACACGTTGTTTGTTGCCGACCAGTTCAGGGGCAATATGCTCATAAGTGCGCGAATCGCGCAGAATGGCTGAGACATGAATGCCGCCCTTATGGGCAAAGGCCGCGGTTCCGACATAAGGCTGGTTCACCGGCATGTTCACATTGGCGACCTCGCTGATGAAACGTGCGGTATTGGTTAGTTGGGGCAATGAATCCCCCGGAATACAGTAATAGCCCATCTTCAGCTGCAGGGTTGGAATGATGGAGCACAGATTGGCATTGCCGCAGCGCTCGCCGTAGCCGTTAATGGTTCCCTGAACCTGACGCACACCTGCGCCGATTGCGCTTAAAGTGTTGGCTACTGCAAGCTCACAATCATTGTGTGTATGAATGCCCAGTGCGGAACCCGGAAGCTGAAGCCCTATGCCTGAGACCATCTCCTGAATTTCATGCGGCAGAGTACCGCCGTTCGTGTCGCACATTACGAGCCAGTCTGCACCGGCTTCGCGGGCACGGGCGAGTACGGCAGAAGCATATTCGGGGTTGTTCTTATACCCGTCGAAGAAATGCTCCGCATCGAAAATGACCTCCAGACCCTGACGTTTCAGGTAGGAGATGGAGTCGCCGATCATGGCCAGGTTCTCTTCAAGAGTAGTCTGCAGCGCAGTATGAACGTGGAAGTCCCAGGACTTCCCGACCAGGGTAGCCGCCGGAACACCGGCATTGATCATTCTTTGCAGCCCGTCATCGTGCTCCGCCACCGAATTCTTGCGCCGGGTGCTGCCGAATGCCGTGATTTTGGCATTCAGATGCAGCTCCTGGACTCTTTTGAAAAATTCGATGTCTTTGCTGTTGCTTCCCGGATTACCGCCTTCAATATAATGGACACCCAGATCGTCGAGTTTCTTGGCAATCTTCAGCTTATCATCCGCCGACAGACTGATCCCTTCGCCTTGAGTGCCGTCGCGCAGAGTAGTATCGAAGATGGAGATGGACTTAGACATGAGTGTCCTCCTAAAAGTTGTAGTAGTAGTTAAATACACGTATATGAAATGAATTTTTATATTATAGCATTTTTACGCGGGAAAGTAACAAAGAACTTTTCACCTGATTGACGCAAGGGGCTCTTCTGTAAGTTGACCTCCCGCCCGGTGAAGAGGTATGCTGGCAATAACAATGGAACCCTGAAGATAAGAAGGTAGATACCATGCAGAATGTGGATCAATATTATCCGGCAAGCGGCAGGGTTATTCTGCATGTGGATATGAACGCTTTTTACTGCTCGGTGCATGAAGCGGAGGATCCGGAGCAGTATAGAGGTAAAGCGACGGCTGTTGCCGGGAGCGTAGAGTCCCGGCGGGGGATCATAGTCACTTGCTCTTACGCTGCACGCAGGCTGGGCATCTCAACCGGGATGCAGGTGCAGAAGGCGCTGCGGATCTGTCCATCCTTAATCCTTATTAAGCCGGATTTTCATTTATACCGCAAGTACTCGAATGCATTTATGCAGATTGCCTACAGCTATACCCCGTTGCTTGAAGCGGTATCGATAGACGAATGTTATCTGGATATTACCGGTTCGCGGCAATTCGGAACCCCTCTGGAGATTGCAGAGACGCTGCAGCGGCGTATTATGGAAGAGCTGGGTCTCCCGTGCTCGATCGGGATTGCTCCCAATAAGCTGCTGGCGAAGATTGCCTCCGATCTTAAGAAGCCGAATGGCATCTCTGTGCTGCGGCTGCGCGATGTGCCGTCCGTACTATGGAACAAACCCTGCAACGAGATGTTCGGAATCGGCGGCAAGACGGCCGAGAAGCTGCGGAAGCTGGGCATTTACAGCATTGGACAGCTGGCGGCTGCGGATGAGGCTATGCTGGTCGGACATTTTGGCGTGATGGGCTCCTGGCTGAAGCGGGCCGGCAACGGGATCGATCACGGGGTAGTGAACCCGGAGCGGGAACAGAGCAAGTCCATCGGCCACACGACTACGCTGCCGCGGGATGTGGTGGGGCTGGCGGAGGCGCGCCCGATCCTGCTGAATCTGAGTGATCAGGTGGCGCGGCGGCTGCGGAAGCAGGGCCTGGTCGCAGCTGGGGTACAGCTAACGATCCGTACGCCGGATATGAAGACGATTACCCGTTCACGCCAGCTTGAGGCTCCTACAGAAAGCGCTGAAGACATCTATAAGGCGGTCTGTGACCAGTTCGCGCGCCACTGGAAAGGCGATAAGCCGGTACGGCTGCTGGGTGTGACGCTTCAGGGCCTGACGCTCAAGGAGGATTCCGCGATTCAGCTGGACTTGTTCGATTACGAACGGCAGCCTAAGAAGGAGTCGCTGAATAAGGCGATGGATATGCTGCGCAACAAGTTTGGTGAGAACGCCGTGCTGACGGCAGGCATGCTCACTGACAGCCACTCGGCGCGGCTGCGTAATCACAAGGAGCGGGGAACCTCGCTGCAGAAGGACAATCTCAGTGGTGCAGACCGGGATACCGACTGAGATATCGGCCCGGAATTGCAGTCTGGATGCGGCCGTTTAATAGGGCAATACTGTAAACACATTGAAAATTCATTGAAATTGTATCCTATTTATATTAATATGAGAAAAATAACAGGCTGCTACTGCAGGCTGTATTGTTTAACGGGAGGCAGAGATAAAATGGCTAAGTACACTTGGGTCGAAAAAGATACATGCATCGCTTGTGGTGCTTGTGGCGCGACGGCCCCTGATATTTTTGATTACGATGATGAAGGTTTGGCAGAAGTGATCTACGATAACGACGGCAACCACGGTAATGTCGTGATTCCGGACGACTTGTTCGATGACCTGCAGGATTCCGCTGACGGATGTCCAACAGACTCCATTAAGATTGCGGATGCACCTTTCAACAAAGAAGGCTAAACCGGTCTTCAATTTATCAGTACCTAATGTAAGGATCAGATGTAGGGTGAAACTTATATCTGATCCTTACATTAATATAAAGGCATCTTCTGACCGTGATAAATGCGGCTTGAGATGTCTTTTTTTAATGCCCTGACCGATATAAAATATAACTAAATATTAAAACGAATCATAGACCCCCGGAGGCCAATGTGAAAAATTCGCAGCATCTTAAAGCATATGTGCAGATGCATCCTGATAATAAGATGGCATGGTACTTGCTCGGTAAGGAATATTATAAGAACGGCCAGCAGGGAAAAGCCAATTACTGCTTCAACCAGGCCGGCGAAGTGTATGAGGCATTTGAACACAGCAAGGTGCCGGCAGAAATGCTGAAGGAATATGAGGATGGGCTGCTGCAATCGTCCCGGGAACGCCAGGCAGGCAGGCTGAGAACGCGCCGTGTGCTGCTGGCCTTCATGCTGCTGCTGCTGTTGCTGATTCCGGCTGCAGTGGCTCCGGGACTCGGCCAGGAGCAGGAGAGCCCGGACGGACAGGCCGCGGAGGATACATCCGGTGCGCTGACTGAGCTGCTGGCGGCAGATGAAGACAAGACTCCGGCAGTTCAGCCGATTTTGTCCTTCACAGCTGCCGGAGCAGATGCTGTTGCCGGCGGTCAGGGGCTGGCGGATATTCTGCAGAACGCACAGACGCCTTCTGCCACGGCAATGCTAAGCATGGAGCGGTCGGGTAAGTGGCTGCTATGGAAGAAGAAGCTTCCGCTGGCGGCTACGCTCGCCAAAAGCGAAGATGGCCGTGTGGTGTACCAGTCCTATAATCCGGCTGTATGCGACTGCCAGCCGCCGGATCCGGCGGAAATCAAGAAGCAGGCGGGTCAGTGGCAGGAGAAGCAGGAGGAGCTTGCTGTACTCTGGAGTGCCATGCGGGCGTACAAGACGGGCAAGGGGGCCCTCCCGGATTCGCTGCAGGAGCTGGTGAAGCCGTTCCCGGCCAACTGGCTGGGCGGAATAACGCCGCTGATGAAGGAGGAGTTCGCTCCGCTCCGCGGGACAGCATCGGGACTTGCTGCAGTGCCAAGTCCTTCTCCGCAGCCTGCCGTAACACCGGCCGCCGGTTCAACGGGCCAGGATGAGACAAGCGGAGGCAGTCTTGAGACTGGCAGCGGAGCCGGCGGGGCGGAGACGCCCTTTTTTACAGCACCGCTCACGATTATTGTAGATAAACAAAAACACCGGCTGGCAGTAACCAGCGGCAATATCATTCTGCGGAACTATGCAGTTGGACTTGGCGGTGACAACACGCCTGAAGGGAATTTCGTCATCCGGGATAAAGTGGTCAATCCGAATGGACGTGATAACGGTGAATTCGGCAGCCGGGGCATGCAGCTCTCGGACAGCAATTATGCAATACACGGCACGAATGAGCCGGATAGTATCGGCAAGGATGAATCACTGGGATGCATACGGATGAGCCGGAAGGATGTGGAGGAGCTGTTCGCGATGGTGCCGATGGGCACGAAGGTGCAGATTAGTAAAGGGGTTCTGCCTGAGGAGCTAGTCCTGCCGGAGGTTCGTTTCCCCTCGGATGCGCCTCCAAATCAGACCAACCCCCATAAGGTCTACCATTGGTTGAATTAGTTCCCTGCTACGATAAACAAAACGACAATGAGAAGAACCAGCAGTACCAGACTTGCACTGATCCATAGGATTGCCTTGCGGTTGACTTCTTCTTTCTTCTGCTGCAGTGTAGGCGGTTTGCGTTTAGTTGACATATCGCATCCTTCTTTCTCTCTTTATCTGTGATTCCCCTTACATTGTAATGCGTTTACAAGAAAATTACTATACTCTGAAGAGCAGGCCGGAACAATCGCTGCGGCAAAAAACTTTTCTTTTCACCCGGAAACGGATAAAATTAAGAAGAAACCTATAGATACGGGAGTCGTAGTGCGATTTGTGGTTCCCTTGAAGGAGCGAGAACGGTGCTGTATCGACATTTTGGCAAACCAATTTTCTTTAAAATGGACCCGGAGACGGCGCACCATCTCGTCATAGGCGGACTAAATAAAGCGAATTTAGTTCCGGGCGGAAGTGCGGCGATGCGCCTCATGTACGGTGTTCCTGAGACGGCTGACCTGGCAGTAGATCTGTTTGGCGTGCATTTCCCCACACCGGTAGGCTTAGCGGCGGGACTGGATAAGAATGCCGAAGCGGTTGGCGGCTTTTCTTCGATCGGCTTCGGATTTATGGAAGTGGGTACGGTAACCCCGGTGGGACAGCCGGGCAATGACAGCCCGCGGTTATTCCGCCTGTTGCCGGACAAGGCGCTTATCAACCGGATGGGCTTCAACAATGAAGGCGCAGCGGCAATGGCTGAGCGTCTGAAGGGGATGAAGAAGCGCAGGATTCCGGTTGCGGTCAATATCGGGCGCAACAAGGCCACCCCGAATGAATTAGCGCATGAGGATTACCGCCAGTGTATCCGTACGCTATATCCGTACGGTGATTTTTTTGTGGTCAATATCAGTTCGCCGAATACGCCGGATCTGCGGAGTCTCCAGCATGGCAGTGAGCTCTCGAATCTGCTTAGCCAGGTGAAGGAAGAGATGGGGCTGCAGCGGGAGAAGACCGGAGAAGCTAAAGGGCTGCTGGTGAAGATTGCTCCCGACGTCAGCGACGCAGAGCTGGAATATATGGTACATACAATCACAGAGGCTGGAATGGACGGCGTGATTGCCACCAATACGACACTCGTCCGTGACGGGCTGAAGAGTGATAAAGCCGGTGAAACGGGAGGACTCAGCGGCCAGCCGCTGCGTGACCGGTCTACAGAAATTATCCGTAGAATCTATAGCCAGACCGGCGGCAAGCTGCCGATTATCGGATCGGGCGGTATTTTTACAGCCCAGGATGCTTATGACAAAATCCGGGCAGGCGCAAGCCTGGTCGAAATTTATACAGCACTCATCTATGAAGGGCCGGAGGTTAACCGCAAAGTGCATGCCGGATTACGGCAGCTGCTGCGGCGGGACGGTTTCCGTCAAATCCTAGAAGCGGTGGGCGCTGATCATCACTGAAGGATGAATGGACAGGAGGACAAGGCGATGGACGTCAGGGACTGGGGAACTTTTCTACTTCCATATGAACAGACTGTGGAGGAATTGAAAGTTAAATTTAAGACAATGCGCTCGGAACTCAAGAAAAGAGAAGAATATACACCGATTGAGTTCGTAACCGGACGTGTAAAACGGCTGTCGAGCATACTCGAAAAGGCCAAACGGTTAAATGTGAAGATGGAGGATCTGGAAACGGGCATTGAGGATATCGCCGGCATTCGCATTATGTGCCAATTCGTCGAGGATATCCGCAGAGTGGCGGAATACATCCGCGCCCGCAAGGACCTTGAAGTGTTATATGAGAAGGATTACATCACCAACTACAAGGAAAGCGGATACCGCAGCTTCCATATGATCATAAGATACCCGGTACAGACTGCACTTGGACAAAAGATTGTACTGGCCGAAATCCAGATCCGCACGCTGGCGATGAATTTCTGGGCAACCATTGAGCATTCGCTGAATTATAAATACCGCGAGAGCCTGCCGGATGAAATGCGCGTCCGACTGAAGACGGCAGCTGAAGCCGCATCGATTCTGGATAGTGAGATGTCAAGTATCCGTGAAGAAATTCTGGAAGCCCAGAAGACATTTGAAGAGAACTCTAATACAACGACTCAACTGCTGAAAGCGATCCATCAGCTGTATTTCTATCACCTTGTGAATGAAGCGATTGAGAGCCAGGAGCGGTTCAATGCCATCTGGCAGGCACAGGATATGGATGCAATGCGGGAACTTCTGGATCATGTGCGGGCGCTGCTCTCGAATGCCAAGAAGGGCAGCGAGCCGGATGGCCTATGAGCCGTTGTATCTGGCATACCTGATCTACTTCAACAGGGACAGGGATTATTTCGAATGCCATGAAGTGCTTGAGGAGCTATGGCTGGAACAGCAGCGTGACCCGCTCTACAAAGCTTTGCTGCAGGTGGCAGTCGGGCTGTATCATTTCCGGAACGCCAACGTGCGCGGCGGACTGATCATGATGAAACACTCCTATGAGGTACTAAGCGGATATCCGGCGGTAACGCTGGGTATTGATCTGGAGAAGCTGGTTCGTGAGGTGGGAGAGTATGCCGCCCGGCTTGAAACTTATGAAGAGCAGCCGTTCCCCTACTATGATCTGACGATCACTATCGTTGACCCCAGGCTGGAGGAAGAGGCGGAGATTGCTGCAGGTTCCATTCAGCCGCATATTCCCCAGCGCCGCGGTCCGCAGCGGCCGGACAGACCCAGGAACAGAGCAGAAAGACCATAGCAAGGCAACATTAGGAGCACCCGCAGGGGTGTTCCTTGATTATTTGAGCAGGAGGACGGCATCATGGCGGCACAACTGCCCGGGCTTTTCATGGAGCGCATGAAAGAATTGCTGGGACCCGAATACGAACTATTTGTAGATACATATAAGCAGTCACCCTACGGGGGAATCCGCGCCAATACGCTGAAAATTACAGTGGACGAGCTACGCGGGCGGTCCCCCTTCGGGCTAGAGCCTATTCCCTGGTGTCCCACCGGATTCTATACCGGAGAGGGTGCCAGACCCGGTAAACATCCGTATTATCATGCCGGGTTATACTATATCCAGGAGCCGAGTGCCATGGCCCCGGTCGAACTGCTTGGCGTTCAGCCGGGTGACCGGGTACTGGATCTATGCGCTGCACCGGGCGGCAAGTCCACACAGATTGCTGCCAAGCTGCAGGGCGAAGGCCTGCTGGTCACTAACGACCTGCATCCGGAACGGACGAAGGCACTCGCCAAGAATCTGGAGCTGTACGGGGTTCGTAATGGAATTGTACTGAACGAGAGTCCGGAGCGGATCGCTGCGGCATTCCCCGGCTTCTTCGACCGTATTCTGATCGATGCGCCGTGTTCGGGTGAAGGCATGTTCCGCAAGGACGAGGATATGGTTAAGCAGTGGGAACCGGAAACTCCGGCCAAATATGCCGGCATGCAGCGGGAGATCCTTGCGGCGGCAGCAGCGGCGCTGAAGCCGGGCGGAACGGTCGTGTACTCGACATGCACCTTCGCCTTGGAAGAGAACGAAGAGATGATTGAAGAATTCTTATCCGGTCATCCGCAGTTCTCACTGGTACCGGTGGGCGGCAGCGGTCCTTTTGCTGCCGGATTAGGCCCATTGCCGGGTGCTGCGCGGCTGTGGCCGCACAAGGTCAAGGGCGAAGGCCATTTCATGGCTGTGCTGCAGCATGACGGAAGTGAAAGCCTTGACTCGGATGGAGAAGCAGCTGCAGAGGCTAAGGCAGATCTCCAAGAGGCAGCTTTGACTATTTCTTCGCGTAACCGGGATGCCAGGTCTGCTTCTCCTGCCAAAGCTTCAGCCGGCAGAGCAGAGAGCGGGCGTGGTGGCAAAGGCGGACGCGGATCCGGCAAAGCCGGAGCTTCTGCCGGACGGCAGGCTCAGGGAACCGGTGAAGAGGTTTCGCTTGCGGTGTATGCTGATTTCATTCAGGAGCTGCTAGGGACAATGCCCGCCGGATATCCGATATGGTTCGGAGATCACTTGTATATCTCGCCGCTGCCGCGTGAAGCGCTGGACGGACTGAAGACGATCCGGCCCGGCTGGTATGTCGGCCATATGAAGAGCGGCCGGTTTATCCCCGGCCATCCACTCGCTACAGCCCTGCGTCCTGCGGAAAGCAGCCGCAGTGTATCGCTGTCCACTGAAAGCGGCGAAGCCGTCTCCTACCTGAAGGGGGAGACCTTGTCGATTCCCGAGGAGCGATTGTCCATTAAGGCCGGACATGCCTCCAAGGGGTATACGCTCGTCTGCATCGACGGCTTCAGCGCTGGCTGGGGTAAATGGCAGGATGGTATGCTGAAGAACGAATATCCCGCAGGCTGGAGGTGGACATAGAGTATGAGTGGAGCTGGAAATACAAATAAGAAGCAGCGGATCGATAAAATATTATCCCACATGGGCATTGGCTCACGCAGCGATATCCGCAAGCAGGCCAAGCAGGGGCTGATTACGGTGAACGGTGCTGTCGTCAAAGACAGCGGGTTCCATGTAGACTCGGCGCAGGACGTAATCGAAGTTGGCGGTGAGCCGGTTCTCTACCGGGAGTTCATCTATCTGATGATGAATAAACCGCCGGGCGTCCTGTCCGCAACTGAGGATAAACGCGACCGGACGGTACTGGATCTGCTTAAAGCGGAGCAGGCGCTGTTCGAGCCGTTCCCGGTGGGACGGCTGGATAAGGACACGGTAGGCCTCTTGCTGCTTACGAACGACGGCAAGCTGGCTCATGAGCTGCTGTCCCCGCGCAAGCATGTACCCAAAACCTACGAGGCAACGGTCGAAGGTGAGGTCGATGCGGCGGACGTGGCCGCTTTTGCAGCAGGAGTGGAGCTGGAGGATGGGTATGTGACGCTGCCGGCAAGCTTAAGGATTCTGAGCAGAGAAAGAGGCAGCCGGGTGCTGTCATATATCTCCCTCACGATCACGGAAGGCAAATTCCATCAGGTGAAGCGGATGTTCGTGGCGGTGGGGAAGAAGGTCGTCTTCCTGAAGCGCGTATCAATGGGTGATTTGAAGCTGGACGAGAGCCTGCCGCAGGGAGCCTGCCGGGAGCTGACAGCTGAAGAGCTGGAGCTGCTGCGCCGGGGCGGGGCGGAGGAATAAGCTAGCGGAGAAAGAAGCTGATGGAGCAGCATATCCAGCAAATGCAGAGTGGACTGGCTGTTGTTGGATTCTAAGTGGTGAAACCTATGAAAATTCAGAGATAGTTGTATTATGTACAATTAAAAACAGCGAAAAGGGATGCCTGCATCAAATAACTGTAGTTCGTACAACTAAATCTGTCTGAATAGCTGAGAGCGCATCTGCATAGGGCAGTTTAATTGTACGAAATACAACTAAACGGATAATTGGCTTTTAATCAGATGATTTAGTTGTACAAAGTGCACTTAAGCAAAATGCATATACCGTAATCGGGTCACTGTAAACCCTCAGCAAGCGATTTACCAAAGTGATTGTCACTGGTTTAAAACTGATGTTAGATTAGTGTGGAGATCAGGATGGCAGTTTATCATCAAGTCTGGGTCTTCGTATGCAGGCATTCTGCCATCCACCGGTTTTGGGCAGCTGCGCGGGTATTGGATTTACAAAATCTTTGATAGAAATGTAATCTCAGTTGATGGGGTTGAGGTAAGCTTTTGATATAGAGTGTGTTGTAGATTATATAGAGAGATAAGGATGGTGGAGTATGAAATACAAGCTGATAGCACTTGATGTGGACGGAACGCTGCTGGATGATGATCATCACTTGAGTGACGAGAATAAAGAGGCCATTGCCGAGGTTACCCGCCAGGGCGGCCAGATCGTATTGTGCACTGGACGAAGCCCGCAGAATTCGATTCCATTCATGGAAGAGATGGGCTTGTCCGGGTATGTGCTTGGCCATAATGGAGCGGCAACCGTTAGAGTGAAGGACCGCAAGGTACTGCATCAATACGGAATGGACGCCCGGGGGCTTGACCCCTATATAGCGTATTGCCGTGAACGTGATATCCATTTTGACGTCAACACCGCATTTGATATGTATGTCGACAACGTGGAGAATCTGACCCAGGAAGCCAATTTCATGTATGAGCATTTCCGGATTATGCCTGCATCGCTGCCGGCCTGGGAGGATTTCCGCGAACCGATTGTGAAATTTACCGTGTTCACGCAGCCGGACATTCTGGATGAAGCGCAGCGGGAATGGGCTACCTGGGGAGAGCAGTACAATATTCTGCGCAGCGGAGAATTCTTCGTGGACTTTATGCACCCGGAAGCCTCCAAAGGCAATGCCCTGAAGAATCTGGCCGCAGAGCTGGGCATCCCTCAGGAGCAGGTCCTGTCGATCGGCAATTATTATAATGATATCTCAATGCTGACATACGCCGGCCTGGGTGTTGCGATGGATAATTCTCCGGTTGAGGTCAAAGCGGCAGCGAATGCTGTCACCGGAACTAATAATGAGAATGGTGTGCGCGATGCGCTGGTGAAGTATTGCCTGTCTTAATGTGGCTCTAACTAGAGTCTGACAGACAAAGTGGATTTTTAGGAGATTAGGTGGAAAATCGTCATCTAATGATGTGGAAATCACCGGACGCGGGGCAGCAGTTGGGAAAAAGACGCTTAATTCCACTCCCTCTGGAGAATATCGGGATTATGTGCGGAATTGGTTGACGAAAATCCACTTAATATTAGCAACGCAGCAGAAATGTTATGATTAAATGTTGAAAATCCATCTATTTCCACCACAGCCCGGGTTGATTCACAGAATTTAGGATCAATGAAGCTTGCAGAAGATAAAGACTTACATTAAGCATGGTTCAGTGCCTTGGCGGCCTCTGGGCCATGCTTTTATTGTGGTCTCGTTCAAATAAAAATGAAAAAGCGCAAAAAAAACCCAAAAAAGCAGCCTTTCCGCTCCTGAAAAGGAACGGCGGGCTGCTTGATGTCTATACGCTATGCTGTTTCAGCGGAATTAGACAAACAACGAACGGGAAATGATTACGAGCAATATGAAGAGCACCAAAATCGCACCGGTCGATGTGAACCCTGGAACTACTGCACCCATGTCTGATTCCTCCCTTGACTCATGTCTGTTCCCATTGCCGCGGGTCTTGCTCAGCGGGCTTCCATGGGATAATGACATCATATGCATTAGGAGGCTTCCTGAACTGGTCAGCAGCCTAAACTTCATCATTATGGGCTTTCAGAATCCTCAGGCCCTTGGGCAGGTGATTCTTCAGCTGGCCGGAGCTGGCTTTGCCCCAGCCTACAGACAAGCCATCCACGCTTACCAGCGTCCAGCCATGCAGGCTTGCCGGAACAGGAAGACTCTCTCCACGCAGCCAGGCCTGAATTTCCGGACCCCCGGCAGGCATATTATAGTTACGCGCCGCCTGATCCGGTCTCAGCGCCATGGCCAGAGCGTGGGCGGGTTCAATCCGGTTTTTCTTCAAGTGGGCAATATGCAGTCCGGCACGCGGAACCTTGAGGCCGTCGAGTATGCCGCTGTGCAGCCGTTCATTAAACGTTTCCGGCAGCAAATACAGAGATTCACCGAAGAGAAGCGGCACGCCGTCTCCAGCAAATCCGGGCAGCTCTTCCGAAGACCAGGTTATAAACTGCTGGTAGGCATCCCGGAGAGAGGAGCTGACTTTCGGGCCATTTTTGCTGCGGTCCCCGCGTTTAGCGCGGCCCTGACGCTGTACAGATTCAGTATCTTCCTCTGAGACTGCCTTGCGCAGCAGAGCTACGAAATGCCCTTCGCCTTTCTCCAAATGAGGCCACAGCCGTTTCATAACGATCAGCTCCATATCAGGATAGCTCCGTACAAAGCGTTCCATCGTTTCCTCGTTTTCTTTGCGGTTAAAGGTACAGGTCGAATAGGCCATACTGCCGCCCGGCTTCAGCATCAGGTAGGCATCCTGCAGAATATCCCACTGTCTGGCCGCACACATCTCCACATGCTTCGGCGACCATTCGCTGATGGCAGCAGGGTCTTTGCGGAACATCCCTTCACCGGAGCAAGGCGCATCGAGCATAATCCGGTCAAAGACTTCAGGGAAACGCTTGGCGAGTTCCCCCGGGGTTGCCGAGGTGACAAGCGCATTAGCTATCCCCAGCCGCTCTACGTTTTCAGCCAGTATTTTGGCCCGTTCCGGGTGGATTTCATTGGATATAAGCAAGCCTTGTCCTTGCATCAGCGCGGCAATATGGGTGGTTTTACCGCCGGGAGCGGCAGCAAGATCGAGCACTGTCTCCCCGGGAAGCGGTCCAAGCAGCTCAGCTGCGGACATTGCCGAGGGTTCCTGAATATAATATAGTCCGGCGGTATGATAAGGATGTCTCCCCGGCCGTGCCGGCTCTTCATAATAAAACCCTGCTGGACACCAAGGCACCGGCGACAGGCTGAATTGGGATATTGCCTGCTCCGCCGCGATGCGGCCCGGATCTGAAATGCTTTTTAAACCATTGAACCGCAGACCCTGGGTCCGCCGTGCATGATAGCTCTCCAGAAAAGCGTCTGCCGTCTCCCCCAGCATCTCTCTAATGTCAGCGGTGTAAGCGGCAGGCAGCCGTTCTTCATTCATACATCATTCTCCTCTAGTCAAAATCCAAGATAAGTAAAGCTGTCATCTTAGTTGCTGTTTCAGGTAGATACCGATAAAATCAAAGTATGGACCTTAGCGTGCCTGTAATTGTACTTCTACATATACACAACTATATCATAATTGCCGGGTCTCACCGTAATCAGGGCAATTGTAAAGGGAGATGTACCTTATGAACTTGCTGCAAGCGCTATTCTTCCCGCCGGAGCAGCCCGGTGGTGTATCTTCTATGATCCCTTATCTGCAGGAACGCTTCCGGTCCAGCCGCTGGGAGATGGATTTGTTCTGGCTGCCCAAACGGATCCGGGGCAAGGGACGCGAAGAGATTGTCTTTGAAACCTTTGACTGGACACAGTACGGCGAAAGTCCGGTTGTGCAAAAATATATCCAAACCTACCGCGATTATATTTGGTGGACGAAGCTGCGGATGAGCAAAAGCTATGATCTGATTCATGCCCATCACCCGATTGCAGGACTGGCGATGAAAAGAATATATCCGGAAATTCCTTTAATTCAGACGCTGCACTCCAGCTATGAGCGCGAGCTGATTCTGAACGGAGCCATCCGGGAGGGCGGCCTGGAGCATCAGTTCCTGGTCTCGATTTACCGGGAGCTGGAGCATGTCAGCGATAGGCTGATGACGGTTTCACGCGCTTTTGCCGAATATTTGACTCCATATATTGATCATCCTGCGAGCATAGGTGTCATTCCTAACGGGTTCGACGAGAAGAGATTTAAGCCTGTGCCGCATGACAATGATATTCCGCAGCTGGTCACTGTTACCCGTCTGGTACCGGCCAAAGGAATAGATACACTGTTCAAGGCTTGTGCCGAGCTTAAAAAACGGGGCCATGAATATGTGCTGCATATTATCGGGGACGGACCGAGCCGGGCGGAGCTGGAGCGGCTGGCGCAGGATTTGGGAATTTATAATGAAACGATCTTTTACGGCTATACACTGCATCCGGAGGAATTCATGCCGTTCTTTGATATTTTTGTCCTCCCTTCGCGGGCGGAAGCGTTCGGATCAGTATTTGCGGAAGCCGCACTCAGCTGTCTGGCGCTCGTCGGAACGAATGTGGGCGGGATTCCCGAGCAGATCGAAGACGGTGTAAACGGGCTGCTGGTGAATCCGGATGATGAGCTGGGACTGGCGGATGCCCTTGAGAAAGTGATCAGTGATCCCGGCTACCGTTATGAGCTGTCACGTTCGGCCTGGGATAAAGCCAAAAGCCTCTATTCCCTGACCCGGGTAGCCAATGAACTGAAGAAGACTTACCTGCAGTATCAGCCTGGATTGAAGGGGTGAGCTTATGATTCCTTTTCGATTCCTGCATGCTGCAGATCTGCATCTGGACAGCCGGTTTGCCGGCCTTGCCCATCTTCCGCAGGCCATACGCTCCTATCTCCGGGAGTCCACCTTCGCCGCCCTCGGGCGGCTTGTTGGCGTAGCCATAGAGCAAAGGACGGATTTCGTTGTGATCAGCGGGGATGTCTATGATGTCTCCGATGCTTCTCTTCAGGGTCAGCTCCGGTTCCGGGAAGCGCTGGAGGAACTCGGGAGGCACGGAATTCAGGTGTTCCTGATTCACGGGAATCATGATCCGCTGGACGGGCCGCGTCTGGCAGCGGCACCGCCTGATCACGTTACGGTATTCGGCGGCAGTGAGCCGGAACAGGCCGTCGCCCGCCGCAGAGAGGATGGCCGGGAGGTAGCTGTGATCAGCGGAATCTCCTATCCGACTGCCAAAGTGACAGAGAATACGGCGCTGCGCTTTAACCGTCAGCCGGGCAGCAGCCTGTTCCATATTGGCCTGCTGCATGGCAATGTGGACGGGGATCTCCAGCATGAGACATACTCTCCGTGCAGCCGCAAGGATCTGATCGGCAGGGGCTATGACTATTGGGCGCTGGGGCATATTCATAAACGCAGTATTCTGCATGATCGTCCGCCGATTGTCTATCCGGGAAATATTCAGGGACGGAGCATCAAGGAAACCGGCCCTAAAGGCTGCTATACCGTCCGCGTGGATGCAGAAGGTACAGCATCACTGACCTTCCATGAACTGGACAGTGTGCGCTGGCAGGTCCGTGAGATTCCCATTGATGGTCTGGCGGATGAGGCAGAGTGGACACGGGCCGTTGAGAATGCGGTTGAAGATATCCGGGAAGAAACACCGCAGCTGATGTCTGTGGTAAGATTCCGCCTGACCGGGCGGGGAGCTATACATAAGATACTGACGGAGAAGGGGGCGGCAGATGATCTGCTCTCTGAGCTGCAGCGGCGGGAAACGGTCCGTGCGGAGCGTAAGGAGTATGCGGGTCTCGTATGGACCGAGGGCTTCTCTATTGAAACGGGACTGGCAGTCGACCGCGGCCGCCTGCTGCTGGAGGACAGCTTCCTCGGCGAAATGCTGCGGCTTGCCGGGCGGAGCGGCGGGAACGACCAGGAGCTGGAGGAGCTGATCTCCACTGCACTAAAGCCGCTAATGGAGAATCAGGAGCTGCGCAAGCTGCTCATGTCCACAGGGAGCGAAGAGAAGCGGGAGTGGCTGAGCAGTGCTGCGGAGCTGGGCATTGTGCTGCTCAGCGGAGTGGAGGAGCAGGCCGGTGTGCTGCTGAATCCTGCGGAGGGAGTAGTGGGCCAATCCGCCGGAGGCGGTGGATCATTCGGTGAAAGAGAAGATGCAGGCGGTTCAGCGCGGAGAGAGACGACACCGGAATGGGATGGCAGCAGGGAAGCGGCAGAGCGGAGTGGACGGCAGGAGCGGGGGAATGCAGAATGAAAATCGAGTCTATACGGATTGACGGCTACGGCCGTCTGGCGCAGCGGGATATGGAGCTGAATGAAGGGGTCACTATCCTCTTCGGGCGTAATGAAGCCGGTAAAAGCACAACCCTGCAGTTTATCCGGGCAATGCTGTATGGCATCCCCGGCAGGGCTTATCCTGCCGAACGGTATGAGCCGTTGTTAGGCGGAACGCATGGCGGGGTGTTGAATGCGCGTGATGATACAGGTGCTCTCTGGACGATCCGCCGTTATACTGCCGGTGGTGAAGGGCCGGGAAGAGGAGAGAAGCTGCAAATTGGGCTACACTATCCGGATGGAAGTACGGAGGAGCTGAATCAGGCTGAGCTGGAACGCCGCCTGCTGGGCGGCATCTCGCGGAGTATGTTCCGCCAGCTGTTCGCCGTTTCGCTGGACGAACTGCAGGAGCTTGGTGCGCTGCAGTCCGGTGAGATGAGCAGCTACCTGTTCCATGCCGGAATGGGCGGTGGCGGAGAGATTATGCGGGCGGAGAAACGCCTGGTCCAGGATGCGGAGAAGCTCTATAAGCCACGGGGTAAAGTCCAGGACGCCGCCAAAATTCTGCAGTCTATCGAGAAGCTGGAACGGGAGGTGGCGGAGAGCCGTTCCTATCTGCCCAGATATAATGAGAACACCTTGGCACTGGAAGCGGTAGAGCAGAAGCTGTCCCAGATGAAGGGTGCCCGGGAACTTGCCGGAGACAAGCTGCATAAGCTCCGCAAGGCCCGGGAGATCCGGGAACTATGGCTGAAATGGTGCGAAGCCCGGCTTGAACTGTCAGAGCTTCCGGTGATCGCTTCGTTCCCTGAAGCTGGAGTGGAACGCTGGAAGTCACTGGAGGGTGACCTGCGGGGCTTGCAGAGTGCTGCCTTCCGGCTGGAGCGGCTCCAGGCGGAGCTGGAGGCTGACCTTGCCGCGAACCCTCCTGATCCTCTGCTGGAGCAGCAGGGGCCAGCTCTTGAAGCGCTGGACCGCAAACGGGGAAGCTATGAAGACAAGCTTACGGAACGGCAGCGGCTGACGGGTGAGCTCGCCGCGCTGGGTGAGCATCTCCAGCGCATTCTGCGCAGCATGGGTACAGGCTGGAGCGCCGCTGAGCTGGCGGGCTTCGCAGCCAGCGCGGCGGACCGGGAAGCCGCGCGGCGCTACGCTGCGTCATTTGCCGGGTACGACCGGCAAATGGAGACCCGGGGCGCGGAGATGCTGAGCCTCCGCGCCAGGACGGCCGCCGCCGGCGCTGCGCTGCAGGCGGCCGAGCGCCAGCTTGCGCAGGGGCACGCCAGCGGCGCAGCGGACTTCGCGGGCATTGCGAAGCGCAGCCCGCGTGAACTGCTGCAGCTGTGGGACGAGCTGCAGCAGGCGGCCGAGCGCTGGCGCGAAGCGCTGCTCGGCGGCACTGCAGGCGGCGCTGAGGTCCCGCGCCGCAGAGGCACCTCCGCCGGGGGCAGCCGCCCCGGCGGGAACGGGCGCCGGGCGCAGCGCTACCGGCGCCTCCTGCAGGCGGGCGCAGCGCTTACGCTGCTGCTGCCGCCTGCGCTATGGCTGACCGGCGCGCCGCCGGTCAGCGCATGGTCCGCGCTCGGCCTGCTGGCCGCAGCGGACCTGGGGCTGTGGGCCGCCATGCGGGCAGCGGCGGCCGTTAATCCGCCGCCTGCGCACGGCGGCGGGGAGGCGGGCAAGGCCGCAGCGGAGATGCTGCGGCTGCGCGGGCTTTTGCTCTCCGTCGCAGAGCCGGAGAGCGGCATACAAGACGCCAGCGGGCTGGAGGCCGGGATGAAGGAGCTCCGCCGCCTCATGGAGGCCTGGAGTGCCTGGCGCCAGCGCGTAGAACGGATGGCGGCCGAGGCCGAAGCCTGCCGGTCAGAGCTTGCACAGCTGGCCGGACAGGAGCGGGTACTGGCAGAGGAGCTGGACCATGCCGAAGCCAGCTTCACGGAGCTGGCCGCCCGTTATGAAGAATGGCTGCGCCAGCGGGGGCTGCCGGAAGGGCTGTCACCGGACAGCCTGCCGGATATCTTCGCCCTGGCGGAGCAGGGGAATGAACTGCTCCGCCAGCAGGGCAAATTATCCCTCCGGCTCAGCGGGCTGGAGTCGGAGGGCGCTGCCTATGAGCAGGAAGGGATGAAGCTGCTTAGAGATACTGAGGCTGCTGCCGGAGCCCGCAGGGATCACTCCTCTGTTGCTTTGGCTTCAACTCAAGCTTCACCGGACCCTCTCTCCCTGCTAACCTGGCTGGAGCTGCGGAAGCGGGAGTGGGAGCAGCTGAAGGCAGAGCTGCTGCGCAGGGAGAATACAGAAGCAAGGCTGATTGAAGTCCATGAGGAGCTGGCTGCGAACAGAAGCGGGCAGGAGGAGCTGAACCGGCGGAGCAGCAAGCTCCTTCAGGAGGGCGGCGCTGTGGACGGCGAACAATTCCTGCGGCGTTCAGCGGCGTGGCTCAGACATATAGAGCTGACGCGGTCGGTACGGCAGTGGGAGCTGGCGATGTTTGGCGGATGGGATCAGGAAGGCAAGGGGGAGCTGCTCCGGCTGCTGGAGCATCAGGATGCCCGGATGCTTGAACAGGAACTTATGGCGGCGGAAGAAGCGGTATTGAGCCTGGAGGAAGAACGCAGTTCCCTGCTCCAGCAGCGCGGCAAGCTGCTGCAGGAACGGGAGGACCTGAGGGGACGGTGCATGGAGGACTCGGCGCTTCAGCAGCTGGAAGAACAGCGGGCGGCGCTGCGTAATCTCGCCGGGCAATATGCGGTAACGGCGCTGGCGGCCGAGCTTATGGGACGGACGCGGCGGATTTATGAACAGGAGAAGCAGCCGCAGGTGCTGCAGCTTGCCTCTGTATATTTCTCCAAGCTGACGCATGGGGAATACCGCCGGATCGTAATGACTCTCGGGCATAAGGAGCTGAAGGCGGAGCATAAGGATGCTGGCCTGATGGACAGCGGGCTGCTTAGCCGGGGGACGGCGGAACAGCTGTATCTGGCGATCCGGCTGGCACTATCGGAGACCATGAGCAGTCAGGTGAACCTGCCGCTGTTCTTCGATGATCTGTTTGTGAATTTCGATGAACACAGGCTTCGTGCAGCACTAACCTTATTAGGTGAATTGTCGGTATCCCGGCAGATTGTGATGATGACCTGCCACCGGCATGTGGCCGAAGCGGCGGCGGGAATCATACCCGCAGCTGCGGTTATTTCCGTGTAGTCCGGATCACCGGTTTAACTGCCACAATGGTGATGCCCTTACCTCCGGTTCCAGAGGCGGGCGGATCGCTTGGCCGAGGCGGCGTCGACATGGGAGCTCGCATCAGCATGACGGCCCACACCAGGCACAGGGCGCCGAAGATCGGGTAGAACACCCCCAGCAGTGAACTGAAGCCGAATTGGCTGAACACATAACAGACCAGCATCAGCAGCGGGGTTACCAGAGCTGGAGCGACAGGCAGACGCTGCTGCAGCTGAACGCTAACCCCATAGATATCAGCGACGAAGGTGCTGAAGATTTCCATGAAGATCAGCAGCAGAAAAATCGTCTGCACGATGGGACCCAGCCGGAAGGCGATGCTGCCCATCGGAATCTCGAACTGCAGAATTCCCGGCATCTGTGAACTCATGGCAAAATGGGCTGCCAGCAGCATGAATCCGATTCCGGCTCCGCCCAGAATCCCTCCGCGTACAAGCACCTGCTCGTCTTCAGTATGCCGGGCCAGCGGAACAAGCACTGCCTGGGCCATGCCGAGGTTAAAGGCGGTATACAGGAGCGGAGACATCCAGGCACCGAAGAAGCTGTGGTCTGTCGGCAGGAACAGGAATCTTTCTGCACCGGGAACACCCAGCGTATTAAATACAATAATTAGCGACAGGGTAAGCATCAAAGGGACCACCAGACTGTTGATCTGCAGGATTCCGGAAATGCCGCGCTTCAGCAGCAGGTAGGACCCCAGGATGGTGAGCAGCAGCCCCGCCTGATAGGGCATTCCGAGATGCTCCTTAAAAATAGCCCCGGCACCCGCCAGCATAATGCTGTTCACGCCAATCAGAATGATCATGGTGAACAGGCTGATGCTGGACCCGACCCGTTCTCCAAACAGATGGCGGTTGAAATCCTCATAGGAGTCTGCCTCAATCCGCCGGGCGATAATCATCATTTTGGTACCAAGCCAAATAAATATCGCGGTGGAGAAGAGGATGGTCAGCAAGGCCCAGTGTCCGTATCTTGTGAAGAAACGGAGAATTTCCTGACCGGTGGCGAAGCCGGCACCCACAATGGTGCCAATATAGGTAAAAGCGATCTGCAAAGTGCGGACTCGGGACTTCATTGTTCTCCTCCTCTGAATGCTGCGAAGATATAAATAGCGGTGCGGGCAGGATTGCCTTGTGCAGTCCGCATAGTACAGGTTATGATGAGGAACAGAAGGACATGACTTCCGCCTTGTGAATAAGCTGTTATTACAGTGGAACGTCTGGAATTATAAAGGTAATGGAGGTTCAAAGTCATGGAATTATTGAAACAGCGGATTTTGGAGGAAGGGGTCGTCATTTCGGATCAGGTGCTGAAGCTGGACGGTCTGCTCAACCACCAGGTTGATCCAATGCTGACGATGGAAATGGGACGGGAGTTTGCCCGCAGATTTGCTGAGGCTGGAGTGACACGCGTAGTTACCGTGGAGTCTTCGGGTATTGCCGTGGCATTTGCCACCGCTTATGAGATGAAGGTGCCGCTGGTCTTTGCCCGGCGCAAAAAAACACTGCTCGCGGATCCTGATGCCTTATGCGAACGGGTGCCGTCTTTTACCAAAGGGATTGTTACGGACATCATGCTGTCCCGCCAATACATCTCGGAGAATGACAAAATCCTCTTCATCGACGATATTATCGCCAACGGAGACGCCGCGCGCGGCCTGATCAAGATCATCCAGCGTTCCGGTGCGGAACTTGTCGGGCTGGGCGTAGTAGTGGAGAAAAGCTTCCAGGCTGGAGCCCGCACAATCCGGGAACAGGGTATCCGTCTGGAGTCACTTGTCGACATTACCTCTCTTAGTGAGGGAACGATTACTTTCGGGTAAGAATAAAGTGACAAATACAGGAACATAGCCTATTTTTGAAACATCTGCTTTTCACCCTATAAGTTTTCCTTTATAATAAAAATTAGACATGAGAGAGGAGGCGTCACAATGGGGAAAGAACCGGTGACAGAGCAATTTTTTATTGATAAACTAACCGAGGCCAAGGATCACTTCGAACGTGCGCTGGATTGCAAACACACGGAGTTCGACGATTTGTATCCCTATATGATCGAACATCCTCAGTTTTTCTGGTACAAACGCTACGTAGCTTGGTCGGAGCTTCTGACAATCACAAGTTTGTGTGAAGAGCTGTCCTTCAACTGGAGACAGAAATTCACTGATCATCAGGTGGAATATCTGGAACAACGAGTGATGTCCGCTAAAGTTCTTGACTTCTGGTTTGAGAAGAATGAAGCGCTGATATAAGAACTTCATAAGACATACAGACTTCCTAGTACGTAACTAGACCCGGATGATTTATCATTTGGGTCTTTTTCACGAGTGGAATTAGGGTAATATATGGACAAGCTACTAATAGACAGAGAGGAGATATAGAGCCGTTATGATCAGTGATGAACAGCTGGATGCCTACCGGATTTCCGGTGAAAAGATACGTGTCGTAAGGGATGGACTGGAGAGCAATGATGTCAGGGGGATCGTGCTGGCCTGGGATGAATCCCTGGTAATGATCCGCCGTCCGAATAAGCGGGTGGTGAAGCTGGACCGGAATTATCTGTATCAGCCCTTCAGCGAGCCGAGACCGGATGTTGACACACTGTAACAAGCCAAGGATATTAGGCTGTGAAGACGGCTATGGAATATACAATAGATCGCAACAGAGTACGCCCTGAGCGTACTTTTGTTGATTTTACAGGCCCCATAAACTGCATTGCACAGGAGGAATATATGAATCATCAGAATAAGAAAGCTGTCGTTACCGGCGGCGCTAACGGAATTGGACGCTGTATTACAGAGGAGCTGCTGAAGGCCGGGGCAGCTGTAGCCTGCATAGATACCGATCTTGAGGCCGGACGCTGGCTGGAGGAGTGGTATGGAGCGGAGCGGCTGTTTTTCTACCAGGGAGATATTGCTGAGCGTTCTGTCATTGAGGGTTTCACCGCACAGGTTATCAGCAGATTCGGTCAAGTGGATTATCTGATTAACAATGCCTGCATCAGCAAAAAAGGCCTGCTGTCGGAATGCAGCTACGAGGATTTCGAATATGTGCAGCGGATCGGGGTTACTGCGCCGTATTATTTAACAATGCGGTTTAAGGAACACTTTGCGCGGGGTGCCTCTATCGTGAACATCTCCTCCAGCCGGGAACGCATGTCCCAGCCGGATACCGAGAGCTATACGGCCGCCAAAGGCGGGATTGGCGCGTTGACCCATGGTCTTAGTGTAAGTCTGGCCGGTAAAGTGCGGGTGAATGCGGTCAGCCCCGGTTGGATTGATACCACTGCTTATCATGGGGCGGGGGAGACTGAGGAGCCGGTTCATTCAGAGCCGGACCGGCTGCAGCATCCGGCCGGACGGGTCGGAACACCGCCGGATATCGCTGCTATGGTGCTTTTCCTGTGCAGTGATGCTGCAGGGTTCATCACCGGGGAGAATATAAATATCGATGGCGGAATGTCCAAGCTGATGATCTATCATGGGGACGAAGGCTGGACCTATAATCCGGGAGGGAAGGCATGAAGCTGCCAGTAATTAAGAATGCGCGGGAGTTAGCCGATCTGGTGCGTGAGATTGGTTTCCTTCCTTTATTCCGCTGTGAGATCGACGGTTTCTCCCTGCAGGAGTGTACTCCTGCAGGCTACTGGTTCGTGAAGGATGTGGAAGGCCCGTGGGAGTGGCGTGAGGAAGTTGCGGCAGGGGGCGAGATCGCTTATGCGAAGCTTTTTAACAAAAAAGCCGGGTTTATCAGCAAAGAGTGGTACCCAGACTTCGCCAACTACCGCCGGGACGGATACGACTTCGATGCCAGATATGATGATGGATTAGCTTCCATGCCCAGCAAACAAATTATGGATGTGCTGATGGAACATAATGAGGGACTGCTCTCCAATGAGCTCAAGCAGCTGGCCGGCTTCGGGAAAAACGGGGTCAAGGGCTTCGATACGGCAATGACGCATCTGCAGATGCAGACCTATATTACAGCCAGCAGATTCGAATATAAGCAAGACAAAGAAGGCCGTCCGTACGGCTGGGGAGTCGGGCGTTATGCAATGAGTGAGGACGTATACGGGGCAGAGTGGGTAACCTCGCGCTATGCTGATAAGCCTGCGGAATCAAAGGCGCGAATTGCTGAGCATGTAGCGAAGCTGTTCCCGGATGCGGGGATGAAGGAGATTGAAAAGGTAATTAAGTAGGGGAGCGCAGCGCTCTGTACAGATTGAACTTTCGATTTTTCGAATTTGGGGTTGCTGCGACTACAGAGAATAGATGAACTTACGGCGGCTATTGCCGTAAGTATTCTTATCCCGATATTTGTACCGGAGATCACATTGCTTATTAAAATCTTGCACAGAATACAACATTTTCCTCATGATTTTGGCGGTAAACCAGAATTGTTGTACAAAAGGCAGCATTTACTCCTTCTTCAGGCAGTTTGCGGGGGGAATTCTTGTATTTCATACAACAATCCCCCTAAACATGTGAGTATCGAGGTATCCAAGTTGCAATACGTACAACAATTATGCCTATGGAGTGTTAATTTAACAATCACAGGCTCGCTCTGCGGACAACGGGACAGTTATGAAGAATGGAATGGTTCGCTTTGGTTCAAATTCAAACCATACGGACCCTGTAGGGAAGTGTAGGTACACAAAGAGCCTCGTCCATTAAATAGGACGAGGCTCTTTGTATTAACCAGTAATGGCCTAGAAAGACAAGGCCATCTGTTCCACCCGTTCTTCTCTGGGCAGGACGGAGGCAAGCTCGGCACCCAGCCCGAGATAAGCACGCATGCGCAGCATCATCTCATTACGGAAGCCGGGCCATAGGATATGGATATCGCCGGCGTATCCCCGGCAGGTATACTCGGCCGTAACTCCGCGCTGATCCTGGCGGATGGTATTGATCTTCAGCTGATGCGAAGTAAGCTCACGGGTAACCTCCTGCAGCATCAGCGAAGTCTTCTTCGTGGCGCTGGAGACCAGCTCCATGTAGAGCTGGGGGGTCTTGAACAGACCGCTCTTACCAATAACTCGGCAATCGCGCTCGAACACTTTATGGATAAACGTTAGCAGCAGATAGCTTCTGACAAGGGACAATTCGTCTTTGGTTATATCTTCAGGAAGTGTTGGTGTGATTAGGGTATTTCTCTTGGTAGTCGCCATATAAATCACCTCATTTATAGTATGCGAACCTTTGTTCTCATTATACATCCTTTGGGTAAGTAAATGCAATATTCATCTTGAAAATTATTGGAAATAAACAAAATTAAAAAAATTAGAAAAAGGTTGACTCTGAAATCCCAGCATGATAAGATCTATCTTGTGACTGCGTAAGCAAGTCAACCTAATATGCGGTCATGGCGGAATTGGCAGACGCGCTGGCTTCAGGTGCCAGTGATAGCAATATCGTGGAGGTTCGAGTCCTCTTGACCGCATCACTGATTTCAACAAAAGACCCGTACATTTACCTTATAGGTAATGTACGGGTCTTTTGTTGTGGAGAAATGGAAATGAATACAGGCGGCGTCAGCCCAGATGGATCAGAATAGGCATTGTGTTAGGTATCATTAGTTTGGTAATATTATACATACGTAAGATTTTACCGGGAGTTCGATTGTTCAAGTCAGATAAGAAATGTATGCGTCAACAGACAGGGGAGATAAAAGGAGGTCATTATATGACTGCTGCAATAATTTTTGCATCAAATAAATTAGGTGCAGTACATGACGATCAAATGCAGTTGATGCTTGATAAATTTAATTTAGGTAAACTTATTTCTTTCCAAAAAACTGTGAATGGTGCTATGGGACAAACGATGTTTGTTTCCTCAAAAGAAGGAGATTTTATTCTAAAAGGAAATCCATTGTATCCCGGACAATTCATTGAGGAAAAATTCTTTATCGAAAACATACATAAAAGAACGAATGTAACTGTTCCTACTCCCTATATAATCGATGATTCAGAAGAGATATTTGGATGGAGCTACTCTTTAATGCCTTGTCTTCAAGGGGAACATATGAATTCAGAACATCTAAAGGTCACACTAAATACAGCAGACAAGTTCGAAATTGCGGAATCAATTGCGAAGACTTTAGCTGATCTGCATAGCTGGAAAGTTACCCGGTTCGGCGAACTGGATACCAACAATCTCAATATTGCTGCCTTTGAGGGAAGTTATACGATATGGCTGTACAATCGAATTAAGTTTTGGTTAGAAGATGCTAAGAAGTATTCAGTAATAACGGATGAAGATTTAACAAGGGTCGATTTATTATTGGAGGACTCCAAAGAGGCTTTTGATGACTTTTCATCTCCAAGCTTCGTGATGGGCGATTTCAAGCCTGGAAACTTCCTAATACACCCAGGAATGAACGGCTGGGAAATAAGCGGTTTATTTGATTTCACTAATTCATATTTTGGAGACCCTATTTCTGATTTGATAAAGATGATTACAGTCTATTTGGATAACGGTGAACCTGAACTCGCTAGTCATCTTATACAAGTTTATTTTAATGGTTCAGAAGAAAAGGAAGCCATAAAAAAACGTATCAAAGTACATATGCTTCATCAACGAGTCTTGGATTGGGGTTGTGCAAAAGCAATGAATATGGTTACTTGGGATAATGAGTTGTCATTTTCGTATTGGGTAGAGAGCTATACAGATTCAGTAGCAAGTCTACTAGTATGAAATGAATGGATGAATCTTATTTTACTCAGCTAATCGGCGGAATACTTAATATTATTTTATAAATGTGAAGAGGAGGTTTTTATAAATGGGAGAAAGACGATGGGGGATTGTCAAATGGTTCAAGGAAGATAAAGGTTACGGGCGGATAATGTTAGACGGGGCGGACGGAAACCATGTATTTGTGCACTTTAGTGAAATATTACCAGACCCTGTTAGGCTACCGAACGGCTTCCGATTTCTTAAAGAGGGACAGAAAGTTGCGTTCGACCTGATCGAGTTCCCAAGCATATCAGATTCCCAGCGAAGAACAGCTAAGAATGTGCTGATTATAGAGGATTGAAGGTTTTGTGATGTAAACAATATGAGGTGATCAAATGAAGAAAGTATGGGTAAATAACTTGTTTATTTATTTGGGATTCTTAGTAATCGTGATCTTAGTTTTTGTATTAGGGTTACAATATCAGCATCATTTACAGGTAGAAGCAACTAAGACGTATCAACCTAAAACTAGTGTTGCCTTTTCTGTTCTTTTTCCGATTTCCTTTGGATTATTACTCGGTTTGCTAAGACTCTTTGAATTACTGCGGAAGACTGGAGACTGGACAATAAATTGGATGAAGCTCTGTATATTCGGCGTACCTTCACTCTATGTCTCCATACTTCCACTATTATTTTGGTCGGGTCTGTCTATTTCCTATAATGATTTACCTTTAGGCTACCTTTCGATTACTCCGGGAACAACAGCTCATACTATTAGCGGTCTGATGTTCGGTTTCTTATTATTCTACGTAATTGAGAGGAAAATTAAAGAAGATTAGCATCGGGAGTTTCAGTTCTTCACGTAAGCAAAGCGGGAATTGAGCCTAGTGAAATTAGGGGGCGATGTTGATGGAAATAAAGTATTCAGTTAAAAATCCATCAAGGATTGGAACCATTATAGGCATGATTGCTATTATATCGAGTCAATCTGTTCTTGTATTCAGATTATGGGATCAGAGTGGGGTATTCTACGCTTCGTTAACAGTGGTTCTTTTGGGTTTAGTTCTACTGTTACTTGCATTGTACAGAACCTTTTTTAAGAAACTAACCGAGTTATGCTTATCCAATGAGCAAATTATATTAAATGGGCATATTGTTGATTCAAAGGATATTAAAGTGATAATGATCAGGGGTTACTTTAAACCTGTTATTGGGATATTACCTTACAGGAGGAAGATCGTCCCATTGGATATGGCATTCAGGTATTCAAAGGATGAAGATAAAGGTATCTCGGATTTAAAGAGTTGGGCAAAAATGAACAATGTAAAGATGGTCAATAAATCGTTTCAAACGTGGATATAAATGCCTTCTAAAGCGTTATCGGTACGGTCTGCGACTAGAATTATCTTATTTAGAGGATGAGCTTTCATCATCTCACCTCAACTAACTATCCCGTATCAGTATCGCTCCAACCCAACTGGTTTCAATCCATCTATCTATACCCCGCCACACGTCATCCATCCGCCACGACATCGACCCTGCCCCACATCACCGATCCGCCTTACATCATCCATCCCCTCTAGCGTCCTTCTGCCCATCCCTGATTATTCCCGCAGTGTGTCCTTCCTGACAGAAACAACACCCGGAAGCGGGTATCATGAAAATACTGCATGTCTGCCTGCACATGATTTCCCGGTTTACCCGGCGGAAGCAACGTTTATCAGTGTTTTTGAGGCTGACAAGACAGGGGAATTCACCGTGCAGAATTGTATTGACGCCCGAGTAACTAACATGTTAATATTTTCCCGAGACAAACTAACATGTCAGTGACGCTATATAGCATGTTAGCATGTTATTCATATATTCCTATTACAGGAGGTTATTTTGTGGATGTGGCTAATGTTGTAATCGGTTTCATTATGGTTTTATCATTTTTTGGATTGGTGTGGTATTGCGTCAAGGGGTATAACCTCATGGTGGGCTTCTTCGTCATGTCGGTCCTGTGGACATCGATTGCCCTGATCGGAAATTCCATTCATCCAACCTCCGTTATGGAGGGCAAGACATTTATTGATGTCCTGACGAACGTCTTCCAGACGGGGCCGGAGAACTACGGTAAAGCGATTCTGGTTAACATTTTCTTCGGTGCCTTCTTCGGCAGAGTGTTGATTGACACAGGAATTGCAGCTACGCTGATCCGCAAGGTGGTAGAACTCGGCGGAGACAAACCCAGAATCACAATGTCGCTCTTATGTATTGTTACAGCAGTAATCTTCACCTCCATGACCGGTATCGGTCCGGTAATCTCCATTGCTGTAATCGTCCTGCCTATTATGCTGTCACTGGGCATACCTTCACCGATTGCCTTGTTCTCCTTCATGGGCTCCATTATGGCGGGGATCTTCGGGAACATTGTTAACTTCAAGCAGTATCAGGCTATTTTTGCCACAGCCAATGAAAGTTATGCCAGCTACGACTACAATACATATTTCAAATTCGGCATGATTGCGATGGCTGTCTCCCTGATCGTTGTTCTGGTGGTGTCTAATCTGTCGATGAACAAAAAGGTATCACGTGCCTGGGCGGCAACTCCGGATGCCGGAACTACGGTAGACGCACCTGCAATCTCCTGGATTTCCATCATCCTGCCGGTAATCGGTGTAGTGGTGTTCAAGCTTCCGATTATCTTCGGATTCATCGTTGCCGGTCTGTTCGCCTTACTGACCTGCGGCAAGTTAAAGGGTGGTTTTGCAAGCGTTTGCAGAATGCTGTCGAAGCAATTCTCCGACGGAGCGATCGATGTGGCACCGATGATCGGATTCTTGCTCACATTGTCCATGTTCAATAATGCGGCAACTTATGCTTCGCCTTATTTCAAAACACTGCTTGATGGTGCAATGCCTCAGACAGCGTTATTGCTCTGTATCGTATTCGCCATCCTGACACCGCTCGGCTTCTTCCGCGGCCCGATGAACCTGGTCGGTTCCGGTTCGGCCATTCTCGCAGTAGTTGTGGCTACAGCAGCCTGGCCTGTACAGTTCCTGTATCCTTTGTTCGCCATCACTACAGTAGCTCCGCAGCATTTGGACGTTACCCAATCCTGGGTGGCCTGGGGCTTCGGATATACGAAGGTTCCGGCCAAGGAGTACATGAAGATGTCCATTCCTACAGGCTGGATTATCGGGATTATTCTCTGCGCGATTGTATTCTTCATGTACGGCAATCTAGTGTAGCACCGCTTATGTCCAATCAGAACCGGCTGCTGCGCCTATGTCCGTCAGGAGCCGGTTATTCAAACTTCAATACAATTTAATGAAGAGAAACGGAGAAATCATATGGGCAAAATGGTTAGAATGGGGATCGACGTCGGCGGAACACATACAAAAGCAGTTGCCATCGACAACGAAACCCATGAAATTATCGGGAAATCGTCCGTCAAGACTACGCATGATCATGTGAGAGGTGTAGCCGCCGGTGTTGTGAAATGTTTTCAGAATTGTCTGAAGGAAAATAACATCAAGCCGGAAGATGTAGTCTTCGTTGCACACAGCACGACGCAGGCAACCAATGCACTGATTGAAGGCGATATCGCACAGGTTGGCATCATTGGCATGGCTAAGGGCGGCCTTGAAGGTTGGCTAGCCAAACGTCAGACCAAACTGCAGAACATTGATCTGGGCAACAGCAAAGAGATCAAAATCTACAACAGCTTCATTAATATTAAAAAAATGTCCGAAGCGTCCGTGCTGCAGGTCATCGATGATCTTAAGCGTCAGGGAGCACAGGTGATTGTGCCTTCCATGGCTTTTGGCGTAGATAATGGCAGACCTGAAGAGCTTGTATATAAAGAAGCGGAGAAAAAAGGCATCCCGACCACCATGGCCTCCGATATTACGAAATTGTATGGTCTGACCCGCAGAACGAGAACGGCAGCGATCAACGCAAGTATTCTGCCCAAGATGCTGGACACGGCCAATTCAACGGAACAATCCGTAAGAGAAGCCGGCGTCCATGTACCGCTGATGATCATGAGAGGCGACGGCGGGGTTATGGAAATCAGCGAAATGAAGAAACGTCCTGTGCTTACGATGCTGTCCGGTCCGGCTGCCTCAGTTATGGGGTCTTTGATGTATCTAAGAGCCTCTAACGGTGTGTATTTCGAGGTAGGGGGAACCACAACCAATATCGGTGTTATCAAAAACGGCCGTCCGGCCATTGACTATTCAATCGTCGGCGGTCATCCGACCTATGTCAATTCACTGGATGTGCGTGTGCTCGGTGTCGCTGGCGGTTCAATGATCCGGGCGAACAAAAGCGGAGTGGTGGATGTCGGACCCAGATCAGCGCATATCGGCGGATTGGATTATTCGGTCTTTACCGACCCGGACAAGATTAAGGGCGCCAAGGTGGAGTTTTTCTCGCCCAAACCGGGCGATCCGGCAGATTATGTGGCCATCCGTCTGGAGAACGGGGAGCGCGTGACGATCACGAATTCCTGTGCTGCAAACGTCCTTGGGCTGGTGAAGCCGGAGCATTTCTCCTACGGGAATGTGGAAGCTGCCAGACGGGCGATGCAGGCCTTAGCCGATTATTGCGGTACCACGGCCGAAGATATTGCCAAGCAGATTATGGAAAAAGCGTATGCGAAGATCGAACCGATCATCCTGTCGCTGGCCGAGAAATACAAACTGGAGAAAGACCAGATCTCTCTGGTGGGAGTTGGCGGGGGAGCCGCTTCGCTGATCGTCTATTTCTCTGAGAAAATGGGCCTGAAATACAGCATCCCTGAGAATGCTGAGGTAATCTCGTCCATTGGTGTTGCCCTGTCCATGGTGCGGGACGTGGTAGAGCGGATCATTCCGTCACCCTCCAAAGAAGTGATTGCCGCACTCAAAATGGAAGCGATGAACAAGGCGATTCAGAGCGGAGCCACACCGGAAAGCATCGAAATTCATATTGATATTGATCCGCAGACCTCCAAGGTCACCGCGATTGCTACCGGCTCCACGGAAGTGAAGACGACCGAGCTGCTGAAGGAATGTGATGAAGAGGAGCTCCGTGAGCTGGCCGCGAAGGATATGCGTATTTCCATCGACCGGACACAGCTGCTCGAGAAAACGAGATATGTCAGCATTTTCGGCGAAAAGGTTGAGAAAGCCGGTGAAGCCGGTGCCGTCCGCATCCTGGACACCAAAGGGTTCATTAAGGTGCAACGAGGCCGGGCGATGGCCCTCAAGACGACTGCCGGAGACTATCTGAATGCGGTCAAAAAGCTATGGGAGGCTATGGCGGTCTATCAGACGGAGCTGATTGCCCGGCCGGACTTCTATCTGTGTATCGGCGCCCGTGTCATGGACTTTACCGCTTCCGATTTCGAACAGCTGGAGCTGCTCATGGATATCGAAATTTCAACATTTGAGCCGGATACAGAGGTTATCGTTGTAGCAGCCAATATTAAGCAGAGCTAACGCTAATCTTAAGGAATGAAGAATGGAGGCAGCATGCAGATGCAGGTGCAGATGAAGCTGGGAGTTATGATGCGTGATTTGCTGCAGGTAGAGGATGAGGCTTGGGGGCTGTACGCATTTTCCAGGGACATTCTGAACCGGCGCATTCTGCCTGAAACCAAGACAGAGATGATTGCCAAAGCTACAGCCTGCGGCAAAGCCTACGCACAGCGCATCATCCGTGAATACGGAACCCGTGATGTCCGCGTGATCGCGGACAAATTGAAGCTGAAGCTAGAGTTTCAAAGTGCGCTTATGACAGGGAAACGTGTGCTTTTTGCCTGCTATACCCCGCCGTACACAATCGAAATTATGGAGGAGCCCGTGCGCAGAGCGGCGGAGCTTGTCCAGGAGGAAGAGCCGGCGCTAGTTGAACTTTTTCAGCAAGCTGGTATAATGAATACTATCCTTGGACACGAAATCTTTCATTTTGTAGAAGACCAGTTTGCACATGAAATCTACACCCGGACTGAGAAAATTCTGTTATGGAACCTGCTTGGGTTCAAGAATTATTCTACAATACGCACCTTGAGTGAAGTGGGAGCCATGGCCTTTACACAGGAACTGAATAGACTCAGCTACGCGCCGTTTATTCTGGATGTTCTGCTGTATTACAGCTATGATGCTGCCAGTGCGGAGAAGATATATCGTGATGTACTAGGAGTGAGTTCAGGAAGGTGTAGGGAACCCGTTGAAGATTATTAATAACAGTAATTCACTAAATGATGTAACTTACAATAAAATAAGAGAAGACATCATGAATATGACGTTGGAGCCGGGAATGGATGTCAGTGTGCAGAAGCTCTCTGAACGCTATGGCGTAAGCCGGACACCGGTACGGGAAGCAGTAGTCCGCCTTCAACAGTCTGGACTGGTGGAAATATATCCTCAGCGCAAAACAGTAGTCTCTAAGATTGATCTGCAGCGGGTCCGCGAGGAATGGTTCATCCGCACATCGCTTGAATCTGCCGTGATTGATGAATTCATCCGCAAATGCAGTGAGCTTGTTGCGGATACCATGCAAGAGCTGATTAACAAACAGAAGAAATATATGGATAAGAAATATTTCCGGGAATTTTACTTCAAGGACAATCGTTTCCACCAGCTGATCTTTCAGACGGCCGGGGAAGAGCTATCCTGGTTCACAATTGAAGAGGTAGCCTCGCACTATAACCGGATCCGTCTGCTGTACGGCAAGATGGAGGGCGTGCAGCAATCCGATATCGATAAACATGTGAAGATGGTAGCGGCCACCCGCAAGCGTGATGTGGAGGGAATGCGCAAGATTGTGATGGAGCATTCCAATACATTGCTGGAACGGGTACAGGTGATGTCCAAGCAATACCCGCAATTTTTCTGAAATATGGTAAGCATATGTTTAAGGCGTATCCTTGAAGCCTGCTCCGTTTGGAGCATGACTTCCGGTATACGCCTTTTGTTGCGGTGCAATACCTACAGCTTCTTAAGCCGCCGGTAATACAGCCAGGTTCTGCCTGCGAACGAGCCGAAGAGCAGGATACAGAGGAACATAAGTGAAGTATTCCATGCCCGGGAAGCGGAGATTCCGTCTTGCAGCATGCCGTCAATAAATGCCGTCACATTCAGGCTGTAGAGCAGAATCATCGGAAGAAACAATACTGTATAGCTGATGGCAATTTTACGGGCGTGCTTCAAGCGGTGATACGGGTCACTGTAGATCTCCGGTTGTTCAGCACGATCCAGCTCCTCCCGGCTCCAGATGGTCCATTTCTGCAGAGAAGAGGATGAGCTATAGACTTTATTCCAGCCTGCCTGCCGGTGCAGCTCGAAATACCCTTCATCACCTATGACCTGATAGTCGGCGTGATACTTCATTATACGTGGACTGCCTTTGCTGAAATGGAACAGTGTGCCTCCCGGGCCGATTTTATACAGACTCCATCCCAGCCTTTCCTTATCCTCCAGCCATTCCTCCAGCCGGTCAGGAGCGTACATCCAGCCTAACTTCAACCTCGTCATCGTAACGCCGGCCGGCTTCTGTTGTCCGTAAGGCCTCTCGAAGTCGAAGTCCTCATAATCCGAGAGTAACGCCCTTCTGGCCGCCCGGAGTTTAATAATAGAGTAGATTGCAAGTACAAGCAGGATCACAGCCAAGGCTGCTGCGGCCCAGGTAACCGCCCACATAGGGCTTTGCTGTACCTGAAGTGGAGTATCCTGGGTCAAGGAGAAGCCTAGAGCAATCAGCGGAATCATTGCAATGAGCAGCAAATAAAGAAGTATTCCCATAAAAATGTATGAGATTTTGCGGTTTCGCCTCAAGACATCCTTGCGGGAAGGGGATGCCTTAATCTGTGACGGCAGCCGATCATTCTCGAAGACGCTCCACTTGCCTTGCTGCAGGCGCTTGCTCCAGCCTTCAGCGGCAAGAGAGGAAGACATGGAAGGCTGGGAGGATGGAGCATAACCGATCTGATAAGTAAGCCGGACCGGCTCATCCTGCCGGAACGTAAACTGCTGCCGCAGCAGATTCCACTCCGCCAGCACCCACCCCCGGCTGGCCATATCGGCCAGCCAGGCTTCTGACTTGGGCAGGTCGTAGCTCCAGAAAGGCCGAAATACCCTTTTCATACAAATTCCTCCTCACTGGTAATGGCATTGCGGTGAAGTTCCTTTAATCTGCTGATTTCTGCGCGCATTACTGCTTTCCCCAGATCTGACACCTCGTACACCGTTTTTCTCTCTTCATCAGCGAATACAACAATCAGTCCATCCTTGTTCATCTTCGTCAAAGTTCCATATACCGTACCGGAACCCAGTCTAAGCCGTCCCTCAGACAGCTCATCCACATGCTTGATGATTCCATAGCCGTGGCGGGGTATGGTTAGGGACAACAGAATATAGAAGGCCGTCTCTGTCATCGGCACGTACTTTTTCAGCACTTTATCCATTGTGGACAACACGATCACCTGCTTCGCCAGTTCATTGTGCATAACTCATGGCTTTGAATATAATATGTCTAGCCGTGACTATGTCATAACGTGACTATATCACGATGTGACATAATTTTCAAGGCTAGCAGCAATTAATGTGCCGTCAGAGCCAGCGGTTGACATACAGGCTGCCAGATCTCAGGAACCAGCTGCGGCTCCGAACAATAGACCGTCTGCAAATACCGGCTGAGCGGGGATACTTGTCCTTCGACCAGCACTTCCTTGATCTCCGATGGTTTGGTGGGTATCGCCTGCCCGTTTGTTGACATGAACTCAGCAATGGGCAGCAGCATTCCGCAGCTTTTGCGGTAGGACATCCGGTGCGGGAATCTGGGCGAGCTGCCGGAATCATATTTGGACAGCCTGATCCGATCAAACTGTCCGGTGAGCAGCTCGCTGGCGTCGAATTTTAGGATGGCAAAAACTTCGCCGGGCTCTCTGCGGGAATACATCGCGGCCATCGCCAGACAATCACGCCAGGTCGGCCACAAGAAGACATGGCGGTCAAGGCAGAGACGGAATTCCTCAGGGGTTGTGTCCGGGTCCATCGCTTCAGGTGTGATGCGCAGATGGGAATTCAGGACAACCGGCTGCCCGGCGTATTGTACCTGGAGGGCTGTAGTACGGCGTACTCCGGCTGCATGCGCCGGACTTAATACGGCTGAGGCGTACAATGCGTCAAGTGCAGCCATGGCGGGCAAATTCCGGGCCCGGGTGAAGTGGTATAACGAAGTGCGGAGCGGGCTTTTGGTAATGGCTGCAATCAGTGAATGTTTCATAGTGTTATTTTATCCTTTGCGCAAAATGAATATTTTGATATTTTTAGAAGGGTAATGCTGAAACGGAAAGGATGAGAATGATGAAAGTTGAAGCACTCGAACAGAGCAGGGTGGAGGCATTTTTGAATTTCTGCCGGAAGTACCGTGGCGAACTGGATGATTCTTATCTGATCGATGAGGAGCTTGCCGGGTTCACGCTTTCACCGGACCATCCTACATATATTGTTGCCAATTCCTCAGGTCAAATTACCGCGGCAGCCTCGCTCATTCTGAATGATTACAGCCGCAGGGGGCACAAGGCAAGGTTCAGAATCTTTCATGCAGACACAGCCGATTTGAAAGTATACGAGGCTCTGCTGGAGGCGATTCTGCCCCATGCTGCCGGAATGGATAAGCTGAATCTGTTTGTTCCCGCCGTAAATACTGCGGCGATGGAGGCGTTGGCAGCCGTGCGGTTTGCGGTGGAGCGGTATACTTATGTTCTCGTAAGAGAGGAGCCAAATATTCCTGAGATCAGCCTGCCCGCCGGTTACGAGCTCATTCCCTTCCGCAGCGGAGCGGATGAAGCCGTCTGGTGTGAGGTGCGGAATGCCGGTTTCGCCAGGCTACAGGGCAACGAGACACCGGCCACACCGGCAATGGTGAAGCAGATGATCAGCGGAACGGATTACATAGAGGGCGGTTTACTGATACTGTACCATAACGGCAAAGCCGTGGGAATTGTACGCGGCTGCGCCGATGAGTATGGGGATGAGCCTGCCATGAGTATCGGGCCGCTGGCAGTATTGCCTGAATATCTGGGGCGAGGGCTGGGCAGAATTATGCTCCGGGCAGCACTCCGGTTCGCAGGAGAACAGTCGTATGCGCGCACCATCCTGTGTGTGAATGCAGAGAACGAACAGGCGCAGGCTCTGTATATTGGTGAAGGCTTCAAGCAGGTGGAAGCCCTCGCCTGTTTGGCGTACACGGTGAGTGAAGAAGGGTAGAGGGGGTTTGATGCTATGGAGTGGAGGCGCTGATCGGGGGAGGGAGAGTTGCGATTGGTGATGTAGAGTTGAGATGCTGATTGCTTCCATCAAACCGTGGCGGACTGTAGGGACCTTATTTTGCCGGAATCAGCCACTTTAGAGATGAAGCGGACTGAGAATCGCCTATTCAGCTTAGAACACCAGAATTAGACCCATCATTCAGGCCATAGCGGAATCTCAGTCCGCGAAGCCGGCAAAACAGCTGTTTTTCCCAAAATAACGGATTCTGAGTCCGGGTGGAACGGCTGTTTGTGCTGCCATTCTGCACCCGGCATACAATATGGAGATCGTCTGCTTACTGTATGACTGCTCCCGGTTCTCAGTCTGCCATTAATTCGCTGTCCGCAGAACACATCGGACCCTTATTTATTGCCTGTATGCAGGAGATGCACCTTGGATGTAGAATTTCAGGTCAGCAGGTTATTCAATCCAGTAAAAACCATTTACTCTCAAAATGCACCATTATATCGTCACGCTCCGTCTAACCTGGACAGATTCAATATTGAAGGGGACAAGGACAAGGAAATGAAAACACTGGTGATTGTGGATGATGAGCCGTCGGTGGTGAACGGGCTGCGGACCTATGTGGACTGGGCGGCACAGGGGATTAAGCTGATCGGAACCGCTGATGACGGCGACACGGGGCTGGAGCTGATCCGGGAGCTGAAGCCGGACATCGTGCTGACGGATGTCCAGATGCCGTCAATGGACGGTATCCGCATGGCTGCGGAGGTCCGGGCGCTTTTGCCGGAGGCCAAGATCGTGTTCATCAGCGGGCATAATGATGCTGATTATCTCAAGTCTGCGCTGCAGATGCATGCGGCGGATTATATTTTTAAGCCGGTCAGCCGCAAGGAGCTGTCGGTGGTGATGGGCAAGGTGACCGCAGCGCTGGATGCGGAGACCCAGGAGCGCAAGCGGATCAAGGAGATGCAGGTGAAGCTGACGCAGAGCATGCCGCTGCTGCGCGAGAAGTTTCTGCTGTCCGTCATCAGCGATGGTATCCATACGGCGCATATTCAGGACAAGCTTGAGTTTCTCGGCCTGCCGCAGCTTGCGGCGGACAGCTATATCCTCATGGTGATTCTGCTGGATGATGTGCCGCAGGTGCTGGACACCCGCAGCGAGCAGGACAGACAGCTGCTGTCCTATACGGTGCTGAACATTATTCAAGAGCTGATTGACAAGCAGATGCGCGGCGTGACGTTTGAGAAGGAGCCCGGAGAATATGTGGGGATTCTGCTGGCCGGATCATTGCAGCCGCAGGAGTTCAGCGAAGCTCCCGAGAATGATCTGCTGGTGCTGGCAGAATCGGTCCGCAGCAATCTGCGGCAATGGCTGAAGCTTAGTGTAACCATCGGTGTCGGCGAGAGGGTTGAACGCTTGCCGGAAATCCCGTCTTCCTACAAGCAGGCAAGGGATGCGGCTGACCAGAAGTGGTATCTGGGCAAAAACCGGATTCTGACCATGGACAATATCGCCTCCGGGGAGAGCGGTGAGAATCTGCGTTACCGGTACGAGCCGGAGTGGGGGGAGCGGGTGTGGTCTGCCCTGAAATCCGGAGACCGCGGACGTCTTCAGGCAGAGCTTGGGGAGATCTTCAGTCTGCTCGGGCAGAACCGGGGACAAGGTGCGCGGTATGCGCAGAATGTCAGTCTGCATCTGATTCTGCAGTCCGGCCAGGTTCTGCTGGAGCTTGGCGGAATGACGGAGGAATGGGAAAAGCGTGAGACGGCTGCCTGGAAACAGGTTATGCGCCAGGAGACCATGCAGGAGCTGCTTGAATACACGGAAAGCTATCTGCTTCAGGCCTGTGATTTCGTCGCAATGAAGCGCAGCGGCAAGGCAAGCGAAGTCATTGAGCGGGTCCGGCAGCTGATTGGCGAACGTTATCCGGAGAATCTGACGGTAGCCGATATTGCAGCCGGCGTCTATCTCAGTCCGACCTATGTCCGGCTGCTCTTCAAGCAGGAAACGGGCGAAACGCTGTTCGAATATCTGACCAAGGTCAGAATCGAGCAGGCGAAGAAGCTGCTGAGAGACCCGCAGAACAAATTTTACGAAATCTGTTACGCCGTCGGGTACAGCGATCCCAGCCATTTCAGCAAGCTGTTCAAGAAAATGACCGGAACCACACCCAGCGCCTACAGGGAGCAGAGTCTATGAGCAGTGTGCAATCTGTGAAGGCCAGGCTGCAGAAGAATGAAGGCATGCCCAACAAGGAGGCGATGCAGTGAAAAAGGGCTGGAGCTATTTGACCGGACTGGGGCAGGGGATTCTGGCGGCGCGGAAGTGGCTGATTGCCTATGTCATACTCATTCTCCTGCCGGTATCAGTCATGCTGGCTTCCTTCTATCAGCGGTCCAGTGAGATTCTGGAGAAGGAGGTCACCAGTACGATGCAGCTGACGCTTAAGCAGGCAGGAATGAATCTGACCTATAAGCTGGATCATATCCGCGACAGCAGCAATTCGGTCTTCATGAACCAGGTGCTCTACAGCAATCTGCAGCAGAAGGACAGCATCACCGATGAGCTTAACCAGATTAAGGAGCTGCGTAATTTAGCCGAAACCGCCCAGGAGAATGAGGATATTTTCCGGCTGCGGTTTTTTGTTGATCCTTCCCGGATGTATGGAGGGGACCGGGTGAACCTGTACCCGCTATCCGATATGGAGCAGTATCCGTGGTACAAGCAGGTGGTGGAGGCCGGGGGCGGCATGGTCTGGACCGGGGTTTATGATGAGAGTTATATCGATTACGGGGAGAAGAGGATTTTCTCAGTCGCCCGGATGCTGCGCAATCCGAAGGCATATGAAGAGACCATCGGCATACTTGTGATGGATGTATCCCAGGATCTGATTGCGGAGGTGATGTCAGAGCTTCAGTTCTCGGACACCTACACCCCTTATCTCCTGGATAGTGAGGGCCGGCTGATCTACAGTACAGGAGATAGCGGAGCGCAAGAGGTGCGTGTGCTGCCTGATGAACTGCTGGATACCATTAAGCAATCGGACGAGGGAATCGTTAAGCGGACCCTCGGGCGTGAAGAGGTTAATGTGGTCTATACCACGATCGGGACTTCAGGGTGGAAAATGATCTCCCAAGTCTCTGAATCGGAGATTTCGCACCGGGCAACAGCAATGAATCAGTTCACCAGCATTGCCACGCTGGCGGGGATCACAGTCATGTTCCTGGTACTCGTGTTTGTGCTGCTGATGTTCCTCGTGCAGAACATGCAGCGCAGAGTGCAGATGATTCTGCGGATGATCCGCAAGGAGGGCATCGGCTGGCTGGAGGACAGAAGGACAATGCCGGACGGGGACTTCCGGCTGCTGGAACGCAGTGTGGACCATCTGATCCACAAGGTCAACATTCTGATGGAGGAATCCTACCAGGCGAAGATGCAGGAGCGGGAGGCGCAGCTGAGAACCCTGCAGGCCCAGATCAATCCGCATTTTCTGTATAATGCGCTGGATATGATCAACTGGTCCGCGATCTCTCATGATGCGGAGGATACCAGCGAGATGATTGAGGCGCTGGCCAGATATTTCCGGCTCAGCCTGAATCAGGGCCGCGACAATGTCAGCCTTGCCGATGAATTGAACCTGGCCAAGGTGTTCATGGAGATTCAGCAGAACCGCTTCCCTTCGACTTTTACCTTCAGTGTCCTAGTAGAGCCTGGACTTGAACAGTATATGATTCCCAAGCTTACCCTCCAGCCGCTGGTGGAGAATGCGCTGCTGCACGGTATCCGCAAAACCCGCAGGAAGCAGGGGAATATCACTATTACAGCGCGCCGGGAGCAGGATGATATCCTTCTGGCGGTGTCTGACGACGGGGCGGGCATGAGCACGGAGCAGGCCAGACGGCTGCTGCTGGAGCCTTCCTCCGAGCTGCGCAGTGACGGGATGCCGGGGTCGTTCGGACTCTATAATGTCAACGAGCGGATCCGTTTTTTTGCCGGCAACCGGTATGGCCTGTCCATTGAAACAGAACCCGGCATGGGTACTGTAATTAACATCAGAATTAAAGCGGTTCCATTCGAATAATCTGCCTGCTTGATATACAGTCGCGTAAGACCAGAAATAATCAGATTACCACCTACAAGAGCCCCCCGGTTTCTCAGTATAATCATCTCACAAACATATGGGGGTGAGTGAAAGTGGGTGGGAGTGTCACGGATTTGAACCGGAAGAGCAAGGTTACGGCAACCCGAATCAGGTCCGCAAGCAAGTGGAGACTCGCCTGGAGGAACAGGGATTATTATGTACTGCTGATACCCGGACTGCTGTTTCTGCTGCTCTTCAAATATACACCGCTGTACGGGGTGCTGATCGCCTTTCAGGATTTTAACATTTTCGAGGGCATCAGAGGCAGTGAATGGGTAGGGCTGGAGCAATTCCATAAGCTTATCCAATCGGACGAATTCGGAAGGGTATTCATGAATACGCTGCTTATCAGTGTCTACAAAATTGTTCTGCTGTTCCCGGTGCCGGTCTTCATCGCGCTGGTACTGAACGAGGTTAGGCTGATGTTCTTCAAACGGACGATCCAGACGATTATTTATCTCCCGCATTTCCTGTCTTGGGTCATTATCTCCGGGTTGTTCGTCACCATACTCTCCACCTCGGGCGGACTGGTCAATAATATCATTCAGTGGTTTGGCGGAGAACCGGTCAGCTTTTTTGTCAGCAATGATTATTTCCGCAGTGTGGTTGTCTTTACGGCCGGCTGGAAGGAATCAGGGTGGAATGCGATCGTCTTCATTGCCGCCATTGCCGGGATCGATCAGGAGCAATACGAGGCGGCTTCCATTGACGGGGCGGGGCGGATCCGCAGAATGCTGCATATCTCACTGCCGGGTATCCTGCCGACTGTGGTGCTGATGTTCATTCTCCGGCTGGGCTCGGTGCTTGATGCAGGAACGGAGCAGATTCTGACCATGTACAATCCGGTAGTCTATGAGACAGCGGATGTCATCGGCACCTTCGTTTACCGCATCGGGCTGGGCAAAATGGATTACAGCTTCAGCACTGCGGTTGGCCTGTTCAACTCAGTGGTAGGCTTCATCCTCATCGTTTCGGGAAATTATATCAGCCGGAAGCTGCTGAAACGCGGAATCTGGTAGACGGGAAGGGAGACAGTATAACCCATGACGAAACGAACCAAAGGCGACATGCTGCTCGATATCTTTGTCTACCTGTTCCTGATCACGCTCGGAGTGATGATGCTGCTGCCGCTGGTCAATGTATTATCGAAATCGGTCAGTGAAGAATGGGCCATTACCTCGGGAAAAGTGGGCATTCTGCCGGTAGGCTTCCAGCTTGACACCCTGAGACAGGTGATCTCTTCATCGATGTTCATCCGGGCGTTCGGTGTATCCGTCGTCGTCACTGTAGCGGGCACCCTGATCTCTATTCTGATGACGGCACTTACGGCTTATCCGTTATCCAAACGGAATCTGCCGGGCATCTCCTTTTTCATGGTGCTGTTCATCTTTACGATGCTGTTCAGCGGCGGGCTCATTCCCAATTACCTGCTGATGCGCCAGCTGCATCTGATCAATAATCTGTGGGTGCTTATCCTGCCGGGGATGATCAGTGTGTTCAACATGCTGGTGATCAAAAGCTACTATGAGAGTCTTCCTGAAGCATTAGAGGAGTCAGCGCGGATCGACGGGGCTAAGACTTACACCATTCTGTTCCGGATTATACTGCCGCTCAGTATGCCGGTGATTGCCACGATTGCGCTTTTCTATGCTGTCGGGTACTGGAATGATTATTTCGGTCCAATGATCTACATCAACGATACCGCGCTTAAGACCTTGCAGCTCTATCTGCAGGATGTGGTGATGGATGCAAGTGCCGCCAACGCAGTTAATAAAAGTGTGGATGACCTGATGAACATGTCTCCGGAAGGCATACGTGCGGCAACGGTGGTCGCTTCGACGGTTCCGATTCTGTTCGTATACCCATTCCTGCAGAAGTATTTCATCAAAGGCGTGCTGATCGGCTCGGTCAAGGGCTGAGGGACTATTCCGTCCATAGCTTGTAGCGTATGCTTCCGAGGCGAGTTTTGTATGAAGTAAGACTGGAAGCTTAAGCTCACAAAACTTATAGGGGGTTATCTTAATGAAACAGACCAAATGGCTGTCACTCCTGCTGAGCACCGGGCTGCTGTTTGCGGCAACTGCCTGTGGTTCATCTAACAACACGAATAGCAGCGGGGAGAACGCTTCAACAGCAGCCCCGGCTTCTGCAGAAGCAACTGCCGCAACGGCAACATCAGAGAATGCCGCCAAGCCAGAATTGAAATCGCTTAATCTGTGGTCGAAGGATGATTACAATACGTATCCGCTGGCCAAGGTGATCGAGGAGCGGACCGGTTATAAGGTGAAGTATGAGATGCTTCCCGCCGACAAGGCAATGGATAAGCTCAATCTGCTGATCTCCTCTGCCGAGCCGTATGATGTCATTACCATTTCCGGTGAAAAAGCCGTGTATACCGATTATGCAAAAATGGGTGCGCTGGTGGATCTTACCCCGCTCATCGAGGAGTTCGGTGATAATATTAAGGCTTCCATCTCCCAGGCTTCCTTCGATGCGATGAAGATTGACGGCAAAATCTATGGCATCCCCAACAGCTCCTCGCAATTTGCCGGTGCCGATCTGATGATCCGCCAGGACTGGCTCGACAAGCTGGGGCTGAAGATGCCGACTACGCTTGATGAATTCACGGAAGTGCTGAAGGCCTTCAAGGAAAAAGATCCGGGCGGAACCGGGAACAGCGGCGCCCCCATGTCGATTGACGGGGCACTGGCAACAACGGCGAATATTACCGGTGCCTTCGGAATAGGCACGAGCTGGAATACGGTGGACGGCCAGCTGGTTCCGGCCCCGCTGCATCCGGGCTTCAAGGAATATCTGACGTACATGTCCGGTCTGTATAAACAGGGGCTGCTCGATAAGGAATTTGCCGTGAACAAGGATGCTACCCTGAAGGAGAAATTCACCAGCGGCAAGATTGGGGTCATTCAGCTGCCTTGGTATGATATTCCCGGAATTGCCGATGCCCTGACCAAGAACTTCCCTGATGCCAAATATGCTTACCTTCCTGCCCTCAAAGGCAAAGACGGACAAATGGGCCTCGGCATGAGCGGCGGGTTCGACCGCATTACCTTCATTCCGAAATCTGCGAAGCATCCTGAAGATGCGATTAAATGGATCAATGCCAAGCTGGAAAAAGAAACCTTCAAGCTGATTGCCATCGGTGAAGAAGGCAAACATCATACGTATAAAGACGGCGTATACAGTCCGATCCTGCCGCTATTCACGGACGAACGCGGCAACGCCAGCAATTATCTGACTGGTATAGACGAGAAGCTGTACCCGATCTATTGGCAGGCCCGGGTGCAGAAGGATGCCCGGCTGTTCGCAGGCTTCTCTTATCTGAACAATGAGCTTCCGGCGGAAGCGAGAATTGCCGATCCGCTAGCGCTGGCACCATCCCTGCCGGAATATTCGAAGAACAATGCTTCGCTGAATCAGATGATTAATGATTTCGCCGTTAAAGTCATTGTCGGTGAAGAGTCCCCGGATGCCGTGGCTGATTTCGCCGGGAAATACAAAGCTGCAGGCGGGGAAGCCAGCACCAAAGAGGTGAATGCCTGGTATGCTACAGTGAAGAAATAGAGTCAAAGAAAACATTTTAGGAGGTAAAAGGATGAACAGCTACAGGATGCGGAGCAGTGAGATTCCGCTGCAGGATTCTTGGGATGTCATCGTTGTGGGCGGCGGCCCGGCGGGGTGTACGGCGGCCGCAGCCGCAGCCCGGGAAGGGGCAAAGACGCTGCTGATTGAAGCGACAGGCAGCCTGGGCGGAATGGGCACATCGGGACTAGTGCCGGCCTGGTGCCCGTTCTCGGACATGAAGACGATCATCTACCGGGGACTGGCAATGAAGGTGTTTGAAGCCTTGAAGGCGCAGATGCCGCATGTGAGCCAAGAGGCGATGGACTGGGTTCCGATCGAACCGGAGAAGCTCAAGGTCATCTATGATGAGCTGGTAGCCGGAGCCGGTGCCACGGTGCTGTTCAATACGCAGCTGGGTTCCGTGGAGGCGGATGAGGAAGGCCATGTGCTGGCGCTAATCACTGCCAGCAAGAACGGTCTGCAGGCGCTGAAGGCCAAGGTCTATATCGACTGCACGGGCGATGCCGATGTAGCGGCCTGGGCGGGAGCGGAATATCTCAAGGGTGATACCGTAACCGGTGAGCTGATGCCTGCGACGCACTGTTTTACCCTTGGCAATGTCGATGAATATGCTTATCTGAACGGTCCGCTGCTGCATAATAACAACAAAACCAGCCCGATCTTCGATATTCTGGGCTCCGGGAAGTTCCCTTTAATTCCGGATTCGCATATCTGCAACAATGTTATTGCTCCCCGAACGGTGGGCTTCAATGCCGGCCATCTGTGGGATGTGGATAATACGGATGCCTTCTCCGTATCCGCTGCATTGATGCAGGGAAGGAAGCTGGCCTCCGTCTACAGGGATGCACTGGCCGAGTTCATGCCTGCTGCGTTCGGCAGCTCTTACGTAGCCAATACCGGCTCGCTGATGGGAGTACGGGAGACGCGGAGAATTACCGGCGATTATGTGCTAAGTGTGGAGGATTATGTCAACCGCCGCAGCTTCGCGGATGAAATCTGCCGCAATAGCTATTTCATTGATATCCATGGGACTGAGAAGGAAGAGAAGCAGGCAGGAGGTAAGCTGGAGGTCATTAAACGCTACGGTCCGGGAGAATCGCACGGCATTCCGTACCGCTGCTTGACCCCGCGTTCATTGAAAAATGTGCTGGTCGCGGGGCGCTCCATCTCCTGTGTCCGTGAAGTGCAAGGGAGTGTCCGGGTAATGCCGGTCTGTCTGGCAATGGGCGAAGCAGCCGGGATTGCCGCAGCACTCGCCGCGGAGCTTCCCGGTTATGACGTGCATGCGGTGGATGTATCCGTGCTGCGCAGACGCCTGAAGGAAGAGGGCGCTTACCTGCCGGATGCTGCAGACGGAACAGTATTTGTTGATCCGGATGCAGCGGCAGGAGAAGAGGGAAAACCGGTGAGGTATCACTGAGACATGAAGCAAAATGACGCTAGCTAGCATATAGCTTTTTCCAATCAGGCAATCTCCCGTCAGCGGGGATTGCCTGTCTTGTTGTACGGGAATCGGACACCTTGAGTAGGGGCTTAAGAGAACGATAGGCAGACGAGCCGAATGTATGCGAAGAACCGAATACAATGTGCCCATGATAGGGTAGACGAGCCGAATGTATGCGGAAAACCGAATACAATGTGCCAACAATAGGGTAGACGGGCCAAATGTATGCGAAAAATCGAATACAATGTGCCAATTGTAGGGTAGACGAGCCTAATGAGGCTGCATTCCTCTGATGCCAGCGGATGCAGCCCAAAATTAGTTGCTGTTAAAATTACTGATGATCTGGTTATTTTACCGTAGCTAGGTCAACTTTGCGTTTGAGGAGGATCGCGTTGATCTCGCCGCCGGCCAGGATAATGATCGAGCTGATATACAGCCAGATGAGCAGAATCATTACGCCCCCTAGACTGCCGTAGGTTTTGGTGAAATCACTGAACTGATTGACGTAGACCGAGAAGAGTACCGATGTAATAATCCATCCAAGGGTCGAGAACATCGCGCCGGGAACGACCTCCCGCAGAGCCAGTCTGCGGCTTGGGGCGATCCAGTAGAGCAGTGTGAACACAATGAACATGACCAGCAGCGGCACAGCGTATTGCAGCAGATCCCATAGCTTCTGGAAACCGTAGGGCAGATCCGTCAACAGGAAGACCTGTGTCTTGAGCCAGGTCCCGAGGACCAGCAGCAGAATGCTGAGCAGCACGACAAAACCGATCGTAAGCGTGGCGAGAAAGGCAATCCCTCTTATTTTCCAGAAGGCCCGGCTCTCATCAATATCGTAAGCGCGGTTGAGCCCTTTAATGATCGCATTGACCCCTTTGGAAGCCGCCCAGAGTGTAGCCAGCATCCCGAAGGATAACAGCGCCTGACTGCGTCCCTCGGACACATCCTGCAGAATCTCTTCTATAATAGAGACGGCTTCGGCAGGCATCACCTGTTCCAGCTGCTGGATTTTGTCCTCCAGGGAAATATTCGCATACCCGATCAGGGTCATAATGAAGATCAGAAAGGGAAACAGCGACAGAATCAAATAATAGGTCAGCTGTGCGCTGATCCCCTGGACATCATCGGCTTTGATTTTTTGCAGCAGCTGTTTGATGAATGTGAATGCATCCTTGCGGCCGGCAGTACTTCTGCTCATAGGGCCCTCCTTCTTTTATTGCGGTATAGGCTTGTTTATGAAAATATATCCATATATATGTGTCTCACATAAAATTATCCTAAGGTGCAGCATGCTTGTTCTTATTTTAGCACAGTGGGGTTGAAGAAGCAGAAGCGTCACCAAAGAATACAGGAATGGCATTCCGGAAGGAACCGGAATGCTGTTTTTTTTTGCCCGAAAAGGCCCGGCCGATAATGACAACAGCAGAGTCTGTAATGAATAACGGGGCGCCGCAAAGCCTGTAGCAGCAAGGCTTCACACAGTGGTACTAAGATGACTATAGACGGCAATTCACAGGCTCCTCTATATTGGTGGCAGAGCAAGCAGCTGCTGCCTGAACCTGCTGGACCGGAGAATACGCTCTCTTGCCAGCTGCGAAATGAATGCGCTTTCCGTTAGATGTATCCCGTTCTGATGACCATTACAATCCTGAGGAGGCATGATTAATGAGATTCCCGACTAGCTTCAAATCTGCAATGATCTGGCCGGTCTGTGCCATTCTGTTGATTTCACTGCTGACCGGTGGAGCCAGTGCGAAGGCGGAGGCATCGTCTGGAGCCGCCGTTTCCACTCCGTTGACAGCGAAGGAAATGGCCGGTCTTATGGGCAGGGGAACTAATCTGGGCAACACGTTTGAAGGGAACTGGAACAGCCAGAGTTACGAGGATGTGAAGGCGGCTGTGGATGCTTTTATTGCGGCGGGGTATACCAACATCCGGATTCCGGTCAACTGGGGCGGACGGGGTGATAAATATGCTTCGACTGCGGATGAAGCGGGGCATTTCTCCTTCAGCGCTCCGAATGTGGCCACGGTGAAACGTCTGGTGGATTATGTACTGAAGGATGTGAATGTTCAGCGGGCAAATGCGGGCAAGCCGCCTATCATTCTGATTGTGAATGCACATCACGAGGAATGGGCAATGAACGCTGTTCAAGGCGAGCCTGCTTTTGAAACGAACATGCAGCGGCTGGAGACTATTTGGACGGGGATCGCGGAGCTGTTCAAGGATGAACCGGACACGCTGGTGTTCGAATTGTTCAATGAACCGCATCTGAGCCTGAATACGGGGGCAGCTGCCAAAGCGAGCGTCATTGAGCTCAACAAGCGGGCTTATGCGGCGATCCGCAGCTACACCTTGGGCGGCATGGAGCCGCATGCCAAGCGGATCGTGATCTTCGGCGGGTACAACTACAACAGCGGATGGGGCCTGTACGATACGTACCGCAATCCGCAGGACCTGCCGGGCGGGGGAACGGACCGCTATATTATGGGCACCTATCACTCGTATTTTCAGAATCTGGCGGATCATCTGAAGCGTGTGGACGATGTGAAGCGGGAATTTGTGGATGTGCATGACATTCCGGTGTATCTGGGCGAATTCGGCTATGAGCACCGGGGAGTCATCACGGACACACTGCTGGATTCGTACCGGCAAATCGCGAACAAGGCCATCGCGGGACAGTTTGCTTTCTCCGTATGGGATGACAATGGCTGGTATCAAATTTATAACCGGGCAACCGGGCAATTCAATGCACTTAAGGATCAGGTTCTAGACATAAATAACTGATCTACGGGTGCCGGAAATGGGGAAGGAACATGGGAAATCCATTAGCGGCTTCGAAGCCGTCAATATCTGCTGTATTCCGCAGGCAGAAGCTGAAGCGTCTGGCCCGCAACCGCTGGCTGTATATCATGCTGCTGCCGGGACTGCTGTATTTTATTACTTTCAAATATGTACCGATGTATGGAGTCCTGCTGGCCTTCAAGAACTATCAGCCTTTCCTGGGGTTTGTGGATAGTGAGTGGGTGGGGATGAAGCATTTCGACCGTTTTTTCGGGGATCCGCTGTTCTGGAAGCTGCTGAAGAATACGTTCGTGCTGGCGGCCTACAATATTCTGTTCTTTTTCCCGCTGCCGATTGTGCTGGCACTGATGCTGAATGAATTAAGATCGCAGACGTACAAGAAGACAATTCAGACCCTGGTCTATATCCCCCACTTCATGTCCTGGGTGGTTATCGTCTCTATTGCCTACCTGTTCTTCACAACCGAGGGAGGGCTGGTCAATGAAGCGATTGCCTCTGTGGGGGGCGAGAAAATCCAGTTCCTGCTTAGTCCCGGCTGGTTCCGGACCTTCATCACCGGTGAAGTAATGTGGAAGGAAACGGGCTGGGGAACGATTATCTTCCTGGCGGCGCTGGCGGGTGTAGACACACAGCTCTACGAGGCTGCCAAAATAGACGGTGCCGGACGGATGCGCCAGTTATGGCATATTACACTTCCGGCGATCCGCTCGACCATTGTGATTCTGCTGATTCTGCGGCTGGGGAATTTCCTCGATACGGGGTTTGAGCAAATCTTCCTGATGCTGAATCCGCTCAACCGGGAAGTCGGCGAAGTCTTCGATACCTATGTGTATACCACGGGGATCTCGCAGGGAGAGTACAGCTACAGTACTGCCGTCGGATTGTTCAAGTCAGTAGTTGGGCTCGTGCTGGTCTTCGGCTCCAACTTCCTGGCCAAACGTTTCGGTGAGGAAGGAATTCTCTAGGATAAACAGCGAAAGGAGGTAGAATTGTGGTAAAAGAAACATCATGGACGAGCCGCCTGTTTGATATATTCAATATCATCGTGCTGGCAATCATTGCGCTCATTACTATTGTTCCGTTCATTTATGTGGTTGCCGGTTCATTCGCAACGCAGCGGGAGCTGCTGGAGAAAGGTTTTATTCTCTTCCCGACAGAATTCTCGCTTGAAGCGTATAACTATATCTTCTCAACCAATACGCTGATGCGAAGCCTGGGCGTTACCATCTTCATCACAGTGGTGGGTACGCTGATTAATATTACTCTAACCTGCCTGATGGCTTATCCGTTATCCCGCAGGGATATGGATTTCCGTTCCCCCATCCAGCTCATGGTCATCTTCACCATGCTGTTCAGCGGCGGGATGATCCCGACCTTCCTGGTGGTCAAGGAGCTGGGCATGCTGGATACGTACTGGTCGCTGCTGCTGCCCGGTGCCATCAGTGCCTTCAACCTGATTATTGTCCGCAGCTTCTTCCAGCAGCTTCCGCCGGATCTGGAGGAATCAGCCAAAATCGACGGTGCCAGCGATCCCGGCATTCTGGTGCGGATTGTGATTCCTCTGTCCCTGCCGGTTCTGGCTACATTCTCGCTGTTCTATGCCGTAGGGCACTGGAACACGTACTTCAGCTCCATTCTCTATATTAACGACTCTACCAAATGGCCGATTCAGGTGCTGCTGCGGCAGATTGTCATGCTGTCCCAGGGAGGCAGTCTGGGAGATACGTCTTCACTGGAGAGCAACTTCATCCCACCGGACCAGGCTGTGAAAATGGCGGTTATCGTAGTCTCCACGATTCCGATTCTGATCGTATACCCGTTCCTGCAGAAGCATTTCGCCAAAGGCGCTTTGCTGGGATCGGTTAAGGGCTGAGGTTTTGGATTTCCAACTACTATATAGAAGCCGCACTGTGGAAAAGAACAATACACATTACCGGTCAGTTGCTGCTGCGGTACTGGCAGCACGGAAATTCAGTACACTTGATGCGTTACCGGCCGATTAGAGTCTTCTTAGTAAGCACTGTTGAGATAAATGTTGTACGTTTTACAACTTTGATTCATGGATAGCTGGGTGTTCGGAAGGATTGTTGTACGAAATACAATAATATTCCTGCTTAGCCAGTTGAAAAAGGTGAAATCTTGCATTTTGTACAACAATTTTGGATTTCGGACGTTTTGATGAGGGAAATGTTGTATTTTGTGCAGGATTTCTGGAGGGTTACCGGATCGCTGTTACAAAAACCGCTGGATTGAGTGATTTATGCGGCAACAGCAGCCATCTGGAAGTCCAAACAATCTCTGGAGTCACTACTCAGCCTTTAACTTGCTACAACACACCCAAATAAGGAGAACTTGAGAAAACAATAAAAAGGCAGGAGTGCGGAGGGAAAGTTTGGAACTGTAGGAGCGGTAGCGTCCGCCTTTAGGTTTGGATTTCAACCGCAGCCAGCGGTATAGAATCAGGAAATCCAAACCTAACAGCGGCCGGAAGTCCAAACATTCCCCGCAGTCACGACCAGTCCTTTTACAAAATTCTAGGTTCGACGCATTACACCACCCACCTCATATTAAGGAAGGAACATCAATCATGAAAACAACCAAAGGGGCAAATACCTATAACTTGAAAAAGCTGGCGCTGACGACATTCTCGGCAGCTCTGGTGCTGGGCGCATTAGCCGGCTGCGGCAATAACGGCAACAAAGAAGAGAACGCTCAAGGCGCGGACGGAACGGCATCACCTGCCGGACCTTACAAAATGTCCATGATGCTGACCAGCTACAATCCGGAGCCGATGGACCCGGAAGGAGAGATATACAAACAGCTGGAGGAACGGACGAATACCGATCTCAAAATCACCTGGGTTCCTTCGACCACTTATTCGGATAAGCTCAGTGCTACCATCGCTTCGGGCGAGCTGCCCAGCACCGTGCTTGTACTCGACCAGAAGCTGCCCTACATTGTCAATTCAGTACGCTCCGGCATGTTCTGGGAGCTGGGTCCTTATCTGAAGGATTATCCGAACTTAAGCCGGATGAGCGATGTGGCCTTGAACGCTATTTCCATTGACGGGAAAGTGTACGGGATCTACCGCGAACGGGATCTGGCGCGTGACGGTTTGATGCTGCGTAAGGACTGGCTGGAGAATCTCGGGCTGCAGGAGCCGAAGACGGTGGATGATTTCTATCAAGTGCTGCAGGCATTCGTGAAGGAGGATCCGGATCAGAACGGCAAAGCCGATACGATCGGCCTGGCCGAGCAGCAGGTGGCAGCGGGCTGGCGGGCCATGCTGACCTGGTTGGGCGGTCCGGCGGACTGGGAGATTAAGGACGGCAAGGCGAGTCCGGCTCATCTGTCCCCTGCCTTTTTGGAAACGATGAAGTTCTACAAGAAGCTGTATGATGAGAAGCTCATCAACCTGGACTTCGCTGTGGTGAAAGACGGCAAGCAGATGATTAATGCAGGCAAAGCGGGCTCGTGGATTGCGAATCTGAATGATGCCAACGGCATTGAAGAGAGTGTGAAGAAGGTTACGCCTACCGGTTCGATTACGATGGTCAACGCGCTGGAAGGTCCGGAAGGGCTCCGCAGTGCCGGCGGTTCAGGCTCATACGGCATCTTCATGATTCCCAAGACTTCGGTGAAGACAGAAGAGGATCTCAAGGCAGTCCTGAACTTTTTTGACAAAGTGTCTGACGACGATATGCAGAATATGCTGGTCAACGGGCTGGAAGGACGGCAGTTCACGCTGGATAACGGGAATTACGTCAAGACCACCGACTCCAAGCTGCTGGCTGAATACGGCATGGGCGATTCCTCCCAGCTGGCTGTGTTAAGAGATAAAGTGGTGACCTATGGCAATCCGCTGGTGCATCTGCGTGATGAGATGTGGAAAAAGAATGCGGAAATCGCCGTGGTTAACCCGGTTCAGCCTTTCATCTCCGATACCTACAGCGAACGGGGCTCGGAGCTTAGCAAAATTATTGATGATGCCCGGGTCCGCTTTATCATGGGTGATCTGGACGAGAACGGGTGGAATCAGGCAGTAGCGAAATGGGAGCAGGACGGCGGTGCGAAGGTGATTGAAGAATATACTGCGGCGTACAATAAAGCGAATGCGCAATAAGCGTGCCTGACAATCCCCATATGCTAGAATAAAAGCAACATACGATTGCGGGGGTAGGGAGTCATGCGAATACGGATATCCAGCTATTTATTGAAATTAATCATTTTCACCTTGGTGATCGGTGCTTTTCCGGTGCTGATCTTAGGGTGGTATTCCTATCACTACTCCTCGCAGTCGGTGCTTCAGCAGATTGAAGAACGCAACTCCCAGGTACTCCGGCAGAGCCAGCTGCGGGTGGAGCAGACGCTTAAGATGATTGATTTCTCCACCACGCAGCTTCTGGGGCTGCCGACAGTGACCAATGCAATTGCGACTAAGCTCGGCATACAAGATATGGAAATGATCCATGAGCTGTATAAAAATCTCTCCTCGATCCAGACCTTCGAGCTGGGGATTAAGGATGTGTATCTGTTCAGTCTGGAACAGGACTGGCTGATTACCAACTCCGGCATGGATGCATACAGCCAGCCGGGTCTGAAGGAGAAGCTGCGGCCGTTCGCCGGAATGCCTAACGGATCGGTGTGGATCAGCGGCAATTCAGCCAGCATCCAGGGGGCCGACGGCATGGTTGAACTGAATCACGCCGTCATTAATATCAAGAAATGGCCGATTAATTCGAGCAGACCCCGGGGCATGATCGCGGTGGTGCTGTCCTCCCAGCAGCTGAACGATCTGATCGCCAATGAGCCCGGCATGGGCAGCGTGTTCATACTGGATGAGGATGGGCGGGCGATCAGCCATTCCAACCCTTCCCTGCTGGATAAGGATCTGTCGGCTGAAGCTTATATTGCTGCCATCCGGGACAAGAAAGATACCGCCGGTGTGTTCAATGGCATAGCGGATGGGAGCAAAGCCTCCATCTCTTACCGGAAGTCAGCGTATAACGGCTGGACGTATGTATCGGTCGTTCCAACCCAGGCGGTTACCCGTCAGGCTACTGCCATTGGCAGGACCTCGATTCTGATTAGCCTCTGTGTGCTTGCAGCCACGGTGCTTACGGCTCTGGTCGGCTCGCGCCGGATGTACAGTCCCGTGCGGCATATCTACCGGTCCTTGCTGCCTGACAAGGAGCAGAGGCCCCGAAAGGATGAGTTCATCGCCATCTCCGACCGGATTCAGGGCATTCTCTCGGATCAGACCAAGCTGCAATTTGAGCTTGCAGGACAGCAGCAGCAGCTGGCAGAGTTTCTGGTCCGTAAAATGATGCTGGGTGAAGCGAGATCCCAGGGTATTCAGGAGCGGCTCATGGATTATGGTTACGGGTACACCAGCCAGTGGACGGTCATGCGGGTGCTGCTTGTGCAGGTTGACCGGCTTGACAGCAGCCGTTTCACAGAGAAGGACCGCGATCTGCTGCTGTTTGCTATCAGCAATATTGCGCTGGAGGTAGTCCCGGAAGGGGAACGCCTTCCGCCGATTGTCATCCGGGAATCGGTGGTGATTCTGACCGGCACAAGTACGCAATCCGAAGAAGCCTTCAAGGAATCCGTGTATGCCAAGGCGGCTGAGGTACAGGCTTCCGTGAAGCGTTATCTGGAGCTGCAGACCAGCATCGGTATCAGCCGTTCCTGTACAGCCTGGCCTGAAGTGGCCCGGGGCTATGAAGAAGGGGAGAATGCGCTGAAGTACCGGGCACGGCTCGGTGAAGAGGTCATATTGTTTATAGAGGATGTTCAACCAGCCAGCCGTAAGGAAATTGTCTATCCCAACAAAATCGCAGATGAGCTGTGCGAAGCGATTAAAGCGCATGACAGCGGCCGGGCGGAAGAACGCCTGTCCCTGGTGATGAATGCGCTCGCAAGCGAGGAATCCGACCATCAGGAATATCAGATGTCGCTGGTCCGGCTGCTGATGGATCTGATCCGGCTACTGCAGGATGCCGGCATCTCCCACCACCTGCTGAGGGCAGGGGAGGATTCCCTGTTCGAGGAGCTGCTTGGCATGCATAGTCCCGGTGATATCGAAGCCTGGTTCGGGAAGGTCATTGTTTCGCCGGCCATCGGGCTGCTGAAGGAGCGGCAGGAGACGCAGTTCAACAGCATCTCGGAAGAGGTGAAGCAGCTGATTGTTGAAGCCTTCGACACAGATCTTACGCTGGAGAAATGCTCAGCCAGGCTGAACTATCATCCGCAGTATATCAGCCGTGTGTTCCGTCAGGAGACAGGCACCAGCTTCACCGATTATCTGGCGCAATACCGGCTTACCGTGGCCAAAAGATGGCTTAAGGATACCGATCTGACGATCACCGAGATCGCTATGAAACTGAAATATAATAATCCGGCGAACTTCATCCGTTATTTCCGCAAGATGGAAGGGATTACTCCGGGGCAGTACCGGACCAACCTGGTGGAGTAGCCTTGAGTGTTGTGTAGGGCAGGACAGCAGGAGTTGAAGCAGAACAGGAAAGGTGTGTAATTCATTTGAACAGAAGTGATGCTTACGGGTATTTCCGGAACCAGGGGAGAGAGTATGTCATTACCACTCCCCGGACACCGGCAAGATGGTTCAACTATTTGTTTAATGACACTTATTATACAGAGATATCCCAGACAGGGCAGGGGGACAGTGTTGCTTTTCGGCCTCATAACCGCACGTTGACCAGGGGCTTCCGCTACTTCTATCTGAAGGACCTGGAAACGGGAGGCACCTGGTCGCCGCTGTATCAGCCGCTGAAGACAGAGCCGGAGGCGTATGAATGTATTCATAGCCTGGGAACTACCGAAATCCGCTCCGTATCACAGGAGATTGCGTCCTCTATTCATGTTTTTGTACCCCGTGCGGGTCAGCAGGAGATCTGGACAGTAACGCTTACGAATACGGGCGTTAAGCCGAGGAGCCTATCGCTGTTCACCGCTTTCTCGCTGGAGAACGGGGGTGTGATGGGCAGCAAATGCCAGTTCGATCAGGAATCGCAAATCCTGTCCTCCTATTCCTTCCCTTATCATGTTACTTACGGGCAGAAGGCCGGGTGCGACGATCATACCAACGTGGTGTACGTATACCCGGATTATCCTGCGGATTCCTATGATTGCAGCCAGCGCGCATTCTTCGGCGGCGACGATATTTATGAGCTTCCGGCAGCCGTGCAGAAGGGGCGCTGTTCGGGCGGGCAGGCAGAGGCAGAGAATCCGCTTGGAGCCCTCCAGCAGACCATTACTCTTGAGCCTGGTGAACAGGCAGTGCGCCATTTTGTTGTCGGCTGCGCCTCTTCCCTGGAAGAGATCCGCAGCAGCAAGGCGGAGCTGGCCGCCAAGGGATACGCTGTTCTGCTCCAGGAAACTGAGGACTACTGGGAGGGAATCACCGGCATGTTCCGGGTGGAGACACCGGATGATGATGTGAATGCATTCATGAATATCTGGCTCAAAAAACAGATCGTCATGCAGACCCGCACGAACCGTATGTCGAGCTATTGTCCGGTCCGTAACCAGCTTCAGGATGCCTTGGGCTATGCGCTGGTTGATCCCGCCGGGGCGGCAGAGTATATGATCTCTGTGCTTCAGGGCCAGGAGCGCAGCGGCTTCATCCAGCAGTGGATTATGACTGACGGCTCCCCGCCCAAAAATCTGTGCCTGCTGAAGCATACGGACGGCCCGGTCTGGCTGATCATCTGCATAACGGCGCTGCTGAACCAGTGTGGGGATACGGAGCTGCTGCAGCGCCAGGTTGGCTTCAAAGGATCTTCTGATAGCGCTACCATTTATCAGCACCTGCTGCTGGCAGCGGATTATATGGCCGGTGAGACCGGTGCGCATGGACTGTGCCTGATGGGAGACGGGGACTGGAATGACCCGATTAACGGACCGGGAAGGCTGGGCCGCGGGGAATCTGCCTGGAATACCATGGCGCTGGTCTATGCCATTCAGGCACTCATTCCCTTCTGCGAACAGCTGGGCGATACGGAGAATGCAGAGCAGCTGAATACTGTCGCTAGGAGGCTGGCGGATGCCGTTAACCGCATCTGCTGGGATGGAGGCTGGTATGTGGCCGGGTTCGATGATGACGGCACGCCGTTCGGAACCGCGCAGGATGAAGAGGGCAAGCTGTTCCTGAACACCCAGACCTGGGCGATTATGAGCGGTATCGCCAGCGGGGAGCGGCTGGACCAATGCCTGGCGGCAATCGACAGCCTGGATACACCGTTTGGCCCCCGCCTGCTGGAGCCGCCATTCAGCGGCTGGAATCCCAAATGGGGACGGATCAGCCTTAAGCTGGCGGGCACTACCGAGAATGGCTCCGTCTATTGCCATGCGTCCATGTTCAAAGCGTTCGCCGACTGCATCGCAGGCCGGGGAAGCGAAGCCTGGCAGACGATCAGCCGCACGCTGCCGACGAACCCGGACAATCCGCCCGGGCAGAACGGGCAGGTGCCGATTTTTGTGCCGAATTATTATTTCGGTCTGGCGGATTCTCCGAACTTCGGCAAATCCAGCCATCATGTCTCAACCGGAACGGTAGGCTGGATGCTCTGGACTACGCTCGAATATGCGCTGGGAATCAGAGCTACAGCTAATGGACTGAAGATCGACCCGTGTATTCCCGCCGATTGGCCGGAGTACACAGTGGAACGGAAATACCGGTCTGCATCATACCGGATTCATGTGCTCAATCCCTCCGGGATCAGCCGGGGAACGGTGAAGGTGACGGTCGACGGAGAAGCCTGGATGGCAGCTGCACTTCCCTATGAAGCAGGAAGAGAGTATCAGGTTACTGTTCAGCTGGAACAGTGAGCCTCTTCCTAGCGCGGGCCTGAGTCTGAGCTTAAGTGAAATTCAGAGTTAATATATAGAAGATCGGAGTGGACAAACCATGCTGTTTCCAAAGGATACATTGACGCGCGAAATCAAGGATCTGTCCGGCATCTGGCGCTTTAAGGCAGATCCGGACAACCGGGGCCGGGAAGAGAAGTGGCATCATCAGCCGCTTCAGGATACCATTCCTATGCCGGTTCCCGCCAGCTACAACGATATCACCCAGGATGCGGCGCTGCGTGACCACATCGGTGACGTGTGGTATGAGCAGACCTTCATCGTCCCCCGTTCCTGGTCGGGTGACCGGATGATGCTCTGGATCGGCAGTGCCTGCCATCATGCGGTTGTCTGGGTGAACGGAGTGGAGGTGGCCTCCCACAAGGGGGGATTTCTGCCTTTTGAAGCGGATATTACACGGGTTGCAGTGCCCGGCCGGGAGAACCGCGTAACTATTGTGGTCAACAATGTGCTTAACTGGCAGACACTGCCGCCGGGACGGATCAAGACCTTCGACGATGAGAAGCATCCCGAAGGCTACCGGGTGCAGGAATATTTTCATGATTTCTTTAACTATGCGGGACTACACCGGCCGGTGAAGCTGTACCGGACTTCCGGATTGTTCATTCAGGATATAACCATAACTACAGATGTGCAGGGGGAGTCAGGGGTTGTCGGATACTCCATTGAATGCTCTCAGCCGGAAGGAGAGGTAAGGGTCAAGCTGCTGGACGAGGACGGGAAGGAAGCTGCCACAGGGAAGGGAAGCTCGGGCACCTTGCAGGTGGAGAACGCCAGACTGTGGAAGCCGCTGCAGGCTTATCTGTATACCCTTCATGTGGAGCTTCTTGATTCTTACGGACAACTCGCTGACCATTATCAGCTGCAGGTGGGCATACGCACGGTTAAGGTGGAAGGGACCCGGTTCCTGATCAACGGCGAGCGTTTCTATTTCAAGGGCTTCGGGAAGCATGAGGACAGTGATATCAGGGGCAAGGGACTGGATCAGGCGGTCAATGTGAAGGATTTCAATCTGCTCAAGTGGATTAACGCCAACTCCTTCCGCACTTCCCACTATCCGTATGCCGAAGAGCTGCTGGAGCTGGCAGACCGCGAAGGCATCGTGGTGATCGGCGAGGTCCCGGCTGTAGGCTTCACTTTCTTCAATTATAACGACAAGGTGTATACACCGGATCAGGCCAATGAGGAGACGCTGGCTCATCATCACGATGTTCTGAGCGATCTGATTGCCCGCGACAAGAATCATCCATCCGTAGTCATGTGGAGTCTTGCTAACGAAGCGGCCACCTTCCAGGACGAGGCGGTACCGTATTTCCGCCAGCTGGCCGATACCGCCCGCAGGCTGGACCCGCAGCGTCCGATTACGATTGTGCAATGGCCGCTGCCGGATAAGTGCAAGGTGGCGCAGTTTTTTGACGTCATCTGTGTGAACCGCTACTACTCCTGGTACCAGGACCCGGGTGCCCTGGAGCTGGTGGAGCATCAGGTGGAATGGGAGCTGACGAACTGGTACCGGAATTTCGGCAAGCCGGTCATCATGACGGAATATGGCGCCGATGCCATCGCCGGATTTCACCAGGACCCTCCGGTCATGTTCACCGAGGAATATCAGGAGGAGCTGCTCACCCGCTACCACAATGTGTTTGACCGGCTGGATTTCGTGATCGGGGAGCATGTTTGGGCTTTTGCCGATTTTGCCACCAAACAGGGGATTACTAGAATTAACGGCAACAAAAAAGGCGTATTCACACGCCAGCGCCAGCCTAAAGCCGCCGCCCGCATGCTCCGCAGCCGCTGGGGGGAGATGGGAGAATATCCGGAGAAGCTGTAGGACTTATCTCAGCGGCTCGCCATAGCTGATATGCCAGTGCAGATGCTTCGAATCCTGATAGTTCCCAAGGTTCGTGCTCACTCTGCATGCCCCGTATTCCCCGGTTACCTGGGCGGCCACCTGCTTAATGACTCCGATAAGCTCAAGCAGCAGGTCATTATCGCTGTCTTGAAGAGTTATAAGTGAGGAGATATGCCGCTTAGGGATGGCGACAATGTGGACAGGATAAAAGGGTCTGGTGTGGTGGTTGGCTAGAACATTGTCCGTTTCGATTACCTTCCTCACTTCAATTTTGCCGCTTAATACTTCGTCACAGTAGAAATCTTCAGTCATGTGTATCCTCCTCGGCAATCTGTGTTCTCTTGTATTTTATTGGAAATCTCTTAGAATAATATGTGTGAAATCATAGCGTTTGCTGAGAGAACCGGTTAATACTATTTCATCAAAAGGAGATTACACATGAAGCTGCTGCTGGAGGATTACGAGGTTATACGGCGATGGCTGTACCGCAATGCCCGTCCGCTGGATCTGGCGAGATGGAAGTTCCACTTTGAAGAAGGCGGAGTCCCGCCTGTGCTGGAAGCATTGTCAGCTTATCAGAATGAAGACGGCGGCTTCGGCCATGCCCTGGAAGCGGATGCCTGGAATCCGGATTCCACACCGGTCATGACGGCTACTGCTGTGGAGAGACTGCTGGAGCTGGAATTTGCAGATGCCGGCCACCCGGTTGTACAGGGCATTCTGAAGTATCTGGACAGCGGTGCGGATATGGAAGACCGGACATGGAGGAATGTGGTAGCCTCCAACAACGATTACCCCCATGCACCCTGGTGGCACACGGATTCGGACAGCACCGCACGCAGTATCTATAATCCGACAGCCATATTGGCCGGATTCATTCTGAAATATGCCGACAGAGACAGTGCGCTGTATGACCGGGGAATGGGTATCGCCCATGAATTGACGGAGCTATTCTTGCAAGATACTGCCATTGAGATGCATCCGCTGAAATGTGTTGTCACTCTGCTGGAATGTATCGCCTGGGCGGAGCAGCAGGAGCATTTCCCCTATGTCACATTGAAAGAAGCGGCTAAAGTGCGAATCGTACAGCTGATCAGCCGCGATGCGGGAGAATGGAACGGCTACAGCTGCAGACCGTCCTTTTTCCTGAAGTCGCCGCAAAGTCCCGGATATGCAGAGCTCGCCGGGCTGGTTCACCAGGAGCTGGATTATCTGCTGGAGACCAGAAATCCAGAAGGAGTCTGGAACCTGACCTGGAGCTGGGCGGGGTATGAGCGGGAATTTGCTGTCAGCGAGAACTGGTGGAAGGCACATACTGTTATGGAGAATATGCTGCTGCTGCGGGAGTTTGGACGAATCTCTGAGCTATAACATGAATAATTATTGCAGGATAAATGCCCGCACAATCAAGCCCAAGTCATCGTATCAGATGCTTGGGCTTTGGTATGTGCAGTATAACGTATGAATCAGGAGCTGCTGCCGACCGTGCGGAACTCCTGCTGATAAATGGTCTGGACGTTCTTCAGAATAGTGCTGCTGTGCTCTGTGAATTTAAGCGGGGTCACCTGATTCTTGATCAGGAACACACCGGGCTTGCGGCTGTGCTCGCCGAGTGCAGCCTGATATAACAAGCCAGCTCCATGAGTGGGTTCCGGGAAGAACATACGTATAACCGGTCTCAGCCAAAAAGGAATTCCGGATTTCTTGCCGCCGCGGATCGTATTGTTACCTCCGGGATCGGCACTGCGGATTATAATGCCTTCCGCCGCAAGCGCGGGGGCAACCTCGGAAGTCCATAAGGATAAGGCAAGCTTGGTGTCCGCGTAAGGGCCGGTCAGCTTTTGGAACTTGGCAGGATGCTCCAGGGCGGCAGGGTCGAATTTGCGCTTCATCATAAAAGCATTGGAAGAGGTATTAATCACAGTGCGCAGTGTGCCATTCAGGATCAGCGGCTTCAGTTCCATGGTAATGATGTACGGAACAACCGTCTGCAGCTCATAGTGCAGCTCACGGCCTTGCTTGGAGAAGCTTAGCTCGGGAAAACTGCCGCCCGCATTATTGAACAGCAGATCGATCTGCGATTCATGGCTGTGAATATCCTGCAAGGCACGCTTCAACTGGGTGAAATCCGATAAGTCAGCCTTATAAATCCGCAGCCGTCTGCTGCTGAGCGCTTCACGGATAAGGGGATCATCCTCTGGAAAAGCTGAACGGATGAGCGCAATAATCTCCCAGCCTTCACCCAGCATCCGGCGGGTCAAGGCGAGTCCGATTCCATTATTCGCTCCGGTGATCAGCGCAGTTCGTTGAGATTGTTCTATAGTCATATTAAGTTCTCCTTTGGGATTGTAGTGGTGAATGGTGCCCATTGTATAACTTGGAGCCGACTCCAAGTCAAGGCCTGAAATTAACCGTTGACTTGGAGCTGACTCCAAGTTATACAATAGGATGAACTGAAGACTAGATAATTCAAATGAGGTGACCCTATGAGTCTGGCAGAAGCTAATATCATTCAGGGATATTCGATCAAAGAAACAGCGGAGCGGACCGGAATTCCGGAGGATACGATCCGGTATTACGAGAAGATCGGCCTGCTGCCGCGGGCCCAGCGCAAGCAAAACAGCCACCGCATCTACAGCGATCAGGATCTGGAGACGATGAAGCTGATCACCTGTCTCAAGAAGACGGGGATGTCCCTTGACGACATACGGCCATATCTTAGCCTGTCTCTTGATTCGGACCTGTCTGAATATCCGGAGCTGCATGAGATGATCCTGAATCATAAACAGAAGATCCTGGAGCAGATCGCTTCACTGCAGCAGATTGTGGATTTTATTGATACCAAGATGGATCAGGGAAACCTCGGCCCGCAGGAATGTGAGCTTACAGGAGATACCCGCAGAATGCCGGCGCAGCGCAAACGCTGATCCTATTCCCTCACAGCCTCATTCCAAATCACTTTGGAGTGGGGCTTTTTGCTAATATCGCTTGTATGCATCTGTTTCACATGACAACTTATCCCATTTCCCGCTGAAACGGTGCCAGAATGACGGCAAAGCGGTTTCCGCTTGTTGTTCAGGAAATATTAGTTGGATTTTCTCCACTTGCTTAGGTACGGACGAGTCCTTGTCAGGAAACAGTTGGAAATAAGGCACTTAATATGCGGCAAATCCTTCAACGTAGTGGAAATACATGAGATTAAATGACGTTTATCCACTTACTTGCCTCAGACGCTATAAAAGATCGAAATTAAGATACGTTTATCCAATTGTTAAATTTGCCGAGCGGGCAGAAGTTGCCCCTATGAGGATTTAGCGGAGTTTGTTCATTGCTGTATTCCAGATTCTTCCTTAGAATAAGAGAATTAGAACAGGAGGGATTCATAATGTCACAGATCATCTATTCACCGTCTAAATATATTCAGGGCAGCGGTGAGATTACGAGGCTAGGGGTGTATTGTCAGCAAATGGGGGCGAAAGGTGCCTACGCTATAGTAGATCCCTATATTCTCTCTTTGTATGGACAAGAGATCAGCACCGGTTTCGAGACGGAGCAGATTCCGCTGCTGCTGCGTGAATTCAAGGGCGAATGCAGTCTTGTGCAGGTGAACCAGATAGTGGCGGAGCTGGATAGCGGCAGTGTGGATGTCATTGTGGGCATTGGCGGAGGCAAGACACTGGATACGGCAAAAGCGGTCAGCCATTTCACCGGGCTCCCGGTGATGCTTGTGCCGACAGTAGCATCAACGGATGCGCCATGCAGCGCCCTATCTGTTCTCTACAGCGAATCGGGCGAATTCGACCGGTATCTGCCGCTGCGTCGCAGTCCGGATATCGTTGTCGCAGATGTGGCGATTATCGCCAAAGCTCCTGTCAGACTGCTTGCAGCAGGTATGGGGGATGCCTTGTCGACGTATTACGAAGCAAGAGCCTGCAGCAGATCAGGAGCGCTTACCAGCGCCGGAGGTACAAGCACTTTGGCTGCCCTGGCACTCGCCCGCGCTTGCCATGTTACGCTGCTTGCCGATGGTGCGCAGGCACTGGCTGATGTCAGGGAAGGACGCGTCACAGCCGCAGTTGAACATATTGTCGAAGCCAATATTTATCTCAGCGGCATCGGTTTCGAGAGCGGCGGACTGGCAGCGGCCCATGCTATTCATAATGGGCTAACGCTGCTCGAGGAATGCCGGAGCGTGCTTCACGGGGAGAAGGTAGCATTCACCACACTGGTACAGCTCTTCCTTGAAGGAGCGACGGAAGCTGAGATCAGCGGGGCGGTGGAGTTCTGCCGGCTGGTTGGTCTGCCAGTAACGCTGGCGGAGCTGGGGTTAGCAGGTGTTGATCATGGCCGGCTGCTGATTGCAGCTGAGGCCAGCTGCAGCGAGGGCAGTCCAATGGCCAACATGCCGTTTGCCGTGACACCGCAGCAGGTGCTGGCAGCGATTCTTGATGCCGACCGCCGCGGGGCACAGCTATCTTAAAATGTTTTGGGGTCCCCGCAAAGTTCTTGAGTCATCACTGGAGCCAAAGCCACACTTTGTGGGGTTATTTTAAGCTTTGTTAATTATTGCGTAAGTTCACCGTACATATTTAACCTTCGTGAGCCAAACAATGAGAACAATTGTTGAATCATGAAGGAGGTGTTCCATTTGAAGAAAAGCAGTCACAGCGTAAAGCACATCATTCTATATCTTTTGGCCGCAGTAGTTGTCTTGATGACCACGCTGATTCCGTCAGCATCTCAAGCGGTACTTGCCGCACCGGCAGCCCTTGCAGACACCGCGCAGGTTATGGAAACCGCAGATTCCTTGCCGGAGCCGGCAACAGATACGCATGCAGACAACAGCTTAAGCAGCGGTTCAGTTGACCGGCAAATAGAGAATAAGAAGTTGCCCAGCCGTGTCGCCATCATTGTCGATGATTTCGGTAATAACATGCGGGGCACGGAGGAGATGTTCAAGCTGCCGGTCAAGATTACCGTTGCGGTGATGCCGTTCCTGTCCACGAGTGAAAAGGATGCACGGCGTGCGCATGAGCTTGGCTTGGATGTATTGGTCCATCTGCCGATGGAGCCGCGCCAGGGCAAGCCGGAATGGCTTGGACCGGGTGCGGTGCTGACTAAGATGAGTGATGCTGAAGTCCGCCAGCGGGTGGAGGCAGCGCTCGATAATGTCCCTTTTGCTATTGGGATTAACAATCACATGGGCTCTAAGGTGACCGGTGACGAACGGGTGATGGGCATTGTGCTGGCGGTCTGCAAAGAACGAGGTTTATTCTTCGTAGACAGCCATACCAATTATCGTTCCGTTGCCGGGAGAATGGCCCGGGAGCTGGGACTCCCGCCTGTGGAGAACCACATTTTCCTGGACGACGTGCATTCTGTCAGCCATGTGGCTAAACAGATGAAGCTGGTACATGAGCGGGCAATGAGCCAGAGATACTGCGTAACTATCGGTCATGTCGGCATTCAAGGCAAAGAAACCGCAGCGGGCATCCGCAGCGGCATTGCCGGAATGAAAGACAGCGTGGAATTTATCGGCATCTCCGAGCTTGTCCGGGATGAGTGGAAATGGAATTCGCAAGTCACACTTCCATAAGATACGCCGCAATTCCGTTAGCAACCGCTTCGGCAATCTCTTCCTGGCCTTGCGGTGTGCACAGCTTCTCGCGGTCTGCCGGACTGCTGACAAAACCCGCCTCGACGATCACTGTTGTGGCGGTTATTTTGTTGAGCAGATAGAAGGGTTTGCCTTGTCTGGGGTCATTCTTCATCCCATACAGCCCGTTCAGCTGGTCCTGAATAGCTCTGGCCAGCAGGAAGCTGCGCCCTTCCTGGCGGTACAATACGAGCGGGCCATGCTTGGAGGGCGATTTCGCCCAATTAATATGGATGCTGACCACGACATTAGCCGGCAGCGTTTCCGCCAGTTCCTTGCGCTGTGCCAGGTCACGCAGATGCCGGGATTTACTGCGCAGCCAGAGGTTCTCGTCGCTCGGCGCATAATCACCGGTCCGGTTCAGAATGGCATCGAAGCCGTCACTGCGCAGCAGGAGAAAGAGGCGGCGGGAGATGGCCAGGGTAATGTCCTTCTCCAGAATAGTGCCGTAAGACGTTCCGCCGTCTATCCCCCCGTGTCCGGCATCAATCAGGATGATCCGCTGGTCATGTCCGAGCATATGCTGACGGTCTGACTGTTTGTCGGTCAAGTGGTCTACCCCCGGTGTAGCGGCAAGGATGGTCCCTGCATCTCCAGCTGTTAGCAGAGTCAGCACCGCTAATGACGCCAGTATCCTCTGCAGCAATTGCCCCAGCCGGTAATGTTGCCCAGGAAGGCTTGCCCCTCCTGCATGATGTTCTTGTAATTGTCCTGATATTCTCATGTGAATAACCTCCTGCCTGAATCATCATAGCTTCATGTACTGTTAGATTGTACCTTTAGCGCCAAACCTATACGAAGCTTAACGGTTCCGGTTTAGAGAGCTGAAGAATGGAGCACACTACAGATATGGAGAAATGGGCAGGGTGGCAGGCGGCAATCCGTCAGCTGCCTGCAGAGGAGGTATAGGTCATGGCATCCAGCGGAGATGATCTGGTGAAATACATTACGGAGAAAGTAGTCGTCTATATGGAGGACCCGCGCGCCGTACATGCAAGGCGGAAGGCGGAGAAACAGCCCTGGGCCCAGAAATGGTTCGGCATGCTGCCGCTCGCCTGGTCCGTCTGGCGCAGCAAATGGAGCCGCAAGGAACGGCAATAGCCTGCCTGTCAGCGCGGCAGGGTCATAAGTGATCAGTCAGATAGTCAGCAAAAGCCAAGCACCAGCGGCTTTGCTCACCCGGATTCAGAAACAGCCTTCCCTTAAAGCCGCTTAAGCGGCAGAAGGGGAGGCTGTTTGGCTTGTACAGCTGCATTATTAGGATAAGCGCTGAACCTTTATAATTAATGCGGCGCTGCGCCGAGCGTCGTTCCTCCGGACAGAGGCAGCGGTGGTTTGTGGAAGGTTCCGTACTTCTGGAGTGCTGTGAGCGGGAGATAACGTTTCCCGCCGGGCCCGGCAGCGGCGTAAATAACTGCCGGTTCAGCACCCGCCTTACTTCCGGCAGGGGACTGAAGCCAGCTCTGGCAGCCTGTAATCATGAACGGGGCGCCCAGGGTATCATTGTGTCCCGTGGACTGGAAGGCAAGGCTGCCCCGGCTTTTAAGCAAAGTATTTAAACTGGCTTCGCTGATATTCTTCAGTTCAGGAGCGGTCAGCCACTGTAAATCTGCATACGGGTCATCCTGCCCGCTGCTAAGCAGAGCGGGCAAGGGAGTGCGGCCTGAGCCCTGCCCCGAGTACACCACCAGGGCTTTGGCATCAAGCTGGCCGTCCAGGATTCGGTTTGCCTGGCTAAGACTCCAAGGCAGTACCTGCAGTACTGAGGCATTGAGATACAGCGTCTTGTCCGCAAGCGTGAGCTTCCAGACCGGCAGCAGCGGAGCGTACAGCGCCGTTAATTCTATTTTACCAGAATAAGAGGAGGTAATCAGTCCTTCCTGCACCAGATACTGGCGCAGATCACTCATACTATAAGGGAGACCATAGGTACCGGCTCCGTATTCACTCAGCAGATATTTGCCCCCGTCCGCAGCAGAAATAATGAGATATCCGATCCGCTGCTCCCCGTTCATCACATTGACCAGCCAGCTGCGTGTGCCCGGCCCGAGAGGATAGACCTCAGTTCCGGCATTCTTCCATTCCTTAAAAGGAGTATCCGCCGACAATTGGCTAATCGTGAGGCGGGTGAAATCCTGCAAAGTTTCAGGAGCGGGAGCCTGTGTCATAACAAGTCCGGGCAGAATCTCCTGCAGGACGGATTGTGTGACAGTGGTCCGGCTGCCTATAGACGCGAGCGCCGGAGGCGGGGAGGCGCTGGCGGCGAACAGAGTCAGTCCGAGAGTCAGACAGAGGAGCAGGCGGGTGCGCCGCCCGAGCGGTCCCTTCTGCCTCGCTTTGATTTTCATGTCATTGTTCACCTTTCCTGTTCCAAAGGTTATTCGCAAGCCTTGCCGGGGCCGGTAACCCGGAGCCCGGCAGCGTCCTGCTACGTACTTTTAATTGTAGGGGACAAGCCCTGAAAAGGCTGTTGCTTACTGTCGCGGCGGCCTGCGGGAATTCCGCTGTTTTTTTGTTTGCTTTTAGCGAGCCGGGTCGCATTCTATGTGCTGCGCAGGTGAAACAGCCCGTATGTTACGGCAGAAACTGCAATCTGCGGCTCATATTGCCAGGTGGTCTCTTTGCGGCGGCGGTTGTATTGCTCCTCTATCCCGAGGCGTTTCTCTTCATCCTGCTCCTTCAGCAGCTCCTCGTAATAGATATCCACGATGCTCAGCTCCAGCCGCAGGCGCTCGCGGGCTTCCTCGGCCCAGGTATAGTCCAGCAGAGCCAGCTTCGAGGTCAGATAGCCCTCCAGCCTGTCGGCTCCGGCAGTAACGGACAGCTCAGAAGGCTGAATGTGGATATTCTCCGGCAGCCTTGGCGTAAGCTCCCGCGAAGCCAGCCGGGCCTCAAAGTCCGGAACAATCAGCCCGGAGGTCAGTGACACCGCGATGAAATGCAGCTCTTCACGCTTCAGGTCACACGTCATCTCCACCTTGTAGCAGACGGCAAGCCAAGGCTCGTAGGCGGCCGAGAACAGCGTGGTCCGCTGCCGGAGTCCCGGATCCTCGAACAGCTGCAGGCATTTGCCCTCGTCCCGTGCCGCTGACCAGATCTGCCGCAGGCGCTTGCTGCCGTAGGTCACATCCTCGCGGCGGATCATACCCGGCCCGATGCGCGGCAGCTGCGGGACGATGCCGAAGTACCGTGCGAGGATGCTGTCCTCCGGATCAGCGGAGACCCCGGGCGGCACCACGCCTCCGGGTGCTGCTGCCGGTGCCGCGCCAGGCTCCGCGCCTGCCTCAGCATCCGCGGCACCCGCCGCGCCGGTGCCGCGCGGCACCGGCCCTGCCGCCGGGCGGACGGCTCCGCCGCGCGGCCGGGCCGCAGGCGCAGCTGCCTGTGCGGCCAGCTCATCGTACTTCTCCGGATCGAAGACGAAGCTGAAGGACAGGGTCTCCGGATCTACGCCGGTGCGCTCCACGAATCCCCAGTAATAAGGGCGGTCCGTCAGCATCCGGTCCGCGCGCGGCGAGAGCTTCACCGTCACATGCATCGGAGAGGATTCGAGAATCGTGCATTCTGTCGCTTCCAGGTAATCCATGACCTGCTTGCGTACTTCCACAGGGGTCAGCATTAAGGAGCCACCTCACTTTCATCCAGATTGGCATGGGTCAGCTCGCTGATCGTGTCACCAATCTGATCCAGCTCGCTGCGCAGCTCCTCGTCGCTGCGGGCTTCGAGGACGATTTTATATAAGCTTTTCTCAAGGGATTCCTTCTTCTCGAAGCGCTCCAGGATGACATCCAGCCCGCCGATGACCATCTCGAACATATTGATTTTTTCATGCAGCAGGTGAAGAATATGCTCCTCGATCGTGCCTTCAGTAGAGAGATTGTAGATGACTACATCATTCTCCTGGCCAAGCCGGTGTACCCGGCCGATCCGCTGCTCTACGCGCATGGGGTTCCAGGGGAGGTCGAAGTTGATCATATGGTGGCAGAACTGCAGATTGATCCCTTCGCCGCCCGCTTCCGTAGCAATCATTACCTGGGCGCGGCCGCGGAAGAGGTCCATCATCCAGTCTTTTTTGCCGCGGTTCATCCCGCCGGAGTAAGTGACGCACTGCAGTCCATGCTCACGGAAATATTGCAGCAGATATTCCTGGGTTGCCCGGTATTCGGTGAAGACGATGACCTTCTCGTTCATTTGACGGATCAGCTCCATCGTTTTCTCCGCTTTGGTGTTTGTCTTGACCGTGCGTATCGTCTGGAGCAGACCCATCATACGCTCGCGTTTCGGTGAATCCGCCGGAAGCTTCTTAATCAGATTCACAAGCGTGACGAACACGGCATCCCGGCTGCTGCATACCTCACGCTGGAGCGTCACCAGGGAGAGCATGCTGCTGAGATTGCCGCCCGCTTCCTGATATTGGTCTTTGACAAAGGCGGTGACGCCGTCATATAATTCTTTCTCCTCCAGAGAGAGAGTGAGCGGAATATTGCGCACTTTGCGCTTCGTGAAATTCACCGGACCCTCGCCGCGGCGGTTGCGGATCATCACCTTGGAGAGCTCGCCCCTCAGCTGGACCTCGTTCTTGGGCTGGCGTTTATCGACCACGAAATTGGTGGCGAAATCCCCCTGGTTCCCGAGCTGTCCCGGCTTCAGCAGCGTGATCAGATTGAACAGCTCGCCGAGATCATTCTGGACGGGAGTGGCGGTGAGCAGCAGACAGTACTTCTTGCGCAGCTGCTGTACGAACAGATAGTTCGTTGATTTCTTATTCTTCAGCTTATGGGCCTCGTCGATAATCAGCATGTCGAATTCCTGGCTCAGCAGCATTTCCTTGTGCGGATCGCGTTTGGCCGTGTCCATGGAGGCGACAACAATATCATTGCCCCAGGAGTAAGCTTTCTTCTGTGCTACGGCTGAAATACCGAATTTACTGTTCAGCTCACGCACCCACTGCAGGACAAGAGACGCAGGAACAAGAATCAGAACTTTACTTACAAGCCCGCGCACCAGATATTCCTTGAGGATCAATCCGGCTTCTATCGTCTTGCCAAGCCCCACTTCGTCTGCCAGAATGGCCCGGCCTGACATCTCGAACAGTACCTTATGGGCGGTATCCAGCTGGTGTGGAAGCGGGGATAACCCGGACAGATGCTTCATACACTGCAGCTCATCGAAGCTCGTAACCAGTCCCGATTGCTCACCTTGTACGGCCAGCCGGGATAGTCTCCAGTCTCCCCAAGGTCCGCCTTTATCAAGCTTCGACTCCAGGTCCTGCAGCCAGTTACGCTCAAAGGACAGAGGAACAGGCAGCAGCGGGGCAGGCGTACTGCCCCCTTGCGGCAAGGAATTGCGGAATAATTGCGTCATGTTGCAGCCTCCTCCGGCGCGGTTTCATATCGAAATGCGTAGCAGTAGTATGCGCGTAAAAGAGAGATTTCATAACCTGCTATCCTCCGGCTGCTGCCGTGGAGTAATCTTGCGGAGCCTTGCGGCGGTACTGCTGCTGGTGCTGCTGCGGCTTCGGCGGATCTTGAATATCCGTGGCGGAATCTGTCTTCCGGGCCCGGAAGCTTATCAATCTGGAACCTGTAAAAAAGCGAGAAAGAGGGAGAAAATCCACTATCTTTTACCGTTTTTACGAAATTCCCGCCATGGGCCGCTTTTTTGGAAAAAGAACTCTGATACAATATGTGGTATAGTTGAAAAGCTGATGTATACAATATATTGTTACAAAAGCTTGAAAATTTGATTATTCGCGGGTTTTTGCGGTTATTTGTTATTGACAAGAGGAACTTCCGCTGTACATGCAGGCTGCGGCCACTCGGGCGCCGGAAGTTGTTGTTGTGGGTTACAAAAAGTCTAAGCCCACACCAAGGAACGGAAGTATTACCTATCAATCATCCGGGAGGTTTTTCTATTGAGTACAGTGGAACGCAAGCAGCGTCTTGAGGGGCTGAGTGAGAAAATATTTTTGGACCGTTATGCCTGGAAGGACGCGGACAGCAATAATGCCAAGGTAGGCGATGTAGTGCTTGTCCTGACGAAGGATGATCCGAAATTCCCAACCAAGGAGGTTGGCGAGATTGTTGAGCGCACCGGCCGGGTTGTTACGGTGAAGACCCGCAGCGGTGAACTCGTGCAATCGGATGTGGAGAAGCTGACACTGAATATTGAGAAGACTCCGGAGGAAATGTGGGACCGTCTTGCGGCAGCGATGGCTTCCGTAGAGCAGACTCCCGAGCTTCAGGAAGAGTGGACAGGCAAGTTCCGCTCTATTCTTGATGACTGGAAGCTGGTACCCGGCGGACGGATTGCGGCAGGTGCCGGAGCCAGCGAGGAGCTTACGCTGTTCAACTGTTATGTTGTACCTTCCCCGAAAGACAGCCGCGGGGGCATCATGCAGACGCTCTCCGAAATGACCGAGATCATGGCCCGCGGCGGCGGCGTAGGAATTAACCTGTCTTCGCTGCGTCCGCGCCGCGCGATTGTAAGAGGCGTGAACGGATCATCCAGCGGCTCAGTGTCCTGGGGCGGTCTTTTCAGCTATACAACCGGACTGATTGAGCAAGGCGGAAGCCGCCGCGGCGCGCTGATGCTGATGATCAATGACTGGCATCCGGATGTGGTGGACTTCATTACCGTGAAGCAGACGATGGGGCAGGTAACGAATGCCAACCTGTCGGTATGCGTGAGCAATGCCTTCATGAAAGCCGTCAAGGAGGATCTGGAATGGGAGCTGGTCTTCCCGGATACCACCGATCCGGATTACGATACAATCTGGGACGGCGATCTGGATAAATGGAAAGCAGAAGGCCGGCGCGTCATTCCTTACCGTACTGTCAGAGCGCGCGATGTGTGGCATACGATTATCGAATCGGCCTGGAAATCGGCTGAGCCGGGCGTAGTGTTCATGGAATATTACAACCAGATGTCCAACAGCTGGTACTTCAACCCGATCATCTGCACGAATCCATGCGGTGAGCAGGGTCTGCCGGGCTGGGGTGTGTGCAATCTGTCGGCCGTCAACCTCTCCAAGTTCTACGATGCGGAGAATCACGATGTGGACTGGGCAGATCTGGCGACAACAACCCGCTACTCCGTGCGTTTCCTGGATAATGTCATCGACAAGACACCATATCATTTCCCGGAAAATGAAGCCAACCAGAAGCTTGAACGCCGCGTAGGACTCGGCACGATGGGTCTGGCTGAGCTGATGATTAAGCTGAATATCCGATACGGCAGTCCGGAATCCCTGGAGTTCCTGGACAAGCTCTACGGCTTCATGGCCCGCGAAGCGTATCTGGCTTCAGCTGAGATCGCTGGCGAGAAGGGCTCGTTCCAGGCTTTTGACACCGATAAATACCTGCAGAGCGGCTTCATGAGAAATATCACCGAAGTTTATCCGGAAGTCGGCGAATCCATCCGTAAACATGGTATGCGCAACGTTACGGTGATTACCCAGGCACCTACAGGCAGTACAGGAACCATGGTCGGCACTTCGACCGGGATCGAGCCTTATTTCGCCTTCAAATATTACCGCCAGAGCCGTCTCGGCTATGACGAACAGTTCGTGCCGATTGCCCAGGAATGGCTGGAAGCCCATCCGGGTGAAGAGCTGCCTGAATACTTCGTCACTTCAATGGATCTGTCCGCCAAGGATCATATCCGTGCACAGGCTGCGATTCAGCGCTGGGTCGATAGCTCGATCTCCAAGACAGCGAACTGCCCGTCGGACTTCACCGTCGAAGAAACCGCCGAGCTATACGAAATGGCCTTCGACCTGGGCTGCAAAGGCGTAACGATCTACCGCGACGGCAGCCGTGACGTGCAGGTGCTGGAAACGACGAAGAAGGAAGAGAAACAGGAGACACCGGCAGCTGTTGAGACGGTTGAAGCTCCTGCAGTCGAAGCTGCCCCGGCTCCAGTCACAGTAGCGGCCGCTCCCGCACCACAGCCTGCGGCTAATGTAGTGGACAAACAATACAAGAAACGCCCGCAGGTTCTGCGCGGCGCTACCTATAAGATCAACACGCCGTTCGGCATGGCGTATATTACCATCAACGACCTTGACGGCATTCCGGCCGAGATCTTCCTGAATGTCGGTAAAGCCGGCTCCGACGTCTTCGCCATGGCGGAAGCACTGGGCCGCGTCTGCTCGCTGTTCCTGCGTTACGGCGACCACGGCGAGAAGGTGGAGCTGCTGATTAAGCATCTCAAAGGCATCGGCGGCTCCGGCGCGATCGGCTTCGGTGCGAACCGCGTCGAATCCATCGCCGACGCGGTGGCTAAGGCCCTGGAAACCCATGTGCTGAACAACGCCCATGACGATCACGTGCCTGCACCTATCGCAGCTACACTGGAGCTTGATTTCAACGAAGCGCTCAGCGCGGAGCTGAAATCCAGTGTCCCGGCAACGGCTACTGATGATGGACACGGAGGTCATGGTGCGCATAGCCATGCGACTGCTTCGCGGGATCTCTGCCCTTCCTGCGGAAGTGCATCACTTATTAATATTGAGGGGTGCAAGACATGTGGGAATTGCGGGTATAGCCGGTGCGGGTGAGGTAGATTGAACTCGTAATTAATACAATATTGTGTGTGGTGGATCACCAAAGCTGCGAGAACTACCATGAAAGTTGCGAAAAGTGGTTCATGAAAAGTGAGATTTTTTGTGGTTATTCATTATAATGCATGAATATACAAGTGTGTGTTTTTATGCATTATATTGCATTGATATTTAAGTAAAATCCCATAAATAATATATATGTGTTAGACAAAATGTTGCTTTATTTATTAGAATGTTTATCCATATTAAAGTAAGCGAATAAAGGTAATAAGCAACAATGCAAAAGTCCCGATTAGGAATGTCCTATATCGGGACTTTTTGTGTTGATAAGTAAAGTTAATTGTCTACTGGTAAGAACAGTCTCAAATTTTAATAACCAAAGAACATTAGAAGATTATTTTAAATAAGCATAATCATCCAGATAGCTTAATATCACTATGGACGAATAAATTCCATAAAAAAACGATTTTAATTCATTTTTCCTTAGATAGCACGGAGTCGGCGACAGATGGAGTTCAACTCACCCAATGGGAGGATAATGGCGGAGACAATCAGAAATGGCGGTTATTTTCGCAGGAGATAAAGTAAATACGACATGCCATCCTGATTAGGACGGTACAACGAGAGTTAAGCAGGATTTTGCTAGAAATAAGATGGAATTTTAATAGTCCATATTTACGGATGCGCTTATGAGATATAGTAAACTCGATAATCCTCGGCTTCTCATGCTGTTCAAAATCTTATCTATATATTTTAAAGCCGGTAAACCCTTCAATTAAGGTATACCGGCTTTTATGGTTATCACTGAAAGTTGATTTTCGGTCAATACCAGCTGAATGTTGGATTTACAACAATTTGATTAAACTGATGGTTTGTTTAGTTAATCAATTCTCCTATACTTACTTTAACAACAGTTGTTGTAAATAAAGATTAGAGGAGATTAATATGACTAAGGTATTATTTATTACAGCAAATCCAAATGATGAAAATCATTCGTTTAGTATGGCAGCAGGAAAGGCATTTATCGAAACCTATAAAGATTTAAACTTAACGGATGAAATTGTGACCTTGGATTTATTTAAGGAAGAAATTCCGAATTTGGATGCAGATGTTTTTAGTGGCTGGGGAAAACTTCGTGCAGGTCAGCAAATGGATGCTCTTTCAGCTGAGGAATCAGCGAAAGTCATACGTCTAAACGATATTTTGGATCAATTTATTTCTGCAGATAAAATAATATTCGTAACGCCGTTATGGAACTTCTCATTCCCATCCGTTGTCAAAGCATACATTGATGCCGTAGCAGTACCTGGGAAGACATTTAGATATACGGAAGATGGTTCTGTAGGTTTACTTCATGGTAAGAAAGTGCTGCACATTCAAGCCCGCGGTGATTTTTATTCAGAGGGTCCTTTAGCAGAGGAAGAGCAGGGCAATCGCTATTTACAACATTTGATGGGCTTCATGGGTATCTCGGAGTTTGAAGGTTTATTTATTGAAGGCCAGGCTAAAATGCCAAATAAAGCAGGGGAAATTAAAACAGCAGGCATCGAGCGTGCAAAGCAATTAGCGCAAACCTTCTAAAACATTTCATATTATTAAAGTGATGTTCGTGGTCCATACAAAATGGGCCGCGACTTTTTTTTGAAAATTTTCTGTTATAATTGCGTAATCCGACAAGTGTTGAAAAATAAAGATGATTTTACAAGGGGAGGTACAATACAAATGAAAAAACCAGATCCGCGGATTCAACGGACAAGAGAAAATATTATGAATGGTTTTATGAGACTGATTAAACAGAAAGAGTTCAGTGATATTACCATTGCTGATATTACACAAGAAGCAAAGATCAACCGTTCAACGTTTTATTATCATTTTGTTGATAAATACGATTTAATCGATATGATTCAAAAAGAAGTGCTTACAAAAGAAATATTTAATGAAGTAGCATTACAAGAAGCCATCGATGAACAAACGATCATTAAGTCCCTCCAAGCAATTATGAGCTCTCAAATAAATTTATCTCTACAATGTCAACATGCACTTGAAGAATTTAAGGCGAAAATGGACTATGAGATTAAACAACGATTGACGGAAACTCTGAAAGCCTTATTAGATAAAGAGCATGGTATGAAGGAAGAGCATTATTTACTTGCTACCTTTTGGAGCTGGGGCATTTATGGGGTGGCAATGGCATGTGTGGAGGGAAAGGAAACTTTACATACGGCGGTAAACCGTTTGACCCATATCATTTTACGCTAGTATATAGAAACCAATCTATATACTTTTTTATGCTTTTTATGACCATTTTTGTTACCTACCAAACTAAAAAAACGAACTCTATACTGGAAACCATAAACGAATTAATTACATAAAAGAAACAGAACCAGTCCATATTTACGGATGCGCTTATGAGATATAGTAAACTCGATAATCCTCGGTAAGCGGATTGCACCAAAGATAAGGCAAAGGGGTGGGGGAATTGGCGTTACAGGCCAAGGATATAGTAGAAATTCAGATGGATGCCCTGGAACATCAGGGGCTCGGGTTAGCGGTCAATGATTTAATCAAGGATTTGTGTAAAGTAATGGACATTCAGGGAATTTTCCGCAAATACCTTTCAAATGTGAAAGGGTTTTCTATTGCAGTGGGAACCTTAAGCAATCCTGCATTCTCGGAATTCTTAACAAATAGAGAATTCGATTTCAGCAATATCGACGGAAAAAAAGAGCATTACCTCATTAAGAGTACCGGGGAAGAGGGGCGTCAGCTCATTATTGCAGGCAGTGATACCCGTGGGGCGATCTATGGCATCTATGATTTCAGCAGGTCAGCTCTTGGTGTTAATCCCTTATATCTATGGACAGGCCATAGGGCTGCAGCTATAGAAAGCCTCGATTTCAGCAGCATCTCTATGACGGACGGCCCCCACACCTTCAGCTACCGTGGCTGGTTCATCAATGACGAGGATCTGCTGCTGGGCTGGACCGGCAAATTCGATACCAATTTTCAGAATAATGCATTTACAAAGCATGCGGGTTATGCGGATGCACTGGAGCCGGTTATGGAGACCGCACTGCGGCTGAAGCAGAATCTGCTCATCCCCTGTTCCTTGCTCGATATCCTCGATCCATCCGATGAAGACCTGGTCCGGCGGGTGGCGGACCGCGGACTGCTCATTACCCAGCATCACATTGAGCCGCTGGGCGTATTCCCCAAGCGGGTTCTGCGCTATTGGCAGGAACGGGGAGATACAGAGCCTTTATCCTATACGAAAAATCCTGAAAAGTATGAAGAAGTCTGGCGGCTGTATGCAGGCCGCTGGGCAAGGTATGACAACGTGGTGTGGCAGCTTGGCCTTCGCGGCATGGGGGATAAGCCTGTATGGGCAGATGATCCTTATGCACCAGAGACAGATAGCGGAAGAGGACAGCTGATCGCCGGTGCCATTGCCAAGCAGCTTGAAGTGATTACTGAAGCCGTGGGTCACAACAACTTCGCCTCGACGGCTACTTTGTGGATGGAGGGAATGGAGCTTCTGAAGGGGGGCCATTTGTCATTTCCGCAGGAGACGATGATTATCCATGCGGATTTCGGCCCGACCCAGATGTTAGGTGACAGCTTCTATGAGGTGAAGCGGGAGCCGGGAAGGCAATACGGTTTATATTATCACGTCGCGTTCTGGAGTGACGGACCTCATCAGGTTCAAGGAACTTTACCTCATAAAATTCATTACAATCTGCAGGCAGCTGTTCAGCACGGGAATACCGGTTATCTTGTCGTTAACGTAACGAATGTCAGAGAGATGCTGCTTGGAACCCAATACACCGCCGCCTTAGGCTGGAACTTTGAACTCAATCAGCCGGAACAGTTTATGCAGCATTGGGCAGCCGAGCATTACGGGCAGGAAGGTTGCGCGGGGGCGGTGCGTGCTTATCAGGCTTATTTCGCAGCCTTCCATTCGCTGGACAACACGGGATACGACGGCCGTATGCTCCTGATGGATGGCATGTGCCGAAGATTAATTATCAAATTGACAGCCATTTTGCAAGGTCAACCGTTCACCAAGGACGAGATCCAGAACAAAACCCTATTGGCATTTGATCAGGCAACGGATTTTGTAGCGTATTACAGAAAGGCTACGGAAGAGGCTCTTCCGAAGTGGGACGTTGCTTTGAATGTGGCCTATCAGGCTTTGCAGGGGATTGAAAAGGAACGAAGAGAGTTCTTTACTACCAACCTTCTGGTCCAGCTATCGCTTATTCGCGGACTATATCGGGCAGTTCACCAGTTATCTAATGCGGCAGAGTCTGTACTTGCCGGTTTCAAGAAGGAAGAGGGCCACGTGCGCGGCCCAATTCTGGAAGCTGCAGCAGAACTTCAGCAGGCAGCTATTATCCGTCTGCATGCTGAGAGAGGCAAGTGGAAGGGCTGGTATGATGGTGATGTATTACTGAACCTTCCAGATCTTATCCGTCAGATAAACGAATGTGCAGGGAATAACTGAAGCACCCATAACAATAGTTTACCTATAGAAAGGTGGTGTGTTGCCATCTTAATTTCGTATACGCAACCCACATATACGGTAACAAGCTCCGTTTATAATTTACATGTAGACGGCACCCCTGTTTTGGTAGAAAAGTTTTTGGACTACCATTATGCTCACTTTTCCTGCTCGGGAACATCCCTATTGACAGTCAGGGCAAATCAGCCTATTACTAGTTTTGATATAAGCCCCCATAGTTTGGGGATAACCGGGACTGCAAGCGGGAATCAGCTGACGTTCACTATTAATAGTAATGCTGAGAAGCCAACCTATCTGGTTATTCGGATGAATGACTTGGAGAAGCTGGTCGTTCTGGCTGACCCTTTGGAGAGCAATGCCCCGCCACCCTCGGGGACAGGTGTTTATAATCTAAAGGATTCACCTTATTATGCAGACAACACTTGGATGAGCGATGTTACAGAGATTATACAACAAGCAATTGATGATGCCTCTGCCGCCGGCGGGGGAGTGGTCTATGTTCCCGCAGGTGTGTATAAAGTGAAGGATATTCTGTTTATGAAGAGTAATGTTACCTTGTACCTGCAGGGCGGGGCAGTGATAAAGTCGAATCCGGACAGAAGCCTATATAAATATACGACCAGCAGGGAAGGGAAAATCTTTATAGATCCGATGATAAGGATTGACCATGCACCTAATGCTAAGATATTGGGGCGTGGTGTACTTGATGCCAGCGGGATCGCGATTATGGATAAGAATTCTGCATCGCCAACCTATCTTGGATACAGAAGAAACGTTATAGTGGGTAACTTCTCCAATCATGTAACGATAGAGGGCATCATTATAAAGGACTCAACAACCTGGACTATTAACGGTATTCAAGGCGGTGAAGGATTTACAGTAAGATATGTGAAGATTATTAATCATAAAAATCCATACCAGTATAAAATTATGAATGACGGTATAGATCTATGCGGAACAAGAAATGCTCTCGCGGAAAATAACTTTGTCATGACTGTAGATGATGCACTCTGTGCAAAATCAACGAAAAATCATTTTCCCATGTATAATGTGCGTTTTAGGAACAATATTGTATTTTCATCCTGTGCCGGCCTCAAGGCAGGTTTGCAGTCCTTAAGCCCAATGTATGATGTATGGTTTGAGGATAATGATGTCATTCAGGCACGGCGCGGCATTGTAGTGGAAGCAACCTCGGGCAATCAGCAGATGCACGATATCCATTTTGTAAATACAAGGGTGGAAAGCTTTGTTTTTACTTCCATGGGCAGAAGTATTCCTGTAGAGATTGAAGCGCGGACAGCACCTGTATCTGATGTATATATAGATGGGGTTCTTTTCGAGAGATCGGCATATAACCCCATTCATATCTACGGCTCAAGTAACACGAATGCTGTAAAGAATGTTACATTTACGGGTCTAAACATGTGTGGAGAGGTACTAGCGGATACCGCTGAAGCGTGGATTATTGAGGGCAACTATACAGCGGGTGTATGTGTTACATCCAGGTCTGACAAAGGATTGTAGAGGTAAAACTATTTACAGAGCCCGGCAAGATTGCGGGCTCTTTTTGTGCTGCATACTAATGTGCTCACCGATAATTTTGCATAAAAGAAACGAAACGAATACATTTTTATCGTTGAGGATCTGCCATAAAATGAAAATGGTTGAAAACGCTTACCGGAATGGAGGCTGTGCTAATTTATTTATTTATTTCTATTACAAGTAAACGGGAGGCGAAATGATTATGTATTTCAGTAAAGCGAAATGGCGGGCCGGAAATGTGTTTGAGAAAATGATCCTTGTTGCTGCTCTAATGTTCAGTTTAACTATTAGCTGGGCTCCACCTGCTTCGGCTGCGACAGTCACAACGTATCCTTCTCACTTCGGTACAAGTTCGGCCTACACTTTGAAGGTTGATTCGACTACGGTTAGGGTTGCCAGGCAGTTTGATTATTCGTTTGCCCAGTTTGCTTATTCTGGTACGGCTACATTCAAAGTAACAGCCTCAGAAAACATCAACGCCTATGACATCAGCCCTCACAGTTACGGCATTCAGGCAACGGTAAGCGGCAAGGACTTAACCTTCAGTCTTCCGCAAGCCGGATCGCGGTACTTAGTGATCAAGATCAATAACCTGGAGAACCTGGTCATTATGGCTGACCCACCAGAAACAGACAGACCCTCGCCCAATGGCGGGAGTGTAAAGAGCATCAATGATTATTCGGGTGTGGATAATTCGGGCGGTAATTTAATGACATCCATAATCCAACAAGCCATCAATGACGCAAATGCCCGTTCCGGCGGCGGTACTGTGTATTTTCCGGCGGGGACTTATAAGTTCTCTCAACTTGAGATGAAAAGCAACGTTACGCTCTACTTAGCTGCCGGTGCCATACTTCGCGGGTCATCAGATGTTAACGATTATGATTTCTCCGGAAATGTTTTTCCCGCAGCCAACATCCGTATCGTAGGGAAATCGAACGTAGCGATCAAAGGCAGAGGGATGATCGACTCCAATGGGACTACACTTACAACGGGCGATAGCGGGCCGAACCGTGAGAACATCATCTCTTCATCCAAAAGTGGCGGCGAAACCAAGCCGAATAACCTGACGTTCGAAGGTATCACCCTGAGAGATGGAACCACCTGGAATTTCAGGATTCAAGACGCTACTAACGTCAACATCAAAAATGTAAAGATTATTAATAACGTAAACTGGATCCATGGCGATGGCTTTGATCTGGTCAATACTTCCCACGCAGTTGTGGATCAATGCTTCGGCTATACCGGCGATGATGTATTTGACGCGAAATCCTCCTCGGAAGAACCGATGACGGATGTTGTATACAAAAATTCGGTTGCTTTTACCGAATCTGCGGGTACCAAGGTCGGCATGCAAGGACGGGCAGCGGTCAGTGATATCTGGTTTATGAATATTGACGTGATCCAGGGTTACCGGGGCGTCAGCGTGGATCACGACCAAGGAAACGGGGTATGGGACGGAATTCATTTCATCGATATCCGCACGGAGAAAATTCATAATAACGGAACCTCCGGCCAATTCAGGACAGCCCCTATTCTTATCTGGACGGCTAAATATGGCAGTGACGAGGTTGCCCCGGTCAGCAATATAGAACTGACCCGCGTCAGTTTTGAGAATATCGGCAGTTATCATTCCTTCATTCAAGGTTATGATAGCTCCAGCAAGGTTTCCAATGTAACCATCACTGATTTGATAATGAACGGCAAGAAGATCACCAGCGCTACCCAGGGGTTAATTGATATCGGCCCGAATACGTCCAATATTACTTTTCACTAATATCACTATTAATAAGATTAACATGATTACAGAACTATTAGATAAACAGGAGTGGAATGCATGAGTTCAGACAAACATACTGTAGCCATTATTGGTTATGGCGGCATGGGGAAATTTCATGGTCAATTGATCAGGGAGAACGGGCAGCTTGAGGTAGCGGGTTCGTTCGACCTGCTGGAAGCACGGCAGGAAGCATCCGTGCAGGCTGGTTTCAGGGCTTATAAGAGCTTTGAGGAAGTGCTGGCTGATTCTTCTGTTGAAGTTGTAGTAATTGCCACGCCTAATGAGGTCCACAAAGAAATCGCCATCCGCGCGTTTGAAGCCGGCAAGCATGTCGTTTGTGAGAAGCCGGCAGCGATGTCTTCGGAAGAACTTAAAGCGATGATTGCTGCAGCTGATAAAGCCGGCCGTGTGCTGATGGTGCATCAGAACAGGCGCTGGGATGAGGATTTCCGTGTAATCAGGCAAATGTATGAGAGGGAAACCATTGGAGCTTTATTCCAGATTGAATCCCGCGTACACGGGGCGAACGGTATTCCGGGCGACTGGCGGCATGTCAAGGAACATGGCGGCGGCATGCTGCTGGACTGGGGAGTGCATTTGCTCGACCAGCTGCTGTTCATGATTGACAGTAAAGTGGTCAGCGTCTTCAGCACTATGAGTTATATCCTTGGCAACGAAGTCGACGATGGGTTTGAAGCGGTTCTGCAATTTGAGAATGGTATCAAAGCCATTGTTGAGGTTGGGACGACCAACTTTATCCCTCTCCCGAGATGGTATGTGAAGGGGACAGAAGGTTCCGCTGTAATTGAAGACTGGTTCCTGAACGGAAGGATCGTTACGAGGAACAGGGAAAGTGAGCAAAGGGAGCCGGCTCCGGTCCGCGCCGGCGTAGGGCTCACCAAGACGATGGCTCCGCCCAGAAAAGGAGCGGCAATTACTGAAGCGCTGCCTCCAGCCGCTGAACTACCAGACGGATTCTACAGTAATTTTGTAGCCGTAATTGAAGACACAGCTGAACCCATCGTAAAGAATGCTGAAGTGCTGCGTGTGCAGATTCTGATTGAAGCAATCTTTGCAGCGGCTGCCTGCAATGAAGTCATTAAAGGCTTTGATACTTATGGAGCCTAAGAACTAACGAATAGTGCGGATGGGTTGCAACGAATCCTTTATGTGAAGTCAAAAGGCCGGATCGCTCATGGCGGTCCGGCTTTCCTATATAAATATTATTATTCGGAGGTATTGAATTGGCTATGAAGAACGACTGGGAAAATCACAGACTGCTGCAGCGGAACCGGCTTCCGGCGAGAGCTGCATTCATCCCCTTTGGTGATGACGAAAATGCTCTAAGTAATGAAAGGAGCCTGTCTCCGTACTTTATGCCGTTAAACGGGAATTGGAAATTCAACTATGCTCTTACACCTGCGCATGCTCCAGCGGACTTTCACCTGGATGTCTTCGACGTGAGCGGCTGGGATGACCTGCCTGTGCCGTCTTGCTGGCAGATGCACGGTTACGGAAGTCCTCATTACTCGAATGTTGTCTATCCGTTCCCGGTTGTGCCGCCGCTTGTGCCGACCGAGAATCCGACGGGTTCTTACCGCCGTGAATTTGCGGTTCCGGCCGGCTGGGCCAGGCAGCGCATTACGCTGAATTTCGAAGGCGTGGACAGTGCATTCTTCGTTTGGGTAAATGGACAGGAAGCGGGCTTCAGTAAAGGAAGCCGTATGCCTTCACAGTTCGATATTACCGAACTTGTCCGCGAAGGGAGGAACGTCCTTGCAGTCCGCGTCATGCAGTGGTCGGACGGCTCTTATATTGAGGATCAGGATATGTGGTGGCTGAGCGGCATTTTCCGTGACGTCTATTTGACGGCTGCCCCGCAAACACATTTGTATGATTATACGGTCCGGACCCTGCTTGATAACGACTACCGTGATGCGGCGCTTGAGGTCAGCCTGCGCTTTCGCAGTACAACAGCTGAAGCTCAAGATTTGCGGCTCGAGCTTCAGCTGTTCGATGCCAATGGGAAGGCTGTGAATGATGGCCGTGCGGAGCAATGTATAACCGGTGATGAGCTGATGCATGAACGCGAGCTCGTCTTTAAGCTCCCGGTTGTGAGCCCGAGGAAATGGTCTGCGGAAGATCCGTACTTATATAAGCTGTTGATCAGGGTCATTGGCGAAACTGTACAGGTAACGTCAGCGCGCGTTGGATTCCGCTCTATCGGGCTGGAGGGCGGCCTGCTGCTGGTAAATGGGGTACCTATAAAGTTCAAAGGCGTTAACCGGCATGATCATCATCCCGACCTTGGGCGAACAATACCGCTGGACTCCATGCTTAAAGACGTCCTGCTGATGAAAAGGCATAATATTAACGCTGTCCGAACCTCACATTATCCGAATGATCCGCGCTTTTATGACCTGTGTGACGAATACGGCCTTTACGTTATTGATGAAGCCGATCTGGAATGTCATGGCTTCCACCGGACAGATAACTCCAATCAATTAAGCGATGACCCGGATTGGGAGGCCGCTTATGTAGACCGGATCGAAAGGATGATTGAGCGTGACAAGAATCATCCCTCGATCATCCTCTGGTCGCTTGGCAATGAATCCTACTATGGCTGTAATCACGCAGCGATGTACCGGTGGGCCAAGAAGCATGACCCAACGCGGCTGGTCCACTATGCGGAAGACAGAGAAGCTGCGACCGCCGACGTATTCAGCACCATGTATAACAGGATCTGGCAGCTGCATGAGCTGGGCCAGCGTGAAGATCTAGGCAAGCCCCATATCGTATGTGAGTATGCGCATGCCATGGGGAATGGCCCTGGCGGCTTAAAGGAGTATTGGGATGTCTTCTACACCTATAAGCGGTTACAGGGTGGCTTCGTGTGGGAGTGGGTCGATCAGGGCATCCGGCAGCAGACAGCGGACGGTCAAGAATTCTTCGCCTATGGTGGCGATTTCGATGACCACCCGAATGATTCAAACTTCGTCATTGATGGTCTCGTGAACCCGGATCGTGTGCCATCTGCTGGACTGCTGGAGCTGAAAAAGGTGATGGAGCCGGTTGTAATCGAAGGGCAGGATCTGCGGGCTGGACTCTTGAAAATTACGAACCGCTACGATTTCCTGCACCTGGAGCATCTGCAGCTGGTCTGGAATGTAACGGCAGACGGCAAAGTCTTATGCTCGGGTACAAGCGGGCTGCCTGAGATCCCGCCGGGAGAAGCGGGCACCGTAACAATCAGTTATACATTGCCGGACCTCTTGCAGCCGGCAACGGATTACTGGCTGAATGTCAGCGTGCTGCTTGCCGCTGATACGGCTTGGGCAGAAGCAGGCTTCGAAGTTGCCTGGGCCCAGTTTGAACTGCCATATCAATCGGAGCTACAGCCTGCGGTAGAACTATCCGGCTTCGCGCCTTTATCCGTTAAGGAGAATGGTATGATGCTTGAAGTGCAGGGAAGTGATTTCGAGCTTCAGTTTGACCGTATTTATGGTGTTATTGCCGGATGGAAACATGCTGGTGTGCATCTTTTGGAGGAAGGGCCAAGACTATATCTGTGGCGTGCTCCAACGGATAATGATATGCGGCCGATAGGTGACTGGAGAACCTCCATTGATAATGACCAGCGTGCAACAGTGCTATGGAAGAAGAGCGGGCTGCACTGGCTCCAGCACCGGGTAATCAGTGTGGACTGGAGCAGTAACGTCAGCGGATCGGCTGTGACGGTCACCTGCAGGGTACGCGTGGCTCCGCCGATTCTAAAGTGGTCGGTCGACACGGTATATACGTACACGATTTATGCAAACGGGGACGTGATGGCCAGTGTTAACGGATCGATTGACGGCAGCGGCGCTCCGGAGACGCTGCCGCGCATCGGGCTGCGGCTGGCGCTGCCGGACGATTGTGAGCGGGCTGAATGGTACGGGCGCGGTCCTGGCGAGGCGTATGCGGACTCGAAGCAGGCGGCGAAGTTCGGCATCTATCAGCAAACGGTGCGCGGACTCTTTACCGAGTACATCGTGCCGCAGGAGAATGGCAACCGCACCGATACACGCTGGCTCGCGCTGACGAATCAGCACGGGGCAGGTTTGCTCGTAGCGGGTTCGCCGCAGTTTGATTTCACAGCAAGACGCTATACAAGCGGGGATCTGGAGAAGGCGCGTCATACATTTGAGCTGCACGAACGAGGCCGCATCTACCTGCATCTCGATCTTGCGCAGAACGGGCTGGGCAGCGCCAGCTGTGGTCCCGGCGTGCTCCCGCAGTATGTGCTGAAGGCGGAGAACTTCCACTTCCAGGTCCGTCTATCACCGTTGGCCGCCGGTTCGGGATCACCCGCGCAGATTGCTAAACGTATGCCGCGAATAGACTGATAACAGTAATTAAAGAGCCCCGCAGCACGGTGTTGACACCGGTTGCGGGGCTCTTATTTATGAACAATTTCCATAAAAGAAACGATAATATTACATTTTTCTTCATGTGTTTCTGCCATACAATAAAAACATCATAAGAGATTGGAGTGCATATTCAATAAAACGTTTTCATCATTGAATTTATCGCTGCAGGAGGGAAAGTAATTGAAGACAGATACTGTGAAGCTACAGAGAAAGAACTTGATGACAGATTCTATGAAGCTACAGAGAAAAATGAGAATTAAAGAGAATATACCCTTATACAGTATGTTGATTTTACCGCTTTTGGTCTTTGCTATTTTTAGCTATGGCCCCATGTTTGGCCTGGTCATCGCCTTTAAAGATTACAGATTTATTGATGGTATTATGGGAAGCGAATGGGTGGGGCTCCGCAATTTCCGGATGATATTTGCCCAGCCGCAAACCGTAGGGATTATACGGAATACCTTGGTGATAAGCCTGCTTACCCTGGTGACATCGTTCCCATTCCCGATTATTTTAGCTATTCTTCTGAATGAAGTAAGAAGCAAGTTCTTTAAAAAAGCAACACAAACGGTTCTTTATTTACCACACTTCTTCTCCTGGATCATCGTAGGCGGAATTATTATTAACATCTTTTCCACTAATAATGGTCCAATCAATTTTATTATTGAAGCCCTTGGCGGGACACCCTTCCAGTTTATGTTTAATCATACGTCGTGGATGTCCATCTATCTGGGAGCCGGGATATGGAAGGATACAGGATTCAATACCATTATCTACTTGGCTGCACTATCGAGTATAGATCCTTCCTATTATGAGGCTGCGGTTGTAGACGGCGCTAACAAGTGGAAGCAGATTACCAAGATCACGATTCCATGTTTGATCCCAGTGATCGTTCTGCAGTTTATATTAGCCACCGGCAAGATTATGGAAGTCGGTTTTGATCGTATTTATGTGCTGCAGAATGCAATGGTCAGGGATATCTCGGATGTCGTGTCCACATATATTTATGAATTTGGGATACAATCGGGGAATTTCAGCATAACTACGGCCATGGGATTGTTTGATTCTGTCATCAGCTTGACACTTGTGCTTCTGGCTAATCAAATTGCTAAGAAGTCAGATAACGCTTTGTTCTAAACCATTAGCAAACCAGCCATTTGAAAGAGAGGACAGGCCTTTGAAAATTTCCACTGGAGAGAAAACGTTTTATACTATTAACAATATCGTGATTTTTTTGGTATCGCTTACTTGTCTGATGCCGCTCCTGTATATCGTTGCTACTTCCTTCAGTAGCGGTGCAGCTATAGAATCAGGAAAAGTATATTTATGGCCAGTTGATTTCACACCTGCTGCCTATAAAGTATTGACTGTATCCACGGGTTTGTTTAAATATGTTTGGAATAGTGTTGTTGTAACCGGGGTTGGGGTCGCACTTAGTATGATTTTCACGATAATCTGTGCGTATCCGTTATCCAAAAAGAAATTGTTTGCTAGAAAGAAAATCACCTTCTTCATTGTCTTCACCATGTTGTTCGGTGGTGGAATGATCCCAACCTACCTGCTTGTAAAAGAGCTTGGATTGATGAATTCCTATTGGTCCATTTGGTTAACAACGCTGATCAGTCCCTACAATATGTTAATCATGAAGTCTTTCTTCGAGAACATTCCTGATGAAATAGACGAATCAGCCAGAATCGACGGTTGTTCCGAATGGCGGATTTTGCTTCAGATGTATCTTCCGCTGTCCAAAGCAGTGATTGCTACGTTGTGTCTCTTTTACGGGGTAACGTATTGGAACATGTTCCTGAAAGTACTGATGTATATCAACGATTCAAGGGGTTATACATTACCCGTGCTCATTCAACAGATGGTTTTCCAGCTTGAACAAATAAAACTTGGTACCAGTGTAGATCTGAATCAGGTAGCGGGTGCAAATCAGGTCATTTCGGAATCTGTTAAATCGGCAGGTGTTGTTGTATTGATAGTGCCTATGCTAATTGTATACCCGTTTTTGCAAAAATATTTTGTTAAAGGTGTTATGCTCGGTTCGGTTAAAGGCTAATGAGACAGGATTGTAAAGGATACGGTCACAAATCGTATTCTTCACATATATATCGAAAGCGATTTCAATTTCGATACTTATTTTGTTCCGAAAAAAGGGAGGCAGCAAACGTATGAAGAGGAAAGTATTGGGTGTGGCTGCATTAACGCTGATGATGGCCGTTTCTACTGGTCTCACAGCATGCAGCAATTCAAACAACAACGCTGGAGATAAGGCTGCAAACAGCACTACAAACAACACTACAGCCAGCGCAACGAAAGAACCTGACAAGGTGGCAAACCTTACCCCTGCCGGCTTAGAAAGAAAAGGTAAAGTCAGCGTTATGGTCTATGACCGGGGACTCATTCCGGCATCAGAAGGTACGTATGATAATAACCGCTGGACCAAATGGATTCAGGAAAATGCACCGTTTGAAGAAGTTGAATTTGTCATCGTGCCCCGGACAGAAGCTGTGCAGAAAATGAACATGCTGTTCGCAGCAGGTGAGGGACCGGATGTCGTAGCCAACTATGAAGATGTGGGGCCGTTTATTGCTAAAGGACAAGCACTGGAAATCACAGAGGATCTGCTGGCCAAAATGCCGAACTACAAGAAGATTCTGGATGAAAACCCGGCGCTGCAAAAGCTCACTACAACAAATGGTAAAATCTACACCGTGGGAACAATATCCCCTGTTTCACCCAACCATACTGCTGTCATCCGTGCAGACTGGCTGGAGAAGTTAAATCTTTCTGTACCGAAGACACCGGAAGAACTGCTTGCAGTAGCAAAGGCGTTCACAGAGCAGGACCCTGATGGAAACGGAAAGAACGATACTTACGGAACAACAATGAACTCGGATTCACGAAGAGTACTTGCTCACATGTTTGGCTTTGGCAATCCGGAGAGTTATGCGATCGAAGATGGCAAGCTGACCAATGTATGGGACCGGAAGCAGGATTGGATTACCTTTGCGAAACAAATCGTGGATGCAAAGACTGTAGATCCGGACTTCCTGCTTGATAAAGGGGATAAAGCACTTACAGATTTCACCAATGGCAAGGTTGGTATTTTCCTTACAGGGAAACTTAGTCAACTGAATTCACCGACATTTGTGAACTTCAAACAGAATAATCCAACGGGCAAACTGGAGGCATTTGATTTGCCTGCGACAAAGTATGGCTCCTTCACAGGGTATGTCAATGGCGGACCATCCATTGTAGGCTTCATAAATTCAGCAACCAAAGATCCTGATGCTGCCGCCAGATACATTAACTGGCTGACCGATCCTAAAGTTTCCGACTATTTGGTAAACGGACCGGATGGCGTATATAAAAAGCGGGATGCTGAAGGTACCGTTGTTGTTGTGGATCCGGAGAAGAATAAAATTGAATACGATTACGCAGCCGATTACAGTATCATTAGAACCTTTGATTTAACGGATGATTCCATTAGTCCTTTAGCGAATGAATATTATAACTCGTATCTCAAATCGAGCGACCCTTTATTACAGGAGTTTGGGGTTCTATACTATAAAATGGCGCAAATTGCAAACAAACCTGGCACTACTGATCCAAGAAAATGGCAGCAAACGTTACCGGCACTTGCTTCTGAATTGCTCTTGCAGGAGACGAATGGATTAAAAGTCGTTGATGAAATCTTCCTGAAATCACTTGCAGATACAGGCAAGACGGCAGAACAAGCAGTTGCAGAAGCGAAAGAGGCCTGGAATAAAGCTGGCGGTGAAGCTGTAGACGCATACTACAGTGAGTATTATGCAGAACATAAAGATCAAATGTTATCACCGGAGGACTTTGAGGGTCTGAAGAGCGAACCGGAATTGCTGCCTTCAGCAAAGGCGAATTTCGACAAGCAATAAGAACGGGTATGTTATATTGTAAATAGTCATAGAAGGGGAACTCTTTGTCCTAAGGATAAAGATTTCCCCTTTCAGATACTATCCGGCAGAAATGTGGTGAACCCTGTATGTATCGTGTAGTCATCGTGGACGATGAACCTTGGGCTTTGATTGGCATCCGCAAATTAATTGAGCGCAACGGAAACAAATTTAAAATTATCTGCGAAACAACAGAGCCGCTTAAAGCGTTAGAGGTGATTTGTGAAGAATACCCCGATGTTGTCTTTGCAGATATTCGTATGCCTGACATGACAGGGATTGAGCTGATGCAAAGGACGAGAGCACAGGAAAGGGATGTGGATTTTGTTGTAATCAGCGGATTTGCTGAATTCTCTTATGTGCAGCAAGCCTTACAAGAAGGTGCAATGGATTATCAGTTAAAGCCTCTGGATATGGACAAGGCGCAGGAAATGCTGGACAAGCTGTATAAGAAGCTGGAGAACAAGCGCAGCACCAATGATTTAAGCTTTTACATTTCCTTGCTTGAAGAGAACAAGGATATCCAGCAGCTGTTAAACTCCCGGTTGCGTATTAAGCCCTACAGAAGATATCAGGTTGTAACGGTGTATTTTAAAAGCGCTGAATATGATGATACGGGTTTATTGGAATTAGAAAGTAAAGTGCAGCTCACAACCATGAAATTGGGCCCGAAAAAATGTGTGTTCATTATTAATAGTGATGCAGATCAAAGCGCGTTGATCTATCGCAGTCTCACTTCCAACGAGAATGTCGTGGACAGGGCAGGGATTAGTTTGTCCGTCGACCGGGAAGATTATATCTCTATGCTCTTAAAAACGTCTGATATCGCGAGTAATGATTGTTTCATTGACCGTTCAAGACGGATTTCACAATACAGCAAGGGTAAAAAAAATCTTGTCAAACAATTTGCGGAAGAGCTTATTGATGGACTCGAAAGGGCCCAATACAGGAGTATGAAGGAATTCACATCCCGGATGTCGGATTTCTTTGCTGCATACCAGTTAGGGATTGAGGATGCCGTGTTTTTGTGGAATGAAATTGTCCTGCATGCTTCAAAAGGTAAAGAAAGCAGCAGCCGGGTCATGGATTTTGAGTTCCTGGATGATAGTGAAATGAAGGAAAAGTTCATGGATCTGGAAATGCTCGGTGAATATGTTTTTGAACAATTGTCGTACCCGGAACCGGATCAGCTTGGGGATGCCAATCAGAAATTTAAAGAGCTGCTACACTACACCAATAAGCATTTTCATGAAGAACTCTTTTTAAAGGATCTGGCCGCGAAGTTTTTTATTAATGTGAGCTATTGCTGTGAATTGTTTAAAAGGGTTACTGGAATGACATTTTCCCAATATATGACCGATTTGCGGATGAAAAAGGCTGTTGAATTGCTTCAGAATAGCAATCTGTCCATTGCAGAGATATGTAAGAGTGTAGGTTATAGTGATTATTTCTATTTCAATAAGGTATTTAAACGGAATATGGGTTCTACACCTTCCAAATATCGTAAAACGAGTGGAGATATGAATGCGCTCACTTAGAAATCTCAAACTGAAGCATCAGATATCCCTGTTGATCGTGATTGCCCTGATTATGATGATCCTAATGCAGAGCATGTACACTGCTTTCTTTAATTCGCTCACACGGGACCGTGCGGCTCAGTTTGCAGGGAATCTAATGGAGCAGGTAGCGCTAAATATAGATACCATTGCCAAAAATGTGGAGAGAGACTCCATTACAGTTAGTTATAGCAAATTTGTGCAGGAATTGATGGTGTCGGATGATATTATCCGGAAAACCGAATTAAATGAGTATGTCACGGAAATTTTCACCCATACAAGGTCATCCAATCAGAATATTTACAGTATCGTGCTCTTGAGCAGTAAGGATAAACAGACTTCCGACTCCTTGCATTATAACAATGATATTCTGAAAACCTTAGAGGGGATTTACAACTTTAAAAGTGATGAGTTTAGAAAGCCCGTATTTTCTTCGATTGTAAGAGACCGGAGTGATGCGTTCTATTATTATTCCTATATTTCGCCTATCTTTTCTTCATATGATAATTCCAAAATAGGAAGCTGCATTTTTCTTTTAGATACAAGGGAACTTGAAAAATTAGTGAATACCACGGAATTAACGAAGAATTCACTCCTTCTAATCTTGGATGCCGACAATCGGGTGATTGTGAGCAATAAAGGGTTAAAAGCAGGTGATTACTACGAAGATGTGTTTTGGCAAGAAGGAGTAAGCAGTACGGCCAAAGATGAAATTGTGTATGAGGGCAAGAAGTCCCTGGTCCAGTATAAGAAAATTGAAAGCACGGACTGGAAGATCATCAGTGTTCTTCCTACTGCAGAGCTTACCAAAGATATGAAGCCTATCGTGACGTTAGGGATCTGGTTAGGCCTCATTATGATTATCATGCTGGCGGCAATAGGAAGTATCTTTATGTATAATACCACTCGTCCGATCATGCTGATCGTGAGATTCCTATCCAGGGTGGGCGACCGGGAATTAAATTACAGGTTGAAAATACCATCCACCAATGAAGTTGGTATTATTGCTACCCATATCAATCACATGCTTGACAATGTGGAAGAAATGACCCGAAATACTGTTGAGAACCAAACGTCCCTGTATGAAGCTGAATTATCCAAGAAGCAGGCGGAACTATCTGCACTGCAAAGCCAGATTAATCCGCACTTTCTTTATAATACGCTGAACTGCCTGAGCAGTATTGGTCTGGCTTATGATGTGAGCGAAGTCGTGAGCATATCGTCTGCCATGTCGAGCATATTCCGCTATAGCATTAAAGGCCAGGATCTAGTGAGCATTAAGGACGAAATGGGCTGCATTAAAGATTATCTGCTAATTATGGACATCCGGTACCAGGGTAAATTTGAGATTGTCATTGAGATGAAAGAGTCTATTCTGGAAATGAAATCTTTGAAAATGATTCTACAACCGATTGTGGAAAATGCGATGTATCATGGTCTGGAGATGAAGACAGGATCTGGACGTCTGTCCATTCAAGGGTTTATCTCTGAGGAGGGCTATCTGCAAATCGACATCGAGGATGACGGGATCGGAATGACGGAGGCTCAGTTATCCGAATTGCTTACAGGAATCAGAGAGAGCGCAAATACGGAACTGCTCGGTACGGACAAACAAGGCATTGGGCTTAGCAATATTAATAAGCGGATCAGGCTGCAATTCGGAGCGCAATATGGTCTGGATGTTGCTAGTGAAGCGGGGAAGGGAACGAAGGTTACCGTGCGTCTGCCCATTATCGAACCCACAGGCAAAATGCATCTGCTGCTGTAAACTTTATCAGGAATGAAAGGACCACCCAACTCATGGATTTATATGTGACGAACAACGGGGAATGCAAGGTTAGTATTGAGATAACGTACAACAGTGGCATTATTACGAATAATGCTGTGGAATTGTTGCTGGAAGAATGGAGGGACGGGTATCAGATTAGTAATCTTCAGCTGCATTCGGAACCGGTTGAAGGGAACCGCATTCGCATACTCGAACCCTCAGATATCGCAGGTAAGGATAATCAGACCTTTGTTATTTCCACAACTATAACAGACGGATATTATCAGATGAATCTCTCCGGCACAAGTGAAAAGGCGATCCTCTACGGCATCTGCGAAATTCTTGATCAGACGTATATCCGGGATCAAGATGTCCGTTTGCCGCTCCTGAATATGATTAGTTCACCAGATGTTAAGAAGCGGGGAGTCGAGCGGCATTGGGGCCCGTCCATGACAACAACGGATAACCTGGACGAGAACCTCAAGCTGATCAGGCTTTTAGCAAGAAAACGGGTCAATCATCTCATGTGGATCGATAGTTGGATTAATCTGAGCTGGTATCCGTTTCTTGAACTCAGGTATTTTCCGGCACTTCAAAGAACGGATGAGCAGGGTAAAATTAAGCACGCGAAGGAATGCCTGCGCACGATTATTAATGAAGCAAAAAATTGGGGGATGGATTTCTACCTCTCCTGCACGGAGTTTAATATCCCCGAAGACCTGTTACAGCGGTGCCCGGATATGTTCTATCAGAATCCGCAAACGGGGTTACGTGTGCTACGTTTAGACCATGAAGATACCTGGCTATTCTATAAAGCGAAAATTAAAGAGGTCATGGAGGACTTTCCTTCCCTTTCCGGAATTGAGCTATGGACAGGCGAGGCCATGGAAATCTACCAATGTTATCGTCCGGACACGGATACAAGGTCGATTGGGGAGCTTTTCCTTGCGATGTATGATTACGCTCTTGAGGCGATGGATGAGGTGGGACGAAGTGATGGACGCGTGATTTGCTCCAGCTTTACCCATCATCCGGATTGCGAAAAAATCTATGAAGATATTTTGGGTAAATTACCGGAGCGCTGTGACTCGCGCAGTAAAATGCAGGTGGAGGATTACTATCGTTTTCATTCTCCCGCGACGCTTCCAGGCAGGCTGTCACCGGGCAGAGAATGGGTGGAATTTGACCTCGGAGGCGAATACCGGGGGGATTGGGCCGGGTGGATTAGCTGTGCGCTTGCGTTTATCCCGGATCGCATGAGGTATTATTACGATAAGGGCATCAGCGGGTTCATGTGCAGAATACGCGGTCATGCCCTGGGTCCGAATACTACCTTTGTTGGCGACTATGCTGTCTTAAAGGGACTACAGTCCATTAAATATGATATCTATTTCAAGTCCTGCTGGGACATGAATATCCAGCTGGCTGATGTATGGCGCATGTGCAAGAGAAGCGGTTTTCCCGATCAAATGCTGGAGTTCTTTCAATTGTCGGAAATGGTGGCCGAACAAGCGCATTATGCCAATGAAGCCATCGTTAATAATTTCCATTCCTCCTTTATTGGCTCAATCGAAAGATACGAGTGGCAGCTGAGCTACGTGGATCATGTCTATAATACGGCGGGGCTGGAAAGAAAATGGATTCTAGAGCCTACTGAAGAAAATTTATCACTCATTGTAAATGAGAAGGAACAGGCCGTTCACAATGTTCGAAGAATGAGTGAAATCCTGGAGCAGTGTAAGCAGGAGCTCGTTGAAGAGGACTATCTTGCTCTAAGGAAATGTATGGACTATCAGATACAAGTCGTTAAGGTGTTCAAAGTGCATACCGAAATGTTCTTCAGGTATCGGTTATTCGTGATGACGAAGCTGGAGTACAGGCACAAGCTTCTTGTGGATTGCATGAGAAGATGTGAAGAGGAAGTGAAGCAGCTCCGGCTTCATGATGAAGTGCAGGCCAAGCATGCTTATGCATTAATCTCCGATATCAAATGGCGGCTGAGCTGTGATATGCAGAAATATTATCATGAGCTGTCCTACCATGGAGTTTGTAAGGTAGCTGATTAATGAACATGTAGCTGGAGGGATACAAGCAATGAGAAGAATGGGTATTGGATTGCAGATGCATACGGTGCGCAAGGAATTGGCCCAAGATTTCGCCGGTACACTTCGCCGCGTGGCTGAACTTGGCTACGAAGGGATAGAATTTGCAGGTTACGGCGGATTGTCTGGGGAAGCGCTGAAGGAGCTGTTGCAGGAATTGAACCTGAAAGCAATCGGCGCTCATGTAAGTATCGCCAAGATGAAGGCTGATTTGAATAAAGAAATCGAATATCTGCGTGCGATTGACGCTCCTTATCTCATTTGCCCACATATTGCTGCCGGGGACCGCGAAACTCCTGAAGCCTGGCAGAGCTTATTCGCTTATTTTGCGGAAACAGGCCGGCGGGTTAAGGAGCGAGGACTTCAGTTCGCTTACCATAACCATGCGTTTGAATTTGAGCTGAAAGTAAACGGCCAATACGCTTTAGATGCCTTATATTCATCCGTTACTGCGGAGTCACTCCAAGTGGAGCTGGATGCAGGCTGGGTTCAATTTGCAGGTCTGGACGCATTGCAGTACATTGCGGATTATGCAGGCCGGCTGCCGCTGCTTCACTTGAAGGATTTCAAAGGAACGGTGGACGGAGATATCAATACAGTTGAGTTAGGTGAAGGGGAGATCGATCTGCAATCTGTCATCCAGGCCGGCTCGGACGCAGGGGTTGAATGGATCATAGTAGAGCAGGATCGATGCGCGAACCCTCCGCTTGAGAGTGTTGCTGCCAGCTACAATTGGCTGAAGCGCAATTACTTATCGCAATTTTAAGTTAAATACCATCTCCAAAGGAGACGAATCAGATATGAACAAAATTAAGGTAGCCGTAATAGGCTGCGGGACCATTTCCAAGAAAAGACATATTCCGGAATACGCGGCGAATCCAAACGTTGAACTTGTAGCCTTCTGCGATCCGGTTCTTGAACGGGCCGAAGGTTTTGCAGAGCACTACGGAGGCAGAGCCTATACATGCTATGAAGAAATGCTGAAGTCCGAAAAGCCTGATGCAGTCAGCGTATGTACACCAAACGTGCTGCACGCGCCATGTGCAATTGCCGCTGCGAATGCAGGCGCTCATGTGCTTGTGGAGAAGCCGATGGCAACGAACGCGGCGGACGCAGCGGCTATGATTGAAGCGGCGAATAAGAACGGGGTGTTCTTAATGGCGGGGCAGAACCAGCGCCTGATGCCGCCTCACCTGAAGGCCAAAGAAATTTTGCAGACAGGTAAAATGGGTAAAGTTATTTCCTTCCGTACTTCCTTCGGTCATCCGGGACCTGAACGCTGGAGTGTGGATGGCCGCGACAGCTGGTTCTTCCGCAAGGAAGACGCCATCATGGGCGCAATGGGTGACCTCGGCGTTCACAAGTCCGATCTGATCCGCTGGCTGCTTGAGGATGAAGTCGCTGAAGTCGCTGCCTTTGTGAACACACTGCATAAAGAAGGAACCGATGTCGACGATAACGCGACGTGCATCCTGCGCATGAAGAGCGGAACAATTGGTACGCTAGTGGCCAGCTGGACGTATTATAAAGGCGGCGACAACAGCACAGTATTGTGGTGTGAGAACGGCGTGATGCACATCGGTACGCATCCCGTTGATCAAGTGATTGTCGAGCTTCGTGACGGCTCCGTTGAGAAGTATCAGGTCGGTGCGATGGCGACGAACGAGAAGCAAGTGCCCAGCGGCATCATGGATGCTTTCGTGGAAAGCATTGTAACGAACACACCACCGGACATTTCCGGTGAAGAAGGCCTGAAGTCGCTCGCAGTCATTCTGGCTGCTTTTGAATCACAGGATACGAAGAAGGTTGTTTCTTTGTCCTAAGGAAACCGCGGCGGTCAGTTCTTCATACTGAGTTCCATTGCCGAACTGTTTGTTGCTATGTTGGAGCCGGAATCGGGGATGGTTTTAGACCCTGCTTGCGGCTCGGGTGGCATATTCGTGCAATCTCAGCATTATGCTCAAAACAAACACTAGGACCTGCTGTAAAATATTTCAGGTAAAAGCATGTTATAGATATGGGAGACTGGTTATGGCTTTTTTGAATGTTTATACTGCAAACAAGTTTGTTAGTGAAAATGTTTTTTTAAGTGAGATACCGGAAAATGAGGAATTGCCACTTTTTAAAGAGATAAAGCAGTCTCTTCCCCAACCTTTTTGGAATGAAAACGAGTTGGCCATTGAATGTTATTGGAAAGCATGGGAACTGGCATTTAATAATCTCAGAAAGCCTACATCGGAAAATGGTTTTATAACAAACTACATCGATACTGCCTTCAATAATTTACTATTCATGTGGGATTCATGTTTTATTTTACTTTTTGCGAAGTATGGAAACCGCGTTTTCAATTTCCAAAAAACCTTAGATAACTTGTATTCAAAGCAGCATAAAGATGGATTTATTTCAAGAGTAATTAATGAAATGAATGGTCAAGATAGATTTCACCGATTTGATCCTGTTAGTACAGGACCAAACATTTTGCCATTTTCAGAGTGGGAATACTACTTGAATTTTGGTGATAAGGATCGTCTAAAGAGAGTGTTTCCGGTATTGGTAGGGTATCATAAGTGGCTTAGAGAATTTAGGACATGGAGAGATGGGAGCTACTGGTCTTCAGGATGGGGATGCGGCATGGATAATCAACCAAGGCTGGAGAAAATGTATCATGTGGGTTTTTCACATGGACATATGGTTTGGTCGGATACATGTTTCCAACAGTTGCTTAGTGCAAAATTAATCTTGAGCATGAGTGATGAAATTGGCAGACGGCATGAGGTGCCGGAATTTGAAGAAGAGATCAAGTATCTTTCTGATTTTGTAAATAGTACGCTTTGGGATGAAAAAAGCTCTTATTATTATGATCTTTGGAAAAACAATGAACTTAATCATGTAAAATCAATTGGAGGCTATTGGGCATTACTTGCCGATGTTGTTCCTGAGAGCAAGAAGGAAGGGTTTATTTCTCACCTGACTAATGAAAAAGAATTTAATCGCCCTCACCCCATTCCTTCCCTTTCTGCAGATCATCCTGAATATAGAGAGGATGCCGGCTATTGGAGAGGAGGAGTTTGGGCACCAATGAATTATATGGTATTGAAAGGTTTATCTAAATCTGGGTATAACGCACTTGCTCATGATATAGGAGTGAGACATTTAGAAGCCGTCGTAAAGGTATATGAAGATACAGGAACTCTCTGGGAAAACTATTCTGCGGAAAAAGCGCTTCCGGGAGTCCCTGCAAAACCTGATTTTGTTGGATGGACAGGACTTTCTCCAATTGCAATTCTTTTTGAATATATTTTTGGTCTTAAGCCTGATGTGCCTAATTCAAAGTTAGAATGGGATGTAAGACTTCTGGATGCTCATGGAATATCTCAATATCCTTTTGGAAAAGAAGGGATATTAGATTTAAGTTGTGAAGGACGAAAATCTACAGATGAAAGGCCTGTTATTAGGGCTACCTCCAATATACCAGTTACTATTTTGGTGAAATGGGAAAAGGGTAAAGAATACATTGAACTTGGAAAATGAGGGATTACTCATTTCCGGATTGACAGTTCTCTACTCGACCCAGAAAGCATTCAATACTCTGTTTGCCCTTGCACTTCCAAGCATGCATCTCTTGGTTTTCAACGGAATGAAGGCGTTGCCAATGCAGTATTGGTGGTCATCTCTATTTTACCATTATTAGGTAATTAATACATGAAATAAGTGTTTTTATACAAACGATAAATTGAAATAATAGAACATTACCTGTTCTTTCTCAGGGAGTGTCCCTTATTTGTTGAGTGATTATTTCTTTAAATCAGCTGCAAAGAAGGGACCTTTAACCGAAATGGTCGTTAGGATGCGAGCCAATTTCAAGAGGAGATTCTTTCGTACCGCTTTCCAACCATTGCTGAATGACTCCTATGATTGCAGTTCCCATATAAGCAGCTAAATATGGTCCTGGAACAAGTGGATTTTCTTCCTTCATAAAGGCGCTTTTATTATTTCCATATTATTACTACCACTGAAACAACAGGAAATTAGATGACCAGTGTCCGGGCTATATTGCCCGGATTATTGCGCTTAAGGCAAGTAATAACACTAAGCAGGACCTATCCGAAGAATTTGCTTTGACTAGGACCAAAATGCTTCCGAAGAGAAACATTTTGGTTCTAATCAAATCAGGAATTTTGAAAGGAGCGCTTCTTATGGTTGATTTTTTCCGGAATTTCAATCCTGTAACGCAAGCATTTATAGCCACTTTATTCACCTGGGGAATGACTGCGCTGGGGGCTACGCTCGTATTTGCCACAAGAACAGTAAACCAGCGGTTGCTTGATAGTATGAGTGCTCCATCCCAAAGAAAGAAAAAGAAGCACCCTATTGGTCCTTGCCATCACGCTTCATAATATACCGGAGGGGTTAGCTGTCGGAATCGCTTTCGGTGCACTTGCAAATGGGGGGACGGAAGCTTCTTTAGAGGGTGCCTTATCCCTTGCGCTCGGAATCGGCATTCAGAACTTTCCTGAAGGCCTGGCAGTATCTAGGCTTTTACGAGGTGAAGGGATGTCCCGCAGAAAGAGCTTTTTCTACGGACAAATTTCAGGTATGGTTGAACCCATAGCCGCAGTTATCGGAGCCATTGCCGTCGCATTTATTGAACCCTTATTGCCTTATGCCTTGAGCTTTGCAGCGGGAGCAATGATCTTTGTTGTGGCTGAGGAAGTGATTCCAAGCTCACAGGAAAAAGGAAATAAGGATCTGGTTTCCATGAACTTAATGATTGGATTTGTATTGATGATGATTCTTGATGTGGCTTTGGGTTAACTTAAATTTAGATTAAGCGTTGAAGGGAAGTGACCTGTGATGTTGACCGCCTATAGAACCTCTCGTGATGGAACTCTGGGAATAAGACCAAGCTTCGAAAAAAACAGCTGGATAAATATGACCGCACCTTCAAAGGAAGAAATTAATGAGGTATCCCTATTTTATAATATCCCCATTGAATTCTTAGAAGATCCGTTAGATTTAGAAGAAAGTGCCCGGATTGAATATGATGAAGATACGAATTCCACATTAATTATTAATGATTTTCCGACTATGGATGTTAACAACAATCAGTTTGATTCGTACATTACCATTCCCATTCCCATTGGCATTATCTTAGGCAAGGATTACATTGTTACGGTTTGCAGTCAATCGAATAGCCCTTTGGAGAATACAATTAAGAAGAATGTGAATACCTCGATGAAAAATCGTTTTGCATTAGAGGTGTTATTGTCAATCTCAACCCAGTATATCGATAAATTAAAGCTGCTTAACAAGCAACGTCTAAAAATAGAGAGTCATTTGCGTGATTCATTAACGAACAAGCAGCTCTATGACCTAATGGATATTGAAAAAAGTTTAGTTTATTTTCTCATTTCATTAAAGGCCAACTCGGATGTTATAACCAAACTATTTCGTACCCATTCCATAAAATTATATGAAGATGACATAGATCTTCTGGAAGATGTAAGAATTGAAATTAATCAAGGGATCGAGACAACAGAATTATATACAAGAATTTTGGATAGTATAACCGGGTCGTTTTCTTCGTTAATATCTAACGAATTGAATAATACAATGAAGACTCTTACGATCTTTACGATTTTTTTAACGCTGCCTACGCTTGTGTTTAGCTTCTTTGGTATGAATGTTACCTTACCCATGGGTGATAAGAATCCCCTCGCTTGGATCATCACATTGATCATAGCCTTGATTCTTGTGATTTGGATCCGATTGACCTTACGGAGAAAGAAGATTTTTTAATCCGATACAATAAATAAGAAGGCAGTCGGTTTAAAAATAAATCGGGCTGCTTTTTTATTTGGCCAACACAATCATTAAAGGTGTTCCATAACCGACACATTCGTCCCTTCTGTTTATTGAACAGAACCTGATCTTATTTTACTTCGTTCCTGAAGGGCGAAATTACGGTAATTATATGAGGTGAGTATGATTTCATTCCGAGATTTTATTACGAATAAAAAGAGATATGCCGTTGGCCAAACAATCTTCCGGATTAAATGACGCAATCATCACCGGTGAGGGTACACTTGGAGGTTTCCCTTTGATTATCGCATTGCAAAGTTATGACTTTTTTACAGGAACGATGGGTTGCGGTCACTGTAATTGGACATTAAAAAGGCAAGGATATGAAAGATAATTTAAAGCGGAATTTGGCATACCCCATCCCGAAGGGTACCGCAAGGCATTAAGATTAATGAAACAGGCTGAGAAATTCAATAGACCTGTAATTACATTTATTGATACGCCGGGAGCCTACCCCGGGATGTCTGCAGAAGAGCGGGGACAATCTGGAGCTATAGCGATGAATCTTCTGGAAATGTCGAAGCTAAGGGTTCCAATCATCAGTATTGTCATTGGTGAGGGGGGCAGCGGAGGAGCGCTAGCCTTAAGTGTAGGAGATCGGCTGCTAATGCTTGAAAATGCAGTATATGCTGTGGCGTCTCCAAATGCTGCTGCGTCAATATTACTGAAGGATGCTGGGAGGGTATCAGAAGTTACTGAAGCTTTGAAGATCACATCTAATGATCTAATGGAGTACGGAATCATTGATGAGATTATTCCCGAACCCAGAGGTGGAGCTCATAAAGATATTGAAGGTCAAGCAGAGATCATTAAAAAATATATAAACAAATATCTCAAGCAAGTAAATGGAATTTCAACGGATGACTTGGTAAATGCCAGAATAGAAAAGATGCTTAGTATCGGTAGATATACAGAAGTAAGTGAAGAACCCGGTTGAATTGATATTTTAGGAGCAGATGAGTATGCACATCACAAATATGGATGCCTTTATTGCATCACTTCCTGATTTGTTAGAGGTATTGGGGGAGGACGTTGCAGCTGCAGTTGTCAGCGTTCCTGCGATGAATGTCTTGGCAAAGGCAGATGGAATTAAGCTGAGAACAAGTTTCGAGGTTGGGATGAGGGTTGATATTAACGAAGGTATTGAAAAAGTTATAAGAACCAAAAAGTCTTTCGTTTCACTCACTCCGCCGCACGCCTATGGCGTACCTGCTAAAGGAATCGTAACGCCGGTTCTTGATGAGCAATCTGAGGTTGCCGCAATCGTGATTTTGGTTAAAAACCTGGAACAATATTCAAGAAGTTGCTTCAACCTTACTCTTTTCAATGTCTCAATTGAATGAGGGTATTGGAGATATTATGTAACGATGGATTAAGATTTACCTCTCGACACTTTCTCGCATAAGGGAGTGTCCTTTATATTGTGGTGGATGGTTATATCAGGACGCTTGATTGTTAACTGGACTTTTACAATGATTCATTTTCCAGAGAATTAATCAATTTATGCTCACTATATCAGTTTGGGAGGTTGAATATCTAATAATAATAACAGGTCGGTTTATTGCACCGGCCTGTTTGAGTGTAATTATTCGTGACTTAATTGGTGGAGGGTTTGTTGGAAAATCTGTTCAATATGTGTGTCATACAAATGATCACTGAAGGCTATAAACCAATCAGCCATCGAGATGCCGAAGCCATACTAGATTGATTGTCGTGCGCTGCCTAATCATTGACTTGGATGAATGAAAAAGAATATAATAAAGCCAATACATGAACATATGATCATATATATTCCTTCTAAGGAGATGATGATATTGGGACAAATAGGTCAAGCTAAAGATACCGTGAAGCGTGAATTACTATTAGAAGGACTAGACTGTGCGAACTGTGCATTAAAAATTGAGAATGGCGTAAAAAAGATCCAAGGAGTCTCAGACTGCTCTGTAAATTTCGTGAATAAAACCTTATCTTTTGAGGCAAACAAAGATCAGGATGAGGAAATTGTAACTGCGGCAACTAAGCTGGTTAATAAGCTTGAACCGCATATTGAAGTTAGTGTCAAGAAGAAAGGAGGAATTGGCCAATTGCATGCAAAAGAAGGGAATGACCATAAACATTCGAATGGTAGTGAGGGGCACAAGGATCATGAGGGACATTCACATGATGTCGGTAAAGACAAAATCAGAATAATGTTAATTCGTTTAGCCCTAGGTGCAGTCATAGGTGCAGTCGGATTAGTAGGCTCTTTTGCAAGTTGGGTAGAACTTTCAATTTTCTTAGCCGCTTATCTCCTGATCGGGGGAGATATTGTCCTTCAAGCCGTGAAAAACATTCTTCGTGGTCAAGTGTTTGATGAATACTTCCTGATGTCTGTAGCTACAATCGGTGCATTCGCCATCCAGGAGTATCCTGAAGGTGTAGCAGTAATGCTCTTTTACCAAGTGGGTGAACTGTTTCAAAGTATTGCTATTAATCGCTCACGTAAATCCATCAGTGCATTGTTGGATATCAGGCCGGATTATGCAAATCTGAAAACCGGGAATGATACGAAACGAGTGTCACCGGAAGAGGTTAACATTGGAGACCATATTATTGTAAAACCCGGTGAAAAGGTTCCATTAGATGGAATCGTTATCGAAGGAAGCTCTGCTGTAGACACCTCTGCGCTGACCGGTGAATCGATGCCGCGGGAAGTTGAAGTCAAGAGTGAAGTCTTGGGCGGTTTTATTAATAAAAATGGTGTTTTAACGATAGAAGTAACTAAGCCGTTTGGAGAATCGACGGTATCCAAAATATTGGAGCTTGTTGAAAATGCAAGCAGCAAGAAAGCACCGACTGAGAAATTCATTTCTAAATTTGCCCGTTTCTACACACCGGTTGTTGTAATCATCGCTTTACTTCTGGCTGTCCTACCTCCTCTGATTTTAAGTGGGGCTACTTTTTCAGATTGGATCTACCGGGCGCTTGTCTTCCTGGTCATATCTTGTCCTTGTGCACTTGTGGTTTCTATTCCCCTGGGCTTTTTTGGAGGGATCGGAGCTGCATCGAAGACTGGGATTCTTATCAAAGGCAGCAATTACCTTGAAGCTTTAAATGATGTAAAGTATGTGGTCTTTGACAAGACAGGGACGCTCACTAAGGGAGCCTTTAAAGTTACTAGTATTAACCCAGCTGCAGAATATTCTGAAGATGAGCTCCTAGAATATGCGGCTTTTGCTGAATTGCATTCAACCCATCCGATTGCTGAATCGATAAGAGTTGCCTATGGTAAGGAAATAAGTGAAGATCAGCTGGAAGGGTATAATGAAATATCAGGACATGGGATAGAAGTAAAGGTTCAAGGGAAAGAGGTCTTAGCCGGGAACGTTAAGTTAATGAACAAGTACGAAATATCCTTTGAGACGCCTAATGAAGCAGGAACGGTTATTCATGTTGCAATAGAAAAGAAATATGCAGGTTACATCGTTATTTCAGATGAAATAAAAGATGATTCCGCAAAAGCGGTACGTTCATTGAAAGAATTAGGTATAAAGAAAATCGTGATGTTAACTGGGGACGCCAAGGTTGTTGGTGATTCCGTGGGAAAGCAATTAGGCATAGATGAAGTGTATGCAGAGTTACTTCCACAGCACAAAGTGGAAGAGATTGAGAAGTTAATGCAGAGTAAATCGGCCAAAGAAAAAATTATTTTTGTCGGTGACGGTATTAATGATACCCCAGTGTTGGCCCGGGCTGATGTAGGAATTGCCATGGGTGGATTAGGGTCAGATGCAGCTATTGAGGCAGCTGATATTGTGATTATGACGGATGAACCTTCGAAAATTTCGTCAGCTATTAGAATTGCAAAAAGGACTAGACGAATTGTGTGGCAGAATATTATCTTCGCACTGGGAGTAAAAGCAGCATTTTTAATTTTAGGTGCCTTTGGCTTTGCTACTATGTGGGAAGCTGTGTTTTCAGATGTAGGCGTGACAATGATCGCAGTTCTGAACGCTATGCGAGTATTAAAAGTGAACCAATCCTAGCCGGTTTTTTAGAGGGGAATCGCCCGGCTGAATTTGATTTCCCTCTATTCTCAAAATTTTCAATTATAATACTCTGGTGATTATGAAGCTGAAAATATAAATAAGGGAAGATAGTTCTATTGGAGGATGCCGGAGAGTGTATATACTAATATTTAATAATCCCGGGTGAGGTAATTCCCTCATCCGGGATTATTTGCGTGGAGCAGCTCTCACTCAACTTCAAATCCTCTTCTTTTAAGCCAGATATAACTAGCATTCTTTTATTTTCTGCATCTATGGTGTGTACAGTTCCAATAAATATTTCAGCATCCTTATTGCATGAAGTAAGTAAGAACAAACAAATGAAAATTAAGATAGGAGTCCTCGTAAAAATAGTGTTTTTTTTAACCATGGATTTCTCCTTATTAATATAGGCATTAATTTAATTTGGGCTGTGCTGGTATAGCATCTCCACTGACGAATGTATAGAGATCCTATCTTTGATATACTTGGATTATACTGGTCGAAGAAAGCTATGGGAATAGGCTATATCGAAGGAGGAGAAGAGAATGACGGAGCTTTTTATTAAGCAGAAGGTATTCAGTCTAAGCGAGAAATTTACGGTGAAGAATCAGCAGGAGCAGGATGTCTATTATGTAGAAGGCAGCTTTATGCGGATTCCTAAGACATTCTCCATTATGAATACAGCGGATGAGGAAGTCGCACTGATTACCAAGAAGGTATTCAGCTTTTTACCGAAGTTTTTTGTGGAGGTGGGCGGCCGGGAGGTGCTCACGATTAAGAAGGAATTTTCATTCCTGAAAGCACGCTATACGATAGATTCGGCTGACATTGAGGTGCGCGGGAACTGGTGGGACATGGATTTCCAGGTCATCCAGCGCGGAGCCGTCATAGGTGAAGTCAACAAGAAGTGGTTCACTTGGGGCGATAGCTACAGTGTTCAAGTATTAAAGGAGGAGATGGAAGCCATCATTATCGCGATTGTGGTCGCCATTGATTGTGTGAAGGCTGACCATGCCGCGGCTTCCCAGCAGTAGGTGTTTTTATAAAAGGTAATCATGTTACTGATACTCAAAAAGCTGCTCTTTCATTACTGAAAGCAGCAGCCTTTTTGGATAGGCATTCCTATTACCGTGCAGTTATCTGAAAGCTTTTCTATACTCTCCTTCAATCAGGACAGCGATAACGGAAGCCTCGTCCTGGCCCTCAACTTCATAAAATGTACTCCCCTTCGGGGCAATGGTTGAATCGCCATCCTGCTCAGGCAAGGATTTGTCCGGGTCGATGTACCTTTTTACAGTTCCGATTTCTTTGCCTATCCGCTCTGCTGCGATTGTGTCATCAGTAACTACATAGGCTTTGTTATTCCATACAATAACTGGTGGGTAGGGAAGTACGGGATATTCGGTAGTGTTATCTTTATGTGAACAGCCTTGAAGTAAAATGATAAATACAACTAAGATGAGGGTTTTTTTAAAAATTTCATTCACCCGCTTTTCTATTATTGAGAGGAGTTTCAACTATATGAGTCTGATCGTTAGTATTATTAAAAAGAATAACATAATTGTAGATACTGAATTATTGGAAGCGCAGGTACCAGAACCACATAATAATTTATTCGGATTTGAGTCATACAGAGAAAAGCTCTGGGGAATGGATACCATAAATGAACTTGGATGCGAATTGATCTTTTCTTTAAAAGGTACAAATATTTATGCATTTGATGAAGACTTAGATAAGCTAAGAAGTGAATTCCTGATTTTACTGGATAATTTAGATGTTATACAACTACATATTGGCGATTATAGAGATTTTATTGAATTTGCAGCAGGAAATGCTTTGGAAATGATAAAGATTGCACTTACGGAAAAAGATAAGGTTGGCATTGCGATTTGGTAAGTGGATTTGACCATCAGCGTTAATTGCAATATATTTGTAGCGGCAGCCTTGGACGTAATAAGTCCTCGACTGCCGCTATTTTATTGAGCTAATGTTCTACGTTAGGTTTGCTGTACATCCTTGTGGCTTACATTAACTATGGTGACTTGACCTGACTCTATATAACGGTTTCTTGCTGCTCCTATACCGGCTGCGAAAAGTAAGACCGTGGCTCCAAGCAGAATGAAAAGGGGCAGGTTCCAGCTATTAGTCGCATCATGCAGATAACCGATAAGGGCAGGGCCGATTGCGGCAAGAAGGTATCCGACGGATTGTGCCATGCCTGACAGTTCTGCTGCCTGATGCGCGTTATGAGTACGTAACCCGAAAAACATCATGGATAAGCTAAAGGCGAAGCCTCCGCCAATTCCGAGTATTATGATCCACAACAAAATGATATTGGAGCTTCCATAAAGCATTCCTAGCGTTCCTGTCAAAAGTAAAATGGTTGTGATGACCACCAGGGAACGCTGGTTTGACATACGCCCGGCTATAACAGGGACAATAAAGGTAAAGGGAAGCAGCGCTAATTGCATAATTGAGAGATACCATCCTGATTGCTTTAAGTCAATGCCTTGCTGTTGTAGAATTTCAGGCAACCAAGCGATCAATACATAGAAAATCATGGACTGCGTACCCATAAACAGCGTCACCTGCCACGCAAGTGGTGAACGCCAGACATTCACATCATTGCCAGCATGCTGTTGACCCGTCAGGGTTGTTTGCTTCGTATGATTTCTCATTTGAGGTAACCAGCAGAGAATTGATATAAAGCTTAGGATTCCCCATATTCCCAAGGACCCCTGCCATTTCAAACCAGCATTCGCGGCTAGCGGTACACTGATTCCCGATGCGACGGCTCCGGATAAACTCATTGAAATTGCAAAAATACCAGTCATGGAACCGATTTTGTCAGGAAAATTACGTTTGATTAGACTCGGTAATAATACATTACAAACAGCAATAGCGAATCCGAGAATTGCTGTTCCTATATACAGATTGGCAGCGCCAGATAAAGAACGTATTACAATACCAACAGTCAAAAAAATCAGGGCAATCAAAATTAAAAGCTCTACTCCATACCTCCGTCCCAGTTTTGGGACTAGAGGCGATAATAAAGCAAAGGTTAGCAAAGGTACCGTTGTTAAGAGGCCGGCTAAAGTATTGGAAATATGAACGTCATCCCTAATAAGACTTACTAAAGGACCGACTGAGGTTAAGGGAGCACGTAAATTAGCTGCAATAATGATAATGCCGAGTATTAACAGCCCGATAGATGATGATAAGATTTTTTTGTTCGGCATTCTTCATTCTCCTTCAAGACAAAAAATATATTATAGTATCCGCGCGGACAATGAAAGTATATTATAATATATTTAAATTTGCAATAAGTATTATATGATTAACTTTTTATGAAATAAAAATACAACCCTGAGCTCCCATATGTAATGGAATACAGAGTTGCATTTTCATAGTTGAATATTGACTTTTAGAAACCGTATTTCAAGGCTATATGGAGTACGGTTTCGCTATTCGAATTATTGGTATAAGAGTGAGGGCTATCTGCACGAAAACTGATCGTATCATATTGATTCAAGGTGTAACGCTCTCCATTCACTTGAATTTCAATAGAACCCGTCATTACAGTTGCAATTTCAGTTGTATTCACATGATGACCTTCAGGGTGGTACGAACTATTAGGCTGTAAGTAAGCCCGGCACATTTCAATATCGCTGCCTGCATTTTTAAAGACAGGTTCTATGCTCCAGTTCTTTTGATCATTAGAAAACCGGAGTCCTTCGCCTGCCCGGTACAAGCTAACCGGATCTTCTGTTTTGAACAAAGCCAACAGCGGTAAAGAAATGCCTTTTGAAATTTTCCATATTATCGCCAACGTTGGATTTGTCTCGCCGCGTTCGATATTACCCAGAGTAAGCTTGCTTACACCCGTTGATTCCGCTAAGTCATCCAGACTCATGTTTTTTTCTTTTCTGTACCTTTTCAAGGCACTGCCAATTTGCAAAACAAGTTGTTTCGATTCATCGATTTCATCCATTTGATTTTCACCTCAACAAATAACTGTATAGCTAGTATATTGTTTATCTTGACTCTTTACCATACGAGCAGTATTTGGCGGTGGACTGCACTCTATGTAAAAGCAAAAAAAGGTGTTTGTATTTGTTGGGCTCAGCTACACTTTAAATTTATTAATCTGTCCCTGCAGTTCTTCTGCCATCTTGGAGAGGGATTCTGCTGCCGCTGTAATCTCTTCCATGGAAGCAAGCTGTTCCTCGGTTGCAGCAGATACATTATGAACCCCTCCGGATGCTTCCCCGGCAATACTGGAAATCTGCTCAATATACCGGACCACTTCATCCGTGCTGGCTGACATTTCTTCCGATCCGGCAGATACCTCCTGAATTTCATCAGCGACCTTGTTTACCGCTTCGGAGATATGCTCAAATGCTTGTCCCGCTGCAGTAACAATCTCAATTCCGGCTTCGGTTTCACTGCTGTTTACTTTCACAGCCAGTACCGCATGGTTCGTATCATTCTGAATGAGCTGTACCAGATCCGTGATTTTCTGCGCAGATATGGAGGATTCCTCGGCCAGTTTACGTACTTCTCCGGCAACAACGGCGAAACCCCGGCCATGTTCACCTGCACGTGCAGCCTCAATAGCTGCATTCAATGCGAGCAGATTGGTTTGATTTGCGATAGTATTGATGACCCCGGTAATACTGCCAATCTCTGCAGAACGTTCTCCCAGGCTGGTAACGAGCTCGGTCAGTGACGATATAGAAGTCCGGACAGAGCCCATTTGTTCCACGGCCTGCCGGATAATCTTATTGCCTTCAGCCGATTGATTCGCGGCATCTATAGCCAATACGGATACATTCTGCGCAAGATGTGCAATTTGTTCTGATCCGGTGGCCATCTCGCTCATGGCCTGGGAGGAATTTTTCACCATGCTCACCTGATCAGAGGTACCCACAGCCAATTCCTCGACCGTTTCGGAGATTTGCTCGGAGGCTCTCGTATTTTGCTCTGCACTCGCCAGCAATTCTTCCGAAGAAGCGGCTACCTGCTCAGAAGTCATGGAGACGGATTGAATCATCGCACGCAAGTTACCTGTCATGGTATTGAAGGAGGCTGCCAATGTACCGAGCTCATCCTTGTTTTTAAGCGTGATGGTTTCACCGGTTAGATCCCCGTTCGCTATAAGCAACGCCGAAGCATTCATTTTCTGGATGGGTCTTGAGATCATACTTGCAATGAAGAAGGCAATAAATAAGGCGATCAGGAAGGAAATAATCGTCACCACCAAAATGATAATGAATGCACGATTTGCCTCGGACAGTGAATCTTTTGTAGCCTGTCCCGATAAATCGCTGCCCATGGCAATTAACTGAGCGAGTGTATCATTGGCTGTATACCATAACGGGTAAGCCTCTGTATGCAGCTTGCTGGCTTCCCCAAAGTTGTTAGCTAATCCAAATTCGATAAATGCAGGCATTTTCTCCAAATAGGCATCATAGTTGGTGCTGAAGGTATCATACATTGTCAACGCTTCTTCACTGCCCTCAATGAGTGTAATCAGCTGTTTGCGCTCATCCTCAATCTTGACTTTGAGCTGCTCCAAAGCTTCATTCGTCTTCGCAATTTCATTGGGATCCGTCTCAACGATAACTGCAAGAGCCAGACGCTCCACATCTGAAACGTCACCATTCATCATGCCAAGTAAACTGACGCTCGGCATCCACTCCTGATCGATTTCCTCGGAAGTTTGGGACATACCATAAATCTGATTTAAGGCATAGGTGCTTACGAAGGCGAGCAGTGCAACCACAACCAGAAACCCCATCAATAATTTCATGCGAATCGTCAACTTCATTCTCCCCAACAGGTTTCTCTGTGTGTACTTCATGCTTCCCACTCCTCAATTTGCTGCGCAAAATTTACGTATCAATTGTATATCGACAGTTATTTGTACGAATTGTAGATATGAAAATTATAATCATACAAATTTAATGTAAATAACTGCGTAACAAAGCTAGACACGGAGTGGAAGATTGGATTATGATGGCCTGCCCGATTTGCCTGACTGTATTCAGGTCATTCTAGGTAATAGCTCCAAGAAAGTACGGGTCGCCGAAGACAGCGGGACTCCCCGCAGCGTCGCGATCCCGATCCGCCGTTCAGGTAACGGAGGATTCAAGGGAATTTCAAAGAGCTTACCGGACCTCAGCTCCTCAGTGATGTAATTCCGCACGACAAAAGCAAGACCAAATCCGCTGCTGGCGAATTGCACGAGAAGATCCACGCTTCCCAGCTCGAATTCAGGCTCCAGCTTCACTCCACATGAAGCGGCATAATGATCCAGATAACGTCTTGTGCTGCTTCCCGGCTCCAGGATCAGCAGGGGATATTGATGGAGGTCTTCGACGGGAAGCGGGCTTTCTGCCGCCAGGTACTGAAATTCCTTCCCTCCGACAAGACAGTCCTGGATCGGTATGCTCTCATAGAAATCGACCTGTTTGTCAGATGCAGGCAGGCTGACTATACCGAAGTCGATTTTCCCTTCCTTAAGCAGCGTTATTGTCTCTGGTGTCGTCCGGTTCGTGACCCGGATTCTGACCCGGGGGTGCCGGGCATGGAACTGCTCCAGATACGGCAACAAGAAATATTTGCACAACGTGTCACTTGCCCCGATGGCAATTTCCCCGCTGTTTAAGTTATTCATCTCAGCAAGGGCCTTTTCTCCGATATCAACGAAATTGAAAGCCTGCTCCAGGTAATGCAGCAATACCTCGCCTTCCTTGGTCAAGATGATTCCCTTGGGAGTGCGTAAGAACAGTTGTCCCCCAAGGGAGGCCTCCAGCTGTTTAACGGTATGGCTGACAGCCGGTTGAGTGATATGCAGATGATCTGCTGCCCGCGATAAGCTTCCTGTTCTGGCAATCCAATAAAAGACACGATACCATTCCAAATTGACCTGCATACACATTACCTCTCTTTATACCTAGTATTACTTATATGCATTATTCTAATATGCTTTGCTTAGATTATCATTAGTTTTGTAAGCAAATTAGGATTGGAGGCCATAAACATGACTGTAACGGCAATCGTGGGTGCAAATTGGGGAGATGAGGGCAAGGGGAAAATAACAGATATGATGGCAGCCGCTTCTTCTTATGTGGTGAGATATCAAGGCGGTAGCAATGCAGGACATACGATTATTAATCCTTTCGGGAAATTCGCGCTTCGGATGCTTCCTTCCGGGGTTTTCTATCCCAATGTGGTGAACGTTATCGGCCCCGGAGTAGCTGTGGATATTGATGTGCTGCTGCAAGAACTAGAATCCTTAACCGAAAGAGGAGTTCCGGCCCCTCAATTACGAATCTCGGACAGAGCTCAAATTGTATTGCCGGTGCACCGGCTGCTCGATGAGCTCGAAGAGAACCGCTTAGGAGGACGCAGCTTCGGTTCAACTAAACGCGGGATTGCTCCGTTCTATTCCGACAAATATGCCAAGCTTGGAATTCAAACCTCCAGCTTATTCAACATGGCTTATCTTCGTGAACGGCTGGAAAATCTGTTGGAGAGCAAAAATATATTGCTCCAGCATCTTTATGGTCAGTCTTCCATTAAGGTAGATGAGTGGTTATCCAAGTTAAGTGAGCAGGCAGAGGCTATAGCTCCTTACCTGTGTGATACGACTTCGTTATTACATAAAGCCTATCGGAATGGCGAAGGAATTCTGCTCGAAGGACAGCTTGGGGCGCTTAGAGACCCTGATCACGGAATTTATCCTTTCACCACTTCTTCATCTACGCTTGCCGGATATGCTTCGGTAGGGGCCGGGCTTCCGCCTTATTCGATTGAGAAGATCGTGGCGGTTACCAAGGCGTATTCCAGCTGTGTCGGGGCAGGCCCCTTCGTTGTGGAACTGGAAGATATGCAAGGCGATGAGCTGCGAAGCCGTGGCGGAGATGCCGGCGAGTACGGAGCGGTGACAGGACGGCCAAGAAGGGTCGGATGGTTTGATGCGGTCGCGACACGTTATGGCTGCAGAATCCAGGGTGCAACCAGCGTAGCACTTACAAACCTGGATGTCCTGGGGTATTTGGATGAGATTCCGGTATGTGTGGGATACGAGATTGAGGGGGAGGTCGTCGATGAATTCCCTTACCAGGATAAGTTAAGCCTAGCCAAACCGGTATATAAACAGCTTCCGGGCTGGAAGTGTGATATATCGCAGATTACCAGGTTGGAAGACTTACCCGAAGCAGCAAGAGGATATATTGATTTTATTGAATCTGAGCTGGGAGTCGGGATTACGACGGTATCTGTAGGCCCGGGCCGGGAGCAGGTTATACAGCGTCCGTCACTGGTGCATAGAGAATAGACTAATGCCGTGTGTATGATTTCTCCGATGGACTCGCGAAGGTGGCCGGAGGCAAGACCTTTTATATCGACCACAATGGTACAATCGTAATACCAAGTGTACCCGGCATAAATGGGCAATCAAGCCGATTTATGAATCCGTCAGCTCCTTCTCTGAAGGCGTGGCTACCGCGGTATTGAACGGCAAAAGCGATCTCCTCGATACCAAAGGAAAGTTGATTCTGAAGCCTGAGTTCAGTACTGGAAATGGGTTCGTAGGGCGGTTCCATGACGGTTATATTTTGCTGGCGCTGAGCGGAGAAGCATACGATTACACTCAGCGGCTTGTAGATGACCAGGGCAATATTATCGCCATTCCGGGTGCCGATCAAATTAATGGTTATGGCGATGGCATGATTTCTTATAGTGACGGCGGGTTCGGCTTCAAAAATGTAGCGGGTGATGTGATCGTCAAGCCTGCTTTCTCTAATGTACGGGATTTCAAAGCCGGAGCGGACAAAGGATTCATAGATAACAACAATGAATATTCAGCATATCTGATCAATAAAGCAGGGGAAATCGTCTGGAGTAGAGAATAAAGGTCGTATATCCTTATATTTGAAAGGGAAGATGACTTTGGAAACAGGCGGCGTTCGCCCGGGTAAGCTCAATACGATAGTGTATATATTATTTGGTTTGCAGCTTCTGTTCACTCTTTTCAGTAACCGGTTTTATAGCTTTATCGCTTATATCGACAACAACCAAATTTCTAGCGGTAGTATGGCTGGCTTAATATCGATAGTAGCAGCCATAGCTGCAGTTGTCTGTGTGATATGGTTTGGGAGAAGGCACAGTCTGGTGCTGATGTTTCTGTCCGTGGAGCTGATATCTATTCTGTACCAGCCATGCCTGCACCCGTCGCAGATTCTTCGGCCAACCAATCTGATCTATACAGTGGTTGTCAGCGTGCTGACGGTATTGTTTCTGGTTAAACTGCCACCGGTAGAACATGGAGAACCGGCCGGGAAGACGGAGCAGGAGAGCGTCAAATTGTCTTCCGGCAGTAACCATGATTCCGGCCCAGTGGTAACCGCTAAGCTAAGTATGATTATGCTCTATATTCTGGCGGCGGTACCGGTTCTGTACAATATTTATTCCAAGTCTGGCGGTTATGAATTTACATTGCTGGTGAGTCCATATCTGAAGTTGTCCTACTTCTTCGTCATTCTCAGTGTCATTTATTTATTCATCACGAATACATATTTGCAGGATCATTTGAAGGCGATTCTTACACTCATTGTTGTTTTTACCCTTCTAAAATTCGTACTCCCGCTATTGTATTTCGTACCGGGCATCAATTATATCACTTTTTATGCCGGATACTATCTGGTTTACATTCTTCTTGCGGTTCTAATTATCGCTCCGGTCTACACGCTGCTGCGGGGAAGACGGCTGCCGCTGCTGTCCCGGCTGGCAGATCGAATATCTTTTTAAGCGGCGGATTTCCGGAATAACCACGTCCCCAGTAAAATCTCCTTACGGAAGCCAAACGCACGAAGACATCTGTAAGATGTTCTTACGTGCTGGCTTACCCGTAAGGGGATTTTTTTGTGTAGCAATAAACGCGTATAAACTCAGATGTTAGAATACATCAATTATGATTTGGCTTAGATCATTGTTTTAGATAGGGCGGTAAATTAGAATTTCTAGTATAAGTTAATGAAAACGGTTACCTCACAGTGCGTAATACCAAGCCTTCAATGTAGTTCAATTCATTCACCTTCACAAAGGAGACGGTAACATGCTAAGAGTGGTAAATGTTGAAAACGGGACGGTTCAGGGACTGCCGGCAGCTGATCCCCGGATTACGAGCTTCAAGGGGATACCCTTTGCCGCTCCGCCAATAGGCAAGAACCGCTGGCGGGCGCCGCAGCCTGCGGAAGACTGGGAAGGTGTGCTGCATGCTTACCAGTTCGCACCGGTCTCCATGCAGGTAAGGCAAGAGCTGGATGATAATAACATCTATACCCGCGAATGGGCCGTAGAACCGGACATCGTGATGAGCGAGGATTGTCTGTACCTGAACGTGTGGACACCAGCTAAACTTCCGGACGAGAAGCTTCCCGTATATGTATGGTATTTTGGCGGAGGTCTGCAGGTAGGCCATCCGGCTGAAATGGAATTTGACGGTGAACGTATTGCACGCAGAGGCATAGTGGTAGTGACAATCAACTACCGCCTGAATGCCTTCGGATTTCTTTGCCATCCCGAAATAACAGCGGAAGCGCCGGAGGCGCCCGCCAACTTTGGCAACCTCGATCAACAGGCAGCGACCCGCTGGGTGAAGCGCAATATTGCGGCATTTGGAGGCGATCCGGACAATATCACCATCGGCGGACAGTCTGCCGGCGGCGGAAGTGTCATGAGCCAGCTCACCTCACCGCAGAACGAAGGGCTGTTTCAGCGGGCGATTGTTGAAAGCGGGATTTTCACAAAGCTGTATCCGGGAACCCTGCTGCCTCCTCACCGCAGTGATCTGCAGGAGGCTGAGCATGACGGTACCCGGTTCTTCAATTACCTGGGCGTATCCTCACTTGCAGAAGCCCGGCAGCTGGATGCGGTCTATCTTCGGGACAAGGCCGTAGAGTATGGGGGATTCTGGGGCACGGTTGCAGACCAGAGATTCCTGACAGGCAACCCGTTCGATTTGTTTCTTCAGAACAAGCGCTTGAAGGTACCGGTAATGCTGGGTCATACCTCCTCGGAGTTCTTTAGTACCCCGGCCGCCGGGACATTTGACGAGCTCAAGCAGCTGGCCGCAGATATGTTCGGTGAAGATGCCGGTACTTTTCTCCGGCTTTGCGGGGATCAGACAGTTCCATTAGAGGAAGCCCGGGAGAGGGCTTCCGTAAGCGGAATCGAATACGCGATCCGTGTTGCTGCACAGGCCAATGCGGACACCGGCGGTGAAACGCCGCTCTACTATTATAATTTCGATGCTGAGATTCCGGGGTGGGATAACCCGGGTACCTTCCACTCCGTAGACCTCTGGTTCTTCTTCGAGACGCTTGCCAAATGCTGGAGGCCTTTTACCGGCAAGCATTATGATTTGGCCCGGCAGATGTGTAATTATACGGCCCATTTCATCCGCAGCGGAGACCCGAACGGCCAGGATTCAACAGGATTGGAATTACCCCGGTGGGAGCCTTATACCCCTGAAGCACCGTACGGAATGCTGTTTGCAGACAAGGCCGGCTTTAACAGACAGCAACCGGGCGAGATGATGGAATTTCTCGTGCAGCAGTATTTCAAGAATGCCGGTAGTCCGGCTTGATCCTCTCAAGCATAGGCGTTAGTCTTTGGCCTGCTTCTGGAAATTTCTCGGCGTATGCCCGGTCATTTGCTTGAATTGCCGGCAGAAGTGCTCCACATTCTGATATCCGCACCGTGAAGCCACATCGGCAATACTCTGGGCATTGTGGATCAGGTATTCCTTCGCCATACGAATCCGGCTGTTGATGACATCATCCATGCAGGAGATTCCAAAGGTTTTTTTGTAAATGTTCTGGAGATAGCCTGGGCTAATCTGAAGATCATCCGCCATTTTTGAAACGGTCCAGTAATCTCCTGGGTTAATCTGAATAGCCGTGCGCAGCTTCAGCAATTTGTAGTATTGCGGTGTAATATTATCCTGGAAGCAGGATTCCCATAGTTTGTTGAACAGGGTCCGGAGCAGATAATCGATGGAGGATTCTTTGCAATCCCGGTTGAAAGTGTGTTCACTGACAATCAGCTCAAGCAGTTTCTGGCAGTAGTCGGGGTCACTTAACGCGAAGGGAACACCAAAAGGAAGCGGAGATCCCGTGATATAGGGTTCATCGGTTTCGAAGCGGATCCAGTCATTGACGAAAAGGTCAGCACTGGCCCGGTAATAGACCTTTTGCTGTGGACGGTAGAGGATTACACTGTGAGCAGGATAGAGCTTGAGCCCGCCATGTACCCAGAACTCGGCTGGAGTCTTGGTAATAACAAGCAGCCAATGAGAGCCTGCGGGAACATCAATAACAAAATTACCGGTGTGTGAAGTATTGCACTCAACATAGTGAATAAGGGCCATCGCGTTCTCCTCCTGGCAGGCATGACTGAATTACTAGCCTAACAAATACAAGAAATCGCTCCTGTCAGGAGCGATTTCTCTGTCTATCTATAGATCCGGTAGTTTCCGCTTAGAGCCAGCATGCTGAAGAAGTACAGGCAGTTGTCGTAATACCGGCGCTCCCCTGTGCGAAGCGGGGTATGCCAGAACAGCTTAACGAAGTGTCCGGCATCCGGTCCATCAGCTGCAAGCGAGGCCATGGCTAAGGTCGCCAGCAGACCGACAGGATGGAGGGAAGGCTCATCAAACGGCTGGCCGTCTATAGTGTAGCGCCGGTAATCGGCACTATCAATGTCCCGGAAGAACGCCTGAATCCGGTTAGACTGCTCTACCTGCCAAGGATCGCTGCGGAACCATTCATAATCCAGCCCGATATTGGCAGCGACCCGGTAAGCATCACTGAAGAAGTGGCGGAAGTCACCATGCGGCTGGGGTTCAGCCGGAGTCCCGTCATAATTGGCGTATTCCGGCGACAGGCCGGTTTCGGGATGACAGGCCTTGTGCAGGTACGCTCTACTTCTGGCTGCTGCGTCCTTCCAGAATGCCCTGTCCTGTTCATCCGCCTGCAGAGCGAATAAATCATAGAAATGCGGCAGATGGTAGGAAGGATCGCTGAAAGGGGTTTCAGGAATGAACTTAATCAGCCGGGTCGCCGGGTCCCACATCGGATCGCCTTCTCCGTTCTCCCCTTTATGCACACAGGCGCGGAGGATGATTCTGGCCTGTTCAGAATAGTTGAACGGTGAAGCACAGTCGCCCCAGCGTTTGGAAGCAAAGAACAGCGCCATGGCGAAGAACTCTTCCCCGTCCGGTGCCGGACCGGGTGAGAGATGTGTTCCGTCCAGCTTACAGTGCCAGGCGAAATAATCCTTGTAGCGGCCTTTCGTATGCTGCATATGTATCTTGGCGAACTTCCAGAGCCGGTCAAATTCTTCCTTCTTGTCCATTTGCACTGCCATCATCATCCCGTAGGACATGCCTTCTGTCCGCACATCGGTATTGCCGGTATCTACGATATATCCCATATCGTCACCCATAGGATGGTAGATCCGGACATCGGAAGCGCCGTAGAACATTTCGTTCCAGGTAGCTTCAAGCCTTTGGCTGATCGTCTTTGCCGGTATCCCGTTCTCAAGGAACAGGTTTCTGTATTTCCCTGTATAAAAGGAGCCTTCTGTGAAAATATTCATAACAATCCTCCAATGGATAGGGTTTTGCCAAAGTATATCATAAGCGGAACTAAAGAAATTAAAGCGTTTTCCTTAAAATTTATAGGTAATCCGGTCCCATTTCATCATCTCAGGATAGATCAATCTTAGATGTCTATATGTCATGGACTTCGCTCATGCGGCTTCACTATACTGATAGGGACAAAATGACAAGGGGAAAATAAGAATGGCTAAAAAACAAGGTTTTAATCCGTATCTCCCGTCATGGGAATATATCCCGGATGGTGAGCCTTACGTTTTTGAAGGAAGAGTGTATGTGTATGGTTCACATGACCGTTTTAACGGGCACGCATTCTGCCTGAATGACTATGCCTGCTGGTCGGCGCCGGAGGATAATCTGGCCGATTGGCAGTATGAAGGCGTGATTTACGAGACTACGGATGATCCGCTGAACACGGAAGGCAGCATGTGCCTGTATGCACCTGATGTCACCGTTGGACCGGACGGGCGGTACTATCTCTACTATGTATTGGATAAGGCTCCTGTCGTATCGGTGGCAGTCTGCGACAAGCCGGGCGGTAAATATGAATTCTACGGATATGTAAGTTATGCCGATGGAATACGCCTGGGAGAGAAGGAAGGCGACGAGCCGCAGTTTGACCCGGGTGTGCTGACCGAAGGGGAGAACACTTACCTGTACACCGGCTTCTGCGGTTATGGAGATTCGTCCAGACATGGAGCTATGGCAACGGTGCTTGGCCCGGATATGCTCACGATTACCGAAGAGCCTGTATTTGTTGTGCCGAGCCAGCCCTACAGCAAGGGGAGCGGGTTTGAAGGTTATGAGTTCTTCGAGGCCCCTTCCATCCGCAAAAGAGGGGATATCTATTATCTGATCTATTCCTCGGTCTCCATGCATGAGCTGTGTTATGCAACCAGCCTGCATCCGGCCAAGGGCTTCACCTACCAGGGAGTCATTGTAAGTAATTGTGATCTTCATATCGATACGTACAAGCCGGCGGACCAGCCGATGGCTTACGGCGGCAATAACCACGGCAGCATCGTTCAAATCCATGGAGCATGGTACATTTTTTATCACCGGCATACCCATGGGACGGCGTTCTGCCGCCAGGGCTGCATTGAACGGATTGAATTCCGCGAAGACGGCACGATTCCCCAGGCGGAGATTACGTCCTGCGGTCCGAACGGAGGCCCGCTCGAAGGCCGGGGAGAATATCCGGCTTATCTGGCCTGCCATCTGTTCTGTAAAGACCAGGAAATGTACACCGGAGGCTTCGGCCGTACGGGTGCCTGGATGGACAGCCGGTTTCCGAAGATTACCCAGGACGGCAGGGACGGCGATGAGGAAGCCGGCTATATTGCCAATATGACGGATTCAGCTGCTGCCGGGTTTAAATATTTCGCTTGCGAGGGTATCAACCGGGTCACAATCAAGGTGCGCGGCTATTGCCAGGGTGAGTTCGAAGTGAAAACTTCCTGGAACGGACCTGCACTTGGACGGATACCGGTGGGCTTTACGAATATCTGGCAGGATTACACTGCTGAAGTGGCCATTCCCGATGGCGTTCAGGCCTTATATTTTACGTATACCGGCAACGGCGGCGCAAGTCTGGCTTCATTCACTCTGGAATAACCTGAAAGGGTGCAGCGATCATGACAAGCATGGAACATAAGCGGGGGCTCTGGTACGGTCAACCGGCGAGGGATTGGAATGAGGCGTTGCCGGTTGGCAACGGGCGGCTTGGCGCGATGATTTATGGCGGCATCGCTGAGGAGAAGCTTCAGCTCAATGAGGATTCCGTATGGTACGGCGGCCCGCGTGACCGTAATAACGGGGATGCCCTGCCACATTTACCGGAACTCCGCAGTCTGATACTGAAGGGGAGGCTGCGGGAAGCGGAAGAGCTGGCAGCGATGTCAATGGCAGGACTGCCTGAAGCGCAGCGTCATTATCTGCCGCTTGGCGAGCTGCTGCTGTCATTTGACGGACATGAGCAGCCGGCTGCGGACTATAGGCGGGAACTTGATTTGGAGCGCGGCGTATCCCGGGTGAGCTATTCAACCGGCGGCGTCCGGTATACCCGCGAGTTGTTTGCCAGCTTTCCGGATCAGGCGATTGTCATCCGGATCTCCTCCGGCCGTAAGAACGGGGTTTCCCTGAAGGCGCGGTTTAACCGCCACAACTGGAGATACCTGGAGCAAATTGAGAAGTGGCAGAACAGCGGGCTGGTGATGACCGGCTATGGCGGTGGTCAGGGGGGAAGCTCCTTTGCCGCTGTCCTGAAGGCTGTCACCAATGACGGCACCTGCCGCAACATCGGAGAATATTTGCTTGTGGACGGGGCAAGCTCGGTTACCCTGCTGCTTGCTGCAGGGACCACGTTCCGCCATCCCGAGCCGCAGCTACAGGCCAAGAGAAGGCTGGAAGAGCTGAGCCGGGATTCCTACGAAGCGCTTCTGGGCCGTCACATTGCGGATTACCGCAGATTGTACGGGCGGGTTACGCTGACGCTGCCGGAGAACCTGGACCTTAGCGGGCTGCCGACCGACGAGCGGCTGAAGCGGTTTCAGAAGGGGGAGGAGGACAACGGTCTGCTGGCGGCCTACTTCCAGTATGGCCGTTACCTGCTGATCTCGTCCAGCCGCCCGGGCTCCTTGCCCGCGAATCTGCAGGGCATCTGGAATGACAGCTTCACCCCGGCCTGGGACAGCAAATTCACCATTAATATCAATGCGCAAATGAATTACTGGCCCGCCGAAATCTGCAATCTGGCTGAATGCCATGAGCCGCTGTTTGATTTGATTGAGCGGATGCGGGAGCCGGGACGGGTTACAGCCAGGGTGATGTACGGCTGCGGAGGATTTACGGCGCATCATAATACTGATATCTGGGCAGACACGGCACCTCAGGATACCTACCTGCCGGCTTCCTTCTGGCCGCTGGGCGCTGCCTGGCTGTGCCTGCATCTGTGGGAGCATTACCGGTTCAGCCAGGACCGTTATTTCCTGGAACAGGTGTATGAGACGATGAAGGAGGCGGCGCAGTTCCTGCTTGATTATCTGATAGAAGACGATGAAGGCCGCCTGATTACCTGTCCGTCTGTCTCTCCCAAGAATACCTATCAGCTGCCGGGCGGCGAGTCTGGTGTGTTCTGCGCCGGAGCATCAATGGACTTTCAAATTATTGAAGCATTGTTCGCGGCCTGCATCCGCAGTGCGGATATCATCGGCGGAGATGAGCGCTTCCTTGAAGAACTCTCGGCCGCTCTGGCACGTCTGCCCCAGCCGCAGATCGGGAAATACGGCCAGATTCAGGAATGGATGGAGGATTATGAAGAGGTGGAGCCGGGGCACCGCCATATTTCCCATCTGTTTGCATTGTACCCTGGCGATGCTTTCACCGTAGAGCATACTCCGGAGCTGGCTGAGGCCGCCCGTACCACGCTGGAACGCAGACTGGCAAGCGGCGGCGGCCACACCGGCTGGAGCCGGGCCTGGATTATTAACTTCTGGGCCAGATTGAAGGATGCTGATCAAGCCTATGCGAACGTCCGCGCTTTACTCGAACATTCAACACTGCCGAACCTGCTCGACAACCATCCTCCGTTCCAGATTGACGGGAATTTCGGAGGAGCAGCGGGGATTGCCGAGATGCTGCTCCAGAGTCATACCGGGGTAATCCAGCTGCTTCCCACACTGCCCCCAGGCTGGAGTGAAGGAAGCGTAAGCGGCCTGCGGGCAAGGGGCGGATATATCCTCGACTTCACCTGGGCCGATGGACGCGTTACGGAAGCAATGATATCATGTACCGTATCCGGACCTTGCCGGATCGAAGGTCCGGGACTGGATTCCGTTTCGTTCACAGGGGAAGCAGGAAGCTCTTATACGTTTACCCGGTAAGTAGGGACAAGAGCTGCCTGGGTGGATGATATGGGATATTGTGGAAATAGGATACTGACAAATTCGATGATTATAGAAGATTGTGCTGGGGATTGGCGCATTTGCGCCAATCCTTTTCTGTGGTTGTGCAGGAAATTCTGCTTATATAATAGACCCGCCTGAAGTGGCGGTGCACGGGAATGAAAGGGGGAAATCCCTCTGAATCCGTCGAAAGTGGGCGACAGGAGGAAATGAAGAGCATAAGTGCTGCTCCTGTACTAAAGAAAGGAAATTCCGTTGCCGCGCCGCTAGCAAACGTTTTCATTTTATCGTATTTTCGGGGGGGAAGTACTATAGTTTATGAATTGTAAGCGTATTCTCCAAAAGTATAATTAAAGATGTCACCAGGTGATTCAATAAATATAAGTAATTAGCCAAAAAGGGGAGGCATAACAACATGCATAAAACGGCAAAACGTTCCGCCCGGGCAGCAGCAGCCGGTGTACTCGCACTTACACTGGCACTTACAGGCTGCAGCTCGAACAGCAATTCTTCCAAAGGGGGAAGTGCCAGTCCGGCGGCAAACGGAGACGACAAGGCTCCGGCAACATTCTCGGTATTTATGGCAGGTCCCGGGCAGCAGCCTACGGCCGACAACAAGATTCTCAAACTGATTAAAGAAGAAACCGGCGTCAGCTTCAATATGGAATTTCTGGTGGGTGACCTGCAGCAGAAGCTCGGCGTAATGATTGCCTCTGGAGACTATCCTGACATCATGTCGGGTGATGACAAATTAATTAATGCCAAAGCTTATATTCCGCTTGAGGATTTGATTGAGAAGTATGCCCCTAACCTGAAGAAGCATTATGCCGATGTCTGGAATCAGATCAAGGATGAGAGCGACGGCCACATCTACGTTCTGCCGGCCTATGGTGTATATCAAGGTAAAATCACTGAACCGACATACCAGGGACCAGGCTTCTGGCTTCAGAAGGCTGTGCTTGAGGAAATGGGATATCCGACCCCAAAGACCCTGGATGAGTATTTCGATATCATAGCCAAATATAAAGAAAAGCACCCGGATATGATCGGGTTTGAATCCCTCAACTTCGACTGGCGTGTATTCCCGCTGCAGAACGCCCCTGAGCACTTGGCGGGACATCCGAATGATGGCGCCGTTATTGTAGACAACAACAAAGCGCAGATTTTTGCCGACAAAGACATATCCAAGACCTATTACAAGAAGCTTAATGAAATTAACGCGCAAGGCTTGATGGATAAAGAGGCTTTCGTACAGAACTACGACCAGTATCTGGCCAAAATCGCAAGCGGCAAGGTCATCGGAATGTTTGACCAGCACTGGAATTTCCAGGATGGCGAAACCTCCCTGATCTCCCAGGGTAAAATTGAAAATACGTATATCGGCTTCCCTCTGCTCTATGATGGCGCTGAGGAATGGTACCGTGACCGCGGAGCGGTCGGCACCAACCGCGGATTCGGAATTTCGATCAAAGCCAAGGACCCTGTCCGGATCATCAAATTCCTGGATCAGATGATTACAGAGGATTGGCAGAAAACGCTCCAATGGGGAGTCAAAGGCGAAGACTATGAAGTAAATGAAGACGGATCATTCTACCGGACGCCGGAACAGCGGGCGAACGCAGATCAGACAAGCTGGCAGCTGGCAAACAAGATTACTACCATGCAGGGATCTATGCCGAAAATTCAAGGTACCTACAGCGACGGGAATTCAGATTCTCCCGGAACTCAGCCGCAGGAATTCTTCGACAGTCTGAAGCCTTACGATCAGAAAATCCTGAAGGCGTACAACAAGAAATCATGGTCTGAATTCTTCAAGGAACCCAAAGAAAATAATATCTATTTCCCTGCCTATTCCATCGTTCTTAAAGATGGTTCGGCAGCCCAGCTTGCGCAGTCCAAGCTGAATGATCTTCAGGTCAAATTCCTGCCTAAGGCCATTATGGCCAGTCCGGATGAATTCGAAGAGGTCTGGACAGATTATGTCAACCAAATCCACAAGCTGGATATCAAAGCCTATGAAGACCGGATAAATGAAGGAATTCAGCAGCGCATCGAAAAGTGGAGTGTGAAGTAAGCGGAAGTAGGCTGGAACCGGAGCGGGAAAGGAGATTTCCCGCTCTTCATAAATAGGGATGTGGAGAGAATGATTTTACAGGAGGGAAACACTACATGTCTGATGCCGTACTGGACAAACAGGTCAAGAAACAGAAGACCAGAAATCGCAGAGTCGATCCGGAAATCGGTGTGAGCCTTAGCTGGAAGACGCTCAAAATACAGAAGCAGCTGGTTTTGATGTCTGTGCCGATTGCGATTTATCTGCTTATCTTTAACTACGTTCCTATTTGGGGCTGGCTGATGGCCTTTCAGAACTACCGTCCGGCGCTTTCCTTCGGCCAGCAGGAATGGGTAGGCCTGCAGCAGTTCAGATTTCTGTTTGCAGATGAGACCTTTTTGATGGTACTGCGCAATACGGTTGCCATGAGTTTTATAAACCTTGTACTTGGTACTGTTACGGCAATCGGCCTGGCATTACTGCTAAATGAGATCAAAGTCAAGTTTTTCAAACGTATCGTTCAGTCTATTTCCTATTTGCCGCATTTTTTGTCCTGGGTTATCGCGGCAGGTATCGTTGCCACTTCGCTGTCGATTGATGATGGAATTGTCAATATCGTTCTAATGAAGCTTCACATCATTCAAGAACCGATTATGTGGCTCAGTGAAGGGAAATATTTCTGGGGCATTGTCGGGGCTTCGAATGTGTGGAAAGAGGTAGGCTGGGGCACCATCATTTATCTGGCGGCCATTACCTCGATTGATCCATCTCTGTATGAGGCAGCGTCCATAGACGGCGCCAAGCGTTTTCAGAAAATGCGCTATGTTACGCTCCCGGGGATTAAAGCTACCTTCGTTATTCTATTAATTATGAACATTGGACATATTCTGGATGCCGGCTTTGAGCTTCAATATCTGCTTGGCAACGGTCTTACTGTGGACTGGTCGCAAACCATTGATATCTTTGTATTGAAGTATGGGATCTCTATGGGGAATTATTCTCTGGCTACAGCGGCAGGGATCTTCAAAACCATCGTTAGTGTCGTGCTCGTATTCATCGCAAATTATATCGCAAAACGCCTTGGCGAAGAGCGGTTAATATAGAGGAGGGAACACTTATGAAAGCTGTGACGAAAGGTTCAAGCCGCATTGAGCCGGTTGTATTCCATACGATTAACACGATATTTATGCTCTTTGTAGTCGCTATCACGCTGTATCCATTCCTCCACACGATTGCTGTTTCCTTCAATGACGGCAGCGACACGCTTTCCGGCGGAATTTATTTCTGGCCCCGTGACTGGACCTTGGAGAACTACCGGGCTGTCTTTATTTCCGGGACGATCTATCATGCCGCATTCATCTCTGTGTCCCGTACGGTACTTTCAACAGTACTAGGTGTGTTTCTGACCACCATGCTGGCGTATACACTGGCACAGTCGCATTTTGTTTTACGCAAAAAAATCGGCATGCTGTTCATCCTGACCATGTATTTCAATGCCGGCCTGATCCCGAATTATTTCCTGATTAAAGAGCTGGGTCTGCTTCACAGCTTCTGGGTCTATATTCTTCCGAGCCTGGTCAGCGCGTTCAACCTGATTATCATGCGGACGTATATCCGCGGTCTTCCGGGCAGTCTCACGGAGTCGGCGAAGATTGACGGTGCGGGAGATTTCCGGATCTTCTGGAAAATTATCTTCCCGTTGTGTACTCCGGTGCTGGCAACCGTAGCCTTGTTTATCGCCGTTGGCTCGTGGAACGCCTGGTTTGACACCTTCCTCTATGCTTCCTCGGATATCAAGCTGAGCACCCTGCAATATGAAATGATGAAGCTGCTCGGTTCCACCATGAGCACGAACAATGATCCTTCCCTGCTGGCGGGCAATCAGCATAATCAGGCGCAGGCTCTGGTAACACCGGCTTCCATCCGGGCAGCCATCACCATTGTTACCGCAGTGCCGATATTGTTCGTCTACCCTTTCTTGCAGAAGTATTTCGTGGTAGGATTGAACCTGGGAAGTGTTAAAGAATAATTGTCAATTAAATTTATATAAGGAAAATATGTATACTATAACCGTTTCGGATGCAGCCGAAGCGGTTTCTCCTGTTCAAGGAACGGTGAGCCTTACAGAAACAAAATATGAAAATAAAGATGGTGATGCCGATGCTTAAGGTGCTGTTTGCCGATGATGAGCCGCTGATGCTGGAGGGGCTGCGATTCCTGGTAGACTGGGAGAAATTAAACTTTGAAGTGTGCGGTGAAGCCCTCGATGGTGAGGATGCGCTGCAGCTTATTCATAGCACACGTCCTGACTTGGTTATAACCGATGTACGCATGCCGGTAATAGACGGTCTTGATCTTATCGGGAGATGTTCTGAAAGCGATTTCCGGCCAAAATTTATTATCTTTAGCGGCTACGCTGACTTTGAATATGCCAAGAGAGCCCTTAAATATGGCGTATCCAACTATTTGACCAAGCCTTTGGATGAAAAGGAACTGACGGAGGCGCTGCAGATTGTAGCCGAAGAAATCTATGCTGAACGCAAGGCGGCTTCACGGCGGGAGGCGGTTACGGCTTTCATGCAGGCAGATACCGTATCGCGGTTATTGATGCGGGAGAACAAGGAAGAGGAGCTGAAGAATGGGCTGGAAATGCTTGGGATATCCCCCGGCTCACGGCTATGCTGTGTATTGGTTCAGGGTGCCTCACCGGACAGCCTGCATTTGCAGGCCCAGGTCTATGCCATGAAGGGCAAGGAGCCGTTCCGCAGCATAACCGCCTATTCTTTCACAGCCGGAAGGCAGAAGCATGGATATTTGCTGGTCTCTCCGGCGGAAGGGCCGGCGCTTGATCCGGGGATGCTGGAAAGCTGGACCGCTGAAATGAGGACTCTGTATAGCGTTCCAGTCTTTTTCTCGGCAAGTCTTGAGCATCACGGGCCGCAGTTTCTGAACACGGTTTACCATGAAGCGCTGGCGGCAGAGCTGTGCCGTCCGGATTCATACAGCCCCGAAGCTACCGTTTTCTATCAGGAACAGGACCAGGGGCAAATGGCGAAGCTTCCGGCCGAACTGAGGAGAACGCTTCTGCAGTCAGTCACCGAAGGGAAAACGGAACGCTTAAGCGCCCAATTGCGCGATGTTTTTAGAATATTCTCGGCAAAGGTTGCTTCAAGCGCATGGATCGACGCTTTTCTGGCCAATATCAAAGCTGATCTGCTTCGTGAAATCACCGCAAGAGGGGGAGACTCCGCCATATGGGAGGATAAATGGTTTCCGCCCCGGTACACCGCTTGCTGCATGCCGCTGCTGGAACGGCAGACGGAAGAAGAGCTGAGTGAGGCGGCAGAATGGTTCGCCGCTGGTGACAGCACCCGGGAGGATCAAGCCGTGTCAGCGGTGCTGGACTATGTCCGGGAGCATTATCAGGAGAAGCTGAAGCTGCAGGATATTGCTAAGCTTTTGCATATGAATTCGGCTTACCTTGGACAACGGTTCAAGAAGCATTACGGCAGCTCCTTTAATGAATTTCTCCATGAATACCGCATTGAAGAAGCCAAGAAGCTGCTGCGGCGGACGGATATGTGCATATCTGATGTCTCAAGCCGGGTGGGCTATACGGACGCCGATCTGTTCGCTGCCAAGTTCAAGGCATTAAACGGGGTCACGCCTACAGTATATAAGAAGAGTTAATTCAAGGGGGAGGAGGGGCCGGCATGAAGAATACACGGAAGCCATCTGCCTTCATTAATGATATTCCGCTCAAATACAAGTTTTTGTTTATCTATTTACTGTGCGTTCTCGTCCCCATTCTCTGTATCAATGCTCTTTTCTACGTTCAAATCAGCCGCAATATAGAGACGAGGGAGAGAGGTAATCTGGAGATTTCGGTAGACCGGGTTGCCTATGATCTGATGCAGATCGTTAATGAATGTGTGGCCATCAGCAATACAGTTGCCGCAGACCGTGCCTACAATGAAATGATGGATTACGCCTATGAGGATAACAATACTTATTATGATGCCTATAATGATGTTCTGCGGGATAAGCTGCGGCAGTACAGCAATCTGCATTCCTATATTTATTGGATGGGGATCTATACTACGAATCCGACGATTCAGAACGGCGGAAGTTATTATGTTCTGTCGGACAGCGACAAGCAGAGCGAATGGTACAGCAAAATTTCCGGCAGCTCTGACAAGGTGCTGCTGACCTCCTATCAGGGGGCCAACCCGCTGAACCCGGCCCGGCAGGAAACCTATGTCAGCGTGATCCGCAAATTGGATAGCTTCACAGGCCAGCCTTATACGAAGTATTTACGGATCGACCTGCGGGTAAACAATGTGCTCGAGCTGTTCCAGAAAGAGCGTGATTATTTGAGCTTCAAGCTTCTGGATGAGCAGAACCGTGTCGTGCTGGAATCGGATCAATCCTACTTCTCCACGGACCCCAATGACTTGCTGAACGTCGACGCCAGCATTAGCCAGCCGGCCTCCAGCCGGATCGTCCGTTCACTCAGCAGTGCAGCCTACACCAAGGGCTGGAGGCTTGTGGGAACTCCGGAGGGACGGGAGGTCAATCATGAGATGAGCCGTGCGCTCCGGATGTCGCTGATTCTGGCCATATTGACCATAATCATCCCTACCCTGCTGATGATCGTAATTATACAATCCTATAATCTGCGGGTCAGATTGCTCTACAAACATATGAAGCTGGTCAAATATGAGCAGTTCGAGAGCATCGATATGTATGAGGGGAAGGACGAAATTGGCGGACTCATCCGCAGCTTCAATCTGATGACGGAGAAGATCCGCAACCTGATCAATGATGTCTACAAGCTGGAGATTCAGAAGAAGGACCTTGAGCTTGAAAGAGTAAGGGCTGAGCTGAACTATCTGGAAAGTCAGGTAGACCCTCATTTCCTCTTCAATACGCTTAATGCCATACTGGTCATTTGCAAGAAATATAAATATGAAGAAGTTACGGATGTGATCCGGAATCTGGCTCTTATTCTGCGCAGGCTGCTAAGCTGGAAGGATGATCTCATTACCGTTGAGGAAGAGGTATCCTTTATTGTAATGTATCTGCAGATTGAGAAGTTCCGCTTTCAGCACCGGTTCACCTATGACCTGGATATCGATCCTGCCGTGCTGAATTGCCGGATTCCCAAGATGAGTATCCAAGCTCTGGTGGAGAACTCCTGTAAGCATGGCCTGCAGTCGGTGAAATGGGCGAGGACAATCCGCGTATCCGCTGCGATGGACGAGAGAGGCTTGGTAATTGTTGTGACCGACAATGGAAAAGGAATCGGTAAGGAAAAGCTGGAATGGATCAACTCCCATCTGCAGTCGGAGCAGGACTCCGGTAAAAATATCGGACTCCGGAATGTTTACAAACGCCTGATGCTGTATTACGGCGGCAGAGCCGGCTTCACCATAGAGAGCACCGAATATGAACGGACGGTAATCACCATTCAAATTCCCACAGACTTAGTCTCGGTTCCGGAAGTGGAGGGATCTAATGTATAAAGTGGTATTGGCAGATGATGAGACAATAGCATTAGAAGGATTGCGGACGTTGACCAATTGGGAGGAACTGGGCTTTGAAATCTGTGGTGCCTGTGAGAACGGGGAAGAAGCGCTGAATGCAATTGTACAGAGTTCACCTGATCTAGTAATTACCGATATCCGCATGCCCGAAATTGACGGTCTGGAGCTGATCAGGCGCGTACGGAAGCTTGAGATGGAGCAGCCGATCTTCGTCGTTCTCAGCGGTTACAGCGAATTTGAATATGCAAGGACTGCCATCCGTTACGGGGTGAAGCACTATCTGATTAAGCCTGTCGTTGATGCGGAATGGGATAAGGTGCTTGCTGATTTAACGGACGAACTGGAAATGCGCCTCAGGCTGAAGATGCAGCAGAATATGCTGGCGAGCAGGCTTCTTCCCCTGGCGATTGCTCGCATGCTTGAAGGCCAATGGGCCGAGCCTGAAGAGGAGGCTGCTGAACAGATGGACCGTCTGGACGAGGCGGTCTCGGGATGGACGTATCTGCATGTGGATGGTCCCAAAAGCAATATCACAGAAATTTGCCGGGAGCTGGCCGGACCGGCAGGAGCCTTGTTCATCGATCTGCCCGGCGACCAGGCAGGGTTGGTCGTGAAAAGCTCGGCAGCAACGGCCGGACTGGCAGAGCGGGTATATGCCGGACTGTCTATGAACGGCGTGAAGGGTTCCGTCAGCATCGGACCGAGTGTCCAGTCTCTCCGGGAGCTGTCCGTCTCTTATAGGGAAGCGGCAGGAGCCGCCGCCAGCCACTATTTCTATTCGGACGGAAGCGGACCGGTTGACACGGCAAGCAGCAACCGGAACGAGCTGAGCTATAATCTGCCTTCCGCAGAACGAACTGAGGAACTGATGAGTGCCGTGGAACGGCTGCAAGGGCAGAAAGTCAAAGAAAAATTGGACGAAATATTCAGAATGTTCAAGCAGAACAGAACAGCTCCTGAAGTTGTACAGATGACCAGCATGAATATCATGCTGAAAAGCATGGAGCTGCTGAAGGATTTCGGGGGGGCGGACGGACAGCGGGGAGGCTCGCTTGAATTTTTCAGAACCGAGCCGAGGTCGCTTGAAGTTCTGAAGGATACCCTGCAGATAGGATTGACTACGTGTATGGAGTATATCCGCCAGCATAAGGAACGCAGCTCCGAGCATCCGCTGGTACGGGTAGAGTGCTTCTTGAAGGATAATTATTTCAGATCTTTGACGGTAAAGGAGATTGCAGAGCACTTTTATATCAATCCGGTATATCTGGGCCAGTCCTTCATCAAAAAGCACGGAATCAGCATTCTCGAGTATATTCATAACTTGCGTATAGAAGCAGCCAAGAAGCGGCTGATCGAAACAAGCGACACTGTCCGGAGCATTGTGGAGAGTGTGGGTTATGTGCACTACCACCATTTCTTAAGAGAATTTGAAAAACGGACGGCTCAGAAGCCTGTAGCTTTCCGCCAGAAGGCCCAATCTGAAGGATGAAGGGGGAATCCCTTTAATTTGGTAATGGTAAACGCATACCGTTGAGATATCATAGATTTAGCTATTGAAAGCGCCAACAAAAGAAATTTAAACGCTTAATATCAATGGAGGGAATCAAATGACATATCAACTGAAACAGGCTGCCGGAAAGGTGCCGCCAAACGGCAATCCGCTGGTTGCACACAGATACGGGGCGGATCCCTATGCCCTTGTATTCGGGGACAGGGTCTATTTGTACATGACCAACGACGCCCTGGAGTACGACGGGAACGGCACGGTGAAAGAGAATTCATACAGCAGTATTCATACGATCACAGTTATTTCCTCTGCCGATCTGGTCAACTGGACCGATCACGGCGCGATTGCAGTGGCCGGACCGGAAGGGGCGGCGAAGTGGGCTACCCAGTCATGGGCGCCTGCAGCCGTCCATAAAGTGATACTCGGACAGGATAAGTTCTTCCTGTACTTCGCCAATAATGCCAGCGGCATCGGCGTTCTGAGTAGTGACAGTCCGGTGGGCCCGTGGATTGACCCTATCGGGGAAGCGCTGATTCTGCGCTCCACGCCGGGGGTCGAGGAGGTGACCTGGCTGTTCGATCCGGCGGTTCTGGTCGATGATGACGGCAAGGGCTACATTTATTTCGGAGGCGGTGTGCCGGAAGGCCAGTCCGCGGAGCCTGGCACAGCACGGGTTATGAGACTGGGTGAGGATATGATCAGCGTAGCGGGAACTGCTGAGGTGATTCCGGCACCCTTCATGTTCGAGGATGCCGGGATACATAAGCAGAGCGGTGTCTACTACTATAGCTACTGCTCGAATTTCTATGACGGGGAGCGTCCGGAAGGCAGCCCTCCTGCAGGAGAGATCGCGTATATGACCAGCAGCAGTCCAATGGGGCCCTGGACCTATCACGGAACGATTCTCAAGAATCCGGGCCATTTCTTCGGAGTATCCGGGAATAATCATCACGCGGTTTTCCAATTTCATGAGCAGTGGTATATCGCTTATCACGCGCAGACCTTGTCCAAGGCTCAGGGTATTGCGAATGGCTACCGTTCTACGCATCTTAACCGCCTTCTCCATAAGGAGGATGGCACCATTTATAACATTGAAGCCGACTATGAGGGAGTACAGCAGCTCCAGGTCCTGAATCCGTATGAACGTATACCGGCGTCAACGATGGGATGGAGTGCAGGTGTGCATACGGAACCCGTGACAGCCGGAGGAGTACAGATGGTGACGGAGATTGGCGTCGGCGGCTGGATCGGATTATCCGGGGTAGACTTCGGGAGCCGCGGAGCGGAGGCGTTCAGTGCTTCGGTTATGGGGCTTGAAGCGGGCGGTACGCTGGAGCTGCATCTCGATGACCCGGCTGGCCCAGTGATTGGCAAGCTGCCTGTTCCTGCAGTGAACGGGCCGGAGGAATGGGTGGAGCTGAAGACGGACGTCCAGGGAGCGGCAGGAATCCATCACCTCTATCTGGTATTCGCGGGAGAGGGTGGAACCGGCTTGTTCAAGCTGGGAGCTTGGCAGTTTACGGAGCAGAATTAATCGCTGGGAGGGAAGTATCTTGCAAACCGCCATCATTACCAATCCTGTGATGTGGGCAGACGTCCCGGATGTTGATGTCATCCGGGTGGGGCCTGTGTTCTATATGGTCAGCACCAGCATGCATTCCATGCCGGGCTGTCCCATTATGAAATCGGTGAACCTGAACGATTGGGAAATCGTGAATTATGTCTATGATACCTTAGAGGATAATGTGGCCCACCGGCTGCAGGAAGGCAACAATATTTATGGCAAAGGCTCCTGGGCGGCCTCTCTCCGGTACAAGGACGGAATCTATTACGTATGTTTCTCCTCCAATGACATGGACCGGTTCTATATCTACCGGACAGAGGATATTGAGCATGGAACATGGGAGCGGTCGGTAATTCCGGGGCTGCATCATGATCCGGGGTTGCTGCTGGATGACAATACACGCAGCTATGTGATTTACGGGAACGGTGATATCCGGATCCGGGAGCTGACAGAGGATCTGACGGCGGTGAAGCCCGGCGGAACGGATCAGCTGCTGCTTGAAGGAGGGCGGAAAGACATCGGGCTGCGGATCGAAGGCTGTCATGCATACAAACTTAACGGCTATTACTATTTATTCTTTATTGAATGGCCAAGAACCGGCAATCAGCGCAGACGCCAGCTGTGCTACCGTTCACAGGAGCTTCTGGGTCCTTATGAGCGGAAGGTCATTCTGGATGATGATCTGGGCTACCGGAATAACGGTGTCGCCCAAGGCGGTATCGTTGATACGCCGGATGGCGACTGGTATGCGGTGCTGTTCCAGGATCATGATGCTGTCGGACGGGTACCCTGCGTGCTGCCCGTAGACTGGGAGGACGATTGGCCGGTTATCGGGGAGAACGGCAGAGCACTCCAAGTATATGCGGCGAGGCTTCCTGCTGCAGAGGCGAAGCCGCTGGTCATCAGCGATGAGTTCGATTATACCGGCAACAGGCTGGCACTCCACTGGCAATGGAACCATAATCCCGACAACGGGTTATGGTCTGTCACGGAGCGGCCGGGCTATTTGCGGCTGTACACCGGGCAGCTGGCGGACAGTATCCTGCAGGCGCGCAATACGCTGACCCAGCGGACGGAAGGTCCGGCTTGCAGTGCAGAGACCGTAATAGACCTCTGCGGCCTGCGGGACGGCGACCGGGCAGGCCTGGCAGCCCTGCAAAACGGGTTTGGTACGGTTGGGATTGCCGCCGGGGGGCAGGGGAAGTTCAGCGTGAACATGTGTGTCAACGGCGGTGGCGGCTGCGAGGAGATAGTGGAGCAAGCCGAGTTTACCAGAGATAAGGTTTATCTTAGAATTGACTTCAATTTCAGGGATAGCCTGGATGAAGCCAATTTCTTCTATTCGGAGGATGGGCGCGAGTGGAAGCCGATTGGACGGACGCTGCAGATGAAATATACGCTGGATCATTTTATGGGATACCGGGCGGCTCTGTTCAATTATGCCACCAGACAATCCGGCGGCCATGCCGATTTCGGTTATTTCCATTATCACAGGCTGAATTAGGCTGCTGCCACACAGATATAAGCTTGAAGCCTGCAAGCCTCTTAACCCTGTCATTGATCAGCAGGGTCTTTCGTTTCTTTAGCGGCAAGTTTGTCACGGTAGGCCCGGGGGGAATAACCGGTAAGCTGACGGAACTGTCTGCAGAAATGCTCTACATTTGCATAGCCGCAGAGCGCCGCAACTTCGGCGATTTTGTACGGGCCGAAGCCAAGCTTCTCTTTGGCCATCCGGATCCGGCAATGAATAACATCCTCCATGCAGGATATACCGAAGGTAGATTTATAGATAGTCTGCAGGTAGCCTGCGCTGATGTGCAGATGTTCGGCCATGGAGGAAACGGTCCAGGGATGACCCGGATTATTGTACAGAGTCTTGCGCAAGTCAAGCAGGTTATAGTATTGGGGACTCAGCTTGTCCTGGGACGCTTCACACAGCTTATTGAAGAAGATCCGGAACAGGTTGTTAATAGAAAGCTCCCGGTAGTCGTTCTGGAATGAGTTCTCCAAAGTCAGCAGTTGAAATAGCTGATGGCAATAACCGGGATCCGGCAGTGAGAAGGGAGTGCCCAATGGCAACACGGCTTCCGTAATATAGGATTCATCCGCATCGAAACGGACCCAGTCATTAACGTACCTGTTGGAACAAGCACGGTAATAAATGCTGTGCTTGGGCGGATAAAGAACCACAGAGTGAGCCGGAAACTCCTTCATTTCGCCGTTCACTTTAAACACCGCCGGGGTCTGTGTAAGCACAAGAAGCCAGGCATCCAGCCCTTCGGGAATGCTGTACACAAAGTCGTCCGGATGCGCAGCGTCATATTCTACGTAATGAATGGTGGGCATTAGCTTCTCCTTTCTTTGGATAGATCAAATAAAATTCGTTATACATCATTGTTATAATTGAAGGATTTTCCTATAATTTATACTATATATTAAGGGGTTGCGGGAAGAACATCAACTGTTTAGCAATGATATCTTGAATTTTAATTATTAGAAATAATCAATTAGAGAAAGGGAGGTTTGATTGTGGAATACCATGTTACAATTCAAGGGAGCGATGAGGCAGCGGGTACGGCGGCACAGCCTTTCCGCACCGTTTCCCGCGCTGCGGCTTTAGCAGTGCCGGGAGATACGGTTACAGTGCATGCTGGTATCTACAGGGAATGGGTCAGCCCGGCCAATGGAGGCACAGAGGGACAGCGGATTGTATATCAGTCTGCCGGGGATGGAGAAGTGGTTATCACAGGTGCTGAGCCCGTGGCCGACTGGAAAGACGAGGGGAACGGCGTCTGGAGCGCGGAGGTATCGAATACCCTGTTTGTTGTGCGCAACCCCTATAAGGTTAATTTGTACGGAGACTGGCTGTTTGAAGGTGCGTTCCCGCCGCATTTGGGAGAGGTATACCTTGACGGCAAGTCCCTGTATGAATGTGATGGCGTGGATAAGCTGCGCAATCCCCAGGTTTGGCCTCAGGCCAAATACGCGGAGGACTCTTTGCTGCAGTGGTATGCGGAAGTAAGCTCCACGACCACCACAATATGGGCGAACTTCGGCGGCAGGGACCCCCGTAAGGAGAATGTGGAAATCAATGTGCGCCCTTATTGCTTCTGGCCGGAGAAGACCGGCTGCAACTACATAACCGTCAAGGGCTTCACACTCCGGCAGGCCTCACCCCAGTGGGCTCCGCCAACAGCTTTGCAGGAAGGGCTCATAGGTCCCCATTGGAGCAAGGGCTGGATTATTGAGGATAATCTGATCAGCGAGTCTAAATGTACAGGGATCAGCCTCGGCAAAGAAATAACCACCGGTCATAACGAATGGTCAGAGAACCGGATCAAAGGCGGAACGCAACGGGAGCAGGAGGTTATTTTCCGCGCCTTGCGCAAGGACTGGCACAAGGACCAGATTGGAAGCCATATTGTCCGCAACAACGTGATTCATGATTGTGAACAGGCGGGAATCGTTGGGCATCTAGGGGGTGCTTTTAGCCAGATCTATCAGAACCGCATTTATAACATCCACCATAAACGCATTTTCCACGGCGCAGAAGTCGGAGGCATCAAACTCCATGCTTCACTGGATACCCAGATTTGCGGGAATATCATCTACAGCTGCTACCGGGCGCTTTGGCTGGACTGGCAGGCGCAGGGGACCCGTATCAGCCGAAACACCTTTTATGACAATCTGTCCGAGGATCTCTTTGTGGAGGTCTGCCACGGCCCTTATATGGTGGATCACAATCTGTTCCTGTCACCGATGAACTTTCGCAATATGGCTCAAGGCGGCGCATTTGTTCATAATTTGTTTGCCGGCAGGTTTGTGGTGCGTTCCGAGCTTACCCGCTATACGCCCTACCACATGCCTCATGAGACAGCGGTTGCCGGGTTCAGTAACATCACGGGTGGCGACGATAAGTATTACAACAACCTATTTATAGGTGATGACGATCCGCGCAACGGGCCGATGCCGATGACTTTTTTCGAGCATCTTCCACTCACTCCAAGAGAAAATTTGGACGATAACGGTACCCGGGTAATGGACGGTATCCCGGATAACTCCCGCTGTTATCTTCATCCTGTGGGGTTGGGCGGGTACAACGATTACCCGGATTCCCTGCACAAGCGGTGGTGGGAATACACGAAGGAAGAAATTGCGGCGATGGAGGAAGCCGGAAAGCCGTTCCAGCCCGATAGAATGGCCCTTCCTGTCGCGATACAGGGCAATGTGTATTTGAAAGGCGCGGTCCCCAGTTCTCATGAGCCGGATGCAAGGGCCTATGTTGACAACGGTGTTGAGATATACACCGATCCAGCGATAAGCAAGGTGCAAGTGCGTATTAAGAGTCCTGAAATGATGCGTGCTGCAGCTCCTGCGGTAGTTACGACTGAGCTGCTCGGCAGAAGCTATCACGCGGAGATGAACTATGAGGAACCGGATGGCTCCGTTTACCGTTTTGACCACGACTATTTTGGCAAACAGCGCCCGGAGCGTAATGTTACTCCCGGACCCTTTGAATTGTTAGACAATAGCCCGGTAAAGTTTGTTCTGTAACATAGAATAACGGGGGAAGGCTCCCGCACTTTGTTTATTGAATAAAGTATGGGAAATACATAAATTCAAGGAGAGGAATGAGGGACATTGAACGGGAATAATCACAATTATTTGATACCAAAGCCAGGATATGATCAGGAGCGGGAAGGGATCGCGCGGGGAGAGATCCGCACGATAGAATACCCTTCTGCTACAGTAGGCAACACCCGGAAGGCCAGAGTATATACACCACCCGGATATTCCAGTGCAGAGAAATACAGTGTCTTGTATCTGCTCCACGGAATTGGCGGAGATGAGGACGAATGGTATACCCACGGCAAACCGCAGATTATCCTGGACAATCTGTATGATGATCATCTGCTTAAACCCATGATCGTTGTGCTGCCGAACGGCCGGGCGATGTTGAATGACCGGGCGGAAGGCGATATTTTCGCCCCCGACAAGGTGCAGGCCTTTGAAACGTTTGAATCGGATTTGCTGAATGATCTCATCCCTTATATAGAAGCGAATTATTCAGTTCTGACGGACCGGATGCACCGTGCCCTGGCCGGGTTATCCATGGGCGGCGGGCAATCGCTCAACATGGGTCTGAACCATCTGGACCGGTTCGCCTGGATCGGGGCGTTCTCCCCGGCTCCCAATACGAAGGAGCCTGAACTGCTGGTACCCGACCCGCAGCAGACGTCCGCAGCGCTTAGCCTGCTCTGGTTATCCTGCGGTGATCTGGACAGCCTCAAGTATGTCAGCGACCGGACCCATGCCTATTTCGCGGAGCATAACATACCGCACATCTGGGTGGAAGAGCAGGGCGACCACGACTGGCCGGTCTGGAAGAACGGCCTGTATCAGTTCTCGCAGCTTATTTTTTAAATGGTTTGGGGGCGTTCGGAGCGGGCGCCTCTGATTCCGCTGGAGGTGCTGTTATTGTAGCCGCGAAACGCCCTGCCGAACATACACTGATTGTCCGTTGATCAAACGCTGACCGAGCATTGGTCGAGTACTGATTGAGTACTGATTGAGTACTGATTGAGTACTGATTGAGTACTGATTGAGTACTGATAAGCACTGATTATCCGCTGATTGCCCCATCAATCATCCGCTAATAACACACCCACCGTCCCCCGACCGCCAACTAATCAGCCACTAATCACTCACCTATCGTCCACCGATCGCACAAGACTGCACTGCACGCGGCGTTGAGGTTGTTGTGAGGAAGTAGTTGGATAAACAGCGCTTAATTCATTGCAATTCACCTTAATTGGAGAAAATATCAAACTGCAAACACGGGAATCCGCTTAATTAAGATACGTTTTTCCACTTGTTTGCTGATGAGGGGGCTCGATTGGCCGGAATTGTGCTGCAGTAGGCTGGAGAAGTTGGCTTATATACATACTTAAGCGCGAAAAAAGCAGCCCAAGCCAAGTACATGGCTCCGGGGCTGCCTTTTCTTTTATACCGGCGCCTTGCCGGTCAAGGCTTATTTGTTCGCAATCGCATCGGCACGCATTTTAACAATTTTGTCTGCTCTTTCTTTGTCGACAGCAAAGACATCATTCCAGCCGAGACCTTCGACATCGCTCTTGAGCTTCGTCCAGAGCTGATCGAACTCAGCCTGATCCTTGGCGAAGATCATTTTCCATGAGGTATTCTTGACGTAATCCGAGATCTGGCTGCGTTTGTTCTTGATGTCCGAAGAATCGGAGCCGAGACTTGTGTTGATGTTAGGTACGATATCGATCATGTTGTTCTTCTGATAGTATTCGGTTGGAGTGGCCGCGCCATAGGTTTTCTGCCAGTCTGTAGTCAGCGCTGTTTGGTTAGCTTCAATGGTGGAAGCCCAATAGGTGTTGTTGTAGAACTCCTTGGTATCAGGGTCGACTACGAAATCACTCATAATCATAGAGTTTACCTTGCTCTGGCCGTCCTGATAACCGCCGCCGCCGTACTCAGCAGGTACAGGGGTGTTTTCCTGGAAAGCCGTTTGGCCTACTTCGGTCAGCTTGAATTTGCCGTCCGGTGTTTTTTCATAGTTGAAGCCTTCAAAGCCGTTCGTGTAGTAGCGCAGACCTTCAGGGGAAGACATCCAGTCCATAAGTTCCATGATTCTTTCCGGTTCTTTCGCTTTGGAGCCGATCGCAAACACTCTTCCGTTCCCGAAGTAAGCATCACTGTTCTGGATCAGATGGGTATCTGCAATGGGAACCGCTACGTTACCGTCGCCCTGGTTGCCTCTTTCAATCGTGTTGTAGAAGCCTCTCTGCCAGGAGTACCACAGGAGAAGAACCTGTTTGTTGGTCAGCTTCTCCGACACCTTGTTCCAGTCCTGGGAAGGGGAGTCCGGGTCGACGAGGCCCATCTTGTTGGCGTCATAATAGAACTGCAGAATCTTCTTGTACATGCTGTTGTCGTCTACGATCGGAACGATATCGCCTTTGGCATTCAATTGGATGGTTGTAGTCCCGTTCGGCTGCTCATAGCCATACCAGTTGCTGAGCCAGCGGACATTCTCCATGCTTCCGCCGTCCCAGTCCTTCCACAGCGTAATCGGAACAATAGGTTTGCCGTCCGGAGTCTTCGGATATTTGGCCTGCATGTCCTTCAGGGCGGTCATCAGATCGTTCAGATTGTTCAGCTTCGGCGCGCCGATTCCCTTGTAATAGTCCCAAGGCAGAATCGGGCTGGAGTATGGCAGCTCTTCCGAGAAGGTGGTTGGCGAAGTATCGGCGGTGAAGGCCGGCAGGGCATAGATTTTACCATCCGGATTCTGCTTCTCGAAGGCAACATTGAACGGCTTGAAGTGATTGTCTACATATTTGGACAGATGCTCTGTATTCTTGATCAAGTCCGTAAGATCCATAATCATCCCCGCCGGAATTAATTCCTCGAGCTGGCTGTTCTCAATAATCAGAAGATCCCCGAGGTCACCGGATGCTGATCTGGTCTTGTACAGCTGATCGCCGGCCACCTGTGGAGCCAGAATGTTCAGCGTGATATTGAACTTGTCTTTCAGCAGTTTACCGTACCACCCGGTCTGCTCCCCCTGATAGTTAGCTGCGTTGTCGAATACCGTAAGGGTCAAAGGTTTGCTGTGATCAATACCGCCAGCGCCCGGATCGGATGACTCAGCAGGTGTTCCTGGTTCGGCCGTCCCCGCTGCAGCACCCCCATTGTTGGAATTCCCGCTGCACCCACTTAGTACCGTTGTTATCAGCAGAATAGTCGTTCCGAGTACCAATGCGGACTTTCTTCCCAGCTTAATGTGTGTTCTCATGTGTAGCCCCCCGAATGATTAATGTATCATAATGGCGCAGGCGTATTAGCCTTTGACTGCCCCGATTATAATTCCTTTGACGAAAAATCTCTGGAAGATCGGATATACCAGCAGAATAGGAGCGACCACGATAATGGTAACCGTCATGCGGATGGAGGTAGAGGTCTGCTTGGTCGCCAGAGTTGCCATCGCCGTTGAGCCGGCATTCTGCAGATTGACCATAGTGGACAAGGAGCTAGCCTGATTGATGTAGTTATACAGAATGAACTGCAGGCTGTACAATTTGCTGTCCGTCACCAGCAGCAGCGTATCCTGGAAGGAGTTCCACTGGTTGACTGCCGAGAAGATGGCAACGGTTGCGAGGATCGGCTTACTGATCGGCAGAATGACTTTATAGAAAATGGTGAAGATTCCTGCACCGTCAATGCTTGCCGCCTGCTGCAGCTCCTTCGGTGTGGCTTCCACGAAGGTTTTGACCAGGATAATGAAGAATGGAGCTACAACCGACGGAAGAATATACGCCAGGAAGTTGTCCGTCAGATGCAGGGATCTCATGGTCAGATACCACGGAATGATCCCGGCGTTGAAGAACATCGTGATGATGGTGAAGCGGTACCAGAATTTCTTGCCCCACATGTCCTCCTGCGCAAACATGAATCCCAGGAAGGCAGAGGCGCCGACCGTGAGGAGGGTACCTATTACCGTTCTGCCCAGCGAAATGACAAAGGCATTGCCGAGGCCCGGTATTTTGAATACATCGACATAGTTCTGGAAATGAATCCCCTTAGGCCAGAAGATAATCTCACCCTTGGCACTGAGATCGTTCGCGCTGATGGTATTGATGATGATCGAATAGAACGGATAGACGCAAATGAAGGCGAAGAGGGAGAACAGGATATAGATGACGGTGGAAATGATTTTGTCGGTAGCGCTGACCTGCATTTTGACCGTTTTGGAGATGTCTATATCCCGGCTGTTTGGCGTAAAACCAGTCTGGCTGTCACTCATACGATGCCCTCCCCTCTCAATAATTTGGACAGTCCGTTTACCGAAAAGAGAAGCACCACACTAATCAGGCTCTTCAGCATACTGATGGCTACGGAGACGGAATAACTGCCGCCGCCCATGGCGAGGTTATACACATATAGGTCTAATACCTGAATTGTGTCCTTGTTAAAAGCATTCTGGAAGACGAAGTACTGCTCCAGTCCATTGTTCAGGAAGCTGGCAATCTGGAGCATCAGCAGGACGAAATAAGTCGGCATCATGCTTGGCAATACGACATGCCGGATCACCTGCATCCGGGTTGCACCGTCCACATAAGCTGCTTCATACAGCGACTCGTCAATGCCCATAATGGCGGCGATATACAGGATCGCTGACCAGCCGAGTGTCTTCCAGGTTGCCCAGAACCACATGGTAAGCCAGACATGATCCGAGCTCTGCAGGAAAAGAACCGGAGAATCGGACAGCCCCGTCATGTGGAGGAAGCCGTTGACCATACCTTCACTGGAGAACATGGAGAAGGCTAGGGAGTAGACGAGCACCCAGCTGATAAAGTTAGGCAGAGTGGTTACGGTCTGAATGAATTTACGGAACCGGACAGCCTTGATCTCTGTCAGGAAGATGGCGAAGAGCATAGGGAGCCAGGAGAAGAGAATGCCCAGTCCGCTGATGCCGAAGGTGTTCTTGATGACCTGAAGCAGCTGATCAATCTTAACCTGATTCTCGACCAGAGAGTGAAACCATTTGAAGCCGACAAACGGCGATTGGGACAACGGAATGGGAGGGGTATAGTCAAAGAAGGCATACACCCATCCGTAGAGCGGGTAATACGCAAAGACAGCAAGTAAAACCATAAAGGGCGAAATGTAAAGAAATTTCCGGAAGGAATTGCTTCTTATGCTCTGGCTGCGCATTGTTTCACTCCTCTTCGTATTCTCTTTGTATAATTGCCTCGTTGAAGCTTTCCAGATCTGCTATTCCTGGTAGTGTAAGTCTGTCGGTCATCCCCCTTTTTCAAAAGCAATTTCAACGGCCCCGGGGAGTGCGCTGTTCGTTGTGTCCCCTATGGTTTCCCCAACCCTTCTATATTGATAACGCTTTCATATATGAAATCTATAATAAATTATCGTCTACCTACTAACAATGACCGATCCTCACCACTTATTGATCTATTATCAGGTGAAATCTGGATAGGAGCTTGAACATGTCCTCCCCGCAAAAGAAGTGGAAAAAGGACACTTAGTTTTCTCGAATGATTCGATTTAAGATCATTAGGTGGAAAAAGTACAACTAAATAATCCAATATCCTGGTTTGTGGCATAAACAGGATAATTAAGTGCCGTTTTTCCACTTACTACCGGGAGGTAGAGTTACATCATATAATTAGTTGTACAATTTCCACTTACGTTCCATGCCTGCCACTACTCAGAAGAACATATCGCCCCACCCCCTATTACTCAGAAGAACTTTTCGCACCTGCACCTCCACTACCCAGAAGAACACACCGCACCTACGCCTGCCCCAGAACACACCAAACGGCTCGTTCACGGGTCAGCCTGTTCTGCAATCCCTTGATTTCCATGCTTAAGAAAAGCAACATACGTCGATATGAAAGCAACATCAAGCTATAGATTACAAGGATTGTGTGTGATTAAATACATAAAGAATACAGCATTTGCTCTTAAACCAACATTTGCGATGATGCGAAAGGATGAATACTAATCATGGACAAACAACTAATGGACAAACAACAACAACTCGGCTTAACGCCTCCGATGGGCTGGAATTCATGGAACACCTTCACCTGGGATATTAACGAGCAGTTAATCCGGGAAGCTGCCGATACCCTGGTGGCAGACGGCTACAAGGATGCGGGATATGATTACATTGTCATTGACGACTGCTGGAGCCTGAAAGAACGGGACAAGGATGGCAAGCTGGTTGCCGATCCGGTCAAATTCCCGAGCGGAATGAAGGCGCTTGCAGATTATATTCATTCCAAGGGCTTGAAGTTCGGCATGTACTCTTGTGTAGGCACCCATACCTGCGCTGGGTATCCGGGGAGCTTCGAGCATGAATTCCAGGATGCGGAATCACTGGCTGAATGGGGCGTGGATTTTCTCAAGTATGACTATTGCTTCAAGCCTAGACATATGTCGGGAGAGCTGCTGTACAAGCGGATGAGTCTCGCACTTAAGAACTGCGGAAGAGACATTCTGTTCTCCGCGTGCAACTGGGGCGAGGACAACGTCTATCAGTGGATTCGTGAATCCGGCGCGCATATGTACCGCTCTACGGGTGATATCCAGGACAGCTGGGAATCCATCAAGACCCTGGCTCTGTCGCAGCTGGATAAAGCCGCCTACACCGGGGCCTACTGCCATAATGATCTGGATATGCTGGTTGTCGGCATGTACGGAGGCAGCAACAGCGACTTCATCGGCAGTCAGATCGGCGGCTGCACGGATGTGGAGTACAAGACCCACTTCTCACTGTGGAGCCTGCTGGGTTCTCCGCTGATGATCGGCAGCGATATCCGCAAGGCCAACGAGGCTACCAGGAATATTCTGCTGAACCCGGATCTGATTGCGATCAATCAGGATGTGGAGAGCCGCGGGGCTTACCGCATCAAGCCGGAGCCCCAGTGGTTCCATGCAGATGATGTGTTCATGCTGGTAAAAGTATTGTCGGACGGAGACCTTGCGATCGGCTTCTTCAACCTGAGCGATGGACAAAGAGAAATGTCGCTGCAATTCTGGGATTTCGGACTTCCGTATGCCTCCGGCAAATCGCTGTCCCTGTATGACTGCTGGGAGCATAAAGAGCTTGGCGTATTCAGAGAAAGATATGCTCCGGTCGTTGCAGCCCATGATTGTCTGATTGTGCGGGCTAAATTGGTGTAGAGAAGAGTGTGAACATGAATAGAACATGCAGACAATGCGGTGTTCCCCTGATGACGGATGATGTGGCGATTTACCTGAAGCTGGTCACTCGCAATGCCCAGGATTTCCTGTGTATCGATTGTCTTGGCGAGCAGCTCAAATGCGGGCGCGAGCCGATTGAGCGGCTGATCAAGTACTTCAGGGAGTCGGGGAAATGTGTGTTGTTCCGTTAAAACGCGTTACCTCCGCTGCTTTATGTTTATCTATATAGCGAGAGAGTGTAAAGTGGAAGGGAAAGGGTGGATGGGGCAAATGGTTAAATACAGAACGGCAGCTCCGCATGAGCGCGAGGAATACATAGATTTGGCCAACCTGGCATTCCGCTTTGATTTTGAAATCCTGATGCCCAAGGCTTATGACAAAAGTGTAGATTCTTCGGCCATGCATAAGATTGCTGAGGATGAGCAGGGCAGGCTGCGCGCACTGGTGGCTGTGTTCCCCGAGTCTCTACGGGTAGGTGAGGATACGCTGCGGACCGGATATCTGGGTACCGTATCGGTCCATCCGCGTGCGCGCGGCGAAGGGCATATGAAAGCGCTTATGAATCTGTGGCTTGAAGAGCTGCGGGGTACATGCGATATGGTTGTATTATATGGGCAGCGGCAGAGATATGAGTATTTCGGCTTCACGCTTGGCGGTGTCAAGTTCAAGTATACTGTGGCAGAAGCCAATGTGCGCCATAGCTTAAGAGAGGTGGATGACACCGGTATATCCTTCAGCCCGTTATTTGAGATTGAAGGAGGAGCAGAATTTGCGCATAACATGAACACCTCGCGGCTTGCTTATGTTGAACGTAACTTAGAGCAATTGCCGCTTATTTTCAGCACACTCTGTCAAAAGGCGCTTGGCGTTCTGGATCAGGGTAAGCTGATCGGGTATCTGGTTGTCAACGAAGCGGGCGATGATATAGCTGAATTCGCGCTAAAGAAGGCGGACGATATTCTGCGGACGCTTAAGGCATACATGGCCTATAGCAGAGCAGGGCGAATAACGATGTACGCGCCGGAATATGACATCCCGCTGAATAAGGCTCTTGGCTTCTTTGCGGAAGACTTTGTGATCGAGAACTCGGATATGTATCATATTCTGGATTTCGCCAATGTCCTGAAGGCTTACCTCACGCTGAAGTCCAAGACCACCGGGATTGTTCCGGGAGAATTCTCCGCAGTGATGGACGGTCAGCCGGTGACGGCGCGGGTGGACGAAGAGGGCGTGAGCGTCGAGCGGTCTGCCAAGCCGGGAGCTGTGGTCCTGGACAGGCTGGAGGCTCAGACGCTTCTGCTTACCCAGCATGGCCGTTATATGGCAGTGGATGCGCCCGCAGGCTGGTTCCCGCTGCCGCTGTTCTGGTACAAGATTGATAAATTCTGAGTAATCCCATGTTATACAATAGAGCAACGCAAGCCTTCTACTCCGGGAGGCTTGCGTTTTTTTTGGCGTATCTTCCAGGCGAGATTCCGGTAATCTTGGTGAAACTGCGGATGAAGTTGGCATAATCGCTGAAGCCCGAAAGCTCACAAGCTTCGGCGACTGAGTTGCCGGCAGACAGGTGGCTTTTGGCCAGCGATATGCGCTGATCGATTATGTAGGAGCGTATCGTAAGTCCGGTATGCTCCCTGAACAGCCGGCTTATATATTTGCCGCTGTAATGAAACTCCTGCTCCAGCTGCTCTGAGGAGATAGCTTCGGCCAGATGCTCCTTGATGTAGGTCATCGTATGGCTAACCAGCTCCGGCATAAGATTGTTTGATGAGCAGGTAGACGACTGATACAAGGTGTTGATGAACACAAGCAGGCGGGTTGCATAGGACTCCGCCAGCAGATCCTGTCCGTATGCGTCCGAGCCCAGGCAAGTAATCAATTGGTCTGCAAGCCGGCAGTACAACACCGTTTGTTCCCGCGAGAGCCGGGTAAGATTGTTCTGTCCCAAGGGATGGGATTCAAAACAGGCTAACAGATTTGAGCGGCCGCTTGAAAGTCTCTCCAAAGCTGACTTCTTGATATTCAGCCCTATCCGTTCATACATTTGATTGTCAATACAGATACAACGGTGCATTTCGCCGGGGCTGATTATGATTAAGTCGCCGGGAACCAGTTTGTAGCAGGACTGCTCCAGATACATGTAAGCATTGCCTCTCAGAAATAAATAGATTTCGTAAGCATCATGGCGGTGATAAGGCAAGGCCGGGTTAATGAGCTCGGTATCTGTTGTTTTATGAAAGCATAGCAATTCTTCCTGAATAGGGGTGAAAATATAGTTTATAGCCCGATCCATAGCGTACATTCCCTTTAATGTAATTTAATGTAATAATAGGCATTCACGCAATATATTATCGTTAATATGCAAGGATTATACAGCGAATAATTTATATAATACAGTTAAAGGAAGCGTTTGCTATAATTGTGAGAAAATTGGACAAGCAGATGTGAGGTACAGCTGCGCTTCGACCGGACTGGAGGTGATAAGAACAGGGGTTGGCCGAGATTACACGAAGAGGAGATGGAATTAATGATTTCAAGGGTAAAAAAGTCACTGTGCACCTTATTGGCCTGTGTAACTGTGCTGTCTGTAATAATGGTACCCGCACCTCCCAAGGCTTCAGCAGCAAGCGATGTGACCGTGAATTTGTCAGCCGAGAAACAGGTGATCCGCGGCTTCGGAGGCATCAACCTCCCTGCCTGGATAGGAGATCTGACTGCAGCGCAAAGAGAAACGGCCTTTGGCAATGGTGCGAACCAGCTGGGATTCTCTATTCTGAGAATCTATGTGGATGACAATAAGAGTAACTGGTACAAGGAATTAGATACGGCGAAGGCAGCTATTGCAAAGGGAGCCCTTGTTTTTGCTTCGCCCTGGAATCCCCCAAGCGATATGACAGAGACCTTCAACCACGATGGCGATACATCGGCCAAACGCCTCAGATACGACAAGTACGCAGCCTATGCCCAGCATCTGAACGATTTCGTTACGTACATGAAGAATAACGGTGTGGAGCTGTATGCGATATCGGTTCAGAATGAACCGGATTATGCCCATACCTGGACCTGGTGGACTCCCGCAGAAATGCTTAATTTTATGAAAAATAATGCCGGATCTATCAACTGCAGGGTTATAGCTCCTGAGTCGTTCTCTTACCTGAAGAATATGTCGGACCCCATTCTTAATGATGCACAGGCGCTTGCCAATATGGATATTCTGGGTGCGCATACGTATGGAACTTCGTTTAACAACTTTGCTTATCCTCTTTTCAAACAGAAGGGGGCAGGGAAAGAGCTGTGGATGACAGAGGTCTACTACCCCAACAGCAATAATAACTCGGCCAATCTTTGGCCGGAAGCACTGGAAGTAGCCTATCATATGCACAACGCGATGACAGAGGCGGATTTCCAGGCCTATGTGTGGTGGTACATCCGCCGTCAATACGGTCCGATGAATGAGGATGGCACGATCAGCAAACGCGGGGACAGCATGGCACAATTCTCCAAATTCATCCGGCCCGGGTATGTAAGGGTAGACGCCACCAAGAATCCAAATACAAACATCTACACCTCGGCCTACAAAGGAGATAACAAGGTGGTTATTGTGGCCATTAACAAAGGCACTTCGGCTGCAAGCCAGAGCTTTGTCCTGCAGAATGGCACGGCAGCGAGCGTATCCGCCTGGATCACAGACGCCAGCCGGAAGGTAGCCGCCGGGTCATCCATTAATGTGTCGAACGGTTCCTTCACGGCCCAGCTTCCGGCCCAAAGTGTGACAACCTTTGTAGCTGCACTTGGCAGCGGCAGTGGCACCGGAACGGGCACCACCTATGAGGCCGAATCAGACACAACATTGACGGCTGCAGCAGCAGAAACGACTAATGCAGGCTACACCGGCAGCGGCTACGTCAATTTTAATGCCGCAAACGATGCCGCTATTCAATGGAACAGCGTGTACTGTGCGGTTGCAGGGACCAAGAATATGAAATTCCGCTATGCGCTGGAGACCGGTACAAGAAACCTGGATGTATATGTGAATGGCACCAAGGTCATCAGCAATACCCCCTTTGCAGCAACGGGGAGCTGGTCAACCTGGGCAGAGAAGACGGTTCAGACAGCCATGAATGCCGGGACCAATACGGTAAAAGTGGTGACTACCGGTACGGAAGGACCGAATGTAGACAGTATCAATGTATTTGCCCAGTAGGTTAATGCAGTGACATTATGAACCCCGGGCCCTCCGCTTTTTGGAGGGCTAAGGCTGTTCACCAATGATTGTAATTTCCGTATTGATCCATTTGGCTACAGCTATACCTTTGGCCCTTAGCAGCAGAGTGTTGATGATATCCTCTCCCCAATTCTGCTCGTTCTGTGAAATCACCCGCGTAATCTGTCCGTTGTCCATGGCCTGCTTCAACGAAGGCGTGAGGCCCAGAGCGATATTATAGCGCGTCAGGCCTTTGGCTTTCCAGACTAGGACAGAGCTTGAGCTGGAGACATAATCCAGACTGACCAAAGCGCTGAAATGGGGATGGGCCGAGATCATTTGCTCCAGCTGCAACGCTGCGCTGTCCTCACTGCCGTCATTATGACGGATTTCCAGTACATCTATCTCGGTATGCTCCGCCAAATAATCCTGCAATCCGCGCAGCCGTTCTTGAGTGCCCCGCATGCGGGACATTCCAGACTCGACCAGAATCATCCCTTTTCCGCCAAGCAGGCGTTCCACAGTCTGTCCGATAGTAGCGCCAGTTGCTCTATTATCAGCCCCGATGAAGGCTTCTCTGCTGCTGGCAGGCGAATCCGACTCAAAACAAACCACCGGAATCCCCCGGGATACCGCTTTGTTAATAACGCTGGTAAGCGCCAGGGAATCCGCCGGGGCAATGGCGATTCCGTCTACGCCCCGCTTGATCATCATCTCCATAATCCGGATCTGCTGCTCCAGATTGGCTTCGTCAGGCGCTTGAACCAGCAGCTCTACATTATGCTTTTTTGCCACAGCTTCTGCTTTCCCGGTTATCATTTCGTAGGTGGCATTCACCATGGGATAGATAATACCGAAAGTCAGCGGCGGCTCCCCGCTCTGACTTGATGAAGAGTCCAGGGCTTCCTCCGAAGGTGTATTAGTGGCTCCGGAGGAACGGGAGCAGCCGCCAAGGATGAAGCCTGCTGCCAGCAGCAGAATAAAGACATACCGGATCCGCCTTCTGGAAGAAGTCATTAATTCCCCGCCCCTTTACGGATGGGCTGAAGCTGATCCCCGGAATTTCCGTGCTTGCGATATTCCATAGGCGTCATGCCCGTTACTTTCTTGAACAGATTGGAGAAGTAATGCTGATCATTGTAGCCTACGCTAAACGCAATCTCAAACGTTTTATGTCCCGTTGACTTCAGCAGCTCTTTGGCTTTATCCATGCGTGTGGCCGTCAGGAATTCAGTGATTGTCTGTCCGGTCGCCTGGCTGAAGGTTTTGCTCAGATGGCTGGGACTGACCCTGACCTGACTGGAGATGTCGTTAAGGGAGAGCTGTTCTTTGTCATAATGCTCACTGATATAATGCTTAACCTTGTCAATCAGCTCACGATATTTATCTGCCCCCTCGGATCTCCATTCCCATAGCCGCTCCAATAGCCGGTTCAAATAATGCAGACCTTCATCTGTATTGGAAATATGCTTCAGCTGTGTCTGGAATTCCTTAATGAGCTCTTCAGGATTTGGGGCAGCGCGAAAACATTTCTTAGCCGTCTGCACCAGCTCCAGGGTGATGTCGTTCATCAGGTAATAGGCGTATACGGATTGCCAATTCATCTGCTGGAGCTCCGCAGAGAGCTCCAGCAGAAATGCGGGAACCTGCTTGTGGTCTCCCAGCTTCAGAAACTGGATCAGCCGGTTCCGGTCGAGCAGGATACCGCTGGCGGATGGATCGAAATATGCATCAAGCAACGCTGCTGAATTCAGTCTGGACATCTTCTTGAACATCCGGTTATCCTCGGCCTCCAGATAGGAGAGATGAATGCCCTGCAGCCGTTCCCGGACATCACCCAGACTGACGGACAGCTCCAGGCCGCAAGCCGCTCTCAGCTTCTGCTTCCAAGTCCCGCAGATCTCTTCCAGGGTACGGCTCATCTGGGCCGGATTACTGCCTTTATAGATCAGGACAGTTTCAGTGCGGCTGCGTTTATAGATGAAGCCTTCTGCCAGCTCCTTCAGCAGGCCTGCGAACAGCTCTTCGGCATCCTGAGGCGCGCATGGGGAACCCGTTCCTGCATCGTTATCCGATGGATTTAACGTAAATATGGCAGTTGCATAGTAAGGGGCCATAAGCAGGAGATCCAGCTGTTCTGCCGATTCGATGGCGGCAGCGGTACTGATCAGTCCTCCGCACAGATCAGCGAACAGATTCTCGGGGGTATAGGCTTGTTTTTGTTTCATCCGCAATTCTTCATCAATCCTGGAGCTGACACTATGGAGCAGCTGCAGCAGATCCGCAGAGCTGAACGGCTTGAGACAATAATCCTCAACCCCAAGCCGTAGCGCCGCCCTGGCGTATTGGAAGTCATCATGACCGCTTAGAATAATGATTTTGATCTTTGGGAACTTTTGCCGGACGACAGAGCTCAGCTCCAGCCCGTTCATAAAAGGCATTTTGATGTCGGTAATGAGAATGTCGGGCAGCTGTTCTTCGATGACCGGAAGTGCAAGCTCACCGTCGGGGGCGTCACCGCAAAAGATAAAGCCTTCTTTCTCCCAATCTACGGATTCCCGTATACTTTCACGGATCAGGATCTCATCATCCACCAGCATAACCTTTTTCATCTTAGGGTCCCCCTGTTCTTGGGTATGCGAACGGTAATTTGTGTGCCATAACCTTCTGAACTGTCCAAGCGGATTCCATACTCGTCTCCGAAATACAGCTGCAGCCGCTGATGTACATTCTGCAGACCGAATCCGTTCTGAGCGGTGTCCGGATCCTCCGATTGAATGGGATGCTCGATATATTCTCTGAGCTGCATCAGCCGTTCTCCGGGAATGCCAATTCCGTTGTCGGCTACGGTGAGCATGATGGAGTTCGCGTCTGTATTTCCGCTAATGCTGATCAGCCCTTTGCCTCTTTTATTTTTGATACCGTGATAGAGGGCATTCTCTATCAAAGGCTGCAGCGTCATATTCAGAATCGGATATTCCTGCAGCTCCTCCGCAACTTCAATCTTGAACTCCAGAATGTCACGGTAACGCATCTGCTGGATGATCAGGTAGCTTTGGGCATGGGCAAGCTCAGAACGGATCAGCACCCAGTCCCGCCCTTTATTCAGGCTAAGCCGGAAGAACCCGGATAGCGCTTTCACGATCCGGATGACACCATCGTTATTCCCCGCTTCAGCCATCCATACAATGGAATCCAGTGTATTGTATAAAAAATGCGGATTGATCTGCGCCTGCAGCGTACGCAGCTCCGCCTTTTGCAGCTGTTGCTGCTTGCGGATGCTCTGCTCCAGCAGCGCTTTGATCTGCTCGACCATAATGTTGAAGCTTTGTCCCAGATCGGCAATTTCATCATTGCCGTCCGGTTTGACCTTGGCTTCCAGGTACCCGCTTGCCGTCAGGCGCATCTTGTGCTGCAGCAGCTGGATGGGCCGGGTCAGCCGCCGCGTAAGCAGATAATTAAGCGTTATCGCGAAAATGATGCTTAAGCCTACGCTGACTATAATCAGCTGCCTGATCCGGTTGGCTTCGGCAACAATCTCCTGCAGCGGGGCCATGCCGATAATCTTCCAGCCTGTCGATAGGGAGGAGGTATGGACAATGAACCAGGGCGGGCCGGCGGTCTGAAGCACAAAGCTCCCGCTTCCGCTTAGTTCCCCGGCAGGTAATCCCGTTTCTTGAACAAGGGCCACTGCCGCTTCTTGAACAGGCGGCACATAGATGGGGTTGTTCTGCTGATCCAGCAGGTAGAAGAACCCTGTTGTACCAATCGTCATCTTGTCGCAGAATTCCTTGATGAAGGAGTCGTTCAGATCCACAATGATGAATCCGATCACCTCATGCGTGATCCGCTGCTTGACTGCTGTCATGATCGATATGACGCCCTGATTCCTATAGGTGAAGCCGTCAACCCGGTCATAACCGGAAATCAGGGGCGGAGGAATCCGGAGAATAAGCTCGGGGTTCTGGGACAGTGTCTGGAAATGCGGATTGCGCAGCGGATTAATATTGGATTGAAAGATGCCCCTCCGCTCGCTGATCCCCTTGCCGTATAGATTAATCAGGCTGATATTGAGTACATCCTCATATTTGTAGGTGTCCCGGTAGAGTGTAAAGGTCTGCAGAATTTCCTTGGCCTCTTGATAGGTTTCAGATTGTGAGAAAAGAAAATGGATGACCTGGGGGTTATTGCTGAGCTCCAGCAGCCGCTCGGTATCTTTGAACAGATTATCGATATTCGTTCCCAGCATGTCAGCCTGAAGCATACTAGAAGCCTTGCTGTGACTGGAAATGGAAGTATAGGATTTCTGGTAAGAAATGAGGCCGACAGCGATCAGCGGTATCGTGGACAGCACAATAAACAAAGCCAGCAGTTTGGCCCTCAGACTGGAGGAGATCCAGTGTGTGATCCGCATCATCGGAAGTTCCCTTTCGCAAGTAGAGTAGATTTGGCTTCAATATATAGTTTATAACAAATTCTGGGATGCCGATACCCGAAAAGAAAGCGCAATCAAAATTCACACCTTTTAAATAAAAAAATACACAAAATCCTCCCGTGGACAGAACAATGCCAAAAATAGAAAGCAAACGCCAAAGGCTGCCCGTATAACGGACTTTTGTAAGCGGTTTATAATGGGCAGAACACCAGAACCTGGTGAATGCCGAGGGGGAGGAATAAATACGTATGAAGAGATTCGGGAAAATGGGAGTAGTGCTTGCACTTACTTTAACTATGGTCATGCTTGGAGCATGCGGCAACAATAATGGGGGGAACAAAGCGGCGAATACCGGAAATGCGGCAACGGAAGCACCGGCGGCGAATGGCGGAACCAAGACGGAGGCCAAGGACATTACGCTCGGTTTCTCGCAGGTGGGTGCAGAGAGCGGATGGCGAAGCGCCAATACGAAGTCCATTCAGGATTCAGCCAAGGAAGCGGGCTATACGCTGAAATTCTCGGATGCGCAGCAGAAGCAGGAGAATCAGATCAAGGCCATCCGTTCCTTTATCCAGCAAAAAGTGGATGTGATTGCCTTCTCCCCGGTCGTGGAATCCGGTTGGGATACTGTACTTAAAGAGGCAAAGGCTGCGGGAATTCCGGTGGTTCTGACCGACCGTGCGGTGGATTCTAAAGACACCTCGCTGTACGTTACTTTCCTTGGCTCCGATTTCGTGGAAGAAGGCCGCAAGGCGGGTGAGTGGCTGTCTGATCAGTATAAAGACGCTTCAGAGGACGTTAATATTGTGGAGCTGCAGGGAACAACAGGCTCTGCTCCAGCCAATGACCGTATGGAAGGGTTTGCCGAAGTCATCAAGAGCAATCCGCATCTCAAGGTTATTGCCTCTCAGACCGGCGATTTCACCCGGGCCAAAGGTAAGGAAGTTATGCAGGCGTTCCTGAAGGCCAATAAGGATATTGATGTGCTGTACGCCCATAACGATGATATGGCACTCGGGGCGATTCAGGCTATAGAGGCGGCAGGGCTGAAGCCGGGCGAGGATATTAAGATTATCTCTGTCGATGCGGTGAAGGACGGAATGCAGGCAGCCAGTGAAGGTAAAATCAACTTCATCGTCGAGTGTAATCCGCTGCTTGGACCGCAGCTGATGCAGGTGGTGCAGAATGTAGTAGACGGCCAGGCGGTTGAGGCCCGGATTGTGACCGAGGAATCGACCTTCACTTCCGAGCAGGCCAAGGAAGTGCTGCCTGGCCGTGAATATTAATCAGCAAGCCTAATAGAATGCGGCTAAGGCGGCCTGACAACCGCCTTAGCGTTTTCTATGGAGAATGAGGAGTGGATGCAACCATGAGCACGCAGCTGCCCATACTGCAAATGACCGGGATTCATAAACGGTTTCCGGGCGTAAAAGCATTGACTAATGTGAACCTCCGCCTGTTCCCTGGTGAGGTTCATGCCTTGATGGGGGAGAATGGTGCCGGCAAGTCAACGCTGATCAAAGTGTTGACCGGCGTCTATTCCATTGATGAAGGCGGCGTAGAAATGGAGGGTGCGCCCATTTCCCTGCACAGCCCGCTGGAATCGCAGGCTGCGGGAATCAGCACGGTATATCAGGAGGTCAATCTGTGCCCCAATCTGACAGTTGCCGAGAACATCTTCATTGGCAGAGAGCCGCGGAGATTCGGATGCATTCTATGGAAGGAAATGAATCTGCGCGCTGCGGAGCTGCTCCGGGAACGGATGAATCTGCAGATCGACGTTACCCTTCCGCTGCATATGTATTCCGTAGCGGTTCAGCAGCTGATCGCAATCGCCAGAGCGCTGAATATTTCAGCCAAGGTACTGATTCTGGACGAACCGACCTCAAGTCTGGATCAGAATGAAGTGGAGCAGCTGTTCCGCATTATGAGGAAGCTGCAAAAGGGTGGTTTATCGATATTGTTTGTCACGCATTTTTTGGATCAGATGTACGAAATCTGCGACCGGGTAACCATCCTGCGGGGCGGTGAACTTGTCGGTGAATATTGGGTTAAGGAGCTAACACGGCTGGATCTGGTCTTAAAAATGATCGGCAAGGATCTTAATTTGCTGGAAGAGCTGCCGGGTCTGGCAGCAGAATACAAGGATGCCTTGGGTGATGAGCTGATCAGGGCTGAGGGGCTGGGCCGCAAAGGCGGGATTGAGCCGTTCGATCTGTCGATCCGCAAGGGTGAGGTAGTAGGGCTGGCAGGACTTCTAGGATCGGGGCGGACAGAGGCAGCCCGGCTGTTCTTCGGTGCCGACAAACCGGATTCCGGGCAATTGACGCTGGCGGAATCAGGAGGTGGGGTACATTCGCCGCGGGAGGCCATTGGACGGCGGATCGCCTTCTGCTCCGAGAACCGCAAGACAGAGGGGATTATCGGCGATCTGACGGTAAGAGAGAATATTATCCTTGCGCTGCAGGCCAAGTACGGCACGTTCAAGACCATCTCCCGCAGGCGGCAGGAGGAGATGGCTGAAGAATATATCCGCATGCTGAATATCAATCCTCCAAATCCCGACCTGCTGATCAAGAATTTAAGCGGCGGAAATCAGCAGAAGGTTCTGCTGGCACGGTGGCTGCTGACGGAGCCTGAGCTGTTCATTCTCGATGAGCCGACACGGGGCATCGACATTGGAGCCAAGGCGGAAATTCAAAAGCTGGTGCTGACGCTCTCACGGCAGGGCATGTCATTCCTGTTCATCTCCTCCGAGCTGGAGGAAGTGCTGCGGGTCAGCGACCGGATCGCCATCTTGCGCGACCGCCGCAAAGTGAAGGAAATTTCGGATAAGGACATGAGCCAGCAGCAAATTATGCAGGCGATTGCGGGAGGCTGACACGACTATGAGCCAACTGGTAAAACATCATTTATTCTGGCCGCTGTGCGTTCTGGCTGTACTGCTGCTGTTCAACCTGTGCTATTCGCCGGACTTCTTCTCAATTACAATCCATGACGGACACTTATACGGAAGCCTGATTGATATTCTTAACTTCGGAGCACCGCTTATCCTGGTGGCCATTGGGATGACACTGGTAGTGGCAACCAAGGGCATCGACCTGTCTGTCGGCTCCATTGTCGCTATATCCGGCGCCGTTGCCTGCCTGAGCATCAGCAAAGCTTCCGACCAGAATGCCTTGGGTCTGATTCTAACCTCGGTGCTGCTGGCAGCAGGTTTGTCGCTGGTGCTTGGCGCATGGAACGGTCTGCTCGTCTCCGGGGCCGGAATTCAGCCGATTATAGCCACGCTGATTCTGATGGTTGCGGGGCGGGGGATCGCCCAACTGGTTACAGGCGGACAGATTATTACGGTAACCAGCACGAAATATGCCTATATCGGGTCCGGCTCACTTGCTGCGCTGCCATTTTCAATATTTGTCGTAGCCCTGGTTCTGGTCATTGCCGTGCTGCTTACCCGAAAGACAGCCCTGGGCCTGTTTATAGAAGCGGTGGGCTGCAATCCGGCCGCCAGCTCCATGTCCGGTATCCGCGCCCGTTGGGTTATTCTGTGGGTGTATGTATTCTGCGGTTTATGTGCCGGCATTGCCGGACTATTGCTCAGCTCGAATGTCTCCAGCGCCGACGGCAATAACGCCGGACTCTGGTATGAGCTCGACGCTATTCTGGCGGTAGTCATCGGGGGGACGTCGTTGAACGGCGGCCGTTTTTATCTTACGGGTACCGTAATCGGTGCGCTGATTATCCAGACGCTGACCACAACCATCTATATGATCGGCGTCCCGCCGGAAATTACACTGGTCGTCAAAGCTTTTGTCGTGCTGGCGGTCTGCCTGATCCAATCGGATACCTTCCGGGCCGCTATTGCCGCCCGCTGGAAGTCGCGGCATTATCCCGCAGAGAAGGAAGTGACCCGTCATGTCTCTTAACCGCAAGTTTATTCCGATTGTGGTCACCATCGTACTGTTCCTCGTCATGTTCGCCGCCGGTTCCTTCCGGTATACCGGATTCTTCTCCCTGCAGGTACTGATGAATCTGCTCATCGACAATGCCTTTCTGCTGATCACGGCCGTTGGCATGTCCTTTGTCATCCTGTCAGGCGGCATTGATCTCTCGGTCGGCTCTATCATTGCCTTGTCGACAATGGTCTCCGCAAGCCTGGTGCAGCAGCAGGGGTGGCCGCCGGCTGTTGTTATTCCGCTGGTGCTCCTGATGGGTGCGTTGTTTGGCAGCATTATGGGAGCGATCATTCATTATTTCACAATCCAGCCGTTCATTGTAACGCTGGCGGGAATGTTCCTGGCCCGGGGCTTATGTTATGTAATCAGCATTGACACCATTACCATTGATAATTCCTTCTATACAGCCATTGCCCAGACGAGAATCCCGCTGCCGGGCGGCAGCTTTCTCTCGATCAGCGCCATTATTGCTCTTGTTGCCGTTGCTGTGGCGATCTTCACCGCCCATTACACCCGGTTTGGCCGCAACGTGTATGCGCTTGGGGGCAATGAGCAATCCGCTCTGCTGATGGGGCTTCCGGTGGGAAGAACCAAGGTGCTTGTCTATACGCTCAGCGGATTGTGCTCGGCACTTGCAGGAGTGGTGTTCACTTTTTATATGCTGTCGGGTTATGGGCTTCATGCCGTAGGCTTTGAGCTGGATACCATCGCGGCTGTCGTCATTGGCGGAACACTGCTGACCGGCGGTGTAGGTTATGTGCTGGGCACCTTCTTCGGTGTACTCATCCAAGGTGTGATTCAGACCATTATCAGCTTCGAGGGCACACTCAGCTCTTGGTGGACCAAAATTGTCATTGGCCTGCTGCTGTTCATTTTTATCCTCCTGCAGCGGGTGTTAAGCTCAAGGCGGTTGACTCTAAAAGAATAAGAAGACTGGATGGGGAGACAAATAATTCTTGTCTCCCCATGTTTTTGCTATATAATTGTAATCGCTATCATATGAAGGAGGGGTACTGTTGAGAACGGCCAAGGGGTGCCTGGTTCTGCTGCTGTTACTGCTGCTGGGCGGCTGCTCAGGCAGCGGAGGCAACAATACGCAGGCATTGATGATGCCTCATCATTCTCCTGCAGTGAATACCGGTTTGCTGCCGCCGGCAGATCGAGCCATGGTCAAGCCGATTGTGCTGGGCTTCTCCCAGCTTGGGTCGGAGAGTACCTGGCGGGAGGCCAATACCGCTTCGATCCGGGAAGCCGCCGGGGAGGCGGGGATTACCCTCATCCTGAAGAACGCCGAACAAGATCAGCAGCAACAGTTCGATGCCATTCGTGGCTTTATCCGGAGCGATGTAGATGTCATAGCGATTGCCCCTGTGGTTCAGACCGGCTGGGAACCGATTCTTCTGGAAATCAGGCAGGCAGGGATTCCGGTGATTATTGTGGACCGTTCAGTCAACGTGGAGAACAGCTCGCTCTATGTCACTTTTATCGGTTCTGACTTTTATGAAGAAGGGGTAAAGGCAGCCAAATATGTGATTGATAAGATGCGCCATCATAGCGAGGCAATCCATATCGCAGAATTGCAGGGCACCGTAGGCTCGACGCCGTCGATTGACCGTGGGCGCGGGTTCCGGAAGATGCTCGGGGACAAGCAGAACCTCCGGATTACAATGACTGCCCCTGCAGATTTCACACAAAGCGGCGGCCGTGAGGTAATGAAGACTTTTTTGCAGCAGCCGAAGGAGAAGTGGCCCCGGGTGCTCTTTGCCCACAATGATGATATGGCTATTGGTGCGGTGGAGGCTATGAAGGAGGCCGGTATTGTACCGGGAAGCGATATTATAATAGTTTCAGTGGACGGCACACGGAGGGCATTTGAGCAGATGGCGGCGGGAAGTATTAATGCTGTTGTCGAATGCAATCCGATGCTGGGCCCCCTGCTGATGCAGGCAGTCAAAGAGATTATGGCTGGCCGGACGCTGCCCAAGCGAATGGTAACACCGGAGGACATTTACACGCAAGAACTGGCTGGTAGGGAGATAGAAAACCGCAAATATTGAAGAAGCAGCCGGGCGCTTTTGCTCCGGCTTTTTTTTTGCAGATAAAACGCAAAAAAAATTCAACTTTTCAAACAAAAAACTACATTGTTCCATGCTGGAATCTATATTAAGATGATCTCGGATAACAAATATTAGTAGATTTATCCAGATAATGCAAGGAAGGAGGAGCTGCCGGGCGATCGTTATTTGTGCGGCAGCCGATTGAGAGGGATTACAAATTAAACTTAATGGAGGTATGCCGATGTTTAAAAAGCTCTTGGTCATTGCAGTAACCCTTGTGTTATTCCTGAACGGTCTGCCCATGATGTCTGTGTCTGCTGCAAACAATGCCACGGCCAAGCAGCCGGGGAATTCCAATCCCCTGATGGATCACAAGCTGGGTGCCGATCCTTTCGCACTGACGTATAACGGAAGAGTCTATGTCTATATGTCCAGCGATGCTTACGTCTATAACAGCAACGGAACCGTGAAGGACAATGATTTCAGCGCCCTGAACAAAATCAATGTCATCTCCTCGGCGGATATGGTGAACTGGACAGATCACGGCGCCATCCCGGTGGCCGGAGCCAATAATGTCAACGGCAGCGCCGGCATTGCCAAATGGGCCTCTCTCTCCTGGGCGCCTTCGGCGGCGGTGAAAAAAATTAACGGCCAGGATAAATTTTTCCTGTATTTTGCAAACGGTGCATCAGGCATCGGCGTGTTAACGGCCAATTCTCCGATTGGCCCCTGGTCGGACCCGCTGGGCAAAGCGCTGGTGACAGGGACTACACCCGGCATGTCCGGCGTGACCTGGCTGTTTGATCCGGCTGTCCTGGTGGACGATGACGGCAGCGGATACCTGTATGCAGGCGGGGGTATCCCCAACACTTCGGACCCGGCATCCATAGCCAATCCCCGGACAGCACGCGTGCTGAAACTGGGTGCGGATATGACGAGTATTGTTGGAAGCGCATCCACCATTGATGCCCCCTATATGTTCGAGGATTCGGGCATTCATAAGTATGGAGGCAAATATTATTACTCGTACTGCTTCAATTTCTCCGGCACACACCCGGCTGCCTATCCGGCAGGTGAAATCGGGTACATGGTGAGCAACAGCCCGATGGGGCCTTTTACGTATACCGGACATTTCCTGAAGAATCCGTACACCTTCTTCGGAGTAGGCGGCAACAACCACCATGCGGTCTTTAACTTCAACAACCAATGGTATGTAGTCTACCATGCCCAGACCGTAGCGAAGGCTGTACTCGGCGACGGCAAAGGGTACCGCTCTCCGCATATCAATAAGCTTGTCCATAATGCGAACGGGAACATCCAGGAGGTTCAGGGAGACATGGCGGGCATTGCCCAGATTGCCAATCTGAATCCGTTCACCAGAGTCGAAGCCGAAACCATCGGCTGGAATGCAGGCATTGCTACTGAAGCTACTCAGGCTGCGGGCGGCCCTGTAAGCAATATGAATGTGACTAGCATTAACAATGGGGACTGGATTGCCGTAGGCAACGCGGATTTCGGTTCCGGAGCCACCAGCTTCAAGGCAAACGTAGCTTCCACCATCACAGGCGGCAAAATCGAAATTCGGCTGGATAGCGCAACCGGCCCATTGGTGGGTACACTTAATGTTCCTTCTACAGGAGGGGCACAAGCTTGGCAGGAGGTAGAGACTACTGTCAGCAATGCAACAGGAGTTCACAGGCTCTACCTGGTATTCACCGGATCAGGCTCCGGCAGCCTGTTTAATCTGGATTACTGGCAATTCTCCACGGGCACCACTGCTCCCGGAACCGGAAGCAAAGTGGAAGCAGAGGATATGACGCTCAGCGGCACTTATGCGGGCAAGATCACTTCTCCGTTCAGCGGGGTAACGTTGTACGGGAATGATGATGCTGCTGCGTTCAATCAGTATTTTGCCTATGGCAGCCATAATATCTCAGTCCGGGGGGCTTCCAGCAACTCCGCCGCAGCCAGGGTCGATTTGCAAATTGGCGGGGTGACCGTCGGCTCCTTCTACTTCAGCGGAACCACACCTACTGTGCAGACCTTGTCCAATGTGGCCCACGGCACCGGTAATCAGGAGGTTAAGCTGATCGTAACTACGGACAATGGAGCCTGGGATGCTTCTGTGGATTATATTGAATGGGGCTTATAATCGCCAAAGGAGATGGATTCAAATTGAAGAACCGTATTAAAAAGCTTGTAAGCGGGTTGGGCTTAACCGGCGTCTTACTCTCATCCGTCATGTCGGGGAACGCCAGTGCCGCGCTTACCAACGGGCCAAAGTTCCTGGGGAATATCATTGCAGGCAGTGTTCCTGCGAGCTTCGCCACCTATTGGAATCAGGTGACGCCTGAGAATGCCACCAAATGGGGAGCGGTTGAAGGCAATCGCAATAATATGAACTGGGGCGGCGCGGATACTTCCTATAATTATGCGGTAAGCAAAAATTTCCCCTTCAAGTTCCATACACTGGTCTGGGCAAGCCAAGAGCCTGCATGGGTTGCCGGCCTGTCGGCGGCAGAACAGAAGTCGGAGGTCAGCGCATGGATTACCGCAGCGGGGCAGCGTTATCCCAAGTCGGCGTTCGTGGATGTAGTCAATGAGCCGCTGCATGCCAAGCCTTCCTACCGCAATGCTATCGGCGGCGACGGAAGTACGGGCTGGGATTGGGTGATCTGGTCCTTCCAGCAAGCAAGAGCCGCATTTCCGAACGCCAAGCTGCTCATCAATGAATATGGAATTATTGGTGATCCAAGCTTGACCAACCAGTATGTGACGATTATCAATCACCTGAAATCCAGAGGCCTGATCGACGGCATCGGCATTCAGTGCCATCATTTCAATATGAATACCGTTAGTGTCTCTACCATGAATACTGTGCTTGGTAAATTGTCCGCCACTGGCCTGCCTATCTACGTCTCCGAGCTGGATATGACCGGTGACGACAATACACAGCTGGCCAGATATAAGGAGAAGTTCCCTGTGCTGTGGGAGAATCCTGCGGTAAAAGGAGTGACCCTCTGGGGCTACATCCAGAATCAGACCTGGGAACCGAATACGCATCTGCTGAATTCTAACGGATCGGAGCGTCCGGCGCTGAAATGGCTCAAGCAATACCTGGGCGGCTCGTCGTCTCTCATGGAAACAACGGATGGTGTTCAAGCAGATTTGGAATCCGTTCCGGTTCCGGTTAAAGATAACTGAATCAGGCTCGAATAGTGTATCAGCAAGCATCTCTCCAAGGGCTGCTCCCGGTGCGTAACAATCGCGCCTGGAGCAGCTTTTTTAACTGCTTGCGGAGTTAGGGGGTTCCCCGCTGAATGCTTCTCTATATTGCGAGGGAGTGTACGAAGTTGCTTTTTTGAAAACCTTTGAAAAATACAGCGGGTCATGGTACCCGACGGAATAGGATAGAGACTTTATAGATAACTGCGAATCCGCCAGCAATGCACAGGCACGCTGGATCCTGAATGCAGTCAGGTAGCCGGAAATAGAGGTTCCAGTTTCTTTCTTGAACAGCCGGAATAAATAGCTGCGCTCAATTTTGACGAATCCCACTACATCCAGAACCGATAAGGAGGAATTCCAAAAGTTGGTTTCTATATATTCTTTTGCGGAAGAGACATAGTCCTTTTTGAGATATGCTTGTTCACTGGGGTAATACTCCATGTAATGGGACAATAACAAATGCAGCCCTGCCTCCGAACGTTCCCGTTCAAAGGGCTCTATGCCGGTGGCCTTGATCTTGTGATACAAGGGTTCTATATCCTGCGGAGGGGCCGTTACAACCGGATGCTCCGGTGAAATATGAATCATCGACAACAGACGGGAGGCCTCAGTCCCGTTGAATTCAATCCAGAAGTACTCCCAGGGGTCCTGCGGATCAGGGTAATAGTACACCTCCATATGCGGAAAAATAATGAAGCTTTCGCCGGTCTGCAACAGGAAGGTTGTCTGGCATGTCTTCAAATAGCCTCTCCCGCTTACAATATAATGCAGAGCATACACATCGCGGACGCCCGGCCCCCATTTGTGCAAATCGGGCGGTTTATATCCGTTTGCTTTAAACATCGGATTCTCGCTGATTCCGTATTCCATTGGCTCCATCTTCAGCACCTGTATCCTTTAGCGTCATAATACTATTAGGTTAAAGCAAATTTATGAAGAAAGATAGCGTTATGAGGATTAACCGATAGTTCAATCATAGTATCAATGCCTTCTTCAGTTCCCTCGGCGTTCATAATTTTTCTACTAGGGGATTTTGGAATTGTCACGGCCAATCCCAAATAGAAAAACCACAAGCTCAATCTATAAATTAATAGGACTATGCTGAATTTGACATAATTTTTTGTGGTACTATATGGGTAATGGTTGGTGACGTGGAAGAATGTAAGCTTATTAATCCGTATTATAGATTTAAGGGGAAGGAAAATGATTATGTCTAATGGAAAAGCTAATATACTATCAGAATAATTCGGACTATGAACGAATCAAAGAATTTAGCATAGTTGGCATTGTAGCTTCACCCGAAAAGTTGGATGGGCTGAAGCAATTCCTGGATCATCTGGATACTCTCCATGGACTGACTTTTATCATTGCTCAACACGAGTCTGCCAAGTCGGAGTTATTTCCACTGGAAGAGCTCTCTGCGCACACTAATATGAAGATATTTCATGCAGCAGATCAAATGGAGATCCATGAGGATTGTATTTATTTGTTGCCTCCCCATCATGATATTAGCTTTCAATCAAGAATAATAAGTCTAACAGAAGTAACTGCTAATAAAGGCAATGATTTGTCGGCTGACCGATTTTTGAATGGACTTACGGGAATTCTTGGAAGCAATACGATAGCTATCCTTTTTTCAAATGAGGGTAGAGACGGTATGCTTGGCATCGATAGTATTTCAAAAGCTAACGGGCTAATCATAGTTGAAGAAACGGATATGACAAATCCTGTCCGCTTGACCGGAAGTGATATTGAAATTGATCAGACCGATTATTTTCTTACTCCTGAGGAAATGCCGGAACATATTATTGAATATATTGATTTTTATATGAATCAGACTAAACAATCGATTGCTGAAGAACTAAGTACATTATTTGCGATCCTGAAGAAGTCTACGGGTGTGGATTTCTCTGTTTATAAACAGGCAAGTATTATGCGCCGTATTCAAAGACGGATGGGTATTCAAGAATTTCAATACCTTAAGGAATACAATCAATATTTATTTAATCATTCCAATGAGGTCACTGCCCTGCAGAAAGATTTATTAATTGGAGTGACGCAATTTTTCCGTGATCCGGCTGCCTTTGCTATTCTTGCCGATAAGGTATTGCCTACCATCTTTGAGCAATGTGGTGCAGACAAGCATTTAAGGGTGTGGGTTGCTGGTTGTTCTACCGGAGAAGAAGTGTACTCCATAGCCATTTTGATTAGAAAATATATGGAGGACATTGAAGAAACTTTTGATGTGACCATTTTCGCCACTGATCTGGACAAGGATTCTATTCAATTCGCCAGCAAAGGGGTATATTCAGACATCATTACAAAGAACGTGAGAGAGGAATACTTGGATGCGTACTTCACCCGCCAAGGAAATGAATACAAAGTAAATAAAGAAATTAGACAAATGGTCATTTTTGCTCAGCACAATTTGGTTAGTGATCCACCCTTTACCCAGCTAGATCTAATTTTATGCCGTAATCTGTTGATTTATTTACAACAACCTGTTCAAAAAAAAGTGATTTCCTTGTTTCATTTTTCATTAAAATCAGACGGGTATCTCTTTTTGGGTCCAAGTGAAACCTTGGGCAAACTGACCAATCTATTTATACCTCTGGATAATAGATGGAATATATACCACCATAAGTTAAGTGATTCGTTATCTGCAGCAGGTTTCTCTGGTATCAGAGAACGTGTGAATGATAAAAAAATGAGTCACAAAAATAATGTGATTGTAAGATTAAAGGAAGCAGAACGGGTTCTTAAATTGGAAACGGTGTATACCAAGCTGATCGAAGAATACGTGACTGCTTGCATTATCCTTGATAGTAACAACGATATCGTTCATATCAATGGGAATGCCAATCAATATTTAGTCTTCCCTAAGGGTAAACCGACACTGAATGTGTTTAAACTGGTTCCTGAATATTTGGGGGTTGTTATTGGGAGTTTGCTGCAAAAAGCGAGAAAAGAACTTAAGGAAATTATTTATAGAGATGTAGCCATTAAGGATAGCTATAAAGGACACTCCATTCATTTGAGAGCAAAGTCTTTTTCAATCGATTCGATAGATGACAAATTGATGATTCTCTTTTTTGAAGATGCTGCTGAACACAAAGAAGTCCTTATCGAGGATGTAATAGATGCAGACTTGATACAGAATCATCAATTTCCAGAGTTACAAGTCAAGGAGCACATTCAGGACCAGGATCAAGAATTGGTTCATGCGAGGGAATTGCTGCATACTGCGAATGCTAAATTAGAGGTGTATAACGAAGAATTGGAAACTTCTAATGAAGAGCTGGGATTGGTCAACGAAGCATTGATTGTTTCCAATGAGGAACTGCAAAGCACGAATGAAGAGTTACAGTCGGGTAACGAAGAATTGATGGTTGTAAATCAAGAATATCAGACTAAAATCCAGGAATTAACCGATTCTAATAATGATATGTCAAACTTTTTTAACAACACCAATATCGCTACTATTTTTCTGGATGAAAAGATGAATGTACGTAAATTCACACCTGCAGTCAGCAAAGAAATTAATTTGGCAGACATGGACATAGGCCGTTCCATCGGCGATATCAAACATAATTTACAATATGACGAACTGATGGCAGACGCAATGAAAGTTCTCTTTTCGGGTGAAAGCGTCAAAAAAGAAATCCGGAATTCAAATGGTAAATGGTTTAGTATTATTCTGTTACCCTATTCAGCATATGATTCCCGCTATCAAGGAATCGCAGTTACGTTAATTGATATTACTGAATTTAAGAATGCAAGAATGTCTGAAGATTTTACGGAGCAGAAAAACAAGCTGGAATTATTACATTCTACGGAGATGCTCTCGGTTATAGGCCTTTTGGCAGCAGGCATCGAACAGGAGATTCATGATACGGATACCTCAACTTCGAAGCTCGGGAAAATCGAAGCCATAACGGATGAATTACTAGTCCTGGCTAGTCCGCAAAAGCAGAATTTCGAATCAAACGATGTAGTCCAAATATTGAAGGAAGTCATCTCCATGTATGAACCACAGGCAACGATCTTCAATGTAGAGATGATAACGAAATTTGCCGATCCGGTACTCTTCGTCAAATGTGTTCCCAATCAGCTCAAAATTGTATTTAGCAACATTATTAGAAATGGTATTGAGGCAATGCCTGCTGGCGGGGATATGTTGATTAAGGTAAAGATCGATGGCGATGAATCAGTAAACATTATTTTTAGTGATAATGGGTCCGGTATACCTGAGGATAAGCTAGTCAACCTGGGAGCTGCCATATATTCAACGAAACAGAATAGTATGGGGTTAGGCTTAATGGTCAGCTACAAAATTATTGAGAGTCACGAGGGTGTGATTTCCATTACAAGTGTGTGGGGTAAGGGAACAGTTGTTAAAATTATCTTGAATCAAGAAACTGGATACCACGACCTCCGCTTATGAGGGAAATCTTCGCCACATTAAACAAAATTACAGCTGATAAAGACCTGTTGGTATATCATGAATACGGTCATGAGTATCTTCCATATCTTGCCGATCGGACACTACAGATGTTCATGGCCTTATAACGGACTATTCTGCCGCGAATATATAAGCTGAACTTAAGAATTATGTATAGCTGATGCATGAATTCTTTGCGAGCCAAGGATTTCATTCAGACAGCAAGTTGAATTCTTAAGTTCGCTCTATATAGACTATAAATAAGCTGCTTATTCTTTTACTGAACCGAGCAAGACACCTTTAACAAAAAATCGTTGGGCAAATGGATACATAACAATCATAGGGATTGAGGCGATAACCATCGCTGCAAGCTCAATAGTGTGGGCGGTTACTAGTCCATGCCCGTCCGAACTGTTTAATAATTGAGATACTGCGAGATTAGAGCCATCGACAGTGTTCATCATGTTCTCAACAGCCCTATTCGATTGAATTAATCTCAATATGACATACTGCAGCGTCTGTAAGCTATTGGATTGCGTGAAATATAGGGTTGTCCCGTAATCATTCCATATATTAACGGCTGTAAATACGGAAAGGGCTGCCAGCACAGGTTTTGAAAGGGGAATGACTATTCGGAAGAAAATCTTGAATTCACTGGCTCCATCCATTTTGGCAGATTCGAACAAGGAGTCAGGAATACCTTTATAATTGGCATTGAAAATAATTACGTTATAGAAACCGCCGAATATATTCGGAAGGATGTAAACCAGGTAATTGTCATATAGCCCCAGCCAGTTCATGAGCATGAAGGAAGGGATCAATCCTCCGCTGAAATACATGCTTGCGAAGCCGATAATTACATAAAACTGTTTTCTTTTCAAGTAGGAGCGGGAGAATGCGTAAGCAAACATTGACGTGTACAGCATGGAAATTACGGTAACAATTATTGTACGTGAAGCGGTTATCCAGGCTGCCTTGAGTATTCCCGGGTCTGCCAGCACCTTTTCCCAGCTTGCCCATGTAAGCTCCCTCGGCCACAGAAATACCGGACCGCGCAGCAGATCCTCACCGCTGTTCAATGAACTGATTAACGAGAACCAGAACGGATATATGGTTATGACCATAAGAATGACCATAATCAGAATCGTTAATGAAGTAAATACGCGTTCTCCTGCGCTTTTCCCTCCAACCATATGTGATCTCTCCTCAGAATAAGCCAGTTTTAGTCAATTTATTGGATAAAGTGTTGGCGCCGACCAACAATAACAATGCAAAAACAGTTTTCATTAAACCGATGGCTGTTGCCGAGGCGAATTGAAATTGCAGCAGGCCGGTTTGATAAACATACGTATCGATAACTTGGCTTGCCGGCAAATTCAAAGTATTTTGCAGCACATAAATCTGTGTGAAATTATTATTCAACATGCCGCTTACGGCAAATATGATCAATACCATTAGAGTCGGCAGAATCCCCGGAATTGTAATATGCAGCATTCGTTTAAGTCTCCCGGCGCCATCGATCGCCGCCGCCTCATACAAGCTCTGATCTACGCCCGCCATGGCCGCCAGATAGAGAATAGCTCCCCAACCCAGATCCTTGAGCAGTCCGGTCAGGATAGCAATTCCCCAGAAATATTGAGGATCTGCCAGAAATTGAAGCGGCTTGTCAATGAGATGAAATTCCATGAGCAGAAAGTTAATAATGCCGTCTGTATTCAGCAGTGTAATGAATAAACCTCCGAATATAACCCAGGACAGGAAATGTGGCAAATAGGTAATCGTTTGTATCAGCGATTTAAATTTGGGATGCTTGATTTCATTCAGCATCAGGGCGAAGAAGAGGGTCACGGGTATTCCCACCAATGCTCCGATAAGATTGATGCCAAGCGTATTTCTGACCATCGGCCAGAATTGGAAGTTGTGAAATACACGGGTGAAATGCTGAAAGTTATTCCAATGGCTTGTGAAGATTCCTCCAATACCCATTGAAGGTTCGTAGCTCTTGAAAGCCATTAATAATCCGAATAAAGGAGCAAAGTTAAAGACAAAGATCAGAATCACTGCTGGAAATAACATCAATTTTAGTTCAAACTGCGTTCTAAAGTCATAGCCGAGCTTATATCCCTTTTGCCGCTGCCTTGTCATATGATCTCCTCCATTCCTAAAATAACAGTGCCAAAGAGCAGTTTTACATATCCGCTTTGGCACCGTTCTTCATCTAAAGACTAGGAATTAACACCTTTAATAACAACCCCGTATTGTTTGCTTTTTTCTTGAATATAATTGTTTCTTTCCTGATCAAGCGCTTCAATACCAAGCTTTTTCAGTTGAGTAATCATATCCTCATAATTTTTATTAAATTCAGCAGCATCATTCGACATAATGATCTTGGCAATTTGCGCTTCCTTATACGTTTTGATCTGCAATTCATCATTCGCAAACTCACTGTCAGCCGGGAATAAATCTGCAGGCAGTTCTAGGGCCGCACTATTATAAATCACAGTATCCTTTGCTTTGCCGTAGGCTGAATTTACATTATTTGCGGTAACTGCCTGTAAATCAGTCTCCGCTGTTGGGGCTTGCTGCATGCTGTAAGAGAACGTAGTGTTATGGAAGGGCCAAAATGCACTTACTCCTGTTGTCATATACTCTGACGCGTCCTTAATACCTTGTTCCGTCTTGATGATATGGCCATTGGCGTCAAAATTGTAATGAATGCCCTCGAAACCGTAGATGTGCAAGAGCATGCCTTCCTTGCTGGTCATAAAACTCAGAAATTTAGCAAGCTTTTCTGGTTCTTTAGTTGTCTTGGATATAAATGTGTGCATCCAGCCGCCGCCCGCCCGCTTATTCTTCGCCAGCACAGGGGTAGTTCCCTTGTCCGACAGGATCGGGCCAGAAGAGGTCCAATAATCATTTAACTGAAAAGATGTATTAGCCGAGTTTCCGATAAAGGTAAATACACGCCCCGAGGCCATGTCTGCTTTAACCGCTGCGTTATCTACAGTCATCTGCCCGGGTTCGAAATAACCGCTTTTGCTGGCTTTATAAAGAAACTCTAAAGCTTCTTTTGTTTCAGGAGCCAAAAGTCTGTCTCTGTAATTTCCGTCCTTGTCGACCGGCATTGCGCCAAACGTGTCCTGAAGAAAGCCCAAGGTTGGTTCCTGATAGGATTTTCCGTCTACTAATAACGGTATAACGGAAGCTCCATTTACCTTCAAATTCAGATCTTTAATCTTTTGGTAAGCGGCAAGCAGACCCTTTTCGGTTTTAATATCATCCAGAGTCAAGCCGGCCTCATTTAACAGATTTTTATTGACAACAATTCCGTTATTGGTAGCATAATCGACGGTATCGATATAAAATTGCCCGGAAGGAGGATAAACCTTTCTTGCATCTTCAGAGTCAATGTGGCTCGGGTAAGCATAAAAACCGCCATCTCTGTCAACTATGGTCTGTTTTACATCCGCAGGGAAATCGGTTAAGAGGTGGGATTCGGGATCATATTTCTTCAGAAATTCATCTAGGTCCCACACCTTTCCGGCCTCTATCAATTTTTTACCCAAGACGTCATTTGTGATTGTTAGAAGGTCGGGCAAATCCTGACCAGATGAAACCAGCATCAGATTTAATTTCGTTTCCCCGTCTTGCGCTGGAATGTTGAATTCGAAGGTAAGGCCGGTCTTCTCAGTTATCGCTCCTTGAACGGTATTCGGATCAGTACTCCAGGTTGAAGGTGGATTCCAAAAATCTACGGTGGAGAACCAGACGGCTTTCGCGGTACTGCCGGTGTTGTTTTCAGATCCCTGGTTCGCGCTTTCCGTTTTGTTAGCGGTTTCATTATTGCTGTTGGAACTACAGCCTGCAAATACTAAAGAGAACATCAGTAATACGAGCAGCATAAACTTCCCTCTCATGAATTTCATAATCTACAAGAGCCCCCTTAAATGAAAATATATGTTGGAACTCCTACATCGTAAACTGCAAACCGTTTTTGGCATATGTTCCAGTTTTTTTATTTTGGTGTTCTGTTCACTTGTACCAATCTAAATTTTGCGGTATTTACTCGGTGTAAGGCCAAAGTTTTTTTTGAACAGCTTGTTAAAATGAAAATAATCCTTGTAGCCAACCCGTTGTACAATTTCATGTATAGATATGGACCCGTCATTTAAAAGTTCCTTCGCCATACTTAATCGTTTGTTCAAAACATATTCAGAATAAGTAGCTCCTGTTTCCTTTTTGATCAATGAACTGAGATACCCCAAGCTGATATTGAATTTCTTAGCGATCGAACTTAGAAGAATATCCTCGGTAAAGCAGCTATCAATGTATTCAATGACTCTCTTTACTTGTTCATTCGGTATATAAACCTCTACTTCCGTTAACTGTTCGAAGAAAAAAATAAATCGTTCAAACAGTTGTTCAGGCGAGCGGAAAATCCGCACAATATGCTCATAAGGGAGATGCTCGATCTCATCAATCACATTAGAGTTACCGTGATATTTAAAGATCATTGATACGATTTGATTGTAGATTATCGTGATTTGTTCGATGCTCAGATGCTCTCTTGTACACTCTTGGCAAGTTTCATTGAGCAAATTAACGATATTTTTATGTGCCAGTTCTTTAATGGATATTTCTAAATTCAGAATCATTTGCCGAACTTCCAGAGAAAGCTTTGCCGGTTTGTACTGATTAATCGTATTGCTATGATGAAAGTACGAACTGAACATCGCGATATCCGCTTCCTGATAGAGCTTGCCAATGGGGGTTGAGGACAATCCAATGCTGCTGATGCCAATATATGTGCATTGAGAAAAATGTTCTGAAATATAGTTTGAAAAATCAAAGTTTTTTTTGCTTTCGTCATAACTGACTAGAATCGAAATCTTGTTTTGGCCCGTGCGGAAACGAATAGTGTGCAATTCTTTTTCCGGCATTATCTTCTGCTCAGACAGTAAGGCGGTTGAAGTAGAATATAAACAGCAAACAAACCGATAGTGGGGATATTCATTCATAATTCCTTTGTTGTTCAAAAAATTTCCGATTGTAATTTTGTTATCCGGTTCCAGAAGTTCAAACAAATCATCAAGAAACAGATCCAGCTCTTTTGAAGATCTTTGGGTGTCTTTTAGACAATAAATCAATCTTGATATTGTTTCTTTCAGTTTGTCTTTGTCAATCTGTTTCAGTAAATAATCAAATGCGCCGAAGCGGATTGCCTGCTGTGCATAAGTGAAATCGGCATAACCGCTAACGAGAATCACTTTGGTTTGGAGCTGCATTTGATTTATTTTTTCCAAAAGCTGAATTCCGTCTAAACCTGGCATCCGGATATCGGAAATGATAAGCTCCGGTTTACGGTCTTGAATAATCCTCAAAGCGCTCAAACCATCATACACTGTTCCTATCACTTGAAATCCTAGGCTCTCCCAATCTATTAAGTGCATAATTCCATAGGCAACCCATGGCTCATCATCAGCGATTAGTACTTGATACATTAGCTTCCTCCTTCTTCCGTCTGTCTGTATATAGGGAAAGTAATAGATACGGTTGTTCCTTTATTCAAGATGCTGTCGATCGTCAATTTCGCTTCATCCTCATAAAAAAGCTTGATTCTTCGATAGATATTGGATAGTCCAATGCCGAGTTTTTCATCGTTTACTGTGTTTCCAGGGGTCATAAACTGCTGCAAGGATTTTGAAAGGTTGCGTAGCTGCTGTTCTTCCATCCCGCAACCGTCATCCTGAATGGTGATTTTGCATTTCTTCACAGTTGTGCTTTCAATTCTTACTAAAACCGTACCGGGATCGATTTTTTTTTCGAGTCCGTGAAAGACAGCATTCTCCACAATGGGCTGCAGCAGCATTTTCAGAGTTTGTACTGCGAGCAGACTTTCATCTGTTTGTATGACAATTTGTATTTTTCCTCCAAAACGAAACTCAATAATTTTGGCATATTCCTTTAGATGTATGATCTCATCCCGAATTGTCACCAAATGAGTACCCTTTACCGAATACCGGAACATATTGGATAGGGATGCCGTAATGTCTGCAATCTCTCCTACTTTGTGATAAAGCGCAATCGCACGGATACTCTCCAAGGTGTTATAGAGAAAATGAGGGTTAATCTGGTTGCGATAAGCCGATATTTCCATCTGTTTCTTGATTATTTCTGTCTCATACATCTGCTTTTGCACAATTTGAACATTACGGCTTAATTGGTCAATATTGTCTAGCATCTGGTTTAAATTATTGGCCAGCACTCCGATTTCGTTGTAGTACACCACATTGAATCTTCTGGGGCCACCACTTTTGGCGTAAGATTTAATAAAGTCCAATAATGCTTTGACTGGTTTCAGGATTCGCGAATAGAAAATCAGTAAAAAAAGGCAAAAAATCGAAAAGATAATCAAATACGTTGCCACATTCAAACGCTCAATAATATCCAAATCCTGAAGCAGCTCTTTCTTGGGGATTACACTGATAATTTTCCATCCGTTATAGGAGAGGGTTATATTTTGCACTATATAGCGCGGGTCTTCGCTCCATTTCTTTAACTTATCCATTTCTTCAGTATTTATAGCCCCATCTGTACCCGCAATAATATTGTTGTTCTGATCGACTAGCAATAATTCGGAATGATTTGAAATCTTCGATTTGCTCAGAATACTGTTTAAATTGGCCACATCCATAATAAATACACACATGCCCCGATAATCCCTTAGCACATAGTTGTTCTGCAGATTGTATACCGGAACGGCAATAGTATAGTAGGTAGCATTCAACTGATTTGGATGCAAAACCGTATATTCAATTGAAGATACCCGTTTTTTGGTAGAGGGCTCAACTGCTCTTCCTATACTGGTTATCATGGTGCCTTCACTATCGTATAGCTGAATCCCCTTCATATTTTTTTTCAATGAAAGCGTGCTGGAAAACTCCGAAACGATTTCCTTATCCATCAGAATTCTTGATAGAACATTAGTTGAACTTAAATAGCTCTGAATTGTGGGACTGTAAAGTAGAGAATAGGAAATGCCGTCCATATCCGAAAAAAAACTCACCATGGTTTCTTCGATTTGCAGCATTATTTTTTTGGAAGAATCCGCAACCTTCTTCTCAATGATATTCCGGGCTATCAAGTTGGACACCATAAATGAAATCAATAGGATTATCAGCATAAGAACGATTAAATATAGAATCTGTTTCATCAGACTTACCTTTCGGAAACTCCTCAGCATGTAAATTCTCCTTCAAGCAATGATTTGTTTATCCTTTCAGACAATGCGTAGCACTTTGCTTAAAAGTCTAATATTAACAAAAGACTAATTCAATTAAATATTTTAAAAATGTTACTTGGTTTTTCTGCCTTTTGAGAATGATATCTAATTAAATAAGAGGTGGGGATTCACGTTTTGATTCATAATTGACGAAATTATTGCCAATTGCATGTGATTGTTAATATAAACACTAATTAATAAATGAAAAAACTAATTAAAAAGGAAGAGGGTTGTGATGAAATGAAGACAGAAGGAATGTTGAAAATTTATACTGAGCAGTTCGGTGAGGATAACGCTGACAGCCTGGGAGAAGGTGGAGCGCGGAGGCGGTAAAAGCTCTATTGCAGTCGAAGACAGCTACTCTCTGAATGAACGTAACCGGAACTATCTCGTTATCGACACCCTGGCAGAGGGTGACGGGGTCGGAGTCAGCTTTCATGACGGGGCTTCAGAACAATGCACATGCGGTAGGCTTGGCTTGTTATGCCCCGATGCTCTGCAACGTGGATTATGTGAACTGGAAGGCAGAATCACTTTACGGCCATGAAGAACAGTTTTTCGTATGTTTTCCCCAAACAATCCATTACAGTTTTTAGGATTAAGCCAAAATACAACTTCCTAAATGAAGATGGAAGACAGCAGAATACGCAATAGATTCGAGCAACAGCGGGAGGCCGGGAAATTCTCAACTTAAGCCGATCCATTACGCCAGGCTTCCCTTACGCAGTTGACCCTCTTTTCTCTTAAAAGTAAAAACCTCACCGCGAGCTTTAGGCAGCCTGTTATGTAGTCTGTTTTCTGCGGTATTGATAGGGTGTGATCCCATACTGATCTTTAAACAGCTTGATAAAATATTGAGGTTTTTTGTAACCGACTAAATGAGAAATATCGGTCACATGTAAATTAGAATCAATCAATAACCTCGCAGCCTTCTCCAACCGCTTAAAGGAAATATAATTTGATAAATTTTCCCCAGTCTCCTGCTTATAGAGTTTAGAAAGATAAACAGGATGAAGATGAACGATTTTCCCCAAATCCTCCAAGTTCAAACATTCGCTAATATGATTCGCTATATATACCTGAACGGTCTGAATGATATCATCATTAGATAATTTGATGTTTCTCTCCAATTGAGCGATGCCCAGTATAATCGAATGTAATGCGACATCCGGATTTTTTAATTGGTTGAATATCCAGTCTTGTACCTCCGCAGGCTGCAACTTGTTATTCGTAAAATAAAGATAATAAATCACTTCCAGCAGATAGATTGTCTTTAGCTTCCTGGAACTGATTTTGGGGAAATTTTTAAGGATCTTTTTTCTGGCACATTCCCAATCTCCTGACTCTAATTTTGGGAATTCAGCACTATCCCGCACGATTGCAAACTCACTGATGCCCACATTTTCATCAAAAAAGAATTGGTAGAAATAATACCGGACCGTATTTTTGTGACTGAATTCAAACTTTTCAGAAAACGTAATATTTTCAATACTGTTCTCTAACCTTTCCGTATTGGAATATAACACTATCCCCGCTAATGTCGAAGTGGTGCTCCAAATGAATTGATCTAAACCGCCGTTATTGTCACGAAGCGTCATTTCATCTTTCTCCCGGGCATCGGAGACCTGGAAAAAGCAGAAAGGCTGATTCATAAAAGCGTTATCATAAGTGCTGTAATCATTGCCTGTTGGGTGACGCTCGCCTATAACGGAAAGCAAGTAACCCAGACCATCAAACTTCTCCCATGCAACCGAGGTTTTCAATTTTTTCTCATTGATAATTTTAATTACTTGTCTCATGGCTTTTTCCATATCCTCTTTATCCACGGGTTTAAGCAAATAATCGAGTGCCCCTAAACGTACGGCTTTTTGAGCGTAATCAAATTGGGAATAGCCTGAGAGAAAAACGACTTTGGTTCTTAGCGACATCTCATTAATGTGCTGCAGCAGGTCAATGCCGGAGACCTCGGGCATACGGATGTCCGTAATAAGAATATCAATGTGATTCTGACTCAATATTTGTTTGGCCTCAATCGAATTTGTAGAGGTCTCAATATGCTCAATTCCAAAACTTCCCCAATCCAGCAGATGCTTTAAATATTCAACGATGTAATGCCCGTCATCAACGATCAATAAGCGCATTTTGTCCTCCTTCATCAAGCGAGAAATCAATATAAGCCAGTACGGATAAGCCACCCCAGTCATTTGTGAAAAACCGCAGGCCGCTTAATTCACCATACGCATTTTTAAGACGCTGGTGGATATTCCAAAGACCGATCCCTCTAGTCCCTTCAGGAGGCGTTTCATTTCCAATCCTGATCATGAGCTGCCATATTTCATCAGGGGTAAGCCCCTTGCCGTCATCGGCGATAATAATCAGTGCTCCAGAGTCAAGAGTCTTTACATCTATCGAAACACGATGCGCGCCTTGATGCTCTTCAATGCCGTGCTGAATCGCGTTTTCGACAATGGGCTGGATCATCAGCGGCATAATGCGATGCTCTCCAAGCTCAGGGGGCAAATTGATTTCATAATTAATATTTTTGCTAAGGGACATGATGGATAAATAATGATCCGCAAGCTGCAGTTCAGAGGCAAGAGTGGCGTCATGCGAATCCAATTTGGTCAAATAACGGTAATATTCCGCCAGATGCTTGCTCATTTGCATGACTGCATCCGGTGACGCCTTCGCCATTGACATAATAAAAAACAGATTATTATAAAGAAAATGTGGATTGATCTGGGCCTGCAGCTGCTTCACTTCTGCATTTCTTCGCAGCTCCGTTTCAGTCTTCAAGGATGCGAACAGAGTTTGGATTTTAACAACCATGTGGTTAAAGCTTTTAAATAGATTATAGAACTCATTAACCGGGTTTTCGCTAATTCTGGTGCTGTAGTTCCCTTGTTCCACCTGATAGAATTTTTTGCCCAGCAAATACACATTTCGGTAAAAATTGCGATAGAACATAAGAATGACAATAAGGCCAATAACCAGGATAACCAGGATACTTCCCAGAAACACTTGCTGATTCCGGTGAAGCGGATTCATAAAATCACTCATCCGTGTATACGTGACAAGGTACGTGTCGATGGGTTGAATGTACTTCGATAATACATAATAGTCATCGTCTTCGGTATGATAGTCAAACTTTAGAATCTCCTGTGTAACCGGCGTAATCGTCTCCTTGGTCTTTTCCTCAATCCGGCTGTCCACTTTCTTGTTGCTAATTAACAAGCTTTTGTTTACGAGGAAAAAAGCATTGGAGCTGCCGCCGCTAACCGCTCGCTCAAGCAAGCTTGTTAAATATTCCGTTTTCAGCTTAACACCTACGATGTACTGAACATCAGCAGGATTCTTCGGCTGGTTAATATAAGGATAGATTGAGAAATAATACAAACTGTTATTATAAGTCTGCCAGCCCCGGTTGCTTACTTTCTCAAAGGGCAGCTTGGCAAGCGGATCAGAACCAGTGGTAATGAAGGTGCCTTCAGATTTCCAATAGATTCCGATCGATTCAACCGACTGGCTGGAGAGAAGCGGATCCGAAATCCGGTTATAAATATCATTTTTCTTCATCTGCGCATCGTAATTACTTAATTCCAGTATCCTGTTTTGGTAGAAACGCACAGAGTTGTCAGTTGTATACTGGATGCCGTACATACTCGCCTCGGAAATTATACCGTCCACAATGCTATCGACATAGGCAAGCTGATTTTTGGAAGAGTTAATCATGCTCTCCTGAATGGTTCTAGACCCCATTGTATTCATTACGAAAAACAAACCTATAGTAAGTAAAAGGAAAAAAATGAAGAAATAAATAAACCTCTTCATGTTTACTCTCTTGATCATATTTAATTCTCCTGTCGCAAAGACTACTTCTTCTGTATAAAGCAACGGTATACCAAATATCATAATCCATAATTTCTAAAAGAAAAAGAGAATGTGACTTCTGGATGAAACCGCTCTTCAAACATGTTGAGGGAGTGGTCATGATATTTAGATTAAGGCATTTTAGTATGAAAGCGCTTTTGTTACCATTAACCCTGAAAGAAATAAGGATCTGGATATATATAAGGGGGTAAGAAAAATAACTCAGATTATAAGCAACCAAGTCACACAAATGAAAACAGACGATGTCAAAAGGAACAGGAAGAACCCTTGGAACAAGGAAGTTAAGAAAAATTGGCCATTGTATGTGTTATGTATCCCTGCATTGGTTTTTGTACTTATTTTTGCTTACGGTCCTATGGTCGGCTTAGTTATTGCCTTCCAGGATTACAAGCCATGGTTGGGAATGATGCATTCAACCTGGATTGGACTTGATAATTTCGCGAGAATATTCCAGCAAGAGGAAGCGACGCAGGCTATCATCAACACTCTGATTATTGCCGTAATCAAGATTATTGTCGGGGTTATCGTCCCGATTGCTATGGCGATTCTGTTGAGTGAGCTCCGAAATGTCGGGGTCAAGAAAAGTATTCAGACTTTGGTCTATTTGCCTCACTTCTTGTCCTGGGTAACGGTTGCCGGAATCATGATCGATATTCTGGGCCTTGACGGCGGCATCAACCATTTCCTGGCGAATGTCTTCGGAACCAAGCCGATCTTCTTCCTGGGCGATCCGGGGCTGTTCAGACCGACAGTCATAATCAGTGACTTGTGGAAGAATTTCGGGTTCGGCATGATTGTCTATTTAGCCACCATTACAGGAATAGACCCCTCCTACTATGAAGCGGCTGAAATCGACGGCGCAACACGCCGGCAGCAAACCTGGCATGTGACACTTCCCACCATGCTGCCGATGATCATTGTTATTTCTACATTGAGCCTTGGAAGTATCCTTGATGCAGGATTTGATCAAATCTTCAATTTGTACAATCCGCTTGTATACAGCACCGGGGACATTATCGATACTTATGTTTACCGGGCATCCTTATTAAATGGACAATACGGGTTCGGTACCGCCGTCGGTTTGTTCAAATCCGGTATCAGTTTCATCCTGATTATCATTTCTTACCGGATTGCCTACAAGGTAGCCAACTATAAAATATTCTAGAGAGGAGAAAAGAGAGTGTATCATAAGTCCAAGGGATACAAGATTTTTTCATTCTTCAATTATATATTTCTGATTCTGATTGCCTTGACGTGCCTCTTGCCTTTGCTACATTTGCTCGCGCAATCGTTTAGCAGCAAGGCCGCCGTAAACGGTGATTTGGTATCCTTTTGGCCAGTGGATTTTAATACGGAGTCCTATGCTAAAACCTTTAATAACTCGAATTTTACCGGTTCTATGCTTATTTCAGTGATCCGGACGGTTTTGGGGACGCTGATCAGCATGTTTGTCATAACGACCGCCGGGTATGCCTTGTCAAAGGACTTCCGCGGACGCAATGCATTGATGTGGATTTTCGTCTTCACCATGCTGTTCTCCGGCGGGTTGATTCCTTCCTATATTCTGGTTAGCAGTCTTGGATTGAAGAACACCATCTGGGCGTTGGTTTTACCGGGTGCCTTTGGGGCTTACAATATGATATTGCTCATGAATTTCTTCAAGACGATTCCGAAAGCGCTTGAAGAAGCTGCATTTATTGACGGTGCTTCGTTCTTCGGCATCTTCTGGAGAATCTATCTGCCGCTGTCTCTTCCCGGCTTGGCAACCGTCGGATTGTTTATCATGGTCGGGCACTGGAATTCTTGGTTTGACGGAATTCTATATATGTCCGATACGACCCAATATCCGCTGGCTTCTTTCCTGCAGACGATAGTCGTACAGGGTTCAGCACAGAATATGGCCCTCAGTCCATCTGAGGCGGCGGTAATGTCGGAGCAAAGTATCAAGGCTGCACAAATCTTTATCAGTACTTTACCTATTATTCTTGTGTATCCCTTCCTCCAAAGGTTCTTTGTTAAAGGTATTGTTCTGGGAGCGGTAAAGGAGTAATGGACAAAGCTATATGCACTTATATATTTCTAAATATAAAGGGGACAAATTGATGAAAAAGACAAGTGCTATAATTACTACTGCCCTTCTGCTGGCAGGGTTGCTGGCAGGCTGCGGTTCGAAAAACAATGGATCGGACGCTGCGACAGAATCAACGCTGAAGGACGGCAAGTATGATCCTCCAATCACGATTACCATTTCGAAACAGCAAGACGAGAATGCCGGCAAATACATTAATGGTGAAAGTCTGAATAACAATGTGATGACACAATGGGGTGAGGAGAATCTCGGTATCAAAATTGAAACTACGCTACTCGGCGGTGATTGGTCCCAATACAATACCAAATTGCGTTTGGGGCTTACCGGCACCGAGCAACTCCCGGATGTCATGCCTGTGTATGATACTGCGCTGCTGAATGATATGATTCAATCCGGACGCGTCAAAGAGATTACAGAAGATATTAAAAAATATATGCCGGACCGTCTGAAAGAGATTTACAAGCAGTTCCCGACCACTTTTACCCCGGTTGTTCAGGACGGCAAGGTGTATGGAATGGCTATTTCCCCCAATCTGACTGAAGGCGAAGTAATGCTTATCCGTCAAGACTGGCTTGATAAACTGAATCTGAAAGCGCCTACTAATATTGATGAATTCGAAAAAGTCATCGCTGCCTTTACGAATGATGATCCGGACGGCAACGGTAAAAAGGATACTTACGGGTTTGACTTCTCCGGCAAGGACGGCTATAACACCGGATGGGTAAGCGATGCTGTTATGATATTCAGTGCGTATACCGGCAAGCATCTTCCCGGTAAATGGTTGGAAGAAGACGGCAAGTTGACTTACGGATCAGTTGCGGACGGTAACAAGGAAGCCTTAGCTAAACTCCGTGATTGGTATTCCAAAGGTTATTTGAATAAAGAATTGGCTACAAAGGCCGCATGGGACGCACTAGCTGATTTTACGGAAGGCAAAGCGGGAATTATCATTGGCCGTCCTTGGCTGTACGGCAGTATTAAAGATGTCGAAAAGAATGTGAAAGGTGCGAAGGTTAACGCTTATCCAACAATCAACGCTATAAACGGCGACAAAACCTACCAATCTGCCCAACTCAATGACGGTGTCTTTATGTTCAACAAAGACTTCAACAATATGGAAGCCTTCTTCCTGTACTATGACAAGCTCTACGATGTGGCGTTCGGTACCGGCGACTTCAAGTATGGCTACGCTCAAGGCTATGACTATGATATCGTAAATGATCAGGTCACCTTTGATTCCAAAAAATTCAACAATCCCATTGACGAAGTTCAAGGTGTAGGCAAGATGCTCTTCACAAAGAATACTCCCAGCGTAGATGGCACAGGAAAATCTTTCTATGACCTGGCGAATGGTTCCAAGGCCGACAATGGTGTCTTGATGAGATCTGATGCGGCTGATCAAACAACCAAAGACGGGTACGTAATTTCTTATGAAAACAGGGATGTATTGCTGCCGGATGCATTCAACGGCGCGCCTACCAAGACTATGCAAACTTCATGGGCGCAATTGCAAACGACGGAAATAGAAATGTTCACGAAGATTATTTACAGCAATGAACCGCTTGAAGCTTATGATGATTTTGTGAAAAAATGGTATGAAAAGGGCGGTACGCAAATTACCGATGAGGTGAACGATTGGTACGTGAATGCCAGTAAAATAGATGTCATGGCTAATATGGGCTTGAAATAAGCTTTATAATGCCATCTGCAGATCCGGTTAAGGTTATCCTTGGCCGGATTTGTTTTTTGAAGCCGGACTTCTAATTGCGCAGTCTCCAGAAGCTGATGGCACTTCGAGTGTTGAAGTAATTACGCTTGCTTATGACAATCACAGGCAGTTATGGACTGTTGAATACGGCAGTTCCGCTGCTGTAAGACTCCGGAATCAGGAAATGTCACTTTGCGTGGGTCAGGCCAGTTCCTTGACGCTGGAGCCTATCCATAATGACGCAGCCCATTTCCATTGGCTTCTCGCAGAAGAAGAAGAGAACAGGCTGGTTATCACATATAAGGACGGCAGGGTTCTTACAGCAGAAGGAGAGAAACGGGAGGGGGCTGGCCGTGTATTCCTTGAACAGCAATCTCCATATAACCCCGGTTCTGGTCCCAGCCGGCAGTATTTCCAGCTGCTTCCGGTAAGAGAATACGCTGGAGGTCCGGGCCCATATTAGCGACGGAAGCCAGACGGCCAACAAGTAAGTATTGTCCATGTTTTCATAAGATCCGTATATACGCATAATGATATCGCTTACATTATAATGATTGAAAGTGTAGAAAAGGGGAATCTCTATGAGCTTATCTATTCCTGCGGAATTACTCCAGGCAGGTCCACATACTGAATGTCACAGATTGTCTTCCGAATGCTTCTATATGACAACACCGCCGCAAGGTGGAAGTGTATACTTTGAATCTGACAATGCTGGCCGCTCAGTATGGACTGATTTCGATTTTGTGACGGCCGAGGTTTTTCATGAGTCACATGATGTGCTTGTCCTGCTGTTTACTTTTCATGACCAGGAGAACCGGTCGATTACGTTCCATTTGGGAGTCCTGCCAAATGTCAAAACTGTTATATGCCTGCCGCTCAGCCATCTGAACGGGGAGAAGCTGTTCCTCGACCGTTATCCCGGCATCATGCAGTCTGTGATGCGGGGAGATACCTATGTTGACCGGAGCAGCATTAATCGAATGACGATCGCCACCATCCCTTCCATTACAGATAGAAGAATAGAATTTGCCGGGTTATCCTTGACCAGAAGCATTCCTCTATTTGATTATGACCCTATGCCTTATATCAATGAGCTGGGCCAACTGGCTAGCAAAGACTGGATAGGCAAAATGGAAGATCCGCAGCAAATGGTGCGGAAGCTTACGGAAGAGCGACTGCTTGCCGGAGTAGCGGATTCCCGCGGCAGCGAATATGGCCGGTATGGCGGGTGGAAACGGATGGAATTTGCTGCCACAGGCTTTTTCCGCACAGAGCATGACGGCAGCCGCTGGTGGTTTGTCGATCCCGACGGCTATGCCCTGTTCAGCACGGGCATGGACTGTATCGCTCCTGCTTCTCCTATGCGGGTATCGGGTATGGAGCATTTGACTCCGCAGCTGCCCGGCAGCGATGGACTATACCAAGAGGCCTGGTCACAGGGAGGGCGGGAATTCAGCTTCGAAATTGCCAATCTGATCCGCTCCTTTGGCAGCCAGTGGCGTCAGACTTGGCAGCAGTTAACCGAATGCAGGTTGATTAAATGGGGTTTCAACACAATTGGGAACTGGTCCGATTCTGACTTTATTCGTAATTCCAAGCTGCCGTATGTCTATCCGCTGGAGAGTTTCCCGGTCACAGAGCTGACCATTTTCCGTGATTTCCCGGATGTGTTCAGTCCGGAATATGAACGGAGTGCCGAAAGCTTCGCAGACCAGCTTCGTGTACTGCGTGAGGACCGGAGAATGGTCGGCTATTTCATGCGCAATGAGCCGCATTGGGCATTCGTCGACAGTCTGAATCTGACGCATCAAATGCTGCAGTCACCGGTCCGTTATGCCAGCAAAGAAAGATTCGTCCAGTGGCTGGAGGATAGGTATAGAACGGTGCAGTCTTTGAACAAAGCCTGGGGAAGTTCATATAAGAGCTTGGAGAGTCTGTATTTGGCGGAGACGGCGGTGGAGCACAGAAGCTCTGCTCGGGAAGCCGATTATGCTGAATTCAACCGGATACTGATCCGGCGGTACGTGGAGGTGCCAGCCCGTCTGTGCAAGCTGGCGGACCCGGACCATCTCAATCTGGGCATGCGTTATGCCTGGGTGGGCAGCGACGATATGCTGGAGGGCTGCGAGTGGTTTGATGTATTTTCGCTGAATTGCTATCAATTCTCTCCTGACCGGGAACAAATTGAACATATCAGCAAGGTGTTGAACAAGCCGGTAATGATCGGTGAATATCATTTCGGTGCGGCGGATGCCGGCATGCTCGCTTACGGAATCCGGGCGGTTGGAACCCAGGAGGAACGGGGACAAGCTTACCGTTATTACGTCGAGCAGGCGGCGGCGATTCCAGAGCTGATCGGTGTCCATTATTTTCAGTGGAACGATCAGCCGGTGCTTGGGCGCTTTGACGGTGAGAATTATCAAATTGGTGTGGTAGATGTCTGCAACCAGCCGTATCAGCCCTTCGTGGAGGGTGTGAAGCAGGCTCATTCCAACATGTATGAGGTGCGGACCGGCCAGGCTGAACCATATGATGTACTTCCGATTGAGATTCCCAAAACAGGATTCTGACGGAGAACTGAATGGAAATGCGGCCAATTGCTGATACAATAAAGAATGGGAGCTGCCCGGGGTGAAATCCCAGTCCGGGACCCTACTTCACTTCAGAGGTCGTGAACAGATGGCTTATTTCAAAAAAATGCCGATTGGTATACAGCTCTCTCTGCTGGTTGCCTTTATTATTGTGGTGGTGCTCTTTATTATCTTTACCAGCTACAGCAAATCCACCAATGTCGTAGAGAAGAAGAACAGCGAGTATTTCACCGAGATGATCTCGCAGATGAACCAGACTGTGTCTTCCAACACTGATGCAGTCAAGCGGATCATTCAGAATATTGCCTACAATTCAACATTTGTACAAGAATATTTAACGGAGACCGATCCTATAGACAAGTACGAGGACTATCTGCAATTAAAAGGCTATATCTCAGACATGATGAATATGAAGGATGGGATATTGGATATCGCTTTAGTAGGCAGAGAGGGCATGAAATTCAATATCAGCGGAGATATCAGCAATCTGCTGCCCTTTGTGGAGGAAGTACCAGACAAGCAGCTGTACTATTTTACCGGAATTACCACTCTTCCATTTAATAACGTGAGCAAAAATGTGTTTATCGCAGGCTGTCCGATCTATTCCATCACCAACTTTGAGGATGATAAAAAAATTGGCACGCTGATGCTTGTGCTGGATGCCAAAGCAATACTGGGCTCGCCTGAGAAGTCCATACGTCTGACCGGAAGTAAAATCTATGCGCTGGACCGTAACGATAAGGTGTTTTTTACCAATGATGCTCAGCTGGATACAGGAAGTCCTTACAAGGAAAGCTTATCGCAAGAAAAAGATAGGGATTATCTGGTTCAAACAGGTGCGGTGCCCGATATTGATGGAAGAATCGTCTTCAAGCTGCCCAAAAGCGAACTGTTGAGTGGAATTGAGGATGTACGCAAGCAATCAGTTATCATCTTCTTCGTTGCGCTGCTTTTGCTGGCTTTTCCTTTCTTCATCGTCATTAGCAATATTATACGTCCGCTGAAGAAGCTGGTGCAGTTCATGAGTGATTTCAAATTAGGCAGGCCTAGTAACTTAAGCCGTCGGATTATCCTGAAGGGTTATGCGGAAATCAGCATTATGGCCAAGAATTTTAACCGGATGCTGGATGAGCTGGATCTCCTGACAAGGCAGCTTGTAGACAGTAACACCAGACTGTATAAAGCGGAGCTGGTAAAAAAACAGTCCGAATTGGCCTTTTTGCAAAGTCAGGTCAATCCCCATTTTTTGTATAATACGTTGGAATCCATCAAGGGGATTGCAGTGGAGGAAGGCTCGGACAAAATATTTAATATGGCTAAGGCGCTCGGGTTTGTCTTCCGTTACAGCATAAAAGGCAAGGATATGGTCCCTCTCCGGGAAGAGTTGACGATGGTCAAAAGTTACCTGTACATTCAACAGATCCGCTTTGGAAGCCGTTTTAAAACAGAAATTCACTTTTCCGAGGATATATTGGAATGTCAGGTTCCAAAGATGATTCTTCAGCCTCTCGTTGAAAATGCGATTTTTCACGGGATTGAACCACAGAGCGGCTCGGGAATGTTGGAATTGCGCGGGGAGCGCACCGGGAATACGATTCTTCTGTCGATTAAAGACAACGGTCCGGGGATCGATGAAGAGAAGCTGCATTCGATTCAGGAAATGCTGTCAGCGCAGGAAGGACTGGAGAGCAATACAGCCAGTATCGGTCTGCAGAATGTCAATAACAGGGTCAAGCTAAACTATGGAGACGAATATGGTATTATGATCAGAAGTGAACAGAGTGAAGGAACTGAGGTTGTCATCACGATTCCGCTGGAGGAGTGCAAATAATATGTTTAAGGTATTTCTAGTGGACGATGAGGAATTAGTGGTCAAAAGCCTGATCGCGAGCGTGGACTGGAGCGGGAACGGGTTCGAAATTGCCGGCTACGCACTGGGCGGAGCGGAAGCTTATGAGGCAATTGAGAGATTGAAGCCGGATGTCGTATTCACGGATATCCGCATGCCAGGTATGAGCGGTCTGGAATTAATCAAAAACTTGCAGAATACAACGTCCAAACCGCTCGTTATTGTTGTAAGCGGCTATGCCGAATTTGCACTTGCCCAAAAAGCAATTAATTACGGAGCCTTTGGCTATTGCTTGAAGCCCTTTGATGAATCCGAAATCGCAGTTTTTTTGAAAAAGGCCAAGACGGTTCTGGAAGGACGGGAAATCACTGCCGAAGGCCGAATTCTTGATTATATCGCTGAAGGCACCAGTGAAGCCGACACATATTTGGACAATGCGCTAAAATCACTCGGAGTAGACATCCGCTCAGCCGGTGGCATTAAAGCTATTGTGTCTGTAGGGAGAAGCAAGCTGATGTTCTCCGGCTGGAGCGGCTGTGTCACCCTGCGTATTGGATTCGGCAAATATGCGTACCTTGTTCAGCAGCTGAACGGGGAGTCACTGTGCTTTGATCTGGAGAACGCCGCGGGGGACGAAATCAAGGGCATAGGAATCAGTGGAGGGATCCGCAGGGCCGGAGAAATCCGCAAAGCGCTGCAGGAGGCTGAGATCAAAGCCTACCGCTTCTTTACAGCAGGAGAGCCATGCTTGCTGACCGATGAGAGTGTGAATTTTAACGAGAAAGAACACGCCATGAAAGACATGGAGGAGGCGATCGTGAGTAATGACAGAGATGCTCTGTCTGCCTGTCTGGATGAGATGGAAGGGCTGTTTGCGGAAGGGAAGCTGTACATCAAGCATGCAGTCATTGTGTATAACCAGACTATGCTGTTCGCGGGGCGAAGCGAGGGTGGGCCGCATGAGGATTTTATTTATTCTTTTGACCAGCTTTGCGGGTTGTTCGATACGGTCTTTGAAATGCTGGTCTTTCTAAAGGAACTGCTGGCAGAAAAGCTGAAGACGCATACGGAATTCAAACGTCTGCATGGGCGGAACCGGACGTTTAATACGATCCTTGATTACGTCAATAAGCATTATAATGAAGATATTTCTATTCCGGCTCTATCCGCACAACTAAATGTAAACGGCAATTACATCAGCCAGCTTTTCAAGAAGGAAGTCGGAACCACATTTACACAGTATCTATACAATCTGAGGATAAACTATGCCTGCAAGCTGCTCTCGACAACGGATCTGCCCATTAATGAAATCGCCGAGCGAACCGGCTATTCCGATTATTTCTATTTTAGCCGGATATTCAAACGTGTGAAGGGCATTACACCAAGTGCCTACCGTGCCGAGCATACCTGAAATCCTGTCCATAGGGGCGGGATTTTTGCTTTGTATGAGGAGTAGCTGCTCTCTCATGCATATCATTAGGCTGATGGATATGGATTTTAAGTAGAAGAGAATGGAGAATTATTAGATGTTTTGTCGAATGAAACGTTTTCATTTTATTGGTTTTGTGCAATATTCACTAATTTGCGTGAATACACCCTCCAGGAATGAAAGCCTATAATGAAGGCAGAGAGAGAAGATGCTTTCCTTAGGAAATGGAGTGAACCTACTTGCAAGAGACTAATGGGCACATGACAACAGCTCAGACGCCAGGAAGGCTGACCGTTGATGCTTCCCGTCCGGGGCCAGTTCTAAATTCCGAAATGTATGGCGCTTTCTTTGAGGATTTGAACCACGCCGCTGATGGGGGGCTATATGCGGAGCTTGTCCAAAACCGCTCCTTTGAATTTGATCCCATTGATAATGAGGACTATCATTCGCTCACGGCCTGGTCGCTTGTTACACGCGGTGGTGGAATCGCTTCCATCCATACAGCACAAGAAAATCCGCTTAGTCCTAATAATCCGACTTATGTTGTGCTGGATGTCACAACGCCAGGAACGGGCGCCGGTTTGATGAATCACGGCTTTAACACAGGCATCGCTGTCCAAGAAGGAGAGCGCTATCATTTCACCTTCTATTGCCGTTGTGACGACAATGGCAGCCGGCCCGTTCAAATTCGACTTGAAAGCCAGACTGAAGATTTGTTTGCCGAAGCCCTGATCACAGTTGAATCCGGAGATTGGGTCCAATATAAGGCAGTGCTAACTTCAAGTGGAACCGATACGGCGGCAAGACTGGTACTGTTGACTACTGGCACGGGCAGGTTGCATATGGATATGGTTTCCTTGTTCCCGGAGAAGACCTTTAATGAGCGGCCTGGGGGACTAAGAAAGGATATCGCCCGCTTGATCGCGGAGTTGAAGCCGGGTTTTATGCGGTTTCCGGGAGGATGCCTGGTGCATGACGGTTCGCTGGACCCCGAAGCCCGCAATTCAATGTACCGCTGGAAGAACACAATCGGTGACGTGGCAAGCCGGCCTTCACGCCGTAATAATTGGAGCTATAATCAGTCGATGGGGCTGGGCTACTATGAGTATTTTCAATTCTGTGAGGATATTGGAGCGGCGCCCTTGCCGGTTCTTCCCGCCGCATACAACCCGCATCACGGCCTTGAAGAACCGCTGGACCAACTTGGTCCATGGATCGACGATGCACTGGATCTGATTGAGTTCGCAAATGGTACTACAGACACGGTTTGGGGAGCAAAACGGGCGGAACTGGGGCACCCAGAGCCTTTTGGTCTACAGTATATCGCCATCGGTAACGAGGAAGTCCGGCAGGGATACTTTGACCGTTATCCTTATTTCCAGAATGCCATCCGCGAGAAACATCCGGAGATCAAGGTGATTTGCTCCAGTGGCCCACAGCCGCAGGGAGAGGATTATGAGACTGGCTGGAATTATTCCAGACAGTTTCAGGCGGATCTGGTCGATGAACACTATTATGCATTGCCATCCTGGTTCCTAAGCAATTGGCACCGCTATGACGATTTTGACCGCAGCGGTCCCAAGGTGTTTGTCGGTGAATACGCTTCATGGGGAAATAAATTTTATAATGCACTGGCTGAGGCGGCCTATATGACCGGGCTGGAGCGGAACGCGGATGTGGTCAAGCTCACCTGCTACGCACCCATGTTAGCCAATATCGATTATGTGAATTGGCGCCCGAACCTTATCTGGTTCAACAATCATCAAGCATTTGGCAGTGTGAACTATTATGTGCAACAAATGTTCAGTCTTAATAAAGGGGACGTGGTGCTTCACTCCGAATTGGCCTTGAATCCTCCTTCGAACGAACATACGGCGACTGAGGAATCGATACGGGGTCGTATCGGTGTTGGCACGTTTAGGACAAGTGTGAAATACATGGACTTCACCATAAGCGATAATTTGGCGGGTACAACCTATTTTAGTGACAGTTTCCAGAATCACTCGTTGTTGTGGAAGATTCGTGAGGGAGACTGGATAGCTGCCGCTGGAGGGTATGTGCAGTCATCTACGGACTTGGCAGACTGCCGGTCGACAGTAAGCGCCGATGTGAGTAATCATTATACGATTTCCGTTAAGGGTGTGAAGCTGGACGGCGAGGAAGGCCTGCGGATTATTTTCGGCGAACAGGACCGTAATAACTACTATGTCTGGAACTATGGGGGGTGGATTAACCGGCTCTCTACCCTGCGCAAATGTGTAGACGGAACTGAGGCTACGATTATTGAAATTGATCAAGTATCTGTTGAGACCGGAAGAGAGTACGCATTAAAGGTAGAGGTATCAGGGAGACACATCCGTTGTTATGTAGATGATGTGTTGATCCATGACTTGATTGACCCAGTGTCTACTATCGAACCTTTGTATTACACTGCCAGCAAGGATTATGCCAGCGGAGATATTATTATCAAGGCGGTGAACGCGCAGGAGGATGAACTTGAAGTGCAATTGACTCTGGAGGGGGTAGACAGAATAGGAGAAATAGGGAAAGTTATTGAACTGAGCGCAGACAGTCTTGATGCCGAGAATTCATTTGCAGCACCGCAAAGGGTTGTTCCTGTCTCGAAGGATTTGACGGGACTTGGGAAATCGTTCACCTACCGTTTCCCCGGTCATTCGGTAACGATGCTTAGATTGAAGACGGATTGAATTTCCTGTCTACCATTGCCATGAACAAATAATAGAGGTGAAGAGAAAATGGCAAGCCATACTCAGCTTGAAATTCCTGAAAAGTTAACGGCACGGCGAACCGGTGGGAAATTGCGAAAAGAGATTGTCAAACATAAATACTTGTATCTCCTTCTCGCACCGCTGGTGATTTATTACATTGTTTTCTCCTATGTTCCGATGTACGGCATATTACTGGCTTTCAAGGAATTTGACTATTCCAAAGGAATTCTGGGCAGTCCATGGAATGATTTTGCTAATTTTACCGCTGTCTTCAACAATCCCGATTTCTGGACGGCTACCCGCAATACGGTTCTGATCAGTCTGGGACGGCTTATCATTGAATTTCCAATCCCAATAGTGCTTGCCCTGCTGCTTAATGAGATTTCGAAAGGGAAGCTCACCCGGATATTTCAAACTGTATTTACGTTCCCTCACTTTATCAGCTGGGTTGTATTAAGTGGAATAATCATAGGGATTTTTAGTGACCAGGGACTTTACAATCAGATTCTTGTGCTTTTCGGAGCGGACAAGTCATCCGTGCTGACTAACGGGCCGGGTTTCACCATAGTGTTATTTATCTCTAACATTTGGAAAGAGGCCGGGTGGTCATGCATTCTTTATCTGGCAGCGATCGCGGGAATTAATCCCGAGATGTACGAAGCAGCCGCAGTGGACGGGGCTAACCGTTTTCAGCAGATGAGAAAGATCACATGGCCTGTACTTAAATCCACTGCGGCAGTATTATTCATTTTGGCCGTGGGAAATGTAATGAATGGTGGTTTTGACCAGATTTTCAACCTGTATAACTCAGCAGTATATCAATATGCCGATATTCTAGATACGTTCGTCTACCGCAGCGCGTTTACGGATGCAACTGGCTTTGGTTTCTCAACTACCGTCGGATTATTGAAGTCCATAATCAATTTCGCCTTACTGTTTGGTGCCAACTATATCGTGACCAAAGTCGGCAAAGAGGAGGGGTTGTAAGTGATAACCAAGAAGTTCAATCTACCCAATGCTCTAATAACACTATTTCTTGGAATAATGGCCTTGGTCGCGCTGTTTCCGTTCTATCAAACGCTGATGCTATCGTTCTCCACGGTATCGGACTCTAGTTCGAGTAAATTGTTCTTGTTTCCCAAGGATTTCGATTTATCTGCATACCGGTTTCTGTTCATTGACGGGAAGGTTACACGCGGGTTGGGGATTACGCTCTTCGTAACCGCAGCGGGTACCATCCTCAGTATAGTGGTTAGCACAGCTGGCGCATATGTGTTATCCAAGAAAACGCTACCCGGAAGAAATATTATTTTCAACGGGATTATCTTTACCATGTTTTTCTCTGGGGGACTCATTCCTTACTTTTTGACGCTGCAAAAGCTGAATCTGCAAAACAATCTGCTGGTGATGGTTATACCCCCTGCGGTTAACACCTTCTACCTGATTATGATGAAAAACTTTTTCAATACGGTTTCTCCTTCCCTTGAGGAATCGGCCAAGATCGATGGAGCTAACGATATTACCATCTTATGGAGAATAGTAGTTCCCGTATCTATGCCTATTATTGCGACCATGACATTGTTCTACGCGGTGGACCGCTGGAATGAATGGTGGCTGCCCACGCTTTTCATTAACGATACCAAACTGTATCCGCTGCAACTGGTGCTGCGTAACGCCATAACCAACATCAGTCAGATTATTAACAGCTCAGCAGGAGCTCAGCTGGCTCAAGGGACACAAAATATTTATGGCGATTCTGTTAAGTCGGCCATGATCATTATTTCAGCGGTACCGATTATCCTGGTCTATCCTTTTGTTCAGAAGTATTTTGCCAAGGGGATTATGATAGGCTCGATTAAGGGATAATACTGGCAAGCAGCCATTATTATAAGACATGACAAAAGGGGATAGTTTACATGAAAAAGAGCAAACAAGCAAAGATGCTGGTGGCAGTCATGCTGGTCCTGACAACAGTATTTGCGGGCTGCAGCAGCAATGATAATAATTCGTCAAGTTCTCCATCCAACGATGCCTCTGGTAGCGCTTCCGGAGAGAGTGGCTCGAAACATCTGGAGCTGGATGTCTCCATGATGGGTATCCAGGACGGATTTGACGCTCCAGGTGCTGAAAATGATGTGATCTTCAATGATATGGAGAAAAAGTTCAATGTTACACTGAAGCCGGTGCAATTAACATGGAACGATTATATGGAAAAAACAAAGGTGTGGGCTGCTTCCGGTCAGCTTCCGGATATTTTTCCGAATGTAATCGCCGTGGATAACAAGGCTCTTTATTCCTCGTGGGCCACGCAGGGTATCATTAAGCCACTTCCAGATGATCTGAGTAAATACCCGACCATTGAACGGATCATGAACTTGCCTTCCGTGACGCCACTGAAGGTCAATGATAAGTATTACATGGTTCCAAGAATGACTTATGACGATGCCAGCGATTGGGTGTTGGACCGTTCCATTTTGTACCGCAAGGATTGGGCAAGTGAAGCCGGATATACCTCTGATCCGAACAGCTTTGAGGAATTTGTCGCCATGATCAAAGCAGTACAGAAGCTGCATCCCGGAACAGTGGGTATCGCGCTTCAGAATAAGAGCTATATTGATACGCAGTTCCTGGGCAGTTTCCCTGAAATGTCCAACAATCAGTCATGGGTTAAAGAAGATGGAAAGTGGATTCCTTCCTATACCTCAAAAAGAGTGGTTGAAGGTCTTCAGCAGCTCAGAACACTTTACAACGATGGTTTACTGGATAAAGATTTTGCCATTCAAAAGGAAGGGGATGGCTTTACGAAATTTCTTAACGGACAAGCCTTTATCTCTTATGGCGGAGCACTGAATTCAGCGGCCAATACAGATACCTTCAAAAAGGCGAATCCTGGTGTAAATCTGACTGACGCAGTTGGAATTATGAATATCTGGCCCGCGGCTGATGGAAACCGATACACCTATGTTGTAACGCCCTACTGGTCGGAAATTTACTTCAACAACATGATGAGCGATGAAGAGTTTGATCGAGCTTTGCAGTTGGTCGACTTCATGGCTTCGGAAGAATACTCTGCATTGTACAAGAATGGCATTCTGGATGTGGATTATAAAATAGAGAACGGAAAAGCGGTATCACTGCTTACCGCTGATGAATCTCTGGCACAAAAATACCCCATTACCAATACGATCAATACACTGGCACAGTGGCATGGTGCATTCTATAAAGCTGGTAAAACAGTGGTCAACGCCAATCCGGATGTAGCGGCTTGGGAAGCCGTGGATCAGGCAACATTCAAAAAGTTCAAAGCGGAAGACAAACCGGCACCGCTTAACTTCGATATTATGCTGATGTCCACACCGGCTAAGAACAAACTGGCGATCACAACCCTTCAGGACGATGAAATCAATACTATTATCGGCAAGGAAGACGTTTCGTCCATGTGGACAAAAGCTGTGAAAAGCTACGAATCCAAGGGTTTGAAAGAAGCCATTGATGAAGTTAACAAGAGAGCCGAGGAAATGGGTTTGTAAGTGTTGAACCACATTCGCTGAAAGCGGAGACGAGCCTTTAAGCAAAGGCTCGTCCCGTTTCTGTGGGTACCAATGCTGATTTCATGCGTACAGTTAAAATGAGTAAGCTATAAACGAGCCGGTAGAGTCGGCAAGTACACGATGCCTATGAACAAGACAGGAGCGTGGGAAATCCCAACGCAATATGCCGAAGCTCCAGAGACCGCACAACCATAAAGGTTCCTTGGTGAAGGCGATTTCGGTTTTGGGGGATCTGCCGCTGGACAATCTCACATATATAAAGGAGAACTCTTATGAACAAACCGCTATATCGTGACCCTATCTATGACGGCGCTACTGATCCCGTGGTGATCTATAATCGAAACGCCGGGGAATGGTGGCTGGTATATACCAGCCGCAGGGCAACGGCCGAAGGTCCAGGCTTCACCTGGGTCCATGGAAGTGATCTGGGAGTTGCATCTTCTAAAGACGGCGGGAAAAGCTGGGTATACCGGGGTATTATAAACGGCTTGGACATTGAATGGGGCCGGAATACGTTCTGGGCTCCGGAGATTATATGGCATGAGGGACTTTATCATATGTATGTCAGCTATATTCAGGGCGTACCGGAGGTCTGGGAGGGACACAAGCGAAGCCTGCTCCACTATACCAGTAGGGATATGCTCTCCTGGAGCTATCAATCCCACATTCAACTTAGTTCAGACAGGGTAATCGATGCATGTATCTATCCTCTGCCGGATGGTCGCTTCCGTATGTGGTATAAAGATGAGGCAAACGGCTCGGTTACTTATGCCGCCGACAGTGCGGATCTTTATTCGTGGGAAGTGACAGGTCCCGTGCTGACCCATCAAGGACATGAGGGTCCCAATGTATTTTGCTTCAAAGGCTATTATTGGCTGATTATTGATGAATGGCGCGGACAGGGGGTATACCGCTCCGTTGATCTAGAACAATGGGAGCGGAATGGACAGATTTTGGATCAGCCCGGCAGAGGCATTGATGACGGTGGAATTGGCTTTCATGCCGATGTGGTAGTTCAGAATGATGAAGCTTATATTTTCTATTTTACCCACCCGGGCCGGACGGGAGATTGGAATACGGTCTCAGCCTACGGTAACCGCCGTTCTTCCATTCAGGTAGCACGGCTTAATGTAATCGAAGGAATCCTGGTTTGTGACCGTAACGAGCAGTTTGAGATTGAGCTTCGTCCAGAAGATTAATTCACTTCAAGTGTCTTTTCGCAAAGCATAAGCTTACCTGCATTGACATCACAAATTCTAAGGGAATTCGGGGAAATTCCGTCTGAGAAGCGCAGGCTTATTACGATTCGTTATTTGAGCTCTACGCAGATTGGGGCATCGATTTCTTAAAAGTTGAATATTAGTTAATTAATTGGCTATGATCTTCAAATAATGACCTTTAAAGTCTGTTGGAAAAAGGATATCATTCCACTAAGCATTTTCTACAAGTGCTATAAAAGGTACGAGGAGGATACTTAAGAGAGTTAACAGCTAAGAATATTACAAAATCAAAATATATTACAAATTCACTGCAATAGTACCTTTATAAATATCGAACATATGACCAATTTTACTAGATATATTCATAACAGCAAAACTAATTTGGGTGCTAGAATTAACGGTATTAAAGAAAGCGCTTTCTATAGTGGGGAGATTAGCCGATTGCCAATCAGGGGAGGAGCTTATAAGGGTGAATAAGTATAATTTCAGAATGAAACGTATTTTTGCAAGTTTCCTTAGTTTTATTATTATCTGCGGATTCATTCCCGCCATGTCGCTCACCGCGAGGGCTGAAGTGTCCAGATCAGGAAATGATTTGACTGTAGTGACAACGCCCTTTGAACTTCAGGGGGATACAGCAGCGGATAATATGAAGGTTGAATGGAACCCTGTCAGCGGGGCAACGAAATATAAACTATACCGGTCTGATGCGGACAATGGCAATTATGTGGAGCTGGCATCTTCCGCTTCCACCACATACGATGACTATGATTTGAACACAAGCATGACCTACTACTATAAGGTTTCAGCAATCGGAGCATCTGGAGTCATTGCTACTTCAGAGCCTGCTGCCGCACAAGCTGTCATCGAACCGGCTGCCGGTCTTATGACATATGACAATACCAAGGTATCGTTCTTGAAGCTGAAATCCAAGCTGCTGTTCGACGGCATTTATTATCAGTATGCATTTCAGAGTGACAGTTCCGGCTTCACACAAATTGTAGAGCAAACTTCCAGTGACGGTCTGAATTATAGCGGCAATCGGGTCATTTTGTCGAAAACCGACAATCCGGAGCTAAACGCGAATAAATTTGAAGCCGTCAGCATTGTAAAACATGGCTCCAAGGTGGTCATGTGGGCGCATTATGAGAATAATGCGGATTACACCCTTGCAAGGGTTGCCAGTATTTCCGGAACCCCTGGAGGCAGCTTTACTTACCACGGCAGCTTCCAGCCGCAAGGGAATCAATCACGGGATCTAAACTTTTTTGAAGATGATGATGGCAGCGGGTATCTCGTCTCCGCGTCCGATAATAATGCGAATCTGAAAGTGTATAAACTGAATGAAGACTGGACAAATATCCTGCCTGCGGACGTTTATCCCGCTGTCACACTGCTTGCCAATCAGCAGCGTGAAGCGCCTGCGATGATCAAAAAGGATGGCTGGTATTATCTGTTTACCTCGCAAACCGCAGGCTGGTATCCCAGTCAAGGCGGGTATATCTCAGCACAGTCTATTCCGGAGCTTGCGGACGCGCCGCTCCAGCCGATCGGTAATACTGTAACATTCGGCGCCCAATCCGGCGGAATCGTGCAAATCGGCGACCATTATGTGATGATGGCGAACCGCTGGAGCGGCGGCTGGGCTACCCCGGATCCTGCGCTCGGCGGAGCATGGTCCTCGCAGCGCATGCTGCCGATCACTTTACAGGATGGTTATGCTGCGTATGATTATTACTCCAGCATTAAATATAATGCCGATGCCGGTGTTGTCATTCCGGTGCAGAGCGGGAAGATTCTCTCTTTAAACAAACCGACAACATTGTCGGCAAGCGATTCTCCTGGGGCAGCCGGCTACACTGCCGACCAAGCCAATGACGGGATCAGCTATGCAGAGAACAATTTCTTTCAACCCGGTGCGAACACAGGAACCTTTACCTGGACAGTCGATCTTGGGAAGGAATCCGCCATCAGCCAGATTGATGTCACCTTTAGGCTCACCAAGGGTTCGGAAACCTACAGCCAATATATATTGAGCGGCAGCAAGGATGGAAACAGCTTTACTACGATCAAGGATCAGAGCAGCAATAGAATTGTCGGCTTTAATGAGAATATCATTTCCGATCCGAACACATACCGTTATGTCCGGATTCAGGTCACCGGTGTGAAAAGGGCAAGCAATAACAGCGATTTGAACGCTGACTGGACACGCGGCTTCAATGAGCTGACCGTATATGGCACACCACCTGCAGGCAGCTATACCAGTGTTCCGGTTGGAGCGGCATGGTACGACAACGAAGGGAAGTCAATTCAAGCCCACGGCGGCGGCTTTGTACAGCAGGGCGGCTGGTATTATTGGGTCGGTGAAGACAAATCCCTGAATTCTCACAATACCAATGGCATTAACCTGTACAAATCGAAAGATCTGCTCAACTGGGAACTCGTGTCCACCATCCTGTCTAATACTACTAATCCCGGCTATACTTCGGATTCAACTCCCGGGCTCATCAGTTCCCAAACCGGGCAATTCAATATGGAGCGTCCAAAGCTGATATACGATCAGGCCAGCGGGAAGTTCGTGCTGTATGCCCACTGGGAGAATGGAACTGACTATGGGAACTCCCATATCCTGATTGCTTCGGCAAGCTCGGTGGACGGTCATTATACCGTGCTTCATAATTTCCGCCCGGGGGCGGGACATGTTGGCGACCCTGCTGAAACAGATGCATCCTATACCGGTTCGGACGGTCTGTGGGGTTATGGGTCCCGCGACTTCACTGTCTATCAGGATCCCGGCACCGGAGAAGCTTATCTGATCAGTACGCAGGATTGGCAGAATATGCGTGTATACAAGCTTACGGAGAATAGCACAAATGTCGACTGGGAGCATTCCTATCAGCTGTTTGGCGGCGGCAAGAGAGAAGCTCCGGCGATGATCAAATCCGGCGGAGTATATTATATTATTACCTCCAGCCAATCTGGCTGGTATCCGAACCAGGCTATGTATTCCTATACTACCGACATTAGCAATCCGGATGGCTGGTCTGCTCTTCAGCCGTTAGGCAACAACACTACCTTCTATAGCCAACCTACGAATATTATGGAGGTTAAGGCTGCGGATGGCAGCATCAAATATGTGTATATGGGCGACCGCTGGAATCCCGATGTTCTTGGCGCTTCCTCCTATGTATGGCTGCCGCTCAACATCGACAACAGTACACACACGATGACCATGAATTATACGCCCGGATGGTCGCTGAATCCGGACAACGGAGTATTTAATTATCCGGATGTGACCAATGTGTCGCAAGGCAAACCTGTGGACGGTGAGGATAATGTTGTAGCAGGGAAGCTGCTGAAATATATTAATGACGGTTCGTACGCTGAAGCTGATACATGGTCAGCAGATACGCTTTATTATCAGCAAAAGAAGGTTCCTTACTCAGTGACGTTTGATTTGCAGGATGTCTATGATCTGTCGCGTGTGGACCTCAGCTTCAAGCACCACAATGGTTCCGAAGCTTATTATGCCTATACGGTTCAAGGCAGCAATGACAACAAAAACTGGATTGTCCTGGCCGATGAGACCCAGAATAAAACAGCGGGCTTCAAGAGCGACATGCTGAAGGGCAAATATAGATATGTGATGCTGAACATCACTGCAGTCAAGAATGCCCATAACAATAATTCTACCGCGGACTGGTCGAATGGATTGCTTGAGGCGCAGGTGTATGCGAATAATCTCTCCAAACCGCTGGCCGCCTTACCGGCAGCAAGCGAAGAGGGCGGAACCTACACATCTGAACAGGCGGTTACGCTCTCAAGTACAACAAGCGGTGCCAAGATTTATTACACAACGAACGGCGCCGAGCCTACGGACCGGAGCCCGCTTTATGCCGGTCCGGTCAGCTTAACTTGGGGTCATACGGTTCTCAAGGCAGTAGCCTATGCGGACGGCATGGAGTCAAGCGGTGTGCTGAGCAAAGACTTCAATATTATTGACCCTAATGTCATTGTGTCAGTGACCAGTCCAACGGAATTTGCCGTCACGGCTGATGAGGGGGCGGCAGGTCTTCCAGCTACCCTGGGAGCGGTGAATGCACTTGGCAATGCAGTTACTTCCCCGGTATCCTGGAATACGGCTGGCCTTACCTTCAGTCCTTATACTTCGATGAGAGTCACGGGGATTATGGCCGGCGGATACCAGGTGAATGCCACGGTTGATGTGATAAATGCCAACCTGACCTATTTTATCAGCGGCGGTTCTATAGGAGTGTCCTCCTTCTTCACGGCTGCCAAGACCAGACTGGACGGACAACTGGTAAATTCGGTGTCCGATCAGGCATACGACGGGCAATGGGGCTATACGGGTAAAGTTGACACTGACATCGGATATCACACCAGTACAAACGGCATTTATGAGAGCGGCTGGTACGCCTACGGAGACAAGAGCATTGATTATACCCTGCATCTGGATCCCGGATCTTATACCTTGATCTCAGGCTACAAGGAATGGTGGGGCGCCACCCGTGGCATGAGCTTCTCGGCCAAGAATTCGGCGGGCACCGTGCTTGCTTCCAAGAATTTCTCAATCAACAAAAATACTGCAGCCGATCAGGAGGAGATCGGATTCACCCTTGAAAAGGCTGACAATGTGCAGATCAGCGTAAGCAAAGTCAGTGGTAGTGACCCTGTGCTGGCATGGCTGGCGGTTGAAAAGAAAATGCCGGTCACAACTGCTGTAATCTCGCCGTCTTCACCCGACGGGAATCTGAACTGGTATGTCAATCCGGTATTGTTGACCCTTGACGCTGCTGAAACGGGGGGAACCGTAACAGGAACAGTATACAGCGTTGATAATGCTACCACCTGGAGCACATATTCCGGTCCGGTTACTTTCCATCAGGATGGGCAGTATTCCGTGTCTTATTATTCAACCGATTCGCTGGGGGTAGAGGAATATCCGAAGAACATTACCTTCCAGCTGGATCAAACGGGGCCAATTACCACGGCCACTCCGAATTCCGCGAATCCGATTGAATCCGGCAAGTATAGCGCGCCGGTTACGGTTACACTGGCGGGGACAGATAACCTGTCAGGGATGGCAAAGACGGTATACAGTATAGATGGCCAGACATGGCAGACCTATTCTGAGCCTATTGAATTGAACCAGAGCGGACAGTACATTGTGGAATACTACTCTGTTGACAATGCAGGGAATACGGAAGCGGCGCAATCACTGCCTATTACTATCAATCTGGAATTGCCAACCCATTCCGGCAATACGGATTTGGCTGCCATTCACTTACAGATGGCTGCAATAACTCCGGCTTTCGACAAGGATATTATAGACTATACGGCTGTGGTGCCTGGCAGCATGGCTTCAATCACTGTAAGTGCCAGCGTGTATGACCTGGATTCAACCCTATCCATAGACGGAATAGCTGTTGCCAGCGGGGAAGAGCTATCGCTCAGTCTGGACTATGGTGAGAACAGCATTCCAATCCAGGTAACTGCCAAGGATATGCTGACGACCAAGACATACACCGTAACAATCTTACGTGAATTGAGTATTCCAGCTACGGCACAGGAAATAGCAGCAGGGATTACAGCTGTTGCAGCGCCTGCCAGGGATGCGGCCAGCTTGACGCTGCCGGCGGTGCCGGACGGATTCAGCATAGCCATTAGATCAACGGATAAGCCGGACGTGATTACAACAGATGGAGTCATAATACCGCCTGGCACAGATACAGAAGTGCACCTTGTGTTTGTTGTGACCAGGATCTCAGACCATTCAGAAGCGGATACGGCAAGCCTCACTGTAACGGTACCGGGAAGGACACCGGCAGTAACAGGCGGCAATACTAAGAACACAACTGGAGCTGTGCCGGGATCTGCACCTAACCCTACATCAACGACAGAACCAGCCCGCGATCCGGCGAAGCTAATAGTTAAGGCGGAGCTTGATAACGCAACAAACGTTGCTGTTGCAGTTGTTTCAGAGGCAGACATTACAGAGGCATTTGCATTCGCCCGGGACAATGATGAGGGTACAAAAGTGATCCAAATTGAATTGCCCGGAGTTAAGGGCGCGACAGCATATGAACTGCAGTTGCCTGCTGCAAGTCTGACTTCCAGAGATCATACAAAAGTAATACAGATTAAGACGGTTCTTGGAACAATGGCGCTTCCTGCCCACATGTTCTCAGCGGGGGAACTGGGCAATGCCAAGACGGTATCCGTTCAAATTGCAGAAGGGGATACTTCAACAATCCGCCAGGCACCGGTTATCTCTCAGATTGGAACCAGACCTGTAATTGAGGTGACCATGAAGGCGGATAACAAGACCATCACCTTCAACAACGCCGATATTCCGGTTAACGTTTCAATTCCATACGAACCGGCAATCAATGAAGCGAAAGAGGCTGACCATCTTGTAATCCTGTATATGGATGACAATGGTGCCGCAGCATCGGTTCCAAGCGGAAAATATGATCCTGAAATGGGAGCCATGGTATTTACCACTACTCACTTCAGTACATTTGCGGTTGCCCAGGTCTACAAGACTTTCGCTGATATCTCTGGTATTGGCTGGGCGAATACCCAGATTGAAGCACTGGCTTCCAAAGGAATCATCAATGGAACTTCGGAAACTGCCTATTCTCCCCAAGAGAAGATTACAAGAGCAGATTTCATCAGTCTTCTTGTATCAACACTCAGTTTAACGGCCAAATTTGATACGAATTTTACTGATGTTAAATCAACCGATTACTATTATAATGCTATTGGCATAGCCAAAGTGCTGGGAGTGACTGACGGAACCGGCGATAACCGGTTTGATCCATCTGCTAAGATCAGCAGACAGGATATGATGACCTTAACGGCAAGAGCCATGCTTATAGCCAACAAGCTGAAAGCGATGGATGGAACTGTACGCGATCTTGGCAGCTACTCAGACCTTTCCAAGGTAAGCTCTTATGCAGTAGAGAGCGCAGCAACTCTTGTGAAGAACGGTATTGTCTCAGGCAGCGGCAATAATATTGCACCGCTTGACTATGCAACAAGGGCAGAAACTGCTGTAATTCTCTATAACGTATACAAAAAATAACTGAGGAAGCTAATTACTTATTTTGGCAATGAATACAAGAGCAAATGAATAAATAAACATACCGTTTTCTTCGAAACGGTATGTTTGCTTTGGTTCAGGCTGTAGATTGAATTAGGTATTTCTTCTGAAAAGGGGCAGTGAATGGAGACAACTTGCAAAGTTCTGATTGTTGATGATGAGATGCTGGTACGTCAAGGGATTATACATCTCCTGGACTGGAGAAGCGAAGGATTTGAAATTGTCGGGGAGGCTGCGAATGGCAAAGAAGCACTGGAGATGGTCGATTTATTCCAGCCGCATATCATCTTAACTGATGTGGTGATGCCTGTGATGGGCGGAGAGGAATTGACCAGGATCGTTAAGGGAATATATCCGGAAACTGAAATAGTGGTTCTCAGCAGTTTCGGTGAGTTTGAGTACGTCCGTTCAACCTTTAAAAGCGGGGTCGCTGATTATATGTTGAAGCCCAAGCTGGATAAGGTATCCTTGCTGGCTGTATTAAGGAAGACTGCTCAGCGTATACCGGCACTCAAGTATATGGAATGGACAAGTGAAAAAAAACAATCTGTAGATTATTTTCTGGACAAGCTGATTGCCGGGTATCAGAATGACTACCATCCTGCGGAAATAGATTCGATGTTTATCTACCCTTGCTTCGCTTTGCTGATTATAGCGGTGCAAGACAGCTCCTCTGCGATCAAGAGATATGAAGAATGGGTGGAATCCGGCTTGCAGACAGATATTGCACTTCTGGGTAAACCCTTTATCCTCCGCCGGATTTCGCATCAAGATCACTACATTAGATTCTTGCTTAACCTGGAGAGTACGAACAGGCCTGAGGCAATACAGGTTGCTGAACATTTGGCAGAAGCAGGTATCAGGGGGAATATGCCCTTGTGTGTGGCGCTTAGCCGGAACTTCTCTGGAATTGATGAAATTCATGAAGTGTACTCCAATGAAATTTTGAGGATTTTGGATCACCGTTTCTTTCTGCCAAACCGGAATTTATTGGTTGTTAATGAATATACAGAGGACAAAAGTAACGGATCTTTGTTTGATCACGAGGCTTTTAATGCAGAACTGAATCGCCAGGACTTTCACTTGGCCCTTCAACGTCTGAACAGTTATGTTCAGTCAATGCCAGGCAGGATGGATATAGACATGTTTGAGTTCAAATCATTTGTATGCCACAGCCTTTTCAATATTATAGGGACCTTGATGCATTTGCATTATGAAGCCGACGCTCTGGATAAAGGAAAGTATGAATACTTTCGTTTCATTCATGAAGCTGAGCATATTGAGGAAGTGATACCCCTTGTCGAGAAATTCCTGAAAAGTGCGGTGGATTGCGTCGAAAATAAATCAAACCCTCTCGGAATACAAAAAATATTACTGTTCATAGACGAACATTTCTCCAACCCTCTTACCTTAACGGATGTGGCAAAACATTTTCATTTCAATCCGTCTTACTTGTCCAATTATTTTGCGCTCCACAATAAGGAGGGGTTTATAGAATACCTTAACCGGGTGCGCATTGAAAAAGCATGTGTGCTCCTAAGAGAGAAACCACACCTTACCATATCTGAAATAAGCAACCTGGTGGGATACTCCGATCACAGTTACTTCACCAAAGTGTTCCGCAAGCTTATGGGGACCTCGCCCAGTCACTATCGCAAAAAGTAACAAGAAGGGGTCTGAAGCTGAAAATGAAAAGGCAGATCAAAAAAATCACCGATCAAACTTTGTTCAGTAAAATATTCGTTGTTATGTCAATAAGCATTATTTCTGTAACGATATTAACTTCCTGGGTTACGGTGCAGATGTCACAAAAGCTATTCGTGCAGACCTTCAGTATAACGAATTCCAAAATTATTGAGCAGATCAAAAGCGGATTGCAGTCCACTCATTACTCCAACGTAAATATCGCGATCAATGTAGCGCAAAGCGGCGCGATCAAAAGCTTCCTGACTGAAGCGAATGGGAATTCTCTGTCGAACTTCAAAACGACTTTTAGCATGAATGATCAAATGAAACGGATTCAATCAGGCATCGGGGCCAAAAATGTAGGAATTGTTGTTGTGGGTGTTAATGGAAAAAGCTATGCCAGCAACCGCACCTATTGGTCAGGTCCGCCAGGGGAATTGCTGCGCAATCCCATTACGGAGAATACCTGGAATCATAATGGTCAAATGCTGTACAGCTATATGGCAGGCGGCATATGGAACTCCGCAGAGCCCTATGTGGTAGCTTCCAAAGAATTGATTATGCCGGAAACGAAAAAATCGTACGGAACCCTGTTCATGATGATTAGAGAGAATGAATTCCGCAAGAATTATGCCAGCTTTACCAGCAAAGGCAACGATGTGATCATTTTGGATCAGCATGGGCTGATTGTTTCCAGCAACCGGCAAGAACTGCTCGGAACGGAATCGCCCGAGATTTTGAAGAATGCGAGGGATATCCAGCAGTTGGGCCTGGTCAGCAAAGAAATGAAGATTTCAGATCAGGAGGTCATTGTTCTGGCGGATTATTTGCCCCTGTATGATTTTTATATCGTAAATATCATTGATAAGAATACCATGCTTAACCATATGCTCAACCGGAAAGCGGTAATCTTCATTAGTGCCGGCATCATTGCGGTAGCTGTACTCGTGGTGTATTTCATAACGAAGAGACTGACGAAATCTTTACGGACACTGGTTAAGAAAATGTCCAATGTAACCAAAAAGAATTTCCACAATTATATGTCGGTTACCGGCAGCTATGAGACCAAACAACTCAGTAAGGCCTTTAATTATATGCTTGATGAGCTGAATGCATATGTCAGCCAGCTCGTTGAAACGCAGAATGAACAACGAAATGCCGAACTGGCCGCGCTTCAACAGCAAATCAATCCCCATTTTCTGTATAATACGCTGGCGTCTGTTAATATGCTGGTTCAGCGTGGAAATAAAGAGATGATTACGGAAACCATCCATTCGCTTATCTCCCTCTTGCAGAATACAATCAGTAATGTGAAAGAAACGATTTCTGTAGAACAGGAATTGCTGAATCTAAAACATTATGTGTTCATTAATCAGGTACGTTATGGTGATCAGATTAAGGTGGATTACTTCATTTCCCCAGACTGCTTGTCTTCGCAAGTACCCAAGCTTGTCCTCCAGCCTTTCATCGAAAATGCATTTTTTCATGCCTTTAATATAAAAAGTGCCGGCTATATCTATGTAGTCATTACCAAAGAGAGAGATTACCTGCTGTGCGAGGTCGTGGATAATGGTGACGGAATGGAACTCGCTGGCGACCAGGACACCATACCCAGTCCTTCCAGTGCGAGACAGCTTTTCAATGGCATTGGAATCCGCAATGTTCATGAGCGCATATTGCTTTTGTACGGAGAAGAATTCGGGGTATCCATATCCAGTACTCTGGGACAGGGCACCAAGATATCCATTAAACTGCCAGGTTAAGCAAACCGATGCTGTAAAACGCATCAAAATATAAAAAATATGCCAAATGCAAAAATACTACAATGTTTCTTATTGGAAGCGAATTCAATAGGCAATAATATCACTAATTATTACAAATTATATTCTAACTGATTAATTCCTTCGAATGTTATCCTTTTTAAGTAAGCACTTTCAAATCAATGTAGGGGGATAAACATGAAGAGACAAGTTTCTGCTGTATTACTTGCTGGCTTTTTACTTTTGACGGCTTGTTCAAGCAAATCAAATGACACGGCAAATTCCACCGACAGTGGCGGGAATCAAGGTTCCAGTAAGGAAATTACGGTCTGGGCATGGGACAAGAATTTCAATATCGCGGCGATGAATCAGGCAAAGGATGTGTACGTGAAGGATCATCCCGATGTGAAGATCAACGTTGTTGAATATGCTCAGGATGATATTATTCAAAAGCTCAATACCGGCCTGAATTCGGGAACAACCTCGGGTCTGCCCAATATCGTTCTGATTGAAGATTATCGGGCGCAGAGCTTTTTGCAAACGTATCCGGATTCATTTCAAGATTTAACGTCGTCCATTACGGCATCCGATTTCGCAGAGTACAAACTCGGACCCACGAGCATGAATGGAAAACAATACGGTGTTCCGTTTGATTCCGGCGTAGCGGGGATGTATGTACGTACGGATTATCTGCAGGATGCAGGCTATACGGTCGATGACCTGCAGGATATTGACTGGCAGAAATATATAGAAATCGGTAAAGCGGTAAAGGAAAAAACAGGCAAGGATATGCTGACACAAGATCCGAATGACCTGGGATTAATCCGGATGATGATTCAATCGGCTGGCTCCTGGTATTTGAAAAGTGATGGTTCCACTCCCGATCTGAAGGACAATGCGGCACTGAAGGAAGCCTTCCAGACTTACAAAGAGTTAATGTCTGCCGATATCGTGAAGATCACGTCGGACTGGAATTCATTCCTGGCCGGCTTCAACAGTGGGGACGTCGCATCGCTGCCGTCAGGCAACTGGATTACCCCATCGGTCAAAGCCCAGGCGGATCAAGCCGGCAAGTGGGCAGTCGTTCCGCTTCCGAAGCTGAAGAACACAGCAGGCTCAGTGCACGCTTCCAACCTTGGCGGCAGTTCCTGGTATGTATTGAACAGTGACGGTAAAGAGGCGGCTGCCGATTTTCTTGCCCAAACCCTTGGATCCAATGTTGATCTGTACCAAAGTCTGGTCACTGATGTAGGTGTAATCGGCACTTACAAACCTGCCTCTGAAGGAGATGCTTACAAAAGCGAGGATGAATTCTTTGGAGGGCAGGCAGTTGTTTCCGATTTTGCAAAGTGGACCACTGAGATCCCTAAAGTAAACTATGGTATGCATACGTATGCAATCGAGGATATCCTCAAAGTAGAAATGCGGAATTTCTTGAATGGCTCAGATATTGATAAGGTTTTGGGCGATGCCCAATCCCAGACTGAGGCTCAGATCAAGTAAGAACCATGATAGATTGACCGGGTGAACGCTGGCCTCCGATGCCGAGCTGTGCAAAGCGGAGGCCGGCGTTTCCTTTTTTATTTTTCGATATAGAAAGGATTTGAGTGAATTGAACCATACGATGCGTAACCGCACCAAACATACAGGCTGGTTATTTATTGCTCTAGCCGTGATTTTGATTAGCATATTTTATTTTTACCCGATGATTCAGGCGCTACTGCTCTCCTTTAAAACGGGTGCTGGAGCCAATTTACATTTTGATGGTTTAAGCAACTATAAGCGTCTTTTTAGCGACAAGACTTTCTTTACAGCAGTCAAGAATACCTTTCTCTTTCTAATTATTCAAGTCCCTATTATGATTATTTTCGCGATGATTATCTCGGTGCTGCTCAATGACAGCAAGCTGCGGTTTAAGGGCTTTTTCAGGACGGCCATTTTTCTTCCTTGTGTGACCTCGCTTGTTGCTTATTCCGTAGTATTCAAGTATCTGTTCGGGAATGATGGATTGATTAATCTCGCCTTAATGAAGATCCATCTGCTCTCCGAGCCTATCCAATGGATCTCTGACCCGTTTTGGGCAAAAATTACGATTATCATCGCCATTACCTGGCGTTGGACCGGATATAATATGATATTTTTCCTGTCTTCCCTGCAAAACATTGATCATTCCATTTATGAAGCGGCCCGTATTGACGGTGCATCGGCGGTAAAAACATTTTTCTCCATCACGATACCTCTATTAAAACCTATTATTCTCTTTACATCGATTACATCGACTATCGGAACACTGCAATTGTTTGATGAGATTATGAATATTACGAAGGGCGGGCCGGGTAACGCGACCCTCTCCATATCCCAATATATTTACAATCTTTCATTTAAATACACGCCGGACTTTGGCTATGCTGCGACCGTTTCCTATTCCATAGTGATCATGATTATTGTGTTATCTTTCCTTCAAATTAGATTGGCTGGTGATGATAAGTAATGAGAAAATTGAAGCGTACAGGAATCTATCTCTTTCTAGTGGTTGTCGCAATCGTTTCTATTTTTCCGTTTTTGTGGATGATTATCAGTTCCACCAATCTCTCGGTGGATGTAACCCAGGGCAGAATGCTCCCGGGAAGTCATTTTATCGACAATTTTAACAAACTTACGGATTCCATTAATTTGCTTCCCTCTATGTGGAATTCGCTTAAAATCGCCTTATCCACCACAATCCTGGCATTGCTTGTTGCTTCTCTCGCCGGATACGGCTTTGAAATATACCGGAGCAAAGCGAAGGATATCGTATTCAATGTGCTGCTGCTGTCAATGATGATCCCATTCGCGGCGCTCATGGTTCCGCTGTATCAAATGTTCTCCAAATTGTCGGGCACTGTCCCCATCATTGGGATTAACACGATAGCTGCGGTCATCCTTCCAACATTTACAACAGCATTCCTGATTTTTTTCTTTCGCCAAAATACAAAAATGTTTCCGAGGGAGCTGCTGGAGGCAGGGCGCATGGACGGATTAAGCGAGTTGGGCCTGTTCTTCCGTGTCTATATGCCAACCATGAAAACCACGTATTCAGCCGGTGCGATCATAACCTTCATGTCCAGCTGGAATAATTACTTGTGGCCGCTTATTGTATTGCAGACACCGGAGAAAAGAACCATTCCGCTGCTGGTCTCCAATCTCGGTTCCAGTTACTCTCCGGATTTCGGGATGATCATGACGGCGATTGTAATCTCAACGATTCCTACAGCATTGGTGTTCTTCCTGATGCAGAAACAATTTGTTGCAGGGATGGTGGGTTCAGTTAAATAGTTGGGCAGTGTGACGACCGCCTGCAAACAAATAGGACCTGCCATTATGATGGCAGGTCCTATTTGTTTGCCCCTTTCCAGGAGGGAACGGTGTCCGAACACAAGCAATAAATCAAAAAAATGTGCCAGTTGTAAAAATACTGCTAATTACCATCAACAGAGTGGAAATTATATGCAAAAATATCCCTAAATTGAATAAAGAGAGTTCTAACGACAGGAAAATTTGTAATGGTATTATGAATACGATTACAGATAACGCTTTCATTAGAAGTCATGACAGAGGCGGAGGACAAGCAACAGAGAGAGAACACTGTACTGAAAACATAAACAGAAAAGGGGGGTAAGCTCCAAGGGATAGTATATTAAATACACGTAATCTTCAGACGAATTTTATCAGCATAAAGGAGGGGGAGAATTGGAGCATGAACAAGCTTATAAAAGGAATTTCAATTATTGTAATTGCTATTCTGACCACTCTATCGTCAATATCAATTACATTTGCTGCGAATAAGCCATTAACCGATTACGAGACGCATTGGGCCAAGAAAACTATTGAATCAGCCCTGGCGTCGGGAATTATGAAAGGTTATCCGGATGGAACCATCAGACCGAATAACAATATTACCAGAGCGGAATTTTTCTCTCTTGTAAACAATGCATTCGGTTTTGACAAAAGTGCGCCTATTACGTACAGCGATATTAAAAGCAGCAACTGGGCTTATCCGGTCATCGCCACAGCCCAGGCAGCCGGTTATATTACAGGTTATCCAGATGGCACGATTCGTCCAGGGAGCCATATTTCAAGGCAAGAAGCCGCAGTCATCATAAGCCGTATCGATTCTCTTAAGCCGGGACCGGAAGCGCTCCCTTTTACGGATGCTTCCAAAATTGCCGTGTGGAGCAAGCAGGCTGTCCTTTCCGTATACAGTGCAAAGATTATGAACGGCTACCCGGATGGAAGCTTTAAACCTGTGAACCCGATTACGCGTGCCGAAACTCTCGTGACTGTGCTTAGAGCATTAGATGCCCGTCTTGTTCCGGATGACACGGAAGAAATGGAGCCTCCGGTTGTTCCTGTACCACCCGTGACAGGTAATAACGGCAGTTCTCCAGGTGGTAATGGCAACGGCGGCGGCGGTAATGGCGGGGGCGATGGCGGTTCTTATACCGATGTCGTTGAATATTTGATTGCTGCAAGCTTTACCGGAGCCTTTACCTCCGACTTAAAGGTGAGAATAAACGGTCAGTTTATAACCGATTATTCCCTTTATTACAATAATGAGCTTGTCGCTACCACCTCTACAGGTACAATTACCACGGTGAGCAACGTATTCAGTGATCTGTCCAAATTAAAGATTCTGTATAATGGCTCATACTATACTTCTTCGGGCAAAGGAGGCAGCACAATTAGCGAAGTAGAACTGTTAACCCGGGCGAGTTTTGAAAATGCCTTGACCGCTGACTTGAAGGTGAAAATGGATGATCAATTTATCACAAGCTACTCACTTTACTATAATAATGCAATCGTTGCAGCAACCACTGATGGCGTGATCACAACTGCGAATAATATATTTGGCGATCTGTCGAAATTAAAGATCCAATATAACGGAGCTTTCTGGACAGATACGGATTCGACAGTAGGGACATGGTAGCTTATGAAATTTGACCCAATAATATATGTTTGGAGGAAAAGCACTCAATGAAAAAAATAAACAAAGGAATTTCCGGCCTACTCGCAGGGTTACTTGTTTTTGGCGGTCCTATAACTGCTTTTGGGGCAGCGGGTTCTGAATACATTACCCCGCCAAATGCCAGCTTGCTGGTGCAATATGATTTTAATGAAACCAGCGGGACGATTGCTCATGACAGCTCCGGTCATGGCTATGACGGCGTTCTTTCCAGTGGTGCGGCCTGGACTTCTCAAAGTAAGAACTATGGTGCAATGTCGCTGGACGGAACATCAAATGGCTATCTGACCATTCCCAATGGCGTGATGAATGGAGTTCATAATGTTACGGTTACGGCAGATGTTTATTTGAGAAGCGGAGCCAATGGCTTTATTACCGGACTCGGCTCGGACACCAGCAAATATGTCTATTTGAAAACCAGTTCGGAGGGTGGTTTAAAAACTTCTAAGGGGGATGAGCACTTCTCTGGTTCGGCTCTGCCTAACAATAGTTGGACACACTTCGCTGTAGTCGTAGATAGTGATAATCATAAAGAGTATTTGTATGTCAACGGATCTTTGGCCATAAGTAAATCTATAACAGGCGATCCAAGCGAGATATACGATGCCTCGAAGGCGCTCTCCGGATATATAGGAAAGTCCTTTTGGAGTGATCCGTATGTAAACGGGATTGTAGACAACTACCGAATCTATGGTTCCGCTTTAAATGCTTCCCAAATCAGTGCGTTGGCTGTCATGACGGTAGACACTTCCTCGGTGTCTTCGGTCGATATCGGGACGACGCCAGGTTCCGCACCTGTACTTCCAAGCTTCGTAAAGCTGGCCAATTCCGACGGAACCATGCAAAATATTCCGGTTACCTGGGAGGCCATTCTTCCGTCGAAGTATGAAAAGCCGGGTTCCTTTGATGTGATAGGACATCTGAACAGCGTTAGTCCGGAATTGACCGCTATAGCGCATGTTGCCGTAATGGCCAAACCCGTTTTGTCCGGTAGTGCAACATCGAAAACGAGCGTAAGCTTGAATTGGGCGGCAATCGACAATGCAACCTCTTATCAGATTTACCGCTCTTCGACCTCTGGCAGCGGTTATCAGCAGGTTTATAATGGTCCGGCAACAAGCTATGAGGATCAAGGGTTGAATATGGCAACCACCTATTATTATGTGATGACCGGATCGATCGGCCAAGTGCAATCTGTATATTCCAATGAATTGGCGGTCAGTACAGAGACGGAGATTACGGCGGCGCCGGCTGGCCTTGCCCAGAACCCGTATAAATTCCCTTACCGTACCCAATTCACCTGGAATCCGGTTCCATTAGCAGATAAATATAATATTTATCGCTCGGAAAGTGAAGAGGGTACCTATACCCTGATTGGCAATACTGCTAATACAACCTATGAAGATTTGGATGTATATCAGGATTCTACCTACTATTACAAAGTAACTTCGGTGAACCGGGCGGGGGAAAGTGTCAAGTCGGCCTCATTGAAGGCAACGACCAGCAAGGATACTGTGCCTAAAACAGTGCTTACTTCCACTGGTCAAACCGAGTCAACTGTTTCATTGAACTGGCAACCCATGCCGGATGCTACAAGTTATACCGTTTACAGAAGCATGACTGCCGGAAGCGGTTATTCCCCAGTCGACACTGGGATGAAGACAAGTTATGTAGACAATAATCTCATCACCGGTTCCAGCTATTATTATGTGGTGACCTATACAAGCCCACTGGGTACATCCGTTTATTCGAACGAGGTGAAAGTGACCACGGCATCTGTATCTGTTTCGGCTCCTTCCGCGTTGAAGGTGACGGCAAGCTACATTAACGCTGTTTCCCTTTCTTGGAATAAGGTGATCGGCGCCACGAGCTTCAATGTATACCGCTCCAATGCAGCTGACGGAGAATATATCAAAATTGCGGGCTCTGCTGATAATATGTATAAAGATTCCGGTCTGGAGCCTGGAACGACCTATTACTATAAGCTCTCCTCAGTAAACGGGGGCGGCGAAAGCAAGCTTTCCATTGCCATTGCAGCTACTACATCCTCAGCTGATGACTTGATTTATAATAACGAGGCAATCAAGTACGATACGGACGGCAACGTTCTCCCATCGGGCGGCGAAGGCTTTCTGCAAGTTGGAGATACCTATTATATGTATAGCGGTGTGTCCACAGAAGGACAATCAGTAAACAATCTTGGGGTGTACTCGTCCAAGGATTTGGTTCACTGGAAATACGAGAATACGGTATTCTCGAGTGAAACGGTTGACGAGAACGGTAATCATCCGCCCGAACTTACGAACGGATTCAAGAACGAACGGGTGAAAGTCGTTTATGATGACAAGCTGGACAAGTATATCATGGTCTTCCACTATGAAAACGCAGTAGATTATTCTTTAGGTATGATCACTGTTTCAATGTCAGACTCCCCGACGGAACCTTTCACTTACATTAAGACCTACCATCCTGATGGCATGGAAGCCAGGGATGGTACATTATATAAGGATGTTGACGGGTCTGTATATTATATTGTTACTGCAAACAGAGCACCAGACGGAGCTAACTCCAAGCTTACCATGTTCAGATTCGCGGATGACTATCGCAGCGCCAAGCAAGTGTATAATATATATGGCGGTCCAGACTTCAACGGCACCTATGCAGGTAGAGAAGCGCCTGCTATCGTGAAGAGGGATGGAATATATTACCTGATAACTTCAAACGCCGCAGGCTGGTTCCCTAGCCAGGCCATGTATTCCACTGCAGAGGCCGCTACTCTTGCCGATACTACTGCGTCCTCTTGGAAGGGGGATACGCCTGTCAATCCATGGGGTGGAAAGGATCTGGGCAAAGGCTTCCTTGTGGGCAACTCCGTTGCGTTCAGTTCACAATCTACTTATCTTATGCCGGTTACAGGAACGCACGGTACTTCGTATATTTTGATGAGTGACCGCTTGAAGAGTCCGCTTGAAGCAGGCGGTACGGTATGGTTCCCGGTTCAGATTGACAATGGGAAATTATCTTTCGACTATTCCCCAACCATCAAAATTAATACGACCACCGGTGAAGTCGCCAATGTATATGAAGGATCGCTGATTTCTCAAGGGAAACCGGCCCAAGCATCTAATGTGAAACCCTCAAGTGATGGCGTCGATTATACGGCGAATCTTGCCAATGATGGCGATTATTCCACAGAGTGGAGCGCTAACGGATCGAATTATCCGGCATGGTGGAGCGTCGATCTGGGGCAGAATTACAATATTAATCAGGTACAATTAAGCTGGTATCTCATTGGTGGATCAGAGGGGATCTATAACTACAAAATCTGGGTAAGCGATGATGGAGTGAACTATACCCTGGCGCTTGACCATTCCTCTGGCAATGCATACTACGGCTTCAACTCCGATCAGCTCTCAGATGTGACCGGACGTTATGTTAAGGTTGAAATTCTGGGATGCAGCGTCTGGTGGTACGAACCCCAATTATATGAAGTGAAAATATTTGGCAGTGCTGTAGAGCACTCGGTAAGCATTACAACACCAGACAGTAAAGGAAGTTACGTTTACCAGATTCCGTACAGCATCTACAATTTTCCGGCAACTAGCGATTATACACTGAATTTGGGCAATGTCTCGATTCAGATGCCAATCTCGGTGTTGTTTGAGAAACAAGGTACGGGCACACTGACAGTATCACAGGACAAGACTTCCCCAGAGACCGCAACGAATATTACTGCGGCTGCAGCATCAGCCAGCCAAGAGGTAGCAGGTACCTTCGATTTGAATATGAAGAATTCTGTTACCGGAGCTGTACATGATCTGGGCACAGCCGTTCAAGTCACTGTACACCTTACACCGGAAATGCTGGCCAAATTGGAAGGTAAAGGGACTCCGGGCTTGTACTATTATGATGCTGAGAACAATTCTTTGAGCAAAACGGATGCTGCTTTTAATTTGAACGACAATACAGCCACGTTTACAACCACACATTTAAGTACATTCGTAGTTACAGCAGACATTAGCCAGACTAATCAGAACAATGCGGAAACGGTTATCGCACTCATCAATAATCTGCCAGCAGACATTAGCTTAAGTGATGAGGCTGCAGTTGCTGGCGCAAGAGCTGCCTATAATGCGCTCACAGATCAACAAAAGTCGCTGGTGCCAGCGGACGTGCAGAACAAGCTGGCAGCTGCTGAGCTCACCATTACCCGATTGAAGAACAGAGAGGTCTCCTCCATCACAGTTGAGAGTAATATTCTGCTGGTTGGACGGTATGCGTTCGACTTAAGTGTGAAGGCCGCGGTCTCCGGATACAGCCTGAACAACTTCATTAATGCAGCTCAAACTGTATACCATGCAGACGGCGTTAACCATGTGTACTTTAAATTAGCCGGTAAATGGTACGACATTGTTAATGATCCGGCTATGATAACACCGCTAGATCCATCAACAATCAACGGTGACGGGTTATTCGACCACATGAATATGCAGTGAAATAAACAATACTCTGACCTGGGAAGGTATTCCCAGGTCTTTTTTTGGCGAATTATAAAGAACAGGAGAAGAAGCTGGCCTTTTCCCCGTCCAATATGGCCAAAGGGAAGGGATAACGCCCGTCTAATCGCCAAACAACGAAGAAACCCAGACGTCCGGAACAAGACGCTGGGTTTCTTGACATTCTGACAGCCCGTTAAATGACGAACTGTTTTTTTGAAATCTGCCAACTTTAATATATTGGGATAGTAGGGTATGTATGGAAATCACTATGCAACTTTCAGAGGAAAACATAGGCGGTGATCATGAGAAGACGGAGAGCTGTAACAGACCGTCCCACATGCCGGGTGGTACCCGTCCATTACCCATTAACAGCTGATACGGCTGCATCCAATGCCCGAACAACTTTATCACACCAAACATCGAATTCCTTATCTTCCTTTTGATGTTCAGGATGGGCTAAAATATACTTAATCGTTTCCTTAATCCCTTGATCGAGCCTTGTAGTTGCAACAAATTCAGGAACAAGCCTCTTCAGTTTTGAATTATCGAACACTACAGAATTCGCCTTATCTCCCAGCAGCCCACCCCTGTAATCTTCTTTGCTGCACGCAGCCAGAAACTCCGAAGCAACATGAACAGCGTTAAGCTCTACTCCCAAGGCATCGGCAATGATCTGGTAGATTTGATTCCAGGTAACCGTCTCGTCCGAAGTGATATGAATCGATTCGCCTATCGCGTGAATATTGCCCATTAATCCAATGAAGCCTTTAGCAAAATCACGACTGTGTGTCATTGTCCATAACGATGTGCCGTCCCCATGAATGATCACAGGCTTCTTTTCCAGCATGCGCTTAGCAACCTGCCATGTCCCCTTGCTTCCATGCACGCCAAGCGGGAGCGATCGCTCATCATAAGTATGGCTTGGTCTTATAATCGTAATTGGAAAACCTTGCTCGCGATACTGTTTCAGCAGGTAATCCTCGCAGGCAATCTTGTTCCTGGAGTACTCCCAATAGGGATTGGATAACGGGGTTCCCTCCGTAATTCTATAATCGGACAATGGAGTCTGGTATGCGGAAGCAGAGCTAATGAACATGAACTGCTTCGTCTTATCCTTAAATAAGCGATAGTCTCTTTCCAATTGAGCAGGTACGAATGCGATAAAATCAGCAACGACGTCGAACGTCAGATTTTCAATAAGTTTAGCTACATGTTCTTCATCATTAATATCGGCTTGAATAATGTTTACACCCGATGGCAATGTCTCATTTCTGCTGCCCCTATTAAGCAGATAGAGCTCGCATCCGTTTTCCAACAATGGCTTGGTAATCGCCGAACTGATCGTCCCCGTCCCTCCGATAAATAGCGCTTTCATAACCCACCTCCGTTAATGTGCGACAACAAAAATGCGGCTGCATAACCTTACGATAACACGCGTTCACAGCTATGACAAATGGAATCGACACGGATATGCCGCTGGCGTCATATTCCTATGTGCTCGTGCGCCGCCACGTTTCTGAGGTGTTTTTCAGCCGTGCGAATACTGCTCTTCACCGGACAAATGCTCGAGAATAACCGGAATATCTCTCCCCAGCTTGTGAAGTTCTCGTAAAAGAACGTCATAAGCAAGCGCGCCTCTCAGCTTCGCAAGTCTGACCGCCGCTAATCCGATTGGACCGCAGCCGATGACAACGACATAATCTTCGGCCTTCATTGAAGTCCGGCTGATCGCTGAATAGGGAGTCCCCCAATTATCGAAAATTAAGCTGCCGACCTCATAGCTTACGGAGTGATCAAGCTTCAGGCAGTTCCGCTCGGGAACGACGAATTTCTCCGAGAAGCCAAACCCCATATGTGTGACCCCGTTCGGGCACCTGACGAATTGTCCAGCTTGGCAGACTTCGCAAGTGCCGCATCCTTTTACGTTATTTACAGCAACACGGTCGCCAACTTTTAACTTCGCAACATCAGCTCCAACAGCAACAACTTCACCAGAGGCCTCATGACCTGCAACGTAATCGCTCGGTTACTCCACATACCAGAACCATTTATCAGAGCCACAGATGCCGCAAGCTTGCATATCGATCAATACCTCGTTGGGTGCCAATGCCGGAATCTCCGCCGTTACGACTCTGAGATCCTGCGGTCCAAAGGCTTTGATTTGTTTCATATGCCCCTCCGTTAAGTAGTTCAATTATTTTGTTAGTTTTATTATATAATAACAACGTTAATATTGCTAACAATATGCTATCAAATTTAATGTTTACAGTGTAAAATAGGAGATAATAACGATTGTTATTCCGATATCATTAGCAAATTAAATACTGAATACAAGGAGGGCTTATAATGGTAAACGCACAAGGACGATGGGCACTTATTACAGGGGCAAGCAGAGGCGTAGGTTATGAAACTGCGATCTTCATGGCCAAGCAAGGGTGTAACCTTATTCTGCATAGCCGAAGCTTAGAACATACCAAGATAGTGAAGGAAGAGGTACAAGCGCTTGGTGTTGATGCGTATTGCGTACAAGCCGAGCTTGCCAATCACGAAGAAGTGGTTGCCATGCTCGACGACATTGAAGCTAAAGCAACGCCTGTTGATATTATTTTCAACAATGCAGCCGTGCAAATCGCGTACAGAACAGATTACTGGCAAACTCCGGTGGAAGACTTCGATATGAGCTTCCGAATTAATTTCATTTCCATTGCGACGATTTGCCACCGATTGATTCCTAAAATGATTGAACGGGGCTTTGGTCGTGTCATCAATACGACAAGCGGAATTAAGAATGAACCTGAGCAGGCAGGATATGCGGCAAGCAAAGCAGCTCTTGATAAATTCACGAAGGATTTGGCATCGAGGCTGGAAGGCACCAACGTTATGATTAATATTACGGATCCAGGGTGGTGCAGAACCGATCTAGGAGGCCCGAATGCGCCTGGAGCAGTGGAGAACGTTATTCCCGGAATCGCGGTGGGTGCCTTTGTGGATGACAAAAAGAGCGGACGATTCCTCCATGCGCAGAATTTTACTGGCATGACATTGGAAGCAGCCGTTGCTAAAGCGGAAACAATCGAAGCTAATCCCTATATTATATAATCTATGAATTCCCAATGAAATTGGAACTCAGCCCATCGTTTGCTGCCGGTACGACGAGTTATACAGTCCGGACGGAAGCCGGGGAGGTCGAAATAGCATCAAAACCGGCGTACTTCGCGGGAAGCAAGAAGGAGTCACCCGCGCCGAGTTTACGGTTATACTGGCAGGTGCTTTGAAACTGGAGGCACAAGGGGCCTCACTGACATTCGCCGATCAAAATCAAATCGGTGAAGGGGGCAAAGCAGGCCATTGCACAGGCGGTCCAAGCGGGTATTGTAAACGGATATACAGATGGCAGTTTCCGTTATTAATAATGGGATGAACGCCTGTGGAGTTTCCTCTATCCAGGTTGCGTCCTAATCTTTTTCTATGACTGGTTCCTATCACATTTTAACGGTAAAAAACGCTAAGCCATTAATAAGAATGGCTTAGCGTTTTTTATACTCTATACATAGTTGCGGCAAAAAAGGGGGCAGGCAAGACGACAAGCCGGCGGGAAATGAAAAGGATGAGATAGACTTTTTACAAAGGGATTTGTTACATTAAGAAATAAAATAAAAAAGAAACTGAGCCTGGTTTAAGAGATTAAGTATGAGAAATCTGGATCCGTGAGGCATTTCTGAATAAAGGTTTTTCTATGCGGTATGATTCCATGACCAATCAGCAGTTTCCTGTTTTGCCGCTAGATGCACTGACTGCACTAAATGAGAAATATTCATTCTCCTTATGGGAACAAGCCGGTGACAACCATAGTGTTGTAAGATTCTGTACCAGCTGGGCTACAAAAAGAGAAAATGTTGAACGGCTCATTGAGGATATTGTGAATTTAGCATAACGGATATCATGCACTTCACACAATCCCCCGCTTAGCCTTCATGCACTTCAGATTGTAGGTGCGCCCGTAAGCTTTGCCATATCGGATGATTTGGTCAAGCATACGGGTGTCCTTCAGTTTGGTGAACGGGCAGGGATCGGGGGCTGTGTTCACTTCCAGAATCCATGGGGTAAGCTGCTGGTCCAAGGCAAGATCAACGCCGATTTCATTAAGCGCCGGATAGACAGAGCTAAGCTGAATGGCGGCTTTCACACCAAGCCCGTTCATTTGTGTGATCAGAGCGCTGCGCTTCTCTAAGCCGGTGTATGCCTTCAGCAATTCCTCCACCGGATATATCGTTCCTCCCTGACTTCCATTCGTAACCACCTTCTGCGGATGCGCGACGCGCCCTGCAGCTCCTGTAGCTTCCCACTTCCCCTTAGGATTACGCTGGACCATCACGCGGATATCAAACGGCCGGCCGCTGTAAGTCAGAAGACGGATGCCCTTCTGCACTAAATAGGATTTCCCCCGCGTCTCCTTCATGATGGCTTGATATGCCTTGTCATAATCACTGAATGTGCTCACCCGTGTACCTGACTGATAGCGGTAGGAGTATTTATTCGTCACGTCAGAGTCTCTTCCGCCAGCGTTGCTCCGGCTTTTATGTGTCCTCTGTTCAACCCGGATAACCCCCTCGCCAAGTGAGCCGCAGCAGGGCTTAATGTACACCATCTGGTATTTTTGCAGCATCGCATGCAGTCCACTCCGGCTCATTCTACGTGTGTCCGGAATATGCCTTTTTAATTCCGGCTTCTCCGCCAGTACCCTTGTCTTCGTCAGTTTATTGGAAATACGGCTGATCTGCTTGTTCATCGTAACCCTCCGTCCGCTAGCTTCTTATAGGCCATAGTACGGTAGAGTGCCGGCTTTTGATTGGGCAGATGCCATGGGCAGAACACACCGGGAGATTGTTACATATGATTATGGAAGGTGTGAATCCAAGAGGCCAGTATGCGGCCGGAGCAGGAGGCGTCCATGATGCTGATGGACAATTGGCGGGATAAAGTGCTTGAAGTGATCGGGCAGTTCCCCTGGTACAAGGGGCTTATTGACGGTGAGAAGGTGAATTACAGCCTGCAGAATCTTCCCCTGATGACCGCGGATATTCTTGAAACCCATTATTATAGCAGCTCACCCGATGCTTCGCTTGCCGTATACCGGACATCGGGCACAAGTACAGGCAGGCGTAAGGCTATAGTCTACTCAGAAGAAGATGACGCCCATTATACCGGTATCAAAACAAAGCTGTTCGGTGAGTTGATTGCTGGCAGCGGATGTGCAAGAGCGCTGGCTGATATGGGAACCGGACATGCAGCAAATACGGCGCTGACCATCTTCGACCGGCTGGGGCTCGTCAGCAGCTCAATTCCTTTCGAGCTGCCGATAGAGCAGCATATCGGGCGGATTCAGGCGTTTAAGCCCGACCTGCTGTATACGATGCCATCTATCCTGGATCATATCGTATATGCTGCTGAAGACCCGCGAACGTTCGGTATCCGCAAGATCATTCTGGTCGGTGAGATCGCTACACTGGAGTGGCAGCGGAACATGGCCCGCCTGTTCGGCCTTGAGCCGCAGGACATTACCGATACGTACGGATCTATTGAAATAGGCACAATCGCGTACTATTCACATGATCTGGGCAGGTATATCTTTGCTGACGGAGTTGTTGCGGAAGTCATCGGGACGGAGGCATTAGGGGAGGGGCTGGACCCGCTGGGCGCCGGCGAAGGGATCCTGGTGCTTACCTCAACCGTCCGCAGGCTGCTGCCCGCCATCCGTTTTGTAACCTATGACGTCGTCAGGGATTTCAGGGCAGTGAAAATAAACGGGATGGAGAAGCAGAGCTTCGGGTCCATCGTCAAGCGGGTGGGCCGCGAGCTGAAGCACGGGGAGAAAATCAGTATCTACGATATTGAACAGGTGGTATACCGTCATCTCCAGGATGCAATGATCCGGGTCCGGGTAAGCAGCAATGCGTTAACCGTGTATATCCAGAGCAGATCGGCGGATCCATCGATAGTTCCGGCGATCAGGGAAGAAATCAGGGAGTGCATCCCGGAGATTGGTCTGATGATCCGGAATCATCTGCTTGACGATATTGAGGTCATTCTGGCATCAGACGGCGTGAAGCCCCAGACCGGACAGGTGAAGAACAAGAAGCTGTATTATCAGAAGGATAAAGTCAATGACCGGGCGGAGCTGAACCTGGACACGGGTATATTATCGGCTATCGGGAAGACGCCATTGATCAAGCTGGACCATCTGTTCCCGCAAAGCGGGTTCAGCGTCTACGCGAAGATGGAGCTGATGAACCCGGGCGGAAGCGCCAAAGACCGTCCGGCACTGTGGATGATCAAGGAGGCTTGGAAGGAAGGCCTCATCGGGCCGGGTACGGTCATTATTGAATCAAGCTCGGGCAATATGGCGATCAGCCTGGCTATGATCTGCAAATATCTGGGGATGAGCTTCATCAGTGTTGTGGATTCCAGAACAACTGAGATGAATCTTCAGATCCTGAAGGCATTGGGGGCAACCATTGATTATATTGACTGTCCCGATTCCGAAACAGGCGAGTTTCTGCCCGCCAGACTGAAGCGTGTGCAGCAGCTGCTCACGGAAATACCGGGCAGCTACTGGCCGAATCAGTATGCGAACCCCAATAATTATCTGTCACACTACCATACCACCATGAAGGAAATCGTGGATGAGCTCGGACAGGTGGATTATCTGTTCTGCGCCGTCAGTACATGCGGCACGATCCGCGGGCTTGCTGAATATGTGAAGGATAAAGGGCTACAGACCAAGATTGTGGCTGTGGATGCAGCGGGCAGCGCAATTTTTGGCGGCAATCAGGAGCAACGGCGGTTCCCTGGATTAGGCGCAGGCATTGTGCCGCCTTTTTGCAGAACAGATCTGATTGACCATATTGTGCATGTTACAGATTCCGATATCGTTAAGGGCTGCCGGGCACTTGCGCAGAAGGAATCGGTTCTGGCCGGAGCGTCCTCCGGTGGGGTTCTTGCTGCCATTAGGCAGATGAAGCAGAAGCTCACTCCCGGTGCTGTCTGCGCCGCTATTCTGCATGATAAGGGCGAACGTTATCTCGATACGGTATTCTCTGACTCATGGATTCAGAGCCAGTTCGGACAGCAGCTGCCGGCAGCAGATGAAGAATTTCTGACTTGACCGCATAAGGAGGAGACAGGTTGCTGTATTTAAATAACAAGGATCTGCTTGCGGTGGGCCTGAACTGGGCGGCCCTTGCAGAGTCAACAGAAGCTGCGGTGCACCTCATCCATTCCGGCGATTACGTGCAGCCGGTAAAGCCTTACCTGAGATACAAGAATCTCCATAACCGGATCATTGCCATGCCGGCATATGCCGGGGGGAATGTGAATACAGCCGGAATCAAGTGGATCTCCAGCTTCCCGGATAATATCGCGTCGGGTCTCCCGCGCGCGCATAGTATCATCGTTTTAAATGACCCTGATACCGGTCAGCCGTCAGCTGTACTGAACTCGCCGCTTCCCAGCATCGTCAGGACGGCTTCGGTCAGTGGGCTGATGATCCGTCATTTTCTGCGGGAACGTGCCTTGGAGCGGATTCAGCTTGGCATTATCGGCTGGGGACCTATCGGGCAATATCATTGTCAAATGGCTATGGCTCTCTTTGGAGACCGGATCGAACGAATCCGTATATTCGATATACGGGGAGCAGACTTGTCAGAAATTCCAGCGCTATACTTGGAGCGGATGGAAGTGGCAGAGACGTGGGCGGATGTCTACCGGCACTCTGATATTCTCATTACATGTACGGTATCCGATCACCGTTATATTGATATTCCTCCCGCCAAAGGCATGCTGCTGCTGAATGTTTCACTTCGTGATTACAAGCCGGAGGCGCTGGCTTCACTGAAAGCCATCGTCGTCGACGACTGGGAGGAAGTGTGCCGTGAGAATACGGATATCGAGCAGCTTCACCTGGAACAGGGACTGAGCCGTGCCGGAACACAGACCCTTGCCGATGTCGTCTGCCGCCACAGTCTCCGTGCATTCGCTGCAGATGAGCCCGTCCTTTTCTGCCCGATGGGCATGGCCATTTTTGATATCGCTACGGCGGTATACTATGTTAAGAAGGCGGGAGAAGCAGGGGTTGGGACTGAGCTCGCTTAAATGAAGAATGGCCTTGATATATGCATAATTTCCCCCACTCCAGCAAATACCAACAATGAGGGGGATGCCGCATGGAACAATACCAAACCGCTAAAGAGCATGATGAACCCGAGAGGCTGTATCCGGATCTTAAGTTCAATGTAGAACGGATGGAGCTGGAGTTCCTCGGCTGCTCAGATATTATGTACCGGAATTGCAGCATCGACGGGATCAACCGGGCAACGCTGATCTACGTGGACGGGATGTGTGATACACATGCCGTGGATGAATTTGTGCTGCGGCCGCTGCTGGAGCATTTCCGCAGAAGCACTGAGGTCAATAAAAGCAGAGATGTAGAGCTGAAAGAGATCTTTATTCCGACACTGCAAATCCGCATCGTCTATGATACGAAGGAAGTTATTCAGGCAATCCTGCGCGGGGAGACGGTCATTTTCACGGAGGGCAATGCCTTCGCAATGGTGGCCAGCCTGATCAAGATGGAGAAACGTTCCATTGAGGAAGCTACATCGGAGAAGGTAGTCCGCGGCCCGCGGGATGCATTCATGGAGACACTGCGGACCAATACCTCCCTGCTCCGGCGGCGCATCCGCTCCTCCAAGCTGAAGCTGGAGAGTATGACGCTCGGCAGTATCACGGAAACGGATATTGTAATCGGCTATATGGAGGGCATCGCCAAGGAGAGCCTGATCAAAGAAGTGAGAGCCCGTCTCCAGAAAATACAAATCGACGGCATCATTCATTCCAGCAATATCGAAGAATATATTGAGGATAATGTGTTCTCGCCTTTTCCGCAAATTCAGAACACGGAGCGGCCCGATGTAGCGGTCTCCAGTATGCTTGAGGGCAAAGTTATTATTATCACGGATAATACGCCGTTTGTACTTATTGTACCGATGACGTACTGGTCGGGACTGCAGGCAGTAGACGATTACACCGACAGATTTATGTATGCTACCTTTGTGCGCTGGATCCGGTATACCTTTGTACATATTTCACTGCTGCTGCCTTCGCTGTATGTAGCCTTAACTACTTACCATCTGCAGGTCGTGCCCACACCGCTGGTGGTTAGTATTGCATTTGCCAGAGAAGGCGTCCCACTTCCGGCTGTTGCCGAGGCTCTGATTATGGAGTTTATCTTTGAAGGTCTGCGTGAGGCGGGAATCAGATTGCCCCAGCAGGTTGGGCCAGCGGTCAGTATTGCCGGTGCGCTCGTTATTGGACAAGCGGTAGTAGCTGCAGGCATCATCTCCACACCGATGGTGATTATTGTGTCTCTGACAGGGATCGCTTCTTTTGCTTTTCCTATATATAACCTGGGAGCTGCCTACCGGATGCTCCGGTTTCCGTTACTCATTGCAGCCGGCATCCTGGGCTTCTATGGAATTGTTTTATTTCTCATCACGCTATCAGTGCATATGGTAACCTTGAAGCCCTTTGGTGTTCCCTATATGGCACCTTATGCACCTCTGTCCATGGAGAATCTGAACGATGTGCTTGTGCGTGCGCCTAAACCCCAGATGCGCAAGCTGATGCCTTGGCTGGCCAAGGGCAAGCCTGAACGGTTCCCTAAGAAGACCAAATAGCAGGCAGGAAAAGGACGTGGGCATATGTTTAGGAGAATAATATTCATATTCCTCGCCTTGTCGTTAGTGTTGACCGGCTGCTGGGACCGTCAGGAATTGAACGACCAGGCGATTGTCCTCGGCTGGGGTATGGACTTGATGGAAGATGGAGAATATCTTGCAACGGCCAACCTCGTGCTTCCGCTTGCCTCCAAATCAGGCGGGCAGCAAGGCGGGGAACAGGCCGGCCAGTCCGGCTTCATGACAGAAAGTGCCTTCGGCAAGAATAACAGGGATGCCGAACAGAATATGCAAAGAAAGCTTTCGCGGGTGCTGTTTCCGGGCCACCGGCGGAATATCTTCATTGGGGAGAAGCTGGCGGAGAAAGGGGTCTTCTCCATCATGGACGAGTATGGCAGAAGCCCGATGGTCCGCCCGCGGTCGAATATTTTTGTCGTCAAAGGCGGGACTGCGCAGGAGGCGATGAGCTTAGCTTACCAGCTCGAAGCCAATCCGGCGATTGCCGTACAGAAAATCCAGGAGAAAAGCGGTGCGCCGATCAGCCGCTCACTGCTGGACTTCTTTATCATGGCGAACGGTACGGGATGCGGCGTCATGCCTGCACTCTCGATTGAAACGCCGGAGGTGAACACGGGCAAGAAGACCTCCAATGACAGCCCGCCGCAAACGACCTTAAGCTTATACGGGGCGGCTGTTTTTAATGAGAAGCTGAAGCTGGCGGGATATCTGAATTATGATGAATTCTGGGTCAGACTCTGGATTACGAACAAGCTGGCCTTCCGGAATTTCACAACAATCATTAACGCGGTAGACGCGGATAAACCAGGCGGGGAGGCAGCAGATGCTCTCTCAGGAGCAACCAGAGGTCAGTCTGTAAGCATTAATGTGGACACCTTCAAGAGTCATATTACGCCTGTTATGACCGGGAGCCTGCCCAAGTTCCGGATCCTGCTGGAGGGCAAGGGATTCATTGAAGAGAATGATTCCCCCCTGGATCTCTCTAAACCGGAAAATGTGAACAAGGTTGAGGCGCGGATGAATCAATATCTCGAAGCGAAGATCAATAAAGTCGTCAAGAAAGTGCAAAAGGAATTTAAATGCGATATCTTCGGGTTCGGGGATACGATTCATCACCGGCATCCCTATCAATGGAAGAAGTATGCTGCAGACTGGGACACCCTATTTCCGGACATTGATCTGGATATTACGGTTAAACTTAACCTCACCGGAACGGGTCTTACAGGTAAATCCCTGCTGCCAACGAGAGACGGCGGTGAAGGGAAATGAAGATCAACAACCGGCAGCTGTTCTGGATGATTATGATGATGGAGATCGGAATCAACCTGCTGATTTCGATGACGGCAACGATCCTCTATGCCAAACAGGACGCGTGGATTTCTTACATTCTGGCTGGATTCATGGGGCTCATCATTACCTATGTTGCCGCCAAGCTCAGCTCCCGTTATCCCCGGCAGACCCTGATGGAGTATAGTGTGACTATTCTGGGGAAATGGGGCGGCAAGCTGATTGTTATTCCGTTCATCCTCCAATGGTTCTGGGTGATCAGTCTGATTCTGCGTGACGAGTTCTTGTTCATCCGCCTGAGCGTCCTCTATAAGACACCTGCCTGGATCGTTATTGGAACGATGCTTGGAGTGGTCCTATACACCGTGTATCATGGAGGAATTGAAGCCATCGGCAGGGTCAGTGAGCTCTGGGGGCCGATCCTGATGATTATTCTAGCCTTGACCTTCGCCTTAACGGCCAACAATCTCAACTGGCCGATGCTGCTGCCCGTTTATGCAGATACCGGACCCGGGCCAATTATGAATGGAGCGCTCGCACCGGTCTCACTGCTTGGCGAATCTGTCCTGCTCATGATGCTGTTTCCCTTTGTGGAGAATGCCGGCAAAGGAACCCGCAAGGCGCTGCTGCTGGGCGTAGCCTTCTCCTCGGTAATGCTGCTGTTTGGCGTACTATGGGTCCTTATGACCTTCGGTCCGGCCATAAGCGGGCGGCTGCAATTCCCTTTCTTTGAGATGGTCAAGCTGGTCTATCTGATGGAGTTTATTCAGAATATGGATATTTTTGTGATGGCGGTCTGGCTGGTCTGCATCTTCGTTAAGCTGTCCATCTATATGTTTATCACCAGCTATGGATTAGCCCAGTGGACCGGCAAGACCGGCAGCTGGAAAAAAATATCCCTGATCGTGGCTGCAGTCTCGTTCATCCTCACCATGCTGGTAATCACGCTGAACCCTCCGGCCGGACTGCTGCTCAAGGGAGTCTGGATCCGTTATGTGCTGCCTGTGAATATGATCGGAATTCCGCTGTTCCTGTGGCTGGTTTCTGCTGTGAAAGAAACCTCTCATACCGATAACCGGCGATAGTCTTATTGCTAAAGAGATAATCGCAGTAAAATACAGCAAGCTTGAACAAAGTCGCGAAAATTGCGACTTTTTTGTTTTATTTACGTATATGTATCTCTATATAGACTTAAATACGTAAAAAGGAGCGATGCATCTTGAATTTCATGAATGGGGATGGCAATAATCCTATCCCGGGACGCAGGCTTCCCGAGCTGAAACCGGGAATGTATAAGAAGATTGGATTAGGGGTAGCCGCTGCCGCTGTGTTGCTTTATCTGGGCTCTTCGTCATTTTATACCGTGCAGGAGCAGGAACGTGCAGCTATCCTGACATTTGGCAAATATACCAGCGAGTCCTCAGCAGGACTTCATTTCAAATGGCCTTATCCAATACAGGAAGTGATTACGGTGCCTGCGGAGCTGACCCAGCGGATACATATCGGGTACCGTCAGGAGGCTGATGGAGCTGTAGCCGTTGAAGATGAAGCGATGATGATTACAGGCGATGAGAACATCGTATCTGCCGATGCTGTAGTACAGTGGAAGATTAGCAATATCCGCAATTATCTGTATAACATTGACGACCCGGACAAATTCCTGCGTAACTCAGCCAGCTCCTCCATCCGTGCGGTCATTGGTTCCGAGAAGCTGGATTATGCAATTACAGACGGAAAGACGGTTATTCAGGATAAGGTCCGGGTGCTGCTAGTAGAGCTGCAGAAGAAATACAACACCGGTATTCAGATCATTGATATCAAATTCCAGGATATTGAGCCGCCTAGCGGCCAGGTAGAGGAAGCTTTCCGCGAGGTTACCAATGCACGTGAAGAGAAGAACACGAAGATTAATAACGCCAAGAAATATGAGAATGATATCATCCCCAAAGCACGCGGTGAAGCGCAGGCGCTGATCGAGAGAGCCGAAGGCGAGAAGAAATCGCGTATCCTGAACGCGCAGGGCGATGTAGCCCAGTTTAACGCTATATTTGCTGAATATAGCAACAATAAGAGCGTAACCGAAAGCCGGCTGATTCTGGAGACGCTGGAGACCATTCTACCTAGCGCCAAAATCTTCATAACCAACTCGAATAGCGATACTGTGAATTATCTGCCGCTGAATGAGCTGATGCGGAGCACTCCGGCCAGCCCGGCAGCTTCAGCCGCGCCGCAAGGAGGAGATGCAGAGTGAAAAGAAACCAGATTATCGGACTGATATCAGCTTTTGTCCTAATTATTCTGCTTGCCGGCTCTATGTATGTTGTAAAGGAAGGCGAATACAAGGTGGTCCTCCGTTTCGGTGAAGCGATGCGTACCGTCGAGGAGCCTGGACTGAGGCTGAAGATCCCTTTTATCGAGAATGTCTCAGCTCTCCCTAAGTATCAGATGACGTACGAAAGCTCACCTACCAGCATTCTGACCAAGGACCAGAAGCCGATTGTGGTTGATAACTATACCGTCTGGAGAATTACCAACGCCTCGCAATTCCTGAGAACTGTACAATCCGTAGGCGGAGGGATTCAGCGTATTGATGAGGCGGTATATAACTCCGTGCGCCGCAAGCTGTCGGAGGTCAATTATGAGAATATTATCAGTGAGGACACCGGACGGGGCAATATTAACGATGAGATCACCAAAGATGTAATTGACGCCTTAACCCGTGATAATTACGGGATTGAAGTGATTGATGTACGGATCAAACGTACGGATCTGCCGGAGGAGAACAAACAAAGTGTATACAACCGGATGATATCGGACCGCCAGTCCATTGCCGCGCGTTATCTGTCCGAAGGTGACGAGGAATCCAAGAAAATAACCTCCAAGGCCGACCGCTCCTCAAGGGAGCTGATGGCCCAGGCCGAAGCCGATTCCAAGAAAATTATCGCTGAAGGAGAAGGGGAAGCCGCCAGGATCTACAACCAGGCCTATGGAAAATCTCCTGAGTTCTACAGCTTTTACCGTACACTGGAGAGTTATGTGACCACGCTGAAGAATGAGCCAGTCATCATGATACCGATTGACTCGCCCTATGCCAAAATATTGATGGGGCAATAACCTGATCTGATATGTTGGCGGGATGTAAATATGAGAGGCCCATGCGGTTTGCGCATGGGCCTCTTTGAAATGCTGCTGAGTGTAACCGCCTATTTTTTCTCACAGCCTACGCCGTCACCGTCATGATCAAGCTTGCGTGAGTATCCTGGTTCCCCGGCGTGAATGGGATCAGCCCCGGCTGCGCGGACGGCATCACAATTCTTGTAGTACACCTCTTGGACTGGTGCTTTAGTGGCTGCAGGTTTGTTGGTGGCTTTGGGCTTGGTTGTGGTGACGGGTTTGTTAGTTGCAACAGGTTTCTGTGTTGGAATGGAGGCAACTGTATTTCTTGAGACACCCGGCTCCTCTGTTGCAACAGACTTCGCGGTGGCCGCAGGAGCTGGTGAAGGTGAGGGTGCTGCAGCGCTTAGAGCCTGGTCTTCGGTTTTGGGAATAATAACGATCGCGATAATGAAACAAATGAGCAGCTGAATGCCTGTGTACTTTGAGACGTTCTTCCGGGTTTGAGTATTCTCAGTTCCCCACCAGATTACTTTCTGCGGGAAGATCATTCCAAATAACCAGAGAGGGATGGCAGCGAGGGCCAGGAACAGGAAATTAAAGGCGATAACCACACGGAAAGGGAAGGATACAAGCAATAGAATTTCAAACACAATTACAATTCCGCTAATGATGAGAGCTATTTTTGAACGTGACATACTAAACTCCTTTAATGTATTGGTTGACTCCAATTAGTTTAGCAATTAAAGGAAGTTGTTTCTATATAGAAACATTGGATCATTCGACAAAAGTGTAAACGATTTTGGGGGTTATTTTGATAGAGAATTACACGAATGTCCATGCTATACTGATGGGGTGTCTTCAAATATCCCTCATTATAGAATCAAAAGGGGATATCACTTATTTTGTAAGGGGTATGTTATGCTTGTTAATTTGCTCATCAATTTTTCATTGCTTACTACGTTTATCTTTTTCGGGGATATGATATTGTCCCACTTAAAAGGAAAGCGGGCGTTCTCCAAGCTTCAATTACATGCTTTATATGGAATCGGGTTTGGACTGTTTGGCATTGTTCAGCTGTATTTTGCTTTTCCCTTAGGCGATGGCACCATTATTGACTTCAGGCAAGTCTCAATTCTGGCATCCGCTTATCTTGGCGGACCTGTTACGGGGATGATTACGACAAGTATAATTGCCCTTTTCCGGTTATTTTTCCTTGGGGAAATTAATCAAGCGACCCTATTGGGCGTTGTAAATATCGGAATTACTTATCTTGTGGGCATTTTTTCTTTTTCACTTAAAACGCCGAATTTTTACCGGTGGCTGATTGCTGCTTGCGGTATGGTAATACTATCCACCTGCATCCTGCTTCCGCTGATAGGCTGGACTAACATAGACACAATTCTGCTGTTTGACCTGATCTGCTTCATGGCCTGCCTGTTCAATTATCTGCTCATTAACCACCTGGAGCAATCCCATGATGCATTACAAATGTTTAAAGAAGCGGCAGAACGGGATTTCCTTACGGGACTCCATAATCCCCGGTCCTTTAATCTGGTATTCAAAAAAACTGCGGAAATGAGTACGCTCAAGAAAGAACCGTTCACCTTGTTATTAATAGATATCGATCATTTTAAGGTTGTAAACGACACCTACGGTCATGCAGCCGGAGATGTCGTCCTGTCTAAACTCGCTGATGTTCTGCAGTCCGGTATCCGTATACGCGATTATTGTGCGCGCAAAGGAGGAGAGGAGTTCGCTGTTCTTCTGCTGCGGTGTACGGCGGATAAAGGCATGGCGGTCGCTGAGAAGCTGCGTTCCTCGGTTCAAGACAGCGCCTTTGTACTTCCTGATCAGTCGCTGCTAAGGATTACGATTTCTGTAGGGGTTTCTTCTTTTCCGGAATCTGCCCCGCTAGAGATGCTGGAGAGAGCCGACGAAGCTTTATACGAGGCCAAAGGAAAGGGCAGAAACCAGGTGTGCTATGCTGAACCGCGTCTTACATGAACTCGGTGATCAGTCAGGCGGTTAACGGACGGGCGTATAACGGAGTACCACGACGCCGGATCCGAAGGCCTTAGTCCCGCTCAGCTTCAGATCCAGCCGGTCATGGACTCCCCCTAACAATTGGGGACCGTGTCCGGCAACCATGGGCTGTACTAGGAAGTGATATTCATCCACCAAGTCTAGCTCTGCCAGAGTGGAGCCCAGCCCGGGACCGCCGTTAACGATCAGGCTCTTTCCTTCTGCCGTAAGCTGCTGCACTTCCTCTGAAACCGGCCCCGTTAGCAAAAAAGAATTCTGCCTCGACACGTGCTCCAGCGTCACATTCATCTGCAGAATTACACGCCCCATATGCATCCTCCTTGTATTACATTTTAGCCTGCCTAATACAACCTTAGTTTAACCGCGGAAGGTGCATTAAACAAACCCGCCCTTTTTTTTATTATCACATTAACAGCTATTGACAATCAGCTACTATGTGTTACTATGTAGTGGTAGTAAGTAATACTGAATACAAGTCATACAGAGTAGTAAGGAGGAATTGTGCTGGATAATCTGACGGAAATGCTCAAGGGCGTACTTGAAGGCTGTATCCTTGAGATAATAAGCCGCAACGAAACCTATGGTTATGAAATCACAAGGCAGCTGAATGCCCTCGGCTTCGCTGATGTTGTAGAGGGAACGGTGTACACCATCCTGATCCGGCTGGAGAAAAGCAAGCTGGTCGATACCACTAAGAAGCCTTCGGATATGGGGCCGCCGCGGAAGTTCTTCGCGCTGAACGATGCGGGGCGTGAGGAGCTGCAGAAGTTCTGGGGGAAATGGGAGTTCGTATCATCCAAAATGAATGAGTTAAAGGAGAGGAAACAATGAATTTTTGGGAAAAAATCACCGGCAGCGACATGACCAAAGAATTCAAAGCTTTTGAGTTGCGGGTAAAAAAGCTCCCGGCTGATTATCAGGCGGCCTGGGAGAAAATTAAAGCCGAGCTTTGGCCGCACTCCGATTTCACCGGCCGCAACCTTATGCCCATTCTTGACGGTGTGCTTGGCCTGCTGGAAGAAACGGCGGCGGACGGCCAGAATGCCGTGGATGTGTTAGGGGACGATATCCGGGGCTTCTGTTCAGCGCTGGCCGGTGAAGAAGGGGCAAAGTCTTACCGCGACAAATGGCGTCAGCAGCTAAATGATAATATCGCCCGGAAATTAGGCAAATAGGAGGAGAATACAATGAAAATAAGGGATATGATTGAGGGCAAAAAAGAGTGGCGGGCGCATGTTGCCCGTGTCAAAGCACTGCCGCAGGATTACCAGATTGTATATAAAGAGCTGCAAAAATATCTGTTTAAGGTTGGTCCAGTGGAGCTGACAGAGGGGAATGGTTTGCTTTCGGGGATTGTCGATCTTTTTGCAGAGGGCGCTACCCTGGGGAAAGGAGTGCTCGAGGTGACAGGCAGTGACGTAGCGGCGTTCTGCGACGATCTAATCAAAGATTCCAAAACCTACGCTGACCTCTATCAGGAATCTGTGGACCAGGAAGTTGCCAAGGCCATGAAAAAGGCTGTGGATAAAACGAAGTGAAAGGGGGAAACGGGATGGGAAATGCCATTGAAGTGAAAGGACTGCGAAAGTCCTTCAATAGTATAGAAGTTCTGAAGGGTGTCGATTTCGAGGTGCGGCGCGGTGAAATTTACGCGCTGCTCGGCTCGAACGGCGCGGGCAAGACGACAATTGTCAGAACTCTCACTACACTGCTCAAACAGGATGGAGGCACCGCTATCGTAAACGGCTTTGACGTCGCATCGAAGCCCGATCATGTACGCCAGTCGATCAGCCTGACCGGACAGTTTGCTGCCGTGGATGAGATATTGACCGGGCGGGAGAATCTGATCATGATCGCCAAGCTCCGGCATCTGAAGAATCCGCTTCAGATAACGGATGATCTATTGAAGCGCTTCGGCTTGACCGAAGCCGGGAGCCGCAGAGTATCAACGTACTCAGGCGGGATGCGCCGGAGACTCGACATCGCCATGAGCCTTGTGGGGGAGCCGCAGCTTATCTTTCTCGACGAGCCGACTACCGGTCTTGATCCCGAAGGGCGGGGCGAGGTCTGGAAAACAGTCAAAGAGCTTGCTGCTAATGGCACGACGGTATTCCTGACCACGCAGTATCTGGAAGAAGCCGAACAGCTGGCAGATCAAATCGCTATTCTGCATGAGGGCAGAATTATCGCGAGCGGTACACTCACCGAGCTGAAGAAGCTGTTTCCGCCTGACAAGGTAGAGTATGTTGAAAAACAACCTACATTAGAGGAGATATTCCTCGCAATTATAGGTAAACGGGAGGGAAAATAAATGGAAGCGATAGGAAAGCACTTTTTCAGCGATATGAGCGTTATGCTTGGACGTTCCATGCGCCATATTATCCGCAGCATGGATACCATTATCACGGTCACCATCACTCCGATCGCCATGCTGCTGCTGTTCGTTTATGTATTCGGCGGTGCAATTCAGACCGGCACCGAGAACTATGTGAATTATCTGCTGCCCGGCATCCTCTTGATCGCCATTGCAAGCGGCATTGCCTATACGGCTTACCGTCTGTTTATGGATATGCAGAGCGGTATCTTCGAACGGTTCCACTCCATGCCGATTGCGCGTTCGGCGGCGCTCTGGGGTCATGTGCTGACCTCACTCGTGTCCAATGCAATATCGGTTGCCGTAATCATTCTCGTAGCGCTTATTATGGGCTTCCGCTCTCCTGCCGGAGTATTATCATGGCTTGCCGTGGCCGGTATACTCGCGCTGTTTACGCTGGCCTTGACCTGGATCGCCGCAATTGCCGGATTGTCCGCCAAATCGGTGGACGGCGCAGGCGCGTTTTCCTACCCGCTAATCTTCCTTCCCTTCATCAGCTCCGCGTTTGTGCCTACAGAAACGATGCCGCGGGCTGTCCGCGCCTTTGCCGAGAATCAGCCAGTGACTTCCATAGTGGAAACTATGCGCGCCCTGCTGGCGGGGCAGCCTGCCGGACATGACATTTGGGCTGCACTTGCCTGGTGCCTGGGGATACTGATAGTTGCCTATCTGTTTGCGATGCGCGTGTATAAACGGAAGGCGGCGTGAACGGCTGTCCAGAACTTAGCGGCAAAAGCATGGCGCCTCCCGATACTTCCGGGGCAGGCGCCATTTTTACGTCTAATGATTAGGTGACATCCGTCAACATTCCCCTCAATATGCAGACCATATTCGGGTTCATAGAACAGCTGCATCCGCTGGTTGGTTTTTGAGTACGTAGCTACGGTTTTGCCGATTCATCTACTTTTTGTGGCTGATTTCTGATAACTTGTCATGAAATCCTGCACATAATACAACATTTCCCTTCTCTTATCGCCCCAAATCCGGAACTGTTGTATGAAATGCAGGATTTTACCTTTTTCAGGCGGCTCAGCCGAATTATTATTGTATTTCATACAACAATCCTCCCGGACACCTAGCTATCAATGATCCAAAGTTGTAAAACGTACAACATTTATGTCTACAGTATTTACTGAAAAGTCTCTATTCTGCAGCTGCACCCTCTGCCCTTATATATTCAGAGAATCCAGTGAGCATAATCTAAATTTTCACCTTTCCTTTGACAATTCAGGTTATAATGACCATGTATATTGCAGGATATTTGGAAGGCTATAGCCATTAAGCCACTAGATTCTGTGATTTTACACCCCATTAACATGCTTCAGATGTTCACGTGATATAACTGAAACAATCGGTTATCAGAGGAGAAGATTAGATGAAGCTGAGTAAAGAGGAGAAATCATGGATTCTGTATGACTGCGGGAATTCTGCCTATTCGATGGCGGTGACCACAGCGCTTTTGCCCATTATCTTCGGGATGTTCACGACTGTGGGCAGCAGTATGGATTTGGGCTATTTCAATTCCATTGCCAGTATTCTGGTGGCGGTGTTAAGTCCCATCCTGGGGACAATTGCCGATTACAAGGACCGGAAGAAGCGCTTCTTTATTTTCTTTGCTGCGCTTGGCGTACTGGCTACAGCCTCTCTGGCTTTTGTTTCACCGGATAGCGGGCAGTGGCAGCTGCTGATTGCCTTTTATATTTTATCAGCGGTCGGATTTGCCGGGTCCAATATCTTCTACGACTCCTTCCTGGTAGATATTACGGACGACGAACGGATGGATAAGGTCTCCACGAGAGGGTTTGCGTTCGGCTATATCTTCAGCTGCATTCCGTTCGGAATCAGCCTGCTGCTGATCTTCATGATGGGGATGGACAAGGCCATCGGGTACCAGATCGGGTTCATCATTACGGCGCTTTGGTGGGGACTGCTCACTGTGCCGATGATTAGGGACGTGAAGCAGAGATACTATATTGAGCCAGAGCCTAAGCCGGTTGCGAACAGTTTCCGGAGACTGGCCGTAACCTTCAGCAATATCCGCCAGCACAAAATTGTCTTTGTATTTCTCCTTGCGTATTTCTTCTATATTGACGGGGTAGATACCATTATCAAAATGGTTGTTCCGTATGCCACCTCCGTGCTGGGCGCGGATTCTTTGGATACCTTTACGCTGCTGGGGATTCTGCTTATTATCCAGATTATTGCGTTCCCCTGCGCGATCCTCTACGGGAATCTGGCCAAAACCTATTCCGCCCGTACAATGATCATTGCCGGGATTTTCACCTACATCATCTCCTGTATTGCAGCTTTCTTCATCACTTCCGTGTGGCATATCTTTATTCTGGGTGCGCTGATTGGTTCGGCCCAGGGCGGGATTCAGGCGCTTAGCCGGTCGTATTTCGCCAAAATCATACCAAAGGAGAATTCCAATGAATTCTTCGGATTCTATAACATCTTTGGCAAGTTCGCGGCGATACTCGGCCCTGCACTGATGGCACTGACAACTACACTAACCGGCAATGCCAGCTATAGTATTTTATCGATTATTCCGCTGTTTCTGATTGGCTTCTTCATCTTTATAACTCTGCCTAAGGGGAACTGATATGGAACTGACAACGCCTCGCGCTCCATTAGCTAAACATCTGATTGTCATTTCCTATGATGCCTTCTCGGAGGACAACTGGGAACTGGCCAGCCGATTGCCCAATTTATCCAAACTGATTAAGCAGGGTGCCCACAGCAACCGTTTGCGGAGTGTATATCCCACCCTCACGTATGTGGTTCATACCACCATAGCCACCGGCGTTTATCCGGACAAGCACGGTATTCACCACAATAACCCGCTGCAGCCGTTCGTGAAGGAGGAGGATCAGCGCTGGTTCTGGTTCCGGGAGGCGGTCAAGGCTCCGACAATTTATGATGCTGCACGTAAGGCAGGGTTGAGTACTGCGGGACTTCTCTGGCCGGTATCCGGCAAGTCTTCGATCAGGTACAATATCCCGGAGATCAGGGCGCTAAAGGGCGAGAATCAGGCACTTAAGGTGCTTAGAAGCGGCAGCCCCGCCTACTGCATCCGGATGGAATTGAAATACGGACGGATCAGGCAGGGGATTGCCCAGCCGTATCTGGATGATTTTACAACCAAGTGTGCCGTGGATACGATCAAGCGCAATAAGCCGAATCTGCTCATGATGCATCTGATCGACCTGGATGATGCCAAACATCTGTATGGAACAGACAGCGATGAGGTGAAGGAGGTCATCCTGCGTATGGATAACCGGCTGGGTGAGATCATTCAGGCCGTGGACGATGCCGGGATCAGGCAGGATACGGTGATTATGGTGCTCGGAGACCATGGTCAGTTCAATGTGCGCTACAAAGTTCATTTGAACAAGCTTTTGCAGGCAAAGGGTCTGATCTATGAAGAGGGCGGACAGCAGAAATGGCGTGCGTATTTCCAGTGCGGCGGAGGCTCGGCGTACCTGCACATCCGGCCGGGAGACGAAGAAGCAGAGCGGCTTGCGCTGTCAGCCGTTGAAGAATATATGCAGAATGACACGTCAGGAATTGAAAGCGTATACGACAGAGAGACGTTAGACCGTCTTCATGCCAGCCATTCCACAAGAATAATGCTGGAAGCGAAGCGCGGATATTGCTTTGATGAGAGTCTGGAGGAACAGCTGGTAGTCGATTTGCAGGCACATGGCGTTCGTTATGCTACGCATGGTTATTCTCCTGACACAAGCGGCTACCGGTGCAATATCGTCATCTCCGGCGGCGCAATTAAGCAGGATTATTCCATTGGCGACATCGAGATGGTCGATATTGCCCCGACGATGGGAAGAATTCTGGGAGTTGATTTCGGGCATGGGGACGGGAGAGTCCTTGAAGAGATTGCCCGGGAGTAAGAAAGTGCAATACCGGCAAAAGAATCCAATTGTCAAAAAACTGCGGATGAATTAGTGTAGACGGGACAAGAAAGGTGGATGCCCGTATGATGTTCAGCTATTCGTTTGTACCCGCACCAGAATGTCAGTATGACATGGAACAAGGTTATGGTTTCGCCGCAGCAACGGAAGGCTCGAAGAATGAGGACTTGAAGGATTCATGGCCTGGAGAGTATTTCTCTCCTGCGGTGCCGACGCTGCTGATGGATGTGCCAAACGGCAACTACACCGTTACGCTGGAGATTGGTTCAGCGGACAGCTCCGCTGTTACCACAATAAGAGAAGGACTGGGCCGGATCAGACTGCTTGAGGTGAAGACCGGACCCGGGCAGATTACAACCCGTACATTCGCCGTGCATGTCGAGGACGGTACACTCAAGCTGGCTTTCGGAGGTGCGGCTCCCGCCGTGCAGAAAGTGATGGCCAGCAGGGTAAGCACTATCCCTACTTTATTTCTTGCCGGAGATTCTACCATGACCGATCAAGCCTCCGGGCAATTCCCCTATACAGGCTGGGGCCAGATGATCGGATTATATCTGGGTGAAGGCATTGCTATTGCTAATCATGCGCGTTCCGGCAGAAGCGCCAGAACTTTCATTCAGGAGAGCCGTCTGCTGCGGATCGCCAAAAGACTGCGGAAGGGTGACTTCCTGCTTATCCAGTTTGCCCACAACGATGAGAAGGAAACGGAAGAAGGTTCGGGTCCGTTCACGACGTATCAGCAATACCTGAAGCAATATATTGATCTTGCGCGGTCAGCCGGAGCGTATCCTGTGCTTGTAGCGCCTATGCACCGGCGGTTCTTTGCGGAGGACGGGGCCATCCGGAATACCCACGGTGATTATATCGAAGCTATGAGGCAGCTTGCCGTGCGTGAAGCTGTGCCTTTCGTAGATCTTGCTTCACTCAGCAAAACATACTTTGAGGAGCTTGGTGAAGCGCGTTCCAGGCAGGTATTTCTGTGGGCGGAACCGGGACAATATGCTAACCTCCCTGAGGGCGCAGCGGATAATACACATTTCTCGGAAGCAGGAGCCATTGAGATTGCCAGACTGGCGGCGATTGGGATACAGCAGGCAGAGGCGGACAAGCTCGCGCAGCATCTGATCAGCAATATAGGGGGTTCCCTGATTTAAACCGGATAGTGTGTTTATTTGAGTTTATTTATCTTCAAAAATGTTCATGTATACTCTATAATGTTCAATATAATAGTTCACTTAAGTTTCACCTAAACCCCAATATGTCTGGAGAGCTGAACAGTGATTAGAAAAGCGAGTGTTATGCATGTTTATCCCCATGCTTACGAGGAGTACAAACGCCGTCATGATGAGCTGTGGCCGGAGATGGCTGAAGAGCTGAAGAACCATGGCGCACACAACTACTCTATCTTTCTGGACGAAGAAACGGGCAGCCTGTTTGCTTACGTAGAGATTGAGGACGAAGACCGGTGGGATCGGATGTCGCAGACGGAGATTTGCCGGAAGTGGTGGGTATATATGGAGCCGCTGATGGAGACCAATCCGGATAACAGCCCGGTGTCCAGGAACCTGAAGGACGTATTCTACTTAAAATAATGGGTAACAAATAACCCGCAAGCAAGGATAGTACTCCATATCCTGCTCTGCGGGTTATTGTCATGCAGTGACAATGCCAAGCACGAAGCCGTCGTACCCCTTGCTGCCTACCGTCTGCAGTGCGGTGGCTTCTATCCGCGGCTCGGCGGAGAGCAGGTCTATAAACTGGCGGATGCCTTGTACGCGGTCATCTGTACTATGCGCTTGAATGACCTCACCATCACGCACCACGTTATCGGCCACAATGACTGCTCCCGGCCGGGCCAGCTTCAACGCCCATTTCAGATAATGAGGATTGTTCGGCTTGTCAGCGTCAATAAAGATGAAGTCAAACGGCCCATAACCCCGGGCTTCAAGCGTAGCCAGCGTCTCAAGTGCCGGACCTTCAATCACATCGGTTTTATCTGCCAGCCCCGCAAGTCTCAGATTATCCTCAGCCACGACCACATGGTGATGCTCGAATTCAAGTGACACCAGCCTTCCTGCTTCCGGTAATGCCCTGGCCAGCCATATGGTGCTGTAGCCGCCCAGCGTACCGATCTCCAGAATGTTAGCTGCTCCTTTCATCTTGGCCAGAAGGTAGAGCAGCTTCCCCTGATTCGGAGCGACATCAATTGCCGGCAATCCGGCGCCTGTGTTTGCATCCAGCACAGCGTCCAGCACCGGATCTGCCGCCAGCAGCTTGTCATTGAAATACGCATCAACCTTACTCCATTTGTTCTGTTCTTTCATGTGAATCCCTCCGTTAGGTTAAGTGTTGTATTGGATCTGCTTTAAATATAAGGTAAAATAACACATAATACTAATATATGTTTATGGAGTTTACATATAATTTGATTATGAATCGAGGCGATCTGCATGAATATTCATGCCTTAAGGTTATTTTATTATGTTGCTGAGACGGGAAGCGTCACGAAGGCGGCTGCGCGGCTCAATATCAGCCAGCCGGCGGTTACCAGCCAGATCAAGAAGTTTGAGAAGGAGCTCGGACTGACATTGTTTAATCCCAGCGGCCGCGGAATTTCGCTTACTTCATTTGGAACAGAACTGGCCAAGCAGGCAGGGAATCTCTTCACCTATGAAGAGCAGATGGATGAGTTTGTAGAGGACTACCGCCAGGGCAGAAAAGGGAAGCTGCGTATCGCGGCTACTTATCTCCCGGCTAATTTCCTGGTCCCCGGCTGGGCCGCCAGGTTCAAGGCGGGACATCCGGAGATTGAAATCGAGATTACAACAACGAATTCCCAGCAGGCCTTCGGGCAATTGAAGCGGCATGAAGCAGACGTTGCCTTCTATGGAGGCGGAGCCAAGGAGAAGCCGGAGGATGTGGAGTGGCTGGAGCTTTTCGAGGATGAGCTGTGGTTCGTGGTAGCCCCTTCACATCCCTATGCAGGCCGTACGGTGTCTCTGACTGAGATGATGCGCGAACCGTTTATTATGCGGGAAGAAGGCAGTTCAACAAGAGAGCGCCTTGTCTCGTTATGTACGACATATGGTCTGAAGCCGCCAGAGGTTGCATTGCAATTCAGCGGACTGGGTGAGGCCATCCGTTCGGTAATCGCGGGGTATGGTGCAAACTTCATCTCCTCTCTTGCTGTGCGCGAATTTGTGGAGTGGAAGCAGCTCTCCCGTGTACATGTGGAAGGGATTCAGCTAAGCAACCACATTGCTGTCTGCACACGTAAGAATGAATCCCTGCCTGCTGCGCTGCAGCAGTTTATTGAGATATGCCGCCAATGATATATGGATTAAACAATAATTAATTATCAATTTACAATCTAAATATATTGATAAACGATAAATTATATGTTAAATTAAACTCACAATTTCGAAGTGAGGTGCTTTATTCAATGAAACGTAAACCAGGTTCGACCACTTTTTTGAAGGCAGTGATAGTGCTGTTTGGATTGGCTGCACTTGCGCTATGTGTATTCGTGGTGCCGGAGATCGCGGGGTTTGCAGAAGAGCTGTATCCGGATATGGGTTACATACAGGCGCTCGTAATGATTGATTTGTATGGGGCGGCGCTGCCTTTTTACATTGCACTCTATCAGGCCTTTAAGCTGTTAGGCTATATCGACCAGAACAAGGCGTTCTCGGAAACCTCTGTGCAGGTGCTGAAGAATATCAAACACTGCGCAGTCGCCATCAGCGGTATGTTTGTAATCGGCATGCCGCTGTTCTATCTGATGGCGGAGAGAGATGATGCTCCGGGAATTATCGTGATCGGAATGATTATTATTCTGGCTTCCATGGTGATTGCTGTATTCGCTGCAGTGCTCCAGAAGCTGTTAAACGAAGCAATCGAACTAAAATCTGAAAATGATTTGACAGTCTGAGGTGATGACCATGGCGATAATAATCAATATTGATGTGATGCTGGCTAAACGGAAAATGAGTGTAACAGAGCTTACGGAGAAGGTTGGCATAACGATGGCTAACCTGTCTATACTCAAGAACGGCAAGGCGAAGGCGATCCGGTTCTCAACGCTTGCGGCGATTTGCAAGGCACTGGATTGTCAGCCGGGAGACATATTAGAATACATCCCCGAATCTAATGAATAAAGGGGAGCTTGACCGGCGAGGAGCGGAGTATATTGAATTCAATCACAAGACTGCTGCATTTCGGTTATCATCAGGCGATGAGCTGCATCTTTCCTGTTGCGATCTTTGGAACCCTGATCCTTACAAGCAGAGTAGAAGTGCCCTTCATCCACCGTTATGATCTTATTCTGCTGATCCTGCTGACCGTCCAGTACTTAATGTACCGTAGCGGGCTGGAGACCCTCGATGAGATCAAAGTGATCTGTGTATTTCATGTGATCGGTCTGATGCTGGAGATTTATAAAATAAGAATGGGTTCATGGGCCTACCCCGATCCCGGATATACGAAGCTGCTCGGAGTTCCGCTGTACAGCGGGTTTATGTATGCCAGCGTGGCAAGCTACATGTGCCAGATCTGGCGCAGACTGAAGATGGACATGACCGGCTGGCCGGGTCTGGCTTCTGCGGGCCTGCTGGGTGGAGCGATTTACCTGAACTTTTTCACCCACCACTTTATTCCGGATTTCCGTTGGTGGCTGACGGCGCTGGTGGTGGTTGTTTTTTGGAGAACATGGATTATCTACCGGGTGCAGGACCGGATGTACCGGATGCCGCTGACGCTGGCTTTTTTCATCGTAGGTTTCTTCATCTGGCTGGCTGAGAATATCGCTACCTTCTTGGGTGCCTGGAAATATCCCGACCAGCACGAGACCTGGCATCTGGTGGGGCTCAGCAAGATCAGCTCATGGTTTCTGCTCGTTATCATCAGCGTCATTATAGTCGCCCAGCTTAAGCATGTTAAGGCAGGACGTTCATAATTCATGAGTATCGCTCTTAACTAAAAGGCTGAATGTGACGATAATAATTCTAAACATTCACAATTAGGAGATGCTTATGGATAACTTGGCAGCATTGGTCGCAGCAGCACCCTTTTTCAAACAGATTCACGCACAGGACATTATGATCGGCATTACGGATCGGGAAATATTCCATTACTATGCACCCAGCAAAGTGCTCGATTTCGGTTTAACCAAAGGAAGTCCGGTTCCTCCGGATGATCCCTCACTCGGCAATGCCCTGGCAGGACGCGCTACGACAAACCGGCTGTCGCCTGAGCTGTATGGAGCAACTGTGATTTCTTCGGCAGTGCCGGTCTATGGTGCGGAGGGTGAAGTTATCGGGGCTTTCGCTATAGCCTATACGCTGGAAAATGAAGATAAAATGGAACAGCTGACCGAAAACATTAATCAGATCAGCGGCCAGCTCATGGATATGGTTCAGAATGTAGCAGCCCAGTCTGAGGAGCTGTCGGCGACGACGGCGCAGATTCTGGACAATTCCCGTAAGACCGTGGAAGAGTCCAAGCAGGTGAATAAGGTTGCCGGGTTTATCCGCGAGATCTCCGAGCAGACGAATCTGCTGGGCCTGAATGCGGCGATTGAGGCTGCGCGGGTCGGAGAGCAGGGTGCAGGCTTCGGGGTAGTGGCGACAGAGGTCCGCAAGCTGTCGGTACATACGAAGGAAGCCACGAAGTCGATCGAGGATTCTCTTAGCACGGTGCAGCGCTCGATCCGGGAGATGGAGCAGGAGATTGAAGCAATCGCCATGTCTTCCTCGGCTCAAGCTGAGCTGGTTACCCAGTTCAGTGATGTGATTGAGAAGCTGAATGAGACCAGCGGGGAGATGGCCAGATTTATTTCATCCGTTATTCAATAAAATATCATAAACAAGGCGGCCGTTATGTTAACGGCCGCCTTGCTGTATTCAGTTATAGGTCAGGAATTAGAGCGGCCAGGAGGATGGGCGTTCAGGTGATCAATCTGCTGTTCCAGCACCGCGCCTGCTTTGCCCAGAAACTGTGTGATCAGCGTGAGTTCTTCTTCCGTATATGAAGCAGCCAAGGCAATCATAGCCGTATGAAGCGCCGAATAGGTCTCTATGACATCCGCTTTATGCTCATATAGCGGAACGATAATCACTTTGCGGCGGTCACCCGGGTCATTTTCTCTGCGGACATAGCCGGTTTTCTCCAGCCGGTCAATTAATGCGGTGACGCTGCCGGTAGTCAGTCCGGTTAGCTTCGACAGTTCTCCGGCGGTAATCGGCCCCTTTTCACGCAGGATATCTACGGATATGAAGTCATTATTGTATAAACCGAGGGCGGAGGCCACATTCTGCTGATATTGTACCGTCCGGGTTCCCAGTCCGCGCATGAGCAGGGTGAATTGTTCCTGGAGTTCAGTCGGCTGATCGGGTTCATGGCTGGACATGAGTAGTCCTCCTTCGAAAGAGATGGATAGCTTGGACACGCCAGAATTGCAAATTTAAGATGTTTGGCGGGCAAGGGAATGATAAATTTTATTGTAGCGAATCGTTTACTCATTTGCAAAAAGAAAGTCTATCGGACAGTACTCCGCCTCCAAAAAGTGACGCCGTTCAGAGGGTAGGCCATACTATAGCCGGTTCCGGCCTTCTCTGCGGATACCAGCGACAGATGGTTCCCGTCCGGCTGCAGAGTGAATAACTGCTCAATATGATAGACGCCTGGCGAAGGTGTGGATTCATAGAGGTTAAGGATTACACCTGCGGCAGTTATTGCGGTAATATCTGCTTCATGTACACCCTCAATTCCATATTCAATCCGCACGGGCTTGTCGTTCTTCAACCCGTAGGCATCCACTTTAACTGCGTATCGTGCCGAGCCGAACCGGAATTTGCCGAAAGCCCGGACAGCGAAGTTACGGAAGGTCCTGTTCCGCAGCAGTGCGGGCAGACCTAATCTGCGCAGCACGGCAACAGCGGAGGTGGATATGCGGGAATCGAAGCAGAGCCGGGTGGAGACGGATGGAACGCCCAAAGTTTCAGGCAGAGTCTGCTGATCCGAAAAGGGAAAGCGGTAGGCTGTCCGGGTCCGCAGGTCAAAGCCGAAATCAGTGGACTTGCTTTCGGTGAAGCTTGAAGCTGTACGCGCTTTGCCATGCTCAGTAATCTCAAAGGATGCACCCAGATTGTCCACTGTCCACTCCAGTGCGGCTTGTCCATGACTGTCGCCCAGCCCCAACATTATGGAGATATCGATGGAATCCGTTTGCTCCAATTCCTGCATGGCCTGTGCCGCTAGCAGGTTGGTCAGCCCTGGAGCCAGGCCGACACTCAGCAGAGCTGATGCCTGAAGGTTATTCTTCACGGCGTCCAGTTTGTGCAGCCTGGTAAGGAAATCCCCGCTTGCCGAGACATCTACATAATGCGTGCCGCTCTGTAAGCAAGCCTCTGCCAGCCGCGTATCCTGCTGGTCCAGGCACATTACAACCAGCTTCACCCGTTCAAGCAGCTTCCGGTCCAGCGGCTCTTCTGCCGTCAGATGCAGCGGCTTCACGTACCCGCCGGTGCTGCGGGAGAACTCTTCGGCACGTTTCAGATTTCTTCCCGCCGCATAGACCTTCCCGGGATGTCTCCCGCCGAGAAGCCGGCAAATTTGTGACCCGACATGACCATAACCGCCGATGACTATAATATCTGTTTTCATTGTATCTTCTCCGTCCTTGAATATTGAATGTAAGCTTACCTGCGATATAATAAGAATTATGTTTCATTATCCGGATATTATGGACGGGAGACCATCCCACATATGTGGGATTTAGAGAGGACATCAAGATGAACGAGGCGATGAAGAGCATACAGCAGCTGGACCCCGCCCGGGGCGGGGGAGCTATGGATTCACAGCAATACAGGGAAGCGGTTATTGCGAAGCTCCGTTCCGTTATTCCGTTTGCTGCGGCCTGCTGCACGACAGTAGATCCGCATACGCTTTTAACCACCGGGGCGGTCACGGAACAGGGGCTCGCAGCTGTGCACGCTGCGCTGTTTGAATATGAATATCTGCATGAGGATTATATGAAGTATGAGCATTTGGCCAAGGCGGAGCTTCCGGTAGCCTGCTTAAGCGGAGTTACGGGCGGAAGCCTGGAGAAGAGTGAGCGTTACCGCAAGGTCCTGCAGCCCGCAGGATTCGGTGATGAGCTGCGGGCTGCTCTTATGGCGGGCGGGGCCTGCTGGGGATTCCTGACTCTGTTCCGCCCGCTGGATAGCCCTCCGTTTCAAGCGCAGGAATGCGCCTGGATCGCTTCCGCTGCACCGCTGATTGCTGCCGGGCTGCGCAGTTACGCCACATCGCTGCCCGGCAAGGATACGGACAGTGAAGGGCCGGCGGATAACGGAATTATGGTGCTGAATGAGCGGCTGATTGCGCTGAGTGCGAATAAAGCGGCGAATTATTGGCTTGAGCAGATGCGGAAGGGGGAACGTCTGGATGCGGGAGTGCTGCCGGGGCCGGTCCGGGCCGTGTGCCTGCGGGTTGTAGCAGAGGAGAGTGCTTCCGAAGCTGCCCCTTCGAACGCTAAAATATGCCTCCAAACCGGGGAGGGGGCTTATCTGACAGTTACAGCCAGCAGGCTGGACGGCCCTGAGGAAGGCGTGCTGGCTGTTTCTTTTGTTAATGCCAGATCTTCCGATGTATTTCGCCTGCTGGCCGAGGCCTTTGCCTTAACAGCACGGGAGAAGCAGCTTGCAGAGATGCTGTTACTGGGGTTATCCACTAAGGAGCTGGCGGAGTCGCTTCATATCTCTGCTTATACCGTTCAGGACCACCTGAAATCCATCTTTGCCAAAGCAGGCGTGTTCAGCCGCCGCGAGCTGATCAGCAGGCTGCTGTCACGTTAAGGGGAAGAGGGTGTCTGGTAGTCCTGCCCATAATACAACAGTTTCCTCATCATACCGGCACATGGGCCTAAATTCAGAAATGTTGTATAAACTGCAGCATTTTCCTCATTGTATCGGCCTAAATCCAATATTGTTGTACAAACTGCAGCAATTTTCCTCCTCCATGCGGATTAGCGGGAGAATTCTTGCATTTCATACAACAATCTGCCCGAACACTCTGATATCTGTGGGTCCGAGTTGTAAAACGTACAACATTTTTGCCTTCAGTGCTGGTCTGTTCACGCAGCAGCATCGACTCAGCTACCTGCGTTTATTTTACTCAAAATCAAAAGGGGTCCCAACAGCCATCTGGCTGTCGGGACCCCTTTTATTGTGATAATGCTGCGCTGCGGGTACCCGACATTACTGGCGTAATGTCTTAAGTGCACCGCTCCAGGCCAGAACCTGATCGAGCATGGCGTTAACGTTGGCGATATGCAGATCAGCCGGTTTGAAGACGGAGCCGTTCTCGAAGTCAGTGAACAGCGAGAGCAGCGGGTGTACACGAACATCCGCTACAGACAGCTCGCCGAGAATTCCGCGTAAATGTTCAGCGGCGCGGACGCCTCCCGCCGAACCGTAACTTACGATACCTGCTGCTTTGTTGTTCCATTCTTCACGGGCGGAGTCCAGGGCATTCTTAAGTGCTCCGGTAAGACTGTGATTATATTCCTGTACAATAAATACGAAGCCGTCCAGTGTTGCCAGCTTGGCTGCCCACGCTTGAGCTTCCGCATAGCTGTCAGTTTCGCCCAGGAGCGGCAGCTTGAAGTCGGCAATATCCACGATTTCATAATTGGCATCTCCGCGTGCGTCAGCAATACCTTTCACCCATTCACCGACCTGCGGGCTAACGCGGCCTTGGCGGGTACTTCCCAGAATAATTCCGATGTTTAATGTTGTCATTGTAATTCCTCCTCGAATTTGGTTGTAAGTTTTTTGAAGTGGCTCTTATGTTTTTATTATAGCTTATAACTTTAATAAAGCAAGTGAATTTTAGAAACTATTTATTATCCTATACTTCCAAGAATAATAGATCGCTTAATAGAGGCCGCGGCCGGGCCAAGATGATCAGCCGTTCACAGAAGTGACATCTTCCTGGCTGCATTTATGAGAAGAATATGGGTCTGAAGACAGAAATATGTCCATGCTTCGATAGATTCTTATCCGTCCGGAGCTAAGGAAAACAAGTGCAAACAGGTTGTGAAAACGCTTCGCGTTATATATTAGTCATGGAACATAACATATTTCATGACAATATACCTGAGTGGGTCATTTGGGATTGAACTATAATTAGAATAAAAGTAATATAATTAAATAAAATTAGAATATTAAGTAAACGGATTTATTTATTATTTAGTTATATTTAAATATAATTAGATATAAAAATAATGGAGATGGAGGAGTGGAAATGGAGAGGCTTTGCAGAATCATCCCTGCTACAGTGAAGAGGCACATCACTATTTTGCCAGAATGCATGCTCCGGTTGCGCCAAGATGTAATATCCAATGCCATTATTGTAATCCCAAATTTGATTGTGTGAATGAAAGCCGTCCCGGAGTGGTCAGCAGACTGCTGTCGCCGGATGAAGCTTACGGCGAAGTGTCACACATCCTCACAGGCATGCCTAATTTATCTGTAGTTGGTATCGCCGGACCCGGTGATCCTCTCGCCAATCCGGAAGCTACCTTCAGGACCTTTCGTCTGCTGGCAGATGCATACCCTGAATTGCATTTGTGTCTGAGCACGAACGGTCTTATGCTGCCCGATTTCATCGATATCATTCAGAAGCTGGGGATACGCCATGTCACGGTTACTATGAACGCTATTGATCCCGTGATCGGGAGCCGGATCTATGCGCATGTCAGATATAAAGGGATTACTTATCGGGGAGAAGAGGCAGCAGCGCTGCTGATCCGGCAACAGCTGGAAGGGATCGCCCTGTTAACAGCGCGGGGGATCCTATGCAAAATCAATTCGGTTCATATCCCGGAGGTGAACGGGGAGCATCTCAAGGAGGTGGCTGGTACAGTTCACAGGCTTGGCGCCTTCTCGCATAATATTATGCCGCTGATTCTATCTCCCGGCAGCCATTATTCTAAGCTGGATTTCAGAACGCCTACACTGGAAGAGACGGACAGGGTGCAGAAGGCTTCCTCCGCAATTATGCCGGTGATGCGCCATTGCCGGCAGTGCAGAGCGGATGCGGTCGGATTAATCGGCTCGGATCTCAGCCAGACTCCGGAAGTGTTACAGGCGCAAGGCAGCTATACTGCTGATCAACGGAGAGATATCAGGAATCAATTGGCAGCCGGCATGAAGCAGACGGCTGCTGCTGCGCAAATACAGATTCAAGAGCAGCGGAGCGGTGCGGTAAGAGTGGCAGTAGCGACGAGAGGGTCGAATGTCATTAACCAGCATTTTGGACATGCCAAAGAATTCATGATATATGATGTGCTGCGGGGGAAGGTCCGGCTTGCCGGTGTGCGCAAAGTCCAGGCTTATTGCAATGGGACGCGGGAATGCGGCCCGCCGTTATCAGAAGCGGTAGAGATGCTTAAGGATTGCAGTCTGCTGTTATGCTCGGGTATCGGAGAAGCTCCCGCACGGGAGCTGCGGCAGTCAGGAGTTATTCCCTTAGTCCGCAAAGGGGATATTAACGAGCAGCTGCTGGAGAGTACGAGATATCTGCAGTATTTTCAATAGAAGAGATGGACAATAGGAGAAGGAGGGGGATGTAATGCCCAGAGGTGTTCCGAACTTGTTCGTTGAGCCGGATTGTGAGCATAATGGCCAGGCGAAAAAAGGCTGTGCCAAACCTCTTCCCGGTGAGCTGGCCCGAAGCTGCGCCTTTCAGGGATCTCAGGCGGTTCTGCTGCCTGTATCCGATGCGGCACATCTTGTACATGGCACTCCTGGTTGTCTTCAGAACAGCTGGGCTATGCTGGAGAATGGATTACAGGGGGGACCTTTATCCAAATCCGGGTTCTCTATGGGGCTTACGGAAATGGATATCATTCTGGGCGGCCGCAAAAAACTGCTCGAAGCCATAAATTATATCATCGAACATTATCATCCTCCGTGTATCTTTGTTTATGCCACCTGTATCACGTTTCTCACTGCTGAAGATTTAGCTTCGATCTGTGACAAGGCTGAGAAACAGTGGAACGTTCCGGTCATTCCGCTGCATTATCCGGGTTTTACGGGCAACGGAAACATGGGCAGCCGCCAGGCAGGCGAAGCCCTGTTCGACAAAGTCATCGGAACCTCGGATGCAGACCCCGGCAGACTCACTCCTTTTGATATCAATCTTATCGGTGATTACCGCTTTGCAAGTGAAGGGCAAGACATTGAGGCGATGTTATCCAAAATAGGCATCCGGGTGATCTCGCGGATTGCCGGTGAATGTACCTTTGCTGAGCTGCGCAGTGCACATCAGGCCAAGCTCAACATGCTTGTGTGCAGCCGCTCAATGGTTACACTCGCCCGGAAGATGCGTGACTCGTTCGATATTCCCTATTTCGAAGGCTCCTTCTGCGGCTCCCGTGAGATCCGCTTTTCTCTCCGGCAGCTTTCTTTTCATTTTCAGGATGAGCGGTTCGATAAGCAGCTCCACCGCTATATGCGCAAGGAGGAGGAGCGCCTGCATAAGGATATTCTGCATACTTATAAATCACTTAAAGGCAGAAAGGTTGTACTCTTCACCGATGGCAGCGAAAGCTGGAGCTATATTTCCGTACTGAGTGAGCTGGGCCTCCGAATCGCAGCCATCGGCACGAACCAGAACGCGCAGGAGGATATATCGCGGATCAAAGAAAGGCTCCAAGAGGAGACCATTCTCGTGGTGCAGAGTGATGAAGCGAAGATGCTGCAGCTGTACCGGGACCGCAAGGCAGAGCTGATGATTGTCAGCGGACGGAACGCTTTTGTTCCGCTCAAGGAGCGAATCCCATTTCTTAATCTGGATGAGCAGCAGCACGGGGGATATGCGGGCTATGAGGGTGTCAGACGGCTTGCCCGGGATTTGCTGGATACGCTGGAGCAGCCGGTCTGGAATTTGATCTTCCGGTGCTCCCCGTGGGAGGTGGACAGCTATGGCCAGGCCTGAGCGGAGCACAGCCAAGCCCTTGTCTATTAATCCCTTTCAGACCAGCCAGGCGATTGGCGGCGTTCTTGCACTGCAAGGCATTTTCCGTTCAATTCCTGTTCTGCATGGAGCCCAGGGCTGTGCAGAATCTGTCCAAACTGTATTATCACGCCATTTCCGTGAACCGATATCGATTCAGAATATTGCCATTCATGAGCAGAATCTGATTTTTGGCGGGGGAGAAGGGATTCGCGAAATGATCCGGCATGTCATGTCCAGACATAATCCGGATGTAATTGCACTTGTCGGCACCTCGCTTACAAAGGTTGTGGGTGAGGATTTGCTGGGCATTGCCGACGACTATTTCAGACACAACAAGGAGATGTTCAAAGACAAGCTGATGTTTGGTTTGTATCTGCCTGATTATGAGGGCTCTATGGAGTCGGGATATGCCAAAACCGTATTTTCTGTAATTCAAAAAATCATGCAAAGCGGCAGGAAGACGGTTCGGAAGAAAAAGCGCAACCGGATTAATCTGCTGCCCGGCGCCCATATGACGCCTGGAGATGTGATGGAGCTGAAGGAGATTATCGCTTCCTTCGATCTGGAAGTGATTGTGCTGCCGGATTTATCCTCTTCGCTTACAGGACATTTGATGACCGGACATACAGCGCTCTCCAGAGGCGGTGTTCCGCTTGATTATATGCGGGAGATGCTGGCATCGGCGTACACGGTTGCCCTCGGTAAATCGATGGAGCCGTGTGCCAGGCTGCTGCACGAGGGACTGCAGATTCCTTATCTTGTATTTAACGGTGTCACGGGATTGCGGGAGAGTGATGAATTCTTCCTGTTTCTGCGCCAGTTCAGCCAGAGTGAGGGTGAGAATAAGTACCGCTGGCAGCGGCAGTTTCTGCTCGATTGCATGCTGGATACCCGGTCTGTCTTCAGAGGGCGGCGAATCGCTGCTGCGCTGGAGCCGGATCATCTGGTTGCCTTATATCAATGTCTATCTGAACTTGGAATCCGTTCCTTCCGTTCTGTAATTTCAGCACCCTCCCCATCGGTTGACGCGCTTCCGGAAGTGCCGCTCCTCGGGGACCTCGATGATTTGGAGCGAATTGCAGCTGCCGGAGCGGATCTGTGGATCAGTAATTCATACGGGCAGCAGACCGCCCGCAACAATAATATACCGTATATCCCGCTTGGGTTCCCGGTATTCAACCGTTTTGGGGCAGCTGCGAGGACGACAGCAGGATACAGGGGGACGGCTGAGCTGCTTAATGATTTGGCTAATACACTGAACAGCAAAGGGAGGATATCCTGATGAAACTGGCGTTTGCGTCTAATGAAGGCAGAGCACTAGACAGTCACTTTGGCCAATGCAACTCGTTTGCTATTTTTGAATTTGGGGAGAAGGGTTACCGGCAGCTGGAATCCAGAACGCTTCCTGCGGTGCAGGAAGAGACTGAAGAATGCGACAAGTTCCAGCAAAGGGTGGATCTGATTAGCGATTGCACAGTGCTATTCGTGACCAAAATTGGCGGAGATGCCACCAAAAAGGTACTGCAGGCAGGGATTATTCTGCTTCAATCGGAGCAAGGCAGTGAAATTATCCCCCAGCTGGATCAGCTCCGGCAGATGCTGCGTAACCGTCCGCCGCTATGGCTGGTCAAGGCCATGAAACGCCGGAAGGAGGAGGATTAACCGATGTCTGAAGCCGCGGGTACTGAATCCCTGCTGCAAGCCTATAACGTGCAGTATGATCCGGTGCTGCTGGCGAAACAGCGGATCGCCTTTGCACTGCTCTTCAGAAAGTATCTGGCGCAGGGGAATCTGCTGAATAGCCGTACATTTGGGCTGCTGGATGCGGCTCCTGACGAGTCGGTGCCTGAATACTCCCTGATCCGGGATTGTCTGGCCAAAGCCTGGGGAGATATGGAGTATGCGGTGAAATGGAATGCCTATAAATCCTGAAAGACATGGAACACAAATACAGCAGCGAATCTCCATTCCTGGAGAAGCGCTGCTGTATTTGTGTCTGATAACCTCCGGTTCTAAGAAGCAAAAGGAACTACAGCCAGCCGGATGCAGTGCGTAGGGCAACTGGTAAAGGCCTCCTGAAGATCTTCCTGGAGCTCCGGTTCAATGGCTGTGATTCCCCGGTTCCGGTCCCCTTCATAGATCACTCCGGCAATTCCGTTGTAATCCAGATCGAAGATGTCCGGGGCTGCGGAATTGCAGGCACCGCAGGCAATGCAGGCCTCCTGATTAACGCTGGCAAACTGACTCATAGCTTCCATCTCTCCTTAGAATGTAATTGGCAGGCACTTTTGGTATATTCGGAGTCAATATAGCTCACTTTGTTGTGGGGTTTGGCTTCCGTTAATGTCATTTTACATCCCTTATATGGATTGAAACAACCGGGAAACAGATGGTTTAACAGTAGGTTCATCTTGTGTGTTATTAATGATGACATGGGAGCTGTGGTTGCGGTTTCATAGCTCGAATGATAGCGTTCTCAAGAAAATGAATTGTGATTAAGTTCGGATTTTATGCCTGCTATTCATTCCTGAATATGTGGAATAGCGCTTTCAAACGTGAAATAACGGACATTCGCGTGGGGATGCGGATATGGCGTTCGGGGATGCCGTTGACAGTATGTTCAGTTTTGTTATGATCTAGTCAATTCCAGAGCCATTATCAGAAATAATCAAATCAAAGGGAGTGTGGAGAAATGACTAGAAAAATTGCAATCTACGGTAAGGGTGGAATCGGGAAGTCGACTACACAGCAGAATACAGCGGCGGCGCTGGCTTACTTCCATGACAAGAAAATATTCATCCACGGCTGCGACCCGAAGGCTGACTCCACCCGGATGATTCTGGGAGGGATGAATCAGAAGACGCTGATGGATATGCTCCGCGATGACGGTGCAGAGAACATCACCACCGAGAAGGTTGTGAAGGACGGATATCTGGGGATCCGCTGTGTGGAATCGGGTGGTCCTGAGCCGGGTGTCGGCTGTGCGGGCCGCGGGGTAATTACGGCAATTGACCTGATGGAGAACAACGGGGCCTACACGGAGGATCTGGATTTTGTGTTCTTCGATGTTCTGGGTGACGTAGTGTGCGGCGGCTTCGCGATGCCGATCCGTGACGGCAAGGCCCAGGAGGTGTACATTGTGGCCTCGGGCGAGATGATGGCAATCTACGCAGCGAACAACATCTGTAAGGGGTTAGTGAAGTATGCCAAGCAGAGCGGTGTGCGGCTCGGAGGGGTCATCTGCAACAGCCGCAACGTAGACCGGGAAAGAGAATTCCTGGAGGAATTCACCGCTTCCATCGGCACACAGATGATTCATTTTGTTCCCCGCGACAATATTGTCCAGAAGGCTGAATTTAACAAGAAGACCGTGGTCGAATTCGACGCTGAGAGCAATCAGGCCCGCGAATACGGCGAGCTTGGGCGGAAGATTCTTGAGAATGAGAGCTTCGTGATCCCCAAGCCGCTGAGCATGGATGAACTGGAAGCGATGGTTGTCAAATACGGAATCGGAGATTAAGGAGGAATAAGCCATGCCGCATCACACATTCAAGTGCAGCGAGTGTATTCCTGAGCGTACACAGCACGCCGTGATCAAAGGGCCGGGCGAAGACTTGACTTCCGCGCTGCCCGAAGGCTATCTCAATACCATTCCGGGGACCATTTCTGAAAGGGGCTGCGCCTACTGCGGCGCCAAGCATGTGATCGGCACCCCGATGAAGGATGTCATCCACTTAAGCCACGGGCCGGTCGGCTGCACGTATGACACTTGGCAGACCAAGCGCTATATTAGCGATAATGATAATTTTCAGATCAAGAATACGTTTGCTACGGATGTGAAGGAGAAGCATATTGTATTCGGAGCCGAAGGTCTCCTCAAGAAGAACATTATAGAGGCGTTCAAGCAGTTCCCGGAAATCAAGCGCATGACGATCTACTCGACCTGTGCTACGGCCCTCATTGGCGATGATATCGGTGCAGTAGCCCAGGAGGTAATGGATGAAATGCCGGACGTGGACATCTTCGTCTGCAACTCACCGGGCTTCCAGGGACCGAGCCAATCGGGCGGACACCATATCATTAATATTGCCTGGATTAAGCAGAAGGTCGGGACGGTGGAACCAGTCATCACCAGCGATTATGTCATCAACTATGTCGGTGAGTATAACATTCAGGGGGATCAGGAGGTTATGGTCGATTATTTCAAAAGCATGGGCATACAGGTGCTGTCGACCTTCACCGGCAACGGTTCTTACGATGATCTGAGAGCGATGCACGGCGCGCATCTCAATGTGCTGGAATGTGCCCGTTCTGCAGAGTATATCTGCAACGAGCTGCGGGTGAGATACGGTATCCCCCGCCTGGATATCGATGGCTTCGGCTTCGAGCCGCTTTCTGCATCCCTCCGCAAGGTTGGGCTGTTCTTCGGAATTGAAGACCGGGCGCAGGCGATTATTGATGAAGAAACGGCCAGATGGAAGCCGGAGCTGGACTGGTATAAGGAGCGCCTCCAAGGCAAGCGGGTATGTCTCTGGCCGGGAGGCTCCAAGCTATGGCACTGGGCCAACGTCATTCATGAAGAGATGGGGCTTGAGGTTGTGTCCATGTATACGAAGTTCGGCCACCAGGGAGATATGGAGAAAGGGATTGCCCGTTGTGATACCGGCGCGCTGGCCATTGATGACCCGAATGAGCTTGAAGGTCTTGAAGCGATGGAGATGCTGAAGCCGGATATCATCCTGACCGGTAAACGTCCGGGAGAGGTTGCCAAGAAGGTGCGCGTTCCTTATCTGAATGCGCATGCCTATCATAATGGGCCCTATAAAGGCTATGAAGGCTGGGTCAGATTCGCCCGTGATATCTACAATGCGATCTATTCGCCGATTCATCAGCTGTCTGCACTGGATATCAGCAAGGACGAGATTCCGGTCAGCCGCGGGTTCGCCACACAAAGAATGCTGTCCGACGTCAATCTGAGCGAAGAGATCAGAACCTCCGCGAGCTTGAGGCAGTATACCGGCGGTTACGACTCAGTCTCCAAATTGCGTGAGAGAACCTATCCGTATCTGCAGAATCAGTTAGCCGGTGTTTGAGTTTAAGGGAGGAGAGCCTATGGAAGATCTGATGAAAGACAGGGTTGCGCAGCTGGAGAATTATATATTGAAGCATTGCCTGTGGCAGTTCCATTCCCGGACCTGGGACAGGGAGAAGCAGAATGAAGGGGTATTATCCAAAACGACACAGATTCTGTGTGATGAGCCCGTAGCTAAGGAAACACTGGCAGACCGCTGCTACTGGGTCGATGCTGTAGTGCTGGCGGAAGAATATAAGCGCCGTTTCCTGTGGCTGTCTACAATGAGCAATGCGGAAATTAAGCTGCTGATGCTGGCGCTCAAAGAGCGTATCGATTATATAACCATCACAGGCTCACTGAATAAGGAGCTTACCGTCCAGCAATATTAATACGCTCATATGGCAAGAATCGGAGGGGGAATTCGTATGACTTGTGAAATTGTGCAAAAAGAGCGCGGCGGTGTGATTAATCCGATCTTCACCTGCCAGCCTGCGGGTGCGCAGTATGCCAGTATCGGAATTAAGGATTGTATCGGAATTGTTCACGGCGGACAGGGCTGTGTGATGTTCGTCCGGCTGTTGTTCTCACAGCATTTCAAGGATAACTTCCTGCTGGCCTCTTCTTCTGTACATGAGGATGGAGCTGTATTCGGCGCTTTGAACCGTGTAGAGCAGGCGGTGGATGTGCTGCTGATGCGTTATCCGGATGTGAAAGTTGTGCCGATTATCACTACCTGTTCCACGGAAGTTATCGGTGATGATGTAGATGGCGTCATTCTGAAGCTCAATAACGGACTCCTCAAAGAGAAGTTTGCCGGCCGCGAGGTGCATCTGATTCCTGTGCATACGCCGAGCTTCGTGGGCAGCCAGGTCAGCGGCTATGATGTGGCTGTTGAAGCCTTTGTGAAGCATTTTGCCCTCAGGGACCAGCCGAGCGGGAAGCTTAATCTGATTACGGGCTGGGTGAATCCCGGAGATGTCACGGCACTTAAGCATCTGCTGGCCGAAATGCAGGTGGAGGCTACGGTGCTGTTTGAAATTGAAAGCTTCGATTCACCGATTCTGCCTGACAAAAGCGGGGAATCCCACGGCAATACAACGATTGAGGATTTGACCGGAACGGCTAATGCCCTGGGTACGATTGCCCTTAACAAATATGAAGGCGGCAGAGCAGCGAAATATCTGGAGAATGAATTTGATATCCCTTCCGTGATCGGACCTACACCAATTGGCATACGCAACACGGACACCTTCCTGCAGAATGTCAAAAAGCTTACCGGCAAGCCGATTCCCGAATCGCTTGTCAGCGAGCGGGGGATTGCCATCGACGCACTGGCCGACCTGGTGCATATGTTCCTTGCCGACAAGAAGGTGGCGATCTACGGGCATCCCGATCTGGTCATCGGACTTGCCGAATTCTGCATTGATCTGGAGATGAAGCCTGTACTTCTGCTGCTCGGTGATGATAACACGACCTATAAGAATGATCCGCGGATCAAAGCGCTGCAGGATAATGTCGAATTCGATATGGAGATTGTGTTAAACGCGGATCTGATGGAGCTGGAGAACCGGATCAAGAACAAGACAGTGGAGCTGGACCTCATTCTTGGCCACTCCAAAGGCCGGTTCACCGCCATCGACAATAATATTCCCATGGTGCGCGTAGGGTTCCCGACCTATGACCGTGCAGGCTTGTACCGCCATCCGACGGTAGGCTATGCGGGGGCAATCCGGCTGGCGGAAGAAATCGCCAATACCCTATTCACGGATATGGAGTACAAACGGAACAAAGAGTGGATTCTGAGCGTATGGTAGGAGGGATTCAGTGATGTTGATGATAGAACCGGATATGGAAGCATTCGAGGAGAATTATCGGGATGCACTCGGGTATCACCGCAGAGCGGAACAGTTCTTGCGTGAGAAACAGCGGCTAAGTCTGGTATTCAACGTTGGCTCTGTCGCCCTTGAGCGTTACCTGGTGGCCTTATGTCATTTGTACGGTATAATGCCCTTGAATCACAATTATATCTGCCTGATGAATGCCGTGGAGAGTGTTGTTGAGGTTCCGAAGGAGCTGAACAAGGAGATCCGCTCGCTCGATTTCATCTTCGGCATCTGTTCGTTGGATGATTATTTCCATGGAACCCCGAAGCCGGAAGACTCTGCAAGAGTGCTGTCCATGTGCAAAAAGGTGGTCCAGTTGTTTGATCAGGTGAAGATTGCTGCTCTCAGAACTGCTGCTGCGATGTGAAATCACTGATTGTCTTACGTAATCCGGTATTTAACTTAAAAAGAAGCTTGCGCAGCCTTCCGCTCTCCGGAGGGCTGTTTTTTTATTGATTAGGAAATTAACCGATGTATGCATTTATCCCACGAAGCGGGCGTTGAGGGGAAGTGAGGGGAAGAAGTGCCCCTCTGTCAAGAAAGTAGACGTCACAGAACGGTTTAACAAATAAATAGCTTATCGTTACGGACAGCAGAGACGTTAAGTCTGCGGAAAGCACCTGAGTCCCGATCTTACGGACACCAACGCCTTTATTCCGCCCGAAAAGTGGAGCTGGCATCCCTCTCATTTCACCTTCCAGCCCACTTTCGGCGCATTTAAAGGGATTTATCCCTCTCATTCTTCCATCTCGTCCACTTTCGGCACATTCAAAGGGATTTATCCCTCTCATTTCACCTTCCAACCCACTTCCTGCGCATTTGAAGGGATTTATGCCCCTGATTCCGCTAGGAAGTGGGCATTGAGGAGAAATGAGGGGCAGAAGTGCCCCTGATTCTGATGGAAGTGGGCGTTGAGGGGAAATGAGGGGCAGAAGTGCCCCTGATTCTGATGGAAGTGGGCGTTGAGGGGAAATGAGGGGCAAAAGTGCCCCTGATTCCGCTGGAAGTGGGCGTTAAGGGGAAGTGAGGGGCAAAAGTGCCCCTGATTTCGCTTGAAGTGGGTTGGATAAGGAGGTTATGGGAGTAGGAGGTACAATATAGGAGTCCTCGTGAGTTGTGCAATTCGCCGGCCGGGCGATTTTTTCTTATGTTTATGTCATGATGCATAACATTGATATGCGTATTTTAGGCGAAATTACAAAAGAATCAGATTTCCAATTGATTTTAGTGACAAAATCAGTTTAAAATATACACAACAAGTTAGTTATTCTAACATATAATTAAATCATCTTATGCATTCATAGCGAATTGAGAGGTGGAGCGGTCATGATTGAGGAAAAGAAACGGCAGGAACAACTGGAGCTCCCGCGTGATTGCACCTTCTCGCCAGAAGACTGGCGTATATTGGCCCAGTACTGGTATCCGGTGGCGAGGGCGGATGAGGTTCAGGACAAACCGCTTGCGGTGAAGCTGCTGGATATGAAGCTGGTATTGTACCGCAGCGAGGGCAAGGTGGTGATTGCCCGGGATCTCTGCTTCCACCGCGGAGCCCCCTTAAGCAAGGGCTGGGTTGAGAACGGCGAGATTGTCTGCCCGTATCACGGCTTCCGGTATAATTGTGAAGGAAAGTGTACAGCGGTGCCGGCGCATCCGAGCAGTAAGATCTCACCCAAATTGAAATTGATTGTATATCCCGCTGTCGAACGTTACGGCCTGATCTGGACCTGCCTTGCCGGTGCACCGGAGCAGATTCCAGCCTTCCCGGCCTGGGATGATCCCGACTACATTAATATTCTGATTCCGAGCTTTGATATTGCCGGGTCCTCCGGGCGGCAGATGGAAGGCTTCCTGGATGTGTCGCATTTCGCTTACGTGCATACGGCAACCTTCGGTGACCGCAACAACACTGAGGTTCCCCAGTATAAGGTATGGCGTGAAGGGGATACGGAGCTGGTGGCTGAATATTGGAGTACGGTCAGCAACTATGGCAAAGGGCAGGAGAACCCTGCACCCGAAGGGTTCATGTGGCTGCGCGAGTTCCGCGTATTTGCGCCGTTCGCCGCTTCGCTGACGGTCTACTTCCCGGATGAGGGCAGGCTGAAGATCCTAAACTGTGCCTCCCCGGTATCCGCCCGCTATACCCGGCTGTTCTGCCCGATCTCGCGTAACTTTGATAAGAGTGCCCCTGTAGAAGATACAATCAAGTTCAATCTGCAGGTGTTCCAGGAGGACGCGGAGATGGTCGAGTCGCAGACGCCGGAGGATCTGCCGCTGGATCTGCAGGCGGAAGCCCATATTCCGGCAGACCGGACATCGATTGCCTACAGACAACTGCTTAGCAGCTTGGGCCTGGGCAAGAATTACACGTCTTAACCCCAGGCGAAGCACCTTCGGACGGTTGTTTATAAGCGTATACGTACGCTAAAATAAGAAAGCAGCCCTACGGTCAGCGGATGACCGGGGCTGCTTTTGTTTGTGCTTGTGAAGAAATAAATGGCAGTATAGTTTAAATATATAAATACTATCCCTGGAGCTTGAGCGGTTGCTTTAGGTAAAATATGGTGGTTGGGATTCCCGTACAGGAAATCACCACGCAAATTAGATTTGGAGGAGATATTATAAACTATATTGAGGTTGCCCAAAAAAGCACTGCACACTTACTTCCCTTGGTATCAGAATTGTACGGATTAAACGGCTACGAGTTCGGGCAGATTGAAGCGCATGAGGGAGGACGTAATGTGGTATACACCTGTGAAAAAGCAGGCGCCGGCCCCAAAATACTCCGGTTCGCTTTCCTGCCTGACCGTAGCCGTGAGGATTTCCTGGGTGAACTGGAGTATATCCGCTACCTGTATGAGCATGGAGGCAGTGTCGCGAATGTGCTCAGCTCCCGGAACGGAAATCTGCTGGAGGAGATTACTCACGATAACCACAGCTATTTCGTCAGCCTGTTTGATAAAGCCGCAGGAACAATGCTGGCGGAGCATCAATACCGGTACAGGGATGGTGTACCCATTACCGAATATTATTATAACAGCGGTAAAGTGCTGGGGAAGCTGCACCAATTATCGAAAGAGTACACGCCGGTCCATCGCCGGTATGGTTTTTTTGACAAATTCAATCCCGCATATCTGGATGAGCTGATTCCTGAATCCCTGACCTTGCTTAAGGGGAAGCTGATTGAACTGCTTAACACCCTGAGAGAAGTGGAAGTGAACCGGGAGACTTACGGGATGCTTCATTTCGATTACAATGACGGGAATTATTCAATAGATTATGATACGGGGCAAATCACCGTATACGATTTCGACAATTGCTGTTTCGGGTGGTATATGTTTGATCTGGCGGCGCTTTGGACACATGGAGTAGGCTGGATACAATTTGAGCCTGATTCCGCAAAACGCAAGGAATTCATGGATGAATACTTTGCAACTGTTCTCGCAGGGTACAGATCTGAGACCGGAATTGAATCGGCGGTGCTGGAGCAGCTGCCCTTATTTATCCAAGCAACTCTTATGGAGAGTGTTGTGGATGCCTTTGAGGTCATGCGGAATAACGGCGGGGAACCGGAATGTGACGAGAGGCTGTCTTTTCTCATTAAATGCCTGGAAGACGATATTCTGTATAACGGATTTTTCGATGAGATTTACTCGTGCGACGAACCGTTTGAGTATGAAGGGTGAAACAGATGCCGTCCCTCAGAGGGCGGCATTGCCGTTTCTATCGGCGGAATTAAAATAGGTTGATAACCTAAGTAATTTGTGCTTTAATTCAGTAGTACAATTTATGCCTACACCAAATGTGAGGAAGTGAACAATCGCTAGTCCTTATATGGCAACAGCTGGAGCAAAGACGTCTTGCTGTGCATATTATTGAAACGTGATGTAATTCTTTCTGAAATATAAGGAGATAGAGACCGCTTATGAAAAAATCATTTGATATCCGAAACAAACCTATATTGCTGTTCACTTTTCTCCTGCTGCTCAAGAGTGGAGTGGCGTGGTATGTTGTTTTTAATGACGGGCCTAACTGGAGTACAATGTTTACGGAAATTCCGTTCTTCCTCATTGTGTTCAGTCTCATTGAATGGCTGGCTCGCAAACGGAAGATTCTCTATTATATGGTGGCCAATCTGTTTATAACGGTCATATATTTCGCCGTATTGATGTACTACAAGTATTATGGCGTTATTGCCACTTATCACGCTCTGCAGCAGGCAGACAAAGTTACGAAGGTAGGGGAGAGCACCTATTCCCTCATCACTCCTTATTATCTGTTTATCTTCGTCGATGTCGTGTTCTTCCTGTTCCTGATGTTCCGGCCGAAATACATTTCGCTCTGGAAAGAAAGAGGCGCAGTGCGGATGAGCCGGCCGGTGCTTACACTCATTACTGCGGTTTCCTTCGGGCTCTGCATCTTCAATATCTGGCCTAACCATGCGAGCATGAATGAGATCAAGAAGGCCGAGAGTATGGGCATCCTCAACTACGAGGTGTATACCCTGTTTGCCGACACGACGGAGAAGGAAGAGATCATCGACAGCAAAGAGATCACGCAGACAGCGGTTAATGAATTGAAAGGCATTACGATGCCTGAGTCCCCGCAGTATTTCGCTGCCGACCAAGGCAAGAACCTGATCGTGGTACAGATGGAATCCTTCCAGAACTTCCTGATCGGCCTGACCATTGACGGACAGGAAGTTACGCCGAACATTAACAAGCTGGTGAAAGACAATACCTACTTTAATAACTTTTACACGGACGCAGGCCAAGGCACAACCTCGGACGCGGAGTTCGTGGTGAATACTTCTTTTTATGTGCCTAAGAATGAGCCGGCGACTTCCTCCAATTATATGAACAAAGCACTGCCGGGCCTGCCGGGTCTGCTGAAATCAAACGGCTATCATACGTATACCTTCCATACCAACAGCGTGGATTTCTGGAACCGCAAAGAACTCTATAAAGCCATCGGATTCGATAAGTATTATGATCAGAGCTTCTATGGCGACGATGACCATATTGCTTTTGGTTCTTCGGATGAAGTGCTGTTCGCCAAAACCGTTCCCGAGCTTGCCGCTCTGGACGCGAAGGAAGATCCGTTCTATGCCATGGTAATCTCCATGAGCGCTCATCATCCTTTCCGTCTGCCGGAGGAGAAGCTTAAGATGACTCTGCCTGAGCAGTATCAGGGGACCTTGCTTGGCGACTATATTCAGGCCCAGAATTATGCGGATTATGCGATGGGGCAATTCCTGGATGAACTTAAGGAAAGCGGAGTTTGGGACGACAGCCTGATTGTCTTTTACGGGGATCACCAGGGTGTGCCGCTCTATGCGCTTGGCGATGGCGAGAAGGATTGGCTGAAAGAGCTGATCGGGTATGACTACGGTTATACCGACATGTTCAATATCCCGTTCATTGTGCACTCGCCGTCCGGAACGCTGCCTGCCGAGATCGGGCATACCGGCGGACAGGTTGATATTCTGCCGACTGTAGCCAACCTGCTGGGTGTATCTGTGGAGAATCAGCTGCATTTCGGGGAGGATCTGCTGAATCAGGAGACCAACCTGTTACCGGTCAGACATTTCCTGCCGACGGGGTCTTTTATTAACAATTCAAGCATTTATGTAACCGGAGAAGCCTATGCGGACGGGACCAACTTCAGCCAGAAGGACAATTCGGTGATTGCCGGCGGATCGACTGAGGCGCAGTTTAATAGCGTGCAGCGGCTGCTGAATATGTCTAACAGTTACCTTGAGCAGCTGCCGGATCGTCCGGATGTTCAGTCAGAAGATTAGATTCAGATTTGAAAAAAGGCAGACTCAACAGCCGTAATGGCTGGCGGGTCTGCCTTTTCGTAAGCTACACTGTATAATTTTCCAGCGAAATAGTCCATTTCCCGCCCTGATGCTCGATGGTGTGCATGCTTGTGTAGGAAGCCGGAAATTTACTGCCGCGGTTATTCCAGTCTAATCCTCTTATAATATGATAGATGATATTAATGACTCCGCCGTGAGTAACAATCATGATGTTACCTTCGGGATTGTTGTCTGCCTGGTCTTCGCATAAGCGGGCGAACGCTTCCTTGATGCGCGTGAAGAACTCCAGCGGGCTTTCGCCGCCGGGATAACACTCGTCCATCCGCAAGCCGGAGAAATACAAACCGGGAAACCGTTCATTTACGATTTCGTTCGGCATGCCGGCGATCACGCCATTATTCATTTCTCTCCAGTCCATACTGCGTTCGAGGGGGATTTCCAGTTCTCTTGCCAGCTCACCGGCCGTATCCAGAGCCCGCTGCAGATCGCTGCTGACAATGCGCTGTATGTTGAACAAGGACTGGTTATCCCGGAGGTGGCGGCCGAGCTTCTCAGATTGTCGGTAACCTTGCGTGATAAGTCCCCGCTGGCTCCATCCTCCACGGAATCCTTCATCATCTTTGCCGTGTCTTACCAAATAAATCGCCAATGTTCCTTCGGCCTCCTGTTCTGTAGAGAGTAAGCATGCTTCCTTATGCGGGATGCCCTGCTAAGTTTATCACTCACTTTCCAGATTTATCAAGAGGAGAAGTTACAACCGGGATAACGAAGCTTGATAATAATTCGGACACGGGTCTGCGTTTAGGCGGGGCGGGTCAACGCATTAATTAATTCTCCGGTACGAATACTACCCGCTGCTGGCTGCCTGCCGGAGTATTCCATACTTCTTCAATCTTGGACAGCGGACAAGCTATAGGGTTAGCATTAAGCTTGCCTCCTGCAATAGCTTCGATCAGCGCCGGGAATTCGGCCAGATATCCGGCCGGAGTCACAGACCCTTGACCGCTGCCGATGATCTGGAAGTTGGCCGAGCGGAGTGCTGCAGAAGGGATGACGGCATCCGCTCCGGCAACAGAACCGATCTGAATCCAGGTCAGCAGCCGGCTGCGGTCAGTCCGGATGGTCAGCAGCGGAATCATAGCCAGCCCGGCAGGCTCTCCCCACAGATAGTCGAGAACGATGTCCGCATCGGATGCCGCCTCGCCGACACGCTGGGCAGCTGCTTCAGGATCACCCGCGAGCGACACAGTTACATCAGCGCCGAGCCGCGTAAGCGAACGGAGGCGCTCTTCGTCACGTCCGGCAGCCATAACCTTGCTTGCACCGAGAAGCTTGGCGATCTGGACAGCCATCTGTCCGGAATTGCCCGTTGCCCCCAGAATCAGAACCTTGAACCCGGGCTGCGCCTCAACCCGGCGGCGCAGGGTCACCCAGGATGACATGGCCGGATTCATAGCGGCAGCGATGAGTACAGGGTCGGCATGAGCCGGTATTGGCACACTGCGCCGCAGGTCAATTACGGTTTTGTCGGCAAAAGAGCCTAGAGCAGTATCCGTTGCGACGAAATAGACTAATTGACCGTCCGGCAGCCGGCCAACCCCGTCGATACCGGGGATTAGCGGCAGTTCATCCGTGCTGGTGTAGTGGGAGCCATCCGCCTGTGCCCGTACCCGGAGATGTAACCCGGCAGCAAGGACTTCAACCAGAGCTTCATGGGCTCCTGACGGTACAGGAGTATCGAAGAGTTCATATTTTGGACCTGAATCGAAGGATCGTACAACAGCAGCATACATCATTGTGGCCTCCATTTGCCCAGTGGGCGGGTTATTTGTTTGTGACACAAACTAATAAGTTTGTAATACAAACAATATAGTTTGTTTCACGTACAAAGTCAACGGCGATTATGATACAATGTGGACAGCAGGTTAGATAAATGATGAATTACGGAGGGACGTATATGAGCAGTTACGAAGATTCTTTTGATAAACTGGATGATCTGTCGATTGTGGACAGTCTGGTGCAGCTATCCTTCCTGATCCAGAACATTCTTGCCAGAATAGGGGCGGAGCATGATCTGTCGATCATTCAAATCCGGCTGCTTGGGATACTGCGGGACCGGGAACCGGGTATGCTGCAGCTGGCTAAGCATCTGGGACTCGATAAGTCCAGTATTACCGGGCTAGTCGACCGTGCCCAGCGCCGCGGACTGGTTGAGCGGACCGTGTCACCGGCTGACAAGCGGGGATTTAATGTGAAGGCAACTGCGGCAGGGTGGCAGATAATTCATGAAGTCGGGGAGCAGATTGAGCGTCAGATTATGGAGGTAACCGCAGGTCTTACTGAAGCGGAACGTGCACAGACCATTGCTCTTGCCAGCAAGATTCTGATTACTGCCCCCGGGACGAGCCGTTGAACAGAAAGAAAAGGCCATCCGCAAGGGATGGCTCCGGCTATTTATATACTCCCCGATAGCCTTCAGGTAATAATTCCGCTATTTTTTTCATTATGTATGTGAGGGTGAACTCTTCATATTCTTTTTTATCCTGATCCTTCGCCCGCTGGAGCAATTCAAATGGTTGCCCGATATGGATATGAACATCTGCCTTATTGAACGTTTCCGCCTTCATATCGCCATCTTGATGTATGGGTAAAAGCTTCTCTGTCCCATATAACCCGACAGGTACAATTGGAGCTCCGGTTAATCTTGCTATAAGAAGGATACCTTTCTTTGCTTCAATTAAACTGCTGGCTCTGCTTCGGGTTCCTTCCGGGAAGATCAGTAAGCTTTCCCCTTGTTTAACAAGCTTGATGATTTTTTCGAGACCCTCTTTGTCAGCGGTATTGGGCTTAATAGTTGTAGTCTTAATTACATTGACACCGATACTGGTCACTGCATTATTGGACAGCTTTTCACCTGCTACAAAAGTCGGATCAATCGCCTTCAGTGCCTTGTCCAGAACTAATCCATCCGAATTGCTTAGGTGATTACATATAAAAATAACCGGTGTTTGTATTTCTTTTAAGTGTTCACTGCCGGTTATATGTATATTTGCATATTTATTCAGGTATTTATTTATAATATTTTTCGATATGGATGTGACCCATTTATCCGGTAAAACATTTATGATTCTTGCCGTTGTAGCGGAAATCATGTGTTTATCCCTCCAATATTCACTTGTCATCAAGGATATCATATCCTGGCGTGAAGATTAATGTCTATTGGAAGAACGAATAAGACCTCCATCACTGGAAGCCTTATGTATTCTACTCCATCTCCATAGTGCCTTTAACCCTTGCTAAATATTCCGCATAATAGAACAGCAGTATACCCAGGAGAAAAAATCCGCATCCAAGCAAACCCTCTTCGGCCATCCGTGTAAGGATGGTTGTAAATTCTTTATCCCCGGTACGAATGAGCAGCTTCGTCGCTTCTACACCTCTTGTCAGCGGGAAGAATTCAGATAATCTGTACATCCAGTCCGGCATATGAGAACGCGGGAAGCTGGCTCCGCTGAACAGAAGTAACACGCTTGCAAGCAGATTGGACCAGATATGCATCGACGGCGACCAGAGCGCAAAGCTTGAGATCACAAACCCGAGTCCGCAGGCAGCGGAAATGGAAACGGTCCATACGAGGCCAAGCCAGGCCAGCTGCTCTCCCGAGAAGGTAAGCCCAAAGATCAGCATTCCGAAAGCGAGTCCAAGTGCTGCCGTGAACAGGCCGCTGACGATATGAAAGATAGCCCGGGCAAAGAACACGCCTATTTTGCTGGCAGGGCTTGCTACTACCAATTGGAGTGTACCCATCTGGCGGTCAGAATTGATAACGGTCATCATGCCGAAGACCGCGTTCATCACGCATAGCAGAAGCGCATTAGAAACCACATAACCGGCAAGATTGCTTCCCTGGAAAGCGTATTTGGCCAGCATTGCGAAGAAGAGCAATTGGCTTAACGGATTAATGACCATAACCATCAGATAGACACCGGGATTAAGCCAGCCGAACAGTGCTTTGAACGACAGGTGCGCATGACGGTAAAACCGGGCAACAGCTTCCATTTTAGAACACCCCTAAATTTCCGTTTATTCTGGCCCGTCTCTCTACAAGCCGGTAGTAGATAAGAGAAATAACGAGATAAAAGACGGTTAACAGCAGCAGTACTCCCCAAGCGACAATAAGCTCATCCTGTTTCATATCCTTCCTGCTAATGATTCTTAGTAATTCAATAGCCCAAGTAGGGGGCAGCACCCATGATAAAGGCTTGACCCAGTCCGGAAGTACGGAGACCGGAAACATAAAACCGCATATGAGATACACCGGATATTCCAGCATGTTCATCAGGGCATAAGCCTGGCGGGACAGTGTAAAGGACATGGCCAGAAAGAAGGAGAAGACCGACAGCGCGCACAGGACAAACAGGTAAGCAAGTATGAATTGTAGCGGATGCCCGATAATCACGGGAACGCGGTAAATGACGATTAAATAAAAATAAGAAATCAGCATGGATAATATTCCCCATAGTGTGTTGGCTATAATTTTGCCGGCCAGCGTGAGCCCGAATGGGGTTGGTGCTGTGAACAACAGTTCTAAAGTTCCATAGTACTTCTCACGGTTAACATCACTGGCGGAAGAGAATACGATGGAGGACCAAAGGGTAATGAACCCGGAGCCCAGCACAACATACTGAAAAATTTGCTCCGCAGAAGATTTTCCATATACTAATATCGCTATGGTTGAGAACAGGAATGGCATCAGGAAGATAATAAACTGGAACATTGGACGGGCGAGCGAGAGCTTCATATGTACTTTAATCGTATGGAGTAAGGATCTCAGATCCGGTGTAAGGGTGTAACTCATGAGGCATCCCCGCCTAATATTTGAATGTAGACATCTTCCAGAGTGGGAGTAGTAATCGACAAATTCGCCATTCTTACCGGGCCAGCAATATAATATAGCTCCATGATGAGCTCCTGGGGAAGACGGGTTTGAATACGCAAGCGCTGCAGCTGCTCCGGCTGACCGGTTTGCAGACGGAGGGTTGCCGGATGCGCCGTGATTATCGCCCGTTCCTCCTCTGTCAATTCAGAGATGCTGCAGGTTACAACGGAAATCTGATTGATTCGCTTCTTAAGCTCCTCTGGAGTGTCCAGTACAGAAATCAGCCCTTTATCAATAAAAGCTATCCGGTCGCAGAGCTCATCCGCTTCAGGCATGTAATGTGTAGTGAGCAGAATCGTCGTACCTTGGCGCTTTAAATTATGCAGAATATCACGCAGCTGCCTCGCGCTCACCGGGTCAAGCCCGATCGTCGGTTCATCCAGGAACAGAATTCTCGGCTCATTCACCAGACCGCGGGCAATCTGCAGCTTTTGCTTCATGCCTTTGGAGAAGGTTTCGACTCTGCGGTGGGCAACTTCGGTCAATCCTACCAGCTCCAGCAATTGTGGAATCCGGCTCTTCTGCACCTGGCGGGGGACTTTATATAAATCTGCAAAATAAGCGAGATTATCATAGGCCGATAACCGCCAATACAGATTGCGCTCTCCGCCGAGAATAAAATTGATCTGTGAGCGCAGCCTCTTGAATTCCTTCACAGGGTCAAGCCCGAGAATACGAACCTCGCCGGATGTCGGCGTTAGCAGCGTGGTCAATATTTTAATCGTTGTTGTTTTACCAGCGCCGTTTGGACCTAATAACCCGAGAATCTCCCCTTCACGCACAGAAAAGCTGATACCCTGAAGAGCCTCGACGACCTTTCTCTTTCTTCTGAAAATGCCTTCCTCGGTTTGATAGGTTCGCTTCAAATTATGCACCTGAATGATTTCTGTGCTCATGTAAGATGATCACCTTTCGTATATAAGATAAACGTCTTATATTAAAATAGCATCCTATTTCTATTTTAGGCAAGTACATTTTTATGATGAAATGAAAAACGACCACCCGGTTAACGGGTGATCGTCTAATTCACAGCTGTTCCATTTGCACAAATGTACTCAGCTCTTGCAGCAGCTTGTCGAACCTGGAATGATCAAGCTCGAAATATTTAATGTTGCCAACCTTCTCCTCAACGATCAAGCCGGCTTGCTTCAATATTTCCAAATGATGCGAGATTGTCGCAGTCGTTAAATCAAGTGTGTTCGCAAGCCTTGCCCCGTACTCCTTGTGCTGATGCAGAATCCGCAGAATCATAATGCGGTTACGGTCGGATAATGCCTTCAGCTGCTTCTCCAGCTCCAGGCTCCGCTCCAGGGTATTTAATGGAGTGTTATAACAGCCATAAATAACGATGCAGGTATGATTATCGAATATCCGGATATGACGGGGAGTCAGGAAATAGGAAGGGATGAAGTAGAACGTCTGATAGTTACTGACTCTGCGAAATGATTTTTCCATCAGCTTTTGCGCCAAGTGAAGCGGCTCCAGCCCGAAAGCCTGAGCTTCTTGGATGGCAGCTTCATATAAACCTTGCTTAGTGTTCAGGTGCTCCCGAAAGACAGCCGAGGTTGTTATCTCCAGCAGCAAGCGATGGATGGATACACGAATCGGCTTTATATCAGTGAACATGACCTTTATAAATTCCGGCTTACCGCCAAACATGGAGGCCGGATTAAGGCCAAAATCAGCAGTTGCATCCGGATGGAGCAAAGCTTCAGCAATCTGCTGCTGTGGCACTTCCCCGCCAAAAATATAGAATAGATAAGACTCGTCAGACAGCCCGGAAATTTCATCCAGGAATAACGCCATATCATTGAAATGGGGAAACGGAATAAAAAACTCATACAGGTACATAAAATCCCAACGGCTTCTTATTCTCCAGCTAGTAATAAAGGCAATGGCCTCAGCAGATAACGCCTGATTCAACAGCTCTTGCTCATGCTGTGCATAGGAATGCTGGTCAGCCCCGGTATAACTTGATAATAATGCAATAGCTTCCGCTACAGAAGAGATTGTATGTATAACTGTCTTAGTAACGTTGTTCTCACTCTGTTCGAGCGCCAATGGACATCCCCCTTTACTCTCATTTCAACATAAGAGATGAAACTTCTTTTGTCAAATTGCCGGTGCGCGCTTATATCTTGACAGCAGCAATTCAGCCATGATAACTTTACGTTAGATTAATAAAGGCAATGTAACCTTAGGGTTCAACCTCGCTGAGAAGTGGGGTTGGACCCTTTTTGCATTCCCGGACCAGAGGAGGATTCATATGCGGAGAACAGAATTGCTGCTGCAGCGGCTGGAGGAAATCGGCAAGTCACTGGAGCGCACAGGTGATGCACTATTATTATTAGGCGTTGGTTCCGTAGGGGTCGAGACGGCACGGATGGATGAGTATTCAGATTTGGACTTTTTTGTCATTGTGAAGCCGGGCGTGACCCGGAGATATATCGACCGGTTGGATTGGCTCGAAGCCATACAACCTCTTGCCTATGCCTTCAAGAATTCGGATCTTGGATATAAGGTATTGTTCGAGGATGGGATATTCGCAGAATATGCTGTATTCGAGGAATCGGAGCTGGCGGATGCCTCCTATACGGAGGGCCGGGTGATATGGAAGAATCCCCTGTATGCCAATACGGCAATCGCCAGACCTTTAAGACCCCTCCCTTCTCCGAAGGAGGATTCCCTGGACTTTCCTTTGAACGAAGCCTTAACCAATCTATACGTAGGCCTCGGACGTTATGCAAGAGGTGAGCGTCTATCCGCTACGCGGTTTATTCAGGGATATGCTATAGACAGGATTCTGTCTGTACTCCATCTGCTGGAGGACGAGGTTGATTATTATCCCGACCCGTTTGGAAATGAAAGACGGCTGGAGAAGAGATACCCCCGTTTTGCTGAAATTATCGGAAGCATGATACAGGGTTACGATCATGTTCCCGAATCGGCACTAAGCATTCTGGATTTCTTAGAAGCAGTGTATCCGGTCAATCCAAGGTTAAGCGATGAGATCAGGCGGTTAGCCAAGCTAATGTAAAGTAAAGGTCTTACTTCCTGTTATGGGAAAGAAAGGTTCTTGAATTTCTTTCCCGAAATGCAGGCGGGGTGGAATTTGTGGTATCTTATTTCCGTCAAAAGAAATAAACGATTAAACGAAAAGGGATGATTTTCGTAGACCAGGAACTTGTGGCTGCTCTTGCCACCGAATTTAGGAACTCGCTCAAGGTGCTGAACGCAGTCGGAGATGAGACCCGGCAGGCCATCCTGATGGCCTTGCTTCAAGGGCCGCAGAACCCCGGCATGCGTGTAGGTGAGATAAGGGTGGAAACCCACTTATCCCGGCCGGCTGTTTCGCATCATCTGAAAATATTGAAAGAGGCACAGATTATTAGCGTCCGGAAAGAAGGAACCCGCAACTATTATCGTCTGGACACCGGAAGCAAGCTGATGTTGATGAAAAGTCTGGTGAACGAAATAGAGAAGGTCCTTGCACAATGTGATGGACAAGCACGGGAGCAGTAATCCGGAAGATTAGGGAGGGGGTCCGCTAATGAATCAGACAGTTCAAGCCGTGAACGGGGTAAATATTCCTCAACTCGGGTTCGGCCTCTATAAGATCAAGAATGGGGAAGCCTTTGAGCGGACGGTAGAGAATGCTATCCGGAGCGGGTACCGCCATTTCGATACTGCGAAAATTTACGGCAATGAAGCGGCACTGGGCCGGGTGATCCGGCAAAGTGGTATGGACCGGGAGGGATTCTTCCTTACGTCCAAAGCCTGGACGACAGACCTTGGGTATCATGCAACGAGAAGGGCGTTCGAGGAGACTTGCCGGAAGCTGAACGTAACGTATCTCGATATGTATCTGATCCATTTCGCCGGTCCTCATTATGTTGAGGCCTGGAAGGCGATGGAGGAGCTGTACGATGAAGGCAGGATCAGAGTCATAGGTGTGGCCAATTTCGATATCCGCCATCTCGAGCACCTTAAGAAGAACTCCCGGATCCTGCCGATGGTGAATCAGATCGAAACCCATCCGGAATTTCAGCAGAAGGAATTGCATGACTACATGTTTCAGAATCAGATTCTCCATGAGGCATGGGGGCCGCTGGGGCAGGGAAGCAAAGTGCTGCTGGAGCATCCGGAGCTGGCAGCAATTGCTCATGCTCACCGCAAGTCGGTTGCCCAGGTCATTCTGCGCTGGCATCTGGAGCGCGGAATTATTGTTATCCCCAAATCGTCGAATCCTCAAAGGATACAAGAGAATAGCGAAATTTTCGGCTTTGAGCTGAGCGGGGAGGAAATGGAGCGAATCCGGCGGCTGGATACGGGGAAGAGATATTCCGTAAACCCGGCAGGTCTTATGGTCAACCCGGTGTACGTGAAACTAATGAAGCTATTCATTCCAAGGTAAGTCCGCATAGAGCCTTATCATAAGCAGTCAAGGTGCTTTCGTTCTCTCCGCCAGTGAAGCAATCGACTCCATGTCCTGATCGGTTAACTGACTCAGAAAATGCCTGCGTATTGCCTTGGAGACTACGGGAAGGGCAGCCTCCAAGGCGGATCTGCCGGCAGAAGTAATGATAATTTGTACACCCCGGTCTGTGTCCAGCGGTTTTCTTTGAACAAGCCCCCGTTTCTCCATCCGCGTCAGATGATGGGATAACCTGCTTTTATCCCAGTCCATGGAGTCAGCCAGCTCCTGTTGGCGAAGCTTCCCGTCTCCGAATTGTACTAACCGGTCTAATACTCCGAAATCGCCTTCGGATAACCCGGTATGCTCAGACATCTCTTTCACAACCCGGCCGAAGATCCGTTTGAAGGAACCTTTCCACATATTCCATATTTGCATTTCATCTTCGTTTAATTCGCTCATATTGTCCATAGAAGGATCATAGCATGGTTGACGCATCAACCACAAGGTGGTATTGTGTGTTTATTGGTTGACATGTCAACCTGAAGATTTATAAACATACTAGGAGTGTGACTATTCAATGGAATATGTGAAGCTTGGACGAAGCGGACTGGACGTTTCGAAGTTAAGTCTTGGAACCATGAGCTTCGGGGTACCTGAGCGCGGCAATACCCCGTGGTCGTTGAATGAAGAGAACAGCAGACCGATTATTAAAAGAGCAATAGAATTAGGCATTAACTTTTTCAGTACTGCTAATATGTATTCCGACGGCACAAGTGAAGAAATTCTCGGAAGGGCAATAAGGGACTTTGCCCGCCGGGACGAAGCGGTGATTGCCACGAAGGTGTTCGTACCGATGCGTAAGGGTCCGAATGCAATGGGCCTTTCCCGCAAAACCATAATGACCGAAATTGATAACAGTCTACGACGGCTTGGAACAGACTACATTGACCTGTATCAGATTCACCGCTATGACCCGGATACGCCGGTCGAGGAGACGATGGAGGCACTCCACGATTTAGTGAAGGCGGGCAAGGTGAGGTACCTTGGAGCATCCTCCATGCTGGCCTGGCAGTTTGCGAAGGCGCAGTCCACCGCAGAGCGAAACGGCTGGACAAGATTTATTGCTATGGAAAACAGACTTAACCTGCTGTATCGGGAAGAAGAAAGGGAAATGCTCCCGCTATGTAAAGATCAGGGGGTAGGGATCACACCTTATCTGCCTCTGGCTGCGGGCCGGTTAACCCGGGATTGGGATCAGCTCACAGAACGATCAGAGAAAGACCAGGTAGCCAAGGCGATGTTTACCAGAACGGAGGAAGCGGACCGCAAAGTTGTACAGAGAGTTGCCGAGGTTGCTGCGAACCGTGGACTTCCGCGCGCACAGATTGCGCTTGCCTGGCTGCTGCACAAGGAGGAGGTCACAGCTCCGGTCATCGGGTCGACCCGCATCAGCCAGCTTGAAGATTCGGTTTCGGCATTGTCTGTTCAATTGACATCTGAAGAGATCACAAGTCTGGAAGAACTTTATATCCCTCATCCATTCATCTAAACAGCCTGAAGTTTTATTAAAATGTGATTCCCGCTATATTTGCAAGAAGAAGGGCGCCGGGCTGCGCCCTTTTTTCCTGAAATATAAGAATTTATATGTTTCACATGATAACTTATCCTTCTATTTCTCGCTGAAACGGTACCGTCCTTACAAAAGGACGGCAAAGCCGTTTCTACTTGTTTGTTACATTTTAACGAGACAGCTCTGCAAAAGCATGCTATGCTATAATCAATTACCGACAGACAGTCGGTCGGCACAACTTAAGGAGAACTAAACTATGAGAATTGTAAAAGAAGCCGAAATACGCAGAAATGAAATCCTTGACGCAGCGGAAGAGCTTTTCGGCCAGAAGGGCTTTGACGGAACCAGCACGGGCGATATTCTGGGCAAGGTCGGGATTGCACGGGGGACGCTATATTATCACTTCAAGTCCAAGGAGGATATTATGGATGCGCTGATTGAACGGACGAATGCCAATATTCTGGGGGCCGCGCAGCACATTGCCGCTGACAAGAGCATACCTGTCATTGACCGGATTCTCCGCGTGGTTATGGCACTGAACATTAGCGGCGGAGGCGGAAGCAGCACGGAAATCATGGAGCATATTCACAAGCCGCAGAACGCGCTTATGCATCAGAAGATTCAAAAGGCGATCATCAGCGGTGTTCCGCCGATCCTGACGCCAATCATCTGCGAAGGCATTGAGCAGGGAATATTCAACACACAGTATCCCTATGAATGTATGGAAATGGTTGTGATCTATGCGAATACGATTTTTGATGATGATATGGTTGAAATGACAGATGAGGTGCGCATGTCACGCATACTGGCGTTTATTTCGAACGTTGAAAGGCTGCTGGGTGCGGAGAGCGGAAGTCTCATGAGTGTAATGCAGATGTTTGGCTATGGAGATGGAGCTAGAGATGATGATGGTGAATAGTTCCGGCACAGCCTTCAGTAAATTTCTGCTGCTCTGGTCAGGACAGCTGATTTCAGCAATAGGAAGCGGGCTTACCTCGTTCGGGCTGGGCATTTATATTTATCAGCAGACCGGTCAGGCATCCGCGATGGCACTGGTCACTTTGCTGGCGTTTATGCCCTCGCTGTTATTAAGCCCTGTGGCGGGAGTGCTGGCGGACCGCTATGACCGCAGGCTGCTGATGGTACTCGGCGACAGTCTTTCCGCAACAGGGCTTATTTTCATTCTAATCTGTTTACTGAACGGAGAAGCGCAGCTGTGGCAGATTTGTATAGGAGTGACTATTAGCTCGGTGTTCTCCTCGCTGCTTGATCCGGCTTACAAGGCTACGGTTACGGATCTGCTCAGCGAGGAGCAATACACGAAGGCTAGCGGTTTTGTTCAGGTGGCTGGTTCAGCCAAATATCTGATTTCGCCTGTCATCGCCGGATTTCTGCTCGTTGTTTCAGATGTGAAGCTGCTGCTGATCATCGATATCTGCACATTTTTCGTAACTGTTGCTACAACGCTTGCTGTACGCAGCGGTCTTGCTTCCAAGCAACCGGAACAGGCTCAAGCGTTTATCCGCGAATTCAAAGACGGCTGGAGAGCTGTTTCCGGTAAACGGGGCGTGCTGGTGCTTGTGATTATGACCTCTGTAATGACATTTTTTATTGGATTCATTGAGACCCTGTCCATGCCGATGATTCTGAGCTTTTCGGACAGTGCTGTATTAGGTACGCTTGAGACCATTATCGCCTCGGGGATGCTTGTATCGAGTGTGATTATAGGAATGCTGCCGATGAAGAAGGGTTTTGTCAGAATCCTGTCAGTGTCGCTGTTTGGCTCAGGGATAAGTATGGCAGCCTTCGGACTCCGGGAGAATATTGTGCTGATCAGTATTTCGGGATTTCTCTTTTTTGCCATGCTGCCGTTCACGAACACAGCCTTGGATTATCTGGTCCGCACCAACATCGATAATTCCGTTCAGGGAAGAGCGTGGTCATTGATTGGATTGGTGTCACAACTGGGGTTTGTCGCCGCTTATACGCTATCCGGTGTGCTGGCGGATTATGTGTTCACTCCATTACTGGTGACAGGCGGAGTGCTTGCCGGCAGTGTGGGGGAGGTCATCGGCACAGGCAGCGGGCGGGGCATGGGACTGCTCATTATCATTGCAGGCCTGCTGTTAAGCGCAGCCTCGTTAATCATTTATAATTTGAAATCGATCAGAAGCCTTGAGAACAGGGGTGACGTATGTACTACCGAATAATCCGCAATGATATTCTCAAAAGCAAAGGGATTACCATGACCACCATGATCTTTGTGGCTGCCGCGGCTATGCTGGTTTCTCTGTCTGCGATACTGGTCGTCAATCTGTCCGGGGCCATTGATACGCTGATGAAGCAGGCCGGAACACCGCATTTCATGCAGATGCATTCCGGTGAACTGGATAAGGCGCGGTTTACCGCCTTTGCCGAGCAGAACAGCAAGGTTGACGAATTTCAGGTGCTTGATTTCCTTAATGTCGAAGGTGCACGGATTATAATCGACGGCAAATCGCTTGCGGACAGCGTTCAGGATAACGGCTTCAGCACGCAAAGCGGGAAATTTGATTATCTGCTGGACCTGGACGGAAATGTGATTACGGCAGCTGACGGTGAGGTCTATGTTCCGGTTACCTATATGAAGGATGGAACCGCAAAGGTTGGGAGTACGATTGCTGTAGCCGGCAAGAATTTTACCGTAGCAGGGTTTCTGCGTGATTCACAGATGAATTCACTGCTCGCCTCGTCCAAGAGATTCCTCGTTAGCCCGCATGATTATGCGGAAATTAAGGATTCAGGAAGCACCGAATATCTGATTGAGTTCAGACTCAAGGACTTGTCCACGCTTGGCGCATTTGAAACAGATTACACCGCAGCAGGCCTTGAAGCCAACGGACCGACCATTACCTATCCGCTATTCAAAATGCTTAATGCCATATCCGACGGACTCATGATTGCAGTCATCCTGCTGGCAAGCGTCCTGGTGGTTGTTATTGCATTTATGTGTATACGCTTTACGCTTCTTGCAACCATAGAAAGTGATTACCGCGAGATCGGTGTGATGAAAGCCATCGGATTACGTGTTTCAGACCTGAAGAAAATCTATCTTGCGAAATACGCAGGTGTGGCGGCGCTGGGCAGTATTCTCGGATTTGCGCTTTCATTCGTATTCAGAGGTCTGCTGCTTGAGAATATCAGGTTATACATGGGGGAGAGTGAGAACTCTGCGCTTGCCTTAGGCTGCGGGGTCATTGGTGTACTGCTTGTATTCCTTGCGGTTACCGCTTATGTGTACAGGGTGCTGACGCGCTTCCGGAAGATATCCCCCGCAGAAGCCATCCGCTTCGGCACTTCACAGGATCATCCGGCGGGATCGAAACGTTTCAATCTGAGCAGCAACCGGTTGCTGAACACGAATATTTTTCTCGGTGTCAAGGATGTCCTGTCCAGAAAAAGTCTATACGGCACAATGCTCGCTGTACTCGTGATCTCCGCATTTATTATGATTGTTCCCCAGAACCTCTACAACACGATTGCCTCCAAAAGCTTCATCACCTACATGGGAATCGGGGACAGTGATCTGCGCCTGGATATTCAGCAGACTGGCAATATTGCTGAGAAGGCGGCAGATATTGCACAGGTCATGGATCAAGACGCGGCCATCTCCCGGTATGCAGTGCTGACAACGCAGGCTCTCAAAGTGAAGCTGGGGGATGGATCGGAAGAACGCTTAAAGGTTGAGCTTGGCGATCATTCGGTCTTCCCGGTGGCCTATTCCCAGGGAAACGGACCGGCTGCTGGCCATGAAATTGCCCTCTCCGCTGTGAACGCGGATGAACTGGGCAAGAAGCCAGGCGATGCTCTTACCCTGATGATCGACGGGGAGGCCCGGGAGCTCACGGTAAGCGGCATTTATTCGGATGTGACCAATGGCGGGAAAACGGCCAAAGCCGTGTTCAGTACGAAATCAGCGGAGGTCATGTGGTCCGTTATTTACGCAGAGCTGACGGATTCATCTCTAACCGGCAGCAAGGTAACCGAATATGCGGACCGTTTCAATTATGCGAAGGTGTCAGGCATCGATGAATTCGTTACGCAGACCTTCGGCTCTACCATCAGCTCAGTAGGTAAGGCCTCATGGGCTGCCATTGCAGTGATGCTGTTCATAAATGTACTGATTACGCTGTTATTTATGCGGATGCTTGTGGCCAAGGACCGGCATTCCATTGCCGTCATGAAGTCACTCGGTTTTACAAACTCGGATTTGACAGTACAGTATTTCTCACGTTCGCTATTTGTCCTCCTTATCGGGATGGTTCTCGGCACATTGCTGGCAAACACGCTCGGGCAGGTACTTGCGGGTGTATTGATTTCCTCATTTGGAGCTTCATCGTTCAAGTTCGTAATCAATCCGCTTTCGGCGTATGTGTTATGCCCGCTGATGATGGCAGGTTCAGTGCTGACTGCCACGATTATCGGTACAGCAGGAACAGGACGAATTCAAATATCCGGGAATATTAAGGAGTAGATCATGGAGATGAAGAAGATGCTTACCGGTATAAATATAACCAAACATTACGGAAACGGTGATGACAAGCGTAGGGTTCTGGACGGAGTGTCTATTGATATTGATAAAGGGGAATTCGTTTCGGTTATGGGACCTTCGGGCTCGGGCAAGTCGACGCTGATGTTTGCGCTGAGCGGGATGGAGCGTTTTGACGCCGGACGGGTTACCTTTGCCGGCAGGGATCTGGAGACACTTGCGGAGAATGAGCTTGCTGACCTGCGCAGAACGGGGATGGGCTTTGTGTTTCAGCAGCCGACATTGATGAAGAACTTGAACATCCTGGATAATATTATTCTTCCGTCCATGCGTGACAACAGGCGTAACGCTGCAGGGATTACAGAGAAAGCAAGACAGCTGATGCAGAAGGTGGGGATCGCGGAGCTGGCGAAGCGGGATATTACGCAGGCCTCGGGAGGGCAGCTTCAGCGTGCGGGGATATGCCGCGCATTGATGAGCAGCCCGGGCATTATTTTTGCTGATGAGCCGACCGGTGCGCTTAATCAGGCTGCAGCCCAGGACATTATGAACCTGCTGTCCGGGATCAATGAGGAAGGGACTGCGGTCATGCTGGTCACTCATGATGCAACCATTGCTGCGAGGACAGAGCGGATTATGTTCATGTGTGACGGCAGAATCGTCAGCGAAATGCGGCTGCCGAAATATAGCGGCAAGGATATAGACGGCCGGATGAACAAGATCACGGTGAAAATGCGGGAAATCGGGATTTAATAATAGCTAATGAACGATTAGCGCGGGCTGATCGTATTATAGTTATTTGCTGACACCAATGAAGAGGTGAGAGGACATGCTGACGATCAAACATTTTACGAAGAGCTATAAAGGCGGGAAGAAGGCGGTAGATGACTTAAGCTTAGTGGTCGAGCGGGGCGATATCTATGGCTTCATCGGACATAACGGGGCGGGCAAAACAACAACCATCCGTGCTGTAGTGGGCGTACTTGATTTTGAAGAAGGAGACATAGAGATTGACGGAATCTCCATTAAAAAAGATCCGGTAGCCTGCAAAGCGAATATTGCCTATATTCCGGATAATCCCGATCTGTACGATCATCTTACCGGCATCCAGTACCTGAATTTCATCGGCGATCTCTTTAGTGTATCCAAGGCCAACCGTGAACGGCTCATTAAGAAATACAGCGATGCCTTTCAGATTACGGCCAATCTGGGCGATATGATCTCTTCGTATTCTCACGGCATGAAGCAGAAGCTTGCGATTATCTCAGCGCTTATACATGAGCCCAAGCTGTTGGTGCTGGACGAACCTTTTGTAGGACTGGATCCCAAAGCTGCGCATACGCTGAAAACCATCATGGCTGAGCTGTGCAGCAGCGGAGGGGCGATCTTCTTCTCGACGCATGTGCTGGATACGGCAGAGAAGATATGCAATAAGATCGCGATCATTAAGGCAGGCCAGCTCATTGCCCATGGCAGCACTGAAGAGGTGAAGGGCAAGAACAGCCTTGAGGAAGTATTCATGGAGTTGATCGACAATGATTAATATCTGGAGATTGACGAAGCTGCAGCTGCTGTCCTCCTTCGGCCTGAATAAAGCGCTGCATACGAAAGACCCTGCAGAGAGACGCAAGGCGCTGCTGCTCAGCATAACGATTATAGCCGGTGTACTCATGATAGGAGCGGTGTCCTTCAGCTACAGCTTCATGATGGCCATGGCTTTCGAGGAGCTGGGGCGGATGGATCTGCTGCTGGCTATTATGATGGCAGTTACCTCGATTGTCGGGTTCTTCACCACAGTCTATAAGGCCAGCGGGGTGTTATTCAGCTATAAGGATTATGATCTGGTGATGTCGCTGCCGGTGAAGACGAGTCATGTGGTTGCGAGCCGGGTGCTTCAGCTGTATGTGATGAATCTGTTTTTTACACTGCTGGTTATGCTTCCTGCGGGCGCGGTCTATGCGATACAGGTCAGTCCGGGTGTGCTGTTTTATCTGTTTTTTGGAATGACACTCTTATTCATCACCTTGCTGCCGATTGTAGCGGCAACGATTATAGGCGCACTCATCAGCTGGGTTTCTTCAAGATTTAGAGCAAGCAAGATGATTAGTGTTGTATTCACTTTTGCCGTCCTTATTGTATTCATGCTGGGTTCGTTTAAGCTTGATGGAGACCAGCAGGAGCTTGCTGATGTGGGGACAGGGCTGGGCGATGCGATCTTTAAGCTGTATCCCCTGGCGTCCGTGTATGTCGATGCGGTCTGCTCGTACCGGGTAAGTTCACTGATCTTCTTCATCGGCCTGTCTGTACTTGCATTTGTACTCTTTTCCACTGTGCTGGCAACCCGGTACAAAGCTATTCATACAGGCCTTATGACCAGCCACGCAGCCAGCAGGTATACCATGAAGCCGCTGCATGCGAATTCTGCTTTTAAGGCATTGTACTTCAAGGAGCTGCGCCGCTATTTCAGCTCAGCCAATTATGTGCTGAATACGGGTATCGGTATGGTGCTATTACTGGTTATGTCAGTTTCCTTATTGTTCGTCAGCTCAGAGAAGCTTGGGGTCGTGCTCGACATTCCGCAGTTATCGGAGTATTTGAGCACGCTGAGTCCGCTTGTGGTTTCCTTATTTGTGGTTCTGAGCTGCACTACGGCAAGTTCGGTTTCGCTTGAAGGGAATCATTTGTGGATTTTGACAAGCTCGCCCGTATCCAAGCCAACCATTATCCTCAGCAAAGTTGCCGTGAATCTCACCATTACGATACCGGTCATAGCCGTGAGCTGGGGACTGCTTATATATACGCTGCGGACCGGATGGATGGAAAGTATATTAATGCTTGTGATCCCTGTGCTCTATGCATGCTATTCAGCCATGCTGGGTGTGATTGTGAACCTGAAGCTGCCTAAGCTGGACTGGACAAGTGAGGTTACGGCGATCAAGCAGAGTGCAGCGGTGCTGGTATCGATGCTTCTGGGATTCATCAGTCTGGTTGTTCCGGCCGCACTGTTAATGCTGCTGAGTACAGTGAATGGAAATCTCATCCTGCTGGGCTATGGAATCCTTATGGCAGCGGTATGCGCCGGAATGTACAGATATATACAGGTTAGCGGGGAACGTTTGTTTCAGAGGCTGTAGCCATACAAAAGAAACCACTCTTAAAATAGGATTAACCCTTTCAAAGAAGTGGTTTCTTTGTGCTATCTATGAACAATGCTCATCAAAGCCCCTTATGTTAATCTATTAAGGTTTAGTACCGCAGGCCATAAAAAATAGCATCATCGCATGCGCATCCGGGGAACGGCAGAATTGTTCATAAGCTCGGTTCAATTCCTCATACTCATATTCCGTAATGATACCTGTCTTATAGAACCCGGTGAACCGGTTAATATCAAATTGCCGCTTGAAGCCTTCTATACCATGCAGATCGCTGTGCTGGAGGATGGCATCCATATCTACGTCTGTATAGCCGGAGCCGGATAACAGGCGTGGCAGGCTTCGGCCAATGTTGCGGTTTCCGCCTCTTGAAGCCTGCTGCTGGACCAGCTTTTGGATAATAGCAGGCATAACCCCGATTTCAGGCTCAATTGCCCCGAACATCCCGTCGTCCACATCGATAATGACCAATTTGCCGCCAGGTTTGAGGACACGTCTAAGTTCTGCTGCTGCCTGCTGCGGGTTATGTAGATGAAGAAAGATTAAACGGGCAATAACAAAATCATATTGATTGTCAGGCAGTCCAGTCTCATACACCGAAGCGTGGGCGAAGGTAAGCCGTGATTCGTGGATGTGGCTTAATCTGAGCTTAGCCTCTTCAAGTAAAGCATCATCGATATCGAGGGCTGTGATCTCACTGTGTGGCAGGTGCTCCAGCAATTGACCCGTGACAAATCCCGGACCTGCACCGGCCTCCAGAACCTTCATCCCGTCTGTCAATCCGAATTGCTGCAAAGTGCGGTACTCTTTATTCCAGCCCATCAAAGCTTGTTCCTGCAAGCGCAGCAGTTCAGCTTCTGCTCCGATACTGACATTCTGGAAATTATACGTTGAGTTACGTGCGTTCACCGATATTCCTCCCACCAGTCTATTTTATATCAGGTATAGATTAGATAATTTTACCATATCACCTGTTTGAGTCAAACTCCGCTCTGGGGATCTATTTATAGCGTCCGATCCTGGATTTGACCTGGGCAAGCAGAGGTGCAGCTAGGGCTCTTGCCTTCCGGGCACCTTCACACAGGATGGCGTCGATCTGTTCCGGCTCTGCCATTAACTCATGGTATTTCTTCCGGGGCTCCTCCAGTGCAGCATTGATCACCTGAAACAGCTCCTGCTTGGCCTCGCCCCAGCTGATGCCGCTTAGATATTGGTTCCTGAAATCCTGTACTTGAGCGGGAGCCGCAAACTCTTTGTACAGCAAGAAAATATTAGACGTATCCGGGTCTTTCGGCTCCTGGGGAGGCGTAGAGTCCGTTTTGATTTTGCTGATCAGCTTCTTCAGGTTCTCTGGTGTTTCGAACAGCGGAATCGTATTATTGTAGCTTTTGCTCATTTTTCTCCCGTCAAGGCCAGGGATGACCGCTGTACTCTCATCTACCATATAATCAGGCAGCTTGAAGGTATCTCCATAAATGCGGTTGAAGCCTTCGGCAATATCTCTGGCGATCTCCACATGCTGAATCTGGTCTTTACCGACAGGAACCTTGTCTGATTGAAACAGCAGAATGTCCGCTGCCATCAGAACCGGATAAGTGAACAGGCCCATATTGACTCCGGTATCCGCATCCACGCCTAATTGAATATTTTGTTCATGAATGGCTTTGTACGCATGGGCACGGTTCATCAGACCTTTGGAGGTCAGGCAGGCCAGAATCCAGCTCAGCTCGAAGATCTCCGGCACATCAGACTGTCTATAGAAAATCACCCGGTCCGGGTCCAGTCCCAATGCCAGCCATGTGCCTGCAATGCTGTAAGACAGATGATTAAACTCTTCTCTGTCCTGAATGAAAGTTAATCCATGATAGTCAGCGATAAAATAAAGTGAAGTACAATCACCGGCCCCGGCGAGTTGCAGTGCAGGCTTGATGGCACCGATGTAATTCCCCAGATGGACTTTGCCTGTAGGCTTAATTCCGGTTAATACAATTTCCTTGCTCATGTTATCCCTCCGTTTATAAAAATCAAAAAGGGGTCCTCTCATCCTGAAAAGGACGAGAAAACCCCGTGGTACCACCTTAATTAGCCCGGATTGTGATCCGGACCCGCTTGAACGTATCGCGACAAACACTATATGTCTGAATACGCGTCTCTTGTAACGATGAGACTTTCGCCAAAGCCTACTTCCTGAAGGTTCGGTTTGGATGCTCAGAAGCCCACTTCGGCATAATCCCTACACTGATTCGCAGCGATCATCAGCTCTCTGGAGTATTCGTTATGCGTACTCTCTTCGTCATTGCATAGTTGTATAAAATTGTATTACTGTATTTTTACAACATCTATGGGTGAATGTCAATTGGCAGGGCTTCCTTAGTGAAGTGCCGTCAGTTTGTATTCAAGAACTTACATGCAATATATCATGGTGGAATAATGTATTTCATTGTAATGTTTGTAAGTGTATTTAAAGAAGAAATGGGGGGAGCCATGGGAATAGAATATAGAAAAATAAGTGAGTTCGGGCGGGGAACACTCTTTGAACTATTGAAAGACGCCTATGCCATTGATTGCCGGTATGAGCAAAGCTGCCTTGCTGAATGGCGGGATTTTGACAACTTTTTCTTTGATAATCTGCAAATTGCCGATAAATACGGGTTCATCACAACGCTACACGGTGAAGCCATCGGCTTTGTTTCCTGGGACCCGAGGAACCTGCCTGAGGTTGCGGAAATAGGCCATAACTGCATTGCTTCAGCACACAAAGGTAAGGGTTACAGTAAAATGCAGCTTCAAGAAGCAGTGAATAGAATCCTCCACAATGAAGTCCGGAAAATTATTGTAACGACGAATGATGATCTAATCCCCGCCCGGCGGATGTATGAGAGCATCGGATTCACCCTGTCGCGCAGAAGACCGAATAATCATATTGCCGGACTGGACGGCGAGCACTTGGATTATGTATATTTTGTATAAAATCTGGAGGTACATAGAATGGAAGTTACGTTAAGTACAGCGGTAGTGGAAGATGCGCCAGCGATTCATGAAATGCAAACCCGGGCATTCATGCCTCTGCTCGAGAAATATCAGGATCATGAAACGAACCCGGCCAATGAAACTGTGGAGAGAGTGGCGGAACGGATCAATCAGGCTTCTGTAGATTATTACATCATCCGGTATGCCGGTGTCGCGGCAGGCAGTATCAGAGTCAAAAAGACAGATGAGCAGAAATATTGGCTCGGCCAAATATTTATCTTGCCGGAATATCAAGGCCAAGGCATAGCCCAGCAGGTGTTCGCCCAGATCGAGAAAATCTATGCTGACGCTACAGTCTGGGGGCTGGCTACCATCATGCAAGAGGAAAGGAACTGCTACCTGTATGAGAAGCTGGGTTACAGAAGAACGGGTGAGACCAAAGAGATCAACGACAAGCTGACTTTGTGTTTTTATGAAAAAAAGCTTATTTAAGGCTCACATTATAAAGCTATATAATGCTGTATATATTGCAACTTTGATTTCATAAATACCTAAGTTTTCGAGGGGATTGTTGTATGAAATGCAGGATTTGTCTCTTTCAGCGGCTTGGAGGAGGCGGAATGCTGCATTCCGTACAACAATTTTCGATTATGGATGTTTTAGGGAGGAGAATGTTGCATTTTGTGCAGGATTGTAAATAGTAATAGATATAGACAGGTGCTTGACAAGCCGATTAATAAAAAGTAAAGTGATAATATAAAATATCTTAACTTAAAGATAATATTTGACCTAATATCTTAAAGTAAAGATATATAGGCTATATTAGTTGCTACTCAAATAAATCAAAACAGGAGTGAATTCAAATGAACAAACAAACTATGGGCATTCATCATATCACCGCAATAGTCGGCCATCCGCAGGAAAATATGGACTTTTATGCAGGCGTGCTGGGACTCCGGCTGGTTAAGCAGACTGTTAATTTCGACGATCCGGGAACGTATCACTTCTACTTCGGCAATAATGGCGGCAAGCCGGGGACTATTATTACTTTCTTCCCTTGGGCAGATGCGTATCAGGGTAAAATTGGCGGGGGGCAAGTCGGCGTTACTTCATATGTGATTCCGGCAGGGGCGATGGCTTTCTGGAGAGAAAGACTGACGAAGTTCGAGGTTGCTTTTACCGAAATGGAGCGGTTTGGCGAGCAATACCTGGAATTCGATGATCCGCATGGTCTGCATCTCGAACTGGTGGAACGTGAGGCTGGAGAGCTTAATGAATGGACCTTCGGCGGAGTAACGCCAGAGGTTGCGATCAAAGGCTTCGGCGGTGCGACACTGCTGTCCACACATCCGGAGCAGACTGCTGAGCTGCTGGAGAAGGTGATGGGACTTACCTTCGTAGGACAGGAAGGCGACATCGCCCGTTACCGTTCGGCTGCGGATATCGGAAATGTGGTTGAACTGAAGGTTACTGCGGTACAGCGCGGTGAAATGGGTGTCGGCACCGTGCATCATATCGCCTGGAGAGCGAAGGATGACCAGGATCAGCTTGAATGGCAGGATTATGTGCATGATAATGGATATGGGGTAACGCCAGTTCAGGACCGGAATTATTTCAACGCCATCTACTTCAGAGAGCATGGGGAGATTCTGTTTGAAATCGCCACTGATCCTCCGGGCTTCGCCCATGACGAAACACCGGAAACGATGGGCAGCCACCTGATGCTGCCGGCGCAATATGAGCCGCACAGAGAACAGCTTGAACAGGTGCTGCTGCCGTTCACTATAAGAGAATTAGGTTAATCCAGCTCCAGAGAAGGGGATGTTATGATGATTTCAATTGATCCACAGCACAATACCGAGCGGGACAATTATAAGCTTCTGGTTGGGAGCATTATCCCGCGGCCGATTGCTTTTGTCACGACGATGTCGGAGGAGGGGATCTTAAACGGTGCGCCGTTCAGCTATTTCAACATTGTATCCTCTAACCCGCCAATGATCTCTATTTCGATTCAGCATGCTGCGGGCCAGTCCAAGGATACCGCGCGGAATATTAAGCAGACGAAGGAGTTTGTCGTTCATATTGTGGATCAGCAGAATGTCGGGCAGGTAAATATCACCGCAGCGCCCCTGCCTCCGGACCAGAGTGAGATTTCTTTAGCCGGACTGACGCCTGTAGACAGCCTGCAGATTGCTGTTCCGGGGGTTAAAGAAGCGAAGGTGCGGATGGAATGCCTGCTTGAGCATTGTGTGGAGCTGCCTAATAATGACCTGATTATCGGCAGGATTGTACAGTTTCATATGGATGAGGATATCTACGAACAGGGAAGAATTGATCCGGTAAAATTAGGGGCGGTAAGCCGCCTGGCGGGGAATAATTATGCGGGGGTTGGTGAGATTTTTACGATCGAGCGGCCGGTGTAAGAGCATATAGGTACAACAAAACCCTGGCGGAAGCGCCAGGGTTAATTATGTATCGGGAAGTATTGCATACAAAGAAGTAATATGCTAAAGTTAAAGAACTGTCGACTTTTTTGAAAAACGAACATAGGTATGTCATCTTATTTATATCTTAATTATAGCAAAGAGACATCCGGTTTGTCAACCCGCCAGTTTGGGGCTTTTTCAGCGGGAAAGATAAGGGAAGTGTATGGCACGGAGTATTCAGATTCTTATCCTTCAAGAAAAGGGAGTGTTCGGGTGATGGAGAAGATAAGCAGCTGGGAGCAGGAACAGGAGTGGCTGGAGCAGGTAAAGGAAAAGCTGAAATTGGGGATCGCAAACCTGGAGCCGGAGGTTGGCCGGTTAAAGGAGCAGGCCACAGACATCCGCAAAAGATTCTGGGAGGAGGTTACGGTCAATACGAGCACGGAGGAGGATTTTGAAGAGTCCTTTTTCACAATTACGCAGCAGAATGCCGTGTTATCCGAGCGGGAACGCAGTCATGCCCGGAAGCTGCAGCAATGGAAGAATATGAAACGGCTGCTGCCCTCGCCTTATTTCGGGCGGATTGATTTCCGCGAGGATGGCCAGAATGCTGAAGAACAGGTATATATCGGAGTTTCTTCCTTCATCGATGAGGATGGCCTGAGCTTCGTAGTCTATGACTGGCGGACTCCAATTGCGAGCCTGTACTACGATTATCCTCCGGGAAAAGCCGCTTTTGATACACCGGGAGGACGGATCACCGGAACGATGGAACTGAAGCGGCAGTACCAGATTCGTGAGGGTCAGCTTCAGCATCTGTTCGATTCGAGTGTAACGATTGTAGATGAACTGCTGCAGCAGGTGCTTGGCAAGGGTGCAGACTCACAAATGAAGAGCATTGTCGCCACGATTCAAGCGGAGCAGAACGCGATTATCCGCAATGATACCAGCCGGATGCTTATAGTGCAGGGAGCGGCGGGCAGCGGTAAAACATCAGCAGCGCTGCAGCGCGTAGCCTACCTGCTATACAAACACCGCGAGCGGCTCACGGCGGATCAGATCGTGCTGTTCTCACCTAACCCGATGTTCAACAGCTATGTGTCTACTGTTCTTCCGGAGCTGGGTGAAGAGAATATGCAGCAGGTAACCTTTCAGGAATATCTGGAAACGTGGCTGGGTCAGGATTACCGGATAGAAGATCCGTTTGATCAGATGGAATATGTGCTGACCAGGCAGACAGACCGCGGATATCAAGCCCGCCTCAAGGCCATTGAATATAAGGCATCGGAAGCCTTCCTCCGGGCACTTCAGGGCTATGTGCAGTGGCTGAAGCAGGACGGCATGCTGCTTAACGATATTTGCTTCCGGGACCGTGTGTTAATATCGGGGGAGCAGATCAAAACAAAACTTTACAGTTATGATCCGTCAATTCGTCTGCCGAACCGCGTTACTCTGGTGCAGAAATGGCTGCTGGAAGAGCTGGCCAGACTGCAGAAAGAGGAGCAGGGGGCGTCCTGGGTACAGGAGGAGATGAATTATCTCGATAATGAGCAATTCGCTAAAGTGTACGGAATGCTGCACAGGGAGAAGGGGGTGTTTGACTTTGCCGAGAAATACCTCCGGCTTCAGGAAATGCTGGTGCACAAGCGCAGTTTGGATGAGGGAGACTTTGATTTTGCCGAACGGGAGGAAGAGCTGCTGGGCGAGATGATCGTGAAGGAGCAGTTCAGACCGCTGAGACGGGGAATCAAGCGGTTCACCTTTATCGACATGAACGGGTTATACCGCCAGCTGTTCACTGATGAAGAAGCCTACAGGGAAATGACAGGTGATGCGGAGGTGCCGGAGCTTTGGCCTGATATCTGCGGACAAACCAAGGATAAGCTGGGCGGAAATGAACTCTTTTATGAAGATGCGACACCGTACCTGTATTTAAAAGAACTGATTGAAGGTGTCCGGACGAACACGCAGGTGCGGCATATATTCGTGGATGAAGGCCAGGACTATTCCATGTTCCAGTATGAATATCTCCGGAAGCTGTTTCCCCGTGCCCGTATGACGGTCCTCGGTGATTTCGGCCAGGCGATCTTCACGCAGGCAACGAATCTGTCGGGTGTGGGTTCACCGCTGGTTCAGCTGTATGGAGAGGCGGAGACTACGCAGTATCAGCTGGTCCGCAGCTACCGCTCGACGTTTGAGATTGTGGAGTTCACGAAGCCGCTGTTGCCCGGCGGTGAGGCGATTGTCCCTTTTGAGCGGAGAGGCAGGAAGCCCGTCTTGACTAAGCTGGAGAGCAATGAGATGAAGGCGGAACGCATCGTGCAAGATGTTGCTAAGCTTCAGGCGGATGGATACACTTCCATTGCTGTAATTACGAAGACTGCGGCTGAGAGCGGAGAGGCCTATGCGTCTTTGACCGCCGGAGGGGCTGCCGGGCTGCTGCACATTACCAAGAACACTCCTGCATTTAAGAAGGGGGTACAGGTGATTCCTGCCTATCTGGCCAAAGGCGTGGAGTTCGACGCTGTGCTGATCTACGACGCCTCCCCGCAGAGCTACACCCGTGAAAATGAGCGCAAGCTCTTTTATACCGCTTGTACACGGGCCATGCACATGCTGCTGCTGTACACGACAGGGGAATGGACGCCGTTTGTCGATGGGGTAGACCCGGCACTGTATGAACTGGAGGAGCACTGAACGCAGGTAGACCCTGGAAATTTATTGAATGGAGTAGAGGCATGCTTATTTCCAGTCATTTGAATAGGTATAGACAGACGATTCTTGAGCTCCCGGAAGATAAAATGCTGTCCAAAGCAGAATTGTTGGCCAGTGACTTGCTGATGCAGCGCAGCGGAATGCTTGAAATGTTCTACGCACCGCATAATGAGTATGTCAATCCTGCCGCCAAAGTAGTGATTATCGGAATACGCCGGGGTGGACACAAATGAGAATAGCGCTGCAAGCAGCAAAGGCTGGCTTTAAGGCAGGGTTGTCCGATGAGGCGGTGTGCAGACAGGCGAAAGAAGAAGCCGGCTTCGCCGGAACGATGAGAACCCATTTAGTTGAGATGCTGGACGCGCTTGAACTGCACCGTTATCTGGGCATCGGGTCCAGCGGGGATTTGTTTCAGGATCACCATGAGCTGCTGCACACCACGTCTCTGCTGCGGTTTCCGGTATTTGTGGCGGGGAATAATTATAACGGGACCCATCCCAGTCTGCGGACCAACCCTTTTCTAAACCGGACGGCCTTAAGCTCATTGCAAGATGAACTCAGTCTCATGAATCAGCCGTTAATCATACCTCTGGGCAAAAATGTTGAGCAGGTGCTTCAGCAGCTTGCAGCGGACGGGGGGCTGGATGCACGAGACTGTCTGTGGGGATTCCCTCATCCGTCAGGTGCCAATGGGCATAGACATAAGCAGTTTGCCAGCCATCAGGAGTCTATGCGAAGTAAGATACGTGCGCTTACTGGTCAGTAAGGAATGATCAGAAAGCCATTGATGAAAATTAAGATGACCAGTTTGACCGGCTGCGCTGCAGCCGGTTTTTTGTTATTAGGAAATTAGGATACTAGAGATAGTTGAATTATCACCACTTGCTCATGAACGGAGGAGTCCTTGCCAAGCAACAGTTGGAGATTCAGCACTTATTAGGCTGCAAAATGCATTTTTCCAACTACTTGAAAGCTGTCCCGGTCTCAGGCAAAAGGGAATATTGACAATGAAGTATGGTTACACTAAACTGTAACTAATACATTAAACTGTAACATGAACACTATACTGTATATATGACTCGACAAGAAGGGTGATTACTATGAATACGTACACTGCGAAGCAATTGGCCGAAGTGCTGCAGAACGAAGACCCGCAAATGAATTTACGGACGGTTAGATATTACACGCAGATTGGTATGCTCCCCCCGCTTGAACTGGTTGGCAATAAGCGGACGTATACGGATAACCATCTGCATTATTTACGCGCCATCCTCGTTTTGTCCAAGAGTGGTGATACACTCTCATCGGCCCAGGAGAAATTAGCGGGTCTGCCGATAGACGAAGTGATTAAGATTGGAGACAACCTGCGTATGTATCAATCAGACCAGATACTCCGGAACGAAACGCATATTGTCAGTGAAGATGTGGTTCTCTCGGTGAGTTCGCGTATCTCTCCAGAGCTGAAGGTGAAGATGATCGAAAGCGTTACCCGGTTACTTGAAGAGGAGGGACACGCATGATGCAAGTCCGTTATGCCAAATCTGCCATTGAAAATGAAGAAGGCATGAATCATCTCTGGATTCAGATTGCTCCGCCGTGTCCAGTCCAGAATATCCGCGTGCAGATTACTCTGCCGGCAGGACTTCACCGGACGCAGAATCTAAATGATGCTCCGGAGGATAGCGCCGGGGTGATCTCTGTTCTTGAGCCGCTGGCTGCAACGGATCTGTTCATCGAGATCTTTACGCGGGAGCCAATACCCTGCGGGATGCACTATATTACTGTTGAACTGTCATACAAAGACGGTGCAGGATCTGTCATCAGTATCAGGCAGACGATCCCGCTTAGGGTCGTATCTGATGAAGAGTCCGGAGCTATTCATACCGATGAGGAAGTGGTGCGCAGAATTAAAGAACTGCATCTGCTGCCAGGCAGCGGTGAGATGAATGGATATACCGAATACCCTCCGGCCAAGCTGATCAGAATTGACTCCAGCCATGTGTCAGAATGGGAGAAGAAGTACCGCGTCGAAGGGGCAATGGGATAATAGTTGCTTACGTGTAAATAGCCATATGGCAGGAATATCTTAAATCATTCCCGGCATATGAACGGTCCTTAAACACCGGTATGATTAAGCTGATCCGGAATACATAAGGGGAGCGGGATTATGAAAACGAAATTGCCATTAGGGAACGGGTGTATGAACGTGAAACTGAAGAATCCCAGGAGTTCGTCTGTCCGGTTTGTAATGGAACGGGAAGAAAGAAAGGAGCCAACGGACAAATTGCCGTTGGCTCTAAAAGTTTTCGCACCCGATAAGGTGAATTGAGTGAATTAGTTAAGCTCAGAGGGGATGGGAAGCGGAATTAGTTGGATTTCCTCCACTTGCTGATGAACGAATGGCAGCATCTAAACCAACAGTTGGAAAAACAACACTTAAATCTGCCCATTTCATCCACAGTAGCGAAACTAACTATATTAGATGCTGTTTTTCCACTTGCTTCCGTATATCCTACAGAAATGGGCTAATTAAGATATCTTTATCCACTTGTTTGCCGCTGAAGAGGGAATTCAGGGGTAAAAGTGCACCTGATTCTGGTGGAAGTTGGCTGTTGCAACCGTTGGGAGCTCTGCAAGCTTCCTCCCCGCCTGTTGGCTGTATCTCCTCATTGACCCGCGTTGGTGCCAGGAGAAGAGAGGTTATGTTTCGGCTGTTAAACCGGCTGCTGGCCGTAAGCGGCAGCTCTTAAGGATTCATGCTGTTCCACAGCGCCTGGAAAGCGCCGGATTCGACCTCGAAGAATACCGGAGCCGTGCCGTAGCGTACCAGTCCCTGGCCGAACAGGGTCAGCTCCACCCGGGCTTTGTCATCCAACTGCAGGTAGATGATTTTGCGGTCCTCGCTGTCATAGATGCCTTGCTCCATCAGCGGCTCTGCTGCCAGTGGTTTGGCAGTTTGAAGTGCCGTCAAGAAGCCGTCAAGCGCTTCGCCGCCTGGGAGCGGCAGGTACTGCTGCTGGCCGTTGTTCCAGCTGCTGAAGCTCTCCCACTGGGCGGATGCGATGCGGCCTTCCAGATTCAGCTTGCCAAACAGATCCGCTCCGCTGTTTATAGTAATGCCATTCGTATGCTCGTACAGATCAGCGTACACCTGGCCGTCAATCTCTGTATAGGACATCACCAGGAACCCGGAATCGTAACCCTTCACAGTGTAGATATCCGCTTCGCCAATGTTGGAGGCCAGCTCGATATATTCATCCTTGCCGCTCCATTCATCGATGCCGCCGGTCGTCCGGCCCAGCTGCTCACCGCGCAGTGCTGCGGCATCAGCCGCTTCGATGCGGGTCGCCGCCTGGGTATAGATATTGCCTTTATACACGATTAGAGCGACCATACTTGCTGCAACCCCGGTAGTTTTATCCGGCAGTTCTATCTTGGGAATGACGATCCCGGCGGAGGTACCCGCAGCGGGCGTGCCCGGATTCACTTGGGCCACCTGATCAGAGCCTGCGGTTCCATTAAGCTGCTGCCACAGATTAGGGCCGGCCAAGCCGATCCCGGCGGCAAGCAGTACGCTTGCCGCAACATAGACCATTTTACGCGGACGGCGTTTCTGCTCCATTTTATTGACCAATCCCTGCTTCATTGTTTCACTCGATTTCATTGCATCCACCGCTTTCTTGTATGTTGTCCGAAACTGTTCTTCCTTCATTCCGGTTCCGCTCCTTCCAGCTCCAGTTTTAACAGCTGCCGTCCCCGCTTGAGTCTCATCTTCACGGCAGACTCGCTGATTCGCAGAATCCTGCTGATCTCCTGGATGGGGTAATCCTCGTAATAGTACAGATGAATCACAGTCTTATACTTCACCGGCAATGCCAGCACGAGCTGCATGACCGCCATATCCTCGGGGTTGTCGGCCGTAACCGGCTCTATACCCTCCAGCTTGACCTCGCGCTTGCGCCAGCCTCTGCCCAGCAGATTGTTACAATGGTTGGTGATTACCCGGATCAGCCATGCTTTCTGATGTTCGTCATCTTTGAACGCGGGTGCTTTCTCCATTAGCTTGATGAAGGTGTCCTGAGTGGCTTCTTCGGCATCCTGGCGGCTGCCCAGATGAACCAGGGCAATCCGGAACAGCATATTGGCGTAGATTTCGTAACTCCTGATCACATGATTGCCCGGCCGGGTCATGGGTTGCTGCATGAGGCGATGCCCTCCTTTACCTATAACACCCTTAAGGACGGCATTTGGTCACATTTTGTTTCCGGAAAATTTATTTGGGTTGTATTACCGGCCATGAAGTGAAATAGAACAGGGGATGGGGAAGTCCTAAGACTTCCCCATCCCCTGTGTTAGCGGTCATATGAAGCGGCCACTCGTTCAGCCGCTTATCTGTTTCAGGATGCTTTTCCTACTCCGGGGTTCCTTGGGTCACCCCATGCACATAGGTCTGCCAAGGGGAATCCAGCGCCCCCTGACCCGGGTTATAGGTAAAGAAGTATTCCACGGTATCGCCTTGCTGGAGGTTATTTACCGCATAGGTGTAGTTGCCGTTGCCTGTGGAGGTCATGGCCACGTTCTGTTGTCCGCCGTTGTTGATTTTGTAATGCAGATCAGCGAAGGTTGCGCCGTTCACATAGAACAGCAGGTTATTGCCTGTTTTCTTCAGGCCGCGCACCTGATCCCCAATAACAATTACAGCAGGAGGCGGAGACACAACGGTAATTGTACTGGTGGCAGTTTTGTTGCCGTCCGCCGTTGTGGCCGTAACGGTTGCTGTACCCGGGGCAAGACCGGTTACGAGACCATTCTGGTTCACGGATACGGTACTGCTGTTCGAAACGCTCCAGACAACCTGTTTATTAGTCGCACCAGACGGCGCCACATTGGCAGTTAACTGGACGCTCTGTCCGGCCTGCACCTGGGCGGTGGCAGGCGTTACGGAGACGCCGCTAACCGGAACGTTACCGGGGTTGCCGGGATTTCCCCCGCTGCCTTCCTTATAGACCCGCACATAATCTACCTGCATCGTTGCCGGGATATCGGATGGAGCGGGGGAGAGCCCGCCGTCGAAATGTCCGCCGACCGCCAGATTCATAATCAGGTAGAAGGGCTGGTCGAAGGGGGCATTCGGATTGTTCGGTGCCGCCACAGAATACCATTGATCTCTCGTGACTTTGAAGAAGAATTTGCCGTCTACATACCATTTCACATTATCTTCTTCCCAGACCATGGAATAGACATGATAATCGTTCGCGAAGGTCTGCCCCTCAGGGAAGTGATATTCGCCGGCGATATACCGGTTCACAGGCCATTGTCCGCCGAAGTGAACGGCGCCGCTGGTTGTGCCGGGCAGACGTCCTTTGGCTTCCATGATATCAATCTCACCGGATGCGGCCCATGCCCCGTAAGCGGCATCTTCCGGAAGCATCCACAGTGCAGGCCAGATCCCATTGCCTGTAGGCAGCTTAGCCCGAATGTCCACCCGTCCGTACTGGAAGGACAGATGATCTTTAGTGTTGATTTTGCCGGAGGAGTATTGTGCATACCGGCTCGGGTCCTGCGGGAAGGATTTCGGCTCGTTCACAGCCTTGATATTGAGCTGTCCGTTCTGGACAAATACATTCTGGGTACTGTTGGTATAGTGCTGCAGCTCCGCATTGCCCCAGCCCCAGCTGTTAGGGTCGTTAGTGATATAGTAACCCTGCTCATAATTCCATTTGCCGGTGTCGAGTGCAGTGCCGCTGAACTCATCCTGCCAGATGAGATTCATGCCTGCTACGGCCGGGTCTGCCGGTGTTCCGAGTGTAATATCTTCATGGTCACTCTCATCGGGACGCGGGGCATTTGGATTGCCGGTAAAGGTGTAATAGACATAATTGCTGCCGACGTTTCCGCCTGCCTGCCCGTTTAACGGATAGCCGATGCGGATTTCCATATTGACCTGGATGGGCTGGAACCACAGTCCATAGATATAATCGGCAAAGTAGCCCCACTGGTTGGCAGCGGACAGATTGTTATAGCCGTTACCGGCGTAGACGAATCCGCTCTGGCCGGAATTGCTCAGATCCACCCACTCGCTGCCCACTTTGATCTGATAGACGAATTTGCTAAGCTCGCTGCCAACCGGTGCTCCTCCATCGATCTTAGGGAGGGGGAAGCCGATGGAGCCGCTGTTATCTGCGGTATAAGCTGTGCCGTCGTATGCCGAGATGACATATGAATTTCTGACAGGCTGATTGAAGGTGATGGTATAGATAAGACTGGCGGAAGAGGTCTTGGATGCCAGCTTGACATTGATCGATTCCGTAACGGTGAACCAGTAGCCTCCGCCGCCATCGGTGAACTGGCCGAAGTTGCTGTCATAGATCCAGCCGCTGGCTGCATTGTTGTCGATATCAATCCATGTGCTGCTGTTGACTGGTTTCACATATACCTTCAGATCATCCGCTACGGCTTCATACGTCAAGGCCGGATCATTGTTGAAGGTAGGATAGGTAAAGCCTGCGCTGCCTGTAAAGCCTGCTGTAATCTGCGGCCCTTGTGTAGGCGCCATAGCTGAGATGGTAGTCTTGTTCAGGCTCTGAAAAACAAGTGTGTAATTGAGCGTAACCGCGCTATTAGCCTTGGAGTACAGCTGGATTTCAGTCGTAGCAGAGAGCGTGAACCAGTAGCCGTTCATGCCGCCGTCGCTCCAGTGGCCCCAGTTCTGGTTGTAGACATAGCCGCCTGCGCTGTCGATGTCTATCCAGTTGCCGCTGACCTTCACTTTGACTCCCACATCATCCGACACATCACTCCAGGTAGCGGAGCCTCCGTTGAACACTGGCATCACGAAACCGTAGCTCGCTTGTCCTACGCCCGATTTGGAGATAACCGGACCGTCTGACGCTGAGAAATAAGACATGGAGCTGACAGTGACCCCCGCTGCTGCTGCTGTCTGAATTCTCGAAGCAGGCAACAGGCCGATGCCGGACAGCATCACCAAGACCAGGAACAAACTCAATACCTTCTGCTTAAATCCGCTATCCGTAAGGTGAAATCGTTTCATACTTGCCCTCCTTTTAATTAATGGATAAGAAAGGAACCGCTTACATGAGAGAACATCTTTATTCTATCGAATCTTATATACCGCTAAAAGAGACAATCCTTTTTGTTATGACCCAATTTTTTGGCTTTTGATCCTGTGGCTTTATTCTGGCAGCGTAACCTCCTGTTTACAGGACGGTATCCTGGTAATCGCCCTCTCTGCCCTGCCTGCGGCGCATCAGCTGACGGTATTCAGTGGGCTGCATATGCATCACATCCCGGAAGGCCCGTGTGAAGCTTTTGTAGCTTTCATACCCGACCATGGAGGCGATCTCAACAATCTTATGATCCGTGTCGGCCAGCAGGCGCCGGGCTTTATCCAGACGCACATCACGCAGGTATTCGGCGAAACCTTTGCCGATATTCTTCTTGAACTGGTTGGAGAAATAGGCGTAGTTCAGCGACACATGGTTGGACACCATCGCGAGATCCAGCGGCTTGTGGTAATTCTCGTGAATGAAACGGATGGCTTCGTTCAAGTCCTGCGAGTTACGGTAGCTGCACTTGTATTCATAATAAAATTGGTTCAGCCGGAGCAGCAGCTGCTGCAGCGCCTGAATATAATCGCGGATGCCCGGATAGTCGAACAGGCTGCGCAGAGAGTCTAAATCCAGCGCTTCTTCCCCCATATATGGACGGATCACACGCTCATATTCCTCCATCATCTGGACCACGGCGCGGCATAGCTGCTGTGTGTACCGGATGTGATAGCGCTGCAGCACATCCTTGTGGAAGAGGCTGGAGATGCCTTGGGTGATTCTGCCGCTGTTCTTGGTGCCGGTCAACTGGAACAGGGCATACAGCTCCTCATGGGGCAGCTCCCATTGCTGCTCCAGCCGCTCAATATGCACGGGCAGGAGGCAGAGCTTATCCGGAAACAGGAAGCTGTGACGGTGCAGCTCCATGACTTGCACGTAGCTGCCGGGTAAGTCCGCTAATCCCTGCTGCGGGCCCGTCATCGCTGTAATGGCCTCGATTTGCTCTGCTTTGAGCGCAGCGGGGAAGACTCCCGGATCTACGGCTGCATCAACTGCCAGGATCAGGTACGGGCGGTGCTGGAGACAGATACAAGCCTGTCTGCCAAAGACACGGTAAGCAATAGATTCTATGCTATGGCTGCTGCTGGTACCCGGCTGGTTAATCCAGAGCTCCTCGCGCAGCAGGCAGAGCCGGTAGCTGCGCCACAGCTCTGCGTTCTGCCGCTCAGTCTCTTCAATCCACGTTTCATCTCCCGCTGCGCCTTGCATATACATGCGCAGCTCCTTACGGTCCGTCTCCCGGGCGCGGCGGGACAACTGCTCGAAGTTGCGGGAAAGCGACAATCTCGTCTGAATTTCCTGCCAGACATGCTCAACCGAGGACTGCAGATCCTCCCGTTTCACAGGCTTGAGCAGATAGCCTTTGGCCCCAAGCTCAATGGCCCTCTGGGCGTAAGCGAAATCGCTGTACCCGCTAATAATGAGATAATCAACCTTAATGCGTTCCTCTTTGGTCTGAGCCATTAGCTCCAGTCCATCCATATCAGGCATCCTGATATCGGTAATGACCAGCTGGATGTTATGTTGACGCAATAGTTCCAGTGCCTCAATTCCGCTTGCAGCGCTGTAAATATGGTCTAGCTGCAGAGGGAACTGGCGCAGCATAGCCTGCAGGCCATCGCGGATATGCTTTTGATCGTCCACAACCAGAATATTAATCATACCTACCATCCTCCAAGATTCACATTTTCCCAAGGCAGCCGTATGGTTACACAGGTATAGGCGCTCTGCACGCTGTCAATCCACAGACCGCAGCCCGTGCCGTAATGCAGCTGCAGGCGCTTATGCACATTTTCCAGCCCCAGCCCGTTTTTGCTCGTAATAATCGGCCGATCCGATTCACCCCGCAGCACTGACTGGAGACTGGCCAGCATTCCCGGATCAATGCCTAAGCCGTCATCGCGGATCTCAATTAGCAGCAGGCTTTCATTCTCCACCCGTACAGTAATTTGAATATGTACACTGCCTCCTGAAGGGGCTGCATGGTGCACGGCATTCTCAACGATAGGCTGCATGCACATTTTGGGGATCGTATAGCGCTGCACCTCCGGGGGAAGACCGGCCGACAACTCTATGTTTCCGCCTTCCATGAAGTTAATGAACCGGATATAGCTGTGGATGTTGGCAAGCTCTTCACTGAGGGCAACCGTATCGCTGCGCCATTGCATGCTATAACGCAGCAGTGAGCCTAAAGAGACCAGTGCACCTGCAATTGCCGGCTGCTGCTGGACCTCCGCATGCATCCGGATTGACTCCAGGGCGTTGTACAGGAAATGGGAGTTGATCTGTGAGTGCAGGGAGTGGAGCTGTGCATTCTTGGCGATTAGCTGTTTATCGACCACCTGTGTCATCAGATGCCGGATTTCATCCAGCATATTATTATAGCTGACGGCCACATAATCGATTTCGTCACCGGTTTCGTTAGCGCCGAGTCCCGTATCAATCTTCGCATCCAGCTGCCCCCTGCGTACCTTTCGCATGGATACGAGCACCTTCTCCAGCCGCCGGAATATACGCCGGGTCATCTGTGAAACGAGCAGGAGCATGAGCAGCAGCACACATGAGGTAATGGCTATTACGAGCAGGTACCAGTTCCGCGGGCCTTGCATCAATGCCTGACGGGAGGCGATATCGACCACATAGGCGTTGAGCGGGGCGATGTAGCGGTACAGCGCGTAGTAGGTCTGATCCCCGGAGTGGATCTTAACCGGATTATTCTGCTGCAGCACATCCAGCTGTTCATGAATCAGGCTAAGAATGCCGTCCAGCTTCTCCCCGGCATTCTGCGGGAACTCATGCCCCGGATTGTAGACATTCCGGAAAGCACTTGTTCCGTCCATTACAACCGTGAAGAAATCTCCCCCGGTATCCTCCAGCAGATCACTGAAAATTACATTGTGTTTGGCGCGGATTTCCATAATGGTGGGGAGCTTCTGCTGCTGGCCCTGAAGCCGCACCAGCCTGTAGTAGGATAATGTATCCTCACCATCCTTAAAGGCGAATAAGCGGAAGGCAGCCCCGCCTTCATCCCGGAGTGTCATCCAGTAATCCTGCGGCCAGAACTTGCTATAATGATAGATTTCAGGCCAGATTTCGTATACATCCGGGTTATCGACATAGAAGCTCAGCTCACTGATCATCTCATGGCTCTGAATGATATTATGCATCTGCTCATATTGGTTTTGCTTGAATTTCACGAGCTCCAGGCCATCCCCGCGCATATTGGAATGAATGAAATCCACAAATGCCTTCTGGGTGAGCGCAGTAGAGGAAGCGTTCTCAAGAATATCCATCCGGCTGCGTAGCCGTTCGTTCAGCCGCGTTACATGATTGCTTCCCTCAGCCATAGCTTCCTTGTAGAGCTGGCTTTCCTGTGTGCGGATGAATAAAAAGGAGACCACAATGGCTGGGATGGCAATCATCAGGCTGAAGGACAGAAACAGCTTGGTTGAGATGCGGGAATTCCGGTAGAGCTTCCTTAATGTTGTCAGTAAATACTTCATCTCAGAACCCCTCCCATCCCTGTAATATACCATATATTACAAACCGGCTGGTAGGTAATAAGGCGTTGCAGCTATAAGGGGAGACCCCAAAAGCAGGGAATACCGGCCGCCATTCCGGCCGCCGGCATAGTTCAAGATATTATTCCGCCATTTTGGCTTTGCGTGCATCCAGCTCAGTCTGGCGGTATTCCTTCACCTGCGCGAAGCCATAGCTGTCGCGGCGGGACAGGAAGCTCTCGAAGATTTTGTCAAAAGCAGCTTCGTCCTTGGCCGTAATCAGCTCAGGCAGCACTTCCTCCCAGTTCTGGGAGATACGCGCCCAGGCCACCGCTACATCCGAATCGCCAAGCGGGTCCAGCCCTTTGTAGATGCCGCTGTCAATATCGGCCTGTGCGTTGGCGAAGTCTTCCATCTGCTTGATCACAGGCGCTTTCTCCGGTCTCCACTGGTTAACGATGACAGGATTGCGCATCATCCAGTAGGTATCCAGAATGCCGTATTCCTTCTCCAGCTTCTCGATATTGCTGCCCAGCATGTCAACGAATTCAGTCTTCAGCTGCGGTTTGCCGTCCACCGTATCCCAGGTTTCGCCTTCCTTGCCGAGGAACAGGTCACGCTGGCCTTCTTCACTGGCGAGGTAGGTCAGGAAGCGGATCGCCCGTTCCGGGTTCTCGGTCGATTTGCTGATCATGGTCACCATCCAGCCGTCCATGTTGCCGGGGAACAGCTTGGCGCTGTCGCCCTTACTATTCTGCGGCCCGTCGACTGCGATATAGTTGGAATCCGGGTTAGCGCCCGCAGCCAGCATCGGATTGACAGCCGTCATGCCGGTCCATTCGCGGATCATCATGAAGTAACGTGCGTTGTTCGTTTTCTCTTCCACCTGGGTATCGGAATCCACCAGGAAATCTACGTTAATCAATCCGCGCTCGTAAGCGGTACGGAAGGTTTTGAGCCAGGCGATATAATCCGGATCGGTCACCCGGTCATATACGCTGCCGTCTTTCTCATACGGAACGGCCAGCAGATTCTGCAGATATTCCGTCATCCCGTAAGGGACATTCCCCTGGGCGAAGAAGGGGCTCATAGGCTGACCCTTGTACTCGGAATACTTATCCTTCAGCAGCTGCAGCGCACCCAGGAAGCCCTCCGGGGTACTGAGGTCCGGACTGCCCATTTCCTCGTACAGATCTTTGCGGACCAGGAAGGTCTGATTGGCGGCTGTCATGCCGGTCTCGTGCATCAGGTTGGGGCTGTAGGAGTCATTCGGAATACCATACGTGTTGCCGTTCTCCTGGCGGTACCATTTCAGCGTACCATCACCTGCTACCTTGTAGAAATACGGATCATATTGATCGGCCAATTCATTGAGGGCATAGACATGATCGCCTTCCCACAGTTTTTTGACAGCGGTTTCCCAAGAACCCATAGAGATGAGGTCCGGCAGCTTACCTGAGGTCATCATTAGAGTAATTTGCTCGTTTGCTTCACCGGAAGGGACCTCAAGCTTGACATTGACACCCGTTTTCTCCGTCACATATTTGGAAGCAAGGCTCTCGCCCCAGGAGTGTGCATACCAGTTCGCTCCGACAAACCAGGTTAAATCGACAGGGCTGGTATCGAGCTTCCAGGCGGGTTCATCAGGATTCTGAGTGGCTTCTGCCTGAGGCGCCGGTGTAGTATCGGCCTGCGGCGCAGTTGTGGGTGCGCTTTCCTTATTGGCGGATTTGCTGCTGCATGCGGCCATAGTTAACGTCAGGATTACAGCCAGAATCATGGCTAAGACGGGTTTAACAGATTTTCTTTTCACAGCATAATCATCCTTTCTGTATGGGTGTAGAAGTCTTCATGACGGCTAGCCTTTAATTGCACCTATCATTACACCTTTGACCAGATAGCGCTGGATAAAAGGGTAGAAGATAAGGATAGGCAGCGTAGCCACCATCATGGAGGCGAATTTGATCGAATTGCCGGGTAATCTTGCGCCGAATTGCGCCATCGCCTGCTGCTGCATGAAGGACATGGAGTTCTCGGCAATGATTTTGTACAGCATGGTCTGCAGCGGCAGCAGCTCCTGGGAATGGATATAAATGACGCCCTGGTAATAATCATTCCAGTGATAGACCGCTGAGAAGAGTGAGATGGTGGCGATAACGGCCATGCTGTTGGGCAATACAATCCGGAACAGAACGCCATAGTCCGAAGCACCGTCGACCTTGGCTGATTCCTCCAGGCTGTCGGGAATGGTGCGGAAGAAGCTCATGAATATAACCATATTAAAAAAAGTATACATGGACGGGATGATGAATACCCAGAAACTATCATACAGGCCCAGCTTCGTCATGAGAATAAAGGAGGGAATCAGTCCGCCTGAGAACAGCATCGTAATCAAAGAGATTTTGAGATACAGCTTGCGCCCCATCAGATTGGACTTGCTCATTCCGTAAGCTACGATAGCGGTGAAAAGCACATGTACCACAGTCCCGATTATCGTACGCATAGTTGTGATGTAGAAGCCGTTCATCAGCGTTTTATCATTAAATGCAACACTGTAGCTGGCCAGCGAGAATTCTTTGGGAAACCAGTTGACGGTACCCAGCGAGGCCTGGGCCGGTGAATTCAGCGAGTTGACGAGTACAAACCACATCGGGTACAGCGTCAGAAAGCAAACTGCCAGCATCAGCAGGGTATTGCCGACCTCAAAAGCGCCAATCCGCCAGAACCTTCCGCGTCTTGCCATGAATCTGTTGTCTCCTTTCCAGGTGGAGTCGGCTTCGCCGCTCTAATCCGTTCCTTTTTAAAAAATACTGTCGCCGGTCAGCTTCTTGGAGGTTTGATTGGCCAACAGCAGCAGCCCCAGCGCTACGATTGAGCGGGCAAACAGGACGGCGGTGGAGAAGGAGTGCCGCCCGGAGACAAGCCCCATGTTGTAGATGTAGAGATCCAGACTTTCCGCCATCTTCATATTCATGTTGTTCTTCAGCATGAAGATCTGCTCAAAGTTGCTGCCGAGGATCCCGCTGACCGCGAGAATGAACAGAATAGCGATCGTGGGCCGGATGCTCTGTACGGTAATATGCCACATCCGCTGCCAGCGGTTCGCGCCGTCCAGCTCGGCTGCTTCATACAGCCCCGGATCAATGCCGGCTATGGCCGCTATGTAGATAATGGCGCTCCAGCCGGTTTCCTTGAGCGTATCGGTGAAAAAGGTAATCCACCAGAAGTACTTAGGGTCGCTGTTAAACAGGATTTCCCGGTCCTGGAACCCGAGCGCCATCATCAGCTGGTTAACTACACCGCCCTCACCCAGCCAGTTGAGTGCGATTCCGCCAAAGATCGTCCAGGCGATAAAATGGGGCAGGTAGGAGATCGTCTGCACCGTGCGCTTAAACCGGAGGCTCCGGATTTCATTAAGCAGCAGGGCAAACATAATGGGGATCGGAAAACCAAGTACGAGCTTAATCGTACTCATCCCGAGGGTATTGCGGATCGAGCGCCAAAAACGGTCATCCGTCATAAAATCCTGAAAATGCTTCAGCCCGACAAACGGCGACTCCAGCATGGGCTTCGCGATGCTGAAGTCCATAAAGGCAATGATCAGCCAAAACATAGGGATATAACAAAAGATGAACATCCAGATAATGCCCGGTATTACCATGCTTTGCAGCTGCCACTGTCTAACAAGCGCTTTCATTTGTTCCGTTCTGTATTGGAACATGTGCTGTGCCCCCTTCCTCTTTCATCGTATGAGAAAAGGGTTGAGGAAAAAAGGCCATGATTATTGACCCTATCCCAATTTTTTGGATTCCACCCACCGGCCCTGGAAATTAAGTATGCTGTGATTAAATGAAGGGAGTGTGCGAAGGATGAACAAGCTTGTATGGGAGCAGGATTTCCTGAGCGGAAATGCGGATTTGCAGCGCTGGAATATCCGCCTGGGCAACGACTTATTAGACAATGACGGCAAACCGGTGTATCCGGGATGGGGCAATGGGGAGCAGCAGTTTTATACGGGGAATCCGGGGAATCTGTCTATCGGAGAGGATGGCCTGCAGCTGTGTGCACGCCGTGAAGCTATAGAACAGGACGGGCGTAGCTTTGCATATACCTCGGCCCGTCTGGACACAAGGGACCAGTTCTCTTTCTGCTACGGCAGACTGGTCGTGCGTGCCAAGCTGCCGGTAGGGCAGGGAATCTGGCCCGCCATCTGGCTGCTTCCGCAGGATCAGGCTTACGGGCCCTGGCCGGCCTCCGGGGAGATCGATATTCTGGAGGCGAAGGGACGTCTGCCCCGGCAGATTGCGGGCACTCTGCACTATGGAGCGGATCTTGCGCAGAAAGTGGTCGAAGAGTTCACCTATGAACTTGAGAGCGGAACGATTAATGAATTCCGGGAGTATGCGCTGGAATGGGAGGCCGGTTCTATGCGCTGGCTTGTCGACGGGCATTGCTTCGCGGAGCGGAGTCTGGAGCCGGGGGTGATGCCCTTTGATCAGCCTTTTTATCTGCTGCTTAATCTTGCAGTGGGCGGCTGGTATGACAATGTGGCGGTGGACGAAGCTGCGCTGCCGGCGGTGATGACGGTGTCAAGCATCCGGCTGTATCAGAGTTGAGACGGCAGCTTATCTTAGGTACATGCAAACAGGAGGAATGCAGCCAAGGCGGCCATTCCTCCTGTTTGCTGCGATTACTTGTCGCTGAACTCCTCAGATTCCGGCAAACATATCTTTCAGGTTATCCCAGTGGGCGGCAACCCAATTATTTTCGTGGCGGAATCTGATGAGCGGTGTGAATTCATCCTTTTGGGGAACGGCAATCCATTCGGCTTCCTTCCACCAGGTCAATTTAATGGAACGGATCAATTTGTCCACGGTTAACGGGTTGTATTCACGGTAGCCTGTCACAAAGGCATGGACCCGGTCCAGCCGGAGCTGGTCGCCTGATAATGCACAGGACAAGATGGGGCGTGATATATCGAACTCCGGGTACACGAAATGCAGTCTGTCGAAGTCAAGGATAGCCGCTACCTCATCCGCGCTGAACAGAATATTATCCACGAACAAATCCCAGTGCCCCCAGCCCCGCTCGCAGTCTGCAAAAATACCGGTATCCATTCCATCAATAATTCTCCGCTGAATCTCCAGCGCCGCAACCGTTTCGTCACACTGTGCAGTGGTGGCCTGAAGATATCTTTTATCCCAGTTTCTCCGCATAGCTTCTGTAGTCCGGATATTCCAATGCAGCGGCAGCGGAGTCAGGTCCGTGTTCAGCAGCTTATGCATCCGGCCGACTACACTCCCAAGCGCATACATTTGCTGTTCATTTGCCGTGCCCGGCCCAATACTGTTTCCGTCACACAGGTTCATCAGCACATACCGTTCCTGCGAAGGCGTTCTTAAGACATATTTCCCCTGATGCGAAAATAACTTGGGAACCGGGATGCCCTGCAGCTGCAGCTGATCCTGATGAGTCAAAGAAATCTCAAGTCCGTCCACAAGATGCTCCGGGTAACGTATCTTGCTGTATTGCTTCACGAACAAGGGTCCGTGATCACTTTCGAGTCTCCATTTCAGATTCAGGAAACCCTGATCAATCTGCGTAGCTTCAGTAACGTGCACCCCGAAAATCTCTGAAATGGAGTCTAAAATTTCGTCCCGGATTCTAGCGGCTGTGTCGGACATACAATATCTCCTCACCTGGAAATATAAACGATGAATTTATTCAGGGTTAACACTAGTTTAATCTCTGTAATGCTGCTATATGACTTTATTTTCACCGGAGTGAGGGGATAATACAAGATAAATATATGGGGAGAAAACGCAGGGGGGACGCGGCCATTTACTGCCCGGATAGTTCAAGTTCATAGACCAGTGAATGCTGAATACAGGTGCTTAAATTTACACTGTAAAAGCTTAAATGTTGTACGTATTGCAACTTGGTTTCGCAGAAACCTGGGTGTGGGGATAGATTGTTGTATGAAATACAACAATTGTCCTGCTAATCCGCTTGGAGAAGGGGAAATGTTGCATTTCATACAACAAAAGTGGATTATTGCCGGATTCATAAGGGAAATGTTGTATTATGGGCATGAATTGTTTGCTCGCTAGTGTGCACTAGGAGAAATGATTCTTAATTGTGCGGTGAGGCTTGGCTTCAGCAGGTAATAAGCAGCTAAAAAGCAGATGATGAGCAAGCGAAAAGAGGTGTCCCAAGCCGCAGAACCGGCTGCCGGGACACCTCTTTATTGAAAATATAATTTATATGTTTCACATGCTAACTTATCCTTCTACTTCTCGCTGAAGGTGCCGTCCACAAAGTAATGCTCAAGGGAAATGTATTTTTCGTCAGCTAGAAACTGAAACACGGAGGTAAATACCGTTTCAAGGACACTCCTCATTCGCTGGGAACGGAAGCGATTCAGCGTACGAAAGTTGGGGCGTTGCCGTCCGGCCAGCCACATGAAAGGGATGATCTCTCGTACGGTCTTAGCGATTTGACGAGACGAATAGATTCGCTTAGTATAGGCGTAAATAATGACTTTGGTAAGCATCTTAGGGTGATAACTGTCACGGCCGCCGCCGGGATAGGCCGCGTCAAAAATGGCGTTGTCCAGCCGATTGACGGCGGTATTCACAAGCGCGATCGAGGTGATTTTCCGGGATATCTTCTTTCAGATCCTATGGCAAGCAAAGTTGGTCCATGGACTATTGAATGTACAAAGAAATCGCTCCTTTTGAAATGGTTGGGTGGTACCTCCATTTTACCAAAAAGGCGATTTCTTTTTTTGTGTTTGTTGAAAAAGTGTTTTCGTATCCCGCTTAAACAACGGTCCGTTCGCGGAGCGTCCACCCAAGTGCCCACGTTGATGCTACTACAAAGTAAAGAGCTGTCCCAAGCAGCCATTTCATGGCTTTTGGGACAGCCCCTTCTACTTGTGAGGCAACTTACACAAGTGAAAGCGTGAACCGGAACGAATACGGACGGTTAGCAGGCAGGGTGAACTGCTCATGCGTTGGGGCACCCCAGCTGTCGTCACCGCCGACGCCCATCTGCTTGTAGTTCACGCGCAGCACCGTTTTGTCGGATACAGGCAGCTTGTAGCCGTGATCGCTGGCTTCCAGCTCAGCTGCACTCCAAGGCAGGGCGTTGACTTCGATAGGCAATGCGCCTTCTACATGCAAGCCGTGGCCTTCGCTGCCAGCAGTGATGGAGGCATATCTGACATCCGTCTTGTTGCCGCATTCCTGCGGACGGAGATACGGCGTGAACTGCCCGCTGACCTTGCCGCTGTAACGTCCCAGCGGAGCTCCGGATTGCCGGTCCCAGTAATTCTCATGCGGCCCGCGGCCGTACCAGGAGATGGTGTCGAGGCTGCTGTCCAGCTCGAAGGCCATGCCGAATTCCGGAATCTCCGGCAGCTTGCTGCTGCCCGGCTGAAGCTCCTGCGTAATTTCTACCGAGCCGTCCGTGCGGATCTCGTATTGAACACGCAGTAGGGATTTCGGCTGGGTATCCAGCAGATAGTCAGTGTTCACGAAACCGAGACTGCCCTCTACACGGCAGCTGAACCGGGTGAGCTTACGGCTGTAAGAGACTTCCTTCCAGACTGCGCAGCGCTCCGGATGTTTGTTGCCGAGATCATTGTCGGTTACCGCTCTCCAGAAGTTAGGTCTTGCCGGCGCAAGCAGATGCTCTTTGCCGGAAGACTGGTAAGAAACCAGGGCGCCGGTTGCCGTGTCGAAGGATATTCCGAAGCTGCCGCCCGCAAAAGTCACTAACCCGTCTTGCTCATTAACCTGCAGCGTGCTGCCTGGAGTAACAGGAGCGCTGGCCGGAAGGTAAGGGGTTAGAACGAACTGTTCCCAGGCGATTTCGTGGTCTGCACCTGCCCAGGCCGTTTCGGCCTGCTGGACGAATGAGACCGTAAGCACTGCTTCTTTGCCGGTTTCAAGCAGGTCCTGATCGTACGGAATGGCAATTTCAGCGGTTTCACCAGGTGCTGCGGACAGCGGCAGCAGTCCTTCCTGCGCGGTTTCTCCCTCCAGAGCAAGCTTCCATTGCAGCTGATAGTCTGCCAGATCCGTAAACAGGAAGTTGTTGCGGACCTGTAGACGTCCTTGCAGCAGATCCAGCGCGGTGATGACAATGCTCTGATAGCATTTTTTGACCTCTAACAGCTTCGGAGTAACCGTACGGTCAGCGAACAGCAGGCCGTTGCCGCTGAAGTTGCCGTCATGCGGATTCTCCCCGAAATCGCCGCCATAGGCCAGATATTCTATCCCATCAGCGGTAGAAGTGCGGATCGCCTGATCCACCCAGTCCCAGATAAAAGCGCCCTGAATGATGTCATACTTGTCAAACAGCTCGGTGTACAGATGCAGACCGCCGCAGGAGTTGCCCATGGCATGGCTGTATTCGCACAGAATATACGGCTTCTTGGGGTGGTTCAGCGCATATCTCTCGACATCATCCGGTTTGATGTACATGGTTGATTCGATATCACTTGCGGCTTCCGATGCTCTGTAATGGAAAATTCCTTCGTAATGCACCAGACGGGTCGGATCGGCTTCCCGGAGATAATCGTGCATGGCCAGGAAGTTATCGCCCCCGAAGGACTCGTTGCCGAGCGACCAGATGATGACCGACGGATGATTCTTGTCTCTTTGCATCATGGAGTTGCAGCGGTCAATGACATTGGCGCGCCATTCCGGCCGGCTGGCGGGGACATTGAACTCATGCAGTTCCTGCTGCCCGTATTGCCAGGAGCCATGGGTCTCCAGATTCGTCTCGTCGATGACATAGAGACCGTATTCGTCACACAGCTCATACCATACGACTTGATTCGGATAATGGGAAGTCCGCACAGCATTGATATTATGCGATTTCATGAGCTTGATATCGGTGATCATATCTTCTTTGGAGAGCGCCCGGCCGGTGTCACAGGAGAATTCATGACGGTTGGTACCCTTGAGCACAATCCGTTTGCCGTTGATCTTCATCAGACCATCCTGGAGCTCGAAGGTACGGAAGCCTGCTTTGCAGCTGACCGCTTCCAGCACTTGTCCCTGATCATCCGATACAGCAATAACCAGGGTGTACAGATGAGGCTTCTCGGCGCTCCACTTCTTCGGGTTCGTCACTGCTGCAGTTAGCTGTAGCTGCTGAACTCCAGCCTGGACGAAAGCGACAGAGGCGGAGACTGGATGATCCCATAGCGGCTGTTCCTTACCGTCATAGAGCTGCACCTGTACAGAATGAGACTCGATCACCGTATCAAAATAATTCTCGATCGTCAGATTCACGTTCAGCTGCGCATCGGTATACTTCTCATCCAGCTCTGTCCGGACGAAGAAATCGGCAACCCGCACTGGCGGTGCAGTATACAGATAAACGTCGCGGAATATTCCGCTCAGCCGCCAGAAGTCCTGATCCTCCAGCCAGCTGGCATCGCACCAGCGGTAGACTTCTACGGCCAGCTTGTTGACACCCGGTACCAGATAGGCGGTAATATCGAATTCGGATGGCGTGAAGGTATCCTCACAGTATCCGGCCAGCTCGCCGTTCACCCAGACATAGAAAGCGGATTCAACCCCCTGGAAGCTGAGGTACACTGGCTGTCCATCCCAAGTCTCGGGTACGGTGAAGGTGCGGATATAAGAGCCTACCGGATTATACACGGTTGGGGCAAAAGGCGGCTTCAGATCCGGCTCGGACACGGCCCATGGATAACGGACATTAGTATATTGCGGATAATCATATCCCTGGAACTGCCAGTGGGAGGGAACGGTAATATCCGCCCAATCTCCGGAGTCATAGCCGGTGGTATAGAAATCCTTGATCCGCGCTTCTGCAGTTTCGGCGAAAGCGAATTTCCAGGTTCCGTTCAAGGATTGATAACGGGAGGAGGCTTCTTTAGTTCCCTGCAGGGCTTCAGCCACTGCCGGGAAAGACATCATGGAGGCATGCGCGTCTATCCGGTTCAATTGAAATAGCTCAGGATTATTATTCCATTCTGGATATCCGTTTGCGGGCTGCTGGTATGAGAGCTTATGGCGCAAGTTAACATCTCCTTATATTGTTATATTCATATTATAGAATGGAGAATGTCTGGGGTATATATAATGATATTCATCGAATATAACAAAATATGAAACAAGAATAGACTGGAATTTGAAACGGGAGGCCGTTATGATGGGGAGGTGGAACAGGAATAACGGCGGTTAGAACCAGCCGGGCTTTTTACAGAAAGGGTGGGGCTTGTGAGAAGTACAATGATCTTTTGCGAAATGGAAGAAACGCTTCTGCTGCCGCTCTATGCCACAACCATCGGGTATTGGGAGCATCAGGAAGAGACTCTCCGGCCTACGGGCTTTCCGGATTACCAGCTGCACCAGGTACTTGGCGGAAAAGGCGAATTGACTATCGGGGATAAACGTTATACTGCAGGTCCCGGTGATATCATGTTTCTCTATCCTGATGTTCCCCATTCGTATACTCCGCTGAGCCGGGAATGGGAGCTGGCCTGGATTTCCTTTAACGGGAGGGAAGCGGCCCAGATGCTGCTCTATGCCGGAATACGCGAGTCAGGAATGGGGAGCTTAAGAGCGGAGCCCATCCTGAACCCGCTGGAGGAGATGCTTACCCTTTCATACGGCAATGAGCTTCAGGATAATCTGGAGCGTTCGAAGTTACTGTACTCGCTGCTTCTGGATCTGAAACGCAGCCTGCTCCCCGCCTCGAATGAGGATAATGAGCTGGAACGGATGAAGCCGGTGCTGCAATATATAGAGCTCCACCTGCACCGTCCGCTGCTGCTGAAGGAACTGGCCGAGGTGGCTGAAGTGTCACCGCAGTATCTGTGCCGGCTGTTCCAGCGCACCGTCCGCGAGCGGCCGGTCGCCTATATTAACAAACAGCGGGTGAACCGGAGCAAACAGCTCATGTTCAGCAGCAGAGGGCAGAGAGTCTATGAAATCGCCCAGAGGGCAGGGTTCGAGAATGTCAGCTATTTCTGTGCTGTGTTTAAGCGGTTGACCGGTATGCAGCCCGAAGAGTGGAGGCGCCTGCATGGTCTGGATTAGGGGCCGGCAGGCGCCGGATTTGTAGCCGTATCACAGACTCTCCCTCAGCCGGGCGAACATCCAGTCCGCGATCTGGCGGTAATCTGTAGCCGGCTCAGCAGACTCTGCGGGTTCAACCGGATTATGGCCATGTGCCTGCAGCACCGCCCACATTGCATTCCAGAAGGTGACTACGTAAGACATCTGTTCAAGGCTATGCAGGGTATCTGCATCATATTGTCCGAAGTAACAGGACAGAAAGGTTTCCTTCTGTGGCCGCGAATAAGCTGAGCATACACATGCCAGATCAAACATGATATCGCCCATTCCGGCATATTCCCAGTCGATCAGCCGCACAGACCCGTCATCCAGAAAGTTGTTAGCAAAAGGATCATTATGGCACAGCCCCAGCTGCTGCTGTCCGTTTGACGCCCTGTCATGCTGAATGGCAGCAAGCTTCTCCAGCAGTTCGTCCAGATCTCCGGGAAGCCCGAGCTGGTGCCGGGCGGCAAATTGTATCCGGTCTTTAATATCCTGATAAGGCGAGAATGCATAGGCAACCGGCGGCAGGGCATGCACTTTGCTCATAGTATCGGCGATCCGCTTCATATTCACATCGGTGCCGGTATCCGCGTCGTTCCATTTCACGCCGTCAATGAACTCTGTGACCATATGACCCGTCTCCGTGGAGAAATACACTACCTTTGCGCCTACCCCTATGTCTGCCGCTGCCTGCATAGCCGCAAGCTCGGCCTCCCGGGAGATGCCGAGCCTGTCCGCGTTGCCGCCGCTTATGCGCAGAGCCAGCTTACGGATACCGTTAGTAATAATATAATTCTGATTAGTCAAGCCATCCTGCTGGTATTCAATGGCTGTATCCGCGATATCCCACTGCAATTCTTCCTCAATAATCTGCTTCATGTCTTCAGTCCATCCGCTCATGCTGGTTATTCCTTCCGTTGTATAGAGTAAAGGCAAAGATCAGGCAAGTTCAAGCTTGAACACAACAGGCAGCGCGCTGGCCACCGCTGTGGTGCGGATCGTTAACGCTTCTCCATCCCGTTCCCAGGCAGGCTGCTCATCGAAACCGAGCACGGACATCCTCTGGATAATTCCCTCGAAATACGGAGATTTCTCCCTAAGCGATTTAATGCGGACCACGCCATCCACAGGGAACACAAGGACGGTTGCATACAGGCAGTTGCCCTTCACGGTGAAACGGATGTCCTCAGGGGTGAACACCTTGGCGCTGCCGTCGGTGAACTGCCCTTCTTCAATGCGTGTCGGCCCTTCACCGAATGTGCGCCAGAAGGAGCTCTCATAAATGGCTTCACCATTTGTGCCCAGCCAGCCGCCGATAGCAGCCAGTATCTCCTTATCTTCATCGGCAAAGCTGCCGTCAGCCCGCGGACCCACATTCAGCAGGAGATTGCCGTTTTTGCTGACGATATCCACCAGATTGCAGATGATTTCTCCGGCCGGCTTGTAGTCATTATTCTCCGTATAACACCAGGAATTTCGCGCTGCTGCTGTATCCGTCTGCCAGAAGAACGGCTTCAGCTCAGCGAATTGCCCCCGTTCTACATCGGGAATGGCTGTGCCGAACATGAAGGCATCATGTTTATAATTAATGGCAGCCGTAGTTCCCCGCTGGGCAGCCCGGTTATAGTAATAGGCGGCGAATTTTTTCAGATACGGTTTGAATACAGCATTCTCAATCCACCAGTCGAAATAGAAAACCTTAGGCTGATACTGGTCGACCAGCTCGCAGCAGCGGATCAGCCAGTCTTCCAGATACTCTTCAGACGGAGGAGAGCCGTAGAGATCGTGATGATCCGGTTCCGGCATGGACGGCCAGTAGAAATCGCCGCGTTCCAGCGGCTCATGAATGTCGGAGTCGAACTCTTTACCGTGGGACATGAAGAACCAGTGCTCCGCGCGGTGGGAGGAGACGCCCAGCTCCAGATCAAGCTTCCCGAAGGCGGCCTTCAGCTCGCCGAGAATATCCCGCCCGGGCCCCATCTCGTACGTGTTATAATGGGAGACAGCGCTTTTATACATCTGGAAGCCGTCATGATGCTCTGCAACGGGAATGACATATCTGGCGCCGGAGGCTTTGAATAAGGCCGCCCACTCATCGGGGTTGAACTGCTGCGCTGTGAACAGGGGAATGAAATCCTTGTAACCGAAGTCCTTGTGGTTCCCGTAGACAGCCAGATGATGCTCATATTCTTTCGTACCTTGAATGTACATATTGCGTGAGTACCACTCATTGCTGAATGCCGGGACAGAATACAGTCCCCAGTGAATGAAAATGCCGAATTTGGCCTGGCGGTACCACTGCGGCACCTGATAGGCGCTTAGAGAATCCCAATCATCCTTATAGGGGCCGTTCTTAATGGTCTCGCCGATAAGATGCAAATATTCCGTAGTGTTCATAGTAAGTTTCTCATCCTCCCGCAATTTATATAACGCTTTCATTGTACCGGGCCGCAGGGGGATTAAGAATGTACGGGACTAACTTTCTGATGTACAAAAATAACCTTTAAGGCGGTCTGAACGATGGATCATCGCGCATTGCTCACCAGCTACTTATCCAATCTGAAGGTCGATCTGCTCATGGCGGACTATAATCAGTGCACCACACGGTGGAGGGATCTGGACTATACTCCGGACTACAGCAAGTTCTATTACATCTGCGGCGGTGAAGGTTGGCTGAAGATCGGGGATAAGGAATATTATCCGCAGCCGGGGGAGCTGATCCTGATGCCTGAGGGTGTGAAGCAGTCCTACTCATGCATCAGCGAACGGCCTTTTCTTAAATACTGGTGTCATTTCAGTGCCAAGGTCGGAGAGATCAACCTGTTCCGTGTCCTGGAGCTGAATCATGTATGCATTCCGGAGAATCCCGCTGCTGTCGAGGCGGCATTCCAGGGGATTACCGGGAGTACCCAATCGGATGCTGTATATGCCCCGCTGCTGGGCAAGAGCAGGCTGCTGGAGCTGATCGCCCATTACGTCATGAATCACAAGCTGGATGAAATCTCTTATAAGAATCTGGGCGCTGCCCGGAAGCTGACTGCTGTTCTGGATTACATCGCCGCGAATATCGAACACAATATTACGATTCATGACCTTGCCGAAATTGCCCATATGCACCCTAATTACTTCATGCGTCTGTTCAAGCAGCAGATCGGCGTACCCCCCATCCAGTACATCACCCGGCAAAAGATTGATAAAGCCAAAGACCTGCTGGCAACCACCTCCGGCTCGGTCAGCGAGATTGCCGACCAGCTCGGCTTCGGCGACCTGTTCTATTTCTCCAGGCAATTCAAGAAGCATGCCGGGCTTGCACCCACGGAATTCAGAAAACAGGAAACAGGAGGAGTTAAACCATGAGCATTGCGCAGTACAATGGATACCAGATCCGGTTAATGGATGAGCCGGCAGCCAGAGAGATTCTGAACTGGAAATACGAACCGCCTTATTCTCTGTACAATATGCTGGAGGATTCTGCTGAAACGGAGGATATTGAAGAGCTGATGGACGGCTCCTACTTCAGCGTACGCACTGCGGAGGGGGAACTGGCCGGATTCTTCTGTTACGGGCGGAATGCCCAGGTGGGAGGAGGAGTAGAGCTGGGATATTATCTGGATGGAACAGCGCTGGATATCGGACTGGGATTAAGGCCGGACCTGACCGGCGCTGGAAAAGGGCTTACTTTTCTGCAGGCGGGTATGAAGTTTGCACGGCGGACCTATGACGCGAAGCGGTTCCGGTTGTCGGTTGCAGCCTTTAATCTTCGGGCCATTGCCTTATACAAGAAGGCGGGTTTCCTGCCCGGCCAGAGCTTCACGAACCGGTATGGAGACACTGAAACAGAGTTCCTGCTGATGGAGACTCCTGTCCTGTTCTGACCCTCTTTAGCCAGAGTGGAGAATACAGGGCAAAGTCTGTTAAAATAGAATTATGGCATCATACATATCAAAGGAGAACTGAATGTGAACGATAACTTGAAGCAAGCGTACGTGCGGCTTGGATTAACTGAAACCGTAACCAGAGAGGAACTGAACAAGCGGTTCGATCTGCTCTTGAAGCGCAGACGTACCCTTTCAACGGATGAAGAGATCGCGGACTATGAAGCGGATTTCCAGTCGTACAAGCTTATTCTGGATACTTGGGACGAGCAGGAGATTCAAGAAGCGGAAGACCAGCGTCTGGCCAAATACGGGCGGTTCTCCGGGACTGCAAGCAAATGGGAACGCTTTATGCGGCTGTACAGAACACATGTTATTCTATCCATCATCGCAGTGCTTGTGCTGATTTTTGGCGGGAAAGCACTGTACGATAACTATCAGCATAGACAGTATCTTGCTTCACTGCCGCCGGTGGATGCGACCATTATGTTCGTGGGTAATTTCGGGGCTAAGGACAGCAGCGGGGATACAGCGGCATTGGAACAAGCGGTCATTGACGCTTATCCGCAGTGGAAGCGGGTAGAGGCGACCATTGTGTATCTGCCCAAGACCGGGGAAGGCGCTGATACGCTGGATATGAACCATATGCAGAAAGCTGTGGTCGAGCTGGCGGCCAACCGGCCGGATATCGTCATTATGGATGATGCCACCATTGAGTGGATCGGGGGACAGGCCGGATTCCAGAATCTCGAATCCATTACGGCGGACGGCAAGCTGGCTGCTGACGATGCACGTATGAGATGGGGAACGAATGAAGATACCGGCAAGCGCGAGCTGTATGGTGTCGATATTATGGACTCTCCGTTCATATCTGCACTGCCCATTGACTATAATGTGAAATCGATTATTATCGGTGTGCTTGGCGAAGACAATAAGGACAAGACGATTGAGTTTGTGAAGCATATTGCGGAGGAACAAGCCGCGAAGTAAATAGAATACAGAGAACAGCATATCTGAATATCTGAAAATATCAAAAAACCTCTCTTTCAATGGATGTTCACATCCATTTCGGAAGAGAGGTTTATTTGCTGTTCCTATTTCTCCAGGCGATAGCCGCCGTGGAATACAGGGCCGACATACTGATTGAAGGCATAGCCGTTGCGGATGGCTGCGGACACGAAGTCCTTCGCCTTAACTACGGATTCCTTCACCGATAAACCGTTAGCCAGACCGCCGGTAATAGCGGCGGCGAAGGTGCAGCCGGCTCCATGATTGTGGGCGGGTTCGATTTTGGCCGTCTCCAGAACGGTATATTCGCTGCCGTCGAAGAAGATATCGATCGCCTTATCTCCGCCCAGTGCCTTGCCGCCTTTGACGACAACATTCTTGGTGCCGAGCTGATGGATCAGGCGGGCCGCTTCCTTCATCTCTTCCAGGGTAGTCAGCTTGCCCAGACCCGAGAGGACACCAGCTTCGAACAGATTCGGTGTAGCTACAGTAGCCAGAGGGAGCAGCAGATCGCGGATTGCATTCGCGCTCTCCGGATTCAGCACTTCATCCTCGCCTTTGCAGACCATCACCGGGTCAATAACCACATTAGTCTGCAGATTGTTCTTGATCGCCTGCTCGGCAACCTGCACAATTTCGACACTGCCCAGCATACCCGTCTTCATCGCGTCTACGGGACCGCCGGCGAAGATCGTTTTGAGCTGCTCTGCGACGATTGCGGCATCAATCGGATATACATTATGGTGCCAGCCCCGGTCGGGGTCCATGGTAACGATTGTAGTCAGTGCACTGAAGCCATAGGTGCCGTATTCCTCAAAGGTTTTGAGGTCAGCCTGAATGCCTGCGCCTCCGCTGGAGTCACTGCCGGCAATGGTTAAGGTTTTGATGATTTTTGACAAAGGTAACGTCCCCTTTTTGTATATGGATGGTATGGTATGGAGCTTATTATAACAAATATCATGGCCGTAGTCCGCAAAAAAAGTACAAGCTCCCTAATCCGTCCTGTTATCTATGGTTTTGGGTGAGAACAAGGGTTTCAATTCCGTTACACTGCATATCATGGTAGCAAAACGGATTTTTATTGCTCAGGAGGCTGCCATGATAGAAATCAGCTTATGTATGATTGTCCGCAATGAAGAAAAGAGCCTGCCCCGCTGCCTTACTTCCATTGGAGCGATTGCGGATGAGATTATCATTGTGGATACAGGCTCGACGGACAAAACGAAGGAAATTGCAGAAACCTTCGGAGCGGTGATTTATGATTTTACCTGGATAGATGATTTCTCGGCTGCCCGCAATTTCGCCTTCAGCAAGGCGACCAGGGAATACATCTTCTGGCTGGATGCGGATGACTACCTTAAGGATGAGGATCATGCGCGGTTCAGGGAGCTGAAGCACGCTCTGCCGGAGAATGTGGACAGTGTGAACATGCAGTATAATCTTGCTTTTGACGGGGAGGGGAATGTGGTCACTTCCCTGCGGCGCAACCGGCTGGTCCGCCGGTCCTGCGGGTTCAAATGGATCGGCCCGGTGCATGAATACCTCGAGGTATACGGCCCTTCTTACAGCAGTGATGTCTGCATTACCCATGAGAAAGACAAAGAGTACACGGACCGCAACCTGCGGATCTACCGCAAGCGGGTGGCTGAGGGAGAAGTCTTCTCTCCCCGGGATCAATATTATTATGCCAATGAGCTGCGCGATCATGGAATCCATGAGGAAGCTTGCCAATATTACGAGCAGTTTCTGAACGGGGGCCAAGGCTGGATCGAAGATAATATTCAGGCTTGCCTGCGGCTGGCCGAATGCCGGGAGCGGCTGGGTGACAAGGCAGCAGCGTTTACTGCGATTACCCGGACGCTCCAGTACGATTCTCCGCGTGCCGAGTTCTGCTGCCGGCTCGGTGCCTGGCATGTGGAGCAGGGCCAGCTTCACCCGGCGATCTACTGGTATGAGCTTGCTGTTATGCTGCCGCGGCAGACAGAGTCGATGGGTGTGAAGAATGAGGCCTTCGCCACCTGGATTCCGAATCTGCAGCTTGCACTCTGTTATGACCGGCTGGGCCAGCATGAACGGGCTAATCATTTCAATGAAACTGCCCTGCTGCATCTTCCCAGCCATCCCAGCATGCTATACAACCGGACCTACTTCCAGAAGCTTCTGGGGGACAAATATGTTTCGCTGCAGCCGCAGGAGACCGCTGGGGAGAAGAAAGAATAGCAGGGTTACTTAACAGCGGTACCGAAGCGGCGAATAAATGACAAACCGGCCAAATGAATAAAGGCGCTCCTCAAGCCGTAGCTTGGGAGCGCCTTTGTGTGTTTTTATTGGAACAGCAGCGTTTGGATGGCATGGGCCGGAATCGAGCCTTCCGCCAGCTGATCCCGGAAGTGCAGGGTATATGGCAGCTCGCTGTCCGTGCGGTTAAGTACGACCAAGGCATAAGTGCCGTCAGTATTGCGGAATGCCGTAGTTTCGAATTTGTCGGTATATCTGGAGCTGCCCACACGAACGGCGCCCGGACGGATGTACTTGCTGAAATGGCCGATGTAATAGAATGAGCTCTCATAGATTACTTCATCCTTCAGGGTATCGCCGATAACCGGCGCATCGCAGAAGTTGCCTACGTGGTTCGGTCCGCCCTGCTCATCAAGGACGATATTCCAGTCGGTCCAGCTGGACATCCAGTTGTTCAGGTTGCCGATAATGTCATGGCCGTAACGTTCGCCTGTGTTCCACGAGCCGAGGTGTACGCCGCCTTCCTGGCAGCCTTCACTGAAGAACAGCTTCTTGTCAGGGAAACGTTCATGTACAGCGCTCAGGGCTTCGAAGTGGTCGCCGGAGTACCAGTGGAAGCAGATGCCCCAGATATATTTTGCCGCCTCCTGATCATTGAAAGCGGTCTTCGCCCGGTCATATACCCGTTCTTTATTATGATCCCAGATCATGATTTTGACATGGCCTAAGCCGGCTGCTTCCAGGGCAGGACCGAGATAATCACGTACGAAATCCTTCTCTTCCTCAGCGGTGTAAATGCAGGAATCCCAGATCTGCTTGGCTTTGGCTTCGTTCTGCACACTGACGGCCCAGATGTCGATGCCGGCTTCCGCATAAGCCTGAATGTATTTCACGAACATATTCGCCCAGGCTTCCCGGTATTCCGGCTTCAGCTTGCCGCCGTTATTCATTTCGCCGTTCGTCTTCATGAAAGCCGGCGGGCTCCATGGCGAGGAGAACAGCCGGAAGCTCTCACCCACGGAGTCAGCTGCACGTTTGATTAACGGAAGAATCGACTCCTGATCCCTGGAGATGTTGAACGTGGCCAGCTCCGGGTCAACACCCTCTACATAAGCATAGTTGCCTGTTGAGAAGTCGCAGCTCTGGATATGTGATCTGCACAGGGTGTAGCCGATGCCATGCTCCGGATGGAAGTAAGCGTCGATAATCTCCTGCTGTCTGGCCGGGCTGAGCTTGGCCAGCGTAACTGCAGATGCTTCTGTCAGTGCACCGCCGAAGCCTTCGATCTCCTGGTATTCCAGATCCTCATAGATATTAATTAACTCCATTTCCTTCTCTTCGGAATCCGGCCGGAAGGACAGGGGCTGTAATTCAGTTAACCGGTCACCGGTTCCCTGGGCTGTCTGGATCACGCGAACTGTAGTGCTGCTCATAGTATTGTGTTACCTCCTGAAAGTTTGTAGGAATAGTCTCATTATAGAAGGTATTCTGCTGTACTTTGAAGAAACAATATGGTTAAGAACCTCAACGATCTGGTCATGAGGCTATAATCAGAAAGGGTGATTTCTGGTGGGGACAACCGGTGTAGACATTCATCTCAGCTCATTTTCCCGGCATATCCAGCCGTTCTGGCATTTATTCCGTGAAGGGCTGGATACCTATATCATACGGCTTCAGGCAGAAGGAGAGTGTGAAGCGCTGATTGACGGGGAGATGGTCCCTGTAATGCCCGGTGATCTGCTGCTGTTCCGTCCAGGCGAGCTCTACGATCTGCGGATCGGCGAGAAAGAGAGTCCGCTCGGCTTCAGTGCAGACTATTATGTCATGTGTACAGGTGATTGGGTGGATGAGTGGTGGAACAAGCAGGTGAGGGCCAAGAAATCCAGAATAGCTGAAGACAGCAAGCTGCACAGCATTTGGCAGCAATTAATTCTGGAGAAGCGGAGGATTGACGGCGGCAGCCCGGAAATTCTTGAAGCGTTGTTCAAGGCATTATGCCTGCTGCTGGACCGGGCGATATTCGAAGCACCGGCAGCATCGTCTTCTTCGCTCCTGCAGGGACTGAAGATCAAGAACTATGTGGAGGAGCATGCGACTTCGCCGATCCGGCTGGAGGATGTGGCCCGCCATGCGGGGATCAGCGTCACCCGGACGGTGCATCTGTTCAAGGAACAGTTCGGATATTCGGTGATGCAGTATGCGCTGCAAGTCCGCCTGGCGATGGCGCTGCGGCTGATGGACAACAGCAACTATACACTGGAGCGCATCGCGGAGGAGACAGGCTTCGGCAGCTATACCTATTTCCACCGGGTATTTCGTGAACGGTATGGGGTTGCGCCGGGAGTATACCGGAGGCGTTCATAAATGTGCCGATGAAAAGGGGCATCCCAATCAGCCATTACCCGGCTATTGAGATGCCCCTATGTAGGTTTGTCCGGCAATCAGTGTCCCGGCAACGCCGAGTTATCCAGCAGAAGCTGCGGTTCGCTTGTGCGGATGAAGTCCATGACCTTATCATAAATAATCCGGTGGCCTTCCCGGTTGGGGTGGATTCCATCCCGGCAGATAAACTTGGTGTAGTCCGGCTGCTGGAGGAAAGCGCCCCGTACATCAATGATCTTGGTCTTGGTGCTCTCGGCGACCTTGATAATTGCTGAATTATATCTCTCCTGCCACCAGTATATCTTAGTAACGCTGCCGAGGAATTTCATGATATTCACTTCCGAATCCGGATTATTGCCGCTGACCCATTTGAAATAATTGTCCGCGTTCAGCGGAGGCAGACTCATCAGAATAGGAGTAATTCCCTGATTCTTCAGGAAATCAATCATGTCGAGCAGCATCCGCTCGAATGCAGGGAAATCGGTTTTAGGACTATGCTCCGCCTCAGGATTGCTCGCAATCTCTCCCCAGTGATAGTCGCAGTCATTGCCTCCGTATTCGATCAGCACCATATCCGGTTTGTCTTTCAGCACATCCCGTTTCAGGTTGCCGAAGCCCTTCATCAGCGTATTGCCGAATCTGGCGGTATTACGCATGGCTCCCTTAAGCTTGCCCTGCAGCAGGGACACGTAATTGTCCTCCAGAATGACATACTTGCTTCTGGCTTCATCATAGACAACACCCTTAGAAATAGAGTCTCCGCTTACCATATATTTAAACTCAAGCCCCGTGGCTTCCTTGTGCTCTTCGTTTGTATTCATTGTCCCGCCTCCGATAATCCTAGTGTATATATCTTTAGTGTAAACCATACATGGGGCAGTGCCTATGTACATATGTCATGGTTTCATGCTGCGGGTGCTTAAACGGAACTGCCGGCAGGCTGAAGAGGCCCGGCTCCGCAAATGCAGAGCTGGACCTCATTTAACTAATCCGCTTCTTGTTCCGCATATCATTTCTCACCGGGGCTTATCTCCTGCGCATTCTGAAGCTGCCGAGTCTTTGCAGGAGCGCTGATTTGGGCGGAGTGTTCACGGAGTTCCCTGTCAGGAAGCCTGCTGTGGTCTGCTCCATGATCCTGACACTATTCTCCCAGGTCCAGGCCCGGGAATCGGCTTCTCCCCGGGAGGCAAGGCGGACACGGAGCGCAGGATCCTGAATCAGCCGGATGACATCCTCAGCAATCCGGTTCTCATACCTGTAGGATAGCAGGCAATTCTCTTCGTGGCGGGCATATTCCAGATTTCCTCCCGAGTATACGGACACAAGCGCAGCACCGCAACGCATGGCCTCAAGGCCCGGCAAAGATCCGGTGTCGAAAATACTGGAGCTGACAAAAATATCAGCCCCGTTATAGTGATAACAGAGTTCATCGTCATTCAGGGGAGTGAAAAAGCGGTATTTGCCGCTGGCCTTCATTTTTTGCAGCGAATCCGAACTGTAGAACTCATCCGGCGGACTGATGAAGTTGATATTTACCCCCGGGACATTATGTTTGACGATATCGAGCTGCTTCACCAGATAATCCTGCTCACGGTGCCAGGAGAAGCCGTTCTCCACTTTGCGCAGGATCGCGGTAATGTTCAGCGGCTCCTGAAGATTATGGCGGATGTGCATATTTTGAAAAGAGGAACTGATCCCTACGGGGACAATGCTTCCGCTAATTCCGTGACCGAGCTCAATTAACTCCTGCTGCCACTGGGACAGAACAATCAGCTTATCGGTGGTGTGATAGGAGGGAAAGGATACCTCATTCTGCGGCAGAAACAGCGGTTCGTAACAGAGGGACAGGCGCACATGGATGCCCTTGCCGTTCTGGCTTGCAGCTTGTGATACCGGGACCGTTGTATAGAAATTCGAAACGATGATATCGCTGACCGGGAAATCAGATTCACGAAGCAGCGTATAATCGGTAATGTGCAGGGTGGAATGTACCTCATAAGAAACATCGCCTCCAAGCGGCATGAGGATGACCACATGGTGCCCCCTGGCGGTAAGACCATTCGTGAGCTCCACGAGCATGCGTTGTGCCCCGCCATGGCATAAGGTAAGAATGGGGAAAGTGAATCTCATGTATGATCCCTTCCTTTCTGACTCGAGAATCGCTTGCAAACATGCGATATGTATACTATTTTATTCATTGAATGGCGAAAAGTACCGGTTATACGGTGTTTTTGCAGCAAATGGGGGTTTGGAGGGAGCGGATCAGATTGAGTGAGATTATCTTAGAATGTATGAGAAGGCTGGATCAGTCACTGGGCTATGTGGAGCTGGCGCTCGCTAAGCTGACAGAGGAGAAAGTGTGGCTGCGGCCAAGACCCAAGATGAATGCCATCGGCAACCTCTGTCTTCATGTGGCAGGCAGTGAGTATCAGCATCTGGTCAGCGGAATCGGGGGCCGTGCAGCAGACAGGGACAGGCCGTCGGAGTTCTTAACACGGGGCGGAATCCCGCCGGAGGGACTGCTTGGAATGATGCGGGAAGTGAGAGAGGAGAGCTGGTCTGTCATCCGGGGATTGACCGAAGGGGATTTGCAGCGTGTTGTTGCCGTTCATTATCCCGAGAGCTCAGGAATGGAGGGCTACAGCTGGAGTATTCAAAAAATTCTGATCGGGGCGGCAGAGCATTACGCCTACCACACCGGCCAGATTGTATTCGCTGCAAAGCTGCTGCAGGAGGAAGAAATCCATCTCCTGAACTGGCAGCATTATGATTAATTGCGCAGATTGCGCAGCAGGTTAACGGTGTCCTTGATATCCAGCCCTGTCACTTCTTCCAGTGAAACGTCGATCATCGGCTTATGAGCCTCCAGCTTGTTCAGGAACTCTGTGGTGTGGAACAGCCCGCGTCCTGAAGCGCCGTGACGGATCCGGGAACCATCATCATAGATATCTTTGAGATGTGCCAGAATGATCCGGTCACCGAACAGGCTGAAAGAACTGTCTACGATTTCATCCTGCAGATGAACCTCTTCACCAATCAGGTTGCAAGGGTCCAGTACCACACCAATGGAGCTGGAGGGAACCTCGTCGAGGATGCGGCGCATTTTGCCCGGGGAAGACAGCGTATGGGTGCTTACTCCTTCAAGCGCCAGGAACACCCCCCATTTCTCCGCTTCCTCTGCCAGCTCCTCGACCGTTGCCTTGAGGGCTTCCCAGCCGATTTCTTCATACCGGTAAGGATCGGATTCCAGAAAAGTCGTTAATGCACCGGTCTCCGTAGCGACCATAGGTGCACCGAACTGGCGGGCATAGCGCAAGTGCTCCTTGAAGCGGTCAATCTCTACCCGCCGGATGGCAGGGTCGGGATGAATCGGATTAATATAGCAGCCCAGCACGCCAATACGGATGCCGGCTTTATCGAACTGCTCACCGATATAGGAAGCCAGGCCGGGGCTAAGCTTGCCGGGAGACAGATCAATATCCTGAATGGCTTTGGCCAGGGCGAGCTGTACGAAGTCGATATTGTAGGTCTGTAGGGTGGCGGTCAATTCTTTAAGCGGCAGGCAGCCAGCTGTATGTGCCAAAGTTCCGTAACGAATGATGAACATCTCCTTTGGAATTCTATGGATTTATATTTATAATATTAAATGCGCTTACAGTGTCTTGCAATGATAAAGAAGTTTATGAGAAACGGGAGGAACCGATTAATGAATGCAATTGAGCAACGCAAACAGGAGCTTGAGAATTGCCGCCCAGAACCAACGCTGGACCCGGAAACGATTGATGAATTCTGGAATGATCTGCTCGCAGAAGATGAGGAACTGCCGCTGGATGTTACAATAATCCCTGAAGAAACTCCATATCCAGGCATGGAGGTTAGCAAAGTAAGCTATACAGGTTATGGGGAAACGACCATCCATGCCTGGTACATCCGGCCTGCTGCTGACACAAGTGAGCGGGGAGATCTGCCGTGTATTGTTACGTTTCCCGGTTACACCGGCGACCGGGGGTATCCGGAACGGTATGCTCACTTTCTAATGCTTGGCTATGCTGTACTCGCCGTGGATGTGCGTGGACAACTGGGAGAGACCGGCAATCTGCTGCCGCAGGAAGAAGGTATAGTCAGAGGCTGGATCACCCAGGGGCTGCTGGAGAAGGAACGTTCCTATTATGTGGCTGTAGCGATAGATACGGTTCGTGCCATAGAGACCGCAGCACAGCTGCCGGGTGTTGATCACGAGCGCATTGCCATCACCGGGGGGAGCCAGGGAGGCGGGATTGCGCTGTTGGCCGGGGCACTGAGCCGCCGGGTTGCTGCAGTGGCTGCAGACATACCGAATCTCTGCCGCCTGGACTTCGGGGTGCTGAATTCAACCAGCTCACTCACAGAGATTGCCGATTATCTGAAGCGCTATCCGGAGCATCTGGAGCGGGTGCTGCAGAATCTGGCCTATTTTGACATCGTTAATCTGGCGCACCGGTTTACCGTTCCTGTCTTGATGTCCGCAGGCTGGAAGGACACCGTCTGCATGCCGGAGACCATCTATGCTGCCTATAACCGAATTGAGTCACCTAAGCAGATGATGGATTATCCGTTCTCCGGGCATGAGGTCAGCGAATATCAGCGCAGGCAGACGGTACTCTTTTTCCGGGAGCATCTGGGTTAAAAGATTAATTACTGGAAGGCTGATTAGCGGCGTGTGTTTGGTGTAAAGGTTATAATGAAGCTGCTAAGCTGTTGTCAGAATGCGAAGGCAGCCTAAGGAATGGGAGGGAATGGCAGATGAATAAGGATGGAGACAAGCTTCCCGCGGAACTGGTCGTGGAGAATTTCGAATACAGCCAGAAGAATGAGCAGCTGGTGAAGAAGAGCTTCTGGAGCAAAACGAGGAAAGCGGCGGGCAAAATCCCGTTCACCAAAGATGCGGTTGCCATGTATTACTGCGCCATTGATGCCAAAACCCCGTTATGGGCCAAAGGCATAGCATTCGGTGCGCTGGCCTATTTCATTTCACCCATTGATGCGATTCCCGATGCGCTGATCGGACTCGGGTTCACGGATGATGCAGCGGTTATTGCCGCAGGCATCCGGGCGATTGCCGGACAGGTGAAGGAGGAGCATAAGCAGAAGGCCGAGAATTTTTTCGAGAAATCGTAAGGCCGCGTAAATAGAACAAAAAGTGCAGCTATTAGCTGCACCTGGTTCAGGCTTCTTCCTCAATCCTTCCACTTCCAGGGGGGCGGCTGTCTGCGGACTGCTGCTTCGCCTGGTATTCTGTGCCCCAATCCCTCATCAGCTTAATGATCGGAATCAGCGTCCGGCCAAATTCGGTCAGCGAGTATTCCACCTTCGGCGGAACCTGATGATACACCTCGCGGTGAACCACACCATCCTCCTCCAGCTCACGGAGCTGAAGTGTCAGCATACGCTGCGTTATGCCGGGACAGATCCGGCGGAACTCGTTAAAGCGTTTCGTTGAATCCATCAAATGGTATAAAAGCACACCCTTCCACTTGCCGCCGATAACGTCGAGAGTGAATTCAACCGGACAAGCGGCGCCCTGGCCGTCCGGACAGGCTCCAAAACCGCCTTTGCGGTCACGCATGACAGCTCACGCTCCTTAAGTATCATTTTGTATACTACATAACAAAAATGTGCGTACTTCACGAATAGTAATCTATCCACTACTATAAGCATGTGAGCAGGATAACGTCAATTCCAAACGTGAAGGATACACAGAAAGGGAGTAAGTGATATGGATACCACAGCAAAAGCAACCGCAACAACCAAGCAGGAAATTCTGGCCGCTTATGAATACAGACATGCTACCAAGGTATTCGATAGCAGCAGAAAGATCAGCGAAGAGGATTTCGGGTTCATCCTGGAAACGGGACGCCTGTCACCGAGTTCGTTCGGATTCGAGCCCTGGAAATTCGTTATTGTCCAGAGTATGGATATCCGTGAGAAGCTGCTTCCTTATGCCTGGGGTGCACAGAAGCAGCTGCCGACGGCAAGCCATTTCATGTTGATTCTAGCAAGACTGCCGCGTGATATGGCTGCGGACTCGGAGTATATTCAGGGCATGATGCGCGATGTGCAGAACCTGCCGCCCGAGATTGCCGGGGGGAAGCAGAAGGTCTATGATGTGTTCCTGAAATCCGATTTCGGACTGGAAGGCAATGAGCGGGCGATCTTTGAATGGGGCGCACGGCAGACCTATCTGGCTCTGGGGAATATGATGACTGCTGCGGCGCAGATTGGCATCGACTCCTGTCCGATTGAAGGCTTCGACAAGGCAAAGATCGAGCAGGTGCTGACAGAGGAAGGGATAATGGACCCGGCACATTTCGGAATTGCCTGCATGGCGGCCTTTGGTTACCGGGTTAATGAGCCGCGCGGCAAAACCCGTCAAACGGCCGGCCAAGTAGTGCAGTGGGTCTAAACGCAGCGTCTTCAGCAATATATGAGGAAACGCAGGTAATTAAAAACCGGATGCCGTCCCGATTAGGATGGCATCCGGTTTTTGTGCTGTGCAAATGAAAATACATAGAAGCTTCGAAAAAAGTTTGAAAACTTGCTGAAAATTCTGATACTCTTAATAAGTCAGCTTGTTACCTGTAACAGGCTGCTTGTGACCGCCATTTCAAGATTGAAGGGATTCCTGCAATATGAAAATCATCCGCGTTATCGCTGAAGTCTGCTTGCTGTATGTGTTCTTCCTGGCCGGAGATTACTTGCAAAAACTGCTGCATCTGCCGGTTCCGGGCAGTATCGTAGGGCTCTTGCTGCTATTCGTCCTGCTGCTGCTCAAGATTGTTCCGGTGAAGCTGATCGAGAACGGCTCATCCTTTATTCTGGCTTATCTTCCCATGTTCTTCATCCCGGCAACCGCAGGCATCATGAACCATCTGGATATCTTCAGCGGAAGAGGGCTTCTCCTGATTGGCATTCTGGTGGTCAGTAGTGTACTGACCATGGTTGTCACGGCACATTCCAGCCAGTGGATTGCCAGCCGCAGCGCCAAGCGGTTGACACGCCGGACGTATCGTGCGCGCAGCCTGCAAGGGAAGGGGAAGGAAGCATGAGAATTCTGCTGGCCGTTGGTTTTGTCCTGATGAATGTTCTGATCTATCTCTTCATGTCCATGTTATACAAACGCTACCGTCTTCCTGTCCTGCTGCCGGCACTGACCGCAACGTTCACTGTAGTCGTGCTGCTCATGGGCTTCCATATCTCTTATGAGACTTATATGATCGGCGGCGACTGGATTAACCGCCTGCTTGGGCCAGCGGTTGTATCCCTGGCTTATCCGCTGTACAAACAGCGGCATGTGCTGTGGAAGAATCTCCCGGCCGTACTTGGCGGGACGGTCACCGGACTGCTCGTCGGAATGTTCAGCGGGCTGCTGCTGGCAGCCGGACTCGGCTTCTCCAAGCTGTATGTCCTCTCCATCCTGCCCAAGTCGATCACAACCGCTGTAGCCATCCAGATCTCAAGCAATCTCGGCGGAGATTCCTCGCTTACCTCTGTATTCGTAATGATCGCCGGATTCACAGGGGCCATCGGCGGGCCGTATATCATCAAGCTGTTCAGAATCCGCGGCGAGTCCGGCATCGGCATCGGCCTGGGAACGGCTTCGCACGCCCTTGGCACAGCCAAAGCACTGGAGTACGGTGAGCAGTCGGTGTCCATGAGCTCTGTGGCCATGACGGTATGCGCCATTGTCGGCTCCATTGCCGGACCGTTCGTAGCCTGGATCATGTACCATTAATGCAGTGTATTAGCCGTTAACGCGCAGCCGGATAACATTCCACGAAGCTGCCGGAAGCAGGGCGCTTACCCGGCCGCCGTCTGCGGCCGCCTTTCCGCGGTTATGCGGGAGCACATTCGCCGGGTTCGAGCGGGTATTCGCCGCTTGCAGATCCTCATGCTCAAGTATGGTATGCTGGATCACCTCTACTGTACCGAAGCTGCGCAGATCGACGGTCAGCTCCAGGCCTTCGCGCAGATGACGGTTGACAGCAAATACGGTAACCTCGTTCATCTCTTCGTTATATACACTGACTGCTTCCAGATAAGGAACGTCAGTGAAATCCTTTGAATCATATTTCGGACTGGTAATTAACGGGTGCAGCACTGTTCCCCGGCCATAGATTGATGCATGCATGTAAGGATAATAAGTGGTCTGCAGCCACAGGGGGCCCCCGTTCTCAGTCATAATCGGGGCAATGACATTGATCAGCTGGGCGATGCAGGCCATCTTCACCCGGTCCGCATGCTTCAGCAGGCTGATCAGGCAGCAGCCTACTACAAGTGCATCCTCAAGATTATAGACATCCTCGAACTCAGGCGGGGCAATCTCCCAATGCTGCTGCGCGCGGCTGGTCCCCTGCGTTTTCCATACATTCCATTCATCCAGAGACAGATAAATCTTTTTCTTGCTTTTCTTCTTAGCCTTGATATAATCACATACTGCTGCTACGCTGTCGATGAACTGGTCCATATCGAGTGAGCTGGCCAGGAAATTCGCTGTATCGCCATTATTATTATTGTAGTAGGTGTGCAGGGAGAGGAAATCCACGTTGTCGTAGGTGAGATCCAGTACAGTAGCTTCCCATTCAGCGAAAGTGCTCATGCTGCTGCCCGAGCTGCCGCAGGCCACAAGCTCAAGGGAAGGGTCAACCCAACGCATGGCTTTAGCGGTTTCATTGGCAAGCCTGCCGTATTCGACGGCTGTTTTTGCTCCGATCTGCCACGGGCCGTCCATTTCATTCCCCAGACACCAGGTGCGGAAGTTGTGAGGGGCCTGATACCCGTGTGAGATCCGCAAATCGCTCCAATAGGAACCGGAAGGGTGGTTGCAGTATTCCACGAGATTCCTTGCGGCGTCGATCCCGCGGGTGCCCAGATTGACCGCCATCATGACCTCTGAACCGGCCAGCTTGGCCCAATCGGCGAATTCATTAGTGCCCACCTGATTAGTCTCTGTAGTCCACCAGGCTAATTCTAGAGAGCGCTTACGATTCTCTTTGGGTCCTACGCCGTCTTCCCAGTTGTAGCCGGAGACAAAGTTACCTCCGGGATAGCGGATAATCGGCACGCGGAGAGCCCGGATGGCCTGCAGGGCATCACCGCGAAATCCGTTAGCGTCTGCGGTAGGATGCCCAGGCTCATAAATTCCGCCATAAACGGCCCGGCCCAGATGCTCGATGAACGATCCGTACAGTCTCGGGTCTACTTCAGCCAGCTTGAAGTCCTTGTCGACAATCATCTTGGATTGAATGCTCATTGTGTTAAGCTCCTTTTGTAGTGAAGTCATATTACGATTAATGAAATGATTAATCTAATTTCCTGATTTGTGATTACATCATACGAATTACAGCGTATACTAAGCAATAAAAAAATTTAGGATTAATAAAAATGCTAATTCAAAGAGCGCGGAGGTTAGAGGATGTATTTAACAACGGATTCCGAATCGCTGAAGGTGTACGAAGCATTAGCCAGTGAAGTGCGGCTGCGGATCATTGATCTGCTCAGCGTCCGGGAGATGCATATCAAGGAAATCGCAGCCCGGCTGTATCTAAGCAGCGCCATTGTCAGCTCCCACGTAGCCAAGCTCCAGAAGGCAGGCATCGTCAGCTCCCAAATGAAGCGGATTGATGGCGGCACGTATAAATACTGCTCGCTCTCCGCTAATTTTCTGCAGATTAAATTGTCTGGTGCCAAAGGCATTGCCCGGAAGGTGGTGGAGGTCTCCGTACCGGTGGGGCATTATACCGATCTTCAGGCTTCACCGACCTGTGGCATTGCCACCACCGAGAAGCTGATCGGGTATTATGACGACCCGCGTTATTTCCTGGACCCGGAGCGGGTCGATGCCGGAATTCTCTGGTTCGCCAAAGGCTACGCCGAATACAAGGTGCCCAACTACCTGTTCATGGACCAGACGGTGCAGGAGATTGAGATTTCGATGGAGATCGGCTCGGAAGCGCCGCATGTCAATGAGAAATGGCCTTCAGACATTGCTTTTACGATGAATGGTATTCCGCTAGGCAAATGGACCAGCCCAGGTGATTTCGGCGTGCAGCGGGGAAGGTTGACTCCGGCCTGGTGGAATTCCGATGTGAACCAGTATGGGTTGCTGAAGGTGCTGAGGATTAACACAGGGGGAACTTACATAGACGGCCAGCAGATTTCTGCTGTCACCATTGATGAAGTAGGCTGGCAGCAGGACCAGTGGAGCTTCCGGTTAACTGCAGAAGACACCACCCGAAGGCGGGGCGGCTTAACCTTGTTCGGACGCGGGTTCGGCAATTACGAGCAGGATATTGTTTTCCGGGTGTATTATGAATAGTGAACCTGTATTGATCGAGAGTATGCTGAGTGTGAAAATATGTTGCCCTCCGCAAAGAGTTTATTTATTGTTAAATAATGGTCTTTGTGAAGCTTTTTACAGGGGATGTGTGACGGTTTGAGACAATTGCTCTACGGCTGTATTGCCGTGCTTGTTCTGGCAGGAATTATTGCTTACGGCTTCTTAAGTGCACCCAAGGTGATCCGGCTGGACCGGGAAATGCAGGTGACCGCCTATAAGCTACAGGATGCAAATTATGCGAAGACAGTGACTGTGACCCTGAAGGGTGCTTATGCCGAAAAAAACCGTTCATACACCGGCAAGCTTGCTGTTAACGGGGTTCAGTACGATTACTGTGAGTTGAATTCGGAGCTGGGATTCCTGTTCTGTGCCCTGGAGGGCGCGCGGGGTGAAATTAAACCCTTGGGCCAGGTTTATGCAGATTCCCGCAGTAAAACATGGAGTCTTGCCCTGCAGAAGGGGGAGAAGGCTCCCGGTTATGCAAGTAACAGCTTCTATTATGCAATTTACGGGGAAGATGATCCTGGTGATGACAGCATCATTCTCAGCTATCCGGCGGAAGACAGAGCTACAGCGATTCAGCAGTATGAGGCACTGTACTCGGCCTGGCTGGATCAATTGGAGCGCAGGGTGAAATAACCTCCAGCAATAAATGTTTGCAAAACAGGTCAACGGGTAACTATAACTAAGTAATCCAAAACCTGCACAGCTTGCATAAGGAGGAGTTCACATGTCGGATCATATCGAGAATGAAGCAGACATCCGCAACAAAGAGAATAAAGACGGTGATTCACTCGCGGAACGCAAAAAGATGGAAAATGGTGTGGACATTGAGCCGGAAGCCGATGACTGGATCGCCAAACCGGCCGAATCCGCACATCCCGACCCGCTTCCGAAGAATTAGAGCGGCAAATACATCGCGCATGGATGCAGCAGACTGTTCCTATGGGACAGTCTTTTTTCACATAGACCGGACGCTCTCCTTACGAGGGTATCCGGTTTTTGTTTGTTTGCGCTTGCGTAAATGAGCATATTGAGCTTGCATTAGTAAATACTGTATACTAAAGGGAAGTACAACCTCATCACGTCTTGATTCTCCAGGAGCATCGCAGGTTCACAGGTCTCAGGCAATTCAAGTTGCGGGGAGGAAACCTAATATGCGTAGTCGGAACGAGAACGGCCGGTATCGGCAAAAGCGCGGTGATGCCCTGACAGGCAACCTCGAGAAGAAGTACGGATCGAGCTTCGGTGTGCGAAGCGACATGAAGCTGGAAACGCTAAGAAGCCAGCGTGAGGAAGGTCCGCCCTTAATGCAGATGCAGAGAGAACATCAGCATAAGGAATGAACCCTGAAGGCAAGTGTGGCCGTTATCCGGCCCTAAATCATTAGATCCTATAAATGGCTGCAGTTCCTAAACGGAACCCTGCAGCTTTTTCTTTGTATAGGAAAATTACGATATTCGTTAGTTGTGATAAGCTTCTCTGGAAATTGGAGCAGGTCCGTCTGAAGGACGAATGTGTTCCTGTATCCGGAATTCCACAGAATCCCCGGAAGTCGGAGGCTTGGAAAATCAAAGGGACAAATCCCTCTGATTCCGCCGAAAGCGGGCGGCAGGAGGAAATCAAAGGGATAAATCCCTCTGATTCCGCTGAAAGCGGGCGGTAGGAGGAAATTAAAGGGATAAATCCCTCTGAATCCGCTGAAAGTGGGCGGCAGGAGGAAATCAAAGGGATAAATCCCTCTGATTCCGGCGAAAGTGGGCGGCAGGAGGAAATTAAAGGGATAAATCCCTCTGATTCCAGCGAAAGTGGGCGTTAGGAGGAAATTAAAGGGATAAATCCCTCTGATTCCGCTGAAAGTGAGCGGCAGGCGGGAATGAGGAGCAAAAGTGCCCCTGATTTTACCGGAGGCTGGCCCAAACAAAGCATTCAGAATAGAGCAATGTGAGATGGCTTAAAATCTACATCAGCTGTACAGGCTGCATAGCTCGGGCTGATTCACCCGTTAGGGTGATTTTGTTCTTCTTGTGAGGACCGCCAGAAATTACCGTATAACCTCCGTTTTCCGGAGGCATACTAGCTCCCATTAATGAAATACGGGATTTGGGGGCGGGACTGACTACAATGACAATGGTACTTTTGCAAGATAGTTATAATACACTGGCAGCTGTAAGCCCGTATTTGTTCTATTTCACCGTATATTCGTTCCTCGGCTGGGTGCTTGAAGGCAGCTATAACCTTTACAGCGCAGGCACCTTTCGCAAAGAAGGCTTCTTGAAGGGGCCGTTTAAACCCATGTACGGCTGTGCACCTCTGCTGCTGCTTACGGGACAGGATATTGGGCTTCCGTTTCCTATATTCCTGATGCTTGCCCTGATTATTCCGTCGGCTGTGGAGTTTGTCAGCGGCTGGCTGCTCAAGGGTATTTTTCGTAAGCAGTGGTGGGATTATTCGGGAATGCCCTATCAGCTGCAGGGACACATCTGCCTGAAATTCTCGTTGTACTGGTGGGGGCTATCCATTGCCTGTATCTACGGTTTGCAGCCGCTGGTCCATTTCCTGTATCTGCAAGTTGAACGGGTATGGACGCCAGTGATTCCGCTGGCCCTGCTGCTATTCTCGGCAGATCTGCTATGGACTATCCGGACCCGGCGGCGCGGGTTGAGGGAGCTGGACCCTAGGGAGCAGCTGGAGCTTGGTGAGGGATGAATCGGCTAGGGAGACATTTCCGGGTGATTCAGCCGGGAATTCTGTGTTAATAGGTCAGCCAGAGTAATTTGGTTGGCCTATTTCTGTTGATATAAAAAAGGACTCACTCTTATCTGTTCTTAAGTCCCTTTAAAGTTTGATCATATTCATTCATAACCTGAAACAGATAATCCATGAATTCCAAACTAATGCCGGCGGGTAATGTGGGCTTCTTGTTTGTTTTGATTACAATCTTACGTTTCATTTAAATCACCCTTTTCCTCGTCAAATTGATGAATTATTTAGCTGTTAAAGCAATCATACGATAACCTTAAGACTTAAGAAATATTTTCATCCAAAAATGTAGGAAATGGACGCTTTACGGATCTGCTCGGATTACGGTCAGACAAGGAATATGTTACAGCGGTGTCAAATATAGAGGTATCCGGGTTGCTCAAATAAACCCTGGAGCGGGAGGGCAAATGAAGAGCATTAAGAAATACAGTCCGTTTATTATCATTCTGGAAATGATGATCATAGCAGTGCTTACAGCTCTGTTGATACGGGAATTCAATAAGCCAGTCCCTCTGGCCAGAGATCAGCGTAACTTGATTACGCATTTTGATCAGCTGGATTTGGACAGAATTAGAGAAATGATACATAGATTTAAGGAAGGCAAAGGAGACAATCTTACCATGCTTGAGTGGGGCACTGACAGCGGACCATATATTCATGATTTCTATGATGACGGCAGAGAGCTGCACTGGACGGTGGACAGCACCCGGGACTGGGCCGGATACGACGGGAAAATTGAATATGTCTGCAGGGCGATCCAGCTTACGGAGGTCGAAGAATTCTACAAGGTAGAACTGTCTGATTGTGAGAATCAGCCGGAGGACTTCAAATTTAATCCGGTTTCTTTTCGCAAGGATGAGCTTTAGGCTAGAATTAAGCGGTATATTGTAAATGCTGAATCAAGGTTAGGAGGAATCTTCATGCCAATATCTGAATATTACCGGGAGCTGCGCGGCAAGACCGGCAGCGGACTATTAATGATGCCGTCGGTAGCGGCAGTGGTGCGGGATGAACAAGGCAGAATTCTGCTGATCCGCAAGAAAGATGAGACGTCATGGGGCTTGCCGGCAGGAGCGGTCGAGCCTGGAGAAACACCCTCCAGAGCGCTGCGCAGAGAGGTGTTTGAAGAGACTGGTCTGATGGTGACACCTGAACAGATCATCGGCGTATTTGGCGGCGGGAAATACAGATACGAATATGTTAACGGTGATCAGGTAGAGTATACGGTGATTGTATTTGAGTGCGTCATCGTCAAAGGCCATCTAAGAAGTGTGGACGGGGAGGCGGAAGAACTGGAATTCTTCAAGGAAGATGAACTGCCTGAGTTAGCGATCCCGTATCCCGCGAAGCTGTTTCTTCGCGATGCCGCTGATGCACAGAAAGTTATATTTGATTAGAGCAATGCACTCCGCTGGAACGAAGAAGTTGTTCCCGGAGTAATTCCCGCAGTAATTCCCGCAGTAATTCCCATAGGCAGCAGTAGTTCAATACAAAGGAGCAATTTGTTTGCAAATTAGGGATATAAAATCCAAGGTTATCTACTGCAGCGCAGTACTGCTCGCTGTTATGCTGGGCCTTGGGACCAGAGCATACGGTGATCAGCTGCCGCACTTTGTCAGCGTACACTTTGGGGATGCAATCTGGGCAGGGATGATCTACCTTGCCTTCCGTGTGCTGCTGACCCGGCATCCGTTGTGGCTGTCACTTGTGCTTAGCCTGTGCTTCAGCTTCGGGATTGAGTTCAGCCAGCTCTATCAGGCAGATTGGATTATACATGTGCGCTCGACAACAGCCGGAGGACTGGTTCTGGGCCAGGGTTTCCTCTGGATTGATCTGGTCCGGTATACGGCCGGAATCCTGTTCTGCTATGTAATTGATCAAATCTTACAATATTGATTCTGGATTATACAGGAAGAAGAATATATATTAAGTGAGGCGTTGCCGGTTTGTAATAATTTGGAATGGGACTGCCGGTAATCAGCCGAACGCTGCCTGATTTGGAGATGAGCAACTGCAAATGACGAACAGTTTAATCGTGGTATGCCTGCTGACCTTGATCATTCACACTGCTGAGACGTTATCGTATTCGGTACGGTTTGCCGGAGTGAAGCTGAACAAGATAGCAATCGCCTTATCCCTGACCGGAATCATCGTGCTGGTCTCCAGAACGGCCAACATGGTACAGGCTCCCTTAACGGCTAAGTTCGTAGACTACGGAAAAATAGACGACAGCTTTCCGCTGCTCAACTATCTGCGGATTATTATGCTGGCTTCTTCACTGGGTACCCTAATTGCCATCGCCTTGTTCCCTACCTTCGTAGGGCTGTTCGGAAGAATCATCTCTAAGCTTGAGATTGAAGGCTCCATTCCGAAGCTCCTGACCAGCGTAACCGTCGGCCAGCTCAAGAATACGCGGAAATATATCCGCAGGCCGAAGGTGAGGCTGCGCAGCTTCCGCTACCTGGGTATTCCTAAACGGTTCATCGTGATGAATATATTCGTTACGGCCTTCTATACCGTTGGGGTGTTATCCTCCATGTATGCTGCCAAACTAATGCCTGACTTAAGCACAACTGCATCCCAGGCTTCGGGTCTGATAAACGGGTTAGCGACGATACTGCTGACAGTGTTCATCGACCCGCAGCTCGGAATCATTACCCATAAGGCGACTGAAAATGTGGAGTACCGTGATCAGCTGGGCAAAATCTATGTTCTGCTGATGGGTTCACGCTTTCTGGGATCATTGCTCGGTCAAGCACTGCTTGTCCCGGGAGCCTACATCATTTGCTGGCTTGTGAAGCTGCTCTGATCCTGCGGGATAAGTTACTTTGGCAGCTTCAATTCTGCGGAACGGAGTGCTGTACTGATCTGCTGTTCCCAGCTGTACATACGTCCGGACATTGTCCGGATTTCACCCATCTTGCTGTAAGACAGCTTCATCGCAGCCGCGGCCTTGGTGGCATCCCCCGCCTTGACGGCGGCTTTGTAGCGTTTGTCGGCTTCGCTTCTTTCGGCTTGCATGGCTGAGAACAATTTGTTCTGGGCGGTGATCTGTTTCTTGAGATTTGCAATTGGTGCAAGGGCATCCTTAGCAGGCTTGTTTCTTGCAGCTGTGAGCGCCTTGGCTTCCGCAAGTGCAGAAGTTGTGATCTTCACCTCAGCCCGTGCTGCAGCTGCGTCCGCCTTAAGCTTATTGCGCTTAATCTCAAGGAGCGTGGCGCTCTTCAGGTTATTGGCCTTGCGAGCAGCTGCGGCCTGCTTGCCGAGTGAAGTGTATTGCTCCAGCACGGGGGCGTGTTTCTTCTGCATAGCTTCGGCTGCTGTACGCAGCTTGGCAAGCTGGGCGGCATCTGTGAATTGCAGCTTGGCATTAACCGCCGTGAGCGACGCATTATTCTGCTTGCGCAGCTCCTGATTCCGCTGGATTTCCGACTTTAACACTACCTGCAGTTCCGTATAAGCCGAATAAAGGTTATGGATCTCATCCAGCGCTGAGTCCCACTCTGATGCCGCTGAGACCCGCGGGACAGCACCGGCCCAAAGTGCCAGCAGGATTAGCACAACAATCATTCTCCTTACAAAGTCTCGGGTATAACCTGTGAATTTCAACATTTCATTCAGCTCCAGTCCTCATTATTCTGCCAATAGACCACCATAGGACACAAAGAAGCACCTCCAAGAAAGGCATGATCTGCCTGTCTTGCGAGGTGCTTCTCCCGCTTAGCGTGTGTTATTGTTAATTTACTATAACTCCGAATTAATGGATAGTCAAGGGAAATAAAGAACGTTAGTTCTTATTTGTGATTTGCTTCTTTTTATATGACTTGGCCAGGAAATCTAGTAGAATATATCTATAGTTTACAATAATATATAAAGTTCGACATCTAGGTACTCATAGGAATAGGGGATGCAGGATGCAACTTAGACATGTGAAAATAAAGGGTACAGGCAAATATCTGCCGGAGCGCGAGATTAGTGATGCAGAGCTTGATGTGGTACTCGGCACACCTGCGGGCTGGGTCAATAAAATTACCGGAGTAGGCGTACGTCACTATGCCGGTGAAGGTGAAACTGCCTCATTCATGGGCGCAAGGGCTGCGGAAGCGGCATTGGCCGATGCAGGCTTAAGTTTTGAGGACATCGATTGTCTGGTCTGTACAAGCGGGACCAAGGAGCAGCCGCTTCCGAGCACTGCAGTATTCATTCAACAAGCGATGGGACAGGCGGATTCCGGTGTTCCGGCTTTTGATATCGATGCGACCTGCCTGAGTTTTCTGGTAGGTCTTGACGTGATGTCATATATGGTAGAAGCTGGGAGATACAAGAATGTATTGCTGATAGCTACTGAAATTGCATCGGCAGGATTGAATTGGGAGGATAAGGAGAGCTCTGCACTATTCGGAGACGGGGCAGCAGCAGCCGTTATTGGTCCTGCAGAAGCCGGGGATGCTTCAGGAATTCTTCATGCTTCACTCAAAACCTATAGCAGCGGTGCCCGTTATTCAGAGATTGCCGGGGGCGGCACAAGGCTGCATGCCCAGAAATTCACTGCGGAGAACGCAGTGCCTTATTTATTCCATATGGACGGGCAGGCCATCTTCCGCAAGGCTTCGAAGCTGCTTCCGGATTTCCTCAGTGAGATGCTGTCAGCTACCGGGAATCAGATGGACGACTTCAGTCTGGTCATACCCCATCAGGGCAGTGCCATGGCCATGCGGCTGCTGCGCAAAAAGCTGGGGATTGCCGAGGACCGGTTCCTCGACAATACAGCAGGCCATGGCAATACTATTGCAGCTTCCATACCGATGGGACTGCATGAAGCAATCAGGCAGGGCCGGATTACCCGCGGCGACCGGATCATGCTAATCGGTACAGCGGCAGGGTTGTCTTTGGGAGGCATGATTATTGACTATTGATCAGAATATTCTGATTACCGGCGGACGTGCCCCGGTAGCGCTGGAGCTGGCAAGGCTGTTCAAGGCGGCAGGCCACCGGGTCTTCGTTGCGGAAAGCGCCGAATATCATCTGTGCCGGGTGTCCTCCGCTGTTGAGGCCAGCTTCCGGGTGCCTTCTCCCCGGCATCAGCCCCAGGCTTATATTCAGCGGCTGGCCGGATTAACCGGGGAACTGAATATTAACTGTCTGATTCCCACCTGCGAAGAGATATTCTACATCGCAGCCGGTCTTGAGCATATAACCGGCTGCCGGGTGCTTGCACCCTGCCGTGAAATTCTGGCGCGGCTGCATCACAAGGGGGATTTCATTGACTGGGCCCGTTCCCTCGGACTTGCGGTCCCGGAGACTACCTTAATCAAAAGCGCCGCGGAGTGGCGGCGGATAGCAGGCATTGCTGCGGCGGACGGTGAGCAGCGGGTCTATAAACCGGCCTTTTCCCGGTTTGCATCTAAAGTGATTCTGCCCGGTAAGGATAACGCAGGAACCCGTGGATATAAGCAGGGTCAAACCGCTCCTCCACCCGGAATTTCTGCTGCTGCACCTTGGGTGGCGCAGCAGTATATCAGGGGCACGGCGGTCTGCACATACAGTATCGTTCATGAAGGTTCGGTAGTGGCGCATGCAGCTTATGACAGCAGGTACCGGACGGGCCGGAGCGGTGCGAGTGTATATTTCGAGCATCTTGACCATCCCGCGGCACTGGAGTGGGTACAGCGTTTTGCCGGAGCTACCGGCTTCAGCGGCCAAATCGGATTTGATTTTATTGAGCCGGAGGGTGGAATTCTGTATCCGATAGAATGCAATCCGCGTGCGACCAGCGGGATTCATCTGTTCACCCCGGAGGACGGGCTGACGGATGCTCTGCTGAACCCCGGTATGCTTGTGCAGACCGGAGAAGTATTGATTCCGCGCTCAGGCCGAAAAGCAATGCTGACTCTGCCCATGCTGGGCTGCGGACTGAAGCCGGGAGCCGGGGGCTGGAGTAATTGGCGGAGGGCACTGCGCGATGCAGAAGATGTAGTCTACCGGAAGAATGATCCCCGCCCCTTCCGCGAGCAGTTCCGTGTGGTCTATGCCGCGCAGAAGACGGCTTGGCAGCACCGGATTTCCATTACAGAGGCGCTGACAGAAGATATAGAATGGAATGGTGAAGCATGACAAAAGCATTGGTAACGGGTGCTACCGGATTTCTCGGGCAGCATACTGTACGCAGACTGGTTAAGCTGGGCTGGGAGGTCTACGGGCAGGGGCGCAATCCGGAGCTTGGGAGGCAGCTTGAGAAGGAAGGTGCTGTATTCCTTCCCGGGGATCTGCGCGATGCTGAGACGGCTGACCGCGCCTGTCAGGGGATGGATGTTGTATTCCACTGCGCAGCGTTGTCCTCGCCCTGGGGGAAGTACCGGGATTTCTATACATGCAATGTGGAAGCGACAAGCCATATTGCCCGGGGATGCAAACGGCATGACGTCGGGCGGCTGATCCATATTTCCACCCCAAGCCTGTATTCCAGCCAGCGGCACCGCTTCGGAATCCGCGAGAGTGATCCGCTGCCCGGGAAGCCGGCCAATGCCTATGCTGCCACAAAGCTTATGGCCGAGCAGGTAGTGGAGCAGGCAGCGAAAGGCGGGCTTACGGCATTTATGCTCCGGCCTAGAGCCATCTTCGGTCCGATGGACAATGCCCTCTTCCCGCGGCTGCTGGCAGCGAATAAGACCAAGGGAGTTCCGCTGATGAATGATGGAACAGCAAGGATCGATCTCACCTGTGTGGAGAACGTAATCGATGCCATGCTGCTCTGCTGCGAAGCCCCGCTCTCTGCCTCCGGGCGGGCCTATAACATAACCAATGGTGAGCCGGTCATGTTCAGGGATCTGGTGACCAGATTGTTCTCCCTGCTTGATATTCCTCTGCACACCAGGAGGCTGCCGTATGCTGCCGCTTATGCCGCAGCGGGGATGATGGAAGCCATACACAGGCTGCTGCCGTTCCTGGGAGAACCGCTGCTCACCCGCTATTCGGCAGCCGCGCTGGGAATCTCCCAGACGCTGGATATTTCGGAGGCCCGGGAGCAGCTTGGCTATCACCCGCGCGTGACATTAGACGAGGGTCTTCGTGCCTTCGCGGAATGGTGGAGGGAACAGCAATGATTACAGAGATACCAGTTGGATTATCTATATTGTCTGCGGGATATTGCCTGCATCCCGAACTGCTGACGCTGCGGGGAGGTTCCCTTAAGCCCGCCCTTTTCCCGGCAGGCTACGCCTTAATCCGGCATCCGCAGCATGGGCCGATTCTGTTCGATACAGGCTATAGTGCCCGGTTCTTTCAGGAAACGGCGCATATGCCGGCCTCACTCTACCGCCGGATTACGCCAGTAGTTTATACAGATGAAGAGAGCGCAGTCTCGCGGCTCCAGACCGGCGGGATTGCTCCGGAGGATGTGCGTTATGTTGTGCTGTCGCATTTCCATGCCGATCATATCGGCGGTGTGCGGGATTTCCCGCAGGCGAAGTTTATCTATTTGCGTAAATCTTACGATGCCGTAAGCAGACTCGGTCCGGTCCGGGCGACGAAGGCAGGGTTTCTGCCGGGTCTGCTGCCGGATGATTTCAGCATCCGTTCATTGCCTGTAGATGAATATTCAGCCATGCGTCCGCTTCCGGAGGGACTTCCGTTCACGGAGGCGTATGATCTGCTTGGCGACGGAAGCCTGCTGGCGGTAGAGATGTCCGGCCATGCCGCCGGTATGATTGGATTGTTCGTATCCACAGGGGAACATGATTATTTGCTCTGCGCGGATACGGTCTGGTCCAGCCGGGCTTTCCGGGAGAACCGCGAGCCTCACCCGGCAGCCGGCCTGATTATGTCCAGCCGCGCGGAGTACAAACAGAATTTCCGCCGTCTGCGTCAGATCCATGAGCGGTTTCCGGACATCCGGATCGTCCCGAGCCATTGCCGCGAGGCGCTTGCGCTCTGGGGAACGGGAAGTGTGAAATGAAGCGGATGAGACTAGTCATTACACATTATGTTCTTACCAAATGGGGCAGACGCTGGAAGAACCGCGCAGTGCTGGAGCAGTGGCAGGAACTGCGCATCCGGCGTCATGTGGACAAGGTAAGGAAGAACTCCCGGTTCTACAGGGAGCTGTGGGCAGGAATGCCGGCTGCTGAATGGCGGAAGTTTCCTGTGATAGAGAAGTCACTGATGATGGGGAATTTCGATGACCTGAATACAGCGGGTATCACCAAAGAACAGGCATTTGCTGAAGCCTATGAGGCGGAGAACAGCAGAGATTTCAAGCCTACCCTTCAAGGCGTCACCGTGGGTTTGTCTTCGGGAACCTCGGGCAGCCGGGGAATCTTTCTAGTCGGAGAAGACGAACAGGCAGCCTGGACCGGCACCGTGCTGGCCAAGCTTTTGCCCGGGGGACTGTGGAAACGTGCGCGAATTGCCTTTTTCCTGCGGGCGAACAGCAATTTGTATGAATCTGTGGAGCAGGGCCGGCTGCAGTTCCAGTACTTCGACCTGCTGGAGCCGCTTCCGCAGCTCCTCGCCCGGATGGAGCAGTACCAGCCGGATATCTGGATTGCACCGCCTTCCATGCTGAGGCTGCTGGCAGATGCTAAGAATTCGGGAAGCCTGAACCTGCTGCCGCGCAGAATCATCGCTGTCGCAGAAGTGCTGGACCCGCTGGACCGGCAGCATATTGAGCGTACTTTCGGACAGAAGGTGCATCAGGCTTATCAATGCACCGAGGGCTTTCTTGGCGCTACCTGCAGTCATGGGACACTGCATCTCAATGAGGACATCGTACATATTGAAAAGGAAGTACTCGATGAGGAATCCCGCCGGTTCGTACCGGTCGTGACCGATTTCTCCAGATCCGTGCAGCCTATTATCCGCTACCGACTGAATGATATTCTTACTGAAGCGGCTGAGCCTTGTCCCTGCGGTTCACTGTTTACAGCGATCGAGCGGATTGAAGGGCGGTGCGATGATATCCTGTATCTGCCAAATGTCTCAGACGGGCAGCTGGTCACCGTGTTTCCGGATTTCATTACCAGGGCGGTGCTGGCGGCTTCTGCAGATATCGAGCATTACCGGGTTATCCAGCACAGCCCGCTTGAGCTGGAGATTTCGTTCCGCACACGGCCCGGCAGCGCGGAAGATACGGAGCCGCTGATTGCAAGCGAGCTGTTGCGGCTGTTCACGAGACTGTCATGCATTCCTCCGCAGCTGAAGTTCACAGCGTACAGCTTCACCCCGGGCAGGCAGAAGCTGCGCCGGGTGGAGAGGGGCTGGAAGCTGTGAACAGCAGAGTAATTCAATATGACCGCCATTCCATGGATCAGCTGGAGTGGCCGGATACGGAATACGGGCGGTATGCCCGCGAGTATCTTACACCGCTGCTGGAGTCAGGAACGGAATATTACATTTCCAACGTCCATACTACCGTTAAAGTGCTGACTGTGGACGGGATTCCGGTTCCGGTTACGATCAACGATAGCAATTATGATAATTCCTATGTGTGTTCCCCCTATACGCATTATGTCAGTTATGCGCGTGAGGAGCTTGCCCTGCTGAACAACCAGATGCTTGAAGGCGCATTATCAATGATGCTGATGGCAATGGGCTGGCTGCTGAGACAAGCCCGGTTCAACCGGGTAATCCAGGTTAACAACTGGCTGCTGTCCACCAATCTCTATCCAGCGCTCAGTGCCGGACAGCTGACGGAAGTGCTGGAATATCTCCGGCAGGCATATCCGGGTTATACCATTATGTACCGCTCGCTCAGCATGGAGACTTCGGGAGATCTTATCGCCAGTCTGCGCGGGGTCGGCTGCAAGCTGGTGCCAAGCCGGCAGATTTACCTGCTGCAGCAGAATAGCTCCGGCTCCAAAGCCAGATGGCTGGTTAAACGCGACCGGAGCCTGCTGGCCAAGCATGGCTATACGGAAGTATCCCCCGATGAAATTACACCAGCGGATATCCCCCGGATAGTAGAGCTGTACAGACTGCTGTACATTGACAAATATTCGGTGTATAACCCGCAGTTTACCGAAGCTTTCATTGCTATGGCGATGGAACGGCGTACGCTGCAGATCTACGGGCTGCGCAGAGAAGGAAGGCTGGACGCGGTACTTGGCTTCTATGAGCGGGATGGCGCAATGACAGCGCCGCTCTTCGGCTATGACACGGGTCTGCCCCAGTCTGTCGGACTCTACCGTATGCTGTCCGCTGTTCTGATCGGGCTGGCCGGAAGCAGCGGTCTATTGCTGCATGAGAGCTCCGGCGTAGGCCAGTTCAAGCGCAACCGGGGTGCGGTGGGGGCCATAGAATATTCTGCAGTGTACGACCGGGACACTGCCTGGCTGAACCGCTGCGGCTGGTCATTTCTGGAGCTGCTGCTCCGGCGGATCGGCATGCCGCTGATTCAGAAGCTGAAGCTGTAGTCTGGATTAATGAATCATTAGGAGGCAAAAGATGAATCTGGCTAACCGTATCACTTTATTCCGGATATTACTGATTCCCTTGTTCATTGCACTCTTTCCCATTTATCCTGAAGCGTTAATCAGCAAATCGGTGATCCTGCAGCATCTTGAAATACATGGTGTTTTCTATGCAGCAATCGTCTTTATAGCGGCTTCTGTAACGGACAAGCTGGACGGGTATATCGCAAGAAAATATAATCAGATCACAAATTTGGGGAAATTGCTTGATCCACTGGCAGATAAGCTGCTCATTGCCGCCGCGCTGATCCTGATGGTAAGCCTGCATTTGATCGCTACTTGGATTGCTTTTCTAATCTTAGCGAGGGAAATAATAATGATGGGCATCCGGATCGCTGCTTCAGCGCAAAGAATAGCTCTCTCAGCCGACAAATATGGCAAGTATAAAATGGTGCTGCAAGTTGCGGCCATCTCGGCAATTCTGTTGAATAATGCTCCGTTCAGTCTGTTCACTTCGTTTCCTGTCGGCCAGGCACTGATGTATGGCGCTTTGGTCATGACTGTATACTCGGGTTATAACTATATTAAGAACAACTATCTATTACTGCAGCTTGGAGATTGAACATCACTAATCTATTAAAGGAGCTGCAATATGAACACTATTCCGAACTTGCCCCACGGTCATGATCCAATCGCGCTGATCACCGGCACTTCCAGCGGTTTCGGGCTGCTGACCGCACTTACGCTGGCGCGTAGAGGCTACAAGGTAATCGCTACCATGCGGGATCTCAGCCGTAAAAACGAGCTTGTACAGCAAGCTGAGCAAGCCGGTGTTCTGGAATGCATTCATCTGATGACGCTGGATGTGACGGATGAAGCTTCAATTGCTTCAGCGATCCGTGTGATTATAGAACAGTTCGGCCGAATAGATGTGCTGGTGAACAATGCCGGCTTTGCTGTAGGCGGCTATGTGGAAGAAGTAAGCATGGAAGAGTGGCGGCGGCAGATGGAGACCAACTTCTTCGGTCTGATTGCGGTGACCAAGGCCGTACTTCCCATTATGCGCATGCAGCGCACAGGACTGATTATCAACGTGAGCAGTGTCAGCGGGCTGACCGGTTTTCCCGGATATGCACCGTATGCCGCCTCCAAGTTTGCAGTGGAAGGCTTCAGCGAGAGCCTGCGGCAAGAGATGCTTTCTTTTGGCGTCCGCGTAGTGCTGGTTGAACCCGGCTCATTCCGCACACCTATCTGGGGAAAAGGTATTGCCGGCATACACAGCAGCGAAGGTTCTCCTTACCAGACGAGGCTGGATGAGGTGCTGCGCTACTCCCGGCGGACCGCTGAGACGGCGCCAGATCCGCAGGAGGTTGCTGAGCTGATCGGGCGGATTACTGAGAAGCGCGCACCCAAACTGCGCTATCCTGTCGGCAAAGGCTCGCGGGTCCTCATTCTGGGCAAAACGCTGCTTCCCTGGAAGATGCTGGAGGCCATCATCGCAAGATCATTACGCGCGATGAAATGAACCACAGCATGAAGTGGCCGGGCTCCGCAGCCCAGGGTTGAGGATTGCGTTCTGCTGGAATTTCCCTTACAGTTTAGATATGGCGCTGACGCCGGGGAGTGTCCGGAAGATCAGATGTTGAACTTGAACAGAGGAGAATAGTTATGCATGAGCTGAATGGAGCTAATCAATGGCATATCAGCATTGGCGGAGATTACGGGTTGAACTTCGCATCGTATGTAGGCTGTTCAGTCGGGGCATTGCGCGGACCTGGAGGGCAGCATGTGTGGCCTGCTTCCGGCTCTGACCCGGGTCTTCCGGACTCCGATTCGCTGAAGTTGGCTTATGAACAGTGGTGGCTGGAGCTGGTGCGTTATAAAACGGATTGCATCCTTGCGGGGAAACATCCGCTGCTGCATCAGCCTCCGGGGTTTGAGTCTGTGGCCGATTTGGCACTTCGGCAGACCTGTGCCGGACTGTGGCCGGCTTTTATAGAATGGTGGGAGATGGAGGTGGGCGGTCAGACAGCTATGCGCTTTTGGGAGGCTGCACCGGACATCTACAATTATATTAACGAATTTGAGGTGCAGACAGGCAGAAGCATCAGCACCTTCACACTCCGGATTGATCTGGTCTATGGGATTACGGAACCCGTGAAGCCGGTCCATGGTTATCTTCTGCTGCCGCCCGGTTATAAGTATCTGGTGAACAAGCAATGGTGGATAACGCTTTTAGAGGAGTATTGTTAGCTGTATTTCTTATCTTTGCAGAAGCAGAACTGGGGTGTATGCATTGCCGGGAACGGTTGGATTACATATATGTTTTGATGAGCGGGGCCGTGAGATTGAGGTCCTGGATGTGACTCCGGTCGCCAAGGACAAATACCGGATTGAAGAAACGCCGATTTTTAACCCGGGGATTGCTCTTGGTGACATTATCCGGGTGAGAGAACAAGAGGGCATTGCCTATTATATAGAAACGGTGCAGAAATCCGGGTTCGTCAGGTATGCCTGGCTGCTCAGCAAAGAGGCGGCGGCTTCGCAGGAGATCCGCAGTTTCATAGAACGGGTTACGGAGCACGAGGGGAGATGGGAGCAGATCTTCGGCGGTTTGCTTGTGATTCATCTGCCTAAACATTCTGCTGTGGATGCAGAGCTGGAAATGTCACGGATTATCGGACGTTTTGAAGCCTAATTATACTAATTCGAGGTGGCAGTAATATGAAGAAATTCTTGAGACAATGGGTGCCCAGTATTGTAATCGGCATTATTCTATCCTTATTTATCCGGACTTACGTAGCTGAAGCGATGAGAGTACCGACCGGCTCCATGATTCCGACCATTGAGATTAACGACCGCCTGGTTGTGGACAAAATGCTCTGGAACTCCTCGCTTAAGCATGGCGACATCGTGGTGTTCTATCCCCCGGTAGCCGGAGATGAGCACAAAAGATATGTGAAACGGCTGATTGGACTGCCGGGAGACGAGATTGAGATTAAGGACGGTACCCTGTACCGTAACAATGAGGCCGTTGCCGAGCCGTATCTCCAGGAAGCGATGACCTACACCTTCGGACCGGTCACCGTTCCCGCAGACCACTATTTCTTCCTTGGCGATAACCGGAATGTCAGCTATGACGCTCATTTATGGAGTACTCCCTTTGTAGACAAAGACAAACTGATTGGTAAAGTGCTGTTTGATGTGAATGATCTTTTCTAAAAAAGGCTACGGGTGAACCGGGTAATCTACCACGACCACATTCTCAATAATCCCCTCCAGCAATGCCACAAAAGCACAGTGCGCCGGATGCGGCCCGTATTGACGCAGGGCTTCCTGATCTGTAAAGGTCACGCGAAGCCCCAGCGTATAGCCGTGGATATTCTCCGTTTCCTCCGTCGTGTTCACCCCTGCCGTAATCTCAACAATTCCCGGAATTTGCCCCTTCAGTGCCAGTAGTGCCGCAATCAGCCCTTCTTCACTACCCGGCTCGAAATGCTCATTAAATCTGAAAGCTACCAGATGCTCGTACATAATGATCCTCCTAAAAGTTTTGTAAGCCTAAGCTCCCTGCGATCACTTCGTCAAAACTGACTTCGGAAGCATGGGCACAGTTTTGTAAGTGTAAAGAGATTATACTATAAATTTGTTCAATGAAAGGGGAACAGTATGCCTGAAAACTCCACCAACAGCAGAATCAAGGCCCCCTTATCCATTCAAACATTGGTGGCTGTCCTCGTTCCGGCCATCATTATGTCAGCTTCACCTCACATCGACCCGGATAGGCATCCCTTTGGTTATTATTTCCGGATTATATGGATAGGAGTCTGCCTTGCGGGGTTCCTCTCCATTCTACTCAACACACTGCGGAAGGCCGGCAGTCTCAAATGGGGGACAGATACGCTTGTGGTTCGCAGCCGCCGTGTATCCGGTAAAGAGATTAAGACCATTTGCATAGATGGTCCGTTAGTAGGGATATTGCCCCAAGGAAAATGGATTGTCCCGGTTAATCTGTGCTTCAGATTTATGGGAGACCGGGAACAGGCAATGAAAAGACTGATAAACTGGGCGGAAGCCAACGGAATTCAGCTGAAATACAAGAGATTTGTCAAGTGGCTGTGAGTAATTGTTGGAAAAGCGGCTAAAGACAGGGATTCATTTGAACTAGATTTGCGGCAGTTTGTGACTTTCACCGGATTGTTACTTTGAGGCCGATTGACTATGATCAAGTGGAGCATAACGGAATATTCCTATAAACTAAAGGGGTGCTGAAACTTGAAAGTACATGTCACGGATCTCAAACACGGCGATTGTCTTATGACAGACACTTTCAACGGTGTAGGTCTGCATGTTCTCCCCAAAGGGACGCATGTTGAACGGGAGGAGATCAGTATCCTCATCCGGCACAAAATTCATTATGTGGATATTGAGCCGCGCAGTATGCAGCAAACGGGCAGTGAAGAAGAGCAAAGTCACGGATTGCATGATGATTTCGATCACGCTATCCTGAATTATGAATCTATTTTTCTGGAAGCATTGACCCAGGGGAGCTTCTCGCAGTCCATGGTCGATGATACATTGAAACCGCTTTTGGAAACATTGGATGGGCAAAAGGACGTAGTCTCCCTGCTGCTTCTGCTGGACCGGGATGACATTGATACATATCATCATTCTTTACAGGTTGGCTTACTATCATATTATATTGCATCATGGATGGGCTACTCCAAGGAGGAGCGTTATCTGATCAGCCGCGCCGGCTACCTTCATGATATCGGCAAAAGCCAGGTTCCCCTGTCGATCCTGAACAAACCGGGTATTCTAACCGGTTCTGAAATAGAGGAACTGGCACGCCACACCTCCTATGGTTATGATCTGATCCGCGGCTCCAAGCTGGATGAGGTTACAGCACTCGTAGCGCTGCAGCACCATGAATACGAGGATGGCTCTGGATATCCGAAGCAGCTGCTCAAAAATAATATTCACCCGTACACTCAAATTGTTACCGTAGCCAACATATATATGTCCTTGACTACTTCAACCTTGAACCGTCCGAAGCAAGGACTGGTTACAGTATTGCGCAAGGTACATGAGATGGGCTTCGGCCAGTTGAACGGAACGGTTGTACAGGCACTTACCGGACATTTGCTGCCAAGCTTCGTAGGTAAGAATGTTCAGCTCAGCAACGGCGAAATGGGCATGATTGTAATGAATAACCCGCTGGATCTGTTCAAGCCGCTGGTAAAGGTGGACGAGGGCTTCAGAGATTTGTCCCGTGAGCGCAGCCTGTCTGTAGTTGAAGTCTTTAATTGATACGCCGGATAAGCGGCCTCTCTGGAGAGCGCAACGGTTCTTATGAACGGATATACCGTCCCCCGGGATGGTGTATCCGTTTTTTGCGCAACTAGAAGGAGGTATAAGCTTGCCGGTTTGTATTCCGGGAATAGATTGGCTATGATTAATGAGAGATTACTATAGCAATTCTGTGCAGCAGCATAAAGGAGAAATTACAATGAATGCCGACAATCAATTAGAGAAATTCAAGCAGATTAAATACGAGCTTACCCGGTTTATGATGATTTACAAATTCGCCCTCGCCGAAATGGAGACCAAGATTGAGATTCTCAAAGAGGAATTTCAGCTGCTCCATGACTACAGTCCGATCGAGCATACCAAATCGCGGATTAAATCCCCGGAGAGCATTATGAATAAAATGCTGCGCAAGAACAGCGAGCTGTCACTCACACAGATCAGATCCAGCATCAAGGATATTGCCGGGCTGCGCATCACCTGCTCGTTCATTTCGGATATCTATCAGGTCAGTGCCATGCTGCAGAAGCAGGACGATCTCAAGGTGCTGGCGGTCAAGGATTATATCAAGAACCCGAAGCCGAACGGATACCAGAGTCTGCATCTGCTCATAGAGGTTCCGGTGTTTATGTCTGACTGCCAGGAGCATGTCTGTGTAGAGGTCCAGATCCGTACGATTGCCATGGACTTCTGGGCCAGTCTGGAGCATAAAATTTTCTATAAATACAGCCAGGCGGTTCCCGAGCATCTGACCCGTGAACTCAAGAATGCGGCAGACAAAGCGAATGCACTCGATCTGCAGATGGAGCGGCTGCACCGTGAGATTCAGGAAATCAAGGATGCCCAGGAGGACGAGGATTCCTTCTCCGGACTGCGGGAGATTATCATCAATAATCAGCAGTTTAACCTGCCGGCAAACTTTATTAAGCTGCTAGGGGAATAGCCGGACGACATACGTAAGGTGGAGGATGAAAGGCTCATGTACAGAAAGGCCTATGTTACGGATCTGGATGGAACCCTGCTGAACTCGGAACAGAAGCTTACTGACTACACAGTGCAGGTAATTACAGAAGCGATGGAACGGGGAATCATAATCAGCTTCGCTACAGCGAGAGGATTCATCAGTGCAGACAGCGTAGTAGCGGATATTTCCTGGAAATATCCGCTTATTCTTTATAATGGGGCACTTATCTATGACAGCATGACGCACAAAGTGATTGCCGGTTACTGGCTGGACCCCGTTATTTCCGGGGAAATCATCACGATAGGGCGAACCTGCGGAATAACTCCGTTTCATTTCCTGCTGGATGCAGCGGACGGCGAGCGGGTGCTTTATGAAGCGCCTATCCGCACAGGAGATGTGGAGTTTTACAAGTCCCGTATGAATGATGTACGTTTCCGTGAGGTGAAGCGGCTTGATTGTCCGCCAGATCACCGGACGGTGGTGATAACTTACATCGGAAGGCTGGAGGAGTTGGCACCGTTGCATCAGAAAGTGCTTGACCGCTTCGGTTCAGAGGTACATATTCATTTCATGAAGGATATATACATAAAAGATCATTATTTCCTGGAATTCAGCCATCCGGATGCGAATAAAAGTCAGGGGCTGAAGCTATGGGCACAGCACATGGGGCTGGATACAGCGGATGTTGTTGTCTTCGGCGACCATTTGAATGATCTGGGGCTGTTTGCTGCAGCGGGAACAGGTGTCGCGGTGGAGAATGCCCATGAGGATCTCAAAGCTGTCGCACATCGGATTACCGCATCCAACAATGAGAATGGTGTTGCAGTGTTTCTGGCAGAAACTATGAACAAGGGAGAGATGACAGGTGAGTGAACAGCGTCTTCGTACCATTACAGTGAACCAGGCGGGTTATTCCAGTGCAGGGGAGAAGCTTGCCCTATTTACCGGAGAGGTGTCCCGTTTCCGTGTTGTTAATCTGCAGACTGGAAGCGTTGTATTTACCGGAGAGACAGGGGAGGGAGTGGAGGATAAGCCAAGCGGGAGCCGTGTGCATACCGGTATATTCTCCGCCGTAACGACTCCCAGGCAATACCGGATCGAAGATGAGGATGGACAGGCTTCGCCTGCGTTTGTAATTGCAGACAAGCCTTACGGGGATCTGCAGCAGGGGTTATTGAAAGCCTTCTATTATTACCGCTGCGGAGTGGAGCTGAGCGGAGAGTACGCCGGACCCTGGGGACATGAGGCCTGTCATCTGGCAGCAGGAACGGTAATCGGCCAGCCGGAGCTGAAGCTGGATAGCTGCGGAGGCTGGCATGATGCAGGCGATTACGGGAAATATTCCGGGCCCGGTGCCAAGGCCGTTGCTGATCTGCTGCTGGCCTGGGAGCTGTATCCTGCAGCATTTGCCGGTGCCTTCACACTGCCGGAGAGTGACGGCCTGATGCCGGATGTACTGCTGGAATGCAAAGTCGAGCTGGACTGGCTGTTCAAGATGCAGGAGACCGGCAGCGGGGCTGTGTACCACAAGCTGACCACACAGAATTTTCCGGGGCTTGAAGTGATGCCGGAAGAGGATACGGCGGAGCTGTATTTCTCCCCGGTGTCCGCTGCGGCTACAGGTGACTTCGCCGGTGTGATGGCGATGGCGGCGCGGGTCTATAAGCCGTTCGATGAAGCGTATGCTGCCCGGTGCCTTGAAGCTGCAGTCACAGCCTGGAACTGGCTGGAGGCGCATCCAGAGGAGCCGGGCTTCACTAATCCACCGGGCATTACGACCGGAGAATACGGTGATGAGGAAGATCGCGATGAGCGCTTCTGGGCAGCGGCGGAGCTGTTCCGGACTACAGGCGGTGAACAATACCATAGCGCAGCCAGAGAATTGGCGAAGCTTCCATTCCCGAAATACAGCCTCGGCTGGGCCGATATGGGCGGCTATGGCACACTGGCCTATCTGCTGAACGGGGAGGCGCAATCCGAGCCATACCTGTATGCGGAGCTTAAGCAAGGTTTGCTGGCTGAAGCCGCACGCCTTCTCCGGCAGAGCCGTAAGGACGGTTACAGAATTTCGCTGCTGGAAGAGGACTATATCTGGGGCAGCAACATGCTGGTCATGAACAATGCTATGCTGCTGCTGGCGGCAGAGCATTTCAGCGGAAATGCTGAATATGCAGATTGTGCACTGGATCATCTGCATTATTTGCTCGGCCGCAATGTGCTGGGCATCAGCTATGTGACCGGCTTCGGTGAACATGCGGTTATGCATCCGCATCACCGCCCGTCAGTCGGAGACAATGTAGCCGAACCCGTTCCGGGTCTCGTATCAGGCGGGCCCGACCGCGGGCTTCATGATGAATATGTGCAGGAGCATCTGCAAGGCAAGCCGGCAGCCCAGTGTTTCGTGGATCATGAAGCCAGCTACTCGACGAATGAGGTCACCATTTATTGGAATTCACCTGCGGTATTCGTGACGGCAAGATTCAATTCCTGATCAGATGAGGAGACGGGACCATGCAGTCTTTCAGGGTCATTAGTCTGGATATGTTCCAGACTCTGGTGAATATTCAGGGCAGGAGAGCTGAAGTCTGGAAGCCGATCCTTAATCAGGAGTTCAGCGAAGACAAGTCCCGGGAGCTGGGCAGCCAGCTGCTCAGTCACTATTTCGCCGTATCAACCGAAGCCCGGGAGAACGGCAGCTTCATCAGCAGTAAGGAGATTTACAGCAGAGGATTTCAGAAAGTATTCCTGCAGCACGGCTTGGACTATGATTGCTTGCAGGCTGTAGATAACCTGTTTGCCCAGCATCGGCTGTCCGCAATGTATGCGGACACCGAAGCCTTCTTACAGCGCATATGCGGGGAATATCCGGTCTGCATTGTCAGTGATACAGATGAGCTTATGCTGCCTGACTTCTACCGGAATTATCAGATGACCCTGTTCACTTCAGAGACTTACCGGTCTTATAAGAATGACAGTCATAACCGGATGTTCGCTGAGGTAATTGCCCATTATGGTGTGGAGCCGGAGCAGATTATCCATATCGGAGATTCAGCCTCGGATATTCTGGGTGCAGCCAGAGCGGGAATTAAGTCCTGCTGGATGAACCGGGATCAGCTCGCCTGGGAGCATGAAGTGAAGCCGGATTATACCGTGGGAACACTGGATGAGGTCTATGACCTTTTATCACCAGTCCGTCCCTTACCCACAGATGAATAATGAAGGAGCCGGGAGTGAAATGAACAATAACCTGACAGAGCAGGACTTGGAGTTATTGAAGTATCCGATCGGGAAATTTACAGCGGTAGAGAACCGGACGGAGGAAGCGCGGCAGGAATCCCTTCAGATCATGAAGCAGCTGGCGGCTGAGCTTAGGGATGCTGTAGCGCCGCTTACAGCAGAGCAGCTGGATACTCCTTACCGTCCGGGCGGCTGGACAGTGAGTCAGGTCGTGCATCATCTGGCGGATACCGGCATGTATGCCTATCTGCGGTTCAAGCGGGGGCTGACGGAAGAAGCACCGCAGGTTCCGAGCTACAGGCAGGATCTGTGGGCGGAGCAGAGCGATTATAGGGATGAACCGGCGGCGTCCTCACTTCAGCTGGTGGAGCTGCTCAACCGGAGATTCGCGACCCTGCTGGCTTCACTGAAGCCGGCTGATTATGAACGGGTCTTCGTAAGCGGCGGCCTGGGCACAATGACGCTGGATGCCGCAGTTCAAAGATATATCTGGCATAGCCGCCATCATCTGGCCCAGATTACTTCACTAATCCGGCGGAACGGCTGGTAAGTCATATTCATATTCATCAAAAAAAGAGCAGATGGAACGGGGTATCCCCCTTCCGTCTGCTCTTTTTCAGTTGTTCGTTATCTCTGCATCATACGGTATTCTAATGAAATCTACTCCCGGCTGGCTTGAACGATTCTGCCGGCAATGGCTGCAGGCCCGGTATGCACAGTAGTCATATGATACCCGGTTCCCTCTATATAGCGGAACATACCCAGGTGGCCGGATTGACCCGGAAGCCAGCCGCCCGCAGCACCCTGCGGCAGGACCATGTCCTTGGTCAGAAACAGATAGCTTTTAGGGAGATCGAGACTGTAGAATTTCTTCAGATCCAGCTTCTGAAAAGCCGGACCGGCAGGCTCGGGAATGACTTTTTTATACAAATACATTGCTTCGTCAGTCGTTGCTGTATTCACAAACACATCGCGGAATAAGGGGTAAGGGAGCATAATCGTATTGTTTCCGGAGGCAAAATGGGCCATACCGTCTATACTCCGGAATATGCGGGTCACGGCGACTCTGGCCTCCTGCAATGTGATCGAATCTAATAGACAGGATGCCCGGATCCATGCGTAAAGATGTAATTTCAGGGAAGAAAATGGAACTTAAACTGATTGTGTACTCCAATTCCCAATCGTATATAATTAGACAATACGGGCTCAGGCAGACAAGGAGGTTGAGGAATGCCTACACCAAAGAGAGCAGAACATAAACCCAAAAGGAAACTCAGTCTTACTTTGCTGCTCATGGCCCTGGTGACCATGGTGTTTCTGCTCACAACAACGATTCTGCTCGTTGGTTCTTACCAATCCAAGAAGAAATCCCTGATGGCTACCACGCTTAATCTGAATTACTCCAATGCGGACAGAATGAGCAAAACGGTGGATTCACTGTTCCGTTCGATGCGCAGCAGCCTGTTATACGGTGCTGAGAAAATATCCGCTATGGATTCCGCTGAGCCGGAAGCTATAGATGAATACCTTGAGTTAATGCGCAACAGCAGCAATTACTTCAATTCAATCATCCGGGTGGATGCCGGGGGGAAAGTGCTGAATAATTCACCCGCTGCCCTTGGAATGGTAGGCAAGCAGATTATGTCTCCTCCGGTGCTGGAAGCGCTGCGGTTGAAGAACGCATACCTGTCTCCTTCGTATACTTCATCCACGACCGGAAGAATACTTTTTTTCATGAGTGAACCGCTGTATAACAAAGACAAACAATATCTTGGCCAGCTCGGAGGTACGGTCTATCTCCAGGATTACAATATCCTGAACATGATATTCGGGAACAATACCGTCGATGAGTCGGGTTCCTATTACTATATCGTCAGCTCGGAAGGGCATCTGCTATTCCATCCCGACAAAGCACGAATGAATGAGGATGTAAGTGACAACGAGGTTGTGCAGCGGATGATGCAAGGGCAGAGCGGGGAAATGATGGGGCGCAATACCAAGGGTGTGTTGATGCTCGCTGGTTATTCGGCAGTTCCGGCTAACGGCTGGGGTGTTGTTGTGGTGTCACCGGTCAAAGTCATCAAGGATCAGCTGCTGGCTCATCTGCGCAAAATCGTATCGTATACTGTGATTCCATTTGTGATCCTGCTGCTGTGCGTATTTGTGCTGGCTCACCGGCTGGCGAAGCCGTTTGTGGTGCTTGCTGACCTAGTGAACCGAATCGGCAAAGAGAATGTTGAGCTTCCCGATCTGAAGCCTCACTGGAACCGGGAGGTGGACCTGCTGACCAAAGCGGTGGTCATTGCCTGGACGGATATCCAGAAGCAGACAAACCAGCTTACTCAAGAGGCCATGACGGACCTGCTGACAGGACTTACGAACCGCAGATCCCTGGACCTGAGCATGAGCCAATGGATTGCGGCGCGGGTGCCTTTTTCTGTAATCGTTCTGGATGTGGATAAATTCAAATTCGTTAACGATACATACGGCCATCTGGCCGGGGATGAGGTGCTGAGACAGGTCGCTGAAGTTCTTACCGCAAATATCCGCCCGGGTGATGTGTGTGCCCGTTACGGGGGAGAGGAATTTGTGCTGCTGCTCCCGCGGACCAGACCTGAGGATGCTTACAATGTGGCCGAACGGATCCGCCAGACGCTTGAGAAAAGCAAGGTACCCTTGCCGATGCAAGTCACCTCCTCCCAAGGGATTGCCCATTATCCTACGAATGGCCGTACGCGCGAAGAGCTGCTGGGGAAGGCGGATGAAGCTTTATATACTGCGAAGCATACCGGCCGGAACCGGACCGTGATTGCCCGCGAATAGGGAACAGGAGCATCTCCGTATGGGGGTGCTTTTTTTCTGCTGCGGTTGAAATTAATCGTCACCTGGGCATTGGCGGATACATATCCTACCTCAGAACGATAAAAACGGCCCCGATGAAAGGAAGGATCTGCGTGACCTCTTATATGGATTACACGTCACCTAATACACAATTTACGTTTGACATGAATTGCAACACATTATTTAAGAAGGATGACTGCAATTACATCAATGTGCTGGGTATTAAGAATTTGAACACCCTGGAGAATACTTCGCTGCTTGATATTTATCTCAGCAAATCCAATGTGGTTGAACCGCATTATCATCAGAATGCAGCAGAGCTGGTGTATTGTATATCCGGCAGTGCGGTGGTATCTCTGATCAACCCGTTCACCAATGAACTGCTGCATTTCCCGCTTACGCCGGGCCAGGTAGCCAATGTGCCGCAGGGCTGGTGGCATTATGAAGTGGCAACGGTGGATTGTACCCATCTGCTGGCTATCTTCGATGCACCGACGCCGGAAGTCATTCTGGGATCAGATATTCTGAGCAAGACACCGGCCAATGTCCTGGCTCATACTTACTGTTTGAATGAAGCGCTAGTTAAGGAAGCACTTGCTCCCGTTAAGCCCCAGACCTTCATTGGTCCGCCTGCGGATTGCTGTAATCCCTCGCAGGTCGCTGCCGAGAATATGAAAGGCACCAAAATGGCTCCCGCCAATATGGCGCCTATGATGGCCAATGCGAATATGGCGCCTTATAGTTATCAGCCGGCTCCGCAGCCTTTTGGATACCAGCCTATGCCGGTTCATGGCTACTACGCCCAGCCATACTCCCAGCCATACTCCCAGCCATACTCCCAGCCGTATGCCCAGCCTTACCGCCAGCTGCCATATGTTCAGGTCAACCCAAATGCGGCGAATGCTGTGAATGAGACTGGAATCGAATAGCAGAAGGGAATTGATAAAAGACGGCGGTGTATTCTGTGGATTCAGAATAAACTGCCGTCTTCTTATTTGCCGTCTGCCTCAAGTGATCGATTCTTCAATCAGCGGTTATCCGTGAGCTGGAACGATTGCAGGTAATCCTGGATATCATCTTGAGGTGTCTTGAGCAGGCCTGCCAGCATGCTCTGAATAGAGCGCAGTGCTGCAATCTTCTCATCGATCTCGGTGATTTTATCGCGTACTCTTTCCTTTAACGCTTGGGCATCCATCTCGGAGCCGAGCAGCGCGAGCGCCGCCTGGATTTCTTTCAGCGAATAGCCCAGTGATTTGGCATCCTTGATGAATTTCAGCTTCACCAGATAATCATCGGAGTAGATCCGGTATCCATTCGCGGTTCGCCCGGGGACAGGCAGGACGCCGCTGTCTTCGTAGTAGCGGATGGCAGCCGCACTCAGTCCCGCCCGCCGGGCCAGCTCGCCGCGGGTCATTCCTTCCATCGGTCAGTCACTCCTTTGATTCGAAATTCATATACCGCTATTGTCTCTTTTGAGTATACGTCTGGTCAAATTTCACTTCCGGGAACTGGGCTGCAGGGCCTGCCAGAAGAGGCTGCGGCTCGCTTTTGAAATACTGATCGAAGAATGCCCGCACGTAGGATCTGGTAATATCTACAGTATGCACCGGATCGATGCCGTTTGCGAACAATGCGGGTGACAACAGGGCAATGTCAGTAAAGCTCTGGTGGATGAAGTGATCAACCGTGAGATAGTAGGTATCCCCGGTGCTGCGGGTCATTACAGAATTCAGATCGGGAGCGAACTCTTCATAGAAGACTTTGTCCTTCTTCGTTACTGACGGATCCAGACTCTGCGCAGTGTTGCCGGACATCACATACATAAACGGCTGCTGCAGTCCGGTATGGGCGACCTCCCCCCAGAAGCCGCCTTCCAGACTGACTCCTGCCTTGAACCGCTTATCCCGGGCAAGCGTCTCAGCGGTTGTCGCTCCGCCATAGGAATGTCCGAAGATTCCTGCCCGGCTCAGATCCAGCTTGCCCTGGAACAGCCCGTTCGGGTCCTGTGTGTTCCATTCAGTCAGAGTATCCAGCACAAAGCTGGCATCAGCTGCACGGATAGCAACCCCTGTGACATTGTGCGCGTAGAGCTCGGCAGAAGTATCAAATTCGGGATCGGGGTCGTAATACACGGAATGTCCATCAGGATAAGTTACCTTGGCGGATGTATAGGGATGATCCATCCCCACTACAATATAGCCTTGGCTAACCAATTCCTCAATCACTGACATACTCTGAAACCGGGTAGAGCGGATTCCCGGAGAGAACAGTAGCACCGGATAGCTGGCTTCTCCGGTGGACAGCTTCGCCCCGTCAACTACATGGGTAGGAATCTCCGTGAGATAGCTGAACAGCTGTTTCGGCAATCCGAACACCAGGCTGACCGCTTCCCCTAAGGCGGAAGGATAATGCTCTTTCTTAAGATCTTGGGCATCTTCCGGGTCGACCGGGTACCAGACATTGATCATGAGCTCCCGCTTGTCGCCATCTTCAGCACTGAGTGTCTCGTCACGGGATTCATCCGTAAGCTGCCGGGCAATTGTGCCGATTGCATAGTTTCCCGTAGGTTCAGGTAGAGTGAATAAGGGCAGCAGTTCACTTAAATATACGGAAACACCTGACACGATCAGGACTATAATCAGCTGCAGGCCTTTAATCAGCCTACTGAATTTCTTGGGACGGATGCTCCGCTCTTGCTTCACCAGTCTTAGGGTCAGAACGATCAGGACTCCCAACACTGCAGCATAGGCCGGTGCCATCTGGATACGGTAATGCTCTATGAATCCATGCAGTCCCATAGCTATAATTACGGCCAGCAGCATGACAGTATCCAGCCTGCGGTCCTTCTTCATCAATACAATTCCCGCTGTAGCAGCCAGAATCACAATAATAACTACAATCTCTAACCCTCTCATTTACAATACCTCCATGAATAAATGTCTATTACATTTACAGCATAAAGGTTGAGGTATACTTCAAGGTCAAGTCTGGATTTGCCGGAATAATATAAAGGGGATGGAGAACATGTAAGGTAGAGGACAAAAAACGGCAGTGTGTTCTGAATTCACAGAGCACACTGCCGCTTATTTTATATAAGGATGTATAGACTAAACTGATAACTTATGCGGCCCCGGGAGTAGCACCGGGGGAAGCTGGAACTTAGGACAGGCGGACAAGCACGCGGCCCCGGGTATTCGACTTCAGAATATCCTGAAGTGCAGTAGGCAGCTCATTCAGGGTAATCTCGCGGTCCACCAGCTCCTCCAGTACAGCAGGCTTCATGTCGCCGGCCATACGCTGCCACAGCTTCGCCCGTTTCTCCGCAGGGCAGGAGACGGAATCGATGCCTAGCAGGCTGACTCCGCGCAGGATGAACGGCAATACCGTTGTGGGAACTGCGGTTCCTGCTGTTAAGCCGCTGGCGGCAACTGCACCACCGTAAGCGATCTTGCTCAGTACAGCCGCGAGCGGGGTGCCTCCTACAGAATCAACAGCAGCCTGCCACAGCTGCTTGTCGAGCGGCTTAACCGCGCTGCCGGCTACATCCTCGCGGGAGATCACTTCAGCTGCGCCCAAGGCTTGCAGATATCCTGCTTCGTCTGTTCTGCCGGTGCTGGCGGTTACCTGGTAGCCTTGCTTCGCCAGAATGGCCACAGCAGCACCTCCGACACCGCCGGTTGCCCCGGTGACGAGCACTTTTCCGTTATCCGGAGCTAGTCCGTGTGCTTCCAGCGCTTCAACAGACATTGCAGCCGTGAATCCGGCTGTTCCATAGATCATCGCTTCCCTTAAAGTTAAGCCTTCAGGCAAGGGAACAACCCAATCCGCCGGAATGCGCGCATATTCACTGAAGCCGCCAAAGTGCGATACGCCGATGCCATAGCTGGTGGCGATAACGGACTGGCCTTCCTGGAACCGGCTGTCTGTAGAGGAAACTACGGTTCCTGACAGATCAATGCCGGGGATAAACGGATAATTTCGCACAATGTTGCCATTCGGAATGCCCGCTAGTCCATCTTTATAGTTTACACTGGAATAGGCTACCTTAATTAGGACTTCACCGGCTGGCAGGTCTTCCAGTGACACCGGTTTGACCTTAACGGAGAAAGGCTCTGTATTGTCTACCACCAAAGCTTGAAAAGGGTTAGTCATGCGATATCTCTCCTTAACCGAACTCTATTTGTACATCTGTTATATAATATTTATTCTGACCGGTCAACTTTTTATTATCTATGATATAATACACATTATTCCTAATTCGCGGAGGTCTTATGGTACGCTACAAGAAATCTGAAGAGAAACGCAAGCAGATCCTGCACGCTGCGTTTCGGGCATTGTCCGAGCGGGGCTACGATGCTGTAACCCTGCAGACGATCGCTGATCAAGCGGAGGTCAGCAAGGGAGTCGTCCATTATTATTTTGAGAGCAAGGAAGCGGTGCTGGTTGAGCTTCTGGAATGGCTGACCGGCCGGATCTCTGCCAAGGAGCAGGCCGCAGTAGAGGAGCAGCATACCGCAACGGGGAAATTGACCGCATACATCGGGTCTGCATTTCCGGGTCCGGAGCAGAACCGTGCCTTTTACCGTGTGTATCTGGATTTCCTGGCGCGGGCCAGCCGTATTCCGGTGTACCGGGATATCAATCAGCGCTTCTATGACAGCTGCGCGGGAATCAGTAAGGAAGTGCTGATGCTGGGACAGCAGGAAGGTATTTTCTCCAAAGAACTGTCGCCAGAGAAGACTGGACCTGTGATCCGGGCGATCATTGACGGCTGCCTGATCCAGTGGCTGATGGCCGATAATGACGAGCTGCATGAGGTGTTCAAGGATTCCTGTTACACGGCAATTATGAAGGTGCTCAGTGTGTAGATGAGAGTATGCAGAAAACTGGGAAAGGTTGATAGCATTTGGGGAGAAAATGGCGGAATATCGTACTTATAGCTGTGGTCTGTCTTGTTCTTGGCGGGGGAGTGTTGTATCTGTATGGGGGTTCTGATTCTGGCTCTGCAGTACACAGGCTGCGGCTTGACAATGAAGAACCGGCGAAATATTTGCAGGGAATGGACGTGCTAACTCTGGATCAAATGGAGTTGTCGCTTGGCCATCAGAGCCAGCCTGACGGGTACATCAGTATCCATAATCATTCGGAGATCTTGTGGAAGAAACCGGTTACGATTCCGGCTGGAGATGGACAGCTGATCAAATTTACACAGGGAGGGAGTGCTGTATTTCCGGCTCCTGAGGTTATTTATTATTGGCTGTGTATTCAGCGTCCAGGCAAGCATACGGAGGATGAACTGGTAACTTACTATATTGAAGCCAAAGTACTTGGAGAAGATGAAGATGCTGCGGAAGACAAGCTGCTGAAGCTTGCGGAGAACTGGGAGGTTCCGGATTGAGCAATATACGTTGTCTGGTCTAGAAATATCTGAGTGGTGAAGATAAGTCAAATTAGTTAATTTTTTGTCGGTAATTGTTGTATTTCCATGGATTATTTTAAGAATTGAGGAGGATGGTGGGAATGAGGTGGCGAATATGTAGTTTTGAAAATGAGTCTGGTTCATGTTTGAAGTTGGTTTGGACTGTTTGTTTCTTATAAATCCCTAGTTTGAATAGATTTGTAGAATGTCCTCCTAAATAACTTATTCATGACCAAATAACTACGAATTATTTGGAGGTAAATGATGTATTTATTAAATGGATTTCTTGGAGAAAAGTATCAACGAGTAAACAAAATAATTGATTCCTATCATTCTGTTCAAAATAATTACATAAATATGGAGGCTTGCTGTAGTTATCCTTTCGAAAGTGTCATAGACGCACAAAGATATCCCATTTTCACATTGCCAACAGAAGGCGTAAGTGGATCAAGATTTTTTCCAGCATTTGAATGTATCGAGGATATTGATATTTATTCCGAAGAACTTGTAAGAACACTCTTCGATTTAGATACTAATTATAATGTTACAACTCAACCTCATTCCGGTACTCAAGCCAATCAAATTGTGTATAACGCGGTTTTATCAGAAAATGATGTTGTTCTGAGTTTAAGCCCTAAAGATGGCGGTCACATCTCTCACAATAAAATATCAAAAAATCAAAATAAAGTAATAAATTATCACCTCACTCCTGAATTTGAATTTAATTATGATGAAATTGAAGAGCTAACTCAAAAAAACAAGCCTAAACTAATAATTGTTGGAGCTTCCTCCTATCCATTACAAATTGATTACAATAGAATTGCTCTAATAGCCCATAAGTATAATGCCTTCTTATTAGCCGATATATGTCACACTGCTTTATATGTTCTTGGGAAGACTTATCCTGATGTATTTCCCCATGCTGACTTTGTAACATTCACTATGGATAAAACCTTAAGAGGACCACAAGGTGGAATCCTTATATATAAATGTGAATTTAGCAAATTAATAGCATATTCAATTTTCCCTATTTCACAAGGGGGGCCCCTTCAATCCCTTCAATTTGCAAAAATGATTGCACTGGTTGAACTAAGCTCAATTAATCTGGAAAATTATGCAAAATTGGTACAAGACAATTCTAAAATTATATGCAAAAAATTAGTTGAAAGAAATATAACTGTTGTAACTGGGACTTCAAATACTCACTTAATCCTAATTGATGTCAGAGCTTTAAAAACAACAGGGAATTTAGTAGAATCAAGATTTTATGAAAATAATGTTCTCGTAAATAAGAATTTAATACCCGGCGATCAAACCTCTCCTGATATAACTTCAGGTATTCGATTAGGCACTGTTTGTATAAGCAACCTAAACTATTCTAATGAAGATGTGACTCTTCTCGCGGAAATAATTGCAAACATACTTCTCAATCCAGCAATTCAAAATGAAGGAATACATTATTTAGTTGAAAAATATCATAAAACCATTAATATCTCCAATTAGGAGATAAACTTAGTGACATTGGTAAGTCTAAACCGTCCAAATGAACATTTACAAAAATCTCAAAACAGGTTAAATTTCTTTCGAGATTCTTGTCAATATAGTATTCTCTGGGATATTCAGTAATACTAAGATTTAAAGCTAATTCTATGCTATACAGATTGTAAACGACTTGAAATCTCACCCAAGGATCTTTAGTTATTATCGAATTATTATACATTTGCAAAATTTCTTGATAAACAACTTGAAGGGGAATTACTTTAGAATTCAAGTCAATTATTAGTCGATTGAGTTGTAAAATAATATGGTCTAAAGAAAGGCTCTGAGGTACTGTCTCTAGAGCCTTATTGGTATAAGTTTTGGCTCCTTCAAGATTTCTTCTTAAGAATTCAAGCACACCCAAATTACAGAAAACTTCAAAAATTTCGTTTGAATTTATTGTTTTATGTATATTTAGTGCCTCAGTTAGATAATATATAGCTTCTGAAAACTCTTGATTCCAGATAGTTATCACACCAAGGTTATTCAGAACAGTTGCTCTTTCAAATAATGTCCCGGAATTAATAAAAAACTTAAGTGTCCGTTTTAAATTGTAAACCGCCTCATCATAGGAAAAATAGTGCGCTGAATTCCTTAAAATTAAATAAAACCATTTATCGAAATCTTCCGCATCTAGGATCCCTCTTACCAATTGTTGGGCTTCAATATCCTTACCAACATGCTGTAATATATTTAGCTGATAAAGTAGAGTTTCGTTATTAGAAGGAATGTATGTTAGTTCTTCTAAAGCCATTTCGAAATCATAGGATTGAGTTAAAAATTTCACTTCGTAAATTCTGTATTTATTATATATACTAGGTTTTTTTTGCTTTAATATATTCAATAAATTTATTCCTAAAGAAAATTCCGAAGTTTTTTGAATTGAATCCAGTATTTTTCTCAAACATATTTCAGGAAGATGTTCAATCAAATCCAACGTCTGCTTATATATACTCACTATGTAGTAGTAAGCACATCGTTCATATTCAATTTTAATAAGATCTATTAAATAATCCATCTTTTCTAAAAGTTGCTTACTATTATATAAACCAATAACACAATGTAAAATGTAAACATAATCCTTATCGTGAATCTTATGAGCAATTAGATTTTCTAGAGTAGCTTTTATACTGTTATAAAATTCAACAAATTCATCCTCGTTAGCAATTTTATTCAAAGACAAGGTTATTTTTTCATGAGCGGGTTTTAAGAGATCATGATTAACACTGTTTACAACAATATAACCAAGTGCAATAAGTTTTTGTAATTCATGTAATAATAGATCATCACTATTTAATACTAAAATATCATTTAATATTTTTGATACATATTCAATTTTTAAGCCTGCAGGAAACATAGCAGAAATTAATACCAAATATCTTTGAATTTCAGGCATTAAAAGTAAAACTTGTTTCATTGAACGTGTTTTACTAATACTTAAAGTGCCTTCAATTATAGATTTATGGTTATCTTTTAAGTACAATTCAATTTCTTTCAAATTCCCTGAAGTTTTACTGTAGCAATCGTTGGCTATAGTTTCATTTGAAGTATTACTGATGTACATCTTGTCTAACAATTTAAGGATCTCTTCAGCTTTGAATTTAGATAATTCAATAGATTTTCGATCATTCCCAAAGCATAACGGCAGATTGAGTTGTATGTTGTCAGTCCTATAAATTGAAATAAATGAAATATTTTTTTTGATTCTCTGAAGATAAGTTTCAAAAAGAACCTTAATATTATTTTGCATAAATTGATAATTATCAATTGATAAAATAATTTTTTTTGTTTTAGAAACAAAGCTTAGATATTCCCCAATGTTATCTGCCATATCGATAACGTTATTATTTTCATTTTTCTCACTATTTTCTCCCTTTAAAAGAGTGCTCAGTGTCGAGCCGTACGTAGGGATCGCTGAAATACTTTCAACTACTACTTGAAAAAGTCTTTTGGCAGCCCCTTTTCTCCACATTTTTCTAGTCATAAATGATTTAAATGATTGTTTTTCACCTATGCTCATTAATGGATCTTCATTAGATACAATTGGATTCCAAACATTGAATAAGAATATTTCAAAAAAAGAAGAAGTTGATAATAAATCAGCATTTAAGTCTAAATAAATCACATAAAATTCCGAATTAGAAACATATTCTTTTAAAATTTTCTTTATTAAGGATGTTTTCCCACAGCCCGAATCACCACTTACGATAATATTATTGCTTTGTAAATTACAATGATCTATTTTCTCTTTTATTTTTCTTTCTTCATCTGCACGTAATATAAATGGAATAGTTAATTCTGTCATGACACCTCTTTAGACCTCCAAATAATTCGTAGTTATTTGGAGGTCTCAAGCCGGTTGCGCGGATTAAATTGAGAAAGTACATCTTTCTTTCGTTTTACTGATACTTCGGTATATATTTCTGTGGTACTCACGCTAGAATGACCTAAGATTTCCTGGACAGCTCGTAGGTCAGCTCCATTCTCCAGTAGCTGGGTAGCAAATGAATGACGGAGATAGTGTGGGGTTGATTTTTCATTAATACAGGCCAGCTTTCTGTACTTAGCAAATATATCTTCAACACCATAAATGGATAGAGCTTGACCATATTTGTTAAGAAAAAGAGTATCGCTTTGTGGACGGAATAACTCCCTTACAGCTAACCAATTGTTGAGTTTGTCAATGAGCTCAGTGCTGGATAAATATAACAACCTCTCTTTGCGTCCCTTTCCAAATATAATAACTACTTGACTTTTTAAATCAATATCTTCCAGTTGAATTTGTGCAAGTTCACCAATCCGGATTCCAGTTGAAAATAACAAATCGATAATGGCATCATTACGAATAGATAAGCGGGTACGGAAAGGGGAAGCAAAATGTTCTCTGTCCTTCAGAGGTGATTGCAATAATCGTTCTATTTCTTCAACTGCTAGCGTTTTTGGAATTCGTTTTGCAGTTTTGAATTTTCTTCCGAAGTTGTTGAGTGGGGATTGGTCAATCCAGCTTTTCTGGACTAAGAATAAAAAGAAAGCTTTAAACGTTATGTATTTTCTCTTAATTGTGGAATCCTTAAGGGTTCCTGTGCTGTTGAAGCTGTGAAAGTAGCTATGCAGAATATCGCTTGTAATTGCCTCTACTTTATTTTCTTTCAGCCAGTTATGAAGTCTATTTAAGTCTGATACATAAGCCTTGATAGATTTAGGTGAAAGGTTTTTTTCAATAATTAGAAAAGATATGTATTTTTCAATATATTCATCTAATGCTGAAACGGAAATTGCCAATGATATTCCTCCTGATGTTTAAGTATCTTTAAAATGGATGTTCAAAGTATAACAAAGCCTTTCAGTAAAGGGGGAAATAAGAAATATATATTTCAATAATCTAATAGACGAATATGAATGTTGCAGCATTTAAGTCTTCCATCCCTTATGTATGATTGGATTTTATTATGTACAATCTGTGAACTGTAGTATATTGGACTTAGATTCGTCTGATGAGGGAGGCATATTCTATGTCAATTGCAACAACGATGATTATCCGGCTGGAAATCCGCAAGTCCGAAGCGTCTTTTGGGGATGTGGCAGCAAGGCTTGCATCTGCGGGCGGCGATATCGTGGCGATAGACGTCATCCGTGGCGGTAAGGACGTGACAACCCGGGACATTACAGTAAATGTGCAGGATGCAGCGAATGAAGAGATTATAAGCGTATTAAAGAATATGCCGGGTATAAAAGTCATTAACGTCTCCGACCGGACCTTCCTCGCACACCTGGGAGGTAAAATTGAGATTACTCCGAAGATGCCGATCAAGAACCGGGAGGATCTGTCCCTGGTCTACACGCCTGGTGTGGCCCGTGTCTGCATGGCGATTGCCGAAGATCCCGCGAAGGCCTATTCCCTGACCATGAAAAGAAATACGGTAGCTGTCGTCACCGACGGCACCGCAGTGCTCGGGCTTGGTGATATCGGACCGGAGGCGGCGATGCCGGTGATGGAAGGGAAGGCGATGCTGTTCAAGCAGCTGGCGGACATCGATGCATTCCCGCTGTGTCTGGACACGAAGGACCCGGACGAAATCATCCGGATTGTGAAAGCGGTTGCTCCCGGCTTCGGCGGAATCAATCTGGAGGATATCAGCTCTCCGCGCTGCTTCGAGATTGAGCGGAGGCTGTCAGCCGAGCTGGACATCCCGGTCTTCCATGATGATCAACACGGCACCGCAGTGGTAGCACTGGCCGGGCTGCTGAATGCGCTCCAAGTAGTGGACAAGGCTATAGCCGATTGCAGAATTGTGGTCATCGGCATCGGCGCGGCGGGTGTGTCGATCTGCCGGCTGCTGCTGGCGGCGGGGGCGAAGCAGATTTATGCTGTGGACCGGGCAGGGATTCTGAATCGGGACGAACCCTACTCCAATCCCGAATGGAGCTGGCTGGCCGATGCAACGAATCCGGAGAATGTGAGCGGAGGCCTTGACGAAGCGATTCGCGGGGCGGATGTATTCATCGGCGTCTCCGGCGGAGGGATTCTGACGGTGGAGCATCTGCAGACTATGGCGCCGGATAACATTGTGTTTGCTATGGCTAACCCCACCCCGGAGATTGAACCTGAGCTGGCAGAGCCCTATGTCCGGGTGCTGGCCACCGGAAGAAGCGATTATCCGAACCAGATCAATAACGTACTCTGTTTCCCCGGAATCTTCCGCGGAGCGCTGGACTGCCGGGCCAAAGCTGTGAATCTGGAGATGAAGCTGGCGGCAGCACAGGCCATCGCTGCAGTGGTCCATCCGGATGAGCGGAATGAGCAGTATATTATTCCGAGTATTTTTAACGAAAAGGTAGTGGAGCAGGTACGTCTTGCTGTCATCCAGGCTGCGATTGCTACAGGTATGGCCCGGAGGATTCCGCCGGATATTTCGTAACGGGAAATGTAATAATAGGTAAATGAAAGCCGCGGCCCGTTTGGGGTTGCGGCTTTTTTTGCTTTTGGCGTATATGGAATTTGCGTTTGGGGATTATTAAATAGCTGGAAAAATTAATATATAATACATTAGTTGTTAATATATTTTAATATAGTACAAACTTCGACAATTTGCGCTGCTGGGTCCGTGGTATATTCCTTTGATAATAGATACAAGAAAAGAAAAAATAGTAAAAACAAGATGCGGAAAGATAAAATCAGCTGGGATTCTAATAGATACTATTCAGGAAGAATAGGATTCAAATGATAAAAGTACAACAAGAAAAAATATCTGAAAAAAGATGAGGACTTGAATATGAAATTATTTAAAATCCCTTTGTGGACCATTGTCTGTATTTGCATACCTTTAATTTATTTTATAGTTATTAATCCATTATTTTTTGGTTACCTGTTTTCCTCCATAACTTCTTCCGGGAAAAGTGAAGTGGAAAAAGAAGTTCATCGCTTGTTGGAGTCCAGATATCATAAAATATTTGAGATGGTGGAGTTTGATAGAACAAATCTGCACGGGACATTTATGGGACGAGTTTTATCAATGGAGGATGGGATTGTTTTTAATGTATTTCAAGGCCAAAGCAAGGAAACGCAAAATGATTATATGCTAAAGGCTTGGGCAAAACCTGTGATTGATTCTGTTATAAAAAATAACAATGTTGAATATGAATTGGAATATGATGCCCCTTCTTTACTTTGGACTAGCAGAGGGGCAAATTACTGGGATACTAATTTTATTGAAAATCCGTCAGAAATTTCACTAAAGATTAGCTTTATGTTTGTTGAGAAAATGAGTAGAGAACAAGTTTTTAATATATTAAAAAAATTCAAATTTTTAAAAATTGGAAAAGTATCTTTAGTGTTATATCCTGCCAAACGTTCTCCAAATCTAGAGATGTTAAACCAGTTAGGCTTTGAAAAATATTATTTAAACAACACAGATAATTTATACAAAACATGCCAAATTCTAAATCATGAAGTCTTAAATGACGTCAATCTATTTCAATTAGGCAGTTCATGTTTGAATTAGGAGATTATATTGTTAATGTCTGGTTATTGTATGGATTTACCGGCCTCGTATAGCTATTCACTTTGTTCTTGGACTTAGAGACCCGTTGGTAATATAGAACGCAAAATATGAAAGAAATAACATTGCACTGTACTCTATAGATGTAAATGGTGGGGAGAGAGTGGAAAGCATAAATAAAGCAAAGGATTTTCAGGAATTATAGAATGTAATTACAAACGAGTGAATTTGGACCAGCGAATTAAGGATCTTAGTTAACATAATTTAGGTGGAGGTTTATCATGCATGATGACAATAACTATCGGGTAAGAGAAAGGAGAGTTTCTAAAGTTTCCAAGGAGAAAAGACAGGAAGAATTCAGGAAAAACGGTTGCGCAAGTATTATATTGCTTATTATTTTAGGACCTTTTCTCTTTCTTGGATTGAGCCAGTTGATTGATGCAATAAGCAGTCTTTTGAAGTAATTTGATTCCGGAATTCATAGCTGGATATTGGTGAGTAATTTCAAATAAATAATTATCTATACTTTATGCTCAGTCTATAATTCAGCGGTTGATGGTTTCAGCCGGGTAAACGGTGCATTCGATTGATTTAGAGGTTCGTATATACTTTCCCCCGCCAACATCAACATGGTAAAATATACAATTGAATACATCTATTCTATGATTCAGGAGGAGCCATGAACCGCAGAATTCATATTATGGGAGCTTCCGGAGCGGGGACTACTACACTTGGCAAGGCGCTCGCGGCAAGGCTTCCGCATGTTCATCTGGACAGTGACGATTACCTCTGGGAGCAGAAGTATAGTAAGCTTTCCCCGGTCGCAGAGCGGCTGAGCAGTTTGAAAGACGACTTAGAGCATCAGGAGTCCTGGATTTTATCCGGTGCAATCTGCGGTTGGGGAGACAGTCTCCGCGATATCATTGATCTGGTGATTTTCCTGTGGATTCCTGAGCAGCTTCGCCTGGAACGTTTGCGGGCGAGGGAATATGAACGTTATGGTGAGGAAGGTCTGCCTGGCGGAAGTAAATATGGTGATGTCGAGACTTTTATAGAGTGGGCGGCGCTCTATGATACAGCAGGACCGGAGGTCAGAAGCCGGGTGTTGCATGAGGAATGGATGGCGGGGCTGAATTGTGATGTTGTGCGTTTGGAAGGAGATATGCAAGTGGAAGAACGGGTGGCGGCTGTATTGCACCATATGTCCCGGCAATTCCCGGAATGACCGGATCAGGATTTTTTTCACATGATAAGCTATGGAAAAGAGGGCGAAACATGAAGAAGATCGTGCGTGCGCTGCTGCTTCCCGGAGTCATGCTTATGCTGCTTACGTCCTGCAATACGGAAACTACTCATTTCAATTATACTTTTAAAGGCGAGAGCGAAACCTGGTCGGCTGTATATGAGCAGACAGCAAGCCAGAAGCTGATCATCAAAAATGACAGGGTAAAGGATTCCGTATCCAGCAAACGGTATACGTTCGATCTTCATTACAAAGGCGAACAGTCGGACCTCGGAGAGATCAAACAGTTCAAATACAGCTATAAAGGGACAAGCGGAGGTGGAAGCCGGACTGAAGAAGGTCCTGTTCGGCTGGAAATGCTGCATTCGGGAGGGGATGGAAGCGGTGCATTTGAGTGGGAAGATTCCGTAATTAAAGTAAATGTGGAATGGGACGGTCACAGTGAGGAGTTTGAACTTAAGAATGAAAAGCAGGGCAAGTAAGGGCTAATTCCATAGGGAATTAGTCGTTTACATAGATATTCAAGTTGTCACAAATGAGGAGAATCTGCCATTGAACAAGCGGGTGATGTTTTCCGTAATTCTGATTCTCGCGGTGGTGCTTGCCGGCTGCGGTGTGAAGCAGGAACAGAAAGAGATGTACAATAGCAATCAGGCGATTGCCGGAAGCGGAGACAGCTATAGCTATGGCAACCGCAGCGGTGAAGTGACGGCGGAGTCGGCCGATATTGAATTCACGAAATTCTACGGATCAGACACAATCTGGACGATAGAAGCTGAGCAGGATAACAAGGTGAATATTGAATATCAGCAGCGTCTGAAAGACGGCAAATTCAAAATTGTCCTCATAACTCCGGATGGGGATGTACAAGTAGTTGCGGAGAACAGTACAGAAGGTGAAACAGAACTCATTTTGCCCAAAGGTAAGAATGTTGTCAAATTTGTCGGCAGAGGCGGCGATGGCACGGTTCATGCCGGGTTGACAAGCAGCGGAGATTTACCTGTCACGGTTGTGAACGCCGGAGGTATGGTGGAATGAGCTTAGGGCTGGTTAGGCATTTCAGAGTGGAGCACAAGCCGGAGCGGACCTGGCTGACTGGAGAGCAGTTCAATCTATGGATACAGGGATATGAGACAGCCCCAATTCAGCAACCGGGACATAAGAGCAATTTGCAAAAGTGGGATATTTGTCTGTGCAGTGATCAGGTGAGAGCGGTACATACGGCAAGTTATTTTGATGCTCAAGAGTTCGTATATACGGAGCAGCTGAGGGAAATTGGTATAGCAGCACTGGGGTTCGGCAGATTCAAGCTAAGCAGACTGCGCCTGCCTCTCGCCTGCTGGCTCGTACTCGCACGTTTGTCCTGGGCTGCCGGCCATCCCTCCCAACCGGAGCGCCGAGCGGCTGTTCTGCAGCGTGCCCGTACGGTTGTCGATTCTCTGGTGCCGGAAGCTGAAGCTGCTGCATCTGAAGGGCGTGTGCTGATCGTCAGCCATGGCGCGTTCATGCGAGTACTGGACAAGGAACTCCGGCGCAGGGGCTACAAGGCAGAGCGGATGGGTTATCCGCGCAATGGGCAATTATATTTATATGAGAAGCAATAAAGGATTCACAATTAAATGAAAGCGGGGCACACAGACTATGGTAACAATCGAAGAAATCGGCATTGAATCGCTTAAGGCGCTAAATACGCTGTACGAAGAACTGATTGGCGGACCGACAGATCCGGTGAAGCTGGAGACGGCATTCCGGGCCATCCGGGAGGATAGCCGGTATGCGCTATTGGGTGCTTTTGTAGACGGGGAATTGCTGGGCTCTATGATGGGGATCGTCTGCCAGGACCTCGTTGGGGATTGCCGTCCGTTCATGGTGATTGAGAATGTCGTAGTCTCATCGCGCGCACGCCGCCAAGGTATTGGCAAAAAACTGATGACTGCCCTCGAAGACATCGCCCACGAGCGGGACTGCTACTATATTATCTTCGTGTCGGGAGAGAAGCGGAAGGAAGCGCATGTTTTTTATGAGAAGATGGGCTACAAAGAAGAGCGGGTGGAGGGCTACCGTAAGCATTTGAGCTCGCATTAGGATGGAGAAGGTGCAAACGAATAGAGGGAAGCTCACAAGCGTAGGAAATCATAAATTGAATAACATCGTTGAAGGCGACACTAAAGATTTGCCCCCCCGTAGTATTTTAGCATGGCTGTGGTTCATCTGCCTTGTTATGGTCGCTTGTAGCCCCCGAAATTGCCAAGGTTACACAAGTTATCGTATATGATCGTGCAGGTTACGGATGGAGTGAATCAGGGCCGTTCCCGCGTACCAATGAGCAGTGTATATCAGAGCTTTATGAGCTGCTGCTGCAAGCTGGAGTTGATGGTCCTTATATTTTTGTGGGTCATTCCTACGGCGGATTAAATGTAAGGCTGTTTACCGGAAAATATCCCCAGCTTGTGGCGGGGGGTTGTGCTGGTTGATTCCATGCACGAAGATGAAATGACTGACCGTTTTCCTGCAGAACATGTTAAGGGACAAATTATGGCTGTTAAATTCTATTTTGTATTAAAAGTACTGTCTAAGATCGGAGTATTGAAGATTCTTTCGGGTTTCAAAAAGTTCCCGGGGTTCTCTGCAACCATTAGCCCTTTTTCAAAGCAGACCCAGAAGCTTTTATGGAGGACATCGTTTCAGAAAAAGACTATTGCGGCCATGCATAGTGAGTTCTCCAATGTGCAGGATGGTTACCGGAAGGTCAGGGGAATGCCCGCAACAGAGATCCCCTTAATTGTTATCAAATCAGTAGTAGTCAATGAATTCTATCCCGGAACATCAGAAGATACGAAGCGAATAATCAGAGAGAAACTCCGGGAAGCGGCAAATGATCTGAAGAACTGGTCAGTCAACGGGAGGCTGGTTGAAGCATCCGGCAGCGGACATAACATACATATTGAGAACCCGCAGATTGTTGTTGATTCAATCCTAGAGATCCTCAGAAAAGCCTTATTGACCAAAGTTTAAGCTTCCTTCGAATCTGCCATAAGTGGATTATTCAGTAAAGCTGGGACTTACACGTTCCAGCTTTAATTGTATTTACTGCAACTAAAAAGATGTATTTTAGGTTCAGTTGTAATTTAGTTGCATTTTCTACAACTAAAAGGCTGCCTATTCTGTTAAGGAAGCACTTTTCTTATTTTTAGTTGTACTGAATACAGTTAAACTTGGAAAATCCGGCTTTGCCTCATTTTTAAGTGTATGAAATACAACTATCCTGCCAAGAGCTATACTTTGCATTGGATTTCACCCCTCGTAGACTTTATATACTTCTCCAGAGTGTTTAATCACCTCTCCCCCCAAAATTACCGTTTGACCATCCCGATGACAGCGCTTTATAATCCCTTCATGAGTGGCGGACCAGTGGTCATGACTACAGAAGGCGGGGGACAACTGTGAATCAAATATGCAAAGTGCTGATTGTGGACGATGAAATTCTGGTCCGGCAGGGGATTAAATATGTGCTGGACTGGGAACGCGAAGGGTTTCAGATTGTAGGTGAAGCGGCCAACGGGCAGGAAGCGCTGAATTCGCTTCCGGCACTGCAGCCGCATATCATCATTACCGATATTGTGATGCCGGTGATGGACGGTGAGGAGTTAACACGCTTAGTGAAGCGGGATTATCCCGCTACAGAGGTGATCGTGCTGAGTAGCTTCAGCGAATTCCATTATGTGCGCTCCACGTTCCAGAATGGGGTGGCCGATTATATTCTGAAGCCGAAGCTGGAGGCCGGTTCGCTGCTCCAGGTGCTGCAGAAGACCCGGGAGCGTATCCCGGAACTGGGAGCAGCCGCGGCTGGAGTTCAGCCGGAAGCGGCACCCCAGCGGCTGGATGCCCTGCTCAGCCGGATTATCTCAGGCTACCGGCTGCAGCCTGAGGGCGAGGCGTTCGTGAAGCGGCAGCTTCCGCAGGACTGCTTCAGCTTCCTCGGCTGGGAGACCGGACAGACCGGAACTGCCGGTGTTGTCAGTGTTGACGGCAATGCTGCCACCGCTGGTGCCGATAACGCAGGCAATGACGCAGATGCATTGACAGCCATCACCGCAGCTGTAACCGGGGAACTGGAACGGACTGTTCCAGGACTGGTGCAGTGCATTATCCATGGCGGCGAGCCGAATGCAGCACTGCTGCTGGTCAACCTGCAGGAAGAGCAGTGGCCGGCGCTCTTGCAGGCTGTGAATAAGCTGGCCCACGCCTTGGCCGGACAAGAGCCTGAGCTGCGCCTGACCCTGAGCCGGAGCTTCGGTTCGCTCAGCGAACTGGCTGCCGTCTATCAGGAGAGTGTTCTGAAGCTGAGGCAGTACCGCTTCTTCATGCCAGACCAGGTGTTGCTGGTCTACGATGAGCTGCCGCAGCGGGAAGCACAGCTGCCGAAATTCAACCTGACCCAGTTCACGGAGCAGCTGAAGCGCCAGCAGCTGGAGGAGGCGTTCGGCGATCTGCATCAGCATGTCGATGCACTAAGCCGGCAATATGACGGGGATGTGTTTCAGTTCAAGTCCTTCCTCGGCAATATTATCTTCAATGTGACGAATCAGTTCAGCCATCTGGGGGAGCTGGAGGAAGGGAAATACGGGCTGTTCCGGGCCATAGATGAGGCAGGCACAGCGGATGGGGCCGTGCGGATTCTGGATCATTTTCTTGCCCGGGTCATGGAGCTGACCTCATCAGCAGCGCCGACACCAGGGAGCAATGCCAATATGGCCAAGCTGCTCCAGTACATGGAGGAGCATTATGCGGAGCCGCTGAGTCTTACGGAGCTGGCCCGTCATTTTCATTTCAACCCTTCCTACCTGTCCAGTCTGTTCACGACCTACAATCAGGAGGGCTTCAAGGAGCATCTCAATACGATCCGCACGGGCAAGGCGGCAGAGCTGTTGCGGGCAGGCGAGGCGCCGATTTCCGAGATTAGCAGCATGGTCGGATACGGGGATCACAGCTATTTTTGCAAAGTGTTCAAGAAATATACCGGCTTGTCCCCGAGCGGCTACAGACGTCAGCATTACGGGCAGGAGTAGAGCTTATGCGCAGATATTGGGACCGTTTCAAATTCCACAGCCTGTTCATCAAAATATTCATCGTGATGCTGATCAGCATTATTGCTGTAGCCATCGCTTCTTCATGGACCACGGTTCGCATGTCGGAGAAGCTGTTCATGAACACCTTCAGCATTACGAATACCAAGGTGATCAGCCAGATCAAGGCGAGCTTCGAATCCTTTCATTATTCGATCGTTACCGCCACCAACAACACACAGCTGAGCGGCACCATCAAGAGCTTCCTCACGGAAGAAGACTCGAATTCCCTGCGGGTACTGCGGACCTATTACAATATGACGACGCAGATGAAGAAGATCCAGTCTACTCTGGACTCCTACCAGGTAGGGGTCAAAATCATGGGCAAAAACGGCCGCAGCTATTCCACCAACACGAACAATCTGCTGATGAGTGACCAGGAGCTGCAGCAGCATGAGCTGACCAGGAATACACTGGCTGAGCCGAAACGGCTGATGTACCAGTTCTATGAGGAGAGCAGTAAGGATTCCCCGCAGAAAGAGGCTGTGATCGTAGCCAGCAAAGCGCTCATGGAACGCACAACGGGCGATATTTACGGAACCTTGTATTTTACCATTCATGAGCAGGACTTCCGCCCCTTCTATGCGAGTTTTGTCAGCACGGGGAACGATGTGGCGATTCTGAACAGGGATGGAGTCATTGTCTCCAGCAACCGCAGTGATTTGATGGGCCAGCAGGCGGAGGATTTACTGCAGTTTGCCAAGGAGATTGAAGAGAAGGGGCTGGATTACAAAAATATTGATTTCCGGGGTACGGATTCCATTCTGATTGCAGATTACCTGTCGTCCTATGATTTCTATATTGTGAATCTGATTGATAAAAAGACAGCCCTCGGCCAGATGGTCAACAGTAAAATGGTAGTGCTGATCTGCTCCGCCATCGTAATCGTAGCCCTGATTGTGGTGTTTCTGATCTTCAGAAGGCTGACCCGGTCGCTGACCCTGCTTACCCGGCAGATGTCCAAGATCACCCAGCGGAACTTCCATAATTACATCACGGTAACCGGCAGCTTTGAATTTCAGGAGCTGGGACATGCCTATAACTATATGCTTGATGAGCTGAATGAGTATGTGGAGAAGCTGGTCGAGACGCAGAAGGAGCAGCGGAATGCCGAGCTTGCCGCCCTGCAGCATCAGATTAACCCGCATTTTCTGTATAATACGCTGGCCTCGGTCAACTTCCTGGTACAGCAGGGCAGCCAGGAGAAGGCGGTTCATACGATTCATGCCCTGATCTCCATGCTGCAGAATGCGCTGAGCAATGTCAGTGAGAGCATCACGGTGGCGCAGGAGCTGGAGAATCTGAAGTCCTATGTGTTTATTAACCATGTACGCTACGGGGAACGGATCAGAGTGAATTTCTTCATTTCACCGGACTGTATGGACTTCCATCTGCCGAAGCTGATCATTCAGCCGTTTATTGAGAATGCTTTTTTCCATGCGTTTACGAAGAAAAGCGGCGGATATATCCATATCCTCATCTCCCAGGATGCGGGATCCCTGCTCTGCGAGGTTGTCGATAACGGGGATGGTATGGACACCGGTGAAGCTGATCTCCCCATGTCCGGGCCTGCGAGCAAGCGCCAGCTGTTCACAGGAATTGGAATCAGGAATGTGCATGACCGGCTGGTGCTGATGTATGGCGAAGAGTACGGGATTACTATTAAAAGCGTACCTGGTGAGGGGACAGCCATTAAAATCCGCCTGCCGCTGATCCCGGGACAAGAATAATACCAATATCCAAAAAAAGAACAAACGGCAAAAAGGTAACGCTTACAATTAGGCGATAAAATGACAAATCCCTATAAAGTAAGTTCTAACGGGTCCTCTTTCGCGGATGATAAGATTACTTATGTAATAAATAAGCGCTTACATTGAAGCGGAACTCATAAAAGCGCATCAAAGGGGAGGATTACAAATGAAAAAAGGCATTGCGTTATTGCTGATTTGCCTGCTTATGCTTACTGCCTGCAGTTCCAATTCGAACTCTAACTCCGGCTCTAAGAACACAGGTAATGCCGCTGCGGACACCGGAACGGCGGGGAATTCGGCAACCACAGCACCTGCTCAGGCGAAAGAAATTACAATTTGGGCCTGGGACCCTGCATTCAATATTGCCGCGCTGGAAGTAGCCAAAGCGGAATATGCCAAAACTAACCCTGATGTCAAAATTAACATTGTAGAGTACGCACAGAATGATATTATCCAGAAGCTGAATACAGGCCTTAACTCCGGTACAACCAAAGGCCTGCCGAATATCGTGCTGATCGAGGATTACCGCTCCCAGAGCTTCCTGCAATCCTATAAGGATTCCTTCTATGATCTCAGCAGCTCGATTAAAGGCTCCGACTTCGCTGATTATAAAGCAGGACCAACCAGCCTGGACGGCAAGCAGTACGGCATTCCTTTTGACTCCGGCGTAACCGGACTCTATGTCAGAACCGATTATCTGGAGCAGGCAGGCTATAAGCTGGCCGATCTGCAGGATATCGACTGGAACAAATATATTGAAATCGGCAAAGCTGTGAAAGAGAAGACCGGCAAGGCGCTGATTACACTGGACCCGAACGACCTTGGGCTGATTCGGATGATGATTCAATCCGCCGGTGAATGGTATTTGAAGGAAGACGGCAAGACGCCGAATATTGCCGGCAATGCGCCGCTGAAGGAAGCTTTTGAAATCTATAAAGGGCTGACAGATTCCAATGTGGCGAATGTGCATGCCGACTGGAGCCAGTTCGTTGCTGCGCTGAACAGCGGGGATGTGGCTTCGGTGCCGACAGGCAACTGGATAACGCCTTCAATCACGGCTGAAGCATCGCAATCCGGCAAGTGGGCCATCGCACCGCTTCCGAAGCTGACCGCGAATGAGTCGGTTCATGCCTCGAATCTCGGCGGCAGCTCATGGTATGTGATGAATGTGGACGGCAAGGAAACGGCAGCAGACTTCATGGCGAAGACCTTCGGCTCCAATGTGGAAATGTACCAGAAGCTGCTCACGGACATCGGTGTCATCGGTACGTTCAAAGCGGCTGCGGGCGGGGAGGCTTACGGCCAGGCTAATGAGTTCTTCGGCGGCCAGAAGGTTGTATCGGATTTCGCCGCCTGGACAGAGCAGATTCCAAGTGTTAATTACGGTATCAATACCTACGCTATCGAAGACATCCTTATTGTTGAAATGCAGAATTATCTGAACGGCAAGGACATTGACAGTGTGCTGAGCGATGCCCAGGCCCAGGCCGAATCGCAGATTAAATAGCTGAGTCTGACACACAGGTAAACCTTGGGCGTGGCCTGCGGCTCCCGGGCTTTCAGGAGGGCGGGGCAGCGTCCGGGGTTTATTATTTTCAACCATGAAGGGGCTGGGCCGATGTGAAAAAAACTAATTCGAGCGTGAGTATCCGTACCAAAAGCGTATTGACCGGATGGTCCTTCGTCCTGCTCGCGGTCATTCTGATCTTCGTCTTCTATTTCTACCCGATGCTCCAGGCGCTGATTCTGTCGTTCCAGACAGGAACGGGCAGCAATCTGACTTTCACCGGATTCGATAACTATTCACGGCTGCTGTCCGACAAAACGTTCATTACGTCCGTTAAGAACACCTTCATTTATCTGCTGGTGCAAGTGCCGCTGATGATTGTACTGGCGCTCTTTATCTCGGTGCTGCTGAATGACAGCAAGCTGAAATTTAAGGGCTTTTTCCGGACGGCGATCTTCCTGCCCTGTGTAACCTCGCTGGTTGCCTATTCCGTAGTGTTCAAATATTTGTTTGCCGGCAACGGACTGGTGAACACCATGCTGCTGAAGCTCCATCTGGTCAGTGCTCCGATTGAATGGATTACCGACCCGTTCTGGGCCAAAATTACGATTATTATCGCGATCACGTGGCGCTGGACGGGCTACAATATGATTTTTTACCTGTCTGCCCTGCAAAATATTGACAGTTCCATCTACGAGGCCGCCAGAATTGATGGGGCTTCGGCGTCACGGCAGTTCTTCGGAATTACTGTCCCGCTGCTGAAGCCGATCATCCTGTTTACCTCGATCACATCCACCATCGGTACCCTGCAGCTATTCGATGAGGTCATGAATATTACGAAGGGCGGACCGGGAAATGCGACACAGACGATCTCCCAGTACATTTATAATTTGTCGTTCAAATATTCAGCAGACTTCGGCTATGCAGCCACCGTATCGTATTCCATCGTGATTATGATTGCGCTGCTGTCGGTCATCCAGTTCAAAGTGGCAGGTGATAAAAATGGCTAAGAGCAAACGTTTCTTCATGTATCTGTTCCTCAGCATCGCGGCCATCGTCTCGATCTTCCCGTTCCTGTGGATGGTGGTCAGCTCCACGAACAAGTCGGTTGACGTCACCCGCGGGCGGCTGCTGCCCGGTACACATCTGCTGGATAATTTCCAGAAGCTGCTGGACACCACAGATCTGCAGTTATCCCTGATCAATTCCGCTAAAATCTCGATCACCACCACGCTGCTGGCGCTGCTGATTGCCTCGCTGGCCGGTTACGGCTTCGAAGTCTTCCGCAGCCGCTCGAAGGACATTGTGTTCAACATTCTGCTGTTGTCGATGATGATTCCGTTCGCCGCGCTGATGATTCCGCTGTACCGGATGTTCGGCAAGATCTCGAATGTGTTCCCGTGGATGGGCATTGATACGATGACTTCGGTCATTCTGCCTACGGTGACTACGGCCTTCCTGATCTTCTTCTTCCGGCAGAGCACGAAGATGTTCCCGAAGGAGCTGCTGGAGGCAGGACGGATGGATGGGCTTAGCGAGCTGGGCATCTTCCTGCGCATCTATCTTCCGACTATGAAGACCACTTACGCCGCCGGGGCAATCATCACTTTCATGTCGAGCTGGAACAACTATCTCTGGCCGCTGATCGTGCTGCAGACCCCGCAGACGAAGACGATGCCGCTTCTGATCTCCACACTCGGTTCGGGCTACGCCCCGGACTACGGTATGATTATGATCGCTATTGTGATCGGCACGATCCCTACGGCACTGGTGTTTTTTGTGATGCAGAAGCAGTTTGTGGCTGGGATGATCGGGTCGGTGAAATAAATTGAACCAGAACATTTCTGAAATTGGGAGTAATCGTGACTACAGAGATAGTTTGGACTTTCGGCCGCTGTTATATTTGAATTTCCTTATTTAAGCCGCATAGAGTGCGGTAGAAATTCAAATCTAAAGGCGGACGCTACCGCTCCTACAGTTCCAAACTTCTCTTCCGCCACTCATCCCAAATGGGAAAGATTCTAGTTCAATTGATTAATGGGTAGTGGGCAGGGGAGAATAGAGAAAGAGGCAAGCAGCAGAAAGGATGCTGCTTGCCTCTTTCGCTTGCTTAATTTACTAGATGAGGGTTAAATTAGGTGGGAGGAGAGGGATAAGATGAGTTGCTTAACTGCGGACATTCAATCCGAATGAGGCGGCTGGAGCGGTGTTCGTTCAACAATGCAGCAATTGATGTATTCAGCTCCAAGCGGGATTCAGCAATAGTTGTATTCTGTACAATTAAAAACAGCGAAAAGGTAGGCTTGCCTCTTATAACTGTAGTTTGTACAACTATATCTGCCCGAATCGGTGTATATCATCTACAACCGGCGCTTTAATTGTACGAAATACAACTAAACGGAGAACCGGTTGTAAATCAGACGTTTTAGTTGTACAAAGTGCAATTAAGCATCGCGTGGATATACCGTAATCCGTTCACGGGAAACCGTAAGCAAGCGAGTGAATTTCCAAGGTGGTTTCACTAGTTGAAACCTGATATTGTACTTTGCACGCGTAATTTACAAGAAACGCAGTAGCGGGAGCGGTGCATTGTTCACAATTTATTAGAAAGAGGGCGTAAATAATCCTATGAAACAGAATAAGAGATTACTGGCGGGGCTGCTGGCAGCGGGAATGAGCTTAGTATTGTTGGTAGGAAGTAATCCGGGCAAGGTGCATGCAGCGCCTAAGGATTACCCGGTATTGCTGAAGATCAACGAGTATTATGTGCTCTACACGGCCCCTAAGCCGCCTTATGTGGATGCGAACTACCGGACGATGATACCGCTGCGCTCGATCAGCGAGCTGCTCGGGGCGAAGGTCAGCTACGATGCCAACAGTAAAACAGCTACAATTGGAATGGATGATGTAACGGTTATTTTCACGATCGGGTCGAAATCCGTTTCCGTTAACGGGGTTGCCGGCTCCATGGATACGGTTCCGGTGATGGAGCAGAATTCGATGTTCATTCCGGTCAGTGTGCTGGCGGGCAGTTTGGGCATCGTGAGTAAATGGGATCAGAGTAATCATCTCTATACACTGACAGGTGACACTCTGATGCAGACGGATATTATTAAATTAGCATTAGAGGATTTGGAGAGAAGCGCCTTTGGAGCACCGCCGGGGGCGATTATCAGCAACGATGCTTTCCGGCCTGTCTCTTACACCTATGACCCGGCAAAGGGCAGCTTTACTGTTAAGTCGCAGAATATAACCGGAAATGATATTCCGGCAGGAGCAGCGGATGTAGCAGCATATGTGGTGTTCAAAGATTCAGTTCAGTTCCCGGTGCAGAAACGGGAAAGACCGGCTGTCGGGAAGGACGGGTTCACCTTGGTTACCGCTCAGAAGCAATCGCCCTATCCCCCGCTTTATTTGCTTGTCAAAGGGAGGCTGCTGGACCGCTCCCCTATATAAATACCTGAACAAAGGTGGAATCAGATGAAAGATATGCAGGAAATCGTAAACGCTGTTAGCGGCTTGAGGGATGAAGAAGTAAAGTTGTATTTGATGCGGATTCTGGCGCAGATCAAGCGGTTGAAGGAACAGAGTGAGCGGCTTGAAGAACCGCTTGATGAACAGATTGCGGGACCCGTTGCCGGACTGCTGGGATATTACACAATGTTGATGAAACCCCGCGAGAAACGGGTAATCTGGGACCCCTCACCGGATTGTACGTATGTACATCTCGTGGGCGGTGACTCCTTCGGCGGCAGTATGAGGCAGGCGCTGCGGGGACTGGGTTGGACTGACTCGCACAAGCTTGTTACACTGCGGGAGAATTAAGCCATAGGTCCGCTTCGCCAGCTGGATTCGCCGGAGGGAAGGAAGGCCCGGAGTGACTGGTTTCTCCAGAATATCCTGGGATACTTTACCGCCAGCGATGAGGGCGAAGAAATATATACGGAGCTTATGGACAAGCTGGAGCAGATTCCCGAACAGGCTGAGGTCGTGATCTGGACCAGCGGCAATGCCTGCGAGCAGACCGGACTGCGTCTTGCTGTTCATCTGCTGGGGAACAGACCGAGCGGCATTGTGGTGTGCGATGCCTGCGCAATCTGTGAAGAGCTGTACAACACTCCGGATGCCTCCATCAAATACCGTAGTTCCGGTGAGATTCCTGCGGATAAGCTTCGGGAGGCACTCCTGCGCATCCACGACGGCCGCAAGCTTACTGCTGCGGATATCACGCGGCTGGACCAGGAATGGCAGAACATCTCTGAGCAGTCCCGGGTATTGCGGATATGGCAAGACAATGCTGTACTTGAGGTACCGGCTGACTATTATGACAGCTACCTGCTGGAGAAGCTGGACTACCTGAAGCCGCCGTCCGGAGATGACGGATTTCTGAAATCCGCACGGTTAGTTGGAGAGGCACTGGGATATTGTGAGCAGTATATTGGAGACGCTTATTTTGAACACAGGTTGCGAGAACTGATCTATAGCGGTGTTCTTGAGATTAAGGGTGTTCCGACAGCGATGAGATTCTACAGCATCAGACGCAAGCAGGGCAGGGAAACTGAACGTTGAATGCCGGAAGGTTGAAGATTACATTACAATTCAGGAGGCAGCCTATGCAAACATTATTCCGTTATAACTGGATGATCCGCGAGGAATGGTACAAATGGTGTGAGGAGCTGCCTGAGGAAGAGCTGCTGAAAGAACGGATAGGCGGAATGGGCGGGATTCTGAAGACACTGGTTCATATTATCGATGTGGAATTGAGCTGGATACGGGATATGGAGGGCAAGCCTGATTTTCGGGCCGATTTCCCGGAGTTTGGCACTCTGCAGAAGATCAGGGAGCTGGATGCAAGGTTCCGGCCGGAGGTGGAGCAGTTTGTGCTGGCCTGGCATGAGGGGCTGGAGCGGAACATACTGAAGGATGAGCGGGCGGATGGACGGGTCATTGAGGATGCCTGGGGTGAGATTATGCGCCATATTATTGCTCATGAGATTCATCATATCGGCCAGCTTTCCGTCTGGTCCAGGGAGCTCGGCAAGAAGCCGGTATCCGCCAATCTGGTAGGCAGAGGGCTTGCGGGCAGTTTGCCCGGCGGAGAATAAAGGGTACTTTCAGTCCTCTTTCAGGTTTGTATTTTACAATGCCAGCAGGCATGAACAAGATACAAATCTGAGTGTTGAGGAGGATTACACATTTTGCGAATGAAGAACATGTTGAAAAAGCTGATGCTGACGTCATTATCACTGGCGGTAGCGGCGTCGGTAACTGCGGTTGCAGGCATTCCTGCTGCGGTTTATGCGGCGGATGCGGGAACAGCACAGGCATATGAGTCATTGTTCACCCCGGATAAGATCATTAATGTGAAGGTAACGATTGCTGACGAGGACTGGACAAGTATCCTGGCTAGCCCGCTGGACAAGGAGTATAAAAGTGTAACCGTAGATGTGGATGGAAATGTGCTGAAGAATGTAGGCTTCTCGACCAAGGGGAACCTGACGCTTAAGTCTGTAGCATCCATGACGGATTCGGACCGGTACAGCTTCCGGCTGAAGTTCGATAAGTACGACAAGACGCAGACCCTGCTGGGGCTGGATAAAATAGTGCTTAACAACAGCTACTCCGATCCGTCATTTCTGCGCGAATACCTGCATTATGAAGCCTTGCGCTCTATAGGTGAGGATGTTCCGCTGACAGTATTCACTAATCTGTACATCAACGGTGAGTTGTATGGCTTCTATGTCGGCGTTGAAGCTGTGGATGACAGTTATCTGGAGCGTAATTTCGGTGAGGATGCCGATTCCGGTGTGCTATACGATACGGAAGAGCAGAGTTATCTGAAGGCTGAAGAAGGCAGTGACTATGATTCACTGACTTATGAGACCGGTACTGAGGATGACAAGGCTTCACTCAAGAATTTCATCAGCGTATTGAATGCAATGCCTGACGGAGAGAAGGGCAATATTGAAAGTGTACTGGATGTAGATTCTGCACTGAAATATATCGCTGCCAATGCCGTGCTCGGCAACTATGACAGCTACAACGGGGATAAGGGACATAATTATCTGCTGTATGGCGATGCAGCGGGCAAATATTCCGTGATTCCCTGGGATATGAATATGTCTTTTAACGGATACACGGGCGGAGGCGGAAGAGCGGTAAAGGGTACTGCTGCAAGCAATACTACAGCAACCGGAACGGCCGCGTCTGCAGCTTCAATCACGGCTGCTGCTTCAGCGGTCAATGCCGTTACGGCTTCCATCGATACACCCACACTCGGGATTGATGTGGATCAGGTTCCGCTGATCGGCAACCTGCTGGAGGTGCCCGAATATAAGGCCAGATACAATACGTATGTGTCTGAGCTGGTTACTTATCTGGAAGGCATCCAGAGCCGGATTACCGGGCTTGCTTCACTGATCCGGCCGTATGTGCAGGCTGATCCGACCAAGTTCTACACCATGGAACAGTTCGAGAACAATGTGGCTTACACAGCTGATGCAGCCGGAATGGGCAGCGGAACCATGACACCTCCTGCCGGTACAGAAGGGTTAACGATGCCAAGCGGAACTCCTCCGGCGCGTCCGGCAGGAACGGGTACAACGGCAGGGACGGCTCCTTCACCGGCGCCGGCTGCGACAGCAACCACAGCAACGGCAACAGCATCAGCCGGCACTGCCGCCGGAGCAGCAACCCGGCCCGAAGGGGGCCAGGCTGGAGGAGCAGGCCAAGGCATGGGGACGATGGCAGCGGGATCACTGATGACCTTTGCATTGAACAGGCTCGCTAATCTGCAGGAGCAGCTCGGCCTGACCGTTACACCGCTGCCGGAGGTCGTCAAGACAGCGGCGGGCAGCAGTACGGCGGATGCGGGAACACCGGCAGCTACAGGAACAGCAAGCAGAACAGGCATTTCTGTACTGCTTAACGGCGCAGTGGTTGATTTCCAGGATCAGCAGCCAGTCAACAAGGATGGAAGAGTGCTGGTACCTGTGAATGCTATTCTCAGTGCGCTGGGCGCAGAGGTGACCTGGGACCAGGCTGCCAAGAAAATCACTGCGGTTAAAGGAAGCACTACAATCATCATGACCATTGGCAGCAAAACTGCTTCGATTAACGGACAGGCGCTTACGCTGGATGTTCCTGCGCAGATCATCGGCAACCGGACTCTGGTTCCGGTAAGATTCATCTCCGAGGGACTCGGTCTGGATGTGCTCTGGAATGCTGCGGCACAAACCGTAACAGCCTCGGCCAAGGCGAGTGGAGCTTAGAGTATACTTTACAGCTCCGGCGGAAACCAAAGGTGACGCAGGTCCACCCAGCCCTGGCTGTTGAAGGTTACCCCGCGGACAGAGGGGAGATATGCCGTCTCGGCAGGCTTCTCGTACAGGATATGCAGCTGATGATCGCGGGTCAGGCTGTCCTCGATAATCCTGAAGCCCTCTGTCCGGGCAGCGGCGTCAGGCTCCCGGGAGATCATATGCAGCCTGCCTTCAATATCGGCGCGGGTACGCGGCTCAATATGCTGCGAGAGTGTCAGATACAGATCGTACAGCCGCAGCTGCTCGTCCTGATCACGGAGCAGAGAGAAGACAATCAGATCGGATTGCAGGCGGATCGGTCCTTTGAATTCCTCCGGGGATACGGATACTACCTTACATGCATATCCGTGCTGCTTCAGCCTTGCTGCAATGTATTCAGCATCTCCGGCATACTGCGGTATGGTAGCAATCTGCAGTGCCGCCGCCGGAAGACCGGCTGAATGGCGGAAGGGTTCGCGGGGAGCCTCATGCAGGCAGGACAGAATATCAGCACGGAGAAGGGGATCGCTTAGCGGTCCCTTTTTTTTGGTGTTGCAGGTGACAAACTTGCGTACCGAGGATTCGGAATGAATCTTGCTCAGGGAGCCGGCACCCGCTGCCTGCGGATTCGGAATGACATGGAAGCCCGAACCCGTCTCGGAGGGTTCCGGCGCAAGCCCCCAGGGTACATAGATGATTTCCACACGGTCCAGATGGGCCCGCCCCTGAAAGTAATAAGGGAACACCTCCAGCACGCAAGTATCCTCACTCATCTCCACTACCTTAAAAGGTCCGGTCCCCGCAGGCTTTCGTCCAAACACATTCTCACCAATCGACTGCAGGTCACGGGGGACAATAGCTGCCCGGCTGGTACAGAGGAAGGGAAGGAAGAGTTCATTCGGCTTCTTCAGCAGAATGCGGACGGTGGAGGCATTCAGTGCTTTGACTTCCTGGATTTCCTTGAAAATATAGCTGTACAGCGTCCGTTGTGAGGTAGACATCATCCGCTCAAAAGAGTAGACCACGTCCTCGGCGGTCAGTACCTTGCCGTGATGGAACAGGACTTCTTTGCGCAGATGGAAGGTCCACGCGGTACGCGCTTCATCGGTCTCCCAGGCGTGGGCCAGGCCGGGAATGACTTTGCCGCGTTCGCCGCTGCGGCCGACCAGACCGTCAAAGACATGGCTGGAGACAAAGGACTCTGCCAGCAGATTCATATACAGCGGATCGAAGGTATGCAGCTGCTGGGTGACCGGCAGCCGCAGCGTATCGATCCGCTTGTCGCTCTGCATCTCGGCATGATGGCCGAAGTAGGCCAGCAGCCAGCCCTGGAGCGTATCCTGCAGGGCGGAGGTGCGGGTATGCCCGCGGATGCCTTCAAGGGCGCTGCTGATATCCTTGCTGCTGATGGCCTGCATCATGGATTCCAGGGCAATATCCTCGGAGGCTGCGAGGAACACAAGTCTGGAACGCCGCCCCCTTCCCCGGCTGGGCGTCCAGGTGATCCAGTTCAGCTCTACCATTTTGCGGACCACATGCAGTGCGTTGCGGTGGGTACAGCCAAGGGTCAAGGCCAGCTCATCGAGGGTAACAAGGACCTCTGCCGGGCCGCCATGATGCGAATGCAGCTTCAGAAATTGACTGTGCAGCTTCATCTATAGGATTCTCCTTTCACAAAATAGGAAATTAATAATAATATATTTCTCTTTTTCTTCTTATTTTATCAGCTAGAATCAGGGTAAGAAAGTAAAATGATGGAGGAATTTACCATGGACGATCAAACCGTATCCAAACCGGGATTTGCGCGCGTTGCATTATTGGCCGCGTTTCTGCTTGCGCTTGTGCATCAGTACCTGTTCTACGGCAAGATGCCCGGAATCTCTTACCCTATTTTTGTAGTGCTGTTCTACGCGTTTATGTTCTATTTCGGCAAGGAGAAGCTGCGTAAGCACAACTGGTTCAGCTATATGTGGATGGGTTCAGTCTTCCTTTTGTCGCTGACGTACGCACTGTTTGGCAACTGGTTTTTCTTCGGGCTTAATTATCTTGTAATTCCTGCGCTGATTCTATTACATATGACTTATATGCTCAGTTACCGCCTGCCGTCCTGGAGCGGCTTCGGGCTGATCGGAGCGGCTTTGGAGCATTTCTTCCCCCAGAGCCTGCGCCACTGGAACACAGCGGTGAAGCTGTTACGCCGTAGCCAGGGCGGGGTGTCTAATGAACGCAAGCAGGTTCTGATCCGTATAGTGATCGGGCTGCTGATTTCCCTTCCGCTGCTGCTGATCGTCACCTCGCTTCTCTCCACGGCGGATGGGGTATTCAACCGGCTGCTGACAGAGCTCCCGGGTTACTTTGACAATATCTCTTTTGGCGAATGGATCACAAGGGCGTTGTGGATTATCCTGCTTGGACTAGGGATGTTCGGCTTTGTGTGGGGGTTTGTTGATAGTAAGTCCTATATCCAGACCTATCCGCCTGGGGGGCTTGATACTCTCACAGTGCAGGATGTGAATGAACCGGAGGAGGAGAGTATCGGCGTTGATGATCCCATCATCATTACTACAGTTCTTGCGGTGATCAATGCCGTATACATGCTGTTTGTGAGCGTGCAATTCTCGTATTTGTTCGGGGCGTGGGAAGGCGTTCTGCCCGATGGCAAGACTTATGCGGATTATGCGCGGAGCGGATTCTTTGAGCTGATTCTGGTGACAGCGCTCAATTTCGTTATTCTGCTGCTGTCCTTGCTGGCGGTGCGCAAAGCGGGCGGAGGGCTGAAGCGGGTGATTCAGATTCTGCTCTATATTCTGGTTCTCTGCTCCATGGTCATGCTCTATTCTGCCTACTCGCGGCTGACCTTATATGAAGAAGCGTATGGTTACACCTATATCCGCTTCCTGGTGCATGCCTTCATGATCTTCCTCGGGCTGCTGCTTGTTCTGGCTGCGGTGCGGATCATCCGGGCAGAGTTCCCGCTGCTTAAGTGTTACATCGTGCTCGGTTTACTGTCTTATGTGCTGATGAATTATATCGGGATGGATCATATTATTGCCAGACAGAATATTCAGCGCTATGCCGCAAGCGGCACCCTGGATGCCAATTATCTGACCGGGCTGTCCGCGGATGTGGTCCCTGAGCTGATTGAGTTCAGCAGGCAGGAGAATGGCATTCTCGACGAGGCTCTGCGGAACCGGCTGTCCGAGCGGGTGCGGCCGCTGCGCAACTGGCCGTCTTTTAATGTCGCGAACTTCCGGGAGCAGCGGGAGCTGAAGGATTATTTTGAGAAAGGCGTTGTCCATTAGTATGGGTATCAGACGGATTGTATTTATTCTGATCGCTCTCATCGTAGCAGGCTTCGGGGTGTATAATTTCTCTGCCTATTCCGAAAAGCTGACGCCTTCCACGGACCTCGCCCGCGAAGCGATCGGCGGTGTGAACCTGCACGACAATATTAATGACGATCATCTGCTTAAGCAGTTCGGCAGCCCCTTAAGTAAGGAGGATAATGAGCTGTATGATTACTACCACTGGAAAGACGGTCTTGTCACGGCCTCGGTTCATTCCGGGCCTGACGAAGGTTTGATTAAGCGGATTATGATCACAGCCACGGATAATAACCGTTCGGATGATCCGCTCCATACGGCCTTGGGCATCGGACTCGGAGACAGCAAACAAAGTGTGCTTGATCTGTATGGAAGCAAATATTACAAAAGCAATGAGCAGACCGCAGATATTATCGGATACATTGATCATAAACAAGGAATAACCTTAGAATTCTGGTGTTCACCGGATGCAACTGTAGCAGAGATCCGCCTGGACGACGCAGACATGAGGTGAAGCCGGTTAGCCCTTTGACCTTGAGCTGTGGTACAGTTTGAAGACAGAGTTAACTTTACACAGCGGGAGAGGAAGAGCTGCATGTATTCGATAGTAAATCCGGAGGCGGTACGCAGTCTTGCGGAGCAGAATAATCTTACGGCAATGTTCAGCAGCGGCGCAATTGCCCAGATGGAGCTTCGGCGTTACAACGACGGGGATGCGGTGTGTTCGGTGGGCGACCGGCTGGAGAGCATGTTCATTCTGGTGCAGGGCAAGCTGAAGATTCATACCCTGCTGCCTAACGGCAAGTCGATGCTTGTCCGGTTCGCAAGGCCGATGTCGGTGATCGGGGATGTTGAGCTGCTGCGCCAGTATCCGGTCAAGAATGAGGTGGTATCGGTGGGCGACAGCCTGCTGCTGGTGGCCGGAAGGAAGCTGCTGCTAAAAGAGTTCGAAGACAATACGGCGCTGCTGCGCTTCCTCGTCGGGGAGCTGAGCCATAAGCTGTATACGCTGGGCCAGACCTCGGCCATGAATGTGCTGTATCCGGTGGAGAACCGCTTCGCCAGCTACCTGATGTCCCTCTTCTCGGACAACACCGGCGCCCAGCGCGTGGAGGAGATCCGTACCTCCAGCCTGACAGAGACTGCCGATCTGCTGGGTACCAGCTACCGGCATCTGAACCGGGTGGTGCGCCGCCTGATCGAAGAAGGGATTATTGAACGCAGACGCGGCCGGCTGATCGTGCTGGATGAAGAGCGGCTGGCCATGCTTGCGAACGGCAATTTGTATGAATGAACCTGGGTGAACTCTAGTGAATATGAGTGAACCTGAGTGAATGACAGCAGCTTACATACATAATAGCTATAGAAGCTTAGGGGATCGAATACTCATCCGAATAACCGTCACTTCCTGCCATCGGCCGGGGTGGCGGTTTTTTTGTGTTGTTTATGAAAATATGGTGATCTTGTTCTTGCATCACGAATCCCACAGATTCCCCGGAAGCCTGGCTAACGGAGGGCCAAATGTATGCGAAAAACCGAATACAATGTGCTTCCGTGGAGGTAACCGGGCCAAATGTATGCGAAAAACCGAATACAATATGCTTCCGTGGAGGTAACCGGGCTAGATGTATGCGAAAAACCGAATACAATGTGCTTCTGTGGAGGTAACCGGGCCAATGTATGCGAAAAACCGAATACAATATGCTTCTGTGGAGGTAACCGGGCCAATGTATGCGGAAAACCGAACACAATGTGCTTCCCCGGAGGTATGCTTTCTGTTATTCATTATCCTTGTATTTCCGGTAATTCCCCCGCAATTTCTTGCACGAGCATACACCGCCTTTGAGGCTGGATCAGCTGCTTCTGCTTCATTCAGCGGATGCTCAGCTTCATTTCAGATTGGTTTAAGCATTGGGACGTAAGATACAGGCATGAGGAAAAGATTAGTAACACGCTTAAGGAGGACAAGCCAGCACCAGTCGCATGGAGCGTGCATGCAGGATACATAGTCTACAAGCCCCTAAGGGCAGGGGTTATGCAGTATAGCTTACATATAGAGTGGAGGAATTTATGATGTTCAACAACCTTAGAGGAATACGCGCCAAAATCATGTCCGGCTTCGCCGCTGTGATTATCGTGTTCATTATCGCAATCGCGGGCAGCACCTTATTTCAGGGTAAGGTAACCATGCTTACAGAACAGATCAACCGTAACTACAGCAAGCTGTCGCTGGTGCAGGGATTAACTGATGATATCCGTACGGCGGACGGGCTGGCGGCAAGATATGTTATGAGCAATACGGATGAGGAAAGAACCGCCAACCTGACTGCCTATGAAGCGATGATCCCGCAGATTACGGCGGCTGCCGAGGAGCTTAAGGGTGCGGGTCTGAACGAAGCTGAGCTTGCAGGAATTACGAATCTGGAGAGTGAATGGGGCAATTATCTGACCGTACTGGAGGAAGCTTTTGCCTTAGCCAAAGACGGTAATTTCCCGGAGGCACAGAAGTCGTTTACTACGCTCTCCCTGGATACCATAATCGACTCACAGCTTGTGTTTGAGAATATGCTGCATGAAGAAATCACGAAGGAGCAGAGTCAGGCGGCTACTCACCGCAGCTCGTCTATGATTACCAGTATGGGGGTAACCGGACTATCGGTATTGCTGGCTGTGCTGATCGCGTTCGTGATGTCGGCACGGATTCTGAAACCGCTAAGTGATGTGAACAGGCAGCTCGAAGAAATAGCAGACGGGGATGCCGATCTGACCCGCAAGCTCAGTGTGCGGACGAAGGATGAGATCGGAGATTTAGCCCGGAATTTCAATAAAATGACGGATAATCTGGCGGCGATGATCGGCCAGGTGAATGCTTCTGCGAGCGGCCTCGCAGCCTCCTCGGTCAAGCTGACTTCCGACAGCGGTTTGACTGCCGAAGCGACCGAGAAGATCGCCGGGATAATGGGCGAAGTTGCCAATGGCACGGGACGGCAGATGAATGATCTGCAGACCAACATGAATACGATTATTGAAATGTCTGCCGGGATTCAGCAGATTGCTGCCAGTGTGCAGGATATTTCTGAAGCTTCGCTGCGCTCTGCCGAATATGCGGTTGCCGGAGACCAGTCCCTGCAGTCCGCCGGCCGTCAGATGGATTCCATCAACGAATCCATTCAGTCCCTGTCGCAGCAGGTCATGGGCTTCGTGAAGCGGTCACAGGAAATTGGCAGCATTGTCGGAGTGATCAAGGGGATTGCCTCAGAGACGAATATGCTGGCCCTGAATGCGACGATTGAAGCGGCGCGGGCCGGAGAGCAGGGCAGAGGATTTGCGGTAGTGGCCGATCAGGTACGCAGACTGGCCGAACAATCTGCTGAATCCGCCAATCTGATTGCTGAGATGGCGACCGGAATCCAGTCGGATGCCGACCATGCAGTGAAGGTGATGAAGAACAGCATGAACGAAGTGCAGAGTGGAACTCGCATCATCGAAGAGGCCGGACATTCCTTCAACGAAATCCGCATCTCGATTGATTCGCTGGCCGGACAGGTTCAGGAGGTGTCCGGAGCTGTGGAAGAAATCACGGCGGCAACCGAGGAAATCGTAGACTCCATCCGTACCGTTACGCAGATTTCAGAGACCACTGCGGCGAATACGCAGCAGGTATCCGCTGCCTCGCAGGAGCAGATGGCTTCGGTAGAACAAATTGCTTCATCTGCCAGCGCGCTGAGCATGCTGGCACAAGGTCTGCAGGGTCTGGTGGCACGTTTCAACGTGTAGATTAACAGGCCTTCAGCTTATTTTCAGCTTGATCGTGCAGAATAAGAGAGAATTCTCTCCCAGAGAATACATCTTAGACCCCCGCCGGAAACGGCGGGGGTCTTTGCATTCAGGCTTACCTGCTCGGTTGCACCAACGGATATAATAACAGTATCGATTCCACTGGCAGCAACTTCCGTCGTTGTGTTTTTATAACTAAGCATTATAACCTCCTGATCATCGGGTCGCTTAATTATCCCCCGTAGAGAATTACCTAAACCTTCATATATTGTCTATAAAGTTCTTCAAAGGTATCATAACGTTCGATTGGCTGGCCTGTGCGGTTATATTCTTCCAGATACTCATCCATCGCCAGCAGGAACTGCTCCTTAAATAAATCTAGCTGATCCGCATCGAAGTGTTGCATCAGATCAAACTTCCGGGTTCCCCGCGACTCCGTCATTTCATCCAGGAACTGCTGTGTCCCCATAGCGGTATAGAAAGCATAGGATTTATCCTTCGCTTCGGTGCTGGCAATAATCTTATTGCGGTAGTTGCACCATAGCTCCTCATAGGTGCCCGCCAGATTATCATAGGACGGGACGGGCTGGACTACATATTTTTGATAGAGGGAGTTGTACAGATTGTTAATACTACTCAGGAGTATATAGGAGGTATTTCTGATTTCATCCATAGTCTTGGCATTAATGACATCCATATATATCGCTTCAAAATTGCCGGGAAGATACTGCCAGGTGGAAATGTCCTCCAGGTAACGCTTAAGCCCCCTTTTAAAATAAGTGTTATTCAAACTGGCCAGGGCATTTACCAGGTTGTATACAACCTCGCCTGAAGCCAGCCTGACGGCCCCAAGATCTCCAGCGAGCAGTGTATTCGCGTATTCCTGCTTGGCACTATCGAGCCACTTCTTCGCTCTGCCGATGCATTCGCTCCCGATAGGCTTAGCTAAAATATCCAGCGCCCTCTGTCTGTACGCATTGAATTTCTCCATATATTCCGGTTTGGCACAATAGAGCACCTGTAAATCTATCAGACTGGAATTCATCGGACTTTCAAGCGCAGCCTGATCTTCAATCCTTGTCTCCCATGGAGTGCAATAGATATCGTATCCGACGTCCCCCAGTATGAAGCAGGAAGAGAAGTCCCAGCCCTGGTTGTTGTTGTTAATAATAATTAGATCCAGATCGCTTTTGTCATGGAAATCTCCGGTACGAAAAGAGCCCGTAAGCCCGATCATTGCAATCTCCTCCGGAAAATCCCGCTTGGCCCGCTCAATAACCATGTTAATGAGTTTCTCGTTTTTGTGGAATAGCTCCTGTTGGTCAGCATTCTTCATGTTTAGTTCCCCCTTGGCCCGCGCCTTGTTGTATTCATTGTATAAGCATCCTGCCTGCGGGGGTATGCCGACTTTAATTAGGTTTAATCTCTCCCGGTGTTGTTCAGTGGAATCGAGTGCTGCTGCTCCGCTCAGGAGTGCTGCATAAAAATATGTAATCCGTATTTATGCACATACTAATCATAGAATAAGCCATCGACCTCAACCTAGTGATATCTTATATTATTACCATAATTAGTTAGTTCATAGGCTCACTCCGGGTCCGGTCCGTTTCTCTTGCGCTTGCGGTTTGCTGTTCTGCATATTGACGCAAGGAGCGGACCGGTCTTTTGAATGTGTAAGGGCAGCAGTGGGAGGAGGAGTGAACTGGCTGATTGCAACATATCTTCAGAACCGCAGGGGCGGCAGAATAAATCAAGGAGGCGAGGAGTATAGGGGATCATTTATGAAAGCGCATACTTTAAAACGGCATCATAAAACTATGGGAGGTGGTTGTCAGATGATTACCAGACACAAGGCTTCAGTGAAAAGGACATTCCTGCTGTACAGCTTGATACTTGCGCTATGTGTGGGCCAGCTGGCGTTATTCCCGGCAGTGGGGGCAGCGGCAGGCAATCTGGCTCAAGGCAAGACGATTACCGCCAGCTCTGTGGGTGATGTGTATGTGGCAGCGAATGCCAATGACAGTAACCAGGGAACGTATTGGGAGAGTGCCAGCAATGCTTTTCCGCAATGGATCAAGGTCGATCTAGGCTCCAGCAGCAGCGTCAATCAGGTTGTACTCAAGCTGCCGTCAGCCTGGGAAGCAAGAACACAGACATTGTCCGTTCAAGGCAGTACGGATGATGCTTCTTACAGCAATCTGGCTGCCTCAGCAGCCTACAGCTTCAATCCTTCCAGCGGCTCTAACACAGTCACGGTCAACTTCACTGCTGCAACAGCCCGCTATATTAAAATAAACTTCACGGCCAACACCGGCTGGCCTGCTGCGCAGCTGTCTGAACTTGAAGTGTACGGAACCGCGGTTTCTCCGCCGGGAACTTATGAAGCGGAAGCTGCCGCCTTGTCCGGCGGGGCCAAGACCAACACGGATCACACCGGCTATACCGGGTCTGCGTTTGTTGACGGCTATCTTGCCCAGGGAGCAGCCACAACCTTCACTGTCTCGGCTGCATCCGCAGGCAATTACAGCGCAGCGCTGCGGTATGCCAATGCCTCCGGCAGCACCAAGACGCTGAGTGTCTATGTGAACGGGGCCAAGATCAAGCAGACCTCGCTTGCCAATCTGGCTAACTGGGATACCTGGTCCACACAGGCAGAAATTCTTGCTTTAACAGCCGGAAATAACACTATTGCCTACAAATACGATGCGTCCGACTCCGGCAACGTGAATCTGGATCAACTGGTTCTGACCGTCTCAACGGCACCGACCGCTACGGCTACACCCGTTCCGACGGTAGCGCCAACAGCCACACCTGTCCCAACGCCGACTGTTGCGCCGACGGCTACACCTACCGTAGCTCCGACTGCCACACCAGCAGTAACTCCAACAGTAACTCCAACAGTAACCCCGTCTCCAACTCCAGTTATCACACCAACACCTTCGCCAACCGCTTCGCCGACGGCTTCCCCAAGCGCGGGTCCCGGCTCGAACCTGGCGATCGGCAAGTCCATTAATGCTTCATCTTCTGTATTTACATTTGTACCCGCCAATGCCAATGACGGAGACGTGAATACGTACTGGGAAGGGGCGGGCGGAAGCTATCCGAATACGCTGACTGTGAACCTTGGCGCGAATGCCAATGTAACTTCGGTAGTCGTGAAGCTGAATCCGGCTGCAGCCTGGGCTACCCGTACCCAAACCATTCAGGTACTGGGTCATAACCAGTCTACAGGCACCTTCACTAGTCTAGTGCCGGCCACGGTGTACACCTTTAACCCGGCCAGTGGCAACTCCGTGACCATTCCAGTCACCACAACGGCCAGTGAGCTGCAATTGAAATTCACTACGAACTCCGGTTCAAGCGCCGGACAGGTAGCTGAATTTCAGATCATCGGCACACCGGCTGCGAATCCGGATCTTACAGTGACGGCGATGTCCTGGAGCCCTTCTGCTCCGGTAGAGACCGATGTCATCACGCTGAACGCTACCGTTAAGAACGCCGGGTCTGCTTCTTCGGCAGCAACAACCGTCGGCTTCTATCTTGGCACCACGCTTGCCGGAACAGCACCAGTCGGTGTTCTGGCCGCAGGAGCTTCGGCCACAGTGTCGCTGAACATCGGCGCCAAAGATGCAGCAACCTATGCATTAAGTGCAAAGGTCGACGAGAACAACACCGTCATTGAGCTGAATGAAGGGAATAACAGCTACTCGAATCCTGCATCGCTTACCGTAAATCCCGTATCCAGCTCGGATCTGATCGCTTCTCCGGTCAGCTGGTCTCCGGGTAATCCTGCTGGCGGGAATACAGTGAGCTTCTCCTTGGCTATTAAGAATCAGGGAACGGCGGCTTCCGCCAGTGGTGCACATAACCTCACGCTGACCTTGACTGATGCGACCACCGGTGCGGTAATCAAAACGCTGACCGGCACTTATAACGGTGTCATTGCCAGCGGAAGCATAACGGCTCCGGTTGCCCTTGGAACCTGGACCGCTGTGAACGGGAAATATAATGTAAAAACTGAAATTGCCGTAGACGCCAATGAACTTGCAGTGAAGCGGGCCAACAACATCCAGAATCAGTCGCTCTACATCGGACGCGGGGCCAATATGCCTTACGACATGTATGAAGCGGAGGACGGGGTTGTCGGGGGCGGAGCTGTCAAGCTGAATCCGAACCGCAATATCGGTGATCTTGCCGGTGAAGCCTCAGGCAGAAGAGCAGTCACATTGAATACTACTGGCAGCTATGTTGAGTTCACCACCAAAGCCAGCACCAATACGCTCGTTACCCGGTTCTCGATTCCGGACTCGGCAAGCGGTGATGGAACAACGGCTACACTTAATATTTATGTGAACGGTGTATTCAATAAAGCCATTACGCTGAATTCCAAATACGCCTGGCTGTACGGCTCAGAGATCAGCCCGGGCAATTCGCCAAGCGCCGGTTCTCCGCGCCACATCTATGATGAAGCGAATATTATGTTCGACAGCACCATTCCGGCTGGCAGCACAATCAGACTTCAGAAGGACGCAGCCAACACTTCACAGTATGCGATTGACTTCGTCAGCCTGGAGCAGGTAGCGCCGATCGCCAATCCGGACCCGTCCAAGTATACGGTTCCGCTGGGCTTCACGCACCAGGATGTGCAGAATGCGATTGATAAAGTCCGTATGGATACGACCGGCAACCTTGTGGGTGTATATCTTCCAGCCGGATCGTATGAAACCTCGAACAAGTTCCAGGTCTACGGCAAACCTATTAAAATTGTCGGAGCCGGTCCCTGGTATACCCGGTTCTATGCGCCGGTTAACCAGTCCAATACGGATGTTGGCTTCAGAGCTACCGATTCTGCGAATGGCTCCACCTTCTCGGGGTTTGCCTATTTCGGCAACTATACCTCACGCATTGACGGTCCTGGAAAAGTGTTCGACTTCTCCAATGTAGCGAACATTACGATTGACAACATCTGGACCGAACATCAGGTATGTATGTACTGGGGTGCAAATACCGATTACATGGTGATCCGAAACTCGCGTATCCGCAACACCTTCGCCGACGGCATCAACATGACCAACGGCAGCACGAATAACCTCGTGTCCAACAATGAAGCACGGGCGACCGGAGATGACAGCTTCGCGCTGTTCTCGGCGATCGATTCCGGCGGCTCGGACATGAAGGACAATGTATACGAGAACCTGACCTCGATCCTGACCTGGCGTGCAGCCGGTGTGGCCGTCTATGGCGGTTATGCGAACACCTTCCGCAACATCTATATTGCGGATACGCTCTGCTATTCCGGGATTACGATCAGCTCGCTCGACTTCGGTTATGCCATGAACGGGTTCGGCGCATCGCCGACGACGAATTTCCAGAACATTTCGGTTGTCCGGGCGGGCGGACATTTCTGGGGCTCACAGACCTTCCCGGCCATCTGGGTATTCTCCGCCTCCAAGGTGTTCCAGGGCATCCGGGTCAGCGATGTGGATATTATTGATCCGACCTATCACGGGATCATGTTCCAGACCAACTATGTCGGCAATTCACCGCAGTTCCCTGTAGCGGATACCATCTTTACGAACATCACGATTTCCGGTGCGCAGAAGAGCGGCGACGCGTTCGACGCCAAGTCCGGAGTCGGCATCTGGGCCAACGAATCGGCCGAAGCAGGCCAGGGCCCGGCGGTAGGCAACGTTGTCTTCAACAATCTGAAGATCCTGAACACCGTAACTCCTATTAAAAATACTACGTCGACGTTTACGATTACTGTGAATCCGTAGAGCTGAAATAGTATAGCTGATTATTGTATGGCTGAATATTGCTCAGCTGCATTATGCTAAGTTGCATAATATTCAGCGTACTGCAAAAACCGCTTCCCGTGTGTCCGGGGGGCGGTTTTTCCCGTTGAAAGGGATAACTGTCCTCCTATGGACAGCATAACCGGTTCATCTTGGAACCGGGTCTAGGACTGTATGTACAACGAGCCACCTAACTGCGGAAATCCTGCAGGTTATACAACATTTCAGGCTCAAGCTTGCCTAACGGCCAGAAATCCTGCATATTTTACAACATTTCAGGCTCTATTCCGCCTAAAATTCGGAAATATTGTATGTTATACAACAATTAAGGAGTTATCTTGCTTATCTGAGGAGAATTATTGTATTTTGTACAACAATCCGTAATTTGGCTCGCTCATCTGCTGAAAATCCTGCATAAAGTACAACAATTCCGTTTGTGTCCCACATTACCGATGTTATCCATGCTAGTTAGTCCTGTATCCGCGCTAACCTTACTATTCTCGCAGCCCTTGCAGCCCCCGCAGCCACACACCCCGCAGCCACACATTCCGTAACTCACACTCCCGCCGCCATGCACCACACATCTCCCCACAGATCGCCGTTCAGCATTAAGTTCACTCATACAAGCCCTCTGGCTCCACAATTCAAGCGGGCATAGGCTTTTCACTATTGTACCCGGTGATTTTCATAGGGTTTCGGGCTTGAGCATACCCTCCAATTTGGGGAAATCGACAAGAGCTACCTGATAGCGATACAATGGAAGCTACATCTTGCATAAGACAAACACAGGAATAAGGGAGGCATATAGATGACTAAGCGGGTAGTTAATAATATTACGGAGCTGATCGGCGGTACGCCGGTTGTACGCTTGAACCGCATTACCGGACCGGAGGATGCGGAGCTGTATGTGAAGCTGGAGATGTTCAATCCCAGCGGCAGCGTTAAGGACCGGGCCGCGTATAATCTGATTCTGCAGGCGGAGCTGGACGGGCGGCTGCAGCCTGGCGGGACGATCATTGAGCCGACGAGCGGCAATACCGGCATCGGCCTGGCGATGAATGCGGCAGCGAAGGGCTATAAGGCAATCCTGATTATGCCGGATAATATGACGAAGGAACGGATCAATATCCTGAAGGCCTACGGCGCGGAGGTTGTGCTGACGCCGGCAGCGGAGCGGATGCCGGGCGCGATTGCCAAGGCAGTGAAGCTGGGCCAGGAGATCCCCGGGAGCTTCATTCCCCAGCAGTTCGAGAACAAAGCGAATCCGGACATCCACCGCATCACCACCGCTCCGGAAATTCTGGAGCAGATGGAAGGCAGACTGGACGTATTTGTTGCCACCTCGGGAACAGGCGGCACGATTACCGGAACGGGAGAGGCGCTGCGTGAGCAACTGCCAGAGCTCCGCGTGGTTGTCGTGGAGCCGCAAGGCTCACCAGTGCTCTCCGGCGGCAAGCCTGGACCGCATAAGCTGGTGGGCACCAGCCCCGGCTTCGTGCCGGCGATTCTGAACACCGGCATTTATAATGATATAGTGCAGGTATCCGATGAAGATGCATTGGATATGGTAAGGAGGTTGGCCAGTACTGAAGGGATCCTGATTGGCCCTTCCGGCGGGGCAGCGGTATGGACAGCGCTGCAGGAAGCCCGGCGTCTGGGGCATGGCAAGCGCGTGTTGTGTATTGCTCCAGATACTGGTGAACGCTACCTTAGTATGGGCATATTCGAATAACTCCACTGGAGGATACCCAATGAATCGAGTGAAGAGAAGTTCCCGGCACCGGCTGAAAGCTGCCGGACTGATTATTCTTACGGCAGTGGTAATCTCAAGCTTGTCCGGCTGTTCGCGGTCTGAAAGCAACGGTACTACAGGGAGTAATGAGTCTTCGGCCAAACCATCATCTGCGGCGGAGCAGAGCCTATCGCCTGTACCGCAGCAGACGGCTGTTACACCTACGGCAGCCCCTGCTTCATCTGCTCCGGCCACCGAATCGCCTGCCTTGGCGGCTTTCCTCGATCCCGCCAAGCTACAGCCCGTATTCGGCTTCGCCGATGAGACCGGAAGTCATCTTCTTGTGACTTCACAGGAAGACGGGAGCGGGAAGCAGATGGAATCCTTGAATACCGCCATTGGCAACGGAGGTCAGGTGCTGGCCGTGAAGTTCGAGAAGCAGCAAGCGGGGAGTGAGGACAGCAATGGACGGGAACTGGCGAATAATTTCGCTAATCTGTCCGGCTATCTCTACACGGTAGAGAGTGGTGCTGCGAAAGCGGATGAAACCTATTATCTGGTTGATTCCTCCAGCTTCCCGCCGGCTGCATTAGTAGATCTGCAACCCGCCGACCCGGCAGCTCCGCAGCTTGCAGCCGGAGATCCGGTGCGGAAGAGCATAGCTGCCGTTAAGCACCGGGAGCTTCAGTCCGCCTGGAAGCTGGCTGATCTGGCCCCGGATAGGGAGCTGTATCTGGTCCAGTTCACAAGGCAGGATAAGGATATGCTCTTCAGTCTTGTCCTGAATGAAGACGGGAAGCTCAGCTTCATGGATTATCCCGCTGTTATGGAGAGCGATGAATATTCGGTCTGGCGTGTTGATGACGGCGGTGAGATGCGGCCGGAGATGTTCTCGTTATTGTTTGCGGCACAGTCGGCGGACGGATTACTGCTCGGGCTGAACTGGTGGGGAGCGGAGGGAGTGAACTCCTTCTTCCTGTTACAGCAGGGCAATACCTTCAAAGAACTGGAGATCCAATACGGCCGGTATACTTCGCCTATATAAGGCGGGGGATTAGACCGCTAACGAAGACAAAGGCTCCCCGTCACCTTTTGGTGACAGAGGAGCCTTTGCCGGATATGGCAGGAGGATTAGACTTCGTATCATAGATGATCCTTCTATTTTGCGCTGGCGCGGGATCGTCCTTATTGATTTGACCGCTTTTCCCGCTTGGCTTAAATGCCTTGATCAGAGGCCGGAACAGGAGATAACCCAGCACACCCCCAAGCGTATTCAGAATGAGATCGTCCACATCAAAGGTTCCGATGGAGAATACCGCCTGCGCACATTCAAGCACCGCACTTAATGCGAAAGAGCGCAGCAGAACACCGGTGAAGGAGCCGCCGCCTTTTCCATTCGGGGACAGTAGCACAAGGAATATGCCATAAGGGATAAACAAGGCAATATTTCCCGCGAAATTAAGCATGGTAGTAGGTGTGAGATGATGATACGTATTGGACAGGGTAGCGAGCGGAACAAAGTTTCCTGTGCGCAGACTGCCGGCGATATTATCCGGGCTCTTCTGCAGCTGCTGCCAGAGAAAGCTGAAGTTAATCGAACCAAACTTGAATAAGATGATTTTGAAGAGTACATAGATGTATACGGCGAAAAGTGCCTGCAACCCGTATATTCTCAGTTTGTGTGCCGGATTCATTCCGCATCACCGCCTTCTCTTAGGTTATATTGTTATATGGCTTGGCTCTTATGGATATACCGTCATAATAACGCCGTCTATATTGTTGCCCGAGAACTCGACATGCCGGCCTTCAGGTGTAGGAACCGGAGTATTTCCAGTGACCGCAATATACGAGATCTGATATTCCGTATCGTTAACGGTAGCGGTGATTGTCTTCTGCTGCTTCAGATAATCCAAATATTCCTCCAGGGTGAAATGCTTATCCCGCATAATGATGCTGTGCGGCAGGCCGACATAGCGGAAATGCCAAGGCTCATACTGGATGCCGGTAATGCCGGTCTTATCTTCAGGATAGCGCAGAATAAAACCATAATCCCAGGCGTTATCCCGGAGCCACTGTCCTTCAGGAGCATGGCTCATCGCCATCTCTGTGGAGCCGATGTCGAGTGACAAGCCGAGATTATGCTCGCTATAGCCGGGCGGAAGTGCGTATTCGGCGCCTTTGTCCTCATAGAGTCGTTTCTGCTCCGAGTTGTTCCGGTAGCCGCTGCTGATCAGGAAATGCTGGACACCCTGTCCGGCAGCAGCTCCCACCATAATCGAGAATTGCTCCGCTACCTGCTCGGAGAGCATCGTCTTGTTGTCCAGCAGGCCATACCCTTCAATCAGCTCCTGATGCTCGGTAAGATTGACAATATCTTTGCTGACGCCCGATTTATGTACAGGGTATTCCTTGTTAACAAGCAGCAGGTTGCCCTGGTGAACCCTGCTTTTAGGGATAACCGTCAGATTCTTGGAGCCGTGGTCCGTAACCACTTGAACGATAGGCATACCCTGTCCGGGAGGGACGTCTTCTCCGCCTTGGCGCAGCCCTTGATACCCAAGCAGCCCGGCAAGAACAACCCAAAAAACCCACTTCTTCATTTCAGCTTCCTCCTTGGACTCTATGTCCAAAGAATAAGGGAGTGAATTTAAAAAGAAGTGGGGTAAAGATAAAGTTTTTCTTAAAATATAAAAACGCAAAGCCGTTTCCGCGTAAAATAAAAGAATTTATAACTCTACTTAATTAGACCCGGAAGCCGCACCTCAAAGAGAGTGCGGATCGCGTCGCTCTGGACGGAGATGGTGCCGTGATGCTGCTCGACGATATTTTTGGCAATGAACAGGCCCAGTCCGGTACTGCCTTCCTGATGGGTCCGCGCCCGGTCGCCGGTGTAGAACATATCGAAGAGAAAAGGCAGCTCTTCCGCAGGGATGCTATCCCCATAGTTGATCATCTGGACGATTACATTCTCCCCTTCCGGATTGCAGCGGATATCGACATACTGGCCGTCTTTGCCATAACGCACGGCATTGGTCAGCAGGTTCTCGAACACCCGGGCCAGCAGCTCCCCGTCCCCGGTAATTCTCATCTGCGGAGCCAGCGCAAGGCGGGCAGTCAGTCCGTTGTTCTCCAGCACAGGATACAGCTCTTCGTTCAGCTGGACAAGCAGCTCGCTTAGATCAAGCGGGAGCTGCTCGACAGTCAGCATGCCGTAATTCATCCGGGTAATCTCGAACAGCTCATCGATCAGCTTCTCCAGCCGCTGCGATTTGGTATAGGCGATGGTTGTGTAATGTTTGATTTGTTCAGCACTTAGTTGTCCGTCCTTCAGTACCAGGTCAAGATAGCCGAGTACAGAGGTCAGCGGGGTCCGCAGATCATGAGCCAGGTTAAGAACGAGCTTGTCCTTGCTGTTCTCGGCGAAATCCCCGCGTTCCACCGCCTGCTGCAGCTTATCCTTGGCCAGATTCAGATCGGCGGCAATATCCTCGAATTCATCGTTGGAGGTTATATGGATGCGGCTCTTGAAATCCCCGTTTGCCAGCAGGCGGATATGCTGCGAGATCTCTTTGAAATAACGGGCATACGGCTTGGTGAACAGGAAGAAGAACAGCAGCGCCAGCGGAATGAAGAAGATCAGGAAGAAATTGAGGTCGCCGAAGCTGGCGATCATCCAGCGGAAGCGGGCCAGCGGGTCCTCCAGCTTAACCTGTGAGGTATAGTACATCTGCAGACCTTTATAGAGGGCAAAAGTAATGGCGCCGGAACAGATCATGCTCAGAACGAGCAATGAGATCATTTTGAAGCGGAAGCTGCGGAACATATTAGCCATTGAATGTGTATCCTACCCCCCAGATCGTTTTGATCCATGTGTTTTTGGTCTGCTCTTCGCCAAGCTTTTTGCGCAGGGTGCGGATATGGACCATGACGGTATTCCCGCCCTCATAATAGGCTTCGCCCCAGACCTGCCGGAAAAGATGCTCCGCACTGAACACCTTCTTCGGATAGCTGGCCAGCAGATAGAGGATGTCGAATTCCTTCGGCGTTAGCTCAATGGGATTCCCGTACAGGGTGACCGAACGGCGGTCCGGATCGATGATCAGACCTCCCGTTTCCAGCACAGCCTTATGCTCCGCAACCGGCTGATTCAGCTGCATGGAGCGGCGGAGCTGCGCATTCACTCTGGCGACCAGCTCCATGGGATTGAACGGCTTGGTCATATAATCGTCGGCGCCGATCACGAGCCCGGTGATTTTATCGAGATCCGACGTCTTTGCGCTCAAAAAAATAATCGGCAGCCGATGCTGCTCCCGGATCTGCCGGGTCACCTCATACCCGTCCATCCCGGGCATCATAATATCCAGCACCGCCAGATCAATATGCTGGGATTGGACTGCTTGAACAGCCGCTGTGCCGCTCGTGACCTTGATGGGATGATAGCCCTCTTTCTCCAGATGCAGTCCGATCAGATCGGCAATTTCCGCATCATCGTCGGCGATAAGTATCGTAATACGTTTCATTTCATTGTCTCTCCTGTATAGTCAGCATGAAAGAATACTTGATTGTGCTTTGCTCCTAGTGTACCCTATCGGATATGGTTTCGCGACCTGCTATTATTGTAAGTATGGAGTCCGGACGAGATAAGATTATTTTTAAAATACTTATATTTGTAACATTTATTGCCGGGTATAGCCCGAAAGAGTCATGCCGGGCAAGACCCGGGAATGATAAAGTTATCATCAGTATTAAGGAGGGGACAGCGACGTATACCCGAATTAAAGTGCTCATCCTGCTGATTCCAACGCTCATGGTCGGCATCTGGGAGTTTGTGCGGCATCAGTTCCTGATGCAGTACATCTCCATGGACATGGGAAACTACTTAACTCCGGTGCTTGTCTTTCTGTTCAGTAATATTCTGCTGCTGCCGCTCTTCCGGATGCTCGAACGGAGCCAGCGGGAGCTGGAACGGGAGCGGGCGGCAACTGCAGCGATGGAAGCGCGCGAGCTGCTGGCCAAGGAGCTGCATGACGGAATGGCACAGTCGCTGTTTCTGCTCTCCGTGCGGATTGACCGCCTGGAACAGAACCGCAAAGACGGGGAGATCAGCGCAGAGAGCGTGGATCAGATTAAGAAAACAGTGCACGAAGTCAACCGCTATGTGCGACAGGCCATTGCCAATCTCAAGGTGCCGGTCAGCGGCAAGGAGAGCTTCTCCCTGGAGCGTTCCATTCAAGAGCAGCTTGCCGGAATAGCCGGTGAAGTGATGATTGAGGTGTCGCTGGACTGGCATCTGGATGAGCAGGCGCTAACGGCAGCAGAACAAGCTGAGCTGTTGTCCTGCATCCGCGAGGCCATTATCAACGTACGCAAGCATACGCGCGCAGGTAAGGTGTCCGTCTCCGGCCAAGGTGACAGGCTGAATTGGAACGTGACCGTTGCCGATAACGGGGCCGGATTCGCACATGCCGATCCTTTTGCGGTGAGCGGGAGCTATGGCCTGCAGATTATGAGAGAACGGGCATGCAGCATGGGCTGGAAGCTTGACTTACAATCCGGACCTGACGGAACAGTTGTAGAGATTGCGAAAGGGGGGACGACGGATGGAACGCTGCCGGGTGCTGATCGTCGATGACCATGCGCATGCGCGGGAGGCGATGAGTGAGATTGTGGCGCTGGATGAGCGGTTCGAAGTGATCGGCGCTGTTGCCAGCGGAGCAGAGGCAATCGTCTGGACCGGACAATGGATGCCGGATCTGATTCTGATCGATATCGAAATGCCGGGTATGGATGGTCTGGAGACTACGCGGCGCATTAAGCTGGAATACCCCTATGTGAAGATCGTCATCGTCACCGTATCGGATGAGATCTCCTATCTGTTCGAAGCGCTCAAGCAGGGGGCGCAGGGGTATCTCCTGAAGAACCTGGCTCCGTCGACCTGGATTGAGTATTTGCTGGCGATTGTCAGTGAGGAGGTTCCGCTGAGCCGGGAGCTGGCTTTTCAGATTCTGAAAGAGTTCGCCGTGACCTCCGTCAAGGAGGAGCGGGAGGCATTAACGGCGCGAGAGAAGGAAATACTGGGCTGTGTATCCTCAGGTTCGACGAATAAAGAGATTGCGGCCACCCTCGGTATCTCCGAGCACACCGTCAAGAACCATCTCAAGAATATTCTCCAGAAGCTCCAGCTTCAGAACCGCACGCAGCTCACCCGGTATGCCATGGAGCAGGGGCTGGCTTCGCGGGAGCGGGATTTTCCGGGGAAAAGATAGAGCTTTGCAGAAGGATGATTAGACTACATAAGAGAGAAGGGGAGATCCCATTGAACAGACTTTTCCGTAAAATAGCAGCCCTGGCCGTACCTGCGGCCGCAGCACTTATGGTATTCGCAGCCGTGGCAAGTGCGCATGTAACGGTCAGCCCGGCATCGTCAAGCACGGGGGCCTGGGAGACTTACACGCTCAAAGTCCCGTCTGAGAAAGACATTGCTACTGTGCAGGTCGATCTGCGTATCCCGGCTGGAGCTGCATTCAAGCAATACGAGGCTTCTCCCGGCTGGGACGTAACGGTGGATGGCGACAAGGTCAGCTGGATCGCGAACGGAGACGGCATTCAGGCCGGACAGTTCCAGCGCTTCTACTTCACCGTCCAGAACCCGGCCGCCGCAGGCGATATCGCCTGGAATGCCTATCAGCATTATGCCGACGGCAGCGTGGTGCAGTGGTCCGGTGAAGAAGGCTCGGAATCCCCGCATTCCATCACTTCAATTGCCGAAGCCTCCGGCGGAGGCACCCACTCCCACGGCTCCGTGGACATGGCGGATAACGGCACCATGACCATGGACGAGCATGAGGCCATTATGGAGGAAGAGGGGAACAGCTCCAGCGTGTCACCGATGCTGTACATTGCGCTGGGCATCTCGCTGCTGTCCTTCCTGCTGGCAGCTATTGCTTTGCTGCGGGGGAAGAAGGAGTAGGGCTGGAACCGGAGATTACCTGGAGTCCAGGTAAGTGGATTGAAGCAGATATTTGTTGAAGGAATATAGTAAGCATATCTGTTAGACTGGCCAAACTGGCTGTTCTGGCGGATAGAAGAACTCCGCGTTTGAGGTGAATAACACCCTCTGGTGCGGGGTTCTTTGCGGTTTGAGGGGATGTGGGGATGCTGGGATGTGGGGATGTGAGAATGTGGGAATGCGTAGAATGCTGGAATGCTGGGATGGGGGGGGTTCATGATGTGCTAATGTGCCTGCGATGATCTGTTGCACTCTCGCCGACTGGTGCCCAGCGCTTTTGTAAACTAACTTTATCTATGGATGCTCACGCACGCCGGTTGGGAACAACGGTTGGATAAACAACACTTAATTCCGGGGGAATTCCCTAAATGCCGGGCGTAGTTGGAAAAATAACACTTAATTTTGCGGGATCGGGCAAAACCGGGTGTAGGGGCAGAATTAAGTGCCATAAATCCAACTGTTTTTGCTGAAGCTCCAAAGTCGGGAGCAATAAGTGCTATAAATCCAATTGTTATCCGGGTGCGGGATCTCTCTGCGAGAAAAGGCTGATAAATCACAGGTCACGTGAAACCAATCTTTACGGATGAGTTACTGAAACCTATTCCGTTTGTGTTCCACGAATATCCACATGCAGCCTTACAGCTTATCCACTAACGTATTCCAGGTCAGCTCAATAATCCCGGTCATATTATCCGGTTCGTCGGATACATAGGTAACTACTGCGTTCTTTTCCGGAAGGACGATAACATATTGCCCATACAATCCGTCGAGCCGGTATGAGTTAGGATAGGAGTTCATCCACAGCTGATATCCATAGCCCTGATGATAGTCTGCGGTTGCAAAGTCTGGAGTGAAATCATCTGTCTTTATCTGGACGGAAGTTGCTTGCTCCACATAACCGGATGGAATGAGCTGTTGTCCGTTCCACGCGCCTTTGTTCAGGAGCAGCTGCCCGAATCTGGATAAATACTCTGCGGTTAAATGTAATCCCGAGAACCCTTGGGGGAATCCCAATGGACATCTGTCCCAATCAGGCTTGGGAATATCAAGCGGGTGGAATATTTTCTCATACAGATAGTCGTCCAGGTTAGTTCCGGTAGCGCTGCTAATGATTCTGGAGAGCATATAGGTGGCTGAATTATCATAGGTAAAATGAGTCCCAGGCTCAAAGACAACCGGCTCCTCAAAAAACAACTCAGCAATATCCCACTTCTGCCCGCTTCTCCAATCCGCTTTATTCACCGGACATTCCGCATGCCCGGCTGCCATACACAGCAAATCATGAATCGTGATCCGCTTCAGAAATTCAGTATCGCCAGTACAGGTATGTAAATAATCAGGAAAGAAATCTACTACAAGGTCGTTAAGTCTGAAATATCCCTCATGAACGGCAATCCCCACAGCCATGGAAGTAAAGGTTTTGCTTGCAGAATATAATAAGTGCGGCTGTTCCTCCTCAAAATCATGCCTGGCTATCAGCTCGCCATTCTGCCTGACCATCACGTTCAAAACACGCAGATTTTGCTTGCCCACCGATGCTACCAATTCGTCTAATAGTACAGTGTTCATTGTTCCGCCTCCGTCAGATTGATAGGTTAGAGTATTTGAATTTGCTTAGTCTTACTATAGCTGGATATGTATTATACTGTAAGTGATAATGGTGTGAAGTTCTTAACTAACAAGACTTGATGAATTGTAGACGATTGCGGAGGTGGATACATGGCTGCTAACTTCAATGTGATCACTTTTACCAAAAGCATAATTAATTTAAGCTGGCTACTCAAAGTCCTTCAAGAAAGAGGCTACGACGCTAATATTAATCAGATTGAATCTATCGGAAATTGGGAGTTCAACGACTTAATAAACCACCCGCATGATGTTGAGATAGCGGAAGTCCTCGCGCTTCTTGAGAAAGGCCGCATTATATTAATATTTGGTGAAGTCCAGTCCAATAAGTTTGTGATGATGTTAAGTAAGACCGGAACCATCTATGAAACAGGAGTGTCTCTGGATACAAAATACATAGATTACTTAGACAGCGATACGCTTAATGATGTTACCCGGCCTATTTATGATGAAATTTCGAATGTACTGTTATCTTCCGAAATGGTGAATAATTTACTTGTTTCTGCATTAGGTGTCGAGGTGGTTGTGGACTACGATGAGGATTTTCATAAGATGCATCTTGATAGTCATAATGTGGTTAGATGGGTTTTTGGCACCGAAGAGGGTCTAGGTGAGCATAATCTTATGGGTTACACGCGGGTAGCTGCTGGTATTTGGGATAGAGAGAATTAAGTTCTACAGATACGGGATATGAGAATAGCTAATTACGATGACTAGAAGTTCTTCAGGCGGAGATGAGCGAAGTGAAGTTCAGGCTATTAACTATTGTACCGATTGTCATTTTATTAATATCATGTAGTGCCGAAAATAAGGTTCATTCTGATAAAAAAGAGGTCAGCAAGGAGACTGTTCCTGCATTAAGCTACAAAGTTGAAAGTGACAGTTATGCTCAAAACAATATTAACATTATATATCCAAAGCTGGTTGATTTACCGAATGATAAAAAGGAAGAGGTTATAAATGACCTGATACGGGTAGAGGCGCTTGGTGCTCTTGAATCTTATTCATTAGATTTAGATAGTCACAATACTTTGGAAGTAGACTATCAGATTACATATAAAAGCGATGATTTCCTAAGCATTCAATATATTGGTTCAGCTTTTAATAAGGGAGGAGCATATCCGTTAAATGTTTTTTATACAACAAATATAGATGTGGATAAAGAAATTAAAGTGAAATTAACCGATTTACTGGAGATCGATGAGGCATTCTTACAAGAATTGAAAAATGGAATCTACAAAAGCTATGATGACAATTTAAATTTGCGAGAGGAAGGAGTTATGAAAGATTTTTGGAGTGGGGTTAAAGACCAAGATTTACTTAATGATTTGAAACATGCAGATGAAGCGGGCGGGGCAAATAATTCAGGTATATTTAGTTATCTCACCCAAGATACACTGGGGATAAGTCTTGCAGTTCCTCATGCGTTGGGAGACCATCTTGAAATGGAGATCGGTTATGAGAAATTGAGCGGAAATAGTAAGAGTGGTAATAGCCCGTGGGAGTAGTGAACGCGTATTTATTTTATAAATAAAACCTTTAAGTACTACGTTATTTTGCTGAAGATGAAATCACTGTAACTTTCGCTGACTTGCCGGGCTGCAATTGTAATATAGTTGCAAGTATCAGTTGAATATTTAAGTAGGAGGTTCATTATGAAAATAGTTAACATAACATTTCTCACTTATCTTTCAAGTATAAAAAATATAGAAAACGACAATATTGATGTCTTCGTAGAGCTAGAGGATGGTGTTACATACACTATGGTTGTGGCTACACCCCAAAATTATTATTGGTATATGGACAAGGAAGGGCTTGATTATGTGCCACCGTCTCCCCCAGATATTATTGTAAGAAGCCTAACGGAAGATAATATCCGGCAAGCTATTGGGGCTTTTGCAGAGGATGATGCTTATTGGATGAAACTATATTTTCTATCAGGGGAAAGAAAAGGTGCTTTTGAAATGGATAGAATGGATAAGATGTTAGCAGAGATTAAGAGGAGCAATGATGAGATTTTTGGTGCCGAATGAATTTAATGATTTCATTTGAATGCTTGAGAAAGAACCACACAAAGTTTTTCTCTTATTGTAAATTAATCATTATGGGAATTGTTAAGAAAATAAGTTTGGAATTGAGGGAGAAGGAAGAATGACAATTATAAAGTATGAACCGGAATTCGCGCCAGTAGAGGTGTTCTTGACAAGATTTTTAGATTTTGAAAATGACAACTTAATCTTCGAGCAAGAAACCAAAATTCCTATTCCTACACTGACTGCAGGAGATATTATAGAAATTTTTGAGCAAGACTATAGAGTATTGGAAAGAAAGTTTGCATTCAATGAAGATGCATTTTTAACGATTTATTTATTAGAAAAAGTAATTCAGTAATCTAATATTATGAAAATTGAAACGTATTTAAAGAAACCCGATTTAATATTGCCTGGAAACTTTATGGATGAACCTAACAAATATTTTATTCATATAGACAATGAAAATGAAATTGAAAAGTATATCCACAAGTTTGATCTTAGATATCTGGATGGAGCTATTGTTATTGAATGGAACTACAAAATCGTTATGGATTATAATATGTGGGATTCGGTTAATTGGCTGTGGGGCTTTTTAATGAATGCGTTAGAAGAATATTTGCAAGTGGGAAAAGGGGGCTTTCTTTTTCCTGATCAGCCCATAAAATTTGAAATGATAAAAGTGAATTCTTATTATATGGAATTGAAAATTGGAGAGGGAAGGTACGGACACTTCAAACTACCCAGTGAAGAGTTTATTCATGCGCTATTAAATGGGGCAGAACATTTCTATAGAAGATATAAAGAATACTTCAATAGCCATGATAATGCGTTTTATCATACAAAAATAGCTGCAATTAGAAAACATTTATATTAATAAAAAACAAAAATACGCTCAAGATTCGGGAAAGGATATGAGATTCATGTCTATCTCAGCCTCTATAAATATAAGATTAAGCAATCATAGTCGTGAAAGCTTATCGCTACCGGATTTGTTTCAGAACATTGAAAATGAAGGCTGGACATACGTGAAAAGTAATGGGGAGATTACTATACTGCCTTTGGGTGATGATGACGATTATAATTGGACATCTAGTGTACTTAATAGAGACAGCTTCTTCGATATGTTGAAAAAAAAGCAGGAGAAAAAAGAGATTATTGGAATTGAGTTAATGCGGGTAGATTCTGAAGTTGGATGTGAGTTGCTTATCTTTAATACAAATCAAATGATGTTTAGTTTATCAATTGCCAGAAAGAAAATTAATGCAAAAGATGATATAGATATTACTGATTTTAGTTGGTATTTGGGTCGCATTTTGCCGGTTTTAAGGAATTTACAGGTGGAACAAATAAGCTGCGAACAATTGTAATAATGGGAAAGTGCATTTTGATGCTCAGCTTAATTAGAGAGATATAAATTATGTAAATAATGTAAATTGTGAATGCTACAAAGCCGGTATATTAGTTAATGGTAAGAGGCATCGCTTATCAGGCTGGAAATATCAACTGCTGATTTTTAGATTGAGCCTTAAGTCTGAATACAGATAGTTTTATCTGCTCGTTTGTTCCTAAATGGGGGGGGAAGGCAATGAGTAATTATGTGGTGGTGGGAAGATTTAACGAACAAAAAGATAGGCAATTAAAAGAACTGAAAAAATTATTATCTGACGAAGGATATTCTGTCCCTGAATGGCCCCCTCATATAACAATTTCGGCATATGAGGACTTTGATGAAGAGCTTCTTTGTAAATGGACTTCGAATTTTGCCTCTAAACACACCAAACAAAAAATTTCACTTCATTCTCTGAGCGTCCTCCCTCCTCGTGGGGAACATACCGAAACGGCTGTAATATGCCTTGACCCTGCACATTCGAAGTCTTTCGTTGATTTTTATTATGAATTTCACAAAAAATATGAGGAATACTGCACTGGCATCGGGTGGTTTAATTCTATTACTCATGGTAATCCTGTAATTCATGCCACAATAGGAATTGTAAAGGTAATTGATATGCAAAAGATGATGGAACTCATTTTTTCGCAAGATATTTTTGGGGAAGCGGAAATTACTGCCTTAGAAGTTTACACTTATCCCATGAGATTAATAAAACGATTTGATTTGAAATAATAGCCGATGTATCACGGCATATCATTTGGTGATACTGGAGTCCATATTTAGCAAATCGTATTATTTATAAGGAAAAGCAGGCCTAGACAATAAATGTTAGGCCTGCTTAGATTAGCTTATGATCTGGTTCGGCAGCGTTCTATAAACGCTTCCGTTTATAGAAGCTAACAAACACAGCTGCCAGTAAAAGCAAAACAATCGCTATGCCGGTAGTAACAGCTTCGCTGGTACTACCTTGCTGCTGCGGTGTATTGCCCTGGCCGCCGAAGTCGCCGCCCATGCCGCCACCGCCGAAACCTCCGCCGCCGCCCATGCCGCCGGCGAAGCCCATACCGCCACCCGGGCCGTAGCCGCCCCCGGGGAAGCCCGGACCGCCCATAGCGCCCGGCTCACCGCCGGGAACGCCCTGGCCGGTCTGCCCACCTTGCGCCGCTTGGCCCTGCGCCGCGCCGCCAGCCGCTGCGCCTGCCTGCCCTTGCGCCGCGCCTGCCTGCCCTTGCGCCGCGCCGCCAGCGGCCGCGCCCGCCTGCCCCTGCGGCGCGCCGCCAGCCGCCGCGCCCGCCTGCCCTTGCGCCGCGCCACCTGCCGCGGCGCCAAAGCCAGCGCCGCCAGCGCCACCTCCAAATCCGCCGCCAAATCCGCCGCCAAATCCGCCACCGCTGCCGTTACCGTCATTGGTAGCGGGAATCGTGCCGTCGAGCTGCTGCGTGACGGTGCTGGCCATGGTCGACATGAATGTCTTCACGGACTCGATGCCGCTCTCATACTGCTCGAACGTATAGAAGGCAGAAGGGTCGGCCTTCACGTAGCTTGAGATCATAGTGTCCAGCTCGTTGATCCGGGCCTGGAAGGTCTCGTCCTTCAGGTAGCCGCTCAGCATGCTGCGGACGATCTCGTGATATTTCGCTAAGTAAGTCTCATTCGCCAGCAGCTTCGCCACCAGCGGACGCTCGGCGAGTGCGCCTTGGGTAGGCTCGTCAATCAGCACATCCGAACCGCCCATGCCGCCGAAGGCCATGTTGTAGTCCCACGGCAGGATGGAGAAGATGCCGTCGTCTTCATACAGGTAGTAATTCTGCTTATTACTGCCGAGATAGCTGTCCATATTGCCGGTCACGGCGTTTAAGGCAATATAGCCAAGAGCATCATCGACATCGATGTATTTCTCATAGTCGGTGCCGTTGTTCAGCTCATCCAGCATGTCGACGAGAATGTCATCGTTTGATTTCTTCGATTTCATCTCAAGGCCAGTGTAGAGTGAAGCGTCATCCCCGAGCCAGGTAAGATCGCTGCCCTGTCCGGTCATCTGGCCTTTATAGAGTGCGCCGTAGGTGTTGTCGAAATGGCGTTCCAGATAGGCATCGCCGATCTGCTCTACCGCCAGATAGAAGCCCTTAAGCTCCCCGTTGACATAGATATTGACGAACGAGTATTTTGGCGTGGGCAGTCCCATGCTCTCCGCGAGCTCATAGGTCAGGAATTCCCGCATGTATGAGGCGTCGCTGTAGTTGTTGTTGAGATTGATTTTGGTAATCCCGAACAGGTTCTGATTCACATACTCGTCAAAAGACAGCTTGAAGCTGTACCGGTCCGAATCGCTCATTTGCACCACGCTGCGCAGACTTAAATTCCCTTTGGTCCGCACTCCGACATTATCCATTTGGATGCCGTTATATTCGACGGAGGCCGTCTTGTATTCCTCGGCGCTGGCATTGTCCAGCATATCCTGGAAATCATCCGGGTCCAGCGTGATTTTGACATCTATAACCTTATCCTTTGGAAAAACCTCTGTATCAAGACTCTGTTCCTCAGTTGATACCGCCTTGTTCTGCGTGTCCGTCATAGTATTGTTGTTATCCGCAGAAGGATTTGAAATCTGACAACCAGCTATAGCGGTAACCAGCAGCAGGCAACTAAGAATGAGCAGAATCTGCTTACCTCGTGCTATCATCTTGGGCACCGCCTTTCATGAATATAGATCTACCAGCCTGCAGCAGGCCCGTGATCATGAGACATAGTCGCCGCTATAGCTGATCAGCAGGGCATTCTTGACACCGGTAAGGCTGGAAACCGTGTTCACGAATCCGCCTTCCTTGTCGTCGAGCCGCAGCTCAAGCGTAAGCTCAATATTGCCGGCTGTAACAGTTTTTTGCTTCATATTATAGCGTTTCACCGATTTGGTCAGATGGCTGTGTATTTCGCGCTCACTGTCGTCGCCGTCGCAGTTAATGACCAGCAGGTACGGAGTTTCTACAGAAGAACGTTTAATGAACAGGAACAGGATCAGGCCGATGATGATGGAGCCGATAATAGCCAGTGTGAAGAACCTGGCGCCCGTTACGATTCCGGCAACAGCTGCCCAGAACAGGAAGATCAGGTCGGTTGGATCTTTGATAGGCGTTCTGAAACGGACGATGGACAGCGCGCCGACCATACCGAGCGACAGCACGAGGTTCGAGTTGATCGCGATAATAACGGTTGCAGTAATCATCGTCATGCCCATCAAGGAGACGTTGAAGCTTTTGGAGTAGAGGACTCCGCTGAAGACCCGTTTGTACAGAATGTAAATGAAGAATCCGATCAGAAAAGCCACGCCGAGCGTAATCAGTATTTTGGAAATGCGGATGTCGGAAACGAAGTTGTCAGTCACCGAGCTTTTGATCATATCGGAAAAAGTCGTTGCGGTGTCGTCCGCTCCCTGTGCTGCGGCTGCAGCCAGACTTGCTGTGATGCTCATATCAATAATCCTCCCAAGTGTTGGTTTTTAGAAATTTGCGGCAAATGACGTATTTAGAAGCGGACTGCCGGTTCAAGCCTTCGAGCTGCAGGGCAATCCGGATATAATCGGGCAGGTATTCATCGAATTTGACCTCGAAAATAATAAAGCTCCCGTCAAGCGCACGGATTGGCTGCAGCTCTTTGCTAAAGATATCCACCGCATGCAGTCCCGTTCTCAGTTCCTTGTCAAAAGTAATCCGCACGTTGCCGTTATGGCATACATAAGGCTCGCGGACATAATCAACGATCACCTTCGGGCGCAGCAGGTTATGGCGCATCTGATTATAGAGCTCCATAAACAGCGGCTTATCCGGTACATTCAGCACCTCATAGTTGCCGGCCATAATCTCATCGTACATCTCCCGCGTCAGCGGTTCCTTGATTTTGGCGATATAATCGTCCATCTTGATTTTTTTCTCAAAATGAATTATATCGTCCTGCACATTGTAGATCCGTATGCGGTATTTGGCACGTTCACGCAGGCCTCCGAGCTTGTCGGACAATGCTGTGTTGTTCATATCATCGAAATACAGGCTGCGGATATGGTATTCCCCGCCCTCGTCAGCATTCTGGTCTGTATCCATTAAGCTCTGGAGCCGCTGCCGGATGATAAGATATTGATGATAGTTAATGAAGAATTTCAGCTCGTGCCGGAATTGCAGCTTCTTGTTCATCTCACACCTCATTTCTCTCTCTAAGTTTCTTGCGTGATCTGGCCGCTGACCCTATTCTAAGGGACCGACCTTATGATTTTCTTAAATTAAACTGAACGCCAGCTGAATGTTTTTACACTGCGTTTACAAATGACGCGAAATGTCAGGTTGTGCCGTGCCGGGAATTTGACTTCCTGCTGCCACTGGGGATACCCTAGAATACAGAAACAGAACAGATCGGATGGCGGTTCAGAGATTGCAAGATTTGATAGGCGGAGGGAGCACATGAAAGACTTGAAGACATTCATTATCATCGGAATTATAGTCGTTGTATTGATCGTGCTGGCGCTTCGTGTGGAGCGGCTCAAATCAGAGCGGGCTGCTGAGGGAGGATCTGAACTCTCGGGTGCACTTTATGATCTGGTCAGCACCTTTAAAAGCGATCCGGCCACCAGCCGCGCGTTCACCTGGTACACTGGAGATCCCGGAGCGGACGGCTGGCTTGAGGTAATAAAGGGCAAGACGTCTGATTTTACCGGAGATGGGGTCATTAAGGTTCAGGCAGCCAATACCACGGTCAAGACGGATCAGGGTACAGCAGGCGTGCACAAAGCCGAGATTACCGGACTGGAGCCGGGAACCCGCTACACTTATAGGGTAGGCAGCGGGGAGGAAGAGGAGTGGAGCCTTGCGTACGAGTTCAGCACTGCGGAAGCGGCCAGCGGCCAGGTGACCTTTATCAATGTTACGGATTCCCAGGGAGTGACCGACGCGGATTTCGCGATCTGGGGTAATACGCTGGAGCAGGCATTCAAGACCTTCCCGGCGGCGCAGTTTATCGTGCATAACGGGGATTTCACGGAGGATCCGGAGGATAGCGCGGCATGGAACAGCTTTTTTGGCTATGTTCAGAATAGGGTGGCCAGTGTGCCCCTCATGCCGGTGACCGGCAATCATGACGAGATTGATGAAGAGGCTGAGCAGTTTACCTCGCATTTCAATCTGCCGGATAACGGGGCCAAGGGTTCCATCGCAGGCACCTCCTATTCCTTCGATTACGGCCCGGTTCATGTGACTGTGCTGAATACAGAGAGCAATCTGAAGAAGCAGGCTGACTGGCTGAAGAAGGACCTTGCAGGTACGGATAAGCCGTGGACAATCGTAGCGATGCACCGTCCGGCGTATGGCGGGAACATGTACAGTAAGGTGGAGGACTGGACGGAGATTTTTGACAAATATAACGTGGATCTTGTGCTGCAGGGGCATAATCATGAGTATTCCCGTTCTTATCCGCTGCGCGCCGGTCAAATCGTGCCCGAGAGTGATGGTGGCAATGGTACAACAGGCGGAACGGTCTATGTGGTGACCAACGCTTCGGGGGCCAAATTCAACGAGAAGAAGGAAGACCAGTTCTTCCATAAGGTTCATTTCCAGAATAATAAGCCGATGTTCGCGGGAATCACGGTTAGCGGAGATACCTTGACATACCAGGCATATGATACCGCTGGCAACAAGCTGGATGAGTTTATTCTGAAGCATTAGAAATTGGGGTTCTTTTGGATGACAATCCATGAGAACCTTTTATTGTTAAAATAGTAATAAAAAGAGTGAAAATGGTACGATAATTGCTGACAGTTTTCATATAAATTCGACCGTTTTCCCTCACGGCACAGATAGTTTACGCACTATAATGAAAGCGTTATCAAAGAAAGAACATGGGAGGTTAGAACCGTGATTCGAAAACGTATCCGAAGAATGGGAATGGTTGTCCTGCTGGCTGCAATGCCCTGCTCATTGTTTACCGTTTCTCCCGCAGTATCTCATGCCGCAGCAAGTGAAGCCTACAACTGGAACAGCGTGGTTACCGGTGCGGGCGGAGGGTTTGTTCCGGGCATTATTTTTAACCAGACCGAACCGAATCTGATCTATGCGCGGACGGATATCGGCGGTGCCTACCGCTGGAATCAGGCATCCGGCAGCTGGACATCGATCAGCGATTCCGTCGGCTGGGTGGACTGGAACAAGAATGGCGTGGATGCGCTGGCTACCGATCCGGTCAATCCGGACAAGGTGTATATGGCGACCGGCACTTACACGAACTCATGGGACGATAATGGACAAATTATGCGCTCCAGCGACAGGGGGAATACGTGGCAGACAACACCGCTTCCGTTCAAGGTTGGCGGCAATATGCCCGGACGTTCGGCCGGGGAACGGCTGGTGATTGACCCCAATAAGAACAGCATCCTGTTCTTCGGGGCACGCAGCGGGAACGGCCTGTGGAAGAGCACCGACTCCGGGATCACCTGGTCCAAGGTCAGCTCCTTCCCTAATGTGGGGACATATATTCAGAATCCGACGCTTGATTACGGCAATGATCTGGTGGGCTTATCCTGGATTACTTTTGACAAAAGCACAGGTACCTCCGGGAACGCTACCCAGACGATTTATGTGGGAGTAGCGGACACAGCAAGCAGTGTCTACCGCAGCACGGACGGGGGAGCCACCTGGAGTGCACTGCCCGGCCAGCCTGTAGGTTATCTGCCGCATCATGGTGTACTGTCTTCTACAGGGGATCTGTACATTACTTACAGCAATGGCGTTGGACCGTATGACGGAAGTAAGGGCGAGGTCTGGAAATGGAACAAAACAAGCGGGGTATGGACGAACATCAGTCCTTCCACAGGAACCGATAACTGGTACGGATTCGGCGGTCTTGCTGTAGATGCGCAGCATCCTGATACCGTGATGGTCTCCAGTCTGAATGCCTGGTGGCCGGATGAGGTCATCTTCCGCAGCACCAACGGCGGGGCAACCTGGAGCCGGATTTGGGATTGGGGCAATTATCCGGAACGGACCTATAAATTCGCGATGGATATCACGGCTGCCCCATGGCTTGACCATGGAGTAACTTCCACCTCCCTTGATCCCTCGCCGAAGCTGGGCTGGATGATGGGGGATCTGGAGATTGATCCGTTCAACTCCAACCGGATGATGTACGGTACGGGTGCGACCATCTATGGTTCAAATAATTTAGGCGCCTGGGATACCGGCGGAAAAGTTAATATCTCCGTGATGGCAAAAGGAGTAGAAGAGACAGCCGTGCTGGGGCTGATCAGTCCTCCATCCGGAGCACATCTCATTACCGCACTCGGGGATGTGTCCGGCTTCCGGTATGATGATGTAACTGTAGCACCGGCCAAGTTCCAGACAAGTCCTTCCTGGGCAACCACAACGGGCATTGATTATGCCGAATTAAGCCCGTCTTATGTAGTGCGTGTTGGCGGTGCGGACAAGGAGAAGTCCCCGAGTATGAAGTCGGTCGGGATCTCCAATGACGGGGGCACGAACTGGTATATGCCGAATGCGGAACCCTCGAACGGGACTAAGACGACTGCCGGGCAAGGCCAGGTAGCCGTATCCGCCAGCGGCAACTCTATTCTGTGGAGCACCTCGGATATTGGCGTGTATTATTCCAAGTCATCCGGTAATTCCTGGACAGCCAGCAACGGTGTGCCTGCCGGGGCCAAGATTGCTTCTGACCGGGTGAATGCGAATAAATTCTATGCCTTCTATGCGGGAACCTTCTACGTTAGTACGGATGGCGGAGCAACGTTCACGGCTACGGGAGCAACAGGCTTCCCGACCAATAATGTCGGCAATCTGCAGCCGAATCAGGCCCAGATCAGCATCAAAGCGATGCCGGGCATCGAAGGCGATATCTGGTTTGCCGGCGGCAATACGGTTGAGAACAAATATGGCTTATGGCACTCTGTCAATTCAGGTGCAAGCTTCACCAAGCTGGCCAATGTTGATGAGGCTGACCTTATCGGATTCGGTAAGGCCGCACCGGGCCAGAGCTATATGGCACTCTATACAGTAGCCCAGATCGACGGTGTCCGAGGTGTCTTCCGCTCCGATAATGCCGGGGCCAGCTGGGTGCGGATCAATGACAATGCCCATCAGTATGCCAAAATCAACATGGCCATCACTGGAGATCCGCGCATTTACGGACGCGTATATCTGGGAACCAATGGCCGGGGTACCTTATACGCCGATCCGGTAAATCCTCCGGCGGCAGGCTCAACGATCACCCCGGTGAGCGCGAGCTTCGATAAGAAGGCAGCGAATCAGGCGGATATCGCCGTAACGATGACGCTGAACGGGAATACGTTAAGCACGATTAAGAACGGCGCGGCAACATTGACCGCCGGAACGGATTATAGTGTGAGCGGATCGGCAGTCACGATCAAGAAAGCATACCTGGCAGCGCAGGCGGTGGGGACGACAACGCTGAGCTTCAATTTCAGCGCCGGAGCAGCGCAGACCTTGGCTGTTGCGGTAGTGGACACGACAACACCGGCCAGCAATTCTGTGATTACGCCGGTCAGCGCCAGCTTCGATAAGAAGGCAGCGAATCAGGCGGATATCGCCGTGACGATGACGCTGAACGGGAACACGTTAAGCACGATTAAGAACGGCGCGGCAACGTTGACCGCCGGAACGGATTATAGTGTGAGCGGATCGGCAGTCACGATCAAGAAAGCATACCTGGCAGCGCAGGCGGTGGGTACGACAACGCTGAGCTTCAATTTCAGCGCCGGAGCGGCGCAGAGTCTGGCTGTTGCGGTAGTGGATACAACAACACCGGCCAGCAATTCTGTGATTACGCCGGTCAGTGCCAGCTTCGATAAGAAGACGGCGAATCAGGCGGATATCGCCGTGACGCTGACGCTGAACGGGAACACGCTAACCTCGATTAAGAACGGTGCGGCAGCGTTGACAGCGGGAACGGATTACAGTGTGAGCGGTTCGGTTGTCACGATCAGCAAGGCGTATCTGGCAGCGCAGGCGGTGGGTACGACAACGCTGAGCTTCAATTTCAGCGCCGGAGCGGCGCAAGCCTTAGCTGTTGCGGTAGTGGATACAACGGCACCTGCTGCTGGTGGCCTGAAAGTACAGATGTATAACAGCAGTACAGCGGCTGCGGCTAATACACTGAGCCCGAAGATTAAACTGATGAATACCGGAACGGCTGCTATTTCGCTGGCCGATGTCAAGATCAGATATTATTACACCATTGACGGTGAGCAGACCCAGAGCTTCTTCTGTGACTGGTCGCAGGTTGGCAGCACGAATGTGACCGGGTCGTTCGTGAAACTTCCGGCAGCCAAGACCGGAGCCGATTATTACTTAGAGCTGGGCTTTACAGGGGATGCAGGTTCACTTGCGGCCGGAGCAAGCATAGACATTCAGCTGCGTGCTTCCAAGTCGGACTGGAGCAATTATACCCAGACCGGAGATTATTCCTTTAACGCAGCGGGCACAGCTTATGCGGATTGGGCTAATATTCCGGCCTATATCTCCGGCAGCCTGGTATGGGGGAATGAACCTTCTTAATTAAGAGTTCAGGTGAATAGAGTAGCAGAGTTTTGAACAGTTTCTAACAGACAGCCCCCTCTCCGCATTATAGCGGATGAGGGGGCTGCTTGCTGCGTGTAGAATGAATCTGCCAGCGCTGTAACGGCTATAAAGTCTGCCCGCTGTCGACGGTAATGATCTGCCCGGTCATAGCTTCCTGAGCGAGTGCGGAGCAAATGAAGCGGGCGATATCCTCCGGCGCAGCAATGCTCTGCAGCAGCAGGTTCGGTGCGAGCTTGTGCATCTGCGCTTCCCGGCCTGCCCACCAGCGTGTCGCTACGGCTCCAGGGGCAACACAGTTGACCCTGATGTCAGGGGCGAGAGCTTTGGCTAGTGACCGGGTCAAGCCGTGAACTGCCGCTTTGGACACAGCGTAAGGAAGTGATGAACCGGCACCCGTATTTCCGGCAATACTTCCAAGGTTGACGATGGCTCCTTGTCCGCTTGACTTCATATAGGGGGCGGCTGCCCGGGCGCAGAAGAACATACCTTTGACATTCACACCGTATAATTCATCCCACACCTCGGGGGTGACTGCCTCCAGATCATCCATAGGAATATGCTGCGTGATGCTGGCATTATTCACCAGCAGATCCACCGTGCCATAAGTTTGAACAACCTGTTCAACCATAGCCCGGACCTGCGGATCTTCTGATACATCAGCTTGTACTGCAATGGCTTGCCCGCCCTGCGCTATGATCCAATTAACCGTTTCCCGGGCTTCCGCTTCCGAACGGGAATAATTTACGGCAACCTTTACGCCATGACCGGCAAGCTGAAGGCTGGTTGCCCGCCCGATGCCCGTGCCTCCGCCTGTTACTATTGCGACTTTACCTCTCAGATCCATCCTTATCCGCTCCTGACTTAATTATTAAATTTTCTTGTTAAGTATTGAATGTCCTTTTTAAGTATTGAATATCCTTGTATACAATTGTATTCAGTATGTATGGTTTTGTATAATTGAATGAATTGAATATTCAGTTCAATTTTATTGAATCCTAAAGCATGTGCTTTATTTCTATTGCACTTTGTACAACAGATGGCTCTATAATCCGCCGAAAAATAGAATCTATTGCACTCTGTACAGTAGAATTCAGTGGAATCGTTGACTTTGGGCTGAAATCCGGAAATCAATTGTATGAAATACAATAGAACCGGTTTTAGCGCCGGATAACGCAAATTCTATTGTACAAAGTGCAATGAAGAACGATCTTAAGCTGGAAAGAGGTTATCATAAATGGACTTCAAAACATTAAAAACCTTTCAGACTATTGTAAGCACAGGAAGCTTTATCCGCGCAGCCGAAGAGCTCAGCTATGCCCAGTCCACGGTAACGATGCAGATCCAGAAGCTCGAAGCGGAGCTGGGCGTACAGCTGCTGGAGCGCGGCAAACAGCAGGTGATCCTGACGGAAGCCGGCCGGCTGTTCCATGAGCAGAGCCTGCAGATTGTGAAAGACATGGAGCGGCTGCAGAGCAGTCTTGCTGATCTGCAGTCGGGAGGAGCAGGGAGTGTCCGCATCGGTGCAACCGATCCGACTGCCAGTTACCGGCTGCCGCTGCTTATGAGCCAGTTCATGGAGCTCTTTCCCCGGATCAGCCTATCTATAGACATTGCCGGCACAGCTGTGCTCAGTGAGCGTCTGCTTCGCGGGGAACTCGATATGATTCTGTGTTCGGCCCCGCAGCTGGGGACGGAGCTGCATTTCGAGCCGCTTTTCACGGAGGCGTTCGTATTGCTGCTGCCGGAGGAGCATCCGCTGGTGAAAAAGACGCAGATTACTGCGGACCGGCTCCGCGGACACCGTCTGCTCATTACGGCAGCGGATTGTCCTTACCGCAAGAAGCTGGAGAGCATTCTGCAGGAAGCAGCCGGCCCTCCGCTGAACACCATGGAAATCGGCAGCATGTCCGCCTTGAAATTCTATGTGGAGAACGGCATTGGAATGGCTTTTGTACCTGAGATTACGTTGCAGCCTCTCCCGGCTGGTACAGTGGTGCGGAAGCTGTCAGGACCAGCGGTGGATATGAGCTGCGGAATCGCCTGCAGAACAGCGGATTACCCGCTGAGGGGGGCCAGCTTACAAATATATCAATTTTTGAAGCGCGAGTTGGGGGTACCTGTGCATATGTAGAATAGAACTAATAAGAGCTGATAAGAACGGTTTGTGACAACTATACTTTATTTCCATATCCGGTTGTTCATGACGAAATTCATGGGCGGCCGTTTCTTTTTGTGCAAGGATTGAATTTATTGTACTCAAAGGGAACCTTTGTCCCGCAGCGGACCAATATAGAGTGAAGACCAAGACAGAAAGGAGAGAGACGGATGACCGAGGAAGAGCTGCATGGCTGTCTGCAAAGGCTGAAAGAGGGAGATAAGGATGCTTTTACTGCTGTGCATGACAGTATCAAACAGCAGGTGTACGGGACAGTCTGTCTGCTTGTTGACCGGCAGGGTGATGTGGCCGATGTAGTGAATGAAATCTACATAGAATTGTTCCGCTGTCTTCCGCAGTATGACAGGAATCGGCCCTTCGGGGCATGGCTGAACGGAATGATTGTACGGCAATGCAGCAACTGGAGCCGGAGAAGCTGGCGCAGGCTGCGCATCCAGATCCGCAGCAGGGAGAATGCGTCAGAGGTGTTGTTACCGGGGGCGGATACACCGCTCATTGAGCAGGAACAGCGGGGTGAGCTGCTTCAGCTGGTGGCTGGGCTTCCTCCTAAGCTGCGCAGTGTGATTGTTCTGCGCTACTATGGGGAATGTAGCTTTGACGAGATCGCCACAGCCCTTGAAATCCCGTTGGGTACCGCTAAATCCAGGCATCACAAGGCAATGCGCAAGCTGCGGCAGCATGCCGTATTTACAGAGGAAGATGAGATGAAGGGGGACTATACATGCCTGTCGAAAGTCAATTGAAACGGGAAATTTTCACTTTTAAGCAGGATGTGGTTATGCCAAAACAGCTGGAGACACAGATTTCCGCAAGCTTTGATCAGTACTTCAAATTCCAAAACAAACGGAAAACCAAAAGACATATTCGCGGCACTGCAAGGATAGCGGTTGTTCTCTGCGGAATAATGCTGTTTGGAGGCGCGGTTTATGGTGCGGAAAGGTTATGGGCCGTTACATATGGTTCTACTGGAATAGAGGTGATTGTTCATTCGGACTATACTGAATCCAATGAATACGGTGAGCACGTGAAGCTGCTTGTTGAAGACATTCAGACTAAACTGGCTGTGAATGAATCCGCCTTCCTGTATGTGTCACTGCCCGAAGGGGGATATGACCTGTTTAAGGTGAACCGTCCGCAGCTGTTCTCCGATATAGAGAGCTGGAAGGTGGCAACCGAGCCGATTACAGGAGCGCTTGCCGTACCGGGGAGTCTGCCGGAAGGGTATCATTTTACAGGAGCGATGTCTGACAGTCAGCTTGGGATTATAGACAACTCCTGGGTAAAGAAATACACCAATGTCCTCTCGAAAAGGGTCAAGCCCGGTGAGGATTATGCCTGGATCAAGAGCTTCAATACTCCTAATAGAATAGCTAAGACTGTAAGTCCGCAGCTCATATATGAGGGTCCAAGAGGAAAAAGTGATGCAATTGTGGTTAAGTATACGCCTAGCGGACTTGAAGCGCAGCTCACAGCAAATTTTGCAGCGGCTACTACGGTTGAGGAGATGAAGGTTGGATCTTTAGATGCTTTATATATTGTGAATAAAGAAGCTTATGGGAACCCAAATAACTATTATGCTTATATCCAGTGGATCGAGCTAGGGGAAACTAACGGATGGAACATTCTGCATGAAGTAAGCACAGAATCACCGGAGGTATCCAAAGAGACTCTGCTTAAAGTTGCCGAAGGGCTTCGCTAAAGCAGCTATGCCAAGTTCAATTGCATGCTTGTCCCGCAATAACTAAAATAAATCCCCCTATAACACATATAAACCTCTACTGCTGATAAATTCATCAACAATAGAGGTTTATACTATAACCACTATACCCATGTTCTTCTCAGACTCCTTATCCTATCCTTTGTACTCAGCCGGGTAGAAATCGTCCGAGGCGGCAGTCAATTTGCCTATCCTGCCCATTAATTCTTCTCTAATTCATCCGCTGATCACGATAGGATTGATTGTGGGCTTTTGAGCTTTAAGAAGCTCATACCATTTCGTGTAGGGATGGATTGAAAGCTTTAACGCCAGGATCAAAGATATAGTCTCAGATCTCAGGGAGTACAGCTGCTTAAGAGGACTGCCGGAGATTCTGCCCCAGCATATGTTCTTACCACAGTGTATGGTTCCTTGAGCTGATACCTGTATTATACCGGGATTCACCGCAGCCGTAAAAAGGCGGATACTTCAAATTTGTGGTTGTTTCCCGCCGAAAAGTCATGTAAGCGCTATTATTCTTCCGTATCCTTAGTTTTTTATGAGGAGGATCTTATCCTGCTGCACACAATAAATGATCCCGAGCAATAGTTGTTCACTCTAAACTTGATCCAACGTTACCGAGTCCCTGCAAATAGGTATAAATACTCTGAATCGTTATCGGCAGTGTCAATCCGCTGACTGGCTGCCGGTACATCGAAGCGGATTTCTTGCTGAAGTGGACTGAGAGGCCCTTATTTCGCCAAAGAAGCCTCTTGATCAGGATGATTCGGACTGAGAATCCTTTATCTTGTTCTTTCAAGCACTGAAACAAGGTGTTTCAGGACATTAACGGAATGTCAGTCCTCCTCACGAGCTGATGAGTTCATGAACCCGCCAAGCTCAGGTGAGGAAATGTGCAATTGCTAAGCTTCACAATCTCTAGCTTGATTCATCTGCAGGGCAAATTTGTATCTGTAACGGTGCTGTCTAAAAAAGGACAGCAAAAGTATTTCCGGTTGCTGTATAATTTACTGATTGTTATGTTGCGGTTCAGGCATCCGGGCACTTGAAGGAGGAAGAAAAGGATGAATTTGTTTGCTGTGAAGCTTGAAGGAACCCGCTGCGGGTTAATCAAGTCCTTTCTGGAGGATAATTATGTATGTGCGGGAGATCCCGTTGTTGGAGATCTGGAGACCAGCGGAAGAGAGGATATCCGCAGCACGCTGGCTGCATCCGGAGCTTATCAGGAGCAGGAGCTGGAAGAGGCTCTCAGCAGTCTCGACGCCTTCGTCAACGTGATGCAGGACGGGGATTATGTGCTGATTGCGGATGAGGAATGGGTATACCTTGGCGATCTGGGTGATTATTTCTATGATGGCCGGGAAGAGAACATGAAGGGCGGAACCGCGCATCGGCGCGGAGTAACCTGGCTGAAGAGTCTGCCCCGCAGTGGTGTGAATTCTGCAGTACAAGCACTGCTTGCTTCAGATAAGGAAGTTACCCGGTATTCAGGAGTGCTGCCTGCAGCAAGAATGGATTTGTGGCTTGCAGATTCCTCTGCTGGCGATGGAGAAGCTGTTCATTCTCCGGCCCGTGTGGATGAAGCAACAATTGCTGAGGCGCTGGCTGTTCTGAAGGCTGCCCTGCACAGTCCCGATGCGGAGCGCCGGGAACGCGCGGCAGCGGCTATTTTACATTATGCCAGATGAACATCTGATTGAAGATCTGTCCTATACAATCACAACAAAAAAGGTCCTCCGGTTGCTTAACCGGAAGACCTTTTTGTTGTTGTGAACCAGTGGCCCAGGTTTAAGCTCAGATGAACTCTACAAACTCATTAACCGGCTTGCGGTAGCCGCGTGGTCTAATTTTGTGCTTATTGTCTTTGCCGATCGTAATCAGCATTACCGGAACGAAATTGTCGCCGAGCCCGAGGGTGGCCTTCACCGCTTCCGGATCGAAACCGATCATCGGGCAGGTATCCCAGCCCTTGTCCTTGGCAATCAGCATGAACTGCATAGCCGACAAGGAAGCATTGCGGATCGCCTCATCACGCTGGAAAGCATCCTTTCCGGTATAAGAGTCATTGATGGATTGAATGGTGCGGTCGTAATCCTCTTCGCTCATGGCACCCAGCATTTTAAGCCCGCTATAGATTTCCGGAGCCTGCTGGTAGGCGTTTTTGTCACCCAGCACGACGATGACAGCCGACGCGGTGTGGATTTTGTACTGGCCGTATGCGCCTTTGCGGATTTCTTCCTTCACAGTGTCGTCGCTGATGACTTTGTAGTGGGCATGCTGCAGGTTGAAGGCTGAGGGAGCCAGCCGTGCCAGTGAGAACATCTCTTCAAGCTCATTCTGCGGGATTTTTACCCCTTCTACGAAATTCATAGCCGATCTGCGGGACTGAACCAATTCTGAAAAAGTACTCATAAATAATTACCTCCATTGTGATATGTATGTTGGTTAGTAATAATCAATAGCTGATATTAATAAATAAACTTACATTAAGTTACTTGCTTAAAATATCACAACCGCAAGCGTTCGTCAATGATTATACAACAATAAATTGTGAATTTAAGTTCAAATAGTCGATAAAATATGAAAACGGAAGAAAAGAAGTGATTTTAATCACAAAATAAGGCTATAAAGCCAATAAGATTGTGACATTTATAACAAACAGAGTGTTATAATAGTCACATAGTTTTTAAGGATGACTATTTTTAAGCAGCAACGCCATTGTAAAGGAGACTTCGTTATGTCAGAAACAATTACTCAAATCCCTTCTGAACAAGAAATACCCGCAGCATCCCTTCCCAAAGAGGATATTCTGAATCAGCTTCTGAAGCCTGAAGTTCAGGAATCCCTAATTCTTCTGGTGGAGCAGCTCCCGCAGATTACACAGCTGGTCAGTGCATTGACCAAATCAGTTGATTTCGTACAGTCGGTTGCATCGGATGAAGTACTCAAAAGTGATACGGTAGGCGCAATCAAAGAGATGGCGGGTCCTGTGGTAGGCTCTGTCAAGAATCTGGCGGCTACGGTTATTGAAGCGAAAGACCGCGCGGATGCAAGCAGTGAAACGGTCAGCCTGTTTGGCATGATGAAAATGATCAAGGACCCTCAGGTACAGAACGTACTCCGTTTCATGAATGCATACCTGCAGGTCAGCGGTGAACGGCAATCCGGTAAATAATTATTGTCAACTCTTAATCGTAAGGACGGAGGAATTATTATGTCAAAACATATAGTCATTCTAGGTGCAGGTTACGGCGGTCTGCTGAGTGCTCTGACCGTGCGCAAATATATGAGCAAAGCTGAAGCCAGAGTTACAGTGGTTAATCAGTATCCCACACATCAGATCATTACAGAACTCCACCGTCTTGCAGCCGGCAGCGCTTCTGAACAGGCAGTTGCCATGCCGCTGGCGAAGCTGTTTGCCGGTAAGGATATCGATCTGAAAATTGCCAAGGTTAATTCGTTCTCGGTGGAGAACAAGCAGGTCATTCTCTCGGACGGGGTAATGCTGACCTATGATGCCCTTGTAGTCGGTCTGGGCAGCACAACGGCTTATTTCGGCATTCCGGGACTTGAAGAATATAGCATGGTGCTGAAATCGGCGGCAGATGCCCTGCGGATTCACGGACATATTGAAGACCGGATCCGTGAATATGCCAAAAGCCGCAACGCGGCTGATGCAACCATCCTGATCGGCGGGGGCGGCTTGACAGGTGTTGAGCTGGTTGGTGAAATTGCCGATGTGCTGCCTAAGCTGACTAAGAAATATGGAGTGAATCCTGCAGAAATTCAGCTGCTGCTCGTAGAAGCCGGACCGAAGATTCTTCCGGTCCTGCCGGATCATCTGATTGAGCGCGCTACAACCAGCCTCGAGAAACGGGGGGTTCAGTTCCTGACGGGTCTTCCCGTTACGAACGTGGCCGGTAATACCATTGACCTGAAGGACGGCCGCCAGATTGTGGCGAATACCTTCGTCTGGACCGGCGGCGTGCAGGGTAACCCGCTGATCGGTGAGTCCGGGCTTGAAGTGAACCGCGGCCGCGCAACCGTGAATGAATTCCTGCAATCCACTTCACACCAGAATGTGTTTGTAGCCGGTGACAGTGCGGTTGTCTTCGCGCCGGACGGCCGTCCGTATCCGCCAACGGCACAGATCGCCTGGCAGATGGGTGAACTGATTGGATACAATCTGTATGCTTATCTGAACGATAAAGCTTCCGAGACATTCAGCCCGGTGAATTCCGGAACACTTGCCAGTCTGGGACGCAGAGACGGGGTGGCGATTGTCGGCGGCAATTCCACACCGCTGAAAGGTCTGCCGGCAACGCTGATGAAGGAAGCCAGCAATATCCGGTATTTGACTCATATTCACGGGTTATTCAGCCTGGCTTATTAATCCTTTATATCCAGCTAATCCATTCCAAGCTGCTTCCATGCAGCTGATAATCCCCTTCAACCGCCTCCAGGCAGTTGAGGGGGATTTTTTTCAATGAGGGAGAGCTGTGTGAAATTACATAGTAAATTACTGGAAGGCGATTTAATCTAAATGAGGTGCATAGCCTGTATATGAACTTTTTACACGGCCTCAGGAGGAGAAGATGATTCGAAACGGGTTTATCTGCAATTGGATGGAGGTTCAGACGGACGGCCAGGGCCGCGGATTGTTTTATAAATATTCTGCCTACAGTGCGCCGGCCGTTATATTTATATCCGGATTGGGTGACGGGTGCGATTCCTGGACCGGTGTGCAGGAGAGTATTGCGCAGCATGCCTCAACCCTGGCTTATGACAGAGCAGGCACCGGGAACAGCCCGGGAGTACCCGGACCGCGTTCCTGTCAGGATCTGGTGGATGAACTGTACCGGCTGCTTTCGCTGCTGGGTATTAAGGCGCCATATATTCTCGTCGGTCATTCCTTTGGCGGGCTGGTAGCCAGGCTCTTCGCTTGCTGCTATCCTGACCGGACAGCAGGACTTGTGCTGATAGATGCCGCAGGCGAATATAAGGAGCTTACTTATGAGCGGGCGCTGCCCCCACAGCATGTTGCGGCGAACCGGGCTTACCTGCTGAACCCTTCGCTTAATCGTGAGCGGATCGACAAGATGCAGAGCTATAAACAGATTTCTGCTGCCAGAGCTTCCATGCCCGGCAACCTTCCGCTGTCTGTGATCACGAGGGGACTTGCGGATGAAGCGGCATCAGACTGGCCGGCACAAGCGATACTTGAGATTGAGCAGAAGAACCAGGCAGAGTTTCTGGAATTGTCTGCGGCCAGCAGGCAGGTGATCGCCGGAAGCAGCGGTCATTATGTCCATCACGACGAGCCTGGACTCGTCATTGATGAAATTATTGGGATGGTACAAGCTCATTCCAACCAACTTCTGAATACAGCCCTGCGGAAGCGCTTAGAGCAGTGAACAGGTTTAATCCGTAAATATGTAATGAAAACGTATTCGCAGGAAAACCTATTTGTTATAATGAATATGTTTATACTATTACAGATGTTTTCATAGGAGGATTTCAGGCATGCCATTTCAAAAGAACGATATCATCCTGTTCCAGGGTGACAGTATTACGGATTGCGGCCGCAATTACGCAGACGCTTCATCGCTTGGTGTAGGTTATGCGCTGATGGCAGGCGCCCGTCTTGGGCTGCAGTATCCGGAGAAGAACCTTACCTTCATCAACCGCGGCATCAGCGGCAACCGCGCTGTGGATTTGCAGGAACGCTGGGACAGGGATTGTCTGGAGCTTAAGCCGACCTGGGTGTCGATCTATATCGGTGTTAATGATACTTGGCGCTGGTTCGATTCCGGGCAGGAGACTACAGCAGCTGAGTTCGAGGCATCCTACCGTGATCTGATTGAACGCGCTAAGCAGAGTTTGGATGCCAAGCTGGTGCTGGTTGAGCCGTTCGTGCTGCCGGTGCCGGAAGACCGTAAGGGCTGGCGTAAGGACCTGGACCCGAAAATTCATGTGGTGCGTGAGCTGGCCCGTGAATATGGCGCTGTGCTGGTCCCTCTGGATGGATTGTTCGCCGCTGCATCGGTTAAGGCCGAACCTGCCTTCTGGGCCGGAGATGGCGTCCATCCTTCACCTGCCGGCCATGCGCTGATCGCAGAAGCCTGGATGAAGGCTGTGGGGGCTATAAGCTAAAGCGGATTATAGCTGGCTGCTCCCTACATATTGAAGTTACTGCACAGACCGGTTCCTGACTCTTCAGCGGGCCGGTTTTTGGCATACACCAGAGCGGACGGTTTGGCTTCCGGACGGCTGCGGGAGAGAGATGAATTTCACTCTGCTTAAGAAGGCTGTTATACTTGATCTATACATAATGATGTGGAGGTGGAACCCATAAGGCGGCTACTGCTGATTCTGCCTGTTCTTCTGGTTGTTCTATTAAGCGGCTGCCAGAATGCTTTCGGCTACATTAATTCAAGATGGATTTCTGAAATTGATCTGACCTATAACTCTATAGAGAGCCAAGCGGAGACGGCTCCCTTTGAGTCCAGGATCTTCAAAGATGGCGATTTCATTAAGACGATGGCTACGGCCATGAATACAAGCAAACGTATTGCGGGCGAGCTGGATTACGATGCGGACTTCCGCATGAAGCTGGTGTACGGAGACGGCTATACAGAGGAATTTATTCTGGGTTTAGGCGAGCAGGAGGGAAACGCCGGTCTGCTGCTATCCGCTGAGCGCAGCGGGACAGGCTATACTGTCTCCGCCAAGAATGCCGATAAGCTGCGCAAGCTGATCTTCAGCGGGGGAAGTGCTGCTGCCGCGAAGTCCGAGGCGGATGAGGCATCGGTAGTGACACAAGGTCCGGTGACGATCTCACGCAATTCCTTGTTTCCGGTCACAGGAAACAAGGAATTCCTGAACCTGCAGCTGCTGCAAGGCAGCTACAGCGAGGATTGGTCCAGCCCATCCCCGCTGGCAGGACGGAGCTGGAGCGGTCAATTCCGGCTGGTCATTACAGATGAACAGGGTGAAGCACTGGGCACGTTCGCGCTGAGCCGACATTTCACTGAAGAATTAAGCTTCGGCGATTTGTTCCAGATTCAGTTCGCTGATTATAACGGGGACGGTAATCCCGATTTTACGATTGGCCAATATGGTTCTTCGAACGGATCATTGTTCAAGCTGTTTACATTGAAACCGGATCATTCGATCCAGGAATTGCAGATTAAGGGTGCGGCATCCGGGCTGTTTATCAGCAGTCCTGACCGGTATTCCGTCAAGCTGGAGACTGTCGAAGGCGGTTTCCGGGCGGACCATTATGACAACGCTCCTGGCAAGCAGATTGAGACTGTATACCGCTGGGATGGAACTGCCTTTCAGGAAGCGGCCCCATGAACCGCAGCTGAGAAGATTAGGAATTGGAGGACCTGCAATTGTACAATATAATCGCTGTAATCTCCGATATACATAGCAACTTGTTTGCACTTGAAGCTGTGCTTAAGGACCTGGACAATCTGAAGGCGGATCTTATCGTCAATCTGGGCGACAGCCTGTTCGGGCCGCTAGATCCTCTGGCTACTGCCGGACTGCTGATGCAGCGCAAGGAAATGATCAACATCATGGGGAATTGTGACGAGCATCTGCTGGAGGAGACGGGCACATCGCCCACCTACCGTTATGTTAAACCGCTGCTCCGGGAACAGGAAGAGACCTGGATCCGAAGCCACTGCGGAACGTGGAGCTACGATGGATTATTGTTCTGTCACGGAACACCGTGGAGCAATGCCGATTACCTGCTGGAGGAACTTACGCCAGCTGTCGGTCCGGCCTATAAGCCGGCGGAACAATTGGCGGCGGAGCTGCACAGGATAGAGGAGCGGATTGTTTTTTGCGGGCACAGCCATGTGTTCCACTTGCTGGAGCTGCCGGAAGGTAAGCAAGCGGTGAATCCCGGAAGTGTAGGCCTGCCCGCCTACGAGGAGAAACTGCCATATCCCTATGTTATGGAGTCGGGCACGCCCTTAGCCAGTTATTGCTTGTGTATCAGAGACAATGGTTCACCGGGCGGCTGGCGTATTGTCCACAGGCTGGTTGAATACGACTGGGACAAGGCGGCGGATCTTGCGGAAGAGGCCGGGCGGCCTGATTATGCGGTGGCCATCCGCTATGGACGGATGACCGGGGAATCATCAGAGACGAGAGGAATGTGAACAGGATGACGAGCGAGACACTACAGGATTTGCAAGGACTGAAAGCAGCCGGTAAAGTGGTAGGCCACACCATCGCGGAGATGAAGAAAAGTATAGTTCCCGGAATGACGACTGCAGAGCTCGACGATGTGGGAGCGAAGATTCTGAAAGCTTTCGGCGCGAAATCTGCTCCTAAGATAACCTATAACTTTCCCGGCACCACCTGCATCAGCGTTAATGAAGAGGTGGCACATGGAATTCCGGGACAACGGGTGATCCAGGCCGGAGATTTAATCAATATTGATGTCTCGGCTGAATTGAACGGGTACTACGGAGATGCAGGGGTATCTTTTCAACTGCCTCCTTATAATGAGAAGCTGGTTCATCTTTGCCGGAGTACAGAAGAAACAATGATGAGCGTAATTAATCACCTTAGAGCAGGGATGAAGGTGAACGAGATCGGCCGGGTGATGGAATCGGAGGCGCGCAAGCGCGGCTACAAGGTTGTGCGCAATCTCTGCAGCCACGGCATCGGCAAATCTTTGCATGAGAAGCCTTATGAGATCCTGCCGTTCTATAATCCGCGGGTAACCACAGTGCTGAAAGAAGGCCAGGTCATTACCATAGAGCCTTTCCTGTCTACGGGTGCTGATTTTGTAGAACAGCAGTCGGACGGATGGACGCTCAGTGTGGCGGACAACAGCCGCGTTGCCCAGTATGAGCATACGATTGTAGTGACTAAGGGCAAACCGATTATTCTGACCAGCGCCTAAGAGATTAGCATCCATGAACATACAGATACGGTCTGCCCTCATAAGGGTGGACTTTCTTTGTTATTCCGAACCTACACCTACAAATAGAGGGACAATGAGAATGGATAATGTACCGCAAGTCAGCAACGCTTTTAAGACGTTTATGAAGGAAGCACCAGAGCAGCATCGAGCCTGGGTGGAAGCTGTGCATAAGCTGGATGCAGCAAGTGCGCTTGATGCCCTAACAGAAGAGATTGCCTATATCTCCGTACTCGCGGCGGTTAGGCTGGAAAGCGGGCTGGCCTTTCATGTTAAGCATGCCAAATCGCTCGGCGCTACCCGGGAGGAGATTATCAGCGCAGTCCTGCTGCCTCTTCCGGCTGTAGGCAATGTAGTCATTCAGGCCTTGCCCGTTGCTTTGCAGGCTTACGACAGCGAGTAGAATCACGGGACGACGGATATTGAAGGAGCGGGTAGTGTGAAAATTGCTTTTATTCTGTTTGACGGCATTACGTTTCTGGATTTCGCGGGTTTTTATGATGTGATCTGCAGGCTGGGCCAGTTCCCCGCAGGGGAAGGGCTGGAGTGGGATATCTGCGGTCCGGCCGGGGAAATCAGAGATGAAATGGGGCTTACGGTAAGAATCGGTAAAGTGCTGCCGGATTTATCGGTATATGATCTGGTATTTGTACCAGGCGGGTTCGGGACGAGGGGATTGCGTCATGACGAGAGCTTTATCTCCTGGCTTCGGGGAGCAAGCGGAGTTCCTTATCTGGTATCCGTATGCACAGGAGCCCTGCTGCTGGGTGCTGCAGGATTGCTGGAGGGGCGCAGGGCCACAACAAATGCACCGGCGTATACGCTGCTGGAGCCTTATTGCCGGGAAGTGGTCCAAGCCCGGATTGTGCAGGACGGGAATGTTATTACCGGAGGCGGTGTCTCCACCTCAATTGATCTGGGGTTATATCTGATATCACTGTTTGCCGGCCGCGAAGCAATGGCTGCCGTGAAGCAGCAGATCGACTATCCCTATGACGCGCAAGGCATTGTAATGTACTCTAATGAGGGAAACCATTGAAACTTCTGAATGAGCTGCTGTCAGACAATCACAGACAAGCTGATCCGGAACATCTGCGCGTATTATCCAAAGAGCTGGAGTATGCGCTAAGCCTGTTTGTTGCAGGATTGACAATTGTCTAGAATGTAACTATTATTGTTGCATCTGCCGGGAAGCATTCTGGTCAGCCGAAGGAGAGATTTCCATGAACATCAGCACCCGGTTTGCGGTAGCTATTCATATTCTAACTTTAATAGACAGCAACAAAGACGGTAAGAGCACCTCCGAGTGGATTGCCGGCAGCGTCAATACGAATCCGGTTGTCATCCGCCGGCTTACAGGCATGCTGAGCAAAGCAGGTCTGGTGGAGGTCCGCCCCGGTGTAGCCGGAGCGAAGCTTACCCGCAGTGCTGCTGAGATCACGCTTCTGCAGATTTACAAAGCGGTTAATGCAGTGGAGGAGGATTCGTTGTTCTCTGTGCATGAGCACCCGAACCCCGAGTGTCCGGTAGGCAAGAACATCGCCGGGGCGATTGTTCCCGTGTTCTCGCTTGCGCAGAAAGCAATGGAGAGTGTACTGCAGGAGGTTACGCTGGATCAGATCGTACATCAAATTCCTGTTTCGTGAGGCAGAGGAGGAATGCGTTATGCGAAACTCTAAGCGAAAGCGAAAAGGTGCAGTTTTGTATATAACACTGTTGCTGGGCCTTGTGCTGCTGGTTCTGCTCATCTTCCCTTCTCCTACACCTGAACTCGCTGTACGCAAGAGCCTGTTGATCCGTGATCCTGCAGCTGCATTTACAGGCAACGTTACAGAAGGGCGGATTAAGAATGATCCAAGGTACGGAGATCTGTACTATGCAGAAGATACAGAACGAAGCTATATCTATGTGAAGAAAAGCTGGCTGGGCTGGTATGCAGCCTCAAGCGGCACCGGCCCTTGATGTAAGATTCTGCAGACTGCCACAGAAACTTAAGGAAACTTTCAGCAGACATTTATGTACTTTTAAGGTTCGGGGAGTATATTAAAGATCTCCACCCCCCAGTGGATACATTTATGAAAGACCCCGCCGTGCCTCGGCAGGGTCTTTCTCTTTGTCTATGACTCCTATTGCGTTTTTTGTAATTTCAGCAAACCTTTATGTTCTTTTCATCAGGCATTAAGCTTAAGCCTGTATATTAATCACATGACCCCCTTATAATAGACTTTGGCCCTGCCGGATACCGGCAGGGTCCTTTTTTTTCGGCTGCCGGAAATCGCCGCTGTTGTCTTTACACATTATTCCAGATGGTTTAGACTGACACCATGTGTGGTTTGCTGCAATAAATGGAGAAGAGGCGCTGATATGATGATATTCTTAGTACTGATTATATGGTTCCTGTCGCTGCTGGTCTTTATGCTGATTATCCGAAAGGCCATTGATGGATCCAGGGCGACCTACAAGCTGGACGAATTAATTCAGGAAATCCGGCTGCTCCGCAAGGAGATCAAGGACAACAAGCATATTATAGACAAGCGGCTGTAGCGGACGGGGGCTGTCTGCAGCTGATCGCTAAGGAGTGATTACTTAATGATTCTGTTTCACAGCGGGGATCTGAACGTCCGGAGGCTGGAAAGGGAAGATGCACCCCTGCTGGTACGGTGGCTCTCCGATCCCGCAGTGCTGGAGTATTACGAAGGCCGGGACCGTCCGCATGATCAGACGCTGGTGCAGGCACATTTCTATGAGGATGAGGCGGATGAGATAAACCGCGGGATTGTACAGTTCAAAGACCGTCCCATAGGTTATATCCAGTTCTATCCTGTGGGCAGGGAAGAGAAAGAAGAGTATGGTTATGCGGATTATGCAGGCAAGATCTACGGCATGGATCAGTTCATCGGTGAGCCGCAGATGTGGAATCGAGGCATCGGATCACTATTGGTAGGCGGGATGGTGAAGTATTTGCTCGAAGTGGAGCAGGCCGGCCTCATTGTCATGGACCCGCAATGCCGGAACCACAGGGCGCTTAGAGTGTACGAGAAGAATGGTTTTGTACGCGAAAAGCTTTTGCCGGAGCACGAGTGGCATGAAGGTGAATGGAGGGACTGCTGGCTCATATCCTATAATTCTAAATCTTAATTTTACATATGAGTAAGGGGATATTGTACATGAAGAATCAATTTGCAATCCTGGGGGCCGCACTGATTCTGGGCCTTTCGTTTGTGGCGGGCTGCCTGCTTATCAGCAACGGCCGGACAACCGGCAGTGAGCAGGCTGTTCTGAGCCAGAGCGCAGTCCACCCACTCCTGACTCTTGCCGAGACGGCGGAGCTTCTGCGGATCAGTGAAGATCAGGTAATCAATATTATCAAAGCGGAGAATTCGATTTTGAGCAATAACGGGCCTTACGAGGGCGTGATGCTGCCTTATATCAAAGTAGATGATAAGTTCCTGTTCAGCTATCTGGAAATACAGAGCTGGGTTCAGCAGGCGACACTTGAAAAACGGGTATATATGGGCACGAAGATTACCAATAGATGAGACTTGGGGAGTAAAGGAGCGCCAAATGAAATTTTACACAAAATCCTGGTATGAAGAAATGCAGGTGCGCGGCTTCATGGTGTTCCCTGAGACGGAGCAGGATTGGCTGGAGGATGTTGCGTGGCATGTTGCAGAAGGAATCAGCTACGAGGACAGGGCGAGGGATTTCCTGGAATACCTGAAAGCGGATTTGCTGAAGTACCTTCCGGATTACTTCCATCCCTCCATTCATGACGGAACGATCAATTCTTCTTATCCTGAACCTGAGTTCAAAGAGCAGGCGCAGCAATGGTGTAGTGAATACGAAGCCAGGATGAAGAGGCTGAATGATGAATACTACAGCGGGTATCTTTCTACTAAGCACAACCTCCCTGTAAATGCTGTTCAGTTAGTCGAGAAGTCTCTCCATGATGCCAGGGTGATTTCGTATGCTGTGCCGTCGGAGGATGTTGTGGAGATCATTCTGGACTGCAGCGGAGCCATGCATTACCAGTGTGATATCAGTCTAACCTTCACCAGGGTGAACAGGTTGGAGCTGCCTGAATCCCTAACGGGAATGTACTGGCTATATACCGAAATTTATGCGGTGGAACAAGGGTTTGAATTACGGGTTCTGCTGGACCCGCCGCTAAGTGAGCTTAGGATTACTGCACAGGATGTATCTTTTGAAAAGCTTAGTGAACCCAAATACTACGGATGATTCCTTCGGAGCCTGGCCAATGGGCCGGGCTTTTTTATAGGAAATTATGATCTTCGTCTGTCGTAGATAAGTTTCATTGAAACTTTGAGCTTATCCGTAGAAATGAGCTGAATGTATGTGAAAAACCGAATACAATGTGCCAATGGTAGGGTAGATGAACCGAATGTATGTGAAAAACCGAATACAATGTGCCAATGATTGATTAGGTAGACAACCAAATGAGGTATGAAGTCCTCTGATTCCGCCGGAAGTCGGCTGAACGGGGAATTTAAGGGATAAATCACTTTGATCTAACCAGTTAGATAATTTAACTATTGGATTACCGCGTGATTCGCTCACCGGACGATTTTCAAAAGTAATTGACAAACATATAGAGTGCAACTATACTAAAGTTAGTTAATGTGTAACGGAAACAGTTACAGGCTTGAATGGAGATTTTATAAACAGTCAACACTAAGCAGCACTGGGCACGAACGGCACCGGAGGATTTGTCTTTCTGCATTATCCATCAGCTTTTAATCAGGAGGAATTTATATGACAACAACAGCAGCACTGCCGCAAGAACTGGAAATTGGACTTGTACAGATTAGAGTAAGCAATTTGGAGCGTTCGCTCACCTTTTATCAGAATGTAATAGGACTGAAGATTCTGCGCCAGCAGGGGCGTGAGGTTGAAATGACGGCGGACGGCGTGCATGTGCTGCTGGTGCTGCGGGAGATTGAACAGGCTCAGATTCTGCGCCGTAACTCGGCTGCCGGGCTGTACCACTTCGCAATTCTGCTGCCTGACCGTCCGAGTCTCGGACTGGTGCTGCGTAATCTGATTGATTCGGGCATCGAGATCGGCCAGGGCGATCATCTGGTCAGCGAAGCGCTGTATCTCCAGGACCCTGACAATAACGGCATTGAGTTGTACCGTGACCGGCCGCGCGACACCTGGAAATACGATGCGGCAGGCGGTGTGGTGATGACAACAGATCCGGTTGATGTGGACGGCTTGCTGGCGGCTTCCGAAGGCTTGACCTGGACCGGACTGCCTGCCGGCACGGTGATCGGGCATGTGCATTTTCATGTTGGTGATCTGGCAGAGGCGAAGAAATTCTATGTGGACGCGCTTGGTTTTGCAATAACCACCCGTTACGGGGATGCGGCTCTATTCATTTCAGCTGGTGGGTATCATCACCATATGGGGTTGAATATCTGGGCGGGGCAAGGCGCTAAGGCGGCTCCGGCCAATGCGGCAGGCATCGATTACTTCACTTTGCTGCTGCCGGCAAGCGCAGATGTCTCCGAAGTAGCGGAACGTGTGAAGCAAGCGGGATACCGTGTAGAAGTAGAAGGCGGAATCACTACCGTGAAAGACCCGTGGAATATTGGAATCCGGCTGCTCGTCAAAGGCTGAAAACAATGAAAACTTGTCCATCTTCGCTCATTCCCCTATAATATGTGGAAATAAATGAGCGAAAGGATGAATCTTTTGCACAATTTCAAAATGGCTTATGTTGTCCTCTGTCACAAGAGCCCTCAGCAGATTAATTTGTTGATCGATCGTTTAACGGATGAGCATGTGGAGTTTTTCCTGCATGTGGATAAGAAAAGCGGGATCGAAGAGCAAATTATCCATCGCGAAGATATTCATTTCGTAGAGCACCCGGTAGACGTACAGTGGGGCCATTACGGCCAGATTGAATGCATCCTGAAGTGTTTTGAACTGATCCGGGCGAGCGGGAATTATAATTATGTTCATATTATCAGCGGCCAGGATTTGCCGCTTGCCTCCAATAAGGTGATTGCTGATTTCTTCAAGGAGCATGAAGGGCAGGAGTTCGTCAAACATCTGCAGCTTCCGAATGAGGCGGAAATGTGGGGGTGCATGTACCGGGTGTCTGTGTATTATCCGAGGTTCCTGGTCTCCCGGGCCAAAGCTGTCTCAGAGATCCGCAACCGTTACATCAACCTGGTGATGTCTGTACCCTGGCTTAAGCGTAGCCTGAAGGAGCTGCCTGAGGAGCTGTACAAGGGCTCGAACTGGATGTCGCTTACCGGGAAATGCATGGAGTATATACTCGAATTTATCGCGGAGCATCCCGGGTACGTCCGGTTGTTCAGGAATTCGTTCTGCGGCGATGAAATCTTCTTTCATTCCATTATTTTGAACAGTAAATATAAGGACAACGTAATCAATGAAATCAAGCGCTACACGGATTGGAACACTGGTCCGGAATTCCCCAGAACACTGCGGGCCGAGGACTATGAACGGATTCGCGCGCAAGGTGCAGGCTGCTTCTGGGGCCGGAAGTTCGATCTGGATGTCGACAAGGAGATCATCAGCGATATTCTGCGGCTGGCTTGAGGCACTAACTATCATAGGAGGCTTATACAGTGAAAATTGCAGTAATCGGAGCAGGCGGCAAAGCAGGCAGTGAGATTGTGAAGGAAGCGCTGGACAGAGGACATGAGGTTACGGCTATAGTACGAAACGCTGCGAAGGTTGTAGGCAGCAAGGCGGCTGTGCTGGAAAACGATATCCTATCCTTGACCGCTGAAGATTTGCAGGGCTATGATGCCGTCGTAAATGCATTCGGAGCCCCGTTTGGACAGGAGCATCTGCATGTGGAAGCAGGTAATGTACTGATTGACGCCCTTAAGAATGTACCGGATACCCGGTTGGTTGTCGTCGGCGGTGCGGGAAGCCTGTACGTGGATGAAGCCCGGGCGGTGAAGGTTGTGGATACACCGGGGTTCCCGGATTTTGTGAAGCCAACAGCCCTGAACCAGGCTAAGAATCTGGAAATTCTGCAAGGAACAGAAGGACTACGCTGGACCTTCGTCAGTCCGTCAGCCAATTTTGCCGTCGGGGAGAGAACAGGCGCGTATGTGAAGGGCAAGGATCATCTGCTCGTTAATTCCAAAGGCGAGAGCTACGTAAGTTATGCCGACTATGCGATTGCCATTGTGGATGAGCTTGAACAGCCACAGCATATCGGCGAACGGTTCACGGTGGTGTCCGAATCCTGATCCTGAAGCTGCTGCTTCTGCAGTGAGGCAGCCGGATGGATGCTGGAAAGAGAATATAGCGGGAGGCACAAGCGGAGATTCCGGTGTGCCTTCCGTTTATTGGCGTTTATGCAGGCACTGCAAATTTAGGATATAATTATTTTAAATACATAATCGGGAGATGATGGGGCTTGGAGACTTTTCTTGCAGTGCTGCTGATGCTCGGGCTAATCGCGGTATCGAATATCGTGAACCGTTTCATTCCGTTTGTGCCGGTTCCTCTGATTCAGATCGGACTCGGGATCATTGCCGCACTTGTGCCGACCGGAATACATATGTCTTTTGAGCCTGAACTATTTTTTGTATTGTTCATTGCCCCTCTGCTGTTCAATGACGGGAGACGGACACCGCGTGATGAGCTGTGGAACCTGAGAGCCCCGATACTGCTGCTGGCGCTGGGGCTTGTATTTGTAACCGTATTTGTCGCGGGTTATGCCATTAACTGGATGATCCCTTCAATCCCGCTGGCGGCTTCCTTCGCGCTGGCGGCGATTCTGTCACCTACGGATGCTGTAGCGGTCGGTGCGCTGGCCGGAAGAGTGCATCTGCCGAAGAGCATTCACCGTATCCTTGAAGGCGAATCGCTGATGAATGATGCCTCAGGCCTGGTCGCCTTCAAATTTGCAATTGCGGCCATGGTTACCGGAGTCTTCTCGCTTCCTAAGGCATCGCTCAGCTTTGTGATGATAGCCGCAGGCGGACTGTTGCTGGGTGCGGTGCTCTCATTTCTGCTGATCCGCCTCAGCGTGTTCATCCGCAGATTCGGCATGGAGGATGTTACGATCCATGTGCTGCTGCAGATTCTTACGCCGTTTATTATTTATCTGATCAGTGAAGAGATCGGTGTATCCGGCATCCTCGCTGTCGTAGCTGGTGGTGTAATGTACGCCATCGAGAAGGATCGGGCCGTATCGCCGCAGTATAAGCTGCAGCTTGTATCAGCCAGCACCTGGTCGGTGCTGCTGCTGGTATTGAACGGGCTCGTATTCCTGATCCTCGGAGTGTCCGTACCGGATGTTGTGGAGGTCATCTACCGTGATCAGACGCTGAACAACTTTATGGTCACAGGGTATGTGATGGCGATTACCGCGCTGCTCATTGTACTGCGGTTCCTCTGGGTCTATGCCTATTCACTATGGGAGAGCCGGTTCCGCCGGGTAGAGAAGGCACCGCTTAAGTCACAGGTGATTACATCAATCTCCGGTGTGCGCGGAGCGGTAACTCTTGCCGGTGCCTTCTCCATTCCGCTCGTGCTTGGGGACGGTATTACGCCATTCCCTGAACGGGATCTGATTATTGCGCTGGCTGCAGGTGTCATTCTGATGTCACTGGTCATTGCCAGCATCTTCCTGCCGCTGCTGGCAGACAAAGAGGAGACCGTGGTCCAGACGATTGGATACGGAAATACAGAGCTGGCAGCCAGAAATGTAGTGATTGACGCCGGGATGTCGATGCTGCGCAGCCTGGTTACGGAGAGCCCGGAGCAGACGAAACAGCCGGTGTTACTGGAGTTCACAGACAAGATCGACCGGCTGTGTACCGCCAAGCCGGACAGTGATCCGGCAACGGAGCAGTTCAGGCGGCTGGGCGTAGAGGCCCGGCTGAGCGGCCTGGAGGCAGAGCGCACAGAACTGCGGCGGATGCTGGAGAACGGGGCGGTCCCCGCCCCTGTCGCCGTGAAGATGGAGGAGCTGCTGGATCATACGGAATCGCTGCTCTGCAGACGGCTGGACACGCAAATTAAATTTACAGTAACTGAAATCCAGCGCCTCTTCTCCAGCCTCTTCTCCGGCCGCTTCAATGGGGAAGAAGGACGCCGGGCAGTGCAGAATGCCGAAAGTGCCCGGACGGCGAAGATTGCAATGTGTCAGGCAGCCGTGTCAGCCGTCAGCGCCGGAATCAGTGACGAGAACCGCCTGGCTTCGCAGAAGGTCATAGACAAGTATGAACGGCTGGAATCCCGGCTGGTGCAGGGCGAAGGCTGGAGCAAAGACGGCGTCGTTGATGATGAGAAGCTGGAGCTGAAGCTGCAGGCGATTCAGGAGCAGCGGAATACCGTGCAAGAGATGTATCAGAACGGGGCTATTAATCTCAAGGTCGCGGGTAAGCTGCGGCGGTTCGTGGATCAGCTGGAAACATCTATTTGGGAGGATTAATGAATTATGGGGGAACTGCTTGCTAGCGGGCTGCACTTTGCAGAAATTACTGAGGAACATCTGGCCGGTGTGCTAGATATTTATAACTATTATGTACTTAACACCACCGTCTCCTTTCATACCGAGCCGCAGACCTTGACGCAAATGCGTCAGTCTGTGCTGAATGGGGACCCGCGATTTAAATCGTATGTCCTTCTGCAGGACGGAGAACTGCAGGGCTATGTGCTGATTACCAGACATAAGAACAAGGAGGCCTACGATACTTCCGGTGAAGTCAGCATTTACCTGAAGCCCGGCAGCGGAGGACAAGGGCTGGGCGGGCAATCGCTGCGGTTCATTGAAGAGCGGGCTAACGAGCTTGGGTTCCATGTGCTGGTAGCTACCGTATGTGCAGACAATGAGCCCAGCCGCCGCCTGTTCGCGAAGCACGGCTATGAGCAGAGCGCCTTGTTCAAGGAGATCGGCCGCAAGTTCGGCCGGTGGCTGGACATTGTCAGCTATCAGAAAATTATCGGCTAATCGTTGGCCGTTGCCAGAAGCCGCTAACTAAATTCCTGCACGAAATACAACATTCTCCTTATGATATCGGGAGTAGTCAAGAATTGTTGTAGGAAATGCAGCATTTCCCCCTTATCCGAGCAGTTACGCAGGGCAATTATTGTATTTCATACAACAATTCTTAAGAATCACCCGGTATCTATAGACCTAAGTTGTAATACGTACAACAATTAGGCCTGTGTATGTATACGATTCAAACAGTAATTCGCTCACTTGGCTGGGCCGGGCGGCGACTTGGAGAGTTTCACGCTACGTACTCCATGTATGGATTGCCAACTGCATAAATACAGTATAGTTACTGTTAATATTGCATTTAATACGGACGGTTTGGTGAACCTAACAGGGAAGCTGGCACCGATGATGCATCCGTACAACGCAATAAGCCCGCTTGCCATGCAGGGACCAGGTCCATGCAGGCTAGCGGGCTTATTGTGCGTTAGACGCGCGGGACAGCGTCAGAGTACGGGGAAAGGGAACAAGCTATTCGGAGGTGTTCTTCCTGCGGAACATCTGTCCAAGCACCTCGCTCAGCACCAGTCCGGCGGCGATGGCCCCGGAGAGAAGAAGTGCCTGTACCCCAAACTGAATCCCCTGGTTATTGTCATTCTCCACGAACTTGCGCATGGCATCATAAGCGAGGCCGCCCGGAACCAGCGGGATAATTCCGCCGACGCTGAATATGATCACCGGCATTTTGAAGGAACGGGCAAAAAATTGGCTGATCACCCCGACAACCACGGTGGCGCCGAAGGTGGCAACAACGGTATCCCATCTGTCATCCAGCTGCAGGTACAGCATCCAGCCGATCATTCCTGCGAAACCGCATTGAAGCAGTGCGCGCACCGGCGCATTAAACAGAACGCAGAAGGCGGAGGCAGCAATGAAACTGGTTATAAGTTGCAAAATCATGAAGGACTACCTCTTTCAAGTGGTGATTAGAAAAGTGACAGCACCAGTCCAATGCCGGTTCCAATGGCAAAGGCGGTCAGAAATGCATCTGCTCCCTTAGACAGGCCGGAGACCAGATGGCCGGCCATGAGGTCACGGACTGCATTAGTGATGAGCAGTCCCGGCACGAGCGGCATGACGCAGCCGATAATAATCTTGTCCATCTCCTGTCCGATGCCGAGCTTGACGGAGAAGAAGGCCAGCAGGCCAATCAGAAATGAGGCGATGAACTCCGCGAAGAAACGGATCTGTACCAGGCGGTGCAGATAGGTAACGGCGGCGAAGCCGACTCCGGAGATCAGCAGCGACGGCAGGGCATCCCACAGGCTGCCCTTGAACATCACGGTGAAGCAAGCACCGGTCAAGGCGGCAGCTAGAGTCTGCAGCCAGACTGGATAGGCATGTGCCGCGTCGTCGACCGTACCCAGACGCTCACGGGCTTCGGCCGCGGTGAGCTGGCGTTCGCTAAGCCGTCTTGAGATGTCATTGACCTCGGACACTTTTTGCAGATCGGTCGTCCGTTCGGCTATCCGGAACAGCTTCACCGGTTCGGTTCGGCTGGTGGTGAACATAATGACTGTCGGCGTAACGTAGCTATGCGCTCCAGGGAAGCCGAGCGATGCGGCCATCCGGCTCATGGTATCCTCCACGCGGTAGGTTTCGGCGCCGCTTTGCAGCATGATTTTACCGGCCAGCAGGCACAGGTCTATAATATCATGCGCGGTAGTATTGCTATTGTTGCTTGTGCTATCCAACTTCGTCGATCCTCCCCGGGAATGTTATCTATTCGATTGTCGCCGCAATGTGTGAAAATTTCAACCTTTATTCGATATAATCTGGCGAATAATAAAATTTTATCAAAAAGATAAAATGAATATACACTATTTATTTCTTTTCTTCGATATAAATATGGAGAAATATAGTAGTTGAGCACTGGGTCTCACTATATGTATTCAATGATTAACACCCTCATTTAGCCGCGGGCATTGAGTGCTCTAGTCTTCCAGCGTACATAGACCAGTGGCAACGCCGCCGGACACAATGGTAAGAATGGAATGAAAAAAAGTCTCCTTGGAGATCAGCACACCGCCGGCCCCGATAATCAGGAAATCCGTCAGGAAAATAATCACTCCGACATTGAGCGGAATGTAACGTTTCATGAACTTGGCCAGCAGATCCGTCCCGCCTGTACTGGCTTTGAACCGCAGCATCAGCCCGAGGCCGCTGCCCATCAGGAAGCCACCGATAATAGCGCTGGAGATGGAGCCTAGCTCAATATAGTACAGAAAGTGATATTGCAGCGGCCCGATAAGTTCGATCAGGAATGAGGAGGTCAGCAGCCCCAGAATGCTGTTATAGAAGATCTCCCGCTCCCGGAACCAGGCCAGCAGGAAGATCGGTAGACTGCAGACAACGATGGCTAGTCCGATTTTGATGCCGGAAATGTAATTAATGATGAGGGCAATGCCGATAATTCCACCATCAAGTATTTTATAAGGCACCAGAAAAAAATTGGTTCCCGCTGCAATCAGCAGGCTGGCGAGCAGAATAATAACATACTTAGAATATGAACGCATCTTCAGCATCTCCAGACTTAAGGCATGTCTTAATAAATATGCACCTGTCTGGAAAAAAATAGCTATAAAACAAAAAATCCTGCCAAAGCAGGATTAATAATCCGTGATGCTGTTCAATGAAGAGCTGCACCACGGAGAGCGTGTATAAACCGGAAGCGGATCCTCAGGCATGAACGGGCTCCGGCTTCTTAAGCTGCAACGGAGGCGGGATCAGCCAGCCCTTTTGCTTGTTCATTTTGAGCAGTTCCATGCCGAAGGCGGCCATTTGCGCGTGGATCTTCATGAACATCGTGCCGATATCCTCGCGGATCGACATGCCCATGACCTGGCTGCAGACTACAAGACTGAGCGAGACAGCTCCGGTGAGTGCCGCAGCAATCTCCTGATCGGAGAACCTTGCTCCTGCCGGAATGTCCTCCAACTTGACGGAAGGGCGGTCCGGGAGTGATGGCGGAGGAACGAAGCCGTTTAGCTTGAGGATTTTGTCGCAGTCCTTGATTTCCTTCTGTGCTTGATCCATTAGATCATCGATAATCTTCTTCAGATCCTGGTCCCCGGCATGAAAGTGAAAAGCCTGGTAGGTAGACAAGGACATTTTGGCAGTGGCCGAGACCTGCCACAGATTGAAGATTTCACCATAATGAAGCGGTTCATCTTTGGGGTTGCCGTTTAGAACTCCCATAATTACAGAACTCCTCTACAAATAGGTTATGAACGTAATTTAGGTTGTCCAGTGCAATCGCTGTTATTCAAGATTTAAGTGCACTAAATAAAGTTACAGTAAAGCAGGTGTAGCACGGTGGATTATATCTATAAGGTGCTGGAAACCGACATGGAGCTGCTGGCTGCGGCACTTTCGGAGGTTCAGGTGTTGGTTGTGCTGAAGGACGGCACAGAGGAACTGCTGGAACCGGGGGGACAGATCAGAGCATACACAGCGAAATCTGTCCGGATCCGGGGATTGTCCTATTGCCGGGATTTGCATGAATTCCGGATTCTTACGTCGGAGCCTATCTGATTTCCCTGATTCCTGCGATAGAAGCGCGTCAGCGGGAGTACCGTTTGCGGAAGCGCAGCGGAGAGATGCCGACCTTGCGGCTGAAGCGCCTGGAGAAGTATGCGGTGCTCTCGAAGCCGGTGCGTTCTGCGATTCCTGAGATAGGAATCTCCGTCTTAAGCAGCAGCAGCTTGGCCTGCTCCAGGCGGTAATCCGTCAGATATTCCATGGGGGTTAGCCCATAGACACGCTTCATACAGCGGGCCAGATAATTGTAATGAAAATGCAGTGCATCCGCCAATGAGGCATTCGTGAGGTCCTCCGTGAAGTGATTACGCAGGTAGGCTTCCGTCTGCTCGGCGATCTCCGCAGCCTGGCTGCCCGCAGTATCCTGCTGGGCCAGATCCATCATCCGCAGCATCTCCTCAAAGATGCGCTGCTGCTGCCATACGGAGCTGGAGCGCCGTCCCTGGCTGAGCTGCAATAACTGTTCAGCCTGTCCGCTCCGGGCGAAGGGATCAGGAAGCGGTCCGAACTGGGGGACGCGGATCGTATATGGGTGGGTGAGGAACTGCCGGAAATGCTTCTCACGTTCTGTGTATACAGGTTCCCCCTCCGCTTCTATCCACTCGCCCACCGTGTGAAAATGCACCCAGGTGAAGGATGTCAGCTCCTCGCAGGGCTTAACTGAATAATGGTAGCGGTCAGGCAGCAGCAGGAGTGTATGTCCGGAAGTCACTGCCCACTCCTTATTCTCTTCACCAATGAACAGGCAGCCTTGTTCTACAATAATTAGATCGAATTTCCCCATACGGCTGCGGTTTGGATGCTGGTCGCCGGGCGAATATATGGTGTGGCCGCATTCCAGGAAATAAGGGAAAGGCGGCGCCGCCAGATGGATATAGGAAGGAACAGGTGGCATGTCGTCTCCTTTCGCAAGCTCTTTTCAATTAGATGAACTTCTCTGTACAGCTGGGAATTCCAGTGTGAAATAGTACAAAAACAGGGTTGCTTATGATTCTGTTTTTTATTCATTTTACCGTCTATAATTGCAAATAGCGAGGATGAAATGAAAAGGGGAGAAGTTACATTGAGTAAATTTGCAGATATTCAGCAAGCCGCTAACACAGTCCGGCAGGTGGCCATTCAGGATGAATTCTGGGGGCGTTATATCCGGCTGGTGCAGGATACCGTTATTCCGTACCAGTATGAGGCGCTGCATGACCGGGTGGCAGGGGCAGAACCCAGCCATGCCATAGCCAATTTTGAAATCGCTGCCGGCAGGAGAGAAGGCGAGTTCAACGGCTGGGTCTTTCAGGACAGTGATGTAGCTAAATGGCTGGAAGCAGTGGGGTATTCGCTCAGCATCAAGCGCGATCCTGAACTGGAGCGTCAGGCAGATGAGATGATTGATCTGGTCGGCGAAGCACAGCACGAAGACGGATACCTGAATACTTATTTCACACTCAAGGAGCCGGGCAAACGCTGGACGAACCTGCTGGACTGCCATGAGCTGTATTGTGCGGGACATTTCATTGAAGCGGCAGTGGCCTATTATGAAGCGACCGGCAAAGACAAGCTGCTGGGCATTGTGCGGCGGTTCGTTGACCACATTGAAACCGTCTTCGGACCGGAGGAAGGGAAGCTGAAGGGCTACGATGGTCACCAGGAAATTGAGCTGGCCCTTGTGAAGCTGTACCGGCTGACCGGTGAAGAGAAATATCTGAAGCTCAGCAGCTTTTTCATCGACCAGCGCGGACAGGAACCGAACTTCCTGCATCAGGAGTGGGAACAAAGAGGACGGGTTACGCACTGGACAGGTACGGCTACAAGCAGTGTGGATGTCAGTTATAATCAGGCCCATATCCCGGTCCGTGAGCAGAGCGTGGCCTTGGGCCATTCCGTCCGGGCAGTCTATATGTATACAGCCATGGCCGATCTGGCCCGGCTGACCGGAGATGAAGCGCTGCGCGTGGCCTGCGAGCGCCTGTGGGACAATATGACGGAGAAACAGATGTATATCACCGGCGGAATCGGGTCAACACATCATGGTGAGGCGTTCACCTTTGATTATGATCTGCCTAATGATACTGTCTATGCGGAGACCTGCGCTTCGATCGGGCTGATCTTTTTTGCCAAACGGATGCTGGAATTGACCCCGGACGCCCGGTATGCTGACGTGATGGAGCGGGCGCTCTATAATAATGTGCTCGGTTCAATGGCACAGGACGGCAAACACTATTTCTATGTGAATCCGCTTGAAGTATGGCCGCAGGCCTGCAGCTGCAACCCCGGCAAACATCATGTGAAAGCGGAGCGCCAGGGATGGTTCGGCTGCGCCTGCTGTCCGCCGAATGTAGCGCGTCTGCTGACCTCGCTGAATCAGTATATCTACACTGAGCACGGCGATACGCTTTACACTAATCTGTATATCGGCAGTGAGCTGAAGACTACGCTGGGAGGTACAGCGGTTGCAATCAGCCAGCAGAGCCGTTTCCCTTGGGATGGAGCTGTCTCGCTTAAGGTTGATCCTGCCCAAGCCGGGGAGTTCGGTATTGCGTTACGTATTCCGTCGTGGAGCGGGAACGTGGAGATCAGAGTGAATGGAGAGGCAGTAGCCGATGCTGCTGCAAGCCTGCAGCAGGGGTATGCGGTGATCCGCAGGGAATGGAAGGCCGGAGACGTGATTGAGCTCACTCTGCCGATGGAAGCACACCGTGTTTACGCCCACCCGAATCTGCGTGCCGATGCCGGGAAGACTGCCATCCAGCGCGGGCCGCTGGTCTACTGCCTGGAAGCGGCTGATAACAGTGAGCCGCTAAGCTCGGTTTCTTTGAGTGAAGCAGCGGCATTCACCGAGACGTATGATGAATTGCTGCTTGGCGGTGCTGTAGTGGTAGAAGGCGACGGCTTCCGCGTAGCACAGGCGGCCTGGACCGGAGGGCTGTACAGCAGAGAGAAGGCACCGCTGGAAGCGGTGAAGGTAACCGCAGTCCCTTATTATCTGTGGGGCAACCGCGGCAGCGGCGAGATGAAGGTCTGGATTCCGTAGTTAACTCGTATGACCGGTAGCTGCCGTATATAATGCTGAAGCCAACCTCCCCCAAGGGCAGTAAGTGGACAAATGTATATTAATTTCGCTATTTTAGTTTCTCTGCGGCATTTAGTTGGATAAACGTCATTTAATTCCAGGCATTTCCCGCATTTTGAGCTGTGTTCCTGATATTAAGTGCTCTTTTTCCAATTGCTGTTTGACATGGCCTCTAAACAATAAGAAAGCCCCCGGCTGCACCGCTTAGGCGGAACAACCGGGGGCTATTTTCAGTGATGCTAACTAACCCAATACAACTACAACCTGGTGAACTGCACCGTCGCCTACAGGAGCGATGATGTTGCCTTCAACAGCAGCGCCGTCGAAAGTCAGGCTGGCCACGCCTTTGGAGACATGGTTCGGGTTCTGGATTGAGATGACATAAGTGTCTCCACGGAAGACGCGGGTGATTTCGAAGCTGTCCCACTCCGTAGGGATACAAGGATCAACCTTAAGACCGGCAAAGTCAGCCTGGATACCGAGGATGGACTGTGTAATTGCTACATAGTTCCATGCCGCTGTACCTGTCAGCCAGGAGTTTTTCGCTTCGCCGTGACGTACAGCATCTTTACCGGCAATCATCTGCGAGTACACGTAAGGTTCCATACGGTGCACTTCGCTGATGTCTTCCAGGTAAGCCGGAGCGATTTTTTTGTAGATATCGAAGGCTCTGTCGCCGTGTCCAAGAACCGTTTCTGCGATCATGATCCATGGGTTGTTGTGGCAGAAAATACCGGCATTTTCTTTGTAGCCCGGAGGGTACGTAGAAATTTCACCCAGGTTCACGTAGTACTTGGAGTACGGAGGCTGCTGCAATACGATACCATAGTCCGTATCCAGACGTTCCTGAACGGAAGTCAGGGCACGGGCTGCTTCGCCGTTCTCCACACCGATACCCGCCATTACGCACATCCCCTGCGGCTCGATGAAGATCTGGCCTTCTTCGTTCTCCTTGCTGCCGATCTTGTCGCCGTAGTGGTCATAAGCGCGCAGGAACCAGTCGCCGTCGAAGCCGTGGGACAAGGTAATGGCACTCATGTTCTCGATCTTCGCAACTGCATCAGCAGCGACATCATCCAGTCCGCGCATGCGGCAGATTTCAGCATAGTCCGGTCCGACGAAGACGAACAGACCTGCGATGAACACGGATTCCGCTACGCCGCCTGCGATATTCTCAGTAGTCTGGAATGATTCGCCCGGCTCGGTGGAGAAGCAGTTCAGGTTCAGACAGTCATTCCAGTCCGCGCGTCCGATCAGCGGCAGGCCATGAGGTCCGAGGTTGTTCGTTACATGCTCGAAGCTCAGCTTCAAGTGCTCGAACAGGGTAGCGGTGTGATCCGGATTGCTGTCAAAAGGAACCTGCTCATCAAGGATCGAGTAGTCGCCTGTTTCCTTAATATAGGCAGCAGTACCGGAGATCAGCCAAAGCGGATCATCGTTGAAGCCGGAGCCGACTTCGTTGTTGCCCTTCTTGGTAAGCGGCTGGTACTGGTGATATGCGCTGCCGTCAGGGAACTGGGTAGCCGCGATATCGAGAATACGCTCTCTGGCGCGTTCTGGAATTTGGTGTACGAAGCCGAGCAAGTCCTGATTGGAGTCGCGGAAGCCCATGCCGCGGCCGATTCCGGATTCGAAGTAGGAAGCCGAACGGGACATATTGAAGGTAACCATACACTGGTACGGGTTCCAGATGTTAACCATCCGGTTCAGCTTGTCGTCACCGCTCTGGATCTGATATTTGGACAGCAGGTTATCCCAGTGTGCAGCCAGAGTAGCCAGGGCAGCATCTACCTGGGCATCTGTAGCGAACTGATCGATTACAGCCTGTGCAGGCTTTTTGTTGATAACGTTCAGGGATTCCCATTTCTCATCTTCAGGGTTCTCGATATAGCCGAGTACGAAGATGAAGCTTTGCTCTTCACCTGGCTCCAGTGTGATTTCCAGTGCGTGGGAGCCGATTGGCGACCAGCCGCTGGCAACGGAGTTGGTAGCTTCACCGGCAGCAACTGCCTGCGGAGCGTCCAGACCATTGTACATACCCACGAAGGATTCGCGGTCAGTATCGAAGCCGGCGATTTCTTTGTTTACTGAATAGAAAGCGTAGTGGTTTCTGCGTTCACGGTATTCGGTTTTGTGATAGATGACGGAATCCTTCACTTCAACTTCACCGGTGCTGAGGTTACGCTGGAAGTTCGTCATATCATCGTTGGCATTCCACAGACAGAATTCGGCAAAAGAGAAGAGCTTAACGGTCTTCTTCGCGTCGCCGGTATTCTTAACGACAAGGCGGTGTACTTCAGCATTGTGGCCCATTGGTACAAAAGCAAGCTGGTTCACGGAAATACCGTTACGCTCGCCAGTGATGGAAGTGTAGCCAAGACCGTGGCGGCATTCGTAGAAGTCCAGATCGCGTTTAACCGGCATCCAGCCCGGAGTCCAGAAATCACCGTCATCATACAGATAGTAGTAGCGGCCGCCTGTATCCAGCGGAATATTGTTATACCGGTAACGGGTAAGTCTTCTCATGCGCGCATCGCGGTAGAAGGTGTAACCACCGGCAGTATTAGAGATGAGGCCGAAAAATTGCTCGTTGCCGAGGTAGTTGATCCATGGGTAAGGTGTTTTTGGGGTGTTGATTACATACTCTTTACGGGTGTCGTCAAAAGTTCCGAATTTCATTAGAGACAAGTCTCCTTTCAATTGTGAACGCGCGTTTACAAAGCTGAGAAAAAATCCCCTCGGGGTAAGGGATTTTTCTGTATCCTAAACATTACTGCTTCGGCGGCTGGCAGGAATCTCTTGCCACCAGACGTGCCGGAAAACTGATAGTACTGAAGGTAGGCTGCTGTGAATCGCACAGCTCGATGACCTTCTCTACAGCGGCCTTGGACATTTCGTAAATCGGCAGACGGACGGAGGTCAGCTTGGGATGAATCCGTGCGGCAAGCTGCACATCATCAAACCCGGCAATAGACATATCTTCCGGCACGGAGATGCCATGCTCGGAGAACGCTTCCATAGCCGAAATAGCCATGTCATCATTGGATGAGAAGAATGCAGTCGGCAGCGGGCCGCCGGAATTCAGCAGCTTCTTGACCTCTTCATAGGCGGTTTCCTTGAGGAAATCACCCTGAAGGATGAAATTCTCATTCAGCGCGAGGTTATGGCGCTTCAGCGTATCCTCGTATGCCATATAGCGTTCCCGCCCGGAGTACGTGTTCATCCGTCCGCAGATCATGCCAATTTCTTCATGGCCGAGACCGATGAGGTACTCGATCGCTTCAACCGTACCCTCATAGTCCTTGGAATTCACTATAGCCAGATGATTGCGGTCCAGATGCTCCGACATAATCTCCGAAATGTCATAATCAATCAGCACAAGCGGCGAGTCAAGACCGACCATTTCCCGTACAATCTCGATATCCTTCTGGGTGCCGACTATAATGCCGCCGTCAATCCGTTTCTGCAGGAAAGCCTGCTTCACCTTCAGGAAGTCGTCGGGAGAATAGACGGTATGAATCAGAACATAACAGCCGCGGGCATTCGCGGTGTCGACAACGGCATCAACGAACGGGGCGAAGTAGTTATTCTGATAGATCCGTGTCGTATTCTCTTTCTCGTTCATGCTGATTGCAAAAAGCCCGATCGTATCGGTCTTCTTGCCGGCCAGAGCCCGGGCGAAGCTGTTAGGCTCGTACTGATGCTGTTCAATGATCTTCAGCACCTTGGCCCGGGTCTCTTCAGGGACATTGGAATAGTTGTTGATCACACGGGATACTGTGCTTCGCGAAACCCCGGCTAGCTTGGCAATATCTTCGCTTCGCATGGTGTACCCCCTCTATTGTAAACGCGCGTTTATGAACTCATTGTAAAATAAATCCGCGTGAAAATCAATCGTCCGCCCAAATAATTTTGCCTTGAAATATAAGAAAGATTAGTTTTACGCCAAACTTTATCCTTCAATTGCTCGCTGAAAGTAATCCCGTCCTTTGAGGACGAAATAACCGTTTCCACTTGCCGGATTCTCCGATCTGCGTTACAAATAAATGCATCAGGAAAAAAGAGGTACTGGAGAGGACGAAACAGATGATTATACAGGAAATAGATTCGCAGTTACGCAGGGAGAAGGAGGGATTACTATCTTTTACTCGTTAAAAAACCGCCTGATCGCGTTCTTCGTTGTGCTGCTCGTACTATCCTTCGGTACGATGTCGCTGCTGCTGTTCAACCAGTCACGCTCCATCATCCGCTCCTATATCGAATCCTCTGCACTGGAGAAAATGGACGAGTACGGCTCATTTATTAACATGGCCCTGCAGCAGAGCTATGACTTGTCCTCTCTGGTCTACAACAGCGATATCACCCAGAGGTGGGATGCCCAGCTGTCCAATCCGGCTTCAAGCGAAGGGCAGAAGATGCTCGCCAATATTACTATGAGCAAGTTCCTGACCCAGACCACGAATAATTATTCGATTGTCTCCTCGGTTACTATCTACCGTGAGGAAGGGATGCGGATTGGTGCCGATAACCAGGTGGTTACAGATGCTTCGTTCAAGCAGGAAGCGTGGTACCGCAATTTCATTGAACACAGCAATCACTGGGTTCCGGCCCATACCGATCAGGTGGAAATTAAGGGGGCCAAGCCGTATGAGGTGGTGAGCCTGCTGCTGCCGATCGGGATTTTTGAGCCGTCGCTGGCCAAAAATGTGATGAAGGTCAACATCAAGGCGGACTTCCTGCTGGAGCCGCTGAATCGTATACATCTCGGTGAAAGCGGTACCATTTTTCTGCTTAACCAGCAGGGCAATCCCATTCTGTCCCAGCAGGAGTACAGTGCTTATCCGGAAGCGGCGGCGGAGGTCCGGCGGGTCCGTGCAGGCAAAGCCGCGCAAGGTGTTGTCTATCTGAAGGATCAGAAGGGGGCCTCACATATTCTGGTCTACAAAAAACTGAATATCACCAACTGGCTGCTGGTCGGTTTTGTCTCCGAGCAGGATCTGTACGCCAAGCTGTACAAGCTCCGTAACAGCATTATTGTGTTCGCTTCCCTGATGTTAATTGCCGCCTTTGTACTCGCTTACTGGATCTCTTACGGCATTACCAAGCCGCTGTCCCGTCTGGTATCGGCCATGCGTCAAGTGCAGAAGGGGGATTTCGCCCAGGCCGAACGCCTTACCCCGCCGGAACGCAGGATACGAAACGAGGTTGACTACGCTACCGACACCTTCCGGAGTATGGTCAAGCAGCTGAGGTATCTGATACGAACCGAGTTTGAACAGAAGCTGCTGCGCCAGCAGGCAGAATATAAAGCGCTGCTGATGCAGATCAATCCCCACTTCCTGTTCAATACCCTGGAGCTGATGAGTAGTCTGGCTATCCAGCAGCGGACTAAGGAGACGGTTACGGTCATTGAGTCACTCGGCAAAATGCTCAGGTTCTCGCTGCGCATTAGCGAGGATCTGATCCCACTGCGCGAGGAGTTGAAGTATGTCCGCTATTATATGTCCATTCTGGACATCCGCTTCGGCCCGGGTCTCGATCTGCGGATCGAAGAGGCGGGGGAGCTTGACGATCTGGAAATCGTCAAGTTCCTGCTCCAGCCGCTGATCGAGAATGCGGTGAAATACAGCTTCATTCACCAGGCGAATGCCAGGGTACGGATCACGGTAAGACAAGATAAGGAGCGGCTGTATCTTGCTGTTGCCGATAACGGCATCGGAATGGATCCGGAGCTGCTCCGCGAGCTGAATGATCAGGCCATGCGCCAGCAGCTGGAGCAGCTTCTGCAGAGCAAGACCCATCAGATTGGACTGCGCAATGTGCTGGCCAGATGCCGGCTGTATTATGGCGATTTATTCAGCTTCAGGATAGATTCAAGTGAAGAGCAGGGCACCAGCATCGAGCTGAGTCTGCCCATTCAGAGGAGGAATGAAGATGTATCGCGTATTGATCGTGGATGATGAGCCGGAAATCCGCCAAGGCTTACGGCTGAAGGCAGACTGGGCAGACCTGAATCTGTCAGTGCTCGGTGAGGCGGGTAATGGAATGGAAGCGATGGAGCGTCTGGCCTGTGAAGCGGTAGACATTGTAATTACAGATATGAATATGCCTGTGATGAACGGTGTGTCTTTTCTTGAGGATTGCCGCAGGCTCTATCCGGAGCTGAAGCTGATCGTAATTACCGGCTACGAGGATTTTCATTACGCCAGAGCGGCTGTCCGTAATCAGGCGCGTGATTATCTGCTGAAGCCGGTAGCTGCCGATGAACTGATGGCCGTATTGCAGAAGGTTAAGGAAGAGCTTGACCGGGAGCGCAATAACCGTGATCAGCAGGCCGTAATCCAGTGGCGGCTATCCCAGTATTACAAGGAGATGAAGGAGCATTTCCTTGTGCAGCTTGTCAAAGAGGAAGTAGAGCAGGTGGATGCGCTGAAAGAGCGGGCCGCACTCTTTGAGCTGGGCGAATGGGATCTGACGGGAATTCATGTTGCAACGGCCGGACTCAGGGAACGGACGGGGGATGTTCCGCAGCTGCCGGAGCGGACTCCCGGCAAGCTGCGCCTGCCGTTTGAACTGCTGGGCAGGGAATTCGCGGGCAGGTACGGCAGCGGCTGCCTGGTGTTCCGCGATCCGAACTACCCCGGACTGGTTCACTATATTCTGCAGGACGGGCTAACGGATATGCCGCAGTTCTGTGCAGATTTGGCTGCTTGTATCTCTGCACATCTGGGCTTTGCTCCGGTCATCGGGTATTGCGGTGTCAAGCTCGGATTCCGCCAGTGGAAGGAAGGCTATATGGAGTCGCTTCTGGCCTGGAATCTCTCGGAGAATGCCGCTTATCCGCCGGCTGAAGGAAAGTCTGAGCCGGGAGCAGTGCTTACAGATGAGCTGACACGGACTCTGCGCCGCCTGCTCATTCAGGGGGAGTGGGGCTGCTTCGGGCAGACGGTCCGGCAGGAGCTTCAGCAGGCATTCTCCCAGTCACGTTCCCGTTTCGTGAAGCTGATCTTTCAGCTCTATCTGCTTGTGGACGGAGCGGATGGGGCGCCTGCTCATGGGAACGGTCATGCCCAGCAGCTATGGCTCCATCCGGAGATGGTCCATAAGCTTGACTCAGTAGACAAGGCGGAGCAGTTCCTGCTGAAGCTGGCCGGACGCGCACACCGTCAACTGCAGGAAGCAGGGGACCCCGATGATTCGGTGATCCGCACTGCGACGCAGTATATCGATGGCAATTACATGTATGATCTGAATTTGACCCAGCTGGCCAAACGGTTCAATTACAATTCCTCCTATTTCTCGGAGCTGTTCAAAGCCAAGGTAGGCCGCAGCTTCATGGCCTATCTTACCGACATCCGGATGGCCCAGGCCACGCATCTGCTGGTAAGCACAACCCTTGGTCTATGGGACATTGCCGAGCTTACCGGATTCTCGAATGCCAGCTATTTCAGCTCCAAATTCAAAAAGATGTACGGGATCGCCCCTTCGGACTTCCGCCTGAACCCACCTGAAAAATTCAATAGTGAGCAGCCGAAGAAATAGCATTCAAGCGGGCTGCGCTTATTTCTATAATGAGCCTATATCCATTTAAGAAGGAGAAGGCGCATATGAAGACAGCACATAAATCGGCTTTATGGAGAAGGAGCGGCACCGCTTATCTGTTCCTGCTTCCCTGGCTGATCGGCTTTTTCGGATTGACACTTGGCCCCATGCTGGGATCCTTTTATCTGTCCCTGACCAAGTACAACCTGCTCAATGCCCCGGTATGGTTGGGCTTTGACAATTACAGGCACATCTTCACGGCAGACGAATACTTCTACAAATCTCTTACGGTGACTTTCCAATACGTGCTTTTTTCGGTTCCGCTCAAAATGGCGTTTGCCCTTCTGGTCGCCGTCGTGTTGAACAAAGGCATCCGGGCGCTGGGCATCTACAGAACGGTATATTACATTCCTTCCCTGCTGGGAGGAAGTGTGGCGATCGCCATCGTATGGCGGCAGATTTTTGACGGGGAAGGCCTGATCAACCACTTCTTAAGCTGGTTCGGCATTGAAGGTCCGGCCTGGATCGCCCATCCGAGCTACATCCTCTCCACCATCGTTACCTTGTCTGTCTGGCAATTTGGTTCCGCGATGGTCATATTCCTGGCCGGAATCAAGCAGATTCCTGCTGACCTGTACGAAGCGGCACAGGTGGACGGGGCCGGTAAGCTGCGGCAGTTCGGCAAGATAACGCTGCCCATGCTGTCACCGGTCATCTTTTTCAACCTGGTCATGGGGATTATCAATTCCTTCCAGGTGTTCACTCCGGGGTATGTAATCGGGGACGGACGCGGCGGTCCGGTAAATTCAACGCTGTTCTATACGCTCTATCTGTATCTAAAAGGCTTCTCATTCTTCGATATGGGCTATGCCGCTGCTATGGCGTGGATCATGCTGATCATCATCGGCCTGTTTACCTCAATTGTGTTCGTGACCTCCAGGTTCTGGGTGTTCTACGGCGACGGAAAGGACGGGCGATAAATCATGGCTGAACAAAAGACGGTTTTTAAGCTCGGCAAGCATGGTCTCATTATTCTGTTTGGGCTGCTGATGCTCTATCCGGTGCTGTGGCTGCTGTCCAGTTCCTTTAAGCCGAATGAGCTGATCTTCTCTGATCCCGGTCTGTGGCCGGCAAGATTTACGCTGGAGAATTATGTGAATGGCTGGAAGGGGCTTCAGGGTATCTCGTTCAGCCGCTTTTTCCTCAATTCGGCAACGATCTCCGTGCTGTCGGTGATCGGCAATATTCTCACCTGCTCTTTGGCGGCATACGCGTTCGCCCGGCTGGAGTTCCGTCTCAAGAGTGTGCTGTTTGCCTGTATGCTGGTGACAATTATGCTTCCTTACCATGTGCTGCTGATTCCGCAATATATTATTTTCAGCAAGCTGGACTGGGTGAACACCTACTTACCGCTGATCGTACCGAAATGGCTGGCGCATGACTCGTTCTTCGTACTGCTGATGATCCAGTTTATCCGCGGCATTCCGAAGGAGCTGGATGAAAGTGCAACGATTGACGGCTGCGGACAGGGTCAGCTGTACTTCCGGATCATCATCCCGCTGCTGGTTCCTGCGCTGATAACAACGGCAATCTTTACTTTTATCTGGACCTGGGATGACTTCTTCAGCCAGATGATCTATTTGAGCCGCATCAATCTGTTCACCGTTCAACTGGGCATACGCTCACTCTATGATCCCTCCGGATCATCCGACTGGGGCGCGCTCCTGGCGATGTCCGTGCTCTCGCTTGTGCCGATCATGACGATCTTTCTTCTCTTTCAAAAGCATTTCCTGGAGGGCATCGCTACGACCGGGTTGAAATGATGGGGCTCTACTGAATACAGACCCGAAAAAACCACTAGCGGATACCCGAAGAAATGAAATTCAACTCCGGTCAAGAAATGATTAGGATGGGAATGCAAGCGATTACAACTATTCTTGGGGGGACATTTCGATGAAAAAAACGTTGAGTCTTACACTGGCCGCACTGCTGCTGGCCGCAACGACCGCCTGTTCGGGCGGCAATAACGGCAAACCTGCAACCGGCAGCACAGATACTGCAGAGCCGTCTGTGGATCAGGTCGAGCTGCGGATTATGTGGTGGGGTGATCAGAAGCGGGCAGACAAGACGAACGAGGCACTGCGCAAATTCGAGGAGAAATATCCCAATATCAAAGTGGTCGGGGAGTTCGCTCCAAACTCCGGGTATTTTGACAAGCTGAACACCCAATTGGCTTCGGGGACAGCACCGGATGTATTTTTCCTTGGAGGCAACGTAACGGATTACGCGGATAAAGGGGTACTGCTGGATCTTCAGCCTTATGTCGGCAAAGAGCTTGATCTGACGGATATGGATCAGACGATGGTGGAATACGGAACGCTGGGAGGCAAGCTGGTTCATATCTCTGCCGGAGCAAATGCCAGAGGGATGGTCATCAACACCGAGCTGTTCAAAAAAGCGGGAATGGACATTCCGGCGGACGGCTGGAGCTGGGAAGATTACGCCCGGATCAGTAAGGAGATCTCTGAGAAGCTGGGCAAAGGCTATTACGGAACCTACAACTTTACAGTTGAGGGAATGGACATCTATATGAAGCAGCGCGGCAAGCAGGTCTATGATATGGAGAAAGACGCTCTTGGCTTCGAACAGCAGGACGCCGAGGATTGGTTCAACTACTGGAACGACATGTCTAAGAACGGCGGAATGGTCACACCTTCCCTGCAGGTGTCCAATCCTCCGGGAGACACGAGTAAATCACTGGTGGTCACCGGTAAAGTGGCGATGAGCCTCATTCCGTCCAACCAGTTCGCCGCCCATCAGAATCTGATCCAGGATACACTGACGATGGTTCAGGTCCCGCGGGGTCCTAAAGGAACAGGTGTCGTATTCGAATCCAGCCAGGGCTTGTCCGGATATGCGAAGACGGAGCATCCGAAGGAAGTGGCCACACTGATGAACTACTGGATCAATGACCCCGATGCCGCGCAGATTCTGGGCAGCGACCGCGGAGTGCCTGTAACCTCCAAGATGCGTGACCTCCTGATGAAGGATGCCACTCCGCTGGAGCAGACTGTATACGACTTCACGAGCCGGGTATCTGAGGCGACGAAGAAAGAGCCTTTTGCCATCAGCTACAATCCGCCAAGCTTCACCGAATTCACCAAGCTGGCTGAAACTGCGGTGCAGGAGATCGGTTTCGAGCAGAAGAACGTGAAGCAGGGAGTAGAGGATTTCTATAAAGGCGCTACGCAGATTTTTGGCAGCAAATAAGTCGTTTACCGGAAGCAGACTGCCCGGGCAGTCTGCTTCTCTGTTTGGGGAGGAAAGTGAAGATACAGGAGGAGAATTACATGACAAGGGACTTATTACAGCAGCTCCGGGAAGTAACGGCTGATGACCGGATCGGAGTGCTCAAGAAGGCGGCGGACCGTGGCTCTATGGGGCAATGGAGGCAGTCGGGAGTAGCCTTTGCCGCCTCATCGGAAGCGATGGAGAATGTCTATTATTCCGGATTGCATAAGCTTATGGATTGTATCGTGCCGATGGACGGTAACGGCCATGTTCTGCATGAAGGAGGTGTTTATCTCGGCAGCTGGCTGGAAAGTACGGGAACCATCAGCGCTGAGCTGCTGTCACGCTTTATGCCGGAGGTGGCGGAAGCGACCTTTCGCCTGTTCGCCGATTATCAGCGTGAGGATGGACTGATCCCTTACAAAGTAACCCCTGCGGGGCCGGCTTACCGTCAGATCCAGATGGTGACCCCGCTGGCCCGGAGTATCTGGAATCATTATGTGCAGAACGGACGTAACAGGATGTTCCTTAGCTCGATGTACCAGGCGATGAGCCGGTTCGACGAGTGGCTGGCCAGCCGGCGCGATACACGAGGAACAGGCTGCGTGGAGGCCTTCTGCACCTTTGATACCGGGCATGATCTGTCCCCGCGATTCTGGCATATTCCCGATACGCCACATCTGGACGATGCGGCGCAATGTAACCCGGATTCACCGCTGCTGCCGTTTCTGGCCCCTGATTTAACGGCCAATGTCTATTGCCAGCGGCTGTATCTATCCAGAATTGCAGAGGAACTTGGAGAGGATGGAGCTGAGTGGGAGGCCAAAGCTGCGTCGAGCAGACAGAGTCTCTTCAGCTATTGCTATGATGAAGATGATGAGTTCTTCTATGACCGTGACCGCGGAGGCCGGTTTGTGCGTGTGCAGTCCGATGTGCTGCTGCGTGTGCTGGCCTGCGAAGTGGGAGACCGCGATTTCTTTGATGCTGCTCTCCGGCGTTATCTGCTGAATACCAGCAAGTTCTTCGCCAAATATCCCTTCACCTCCATAGCGATGGATGACCCCCGGTTTGATCCGTTCTCCAGCTACAACACCTGGGGCGGCTCATCCAATTTCCTTAGTATCATCCGCGCGCCGCATGCCTTTGAACATCACGGGCGTTATGTTGAACTGACCTGGGTGATGCAGCCTATTCTGGCTGCGCTGTCGCGGATGACACGCTTTGCTCAGACGTTAAGCCCTTGGACAGGAGAAGAGGGCTATACGGAAACGTATTCTCCGGCCATTCTGTGCCTGCTGGATTATGTGGAGCGGCTGTGCGGAATAATGCCGGTTGCCGGAGAAGAGCTGTGGTTCACCGGACTGCTTCCTTATGATATGGATCATGGCCAGGAGGTGGCCCATGAGACGGGATACCGCCGGGTGGTAGACGGAACAGTCTATGAGCTGATCACTACCCGCCAGGGGGCAGTGATCTACCGGGACATGGAGGAGTACATGGCCTTTCCGTTTGGAGTCCGCGTAATCACGGACCGGAACGGGGAGCTGCTGAAGCTGACCGGGATGAGTATCCGTGAAATCGGGGGCAGCATCTGTTATCAGGGCAAGAATCTCCCGTTCACGATTAAGGGCAATGAACAGCTGGAATATGGAGATGGCGGGTTCAGCAGCATCAGCGATATTGGGGTAGTGCTGCCGGAATACCGGTAGCTCTAGTAATAGCCAGGGCGGGCAGTCTTCAAATGTTCATGAAGAAGGAGGAGTATTAGTGATAGAGAATCATAACCTGCAGATCAGAGATCCGTTTGTGCTTCCGCTTGCAGAACAAGGACTGGAACAGGGAGAGGGGCTCTACTATTTGTACGGCAGTACCGACAGTAATATCTGGGGCACGGGCACGGGGTTCGACGCCTACACTAGCAAAGATCTGGAGCATTGGGAGGGACCGTTTCCGGTGTTCCGGCCGGAGGCGGATTTCTATGCTAAGCGGAATTTTTGGGCTCCGGAAGTCTATGCATACGGCGGGAAATACATCATGTTCGCCACCTTCCGGCGCACTGACAATGATCTGCTGGGGACGGCTGTGCTTGCTTCACCGCACCCGCTTGGCCCGTTCACCCCGTATAGCGAAGGGCCGGTGACTCCGCAGGACTGGAGCTCCCTGGACGGAACACTTTATATAGATAAGCAGAGTCAGCCATGGATGGTATTCTGCCATGAGTGGCAGCAGATTCGAGACGGGGAGGTCTGCGCCATACGGTTAACGGAGGACCTGCGGAGTGCGGAAGGCGAACCGGTTACTTTGTTCCGGGCATCGGAAGCCCCGTGGACAACACCGTTTGAATCCAAGCGGTATGCGGATCAACTCAATTATGTAACGGATGGGCCGTTTCTGTTCAGGTCAAGTAACGACGATACGTTGTATTTGCTGTGGGCAAGCTTCATTAATAACACCTATGCGCTGGGCATTGCCCGTTCCGGGAGCGGTGAGGTAACCGGGCCGTGGATTCATCAGGAAGAGGCACTCTATCAGAATGACGGCGGACACGCGATGGTATTCCGGACCTTCGGCGATAAGCTGATGCTAGCGATCCATACCCCGAATCAGACACCCGACGAACGGCCGGTATTTCTGGAGCTGGAAGAGAGCGGCGGGGTGATGAGAATGAAGGAATAGGTGTTGGAACGCTTTTAAGCAATCTGGTTCCACCGGCTCTACGCCGGACACCGTGCTCGAATGGCAGGTTGTCTGCTACGAGACACTCGCTTCAAGTTTAACTGTATTTTGTACAACTAAAACGGGCGATTTTTGCCCCGTGGGAGTTTTAGCTGCACTTCATACAACTAAAAATAACAGCTACGCCGCAAACGAACACTTTTCTCAATTTTAGTTGTACAGAGTACACTTATCCTAGCTTATCCGGTTTTCCGCCGTCTTTTAACTGCACGAAATGCAACTATTCCTTATGCAGTCTGCATTGAAATCACAGAGGATTATCAGGCAGAATCTATTAAATTCTAAATATTTACAAGGGAAAATGTACCTGATATATTAAAAATGCTCATATAGTCCATTTAAGAGGAAGGAGACTTGCTTATAAACTCCAATCTACCGGGTAGTGTGAAGTGCAAATAGTCTGCTGCTCTGTTGAGCCGGACTACACCAAGCGAGTGCTCTGCGTTTCGTTCAGACCGATTTCCCTACTCCCAAAGAATAAGGAGGATATTAATAAATGCGAAAATTAAAAACGTTGATAGTGTTTCTCTTCGCAGCAAGTTTCTTATGGGTCTCCGCTCCTTCAGCGCATGCCCTTTCTCTGGCGCCGGGGTTTAATACGCCAGTAACACTGACTCTGCAGCCGGGACAAACCACATACCTGCTCTGTACAACCTCCGCCAAAACCATTAAAGCTGTTGTGGAGAAGCTATCGGACACCGGCAAAGTGACGGGTCCCTATTACTTTAATATTACCAACCGCGGCCAAATCCAAATGGGCACAATGAGTGGTGCCAGTGCTGTACAGGAGCTGTATTTCAGCTATTGGGACGGCAGTGCCGGAAATGCGCTGCTCTACCTGAATGCAACGGATACTACGGTTCCGATTCAGGTGAAAGTGACCTTTTATAATTTAAGCAACTAATATAATTGTCTAGCGATACGCTGCCAAAAGAAAAAGATTGCTACTCCACTCTGGATTAGCAATCTTTTTAGGGTTATAGGAGATTATTCAATGTTAATGCTCCATTGTCCGTCTGCTTCAACGGCAAAGACATAAATCCCGTCTGATTCAATGCTTTCTGCCGTTGAGCCCGAATAGTTACCAACTTCATTGACCAGCAGGAGACTGTCATTAACCTTGACAACAAAATTGGATTCTCCCACATGCTTGGATGTGAACCGGGTCAGCTTGCTTTGCAGCCTCGCAAAAACAACATCATTCCCCTTGCCCGTTAATTTGACTGGAGCGCTCTTAATGTTATCAGGAATGCTCTGAGTGATATCAGCCTTCCATGAGCCATCTGATTCTACATTCAGCATGTATTTCCCGTCTTCCGGAATCACCACTAAGGATTTTCCCTTGTAAGGTCCAATTTCATTCACCAGCATCTCCTTAGAGTTTCCTGTTTCATCGTATAGATAAATAACGAAATTCGAATCGCCAGCATCTGTTGCTTCCACGATTGCAATACCGCTCTTTAAATTGAAGAAATCAGTAGCCTGATCGCTTTTTCCTTTGAGATGAATGATATCGTCAGGTGCTGCCACAGGTTCAGGTGCTGCTGTTGCGGCCGCAGCTGATTCAGGTATACCCGGGTACAATGGCAGCAGTTCAGCGTATAGTTTCTCGACAGTTGCCATATCATCCTTTTGTATGGCAATGGCCATTTCCTTGAATTTGCTTTGATTCTCCTCAGTTATCCACTCCAGGCTTTTGAGAATAACTGCTAGAGCTTCGTCTCTAATTTCTTGGGACAGGTCTTTTTCCAGATAATTTTTGGCTAAATTAAGTGCTCTGGCGCCTAATGTCTGATCTGCTTCGGCATATGTTATAGTGTCCCCGCCTTCTGACGGTTCTACTGTCGGGACCGGTGTTGGCGTGGGATCAGGGTATCTTTCGGCTACTGACGCCGGGATAACCCCCCCTATTTTCGTGAAAAGCTTCTTCACATTTTGTATATCATCTTTCTCGATAGAGTCAGCGATTTCCAGGTAAGTATATTTATCCTCTTCACTTTCTCTGGCTTTTACCCGGATCTTCTCAGCGATATCCTTAGATGATTCAGTATTCCAGGAATTGGTGCCAAAGCCCTCGAGGTATTCCAGCGTCTTATCCTTCACTGAATAATTTGCAGGCGGCGGTGAAGGAGTAGCAGTTGCGGATTGGGTAACCTCAGCAGAGCCGCCACATCCGGTTATTGCAACCGGTAAGCACAGCAGGGCAAAAGCCACAGCGATTTTAGCTAATTTTGTGTTCATAAGTAATTTCCCCCAGATTCGTAATAAAGCAAAATCATTATAGCGGAAATGGATTATTATTACTATTAATTTTAATAGAACTTTTAATCATCCCATCTCTCCCAGCAGCTATCTCACATGGCTCATTAACAGTTAATTCCACAAGAAATATGCTATCCTTAATAAATAATGAGCAATAAGGAGGACAACTGATGAAAGGGGCTTACCTTAAGTATTTTGGCGTGGCGATCATCGTGCTCGGGGTCCTTGCTTGTATTCCAGTGGGATTCCATTTGGGCGGTGTGCTTGGTGTTGTAATATTCCTCGCCGTTTCCTGCATAGCCGGTATGTTTTTTATTGGCTTCGGTGAACTTGTCTATTCCCTGCAGCGCATTGAGCTGGAGATTGCCGGAGAACGTCCGCAGTATGATCCGTTGACAGGGCAATATCAGGTGCCGCATAAAGACAGCAACCGCTGATCATCCTTACGCATCCTGAAATATAGTCTCATTTGTCCAACCTCATAAACTCCTCTAGCATATTCTATAAGTAGAAGATTAGAGAGGAGGAATCACCATGGCAACGATTATCGACACAGGGGCCAGCACTGCGACAACGGGCAGTCAGACCTTATCTATTCCAATTCTTTCACCTGCGGGAAATCTGATCTTGGCCGAGTTTGGCCTAGCTACTGTAACTTCAGGGGTTGTATTACTGAGTGCCTCCATCGGATTTCAAACTACGCTCGGCGTACCCAGTGTAGTCTTCACATTGTACCGGGACGGGCAGCCCATCTTCAATATGGGCTCCAGCGGACTGGCAATATTGGCAATCCAACCGATCACTATAGCTTATATGGATAGAACTGTACCTGCTGGTTATCATGCATACAGTTTGGGTGTCGCCAATAACAGTCTGAATATCCTGCTCAATGCAGCCAGTGTTACAGGACCCGTGACATTCTCAGGCACATCCATCGGATAAAAGAAATGAATAGAACAAACCCGCTGAACTCCGGTCCGGCGGTTTTTTTTGATTGTATATACAAAATGTTCCAAACCCATTATGATTTAATTAATGATTCTGAACTCTAGCAAGAGGAGAGGAGCTGTGAGAAATGATGGCAACAGGGGTTGGGTCATGGCTTGCCGGCGGATTCAGTATATTTTTCTTTTTAATCTGGCTGGCATGTCTGGGGCTCGGTATTTATCTGTTCGTTCTGGTAGTGAAGCTCGCGCGCAGAGGAATTGTTGCATTGGATTTGTATAATCATGCCAAGAATCTGGAAATACGCAACCACTATGAATCCGTTCACAACAAAGATGAGCTCTAAACGATACATAGCCAACTGGAATGGAAGTACGGATGCCCTGCCGGGAAGGCGGGGTATTTTTGTTGGGCAAATAAGGTTCTGAACATTTGCATATTATGGAATGATTTATTATAATCCCAATAGGTAAGTTTTAAATTTGAAGTACATGGAGAGGAGTTTGATCGGGTGAAAAAGAAATTAACCGCTGCGCTGACTGTTTTTGCTGTACTTGGAGGAATGGGCACGGGGGTATACGCCGGAGCCAATCTGCAGGAGATCAAAGCTTTTCTGAATCCGGGAATTAAATTCAAGGTAGATGGCCAGCCTGTGCAGCTGAAGAATAGCAGCGGTGCAGTGATCGCTCCGATTTCTTATAAGGATACTACGTATCTGCCAGTCCGGTCTGTGTCGGATCTTCTCGGTGTTACCGTTAAATTCGATGCTGCCTCCAATACCATTTCATTAGGCGAGCAGACGGAAGGAGTCTCCATAGCTGCCGGTTTTGACTCGTCGTATCACACCAAAGATCCTGACAAAACCGTCTATAAAGATAAGGACTACAAAGATGTTCATTTCGACAATGGCAGCGGCAATCGCGGCAGCTCGTTCATGCTCTACCCGAACAAGAAATATCAGAAGCTGTACATTCAGGTAGCGGCGATCGGCACTGATATTAAAGACTTCACCGTGCAAGACAGCGATACGGATACGGTGCTTAAGAAGCTGAACATTACCCCTGAAGAAGGGCTCGTAACCGTAGAGGTGGACATTGCCGGAGTAAGCTCTATCTATGTAACCGGAGACGTACAAGACGGCTCATCCATGTTCGTTCCATTGACTACTTCCTATTATAAGTAACTATAGAAGAACCCGGGAGACTTTTGACTCTCGGGTCTATTTTTTGTTGGCGGGGGTAGCTGTGACAGAAGTGTCGTATCCCCTGTCGGTCACATAGTTCTCCAGGCTCCAAATCCCCAGCTTCGCAGACTTCGCTTTTTTCTCAATAACCCTGAACTGGTCCACATATTTCACATCGGGCGGATACACGGCAACCCTGGCCAGACCCTCTGCGATCAGCATTTCATTCACCATCTCATCACCGAGATAGACATAAGCCAGAATCCGGCCGTATTGATCACGTTCAGACACATCCATTTCGACCCTAACCGTTTGCCCGTTCAGAAGCTCCGTTAAGTATTCGCTGGCCTCAGGGCCAAACGGCTGAACCGGTGTATTGGCGCGTTTGGTTTCTGGGGTATCGATGAGCAGGAGCCTGATTTTATCCACTGAACCATCTTCGAACTTAACTTTGATAGTATCGCCATCGGTTACAGATAGAACTTTTGCCTCGGAAGGATATGTAAGAACAATCGTGTCCAGTGTTTCAAAGTTACCGTCCGGTTCATCTTTCGACAGGACAGCTGTCAATAACGAAATCGTAAGAGCCAATACAATCAAGCCATATCTGGTAATCCTCTTACGGTTTTTAGCGTTGAACATTTGCTAACGACTCCTTTGCCCTGACTATATCATTACGTCTCACTCAGCCGGTGGATCTTTGGGATCGTTCTTAGAGGTGCCGCTCTTAGACAAAGCAACTCCGAAGGCGATACCCAAGGCAATGCCCAAAGCCAGGTTATCAAAAGCCATCCAAAACACTATACCAAAGCATAAGCCCAGGGCGATGCCTTGGGAGGAGTCTTTTTTCTTACCCATATCCATGTCTCCTTTTATAGATGTAATTCAAATCAAGCAGCTGATTGGGGGAATAGCATAAAGGGTATTATCCGGTAAGCCTGCATATCTTACTGGCAATGTTAGGCCTAGAACGCTTAAGGAGTGAAGATGTGTATACCAAAAAACTAATCTTGACCTTATCGATGATGTTATCCATGTTGACAGTGAATGCCTGCAGTAATCAGCCGGATGCGCCTGCAACTGAATCTATGCAGACCTCTGCACCGTCCGCCGGGAACAATGGGACTGCAGTCCAGCCGGATGCTGCTTCCGCTTCCCAAGAGCTGCCGGAGAATCTGCCTGAGGATTTCCCGCTGCCGGAGGATGTCCAAATCAAGCTATCCCATTCTGAAGAAAATGAAGGCAAAAAGACAGCTCTTCTGATCTTCACAACAACGCAGAGTATGGATACGGTATCGAAGCTCTATGAGGATTACTTCTCTTCCAGACTGGGAAGCGAGTCTGCACAGACCATTGATGACAAGAACCTGATTATCCAGGGTACCACCAAGGACGGTAAGCAGAGCTGGTCGATCATCGGCGGTTCTTTGGCTTCTCAGGAAGGTACTCTAGAGCTAAATGTAACATGGGCGGAATTATAAATTAAAAATCCTGTTAGTGATGAACATCCGTTGGTGTATGGTTAGGAGGTACCGGCAGATGTTCTGTTTATATTAGTGTATTTTACCATACAATCCCCCGATATTAATCCCGCGTGGACCAGAGAAAGGTGGCAATACGCCTGAATTCCCTTCACTTGTTACATTCGTCCTCTCAGAGAAGTTGCAAAATAAAAGAGCCTGGCGGCTAGCCAGACCCCAAATATCCTATCAATTACGCTGGAGTAACACATATCCGCTGATGCTTGATGTTTTTTTGCGGAACACGATTCTGAAGCCGATGTCGTTGTCCTGCAGACAGGCTAACGCTGTACTAAGCAATCCATTTGTTCTTAGGCTGGGCAAGCAAGGTTCGGCATTTCCGATTACCCGGCTGGCGGTAATTCTGCGTGCTGATCCGGGAACTAACGGGTTCCGGCTCCAATTGATCAACACCAAATCCGGCTGACGAGTCGCCATGCTGATCTACCCCTTTCTATTAAGGTTCTCTATATAGAATGCAGGGGAGAGAGTTATGTGCTGGACAAAAGTACCGCCTCTCAGGAAATAAATAGTATACGCTATACCGGGTACAGTTATATAATTAATCTTGTGAATTAAAATTATGTCAGGCGGTGTTGTGTTTTGTCGTGGGAACCTGTGGGGTTCATGTTTTTCTCAGGTATAGAGGCATTTTCTTTATATTTTTTAATCATGTGTTTGTTCAGATTTAGATTTCAGGAGCATGTATGGCAGGCTTTATCGTTAACCCTATTGATCAATCTTCAAAGCTATGTACTTCGCAATGATTTTACCTTAGGAAATATTATGCCTTTGGTTACAATAGGTTTCTTCGTTCTTTTCTTTGCTGTTTTTGTGAGAATGTCGTTGATCCTTTCATTATTGTCAACCATATCGGGTTATGTCATATTTGGTGTGGTGCAGACTGGGATTGCAATTCTTCTCTTTGGATCTATCGATGCTGCCAAGTCAGGTATAAGTAATGGGTACATACTGCAATCCGTAAGCGGGGTACTCATTATATCAGGGGCATGGTTAGTTTATCGCTTAGGTTATGGATTTAGTTTCGATTTGAATAAGCTGAAGTTTAAGTTTGAAGATATTTCGGTTATCCTGTTGATCATGCTTTTTCTGATCTCCATTTCATCAGTTCTATATTATAACGAGACTTACATTAATATTATTTACTTCGCGGTTACATCAGCTTACCTACTGTACTACGCCATCCGAAAGGATCAAAAAAGTGATTGAAAAACTATCTGCCCGAACAGCAAAAGCTATAAAAGAAGCGGTTCCGCATCATCCAACAAGTGAAGCAGTACTTAAATATGCGCTGGAAGGTATTTATAACGCTGTATTTATAATCGCCTTGACATTACTTCTCTCAATGATTACCGGTAATACCAAAGAAACGTTTATTATACTAGTAACCTTTGCGTTATTAAGGCAAACAAGCGGAGGAAAGCATCTTCAATCTGGCGTTCTATGTGTAGTAGTTACTACCTCATTATTTACAGGAATGTCTTTTGTTAAGCCAGATGTACAAATGACGCAAATGCTAAACCTTATCAGTATTATTCTTGTAGCCATGTACGCACCATCCAATATTGAGCATCAAAGTAGGATTCCTAAAAAGTATTACCCACTGTTAAAGCTAATAGCAGCTGTAATGATTGCGGCCAACTTCATTATTATATCTCCAACAGTATCGGTAAGTTTCTTTGTACAAGCGCTTACTCTGATTAAAACTTCACGAAGGGAGGTGAAATCCATTGACTAAAATTCTACAGAAGATGAATAAGAGCATCGTTTACGGATTGGCATCTTGTCTGTCGGTAGTAGCCTTGACGTTTGTCAGTACTGCAAGTATTCTGTATATTCATCAACCGAAAACTCCTTCAGAGTTATTGAAATAAGGAGCGGACAATTATGATTACATTATCAGTGACAAAAGATGTGAATGGCCAATCCGGTGTGGTTTCTCTGCCGATTGATGAAATCTTGTATATGCAGCACAGCAGCGGTTTGCGAAAGGTTGTTGTATACACAGAAGATGGAACCTATTATACGACAGGTCCCCTTAGCTATTGGTGCACAGCACTGAATAATAGCGGTTTCGAATTTTCGGTGGGAGACCGTACAGCGGCCATTAATGTGAGGAAGATCGTACGGATGAATGACTTTTTCAAAACAGCGTACTTTAATCTGAACAGCAAAAACGGCTGCATGCTGTCAAAAATAGGCTATGAGGATTTAAAGAAACAATTGGGAAGTGCAATTGAAAACATAGTATTTAACTAGCCACCCGTTGGGTGGTTTTTTTAAGTATCAACCTAATCACTCAATCCCTTACCGTTCAGAATATGCGGCGTATATTTCTCAACCCGTGCTGTACGAGTTTTGGATTGTTTGGGGTCTGTGAAATGAGTAATGTATTGTCTTTTCCGTCCAGGGGTCAAGGCTTCAAAAGCTGCTTGCAGATCCGGATTCTCATCAATCTTAGCTTGGAACTCTTCAGGAATCTCGTACTCCGTATCCTTCTTATAATCCACTTCCAGACCAGCGGTTTCAACCTCTATGGCATTATAGATATAATTTTTAATAGTAGCTTCCCTATCGGCTATTTCTTGAACAGTAGTGAACCGGATCTGGCGTCCGGCCTGCACATTCTTGGTCTGCTGAATCAGAATGCCTTCAGGATCAGGCAGCAGGGAGCCTTTAACGAACATAACCGCACAATATTCTTTGAATCCGTGGATTAAAGCAATGTTTCCATTCTGAAAAGTATAACAAGGAACCCCCCACTTCAATTCCTCTGTCAACTGGCATCCAAGCAGGATCGTCCGGAGTTTCCCGTATTCTTCCTTCCACTGGCTTGCTTTATTAAAGAAAAAATCCACTTTAGGATTCATTTCACTACTAGTCATTCAGGAACACCTCTATATCTTTGGTATAATATAACAAATAAGAAAAAGCTATTCAAACTGCTCGCGGCGATTGTATAACACCATCACTTACTGTAATCAATTTTATTAAAAATGCAACATCAGCGCTGCAAAAAATTTGATGAATTATAAAGAAGACGGGCAGGAAGCAGATAATATGAAAATATCCGATGATGAGGAGAGATTCTGATGGCTACTATTTTCAATGAAAAGAACGTTTCGTTTGAACAAAGACAATCCCCGGTTCCTGAGTTTGCCTGGCATACAAGCAGGAAGCTGGCTGAAATGGCCGGGGCGAAGCAGCTGCTTTTTGAAATCAGGTCGCTTGATCCCGGGAAGTATTCCTACCCGTATCATTTTCATAGAAGTGTTGAAGAGATCTTTGTAATTATTTCAGGCCGGGCTACCCTCAGAACGCCAGCAGGGTTCCAGGAAGTGCAGGAAGGGGACACTGTATTTTTTGAAACAGGGCCGGAAGGGGCACATCAATTATATAATCATACCGCCGAACCTTGCAGATACTTGGATTTGCGAACGAACCCGGGGATCGATATTTGTGAATATCCGGATTCCGGGAAGATTAACATTCTGCCTTACGAGGAAATCTATATGGCGGATGAGCGGGTGGACTATTACAAAGGTGAGGAGAATGTCGCGGAGAAGTGGAAGTGAGCTGCCCGTATTCTTCTGGAACGCCCCGAATTCAGCGCATACATAAAATAACCCGCCGGAAGCCCGGCGGGTACATTCGATTTGAAAGAAATTAAAAAACCAAATCTGGTTCAATCACTTAAATGACGCCCTCTCCTCCAATAGCAGTTGCTGTGAATGCTATGGGTCCAAATAGATTTATAGGCGAGATGCTATCATTTTGAATGATCAATTCATAGTTATGGACTCCAAGATATGGACCATCCACCCACAGAACATTTAATTGTATATCAGTAATTGTAGTGAAACGATAAAAGGATCTATAAATATCTACTCCGGCACGCCGGATGATAACAAAAAATGGGCTATCAGCAAGTGCAGTAAGACTAAAGCTGCCATTTAACTCGACTCTACTGGAGAAAGAGGCAGGATTAGCAGGACTTATATTTACTTGCGCTGTGGCTAGAGCCGCGCCTGCTCCAGGAATCCCCGCAACCGTTACAGCAGTATTGAACGGGTCTAACGGGATTTTTGCCTCTGAACCATAACTAATAATTGTCGCCATTTATCATCACTCCATTTCATAGGTATACGTTAATATATTGTAAATCCGCAAGTATATATTGGACTTACTTCCTGATGATTATATACATTTTACTTAAAGAGGAAAAAGAAATAACAGCAAGTGAAATCAAGTAGTACTCCCTCTAGATCTTTATAATGAATGCAGGGTGATTGAAACGGGGTGAATAGAAGAATGTACGAGTGGCAGAATCAAATTCAATTAATCGTTGATGAAATTGATAAATGCATTAAAAATTATAATGACGAAGCCCTGACACTACATTTTCTTTCTCGCAGGCTGGGTTATTCCGAGTTTTATACAACAAGAAAATTCAAAGAAATATCGGGTATGCAACTTAGGGACTATCTGCGGCATAGAAAATTAGCCTTTGCACTAAAAGAAGTTCGTGATAGTGAAAAAAGCCTTTTAGCTATTGCTTTTGATTATGGTTTTTCATCACATGAAGCCTTTACCAGATCCTTTAAGGGAACATATGGTGTAACTCCAAGTGAATACCGGAAAAAGCCTAAGCCTGTCGTTCTTCGTACAAAAATAAACCCGTTCGACCGCTACTTCTTAGGATTGGGAGAGATTGGGATGATGAAATCTACAGAAGATATTAAAATTTATTTTGTAACCATTCCCGCTCACAAATTTTTGCACATCAAAAACTATGAGAGTAATGGGTATTGGGATTTTTGGCAAAAGCAAAGTCTGATTCCGGGACAGGACTACGAAACCATCTGCGGCTTACTCGATAGTATCAAAGGCAAATTGGATGATGATGGCGGGAGCGAACCTAACAGCGGCAGCGGTCAGGTTATGGCGTATATGAATGACCCGGATGGCAGACTCTGCGATTGGGGGATTCCACGTACAGAGTGTCATGGTGCACGACTTCCTTATGATTATAAAGGCGAAGTACCGCCACAAATGCTAATGATTGATGTTCCCGAAGCGGAGTATATTGTTTTTGAACATGGGCCATTCGATTACGAGCAGGAAAACCGCAGTGTTGAGGAAAAGATTGAAAAGGCAATGGCAACTTTTGATTTTGCAGGCACGGGTTACTGCTTTGATACTTCCCCCGGTAGACTAATTTACTTGTATTTCAATCCGGAACGGCATTTTAAGTATATCAGACCGGTGGGAAAGCACTTTTAAAGAACACGTTCCCGCGTCGGCAATATGCGCTTTTTGATTTATATGAATTTAAAATAATTTCAGAAATTTAAAGGTCACTACTTTTAATAGGGTGGCCTTTTTTCTATGTCCAGGGAGGTGGTTACGATAAGCAATCAGAGCGATTTACCCTAAGTGTGGATGGAACTTAAAGGGCATGAAGAATGTTTCTGCACTCATTGCGGCTACACAGAGACGTTTAATAGAGGAGATGATCACAGATCATCGTTAATAATTTCGCGGGGGCGGCGAGGCGAGTACGGGAATGGAGTTGGCTGAATCATTGCTTTAATCGTTGCAATAAGCGGTAGCCTCAAAGCTTTCAGGTCCACGCCTTTGAACGGTGTTATCAACGTCAGCTGTTACGTAACAACCTCCAATAGTTTTAAGATATGTTATGCAATTGCTCAAATCAATTCATCCGCATGGTGGCAATCATTTTATAGATCAATAGGGGCTATTATAGCCCCTATTGATTACTCCCGTTTCTTACGGCCAATTAAGCCGCCTACTATCCCAAAGATCAAAATACCAACAAAGGCAAATACAATCCAAAAAGCTATACGCACAACTATCACTCCTTTAAATAAACAATACGATAATAGGGGGATTTTCGCAATAAAGGAAGAAGGGGCTACTGATCCTACAAGGATTTGACATACGGAGAGGAGGATGAATTGTGAAGGTCCCACGCATCTTGCACTACCCCGGCAGCAAATGGACCATGGCATGAAGGAACATCAGCCATATGCCGGCACACACGACCTATTTGGAACCGTACGCCATACGTGCTTTAGACCCGGAACGGATTGATCTACAACAACGAAATGACAGAGGCAGTTATTTTAGAGCCTAGGGGCTTTGGTTTCTCTGCCTCATACATGGAGACTCCAAATACAATTCCTAATCCGCCACCATTGGCGATATTGTTAAAAACAATGGAGAATGCAATACCAAAACTGATGCCTATAAAAAGTGCAGAGAGCAATCTTCATTTATATTTCAAAACGCAGCATCCTTCTCAATTATTTTACATTTATACGCACCCGGGATATCGGCATCGAACCGTTCTACAGGAGCTGGAGCCGGAATTTACAGCCATGCAGCAGATTGGTATCCAGGCGGACGAGAAGACACCGGCAGCAAGCTTTTGGGCTGCAGCAAGAAAGCTTCTCGGGGCTCAGGTGGAAATGGCATAAAAAAAGAGCTGCTTTCGCAACTCTCTCATGAACGGCCATTTACTCTGGCATGATCCAAACGATCTCACAGATGCGTACAAAGAATTTTCTGCCTCTGGTATCCAATACAACGTGGTCTGGCTTTACATCCATCACACAGCCGCTAATCCCGCCGCGAGTGGTTTCAAGTACCACCTGCTTACCTTTTACAGACATTAAGGTTTCAACGACATAGGGATCAATTGGATAAACCATGATTGCTTGCGGCATCTGTTGATGCATTGGATACATTTGATTATTCAGCACTTTGTTACCTCCCAGATGGTTATACCTCATGTTATGCAAACGCCTAATTAAAGAGCTAGGCGAGAGCCCATTTAAGATAGGTACTAAGCGTTATGACACAAATACGTAAAAATAATAATTCAACGGAGGGGAGAGTATAGCGCCGTAAGCGTTGAAGTGACCGCAGCAATGCTCACCGCCACCCCCCGAGAGAGGGCAGAGGCGGCGATTGCGCTTTGGTTCCTGTCTTGTTTTCCGTTTCCAAAGGTAGTCTGCACGGCTCCAACACGGCAGCAGCTGCATGACGTCCTATGGGCTGAGATCAGTAAATGACAGGATAAGAGTCCGATACTGAAAAAAATATTGAAATGGACGAAGACTAAGGTATATATGCACCACTATGAAGAACATTGTCAGGTCCATATAATAAGCTCTTAATATGCGGAAACCCAACACGTACAAGTGGAGTGTTCTACGATTTCCATAATAGAGACCGTGCAGATTATAAGACCCGTAAGTTCTCTTGCTTAAACAGTCCCAGGACGAGCAAAGAGAATATCGCTATGCTTAAGCGTAAATACGGCGAAGGATCAGACGTATGGCGCGTGCGCGTTGAAGGCACCACTACAGGATGGGTGCTAAGGCTTGTTGATGACACGAAATCTGAGCACTCAGGAGTTAATGAAGTAGAAGTCAGAGTCGATGACACTGGACTTGGGGGCGGCGTGACAGACCGATTAAATGAAATCAACATCGAAAAGGGTTTTGGATACACGATCACCGGTGTGAATAATGGATATATTCAGTGGCAGGTAACAGAAGCAAACCGGTTCAGGCAAATATGGAATATTGAAAATATCATTCATGAAGGCCCGTCATTAACAATACCAGTATGGTGGGGTATTTTTTTGCATAAGGAAAATTTTCCTTACTACATACATAATGTTCTATATGAATTATACGGAAGAACCATACTCTCCCAGGAAGGGGGGATTTGCGTTAAAAAAGTTTTAATTATTGTCACGTGAATATTTTTTAAGATCTATTATATTTATATTACATGGTTCAGAAGAACCAACAGTATAATCCAGAAGCAAAATTAAAGGCCGCGTGGATATAATCGTAGGCTCGATTTTTGTAGGGGGGATAATATTGCTGGAGTTTGTAGTCATCTTAGATGTACTAATAGTTGTATCAGCAGTAGTAGCATCTGTTTTGTTAAGCAAGAGACAGAAGGGGTATCCAAAGGAAAAGGTTATCAGTTCACTCAAAATTACAATTCAGGATGTAGACCGAATGGAAGACGGATAATGAAGTCTTTATGGGGTTCTCTGTATACGTTTAATCGCCCAGATAGGAAATGATATGCTAGTTCCAATTAATTGTATGTATCCAGTTTGCTCGTCTTTAATAAATGTACCGGAGTAATTTTCACCACTAATTAGATGAAAACGTAAAGGGTTAGCCGTTTCTAAAATAGAGTGAATCTCGATTGGTTTCATACATAGGCAACTCCTTCATAAGTCTTACTTATACAATACCAACCTGTGCTATTATTCAAACCGATAGTCAGTGATAATGATGTAAATTTAGTAAATTTTTCTTAATTGAATTTGTGTTTCAAAATGCGATATACTGGATTCACCAAAGTAAAAGACTATAATAGCTAACTGAGAAAATTAAACAGGCTATTTGTTAGGAGGTTTCTTTATGAAAAAAATAATAACGCTCGTTCAAGCTTTCAAAGATTTAGAGGAACGGATTAATGATTTTATTAATGATGATTCATGCATTGAATATGTTGAAGGGTCCGAAGAAGTGGTAGCTGGTGGAGCCTACGCATGGTCAAAATTAAAACCAGTAGCTATTAGTAGACAAGAGCATATTGATGCTGATTACATGGAATTAGCAGAAAGGGTACGCACAGTACTGAAAAAGGATAATAGCCCAAATATTCAAAAGTTTGAGCATAGTTACGAACTGATTTTGAATTACATACGTCAAGATACCTTATTGTGGGTTCCTGGTTTAAAGAGTGTCCTTAATGAAATCAAATATGAACTAGACATTCAACAGTTTTATTTTGTAGACCAAGAGGATTCGTTAATTTCAGGAAGACCTCATGGGTTAAATGAGTCATTGCTATTTGGAATATAGTATAGAGGACTCTGTACTATCCTCAAAATTCCGTCAACCTTAACTGGTCGGCGGGCTTGTTTGGGTTATACTATTAACTCTGTAAAGACTTGAATCAAGCAAACCACATTTGGCCGGTTATCATCTGGACCTTCGCTCGCAATTAAGGTGTACGATGTCTGAAAAGAGAAACCCGTTAGTGAAGGGAGCTTAGGCTACTTGAAGCAAGTGTCGATTTTATTAAAGAGCGCTTATAGCGCTCTTTTTAAACCGTATACCATAACATACGATAAACCAATAACAAAAAAATACTTAGAACATAAAGTAAAGGGTACGCTCTTTTTCATGAATATTACGCTTCCAGCGAAAGTCAAAGTAATTACCCCGGCTAAGATATACGAACTTGAAATATCTAAATAAACGAAACGGCTGCCCAAGTTAAATAGGGTAGCCGTTTTTTTGGTGGCAAAAAAATCCCGACCCCAATCCGTCCCCAATCTCATAAAGTTGAAGGGATGATACAACCTAAAAAAAGACAAAACCCTTATAAAATAAGGGTTTTGTCAGGTGGTGCAGTATAGGACGGATGGGGTTCGAACCCATGACCCCTACCCTGTCAAGATAGTGCTCTCCCGCTGAGCTACCGTCCTGCAACGAAATTTATAATACCATAGGATGTGAGGGATTGGCAAGAATTTTTTATACCGAAGAAATAGGCTGGCTGATATATGGGGTTTATTAGGATTAAATAGGAGGCAGTGCTATGCTGCTCTGGGGAAGCGGATCTCGGCGGGAGAGAAGAAGCCCTGCCGTGATTTGACAGGTGAGATTAATCCCTTTACGAGGGCTGATGATAAGTTAATGTGCAGGTCCCGTTGAGTGTGAGCGGGGCTTTTTTGCAGCGAAAAAGTTGAGCGACACGGAAAAGATTTTATAATATAATGATGGCGGTTGTCTGGAAATATATTTCAATCATTCCATTATACATAATGAAGCCAAAGGAGTTCTTCTAATGATAGTAACTTTGCATGAATCTGAAATGCTTGAGGTTTGCCTTAAGTATGTTGTGATTGTCATGAAGCAGGGTGAGGACTGGGTTCTGGTGCGGCACCGAGAGCGGTCCACATGGGAATTTGCCGGCGGGCATATTGAAGCAGGAGAGAGCCCGGATGAAGCCGCCGCCAGGGAAATGTATGAAGAGACAGGCGCTGAGTCGTACAAGTTATACCCTATATGCATATATTCGGTCAGCAGAGAGGAAGTACCTGCGAGCTTCGGGATGCTGTACTTTGCAGCCGTAGATAAGTTCGGCCCCCTACAGCAATTCGAAATGGAGGAAATTCGCAGATTCAGAGAAATACCTGAAGGGGTAACGTATCCCGGGATATATCCCACGCTAATCGCGAGAGTTAATGAGTACATCAAGCAGCTGAGAGACAATGTAAATCAAATCAGGTTTATTGAGCAAGCGTAATTTTGTGCGGCATAATTATACCATTGATCGGAGTGATTGCCATGTCTATGCCTACTCATATTGTCGCGGTCGGCGGGATTGTAGAGAATGAACTGGGAGAAATTTTACTGGTAAAAACGTTTAAGGGCGGCTGGGTGTTCCCCGGCGGGCAAGTGGAGGCAGGTGAGAATCTGATGGAAGCCCTGATCCGTGAAATACAGGAGGAAAGTGGCATCCTCACTGTGGTTGACCAGCTTATCGGCGTGTATTCAAATACGGGGATGTACAAAGGGCATGACGGAGTAACCGATGTTCCGACTAAAGTGATGCTGGACTATGTGTGCCGGCCAATCGGCGGGGCATTAGCAACCTCGGATGAAACTTCTGAGAGCTACTGGGTTAACCGGGATAAAGTACTTGAGATGATTACCAGTCCCGCAATCCGCACACGTTATGAAGCGTATCTGGCTTTTGACGGCAAGGTTGCTTATATGGCTTACGAGACCAAACCCGAATTTACAGTAAGTCTGAGCAGGAAGATTTAATACAGTACCAACTCCCGAGCACCGCAATTATGGCTATGGATACATCGACATTCCGCAGAAGGTGTACGAGGATGTGATCTATGCGGTTCTGGTTTCACTGGCCGACCAGGGCTTCAGGCAGCTCGTGATTATGCGCGGCTGCGGCGGACATATGCTGAGCCAGGTGGCTGAGAAGTTTAATCGTTCCTCATCATCCGTTCCATGGTGTCTGGTGCACACATACCGATCCGCATATTCCGGGTGGTCATGCCGACAGCTTCACCACATCGCTGGGACTCTACAAACATCCCGAGTGCATCCGTGAGGAGCTGATCGCCAATCCCGGCAGCAGTGAACCGGACTGGGAGGATCCCGCACTCGACTTCACCAAGTACTCGGCAACGGGTGTCATAGGTGATCCGACTCATGCCAGTGAAGAATTAGGCCGCAAGCTGTGGAAGGGCTCTGTGGAAGCCATCGCAGCCGAGCTGCAGAAGATTGCTGCACAGGCCTTTGAAATTACTCCGGCTGAAGCTTCCAGGCTGTAATGGAATAGTAGGCAAGCGGCAGGAAAGAAAGACACAAGCGAGACAGGCAGCCCCATTGGCTTCGTCCATGTTAACCGCGACAGCGGCTTGGAGAAGCCAGCGGGGTTATTGCTATAGCTGGCGGTGCGAAGGCGAAGGTGGTTCTGCAGCCTTTTATGCGAGAGATCATGTTATAGCTTCTCAAGTCCGAGTTCCGTATGAGTTTGTGAACGGTATAAATTGAGGTAGAATAGGGACATTAATTGCTGCGAGAAGAGGTTAGCTTATGAGTGATGAGAATTCGAAGTTCAAGCGGCTTGGTGAGTATCTGAAATCACGCCGGAACCGGCTGCAGCCTGAAGCCGCAGGGTTAAGGGAAACGAGCAGCCAGCGCAGAACACCGGGACTAAGGCGGGAGGAAGTGGCGATTCTGGCGGGTGTCAGCAGCACCTATTACACCTGGCTGGAGCAAGGCAGGGAAGTTACCGCTTCGAGAGAGATTATGGAGAGTCTCAGCCAGGCACTCCGGTTGACGCCTGATGAGCGGACACATCTGTTCGAGCTGTGGAATCCGGGTTTGCCGGATGCCATTCCTTCTATTAATACGGTGAGACCCGAGCTGAATCCGCAGTGGCGGGATATTATCAGCCAGCTGTCTTATCCGTCTTTTATTACGAATGAGCGCTCCGAGGTTCTGGCCTGGAATGATAAGGCGGTTGAAGTTCTTAGCAATTTCGGGATACTGCCCGCTTCAGAGCGCATTATGCTCCGTCTTTTGTTCCTCGATCAGGGACTGCGCCGCCGGATGCTGAATTGGGAGGAATTCGCGCTCTATTCAGTAGCCGTGTTCAGAACCTATTATGACATGCATCTGCATGACCCCTGGTATAAGGAAATGGTACTGAAGCTCTGTGAGGACAGTGTGGACTTTGCTGAGATGTGGAAGCTGCACAACATTCAAGGCAAGAAAGTAAATCGTGTAGTCATACAAAGTCTTGGCACGAATCAGTCTGTAACCTATGATATCAATTCCGTAGCGAATTTGGCCGATCATCCGGGCCTGCATATTTGTATCTATACACCTGTGCCTGAGTAGCTGAGAAGAGTATGGATTCACTTGAACGGGCAGGTCTGCTTCTACTTCTGTTCCCAGACGTTCTCTTCCCTGGTAATGATCTTACTAGTATAAACGTACTGTGGCTGCTCCGTAGCAGGTCAGTTAGAATAGGGACATATTCGAAGACTTACACTAGGAAAAGAGGGCGACAACCACATGCAGACAAGAACAATCGGAACCGAAGGCCTGGCAGTATCCGCTCTGGGACTAGGGACTATGATGATGCCGGATAATGAAGAGTCGGTAAAAGCAATCCATGGTGCACTCGACCTGGGAGTAACCCTGCTGGACACAGCAGATATCTATGGAGATTTCGGGGAGCAGCGCTTTGGCAGCAATGAGAGGCTCGTGGGCCGGGCGCTTAAGGGCAGACGGGATAAAGCGGTTATTGCGACCAAATTCGGCATAACCCATACTCAGGGCCCCAAGGGCGATCCCGCTTATATCAAAAAATCAGTAGATGCCAGCCTGTACCATCTCGGGATGGATTATATTGATCTATACTATCAGCACCGTCCTGATCCGGACACTCCAATTGAGGAGACCGTAGGCACGCTGGCTGAGCTCGTTAAGGAAGGGAAGATCCGCTACATTGGCTTATCGGAAGCTTCACCTGAGCTGATACGCCGCGCACATGCGGTACATCCCATTACGGCACTGCAGACAGAATATTCGCTCTGGAGCCGGGAGGTGGAGGATGAAATACTGCCGCTGGTCAAAGAGCTGGGCATCGGATTTGTTCCTTATAGTCCGCTCGGCCGGGGATTTCTGACCGGTCAGATTAAAAGCTTCGATGACCTGCCGCCGGACGATTACCGTCGTAGCTACCCGCGGTTCCAGGGAGAGAATTTCACCAGGAATCTTGAGGTGGTCTCGCTGATCGGGCAGATGGCGGCCGAGAAGGGCTGCGCCCCTTCGCAGCTTGCCCTGGCCTGGCTGCTGGCGCAGGGAGAACACATTGTACCGATTCCGGGAACGAAGCGGCTTGAGCGGGTACAAGAGAATCTCGGCGCATTGCAGGTTGTACTGTCGGCGGGTGATCTTGCCCGGATCGAACGGATCTCCCCGCAGGGCGTTGCTGCCGGAGGACGTTTTCCCGGCCGGAATTAATAGTGTTCATCTCAAAGGTGAAGCGGACTGAGAGGACCTTATTTCCCGAAAAAACGGCTTTTTGAGGCTGGAACGGACTGAGATTCCGTTATTTTGTTCATCCGGCCCCAAAGTGAGGGGCGGCGGGGCATATAAGAGATTCTCAGTCCGATTGACCGGCGAAATCTGCCTGATTTGCAGGAATAGAGGAATCTCAGTCCACCTCATCAGCCAGCTGACGAGGAGATGATGAAGTTTGCCACCTTAGCGTTGCAGGCTCTTAAGCCGCCCGGTCTCCTCCTCAATCTTCGCTACATCAATCCGTTCGAACAATAATTCCAGCCCCTGTACCTGCTGATGTGCCCGAATGGTTACCGGCTGCCAGACAGGCTGTTCAAGGGCCAGGAAGCCCCTAATCTTGCCGCAGGAGAACGGAATGAACGGGTTCAGCAGGTTGGACAGATTAGCGATGATCTGTACACAGGTATACAGCGTGCTGGCACAAGCGGCGGGATCATTCTTAATCTGCAGCCACGGCAACTGCTGGTCGAAATATTTATTGGCCTGGCGGATATGGGTGAAGACATGCTCGAGCGCTTCTTTGAAGCTGCCTCCTTCAATCAGTCTCCCGGTCTCGCTGTACAGAGTATTAATGCGGCCGGCCCATGCGGCATCCAGTGTACCCTCAGGAACCTCGCCATTCCAGGACTTATTCACGAATACCAGACTGCGGTTGACGAAATTGCCGAACGCTCCCAGCAGCTCACTGTTATGGCTGTAGATGAATTCTCTCCAGGAGAAGTCGGCATCCCGTTTCTCGGGACCATTCGCCGTCAGGAAATACCGGACGGAATCCGGATCGTAGCGGCTGAGAATATCCGGCACCCAAACGGCCCAGTTACGGCTTGTGGAGAATTTCTCCCCTTCAAGAGTCATGTATTCACAGGAGAAGATGCGGTCCGGCAGATGAAGGTCTTCAGCACCCAGCAGCAGAGCCGGCCAGATCAGGCTGTGAAAAGGTACATTATCCTTCCCATGCACATAATAGGCCGTAATGGGAGGGGCTCCGGCGTCATGTTCCTCAGTGGATACCAGCCAGAAATCCTCCCAGCGGCTGCCGGTCTCGGCAGCCCACTGCTTGCTGGCAGACAGGTATCCGCTGACAGCTTCAATCCACACATAGATTTTCTTGTCCGTGAAGCCGTCTACGGGAACATCCACACCCCAATCCAGATCCCGTGTTGCGGCGCGGTCCTGCAGTCCTTCCTGCAGATATCTGCGGGTTAAGCGCACCGCATTGTCTCTCCAGCCCCGCGCGGAATCCGCGTATTCCGAGAGTGCGCTCTGGAAGCTGGACAGTGACAAATAATAATGCTGGGTGAAGCGCAGCACCGGCGTGGTTCCGCAGATTTTGCAGGTACGCTTCAGCAGGTCAACGGGGTCGAGAATTGTAGAGCAATAATCACATTGGTCGCCCCTGGCCTGCTGTCCGCAGACCGGGCAGATTCCCTCTACATAGCGGTCCGGCAAGTAGCGCTGATCCTGCTCACAGTAGCATTGGAGCGTTGACTTCTGGTACAGATAGCCGTTATCCAGAAGCTTAAGGAATAGCTCCTGCACCACGCTGTGATGATGCTCCTGATCGGTCCGGGTGTACAAGTCATAGGTGAATCCCAGCGTGCGGAAGCAATCTGCGAACTCCTGATGATATCTGCTGGCTAATTCCCTAGGGGATACACCTTCCTGCGCCGCCTGTACAGCAACGGGAGTTCCGTGGCAGTCACTGCCGGAGACATAGAGCACGGCGTCACCTTTGGCGCGGTGATAGCGGGCCAGGATATCTCCCGGCAGAAGACTTGCAAGCCTGCCCAGATGCAGGGAGCCATTGGCATACGGCCAAGCCCCTCCGATAAAAATGTTTGTCATGTCATTGCCCTCCTATAAGTTTTGTTGACAGATGTTTCCTTGAAACGGCTTCGGACAAAATCCGTTTCGGATAACATGTTTAGGTTTCTAAGCGCACAAAAAAGACTCTCATCCCCAAAGGGACGAGAGCCTGTGCTCACGTGTTACCACCCAAATTCATCAATGCCTTGCGGCATCCACCTCTTCAGGTACGTCCGCGAAGACGCGGGTATACCCTAGCATGGTAACGGATGCGGGTTCCGGCGCAGCCTACGTCCCGCTGATGCGGGCTTCGATGCGCAGCTCTGAGACCATATTCCCGTGGGTTTTCTTTGCTCCTTTTCAGCGGCCGGAGCTCTCTGTGAAAGAATTGCCAAGGTACTCTTTCTCTTCATAGCTATTGTGGTTATCCTAATTACTGGATATCATATATGCAGGTGCAGGCTTATGTCAACACCAGATATAGAGATAAAGGAGAATGAGACTTTTGCCGGAAAAAAAGCAGGAAAAGAAAAGCTCAGGAATTATGGGATGGCTTGGAAGCGCGGGAGTACTTCTGCTGCTGAAGGGCAAAACCATTCTGTCTCTGCTTAAGCTGGGGAAGATAGCGGGTCCGCTGATTTCTATGGCGGTATCCATCTGGGCGTATGCATTAATCTATCCATGGGGATTTGCAGCAGGCTTTGTTGCCTTATTATTCGTTCATGAGATCGGCCATGTTATAGCAGCCAAACGCATCGGACTGCCGGTGAGCGCACCGCTGTTTATTCCTTTTATGGGAGCACTCATTACGATGAAAAAACAGCCTCTGGATGCCAGAGAGGAGGCCTATGTAGCTTTCGGCGGCCCCATCCTGGGGAGCATAGGAGCAGCCGCGGTATTCGGGGCAGCTTATTATTATCACAGCCCGCTGCTGTATTCATTGGCTTATGTAGGATTCTTTCTTAACCTGATCAATCTTCTGCCTATTCACCCGCTGGATGGGGGACGGATTGCCACTGCGGTTACACGCTGGTTATGGCTGGTGGGCCTGATTGGGGGACTGGCGGTGATCATTTATCTTAAATCCATTTTGTTCGGCATTATCTGGCTGTTATTTGCTTATGACATGTATAAGAAATATATCAGCCGGCGCACGAAGAATCAGATGCATGCGGTATTGAAGAGCTTCCTGATACCCATTGAGGATTTGCAGGATCAAGGCTATCTGATTCCCGGACCTGAGCACAAAAGAGAGCTGCCGTTTACCACCTACAGTGATTTGAACCGCCAGCAATATCTCGGTGTCCGCTGGGATAATCTGGACTACTACGGTACAACGACTATGCCTGTACAGTCTATTATCAGCAAAGTCCGGATCGTACAGCTCGACCAGCTGTATGTAGATACTAAGCTGCAGCTGAAGATGCAGTGTGAAATCAGCTTTACAGTGTTTGATAATGATAAATATTATGATGTGCCAGCCGCGTCACGCTGGAGGTATGGTATTGCTTATTTTGCGCTCGCAGGTTTTCTTGGGGGTATGATGTATCTTGTGCATATCGTTGGTAATGTAAATCTGTGAGGATTCGTTTATGAAGTCCCTGATTCGTCAAAGCTGTATACAGCCAGAAGAACAGGGAGGACAACTATGCGCAAGTCATTAGTGTGGAGCGGAGTCATTGGAGTGTGTGTGATGCTGGGTACGGCCGGCTGTGCGGCTGGCGGTGAGGCTCCCGGATATACAGGAATTCATAAGATGACCGGACTGGACGGGAGACTTGATACTCCGGATGGTCTTATATCACCGGTTATGCAGGATGTATACGACCGTTCGATACCGGAAGAGGTATATTCCATTCAGTAGTCCGGCGTAGTCCGGCGGATGCGGCTTGTCCGTTTTCCCTATACCTGGAGCCCTCAGGCTCTATACAGGATATTAAAAATTCTGTATAATGGCTCAATGTTGATTGGACCTACAGAGAGGGGCTAGAGGAGAATGGCAGTGGAAATCGTACATGTCACTACAGAGGAGCAGCTCCAAATGGGGCTCGAAATCCGTAAGAAAGTATTCGTGGAGGAACAAAAAGTCCCGGCGGAAGAGGAAATTGATGAATATGATGTGATCGGTGATAATGCGCATCATTTCCTGCTTAAGGAAGAGGGGGAGCCGGCAGCTACCGGCAGACTGATCTATTACAAGGCGGGGACTGCCAAAATGCAGCGGATTGCTGTTCACGAGCATTACCGGTCCAAGGGTTTCGGACGGATTTTGCTGCTTGCAATGGAAGAGCATGCCCGTGAACTGGGCCTTGTTGCCTCTATTCTCGATGCCCAGTGTCATGCGGAAACGTTCTATAGCAAGCTGGGCTATGAAGTGATTTCCCAGGAGCCTTTCTATGATGCCGGCATTCTTCATGTGAGAATGCAAAAAACGTTGTGATTTTCCCGGGTACATACTCTTTCGATTCTATGGATAAGCTATCTGTGAGCCAGATTGACGGCTAATCCGAGGCGCGAAGGAGACGATCCTAAGTGATGAACAACGAACGTGAACGCTTTATTGCAGCCCAACGAAACGGTGATGGTGATCTGACCAAGTTCCAGACCTCTTCCGGCCGTGTGCTGGATTACCAGCAGGCACTTCAGGAGGTTCAGTCCGGAAGCATTGCCGGAGTCAACGTATTCAAAGGGAAAGACGACGAAATGTATATCCGCGGTGATGCAGATGGGGATCCTACCAACAATCTGGATCAGCTTCCGCAATTTTAAGCAGGTAATAGATAACAGGTTGAAAACGGCCGGACAAGCGTCTAATTGACGCTCTTGTCCGGCCGTTTTTTGATCTGCGGGAAGGGGCAATTGCCCGGGAATCACCTTTCCAACCCTGCTGTGCATGACGAAACCGGTTGCATAAATGTGCGTTTTTCTTTTCTCCTGCAAAAAGAAATAATTCCCTGAATTCTGCGCAACTTGTAGAAAGGTTCGTAGTATACATTAACAGCATGAATTATTTGGAGGGGCTCTACAATGAGATGGAGAAAAATTGCTCTATGCGTGGTTGTGTTTTCCATGATGGGAAGCTCATATTTGTTCGCTGACGCTGTAAACCAGAAAATCAAAGTGTGGAGCAATGGAAAGGAAATAGCCGATGGCGGCTATTTGATTGACGGTAAGGCCTATATCCCTGCGAGAGAAGCGGGAGGAGTCGTCAGCTGGGACGGGTCAGGCAAAGTGACGATCCTCAAGCCTAATGTGCATATTGTGCTGTTCAAGGGCGATACGGTTTTCGGCAATGTGAACACCGGCAAGCTGAAGATGAAGATCCTTACCCAGGTTGACAGCCTGAAGGACAGCGTTTCAGCTGTGAAGGTGGCAATCACCGATCCGTCGGGCAATGTGAAGGATATTCTGGAGGATGCCGGCGGCTCGAAGAATGAGGACTTCTGGTTCTCTACGCCGGAATTCACCTATGATTTCAAAGAATCCGGCAAATACAGTGTAGGATTCTTCATCAAGTCATCCAAGAGCGGAGATTACGTTCTTGTGTCAGAGAAGGTAGTTACGGCTTCGGCTAAGAATTAACCGGGCTTCTGCAAATTGACCTGAACTTATCTTACGTGTTACGATACCAAATGTAGGATAATTCAATTTAAAGTGAGGTATTTCAATGAGCGATCACAAACATGAGCATGGCCATGAACATGGTGAAGCATGCGGTTGCGGACATGATCACGACCATGAGCACGAGGAGTTTGTGCTGACCTTGACGAACGAGCAGGGCGAAGATGTAGAAATGGTGCTGGTGGAAACGTTCGACGTAGGCGAGAAGCTATACGCACTGCTGCTGGAACGTGAAAACCCTGAAGCAGACGGCATCATTCTGCGTATGGAAGAAGAAGACGAAGAAATGGTTCTTTACAACATTGAAGATGAAGCTGAATGGAAAGCTGTTGAAGAAGCTTACAACGAGCTGCTGGCCCAGCAAGAATAGATTTCAGTCAATCAGGAACTTAGGCTTGCTGTCTTGGACAAGACAGTACCGCCTAATACAAAACCCCGATACTATTATAGTATCGGGGTTTTGTATTGCTGCAGGGCCAGAAGCCGATTAAGAGATCGGCTCTGCCTCTACAATTACCTTAATGTTGGTGATGCTGCGGTCCTCGGGGCCTTTGACCGGCAGGCCGATTTCCACATGGTCAATGATATAGTCGATGTTATCTTGGGTAATAACTTCACCAGGGAGAAGAATCGGGATGCCCGGCGGATAAACATAGATGAATTCTGCAATAATGTAGCCTGCAGACTCCCGGAAGGGAACCAGCTGTGTATCGGCGTAGAAGGCATCTCTTGGAATCAGGGCCAGCTGCGGAATATTCGGCACCTGAACCTTAAGCTCGTAGATTTCACCCTTGCTGTAATGGATCGCTGAGAGCACGCGCAGCGCGGCTAGCAACTTATCTACCGACTCCTGGGTATCTCCAGGGGTAATCAGGCAAAGAATATTATACATGTCGCTGAGTTCTACTTCGATGTTATACTTCTGGCGCAGCCAGTTCTCGGTCTCATATCCGGTAATACCCAAATGGCGGACGTGAATGTTAAGCTTGGTCGGGTCGAGATTAAAGGTTGCCTCTGTGCCGAGAATTTCTTTGCCGAAGCTGTACAAGCCTTCGATGCTGTTAATAGCTTCCCGCGCATAGTTGGACAGGGCGATGGTTCTCGATGCCATCTCATGGCCGTTCAGAGCCAGGTTGCGTCTGGAGGTATCCAGAGAAGCAAGCAGAATATATGAAGTTGAAGTTGTGGTCAGCATGCTGAGAATGGTCTGTACCCGCTGGGGGTTAACAAGGCCTGTCTTGGCATTGAGATTCAGTACCGAGCTCTGCGTCATGGAGCCGCCCAGTTTATGCACGCTGGTTGCTGCCATATCCGCACCGGCCTGCATGGCCGATACCGGTAATTCCTCATGAAAATGAATCAATACTCCATGTGCCTCGTCCACAAGTACGGGAACCCCGTAACTGTGGGCCAGGTCGACAATCGAACGCAGGTCGGCGCATACGCCGAAATACGTCGGATTGATAACGAGGACACCCTTGGCATCCGGATGGCGCCTTAAAGCCCGTTCGAGCGAGCTGGTGGTTATGCCGTGGTCTATCCCAAGATTCTCATCCTGTACAGGAGAGACAAAAATAGGCTTGGCTCCGGAGAAAATAATCGCCGACATCACGGATTTGTGAATATTGCGCGGTACAATTATTTTGTCTCCTTCCGAGCAGACAGAGAGGATCATAGTCATGATGGCATTGCTCGTGCCTTGTACACTGAAATACGTGTAATCGGCGCCGAAGGCCTCTGCAGCCAGCTTCTGAGCTTCAAGAATTACCCCGGTGGGCTGATGAAGGTCATCAAGCGGTGCAATATTGATCAAATCTATGGATAGAGCGTTATCGCCGATAAACTCACGGAATTCGGCATCGGTCCCTAGCCCCTTCTTATGTCCCGGAATATGAAATTGAACTGGGTTTCCGGCGGCATGCTTTTTGAGAGCTGTGAAGAGGGGAGTTACATGTTGATCCATTTAATGCTGTCACAACCTTTCGCGAAGATTCGATTTTTCAAAATATAAGGAAGTATTAGTTTACGCTATACTTTATCCTTATATTTCTCGCTGAAACGGATACCGTCCATTAGAGGACGGACTAGCCATTTCTGCTTGAGCAAGCATCAGTATAACAAATCAATCAACATAATACTAGGATGTGATGAAATGTCTGGCAAAGTAGCGCAGCGTATGCATATCAATTTAGCCTCACCGTTCATTGTGGAGATGTGGGTCATTATTTTTCTGGTCGAATTCGTCAAAGGATCGCTGCTGGTAGCTCTGCTGCCAGTCTACATGGAGAATATTCTGGGCCTCTCGGTAACGGTGGTCGGCTTCGCCTTTGCACTGCAGTATCTGGGGGACAATCTCTTCCGCAGCCCGTTTGGCTGGGTGATGGAGCGGATAGGCTACCGCTGGACGATGACAGGTGCGCTGCTGTTGATTCTGGTGGCTGTCGGAATGATCATCTATGCCAAGGATGCAACCACATTGTCTATTGCCTGTCTGGTCCTGGGCATCGGGACTTCGCCGCTATGGCCTTGTACCATGACCGGCATTACCGAACTTGCCGGTTCTACGGAAAGCGGCAGCAGCGGGGCGGCTATGGGCGCTGTGGAGATGGCATCGCTGGCCGGTACCGGGATCGGGCCGATCATTGTCAATTTCATGATGGATCATGGCGGTCAGGGCTACCGTACGGTCTTTCTGGTATTGATGGGCTTCGCCGCCGCTGTTGTGGCTGTGGCGCTGCTGCTGCCGTCCCGGATTGGCGGCCATGCGCCTCATGTCGTCCGTGAGATGAATGCTGATGGAGCGGGTGCGCCACGTACGCCGCTGCGGCCGCTGCAGAGCCTGAAGCGGACCTGGCATCAGGTCAGAACTTCCCTGAAGGTCAGCCGGCTGCTCTTCCCGGCGCTGTTCCTGCAGGCTTTTGCCATCGGTCTAATGACCCCGGTGGTCACTTTGTTCGCCCGCTCCGAGCTGCATGTGACGCCTAACCAGTTCAGCCTGCTGCTGATTGCCGGCGGAGGCATCACCGTGCTGGCGCTGATTCCGGCGGGCAAGCTGGTCGATAAGATCGGGACATCGGTGTTCCTCAACATCGGCTTCCTGCTGGCAGCCTGTTCACTGGCGTTCTTCTCGCAGGTCCGCTGGCTGCCGCTCGCATTCGTTGCCGTGGCGCTGGTCGGAATCAGCTATGCGCTGATCCTGCCGGCATGGAATGCCTTCCTGGCTAAGCAGGTACCCAAGGGAGAGCGCGGGACGGTATGGGGCCTATTCCTGACGCTGCAGGGCTCAGGAATGGTCGCAGGTCCCGTGCTGTCCGGCAAGCTGTGGGATTCTGTAAGCCATAGTGCGCCTTTTCTGGCCAGTGCAGGTGTAATGGTTCTGCTCTTCGGCCTGCATCTGCTGATTGTCCACCGGACGAAGCTAAAGCAAGGCAGCGCCCATTAAGTGCTGCTTTTACTAAAATAAAGTAAATGCAAAAGCCGCAGACAGACTGGTTAATCCGGCTGACTGCGGCTTTTAAGTGGTTTATTTTGCACAATTGATCAGGGAATAACTTCAAAAGCAGCGTCTGGCGTTTGGAAAAGGCGGAAAGCGGGTAAAAATAGTCAATAAACCAAGTTACCGCTACATAAAATGAAGTATAAAATAAGTGTAAGACGAAGACAAAACTGAAGGTGTGTATGTGGAGGTCCGGCAGTCAGTTCTACTTCTTAAGTTAGGCCATGAAGCTGGCTATGCTGTAACCAAGCAGTTAGGGGGGAGTGCCGTGAACAAAAATGACGAAGTGGAGTACTGCAATCTGGAGCTCCGGTTTGACAGACAACATATCCAGGACTTGATCAAGGATCTGATAAAGGAAGGCTATTCCCTTTACTGGAGCGAGAATGAGAATGTTTTTCTTATTTCGGTGCGCACCGGACGCAAGCTGGTGAAGCTGCGCTTCCAGCGGATTAAGGACGGCTTCAAGCTGGTGGGAGATTATATGATCCGTGATGCGCGCCTGTCTGAATGGATGGAGAAGCTGATTGGCGATATGCGCGGCCATGCCGTAGTCAAACGTTTCCGCGACCGTCAGATTATTATTGAGAATATTCTGTTCGGCGAAGTGATCCGCCTCGTCGAGATTTCGGGATATCAGCAGCGTGTGCTGTACCAGAAAGGGCCGCTGCTCTCGGATCAGGAACTGACAAAGCTGTTCTACTCTATTGAAGGCGAGGAACGGATCCGTGACCGCAGGCTTGAGGTTGATGAACAGCTGGACCGCCTGAGTGAAGCTATGCGCAATAAGGATTCTGCCGGAGTGGAGGTTTGCACGGCCAGGCTGAACATTCTGACCCGGGAGCTTGCCGCGCTTGAATGGTAAAATTGAATCAATCATCTTGTGTTCAAGGCATCCCGCTATGGGGTGCCTTGAACTTTGTAATGCAAGTTGCATGCGGGGGTTCACTTCTGCGCCCAAAACCGTTAAAATAGTCATTGTGAGCAATTTCCCTGATTCTTGGGACTTTGTCAATGAAATTGATCTCTCTTTCGCAGGCAGAACTTTGCTGTCTCTGACAAAGGGTGGTATTCTTATACTGCGAGAAATGGATTTCACAAAAATACAGGGTGCAAAGGGTGGAGAACCAGATGTCAAAACAACAAATCGGCGTCATTGGCTTGGCGGTAATGGGCAAAAATTTGGCTCTTAACATCGAGAGCAAAGGCTTTAGCGTATCCGTGTTTAACCGTTCCCCGGAGAAGACACATGATCTGGTCGCAGAAGCAGAAGGCAAGAACCTGGTAGGTACTTTCTCAGTTGAGGAGTTCGTACAATCCTTGGAAGTGCCGCGCAAAATTCTGATCATGGTTCAGGCGGGCAAAGCAACCGATGCTACCATTGAACAGCTGCTGCCATTCTTGGATCAGGGCGATATCATTATCGATGGCGGTAACGCTTATTTCCCTGACACCGTCCGCCGCAGCAAATATCTTGAGGACAAAGGCTTCCGTTTCGTAGGCACCGGCGTATCCGGCGGTGAAGAAGGCGCATTGAAGGGCCCTTCCATTATGCCTGGCGGCCAGGAAAGCGCGTATAAGCTGGTTGAACCTATTCTTACGGCTATTTCTGCCAAAGTGGACGGAGAGCCTTGCTGTACATATATCGGACCGGACGGTGCCGGACACTATGTAAAAATGGTGCACAACGGCATTGAGTACGGCGACATGCAGCTGATCGGCGAAGCTTACCATTTGCTTAAAGATGTGCTGGGCCTGGATGCCAAGGAACTGCACAACACCTTCGCAGAGTGGAACAGCGGTGAGCTGGACAGCTACCTGATTGAGATTACTAAGGATATCTTCGCGCAGTATGACGAAGAAACCGGCAAACCTATGGTTGACGTTATTCTTGACGCTGCCGGACAAAAGGGTACCGGCAAATGGACAAGCCAAAGCTCGCTGGATCTCGGCGTGCCTCTGTCCATGATCACTGAATCTGTATTCTCCCGTTTCCTGTCTGCAATGAAGGAAGAACGTGTTGAAGCCAGCAAAGTGCTGAGCGGTCCTGAAGCAGTTGCATTTGACGGCGACAAAGCAGAATTCATCGAGAACGTGCGTAAAGCATTGTTCGCCAGCAAAATCGTATCGTACGCACAGGGCTTCGCACAGCTGCGTGTAGCTTCAGACGAATACGGCTGGGATCTGAAATATGGTGAACTGGCTAAGATCTGGCGCGGCGGCTGTATTATCCGCTCCCGGTTCCTGCAGAACATCACGGATGCCTATTCTAATAATGCAGATCTGAAGAACCTGCTGCTGGATCCGTTCTTCAAGGATGTTATGGACAACTATCAGTCCGCATGGCGCAAAGTTATTGCTTCGGCCGTAACCCTGGGTATTCCGGTTCCCGGCTTCTCCAGTGCGCTTGCATACTACGACAGCTACCGTACAGAACGCCTTCCAGCCAACCTGCTGCAGGCACAACGCGACTATTTCGGCGCCCACACCTTCAAACGGGTGGACAAAGAAGGCGTGTTCCACCACAACTGGCTGGCTGAGTAACTTTAACCGCCCAGCTTAGGCTATAGAGAGCCCGAAATGCTTTTCGCTTCTTGCGGAGAGCTTTCGGGCTTTTTTTGCAACTCTGACGGCATTGTGCAAACTTTTCACCCTGTGTTATGATATGACAAATGTCGCGGTTGGAGGTAGTTATGGCTGGGGATCAGGAAGAACAGCAGAATATACGGGATATAACAGAGAACAGAAATATCATACTCGTTGGTATGATGGCTACGGGGAAGTCAACGGTAGGCGCTATGCTGGCTGAGGAGCTCGGATATGAACTGGTTGATCTGGATGCAGTGATTACGGAGAGTGAAGGGCGGAGCATTGCGGAGATTTTTGCCGCAGGCGGCGAAGAGGCTTTCCGGAAGATTGAATCGGCCGTACTGAAGCAGATGCTGCAGGGTGAACGCAGAATTATCTCTACTGGCGGGGGCGCAGTGCTTGCACCCGGTAATGCGGAGGTTATGCTTGAGCAGGGACTTGTTGTGGCACTTACAGCCACTGAGGAAGCGATTATCGCCCGTGTCAGCGGGGATGAGAACCGGCCGCTGCTCGCCGGCAATGCTGCAGAACGGGTCCGCGCTATTATGGAACAGCGCAGTGAAGCTTACCGTTTCGCGCACTGCACGGTCGATACAACGGAGCTGAATGTGGCCGAAGTCTCACAATATATTTTAATGCATTACCGCGCTTGAGCTTTTAAGTATGTTTGCGTTCGTGATTTAGACTAGGCTTGTTCGGTTTCATTCCATTCAATCATGCCGCCGCTCAGATTCGAGCCTTTAATGCCGAATTGCTGCAGATATTCGCAGACACGCTGGCTGCGGTTACCGGAACGGCAAATGAAGATGATCTCGGTATCAGCCGGAAGCTCTTCAGTCTGCTGCGGAATTTGGCCCATCGGGATATGCTGCGCACCTGGAATCATGCCGAAGGCAACCTCATCATCTTCACGGACGTCGATCAGAACAAGCTCTTCGCCTGAAGCGAGCCGTTTGCGCAGTTCCTGCGGTGTAATTTGGGGAATATCATTCATGGTAGTACCCTCTTTTCTGTCTTAATATAATAAATTAATGATACCACAATTGCGGATTACCCTGTCAAACGGGCCGTACATACAGAAACTATATTACTTTAAGGAGCGCTTATATTATGGACGTTATTGTTAGGCCTACACCGACACTGCAAGGAGAATTCGGAGCCCTTTCTTCCAAAAATTACACTACACGCTACCTGCTGGTAGCCGCCCTGTCGGAAGGGGTCAGTACGATTTATCATCCCGCACACAGCGAGGACAGCGATGCCATCCGCAGATGTATCGCCGATCTCGGTGCTGTATTGACTGAAGATGAAGAGAAGATTGTAGTTCAGGGGTTCGGGCGTCACCCACGTGATGTCAAAGAGCTGAATGTCGGGAATGCCGGCGCCGTGCTGCGTTTCCTGATGGCGGTTGCCGCGCTCAGCCCAGAGGTCACTTTCGTGAATACGTATCCGGATTCGCTCGGCAAACGGCCGCATGATGACCTGATTCAGGCGCTGGGCCAGCTTGGTGTGGAGGTGGAGCATAATAACGGAAGGCTGCCGATCACTATTCGCGGCGGCAAACCGCAGGGCGGACGGATTACCGTATCCGGTGCCGTCAGCTCGCAGTATCTTAGTGCGCTGTTGTTCCTCACGCCGCTATTAGAGGAAGACAGTGAAATAATCGTACTGGATGATCTGAAATCAAAAGTGGTCATCGGACAGACACTTGAAGTCATGGAGCAGGCAGGCATTACTGTAGATGCTGCTGACGATTACATGTCCTTCCAGGTACCGGGCCGTCAGGCTTATGCGGCGAAGTCCTACACAGTACAAGGGGATTATCCGGGATCGGCAGCCGTACTTGCTGCCGCAGCAGTGACCAAATCGGATGTGACAATTCACCGGCTTGCCGAGAAGAGCAAGCAGGGAGAGCGGGCGATTGTGGATGTGCTGCGGATGATGGAAGTGCCGCTCACGCATGAGAATGGTACCGTGCATGTGCAGGGCAACGGTATTCTGAAGGCGGTGGAATTCGATGGTGATGCCGCTACGGATGCTGTGCTGGCCATGGTGGCAGCGGCAGTGTTTGCCGAAGGGACATCACGCTTCTATAACGTGGAGAATCTGCGCTATAAGGAGTGCGACCGGATTACCGACTATCTGGCGGAGTTGACCCGTGCCGGAGCAAAGGTGGAAGAGCGCCGTGATGAGATCATTGTCCATGGTACGCCTGAAGGCGTTGAAGGCGGCGTAACCATTAATGCACACTATGATCACCGCGTCATTATGGCACTTACTGTAGTTGGCCTCAGAGCCCGTCAGCCGCTGCGGATCAAGGATGCCCATCATGTGGCGAAGTCGTACCCGCAATACTTCGATCATCTGCGTTCGCTTGGCGCGAATGTGGAGTGGGTAGAATAACAAAGGTGGGTCCGTTAAATATCTATCCGCTCACGGAGGATGATATTTCTCCGGTATCGGATCTTTATAAGCTTGCGATCACGGATGCTTTTGAGAGCGAGGGACTGGGTCACTTACAAGGTGACATCCAACAGGAGATCGAATCCAAGATACGAATGGCTGCTGCTTCCCTGAATCCGCCGAATTCAGATATCTTCTTCTGGGTCGCCAGAATAGACGGAAGGGTTGTCGGCACCATTTCTTATGCACCTTGCGGAGAGGACATTAGAGTCTGTACCGGGAATCGGCTTGACGCTGTAGGTGAGCTGGGCAGTCTGTACGTTCTGCCTGAATATCAGGGGCAAGGGATTGGGTCGGCTTTGATTGCGATGCTCATGGTATTTCTTCGGGAGCAGGGGATCACTCAGTTCTGCCTGGACAGCGGCTACAGACGCGCTCAAACCAGGTGGCTGCGCAAATTCGGACAGCCCTATGCGGTAGTTAAGGATTATTGGGGACCGGATTCTGTTCACATGGTCTGGCTGAGTACTGTGAGCTGAGGGTTCTGCCGCACCAACGGGACTGTATCTCCGGCCGCCGGATCCTAACCTGTTTATTTTATGAATAGATTCAGCGGTTGCAGGGCCCTGTGAATTTGGAACTTTGCAAGCTCCGCTGTATGATGTATTTATAGCTACCATCTAACCACACGGGAAGGGGAAATACACATGAGCTTTGAGAACCCAAGCAGGGATGAAATCGGAGATATTCTGGCTGGTGCAGGCAATATTGCCGTAGTCGGCCTATCCGACAAAACCGACCGCACCTCTTATATGGTCGCAGGCGCCATGCAGAGCCGGGGGTACCGGATTATTCCGGTCAATCCTTCGGTTGACGGAGAGATCCTGGGCGAGAAATGCTATCACACGCTGGCGGAAATTCCGGAGCCGGTAGATATTGTGAATGTATTCCGCCGCAGCGAATACTGCGCGGCTGTCGCGCAGGAAGCCGCAGATATCGGCGCACGCGTCCTCTGGCTGCAGCAGGGAATCATCAGCCAGGAGGCGGCTGACATCGCCGCTGCCCACGATATGATCGCCATCATGGACCGCTGCATCAAGGTGGAAGAGGCGATTACGGTGAAGGGCCGGAGCCGGGGGTAAGTGCTTGATTGCAGACGGATGAATGAGCTCATGGTACAGTGGACCGTGACTCAAGCTTCTAGCTTTCCAAATCCGGAGTGCTGGAACAGCCTGGATTACGTATATTTGTAACACCCTCCTCCTACCGCGCACGCCAGGAAGAGGCGATCAGTGTTGGAAAGTTACGCAGGCGAATTGTAGATTTCATGAATTCAAATTGCTATACTTAGCAGAGACGAAGAACGTCCTTACTCCATTTCATAGTGGGGGAAGGGCGTTTTTTTTATTTCACAGGAGGTTGTTCATATGGAATTTGAGCAGGCACATTGTACTTTTATTGAAACGCATACAAATGAAAGAGCTGGTGAAAGGCGGGGGAGGCTGCTCCGGGGACACAATTATGCTGAGAAACTGTTTTTACAGAATGTATGGTGGCCGCTGTTTGAGTCGCTGGAGTATTTGCACCCGGAATACGAAGTATATGACTGGAACCGCAAGTCGCAATTTTTGGATTTTGCTTTTCTGCCGCCGAATGGTGCCCGCTTTGGAATCGAATGTGATGGTTTCCAGAGTCATATTAAAGATATGGACCGTGAAAAATTCAGCTATGCACTTAATAGAGATACATTCCTAACGGGAATGGGATGGAAAATGCTGCATTTCTCATTCGACGATCTCCAGCAGCGTCCTGAGGTATGCCGGATGCTGCTGCAGCTGGTGCTGGCACCTTATTTAGCCCGGAGTACTGCCGCTCAGCATTTGATATCGGAAGAGATGGATGTGTTAAGACTGGCATGGCGGATTGCCCGGCCGCTTCGGCCCAAGGATGTGACTGAATATTTACACATTAATTTCCGTACGGCACGCAGGCTGCTCGTTTCTTTAACAGATAAAGGACTGCTTAAGCCGGTAATCTCAAAAGAACGGGTACGCTACTACGAGGTTAGCTCCATGCGGTCGGATCTAGTATGGTGACTTCAGAACACCCAGAACACCCAGAACACCCAGAACACCCAATATACCCTTCCTGTGTCAGATTAAGGTTACGCCAATGACAGCTGGTCAATGCTGAATTTCCTACTTTTACTGCTAAAGTTTTTAGGCCATCTGGTGTACTAGGAGATAAGTGTATTTAGTACAACTAAAATGCGCTCTACAGGGGTTTTTTCAGAAATAACTGCACTTCGCGGTTAGGCCCCCTAATTCCGGAGTCCTCCTCATTAAATCTCGACTTCTCGTAGGATTACGTTTTTTTTCATAATGTCCGGTAAAATGGAGTGCGGTCTGCCAGTTGCATGACCCACTCCGAAAAAACTAGTGGGGGTTTTCGTCTCAAACTCCCGTGTAAACGGCGGTGGTTGTAAAAATCCATGTATTGGTCCACAGAGGCATAGGCCTCCTCAAAGGTCTCGTACTCGGTCTTTTGGAACAGATCACGTTCTAGCAAGCTGTGGAACGACTCAATGTAGGCGTTCATATTCGGTGTCTTTGGCGGAATACGCTCATGTTCTAGCCTCTCTTTTTCGCAAACCTCTCCAAACGCGTGGCTTAGAAACTGGGGGCCATTATCGGTACGAATGACCGGCTTGGCCTCCCCGTCTTGGAGCCGGCTTCGCAGTGCCCTTTCTAGTGTCTGAACCACCGCTGCCGCGTCGCACGAGGAACCCTGGTAGTACCCGACAATGACCCGGTCAAACACATCAATGAGACTCAGAACAAAGAAAAATCGGTCCCGTCCCATTACGTACCCATATTTAATGTCCATCTGCCAAAGCTGGTTCGGGCCGGTTACAATCCGATTCCGGGCCAGATGGCGCGGATAACGACTGTGAGCCGGACGCTGCTGGTGTAAGATCCCGAGCTCCTTACAGAGCCGGTACACCTTCTTTTTGTCCAGAATAAGCCCTCTACGGTCCCGTAGGCACTGGGTGAGAAGCTTGTATCCATAGCCATTCTCCTCGCCTTCAACGAGCTCCATGAGCCACTCTTGAATCTGCTCGTCACTAATCTTCTCTCCGGAAACGTTCAGGGAGTACCCCGGATGAGGACGACCGGGCGAAGCCGGAGTGGTGGCAATTCCCGTGTGAGTTCCCCGTTGTTTGCGGTCATAGTACGTCGAGGAGGCAATGCCCAAGATACGCAGGACCGTGGCTACGACTTGCCCCTGCTTAAGGAATCGGTCCGCGATTTCGAGCTTGTCGGATAAGCAGGGTTCTGTTTTTTTAGCAATTCACGTAAGATCTCAATTTCTAGTTCTTTCTCGCCTAACAGCTTCACCGCACTTTGATACTTGTCTTCCACTTCCTGTAGGCGTTTCATTTCAACCAGATGGTCATCGGTCGCCGGGATCTCGTTATCCGGGATCTCATCCCGGTACATGCGAATCCAGGTACGTATGGTTTCCGGATGCATTTCGTACCGCCGGGCTAACACCCCCACTTTGACACCGGAGAGTGCTTCTTTCACAATCTGAAGCTTAATTTCCTCGTAGGCTCGTTTCTTCTTCATGGGGCTCGCCTCCCTCTTTAACAGTGTAATAAATTGGGGGAGAACTCTCCAGTTCCATTAGGGGGCCTAGGAGTTCGTACAATTAAAAGTTCAATTAGTGAGAGATATAGCAGCATTGCAACTGAATAGTTGTACAGAATGCAATTAAAATAAAATGTAAGATCTCCTAGTCATTTATAGTTGTACAAACTACACTTATTCAGTCGCAGGAGTCGCAGGAGTCGCAGGAGTCGCAGGAGTCGCAGGAGTCGCAGGAGTCGCAGGAGTCGCAGGAGTCGCAGGAGTCGCAGGAGTCGCAGGAGTCGCAGGAGTCGCAGGAGTCGCAGGAGTCGCAGGAGTCGCAGGAGTCGCAGGAGTCGCAGGAGTCGCAGGAGTCGCAGGAGTCGCAGGAGTCGCAGGAGTCGCAGGAGTCGCAGGAGTCGCAGGAGTCGCAGGAGTCGCAGGAGTCGCGCTATACACCAACATTGCAGAAGGGAGTTCGTGTCCGGTAAAAGTAACCGGGTAATCGCCTCCGAGTCCGGTTATCCGTGCTGTGCTTGTTCACACGTATTCTTTTGACAAAAACTGCTGCAGCGCTTACCATTCAATATAGAAAGAAAGGAGAGGGTCACCTTGAATTGGCTCGGATCTTTGCAGCAGTTAGGCAGAGCCATTATGCTTCCTACCATGGTGCTTCCGGCGGCGGCCATTTTGCTGAGTCTGGGCAGCTTACCGTGGTCTGCATGGGGACTTTCTTCGGTATCCGAAGTGACGACATACGCGGGGCAAGGAATATTCTATTTCATGCCTTATTTGTTTGCTGTCGGTGTGGCATGGGGCTTGTCCAATCAGGCCGGACCGGCCGGACTGGCGGCGCTCGCAGGGATGTTCACTTATGACCGGATTGTTTCCAACATGGGAGACGGGGCTGTACAGCCTGCAACATTAATTGGTATTATCCTTGGGATTGTAGCCGGCGTAGCGCATAACCGGTTTAAGAATATCAAGCTGCCGGAGGCGATCCAGTTTTTCGGAGGATCGCGTTTTGTACTGCTGTTTATGGGCTTGTTCTCGGCGCTGTTCGCCTGGGTGATGCTCGGCGTATCACCGCTGCTCCAACAGCTGCTGAATGATCTCTTCCGGGTCGTGCAGGTTACCGGCGGATATGGAGTTTTTGTCTACGGGGTATTATACAGGGTGCTGACGGCCTTTGGCCTGCATCATATTCTTAATAATGTATTCTGGTTTCAGCTGGGCTCCTTCACGACGCCTGACGGAAGTGCAGTCGTGCAAGGGGATTTGCCGCGTTTTTTTGCCGGTGACCCTACAGCTGGGATCTTCATGGCCGGGCTGTTCCCGATTATGATGTTTGCCCTGCCGGCGATTGCCTTCGCGATTATTCAGGAAGCGCGCGAGGACCTCAAGCCGAAGATTAAGAAGACTTTTTTGCGTGCCGCTTTGGTCTGCTTTCTGACCGGGGTGTCAGAGCAAATTGAGTTTGCCTTCCTGTTTGCTTCACCCTATTTGTTCGGGCTGCATGTAGTCATGTCCGGCCTTGCCATGGTACTGACCTACTCGCTTGGCATTCATCACGGGTTCTCGTATTCGGCCGGGGCGATCGATTTCTTCCTCAATCTGCATCTGTCCCAGCGGGCCTGGCTGCTGATTCCCATCGGGATCGGCTATGGCATTGTCTACTATAATGTGTTCCGCTGGGCGATCCGCCGCTTCCAGATTCCTACGCCGGGCCGCGAAGAAGGGTCCGAGCTGGGAGACTGGGCGGGTAATATACCGTATCAGGCTCCGCTGATTCTGGAGGCGCTGGGCGGCAAGGAGAATATCGTGCAGGTGCAGGCCTGCATCACCCGGCTAAGATTAACTGTGCATAACGACCGTTTTATTGATACAGGAGCACTTAAGGGGCTTGGCTCCGCAGGCATCATCAAGCTGGGCGGCGGCAATGTGCAGGTCGTCTTCGGTACGTATTCGGAGCTGATCCGGGAAGAAATCGACAAGCTGATGCTGCGCGATCTGCCCCAGGTGCTGTTCAGCTCGCCTATCCAGGGCCGGATGATGCCGATCGAAGAAGTGCCGGACCATATATTCGCCGCGAAGCTGGTCGGGGACGGAGTAGCCTTTTTCCCGGAAAAAGGAGAGCTGGTCTCGCCCGTATTCGGCAAGGTGATGCACGTATACCCTACAATGCATGCAGTGGGCATTTCTACGCCCGAGGGGCTTGAGGTGCTTATGCATATCGGGATTGATACTTCGCAGCTTAAAGGGCCGTTTGAGGCGCTTGTACAGGAAGGTGACAGCGTGGAGCCGGGACAGCTGCTGGTCAGATTTGATCTGGCTTTCTTGAAGGAGCATGCTGCTTCACTCGCTACACCGATGGTCATTACCAATCCGGACCGCGTAAAATCCTGGAGCTATGCTCCATTTAAAAATGTTAAAAAGGGGCAGTCGTCCGTCATGTCCGTTGTTCTACACGAAAGTAATGTTGGAGGGATCGAAGCATGATACAAGGCATAGGCGCCGCAGCAGGTGTTGCCATCGGGAAGGCCTTTGTCTTGCCGAACTGGGAATGGAGTCTGCCGGACACGCAGGTGAACCCGGTGGATCTGGCTAAGGAGTTTGAACGTTTATACGAAGGGATCCGCACCTCTAAGGATGAGATTGAATTTATCAAAAGAGAATTCCGGGAGGTCGTCGGACCGGAGGAATCGAGTATTTTTGATGCCCATCTGGCGATCCTGGACGACCCTGTGTTCATGAGCGAAATCCGCGGTATAATCGAACGCCAGTATAAGGCAGCCGAGGTGGCGGTGAAAGAAGCGATTGACCATTTTGTAGCCATGTTCGATCTGCTGGACGATGAGTATATGAAGGAGCGGGCGGTGGACATTAAGGATGTCGGCAACCGTCTGCTGAAGCATCTGCTGGGTGCTCCGGAGGTTACGCTTCCGTCTGATACACAGCCATATATTCTTGTGGCGAAGGAGCTCTCTCCGTCCCAGCTGGCCCATTTGAATCCGGCCTATGTGCTGGGCATCGTTACAATGATGGGCGGCAAAACTTCGCATTCCTCCATCATGGCCCGGGCGCTTGGCATTCCGCTGGTCGCAGGTCTGGAGAACAAAATCCTTACCCCGATTCAGACCGGGGACATGCTGGTGCTCGACGGGGAGACCGGAGCCGTGATGCTCCATCCGGATGAGACCACCGTGCGGGATTTCACCTCCAGACGTGCGAAGCAGCTCAAGAAGCGGGAACAGCTGGAACTGCTCGCTACTGTGGAAGCTTTCACCAAGGATGGCGTATCTCTGCGTCTGGCAGGGAATATCAGCTCTGTCAAGGAGCTTAATATGGCGCTGAAGTATGGAGCCGAAGGTGTTGGACTGTTCCGTACGGAGTTTCTGTATATGGACCGCAACACGTTCCCGACCGAAGATGAGCAGTTTGAAGTCTATAAGCTGGTAGCTGAAAAAGTCGGCAAGGAGTCTGTAGTCATCCGCACCCTGGACATTGGAGGAGACAAGCATCTGGATTACTTCCAGCTGCCGGAGGAGCAGAATCCGTTCCTCGGCTACCGCGCCATCCGCATTAGTCTGGACCGAAAGGACATGTTCAAGACGCAGATGACGGCCATTCTGCGGGCCAGCCATTACGGCAATGTCCGGATGATGTTCCCGATGATTTCCTCCGTTGAAGAGGTTCAGGCTGCCAAAGCCGTGCTGGAGGAAGTGAAAAGCGAGCTGGACAGCCGGGGAGTTCCATATGACCGCAAGCTGCCGGTAGGCATTATGATTGAGGTTCCAGCCGCTGTTATGATTGCCGATCTGCTCGCGGAGGAAGTGGACTTCTTCAGTATCGGCACGAATGATCTGGTGCAGTACGTACTCGCTGTGGACCGGATGAATGAGCAGATTGCCCATATGTATCATCCTTACCATCCGGCAGTGCTGCGCATGATCAAAATGACGGTTGATGCCGCCCGCAAGGTGGGCATCGATGTCAGTGTATGCGGTGAAATGGCCGCAGATGAACGGTCTTTACCGCTCTGGCTGGAGCTTGGAATCAGTGTGCTGAGCATGTCGCCGCAGGCGCTGCTTAAGGTGAAGCACCGCACCCTGAACACACTGGCTTCCGAAGCCAGAGAAGTTGCCAAGCTCTGCTTCCGGAACCGGACCAGCTCAGAGACGGAGGAGCAGCTGAGTGCCTTTGCCGGGCGCAGCGGAATTACGCTGGGTGCAGGCGGGGACTCCAAAGAGAAAACGTCTTAACCATTAACGGGCACACATAATTTGCTTATCTAATATAAAGTCCGGTGTGTGGTAACCCATACACGCCGGACTTTTTGCTGTGAATCACAGCTGTTACAGGCTCCTCAAAGAGAGGAATTCTTACCGTTTATCTTATTTGTCCCAAAAAAGTAAAACCGTTTGCGCTGCTGCGCAGTCAGTATATACAGAAATGAATAAAAGCAGAGGGAGGATGCGGGGATGGAGAATGTCTGGGAAGGCGAGCGGATGCGTGTCTTAAATGAGCAGGAACAGTTGTTCATCAGCCGGGTGCTAGAGCAGAAGAAAATACTCTACAGCATAGCCTACAGTTACTTGCGGAGCGAGGCGGAGGCACTTGAAGTTGTGCAGGAAACTACATATAGAGCCTGGGTCAAGCGTGCGAGCCTGAAGGATACAGAGCGGTTTGCGCCATGGCTGACAAGAATTCTGATCAACTGCTGTAAGGATGAATTGAAGCGGAGGAAACGTCTGGTGTCTCCGGGCACGGTTCAGATTAGCGGCGGCCTGCAGGAGATGACCAGTGACCGTAAGCTGGATATGGAGCAGGCGCTCAGCGGGGTCAAGCCGAAATACCGCCAGGTGCTTGTGCTGAAGTATTACCGGGATATGACGCTGACCGAAATTGCCGAGGTACTGGGCAAGCCTGAGGGGACGGTCAAGACTTGGCTGAACAAGGGACTGAAGCAGCTGCGCGACAAAATGAGAATCAGAGGGGGACTATAGAATGGCCACGAATGAAGAAACACTGCTGAAGGAGTACTATCACAGTCTGTCCGCTCAAGCGGATGAAATTGCTGAACTGAAGCTGAATGCAGCCATTCGCATGGGGATGGCCCGGTCGCGAAAAGTCACTCTGTCCTTAAGGGCGCGTTATGTACTAGGTTCGGTGGCTGTACTGGCGATTCTGCTGCTGTTCGTTTTTCCTTGGGGAAGCGATGCTTTGAAGCCGCGAAGTGCTGCTCTGGGCTCGCAGGTAACGGCGCAGGATATGAAGTGGTTTGAAGCTTACAGTAAAGTTGCCGGAAGTGATTCTACAGTTACTTCAGCTTTGGCCGCAGGCCTCATTAAACCGGTAAGCGGAGCAACAGCAGAGACGGACGGGTATATTCTGACAGTGGAAGCCGTTGCAGCAGACCGGATGGGGATCCTCTTTTTCTATAAGCTGGAGAATAAGAACGTAAAGGCATCTGATTATTCACTCTCAGTGACTACAGTTGCAGATATTGAGCTAGGACTAGGAACGTACTTCAGCAACAATTCGAAAGCTGTATCTGGGGTAACACGAGGATACCAAAAAGTACTCTGGAACCGCAATTATACAAAACTGCCGGAACGGATGGCGGTAAAGCTGAGCGTGGTGGGGCCGGTAGGCGGGGTGGTCGATGGCATACAGAGATTTGAGACGAACAATGAGGTTTATGTCCCGATTACCATAGAGCAGAATGCTGTTGCCCGGTCCGGAGAGACCGTATCCATTAACCGGACTATGGAAATCGCGGGCCAGGATGTTGAGATCGGGGACGTATATATAGCTGCAACTGGCATCTATGTGGAAACTGCATACAGTCCGCAGAATTCCGTGGAAATATTCGGTCTGAATAGCCCGCATATTCGGCTTGGAGGCGGTAATGATTATACCGCATTGTATTCAAAGGGATCGATTAATGTTGAGGGCAAACAGTATCTCGTATTCCCTGGCAGTGAATTGTCACCCGGCACCATGAAGCTGCAAATTGACGGTGTCGTCGGTCTTGAGAAATCTGCCCAGGAGCTGATAGTAGATACGGATAAGAAACAAATTATCAAAGGACCTGACGACCGCCTGCGTCTAGCCGCTGGGTCAAACACTCACAGCCTGATTCTGGAATATCAAAGACCAAGCAATAAAAGCGCTGCTAACACCGCAAATGTAATTCTGGACCAGACGTTCAAGGACGGAGCGGGCAAACTGCATACGGCTACGTATAATCCCGCGGTGCCCCATATCGATACTGCTCATGCTAATGAGAAGGTTCCTCCTTTTCAGTACGCTTACAAACTGGGCACAGCTGAGCTGCCGCAGCCTTTGACATTCAAGATCATTAGTTACCCGAATCTGATTAAAGATAAAGCAGAGCTTACCCTGCGCAAATAACAGACAATAACCGGAAAAGCCCTGATCTCCGCTATGACGGAGGGCAGGGCTTTTGAATATTCAGATCTTCATTTAAGGGGGATTATTTAAGCCTATTCCCCAGCCAGCGCATCGCAGAAAGCCTTGCCGTAAGGCGGCAGATCAGGCGGTCGGCGTGCTGAGATGATATGTCCGTCGGTTACGACGGGCTCATCCTTCCAGATCGCCCCGGCGTTCTCCATATCATCGCGGATGCCTGGAGTGGAAGTGACGGTCACGCCTTCCAGTATTTTGGCAGAGATCAGTACCCAGCCGGCATGGCAGATCTGGCCGATGGGCTTCTTCGCAGCATTGAAATCCTGCACCAGCTTCAGCACCGCGCTGTACCGGCGGATTTTGTCGGGCGCCCAGCCCCCGGGAACCAGGATGCCGTCATAATCGGCTGCGTTCAGTTCGTCCCAGGAATATTCAGCGGTGGCGGGTACACCGTATTTGCCCACATAGGTCTTATTTTTCTCCAGTCCGGCCAAATGAACCTCGGCCCCTTCTTCCCGCACGCGGTACACGGGATACCAGAGCTCCAAATCTTCAAATTCATCGTCTACAAGCGCTATAACCTTTTTGCCAGCCAGTCTCATTCCATGCAGCTCCTTCCGGGAAATAACATCTTGGTTCCTTGTCATTCTATCAAAAGAAAAAGTTGAAGTCACTTTTTATATGGGAATTCATAAGTGTTTTGCCAATTAAATCATTATATGCAAATCGGCAGGGATTCGCAGGAGTAAGGTCGAATATAGCATGTGAACAGGCAAACTTACGCGTTTTTATAAAGATCATTCTGAGGTGTGGGAGATGTATAAGGATAATTTAATGAGGAAGTCATGCGGCTGCGGCGGGATCATGACCATACATATGCATGCGCTGATTTATAGTGCAAAGATCAAAATCACACAGGTTCCCGTCTACACATGCGGGCAGTGCGCCCGGTATGAGCCTTTGCCCGTCATCAAGCGGGATCTCGGCAAACTGATCGGTGAGCTTGGAGATACTCCGCCAGGGAGGAAGCATTTGTCCTTTGCAGACCGCAATGAGTGGGCCAGTGTACTTAAGGAGACGTTCGCTTCAGGTTTATTTGCCGGCGGACTGCCTGAATTGGAGGAGACCATACGGAGTGCTATTCAGGGGAGGATAGATCTGCTGCTGGATGTTTACCGCGTAGCTGTCGATATGTCCGACAAGACGTGGATGGAAGAAACTGGCCTTAGGCTGTCCCAATTAACGGCTCAGTCGGCAGAAAGTGCCAAATAATAGGCGGTTTTTGGTGTTTTGAAAAATTTTTCTGCAAAATCAATGAAAATCTTTCAACGAATGTTGGATTTTTCACGCACTTTTTGATACGATAGAAAGAGGTTACAGGATTGCTGCAGCTGTCCGGAGGATTGAGTGCAATTTTCGCTATGATCCCCCTGCATTTCTGAAATTCAAAAGTGGTTTAAGGCTGGGAGTTATTGGAGTATTAAGAAATGGTGGAAGGGGTAAAGCCCGCGCCAGGACTGGCGTTTCAACCTTTGAAAGAAATTTTGAAAGGAAAATGAAGCGTTATCATTGCACAATTGTACAAAGTGTCGTATCATAATTTTAATTAGTCGAACGATAAAATTTATCGCAATGGAGAGAGTAATTTGACGGTAACCATTTACGATGTAGCTCGAGAAGCAGGCGTATCTATGGCTACGGTATCACGGGTTGTGAATAATAACCCGAACGTGAAACCGCAGACCCGGAAGAAGGTTTTTGAAGCGATTGAGCGTTTGGGCTATCGTCCAAATGCCGTGGCGAGAGGTCTCGCCAGCAAGAAAACGACAACCGTAGGGGTTGTTATCCCTGATATCTCCAACTCGATTTTTGCGGAAATTGCACGCGGGATTGAAGATATTGCCAATATGTATCACTATAATATTATTTTGTGTAATGCCGACAAGCGCAAAGAGAAGGAAATTCGTGTTATTAACACGCTGCTTGAGAAACAAGTGGACGGGCTGCTCTTCATGGGCGGAACCGTTACGGAAGAGCATATTCAGGCTTTCCAGACCTCGGCAGTTCCAATTGTTCTCTGCGCCACGCGGGATGAGAAAGGGACTTACCCGTCTGTTGATATCGATCACGAGACGGCTGCGTTTGATGCAGTGAATACGCTTATCCGCCACGGACACCGTGAGATCGCGATGATCAGCGGAACGCTGCAGGATCCTGCGAACGGTTACGCCCGGTTCCACGGCTATAAGAAAGCGCTGGAAGCGGCAGGCATTGAGTACCAGGAGGATCTGGTCCGCATCGGTAACTATCGTTACGAATCCGGTGTCGAAGCCATGAAGTATTTCCTCGGCCTCAAGAAGAAACCGACAGCTATTTTCGCAGCAACCGATGAGATGGCCATTGGGGCAATTCACAGTATTCAGGATGAAGGCTTGAAGGTTCCAGACGATTTCTCGATCATCAGTGTCGACAATATCCGGATGGCATCTATGGTTCGTCCTTTGCTCACTACTGTGGCACAGCCAATGTACGATCTGGGTGCAGTAGCGATGAGACTGCTGACGAAACTGATGAAGAAGGAAACGGTGGAGAACCCGCGGGTTATCCTGCCGCATGAAACGATTCTTCGTTTGTCCGTCAACCATGTGAACAAATAAGATTTGTACGTTCAGCACGAGAATATAAGGTATGTAGAAAGCTCCTTCGGGAGCTTTTTATGTTTCAGGGCAGTTAAGAATCGGGAGGGTTTAAGATGAGTGAAGTTCTGGGTCTGATTGGTGCGATGGATGAGGAAATTATGCTGCTACTTGAGGAAATGGAGAATAAACAGACAACGGTGAAGGCGGGGGTAACCTTCCATTCAGGAACTGTATTCGGCAAAACAGCGGTGCTCTGCAAATCGGGGGTCGGCAAGGTGAATGCCGCAGTAACAACGCAGATTCTGCTGGACAGCTTCGGCGTTTCGCAGGTGCTGTTCACCGGTGTAGCAGGTGCAGTGCATCCAGATTTGGACATCGGGGACATTGTCATCTCATCGCAGTGCATCCAGCATGATGTGGATGTGACCGCTCTTGGCTACGCCAGAGGGGTGATCCCCTACCAGGAAACCTCTTCCTTTCCGGCAGATCCGCAGCTGGTGAAGCTGGCGGAGCAGGCTTGCCGGGAGCTGAAGCAGAAGTCTGTGACCGGCATTGTATTGTCCGGAGATCAGTTTATTGCAAATAAGGATACGGTTACCGTGCTACGTGAGCAGCTGGATGGAGCGTGTGCCGAGATGGAAGGAGCAGCTGTTGCCCAGGTCTGCAATATGAACGGGACACCCTTTGTGGTCATCCGTTCCATGTCTGACAAAGCGGATGGCTCTGCACATGTGAATTACCGTGAGTTTACGGTAACTGCTGCGGAACGTTCGCACGCCATACTGGAGTATATGCTGAAAGCGATGTAAGCTCTGCGCAATATAATCCCGGTCCTATCAATACATGAACCGCTGTCTGAAGCGGACCCGGTCGAAGGTCTCGCGGGAGGACAGCGGAACAGCCTGGCCCATGCGGACCATCAGGCAGTTGGCCGGGTGGGAGCAGATTTCCGGGTCATCCGTGGCATACCACACCATATCCACCGTCTTCATCAGCTTCTCCATCATCTGGCGGTATTCCCATACTGAGAGGCCGCTGCCCTTCAGGTCCCAATGCCAATAATATTCCGTCGTGAATACGATGCAGTTCTCTAATTGCCCCTCTTCAAAAGCACTGGAGACCAGCAGCTTCCCAAGCCCGCATCCCCGGTATTCATCCGCGACCTCGATTGCGCCCAGCTCAATCAGATCCTCCATTCCTCCTTGAGACCACAGCTCCAGCTCATCCGGATAATGAAAGGTAACATACCCTACTATAACGTCTGAGACCACGGCTGCGATGATCCGGCCTTCCGGCAGGCCAGATATATCGATTAAGGCTTCCAGCTGCTCCTGCGGCTTCCGGAAGGCATCTAGATCGCTGTGCATGACTAATTGTCTAAGTGTGTCCGGTGGCAAGGGGCCTTCAACGGATACCAGCCTGTCTGCATGCTCAAAGGTATGGGAGACGGGGATTTTGATGTGCTCCATGATTGGGCTCCCTTCAGTTCACTATATTATGGAATGTAACCGCTTCCTGTGATATACTGGCTCTGACACGAAAAATTCACATTTGGCGCGTTGACAACATTGCAGATGAGAGTTTCTTACCCTTAAAGCTTAAATCAAACGAGTAGGGGAGGCAAGTGTAATGGGGCAAGTCCACAGCGAAATTTTGCCGGGCCGTGTGCAGCACGCGAATATGACGGATTATTCCCGTGCCGTTGACGAATTCCGGTGGGAGGATGTCGAGAGAAGCTTCTCCTGGTATGGAACCGGTAAGGTGAATATGGCTCATGAAGCCGTAGACCGTCATGTGCAGGAGGGACGGGGAGCAGCTACTGCTTTGCTCTATAGTGATACTGTGCGCGAGGAGAGGTACACCTTTGCCGATTTGCGTGAACGGTCGAACAAGTTCGGTAATGTGCTCCATAAATATGGGATCGGCAAAGGCGACCGTGTATTCATCTTCATGCCGCGGACACCGGAGCTGTACTTCAGCCTGCTGGGCATTCTGAAGGTTGGTGCCGTAGCGGGACCGCTATTCGAGGCGTTCATGGAGACAGCAGTGAAAGACCGGCTGGAGGATAGCGGTGCGGTAGCGCTGGTGACGACGCCTGAGCTGCTGCAGCGGGTGAAGCGGGAGCAGCTTCCAGGGCTGCGCCACATTATTCTGATAGGCGGCACCGCTTCTGAAGATCCGGGGCTGCTGAGTTATGAACTGGAAATGGCTGAAGCTTCAACAGAGCTTGAACCGGAATGGCTGGCTCTGGATGACGGACTGATCATGCATTATACTTCCGGGTCTACCGGTAAGCCTAAGGGCATCTATCATGTGCAGCGGGCAATGATTCAGCATTATTATACAGGCAAGGTTGTACTGGATTTGCGTCCGGATGATGTGTACTGGTGTACAGCAGATCCCGGCTGGGTGACCGGCACCTCTTACGGGATATTCGCCCCTTGGCTGAATGGAGTAGCCAACGTGATCCGGGGAGGCCGCTTCAGCCCGCAGGACTGGTATAAGACGATTGAACGCTATGGGGTAACGGTGTGGTACAGTGCGCCTACGGCCTTCCGCATGCTGATGGGCGCAGGGGCAGGAAGCCTGCAGGATATTGATCTGAGCAGTCTGCGTCATGTTCTGTCTGTAGGGGAACCGCTGAATCCGGAGGTCGTGCGGTGGGGCGATAAATTCTATCACCAGCGGATTCACGACACCTGGTGGATGACGGAGACGGGTGCGCAGCTGATCTGCAATTATCCGGGGATGGACATCAAGCCAGGCTCCATGGGGCGGCCGCTACCCGGTATCGAAGCCGCTATTCTGGATGATCACGGTAATATTCTGCCGCCGTATTCGATGGGCAACCTGGCCATCCGGACGCCATGGCCGTCAATGATGGGCAAGGTATGGAACAATCAGGCCAAATATGATGAATACTTCCGGATTGCCGGCTGGTATATTTCCGGGGACTCGGCTTATATGGACGAAGATGGATATTTCTGGTTCCAGGGCCGGATTGATGATGTAATTAATTCTTCCGGAGAGCGGATCGGTCCGTTCGAGGTGGAGAGCAAACTGGTTGAACACCCGGCGGTGGCTGAGGCTGGAGTGATCGGCAAGCCGGATGTGATGCGCGGAGAGATTATCAAAGCGTTCATCTCACTGCGGGACGGCTACTCCCCGACTGCAGAGCTGAAGGACGAGATTGCTGCTTTTGTCAAAGCGGGCCTGTCTGCCCATGCTGCACCGCGCGAGATTGAATTCAAGGATAAGCTCCCCAAGACCCGGTCCGGCAAAATAATGCGCCGTGTCCTGAAGGCGTGGGAGCTGCATCTTCCGGCAGGTGATTTATCTACGATTGAGGATTGAAGCCAAAATCAGTCAGCCTATAGAAAAGACCGTTCCCTCAGATACAGGGAACGGTCTTTTCTAATTCATTCATTTGGCGCCATCCACAGAGCATAGCTTATGGTGTGGTAGCACCGGTATTGCCGCCAGATCCGTTACCGCTGCCTTGCGGCGTTGCTTCATTGCCTCCTGGCGGCTGGATAATGATCATCCCGGGATCATCGCTGCTTTCCGGGATGATTCCGGGGTCCGGCGTTGGCTCCGTGCCACCAGTGCCGTCACCTGGTACTTCCTCCGGAGGCAGCGTTGGCTCCGGCGTAGGCTGAGTTCCGCCGGCTACACTTCCCGAGGCGGCCTCATGTCCGGCTACATCTACGGCAGCCACGTAGAAGGTGGCATTGGCACTGGCAGGTGTGCCGGGCTTAAAGACGGTGCTTTCGCCGGCCGAGAGCACGGCCTGCTTTTGGAAGGAACCGCCGTTCAGTGAACGGTACAGACGGTAACCCACAACGTCGGATGAACCGCTTGGAGTGAAGGTAATAACAGCTTTGCCGGTGCTGTAAGAGACCATCACTTCACCTGGAGCACTTGGCGCGCTGCCGTCATCCACCCGGGGATCAACCTCGGTCGGGAAGTCGGTTTTGGCATCAGCCGGCATATAGTACGCCAGTGGTTCATGTTCTTTCATGGCCGGGAAGGCCGCAAGCAGTTCTTTGACCAGATCCTGAATCGGTTTCTCGCGCTTGACGACAATCTTCTCTTTCAGGAAATCCTCGGGCGTTCCTTCCAGAGGAAGATAATTCACCCCGTTGAAGGTGATGTATTTGGCTTTGGAGATTCCGTCATCGCTGTCTTTAGGTACGAATTCAGCATTGAACAGGTCCGTTGTGAATTTATCCGTCAGTTCCGACGGCTTCTTGCCGCTGTAAGCGGAGACCGTCGCTTTGACGATACCCTCCGGTTTAGGGAATTCCTTCGTTACAAACAGCTCCGGACGCTTGTCAATCACTGTATTCATAACCTTGGTCCATAATGTCTGAGCTTGCCGTTTCTGCGTATCTCCCTGGAGGGTGTTGATCTGTTCTTTATAGCCCACCCACATGCCCAGGGTAACATCCGGGGTATAGCCCATGAACCAGACATCCCCATAGTTCTGCGTAGAACCGGTTTTGCCGACAATCGGGACTTCCTTGAAGTGCTCATAGTTTTTCTTGACCGTACTTGCCGTACCATCCGTTATTACGGTGCGCAGCATATCGGTCATCAGATAGGCTGTCTGCTCGGAGAAGACCTGCTCCGGATTCACCTTATGCTGATAGATAATCTTGCCCTGCGAGTCAACAATCTTCTCGATCATATACGCATCGTTGAAGGCACCCTGATTGCCGATTGAAGAATAGGCATTCGTCAATTCTTCAACGGAAACCCCGTAACGCAATCCTCCGATTACACCGGTCTGTGCGTTATAATCATCGTCCTGAATCGTAGTGATCCCGAGCTTCTTGGCAAAAGTCCAGGCGTTCTCAATGCCCACCTTGTCATTGAACAGCTTCAAGGCCGGCAGGTTGAGGGATTTATTAAGGGCATAACGGGCGGTAACCAGCCCCTGATAGCGGTTGTTGGCATTCTTCGGAATATGGAAGCCCTTGCCGCCGTCCTTCATGACAATCGGGGCATCATCCAGAATGCCGGCAGGCTGGATCAATCCGGCATCCAGTGCAGGCAGATACGCGGCGATCGGCTTCATGGTGGAACCGGGCTGGCGGACCATTTGGGTGGCATAGTTCATTTGCTCAATGTTGAAGTCACGTCCTTCAATCATCCCGAGAATCGCTCCGGTTTTGTTGTTGATCATGATGCCGGCCGTCTGTTCCTTGCCTCTGGCCTTGCTGTCCTCCGTGAAGTTATCGCTGTCTTCCGAGATGCTGTGCATTGCGCTGTACACTTTCTTATCAATGGTAGTGTATACACGGTAGCCGCCGGTCATCAGCTGCTGGCGGGCTTCCTCCAGAAGGAGCGTGTTGTCAGCGGTACTTGCCGCCGTATCCGAAGCAGCGCCTTTATTGTCTTCGTTCAGCGTCAGCATAATTTCAGCCGCCTTGCGTTCCGTCTCCAGCATGAGATAAGGGAAGGTAGCATAAGCCTTCTTCGTATGCGGAGCAAGCGAGCTCTTGATATCAAAGAGCAGGGCTTCATCGTACTGGGATGTTGTAATCTTGTTCTCTTCCAGCATCCGCCGCAGCACCAGACGCTGACGGTCAATGGCCCGGTTAAAGGCAGTCTCGTTGAATTCGCCGACACCATTGAATGCGGAGTATTTGGATGGGAGCTGAGGCAGGCCGGCCAGATAAGCCGCTTGTGCCACGTTCAGCTTTTCCAGATCATCAAGACCGAAGATGCCTTTGGCGGCAGCCTTGATGCCGAAAACATTATAACCATTCGAACCGTTCCCGAAAGGAACCTTATTTAAGTATGCCGTTAATATTTCCTGCTTGGACAAGAAACGCTCCAGCCGCAGCGACAGCAGGATCTCCTTCACCTTGCGGTCCTCTGTGCGGTCCAGGTTCAGGAACACGCGGCGTGCCAGCTGCTGGGTCAGTGTACTGCCCCCGGTCTGTACGGATTCGTTCAGCAGCTTCTGCTTGACTGCACGCAGGGTGCCGCTGAAATCCACCCCTTTATGATTGTAGAAGTTATTGTCCTCTATAGCGAGAACGGCATCAATCACAAGCTGTGGAATATCGTTGAATTCAATAAGTCTGCGGTCTTCTTCCGTCCGGAGCTGGCCGATCGGCTGCCCGTCACTGAAATAGGCAAAGCCGGTAATGGCGTTCTGGCTGACTTGCTGTTGTATTAATTCTTCGGTGCGGACAGGGTCATCTTTCACTATAGAAGTCACGTAGCCTGCCACGGCGCCACCGGCAAACAGAATGCCGAGTATACCGAGTATAAACATCCACTTCACGACTGAACCGAACCTGCGGAGCCAGGATCTGCGCGGCGGACGCTGTTTTGCGGTCTTCTTCTTATTCTCCTCAACCATCGACGATTATCCTCCTTTTAACGGAACTATTATAGCACAATTTGGCGATTTTGAATGCGCTTCTGCCGCACGGGATTTACTCCGCCGTTGCTTTTTCCAAAGTTGCTGTGTTATAAATAGATTCAATTGGATATCGCTGTATGAGGATAGTCTTTAAGTAGGGTGGTACCGCGAGTCTCTTGCTCGTCCCTTGGGATGAATAAGAGGCTATTTGTGCTGCTTCAGAACAAGGCGATAGTTAACCGTGCAGAAGGGTGACATTATCCGGGAAGGAAAGCGGGAATTTGCCAGGCTGGATTTAGGATGATGAAAGGAATAGATGTCTACTGAACGAAAAAAGCTCCCGGATAAAATATCCGGGAGCTTTGATCAGATCTGCTGGAGGCAGAATCTTAACGGTTGTAGAACTCGACGATTTGTTTCTCATCGATATCTTGGGACAGCTCGGCGCGTTCTGGCAAACGAATGAATTTGCCTTCGAAAGAACCATCAGCATATTCCAGATAGCCTGGAAGGTGGGAGCGGTTGTCAAGAGCTTCTTTGATAGAACCCATAGCGCGGCTTCTTTCGCGAAGTCCGATAACGTCGCCCACGCTTACGCGGTAAGAAGCGATGTCGACTTTTTTGCCGTTAACGGTTACGTGGCCGTGGGATACCAGCTGCCGTGCGCCTGCACGGGAGTTAGCGAATCCAAGACGGTAAACCAGGTTGTCCAAGCGGCTTTCGAGCAGGAACATGAAGTTTTCGCCCGCGATACCCTGGAGCTTTTGTGCTTTGGTGAAAAGAGTTTTAAACTGCTTTTCGCCCAAGCCGTACATGTGACGCAGTTTTTGTTTTTCCAAAAGCTGCATTCCGTAGTTACTTACTTTTCTGCGTTGGTTAGCGCCGTGCTGTCCTGGTGGGAAAGGGCGTTTCAGGTCTTTGCCTGTACCGCTTAGGGAAATGCCCAGACGGCGGCTGAGTTTGAATTTAGGTCCGGTGTAACGTGCCATTATAGTAGACTCCTTTTAATTTGCAAATGTATTGTAGGGCCTATTTGCGCCGCAATTCGTATCCGTGAAAGCGTTAGATGGTTTCACACTGCCGAGGGAAGTTCAGCCGCTGCCCTGGCAGTAACGAAATGCGTAGAGGGTGACACAACGTTACGCCCAATTAAGACTTGTTACAGTCTTGTTCAACAATAAATATTATATGAAAATGACAGTCAAAGTCAAGCGCAACTTAAAAGAGTTTTTGTCTATCTTTGTCGTTAGTTCTTTGGTCCTAAAAAAAATCCCGGTTTTGCGGAAAATATAATGCAATACCTAAAGAAAGGGAGTAAAATATAGCTAATTAGATGTTATCGGAAAAAACTGATATCAAATAGCAAAGGGGATCCTCTTTATGTCGGAGCAGGAAGCATACGACCGCAAGGCCAGTCGTATGCTGTTACAGGACACCAAGCAAAGCGGAGATTATGAAGATCCCGCTGCTTGGCTGAGGGAAACGGACATTGTGTCCCATGATTTTCCTTATGCAGCCAGCTTGATTGCCGAGAGTTTCAAGGATTGGCTGGGACAGGCCGTACCGTCCTTTGCGAAATCGTGGAACTGGTGTGTACTGAACTTTGAAGCAGAATGGATTGATCCCATATTCGAATTCCGGCAGGGGCGCTGGAAGACAGAATGGGAAGAGGCGGCGGAGGCCTGTCTGCGCTCTGGTGGCATGCATGCCGTAGAGGTTCAGGAGGCTGGACAAGCACGGACTTTATTGGCTATGCCTATTTTTACACGCGGTCACGGAGAAATATTCGCCGTTCTTGGCTGTGAGATGCCGGCGGAGCAGTATGCAAGCGGCGGAATACATACGGCAGAAGCGATGGCAATGCACTTTCAGACCTGCTTTTACCACAAGTTCGAGCATGTATTTGTCTCGGATCTTGCCGGCGTGCATCTCCATGCTGAGCGGGAGAGCAGCCGCCGTTCGCTGCTCTTCCAGATCGTCCAGCGGATGCATGACAACATTGATGTGAATGCCGTGCTCACCGAGGTGATCGACAGCATCGCGGCGATGTATCCCGGAGCGCGGCTCGATCTGTTCATGTCTCAGGATCACCGCAGCACGCATCCTCAGGTCAAGCCGCTGCCGCTGCGCTGGGCCAGCAATGATGTCTGTGCCAGAGCCTTCAAGGATGGCCGGGTGGCACTTCATGCCGGACGTGAAGACAGCTGTACGGTGGAGGTAGGTCTTCCGCTGGGAGGCAAGCAAGGTGTCTACGGAGTGTTTCATATGGTAATGGACAAGCCTTCCTTCCGGGAGGTGGATTTGCGCTTCCTGACCATGGTGGCGGATACTGCCGGGACAGCATTCGAGAACGCCAAGCTGTATGAACGCTCCAACCAGCTTATCCGGGAGCTGCGCATGAGTAATGAGCTTACGCAGCGTCTCAACCAGAGCCTGCGCCTTGGCGATATTTTTCAATTTGCCTTTGAGGAGCTTCTGGGGATGTTCGAGGCCGATTATTGCTGCATCCTGCATATGAATGAAGAAAGAGGCGGACTTGAAGTCATTGCCTGCAATCATACCCCGCTGCTGGGTGAATTGGTGGAAGCCGGGCAAGGACTGGGCGGAAAGGTCTATACCTCAGGCGAGCCGCTCCTACTATCAGACTATAAGTATGCCGCCGGAGCGACGTCCAAGCTTATGGATGCTACCGGTTCACAGTCGCTGATCGCCACACCGTTAAGTGTAGGGGGAGAAGTCAGAGGGGCGATTATGCTCGCCCATAAGGATGCCCATTTCTTCTCCTACGACAGCTACAGGCTGCTGCAGGCTATGGCGGGGCATATCGGGCTTGCGGTCGGCAATGCCCGTCTGCATGCTGAGGTAAGGCGCCTCGCTAACCGCGACAGCCTGACAGGGCTCTTCGCCCGTCATTATCTGGATGAAGAGATCAAACAGCGGCAGGCCACGGATTTCTGCGGTTCCCTGATTGTCGTTGACATCGATCAGTTCAAGACGGTCAATGATACTTACGGCCACCAGAAGGGTGACAAGATACTGAAGCAAGTAAGCGAAATCGTCAAGTCTTCAATCCGTCAGGGGGATATCGCCGCCAGGTGGGGCGGGGAAGAGCTTGCCGTATATCTGCCTCAGCTCGGGGTGCAGCAGGCAGTATTTGTGGCCGAACGCATCCGCAAGCGGGTGATGGGGGAAACAGAGCCGCGTGTAACGGTATCCTGCGGCATAGCAGAATGGAGCTGGACAGATGAGCGGGTAAGTGTAGAATCGCTCTTCTACCGGGCGGACATGGCGCTGTATGAAGCCAAGAACAACGGCCGGAACCAGGTGGTTATCGATAACAAAACCGTTGAGAATACTTTAAAGAATCCTTGGGCTTAAGCCTTGAGGGTTCTTTTTTTGCATCCTGACAAGCGTATAAGCGCTGTATTCAAGGAGACCCTAGGAAGAATGAATGATAATCTGCCCGGGAGGCCTTGAATCTATGATGAAACTGATATCGTACCGCACGGGAATCCTCTCACTTGTACTGCTGATCTGCCTGATTCCTGCAAGCGGCTGTGGTGTCATGAATGACAAACCGGCTGCTGAATCCTTAAGTCTGGTGCTGGCCGGTATGGACGGCAGTGACGGAGTATCCTTCGAAGGGGAGGCAGCGCTGCTGATCGGCGGCAAGACGGTTCCGGAGTCATCGCTCTATTATGGAGGAAAGGTAGCTGATCATAATAAGGTCAGCTTATATTCCCTGCTGCCGGACGGGAGCCAGCCGGACACCGCAGCCGAATCCGCTCCGCATCACCTAGAGCAGGGCTCAGGAAATGTTCCGGTCTACTACACCAGGCTGGTGAAGGAAGATGGTGAATGGAAGGCGCAGCAGGCAGCGCCGGCTCTGCAGGAGAGCAATCCGCTGGAGGCGCTGAATCCGCTCAGGCAGCTGGAAGAGCTGGAGGGGCTGCAAAAGACGGTAACAGAGGAAGCGGGGAGTGCCAGGGGAACCCGTGTGCTGCGCATCGAATTGACGCCGGAGGAAGCGCGCAGCCAGCTGTCAGCGGAACTGGAGCAGGAGATGCAGGCGATACGCCCCGATGACCAGGGCGCCGCTGGAACGGCTGCTGGAAAGCCTGCTAAGGAGCAGGAGGCACGGGCTGCATTGTGGGAGCAGAAGCAGGCTGAACTGCAGCAGAGACTGAAGCAAGCCAGTATCAGGACGGTTTATTATCTCAAGGTAGACCCGAAGCGTAATTTGCCCGCCCGGCTGACGTGGAACCGGACCGCGACGTACCCCGGCAAGACAGGTGAGGTTACTGAAGAAACCTACATCACCCGGGTTGATTTCTATGGTTATCAATGAAAGCTCACGCTCTGGAAGAGCTTGCGCTCTATAGCGGGCGTGCTACAATATAACGGTATGTTTAATTTCAGCATGAGGAAGGAAGAGAGAGAAACATGAATGATCCCCGAATTCAAAAGCTTGCGGCTAACCTGGTAGGGTATTCCGTAAACGTACAGCCCGGCGAGAATGTGCTCGTCGAAATGATCGGCAGTGAAAGAGATTTAATCAAAGCGGTTGTAGAGGAAATCGGCAAAGCCGGAGGCCGTGCATTTGTACAGCTGACGGACCGTACGGTTCTGCGCAGCATGCTTAAATATGCTACACCTGAAGGCATTCAGACCTGGGCGGAGATTGACCTGAACCGGATGAAGAAGATGGACTGCTATATCGGCATCCGTGCCGGTGAGAACGTCAATGATCTGTCCGATGTGCCGGAAGAGAATATGAAGCTCTATAATTCCCTCTATTCCCACCCGGTACATAGCGAACAACGCGTCAAGCATACCAAATGGGTGGTACTTCGCTACCCTAATGCCAGTATGGCGCAGCTTGCCAATACCTCTACTGAAGCCTTTGAAGACTTTTACTTTGAAGTCTGCAATCTGGATTATGCCAAAATGGACAAAGCCCAGGATTCACTGGCCGAGCTTATGCGCAGAACGGATAAGGTACGGATTGCCGGCCCGGGAACGGACCTTACCTTCTCCATCAAAGGAATCGGTGCAGAGAAATGCTCCGGCCAGAAGAATATTCCCGATGGTGAAGTCTACAGCGCACCGGTGCGTGACTCCGTGAACGGGACGATCAGCTACAATGCTGCGACGCTCTATAACGGCGTGACTTTTGAGAATGTGAAGTTTACGTTTGAGAACGGCAAAATCATCGAAGCCTCCAGCAATGATACGGTACGGCTGAATGAAATCCTCGATTCCGATGACGGCGCGCGCCATATCGGCGAATTCGCCATTGGCTTCAACCCGTACATTCTGCATCCGATGAAGGACATTCTGTTCGATGAGAAAATTGCCGGCAGCCTACACTTTACGCCGGGCCAGGCTTATGATGTGACGGACAACGGCAACCGTTCGTCCATTCACTGGGATCTTGTGCTTATTCAGCGTCCGGAGTACGGCGGCGGAGAGATTTACTTTGACGATGTGCTGATCCGCAAGGACGGAATTTTTGTGGTGCCGGAGCTTGAAGGTCTGAATCCCGAGAATCTGAAATAAAATGTAATACAAAGCTCTGAAAATGCAAGCCTGCAAGGCTTGTTTTCAAGAAACACCTTGCGTGAGTAAGCGGATTCAATGTATCATGGAATTGGTTACAATTGAACTTAAGTTTATAATCAAGTTGCGGAGGGATTCCTATGTCCAGTAACAATGCGGCAATCGTGGATATTGCACAAACAGCCAGCCAGTTTAATTCATCTATCGTTCTTCAAGCGGACAACAAGTACATTGATGTTAAGAGCATCCTTGGTCTGTTCACTACCCTGGTATCCAGCCAAAGCTATGAGCTTCATGTACATGGCACAGATGCCGAGGAAGCCAAGAAAGCAATGAGCGAAGTATTTGCTAAGCACAATTTGAACTTTACGGTTGTAGCGGAGTAATCCATTATTCAAAGGAGACGTCCGGCCTTGCGGCAGGGCGTCTTTGCTGTGAAAATCGTTAATTTTGTCCCTTCTTCACGAATCGTAAACTGAATTCTTGTATTAGGTCCTGATTTCGACTAATATTAAGTATAATAAGCAGTAGAAGCTGTAACTTTTGGACATAGGGGGGATAATGCATGACTTCATCGGATTTGCAGGAACAGCTTAATATCAAAGCAATCAATCTTCTACAAGAAGATGCCAATAAAATTGAGAAGCTTATTGAAGTGCAGATGGAGAATTTGGCGACTCGTTACTGCCCTCTCTATGAGGAAGTGCTGGATACCCAGATGTATGGTTTCTCCAGGGAGGTCGATTTTGCGGTCAGAGCCGGGCTGGTGCCTGAATTCACCGGCAAGCAGGTACTGAGCAAGCTGGAACGCAACCTGGCTGTACTGTATGAAGCGCTTAATAAGAAGGCTGAGGAGCGGGAGATGTAATTCCGGTCATTCATAAAAACGCACACGAGGACCCAGGGGGCCGCTCATGTGCGTTTTTTGTGTGCAGAGTTGTTATACCAGGTAGAACGATACACCGAGAATCAGATATACCGCGAGCAGCAGCAGACCTTCATACCAGTTCGTTGCGCCGTCCTGGATAATCGACTTAGCGATAAATACCGATACAGCAATCGCTACAATCTCAATGGTGGTGAACACGATGGACATGGTGTTGCCCATGAAGTAGCTGGCAAAGATCAGTACCGGTGCAACAAACAAGGCAATCTGCAGACTGCTTCCTACGGCAATCTCTACGGCGGCACCGATCTTGTTCTTCATAGCCAGCATGATGGCTGCACTGTGCTCAGCGGCGTTACCGATGATTGCCACCAGGAACGCACCGACAAACAGCTCGCTGAAGCCGAAACGTTCAGTCAGGGTCTCCAGTGTGCCGACCAGCCATTCGCTGACGAAAGCGACCATAACCGTAGCGATCACCAGATAGAGGATTGAACGATTTCTGGACCAGACCGGAGCATGCTCATTCGGAAGCTCTTCTGCGGTGTCATCCGTTACATCGGCGAGATATTTCTTGTGCGTGATCATAGAGAAGACGAGCCAGGCCATGTAAGCGGCAATCAGGAGGCCGGCGACTACAAGGCTGAGTACATCTGTATCCTTCTCTGTGATAGAGTGGGTATTGAAGAACATGGCAGGGACGAACAGGGCGATAACTGCAACAATCATCAGCGATCCGTTCAGTCCGGCGAGCGTGACATTGAAATTCTGAACCTTGAACTTCATGCCCCCGGCAAAAATACTGAGTCCGAGCACCAGCAGCAGGTTGCCGATGATCGAGCCGGTGAGACTGGCTTTGACCATGTCGAAGAGTCCTTCCTTGACCAGGAAGAAGGCGATAATCAGTTCGGCAGCATTGCCGAATGTGGCGTTAAGGAACCCTCCCAGCCGCTGTCCGGCATAGTGGGCTACGCTTTCTGTCGCCCGGCCCAGGAAGCCGGCCACGAAGATAACCGAGATAGCGGACAGTATGAACTGCAGGGTATGATCCCAGTCCGCATAATGTCCTATGGCACTGAGGAGGAAGGTGATGACCAGCAGCGCCGGCGAGATCCATTTTTTCAAGGTAAGGCACACTCCAGTCTCTGTATGTAGGTTGAATTCATAATCAATATACCCAAATTGTTCCTGACTGTAAACGGGAATGCGAGAAACTCATTTGCTTTTTAGCCTGTTTTCGAATTACAATAATTGATAATGAGTGTAGGGGGGATATGGCATGGCAGAACAACTTCAACTTGAAATGGGAAATATACGGATATCGAATGATGTTGTCTCGAAAATTGCCGGTTTGGCAGCTTTGGAGACTCCCGGAATTGCAGCCATGTCTGGCGGTTTGTCTGAAGGCTGGGCGAAACGCCTGAGCGGTAAGAATGTGCAGAAGGGTGTTACTGTCGAAGTAGGCCAGCTGGAAGCGGCAGTGGATTTGCGTATTATTGTTCTCTATGAAACACCGATTCACGAAGTGTGCCGGATGCTGCAGCAGAATGTCCGCGAGGCTGTAGAGAGCATGACAGGGCTTCATATCGTAGAGGTTAATGTCAAGGTAGAAGGCGTAGCATTCAAGAACGACGAGATTTCATAAACGCTAACCGCTGAAGAGCTATTGACAGGCGGTACACAAAAGGCAGTCCGGGAGTTGATCCGGACTGCCTTTTTAATTTAACCATACATAATCGGCTCTATGTAGCTTCTTAACGGGAGCGTGTGCCGGCAGCACGGCTGTTGGCACGCACCTGTCTGACGGTAGTGACCGACTTGACGACTTCCTCTTTGGCAGGCCGGTTGGTTTCCCTGGAGATGCTGAGCATAATCCCCATACAGAGCATGGTGACTAACAGAGAAGAACCTCCGTAGCTGATGAATGGTAACGTAACTCCCGTAAGGGGGATCGTGTTGGTTACACCGCCGATATTGATGAAGGCCTGAATGGCAATCAGTCCCATCACTCCAATGCCGACCAGTGTGCCGAAGGGGTCAGTACACCGCAGTGCGATCAGGATGCCTCTCCAGATGAAATACAGATAGAGCAACAGGAAGATAGAGGTTCCAATAAATCCAAGCTCTTCACCGATAATAGCAAATATAAAATCCGTATAGGGGTAAGGCAGGTAATGCAGCTTCTGGATGCTTTGGCCAAAACCGGAACCTTGTGTCCCGCCTTCGCCTAAAGCGATCAGGGATTGCATAATATTATAGCCGCTGCCATCAGAGTTACTCTCGGGATCCAGAAAGGCTTCAATCCGGCCTTGTCTGTAATCCTGATTGGCCGCTGCCTTCTCGGTTGGCGGAGACAGGGAGTCGATGGCAGTCTTCGCCCCCATGACAAGCGCGACACCCAGCACCAGCAAGCTGATCGAACCAAGAATATGCTTCATGCTTGCGCCGCCGGCATAGATAACAAGTCCGCTGGTAGCCACGAGAATCAGACAGGAGCCCAGATCCGGCTGCATCATGATCAGTCCGGCCACAATGCCGACGATGATCATTACCGGGATATATCCGGTTCGAAGATCCCGCAGGCGTTCGCCTTTTTTGGTTATGAGTGCAGACAGGTACAGGATGATGGAGATCTTGGCCAGCTCGGTAGGCTGGATGCCTAGTCCTCCGATATTCATCCAGCTCTTGGCTCCGTTAATTCTCTCGGTGGTGGCCACGAACAGCAGCAGCACCAGGGTGATGACGAAGATCGGAGCGTACCATTTCTTGAACTTGCTGTAGTGGATATTCATCACCGTGAACATGACGAAGCTTCCCAGCACGGCCCAGACTAGCTGGCGTTTCACGAAATAAAAAGCGTCATAGCTGAATTTCTCACTGGCCAGAGTCAAGCTGGAGCTGGCGCTGAACACCATGACCAGTCCGAAGCCGACGAGCAGCAACGTGAGAATGAGCAATTGGAAATCGGGCGTTCCTCTTTTGGGCAGGCTGGCTTTGGAGGCTGTCTTTCCCTTCGCGGTACTCAAGCTTCCAGCAGCTCTTTCAGTTGATGAATATGCTTCGTTGCCGTATCCAGCACCGGTTGAGGCACGGGAGATTCATACTCCAGACCGTGGGGGAAAGTGGCTTTGCCCAAGTAGACGGCTTCAATGGCCAGTATGGCATCCGCCTTTTCCAGCTTCCCTTCCACAGCGCGGGTGTTGATCCGCAGGAAGTACTCGCCGCCGTTCTGGCGGTCTTCTATCTTGCAGTCGTAGGTAGCTCGGTAGTATTCCCATTGCCAGCGGATAAATCCGGCTTTGGTTGCGCTCTCGTCAAGATAAAGAAGGTCACTCTTCAATCCTTCGAGGCCCGTGTTCTCAAATATCATAGCGCACAACTCCCCTGTATGAAGTATAATGAAACATTTGTAATTAAAATTTGCGATGTTCCTCCTCATGATAGTATGTTTCACGGGGTTGTGCAAGGTAGAGCGGGCCTATTGATACCCACTTTTTTGTGTTTCTGCTACAATAAAAGATATATGGCATGCTGCGGCCGGGCGTTGCATTGAGGAAGCAGGCCGCAGGCTTGTCCGAAGTATGTTGCCGGAGAAGGGAATGGAGAATTATGGAGAGGTTAGCGGTAGAGGAGCTGCTGCCGGAGATGGTGAAATGGCGCCGCCATTTGCACCGCCATCCGGAGCTGTCTTATCAGGAGAAGGAGACATCCGCCTATGTGGGCGCAAGACTGTCCGAACTGGGGATTGAAGTTAGAAGAAGCGGGTCCGGTTACGGACTGACAGGTATACTTACAGGAGGACTGCCCGGCAAAACGGTTGTTCTGCGCGCAGACATGGATGCCCTGGCGATTACGGAAGAGAATGGCCGGGAGTATGCTTCGCAGAATCCCGGTGTTATGCATGCCTGCGGACATGACGGGCATACGGCCATGCTGCTGGCTGCAGCGGCCTATTACAGTGCACGCCGCAGCGAGATCCGCGGCGAGATCCGTTTCCTGTTCCAGCCGGCGGAGGAAGTCTGCCCGGGCGGTGCGATGGGGATGATCGCAGAAGGTGTGCTGGAAGGTGCGGATGCCGTCTATGGACTGCATCTGTGGACGCCGCTTCCGCTCGGTACCGTGGGCAGTGCGCCTGGACCGCTGATGGCCTCCGCCGATGAATTTTTCATAGATATTATCGGCAAAGGCGGCCACGGCGGCATGCCGCACCGTACGGTGGACAGCATTGTGGCCGGGGCGGCTCTTGTCACCCAACTGCAGAGCATTGTCAGCCGCACCGTAGATCCGCTGCGTCCTGCGGTGGTCAGCGTAGGGACGATTCAAGGCGGATCTGCCCAGAATATTATTGCCGAGCGCTGCCGGATTACCGGTACAGTGCGTGCGTTCGATGAAGAGACGCGCTATCTGATCCGCCGCAGAATCGAGGAGATGACGGCATCCATCGCAGCAGCGTATGGCGCAGAGGCGACTGTCGATTATCTGATGGGATATCCGCCGCTGGTGAATGATGAAGCGGAATTCAGCCGCTTTTACCGTGTTGCCCCGGAAGCGCTGGGTGAAGGCGCCAATGTAATTCTGATGGAGAAAATTATGCCGGCGGAAGACTTCTCGTATTATGTTAAGGAAATCCCCGGCTGCTTCATCTTTGTTGGCGCAGGCAATCCGGACAAGGATGCGGTCTACCCGCATCATCACAGCAAATTTGACTTTGATGAGGATGCCATGCTCTATGGGGCGAAGCTTCTGGTGGCCATGGCTGATTCCTTCCTGAATGAACAATAATACATTTGTATAATAAATGACGCTTCAGGAAAAACTACTCTCAAATAGCATGGTGACATGGCAGACAGGAGGGTTCATTCTTGAAGATTGTCAAGGAAGTAATGACCGCCGATCCGGCTTCGGTCACGCTGCTCGATAATATCTATGAGGTTGCCGTCAAAATGAGAGATTACGGGACAGGCTTCATTCCTGTAGTAGATTCGGCCGACGGGGCAACGCTGCTGGGTGTAATCACGGACCGTGATCTTGTACTCCGGGGGTATGCGGACAAGCATCCTGGCTCCACAGCCGTTGAAACCGTTATGAGCCGGGAAGTTATCTCCATTCCGGAAACTGCCTCTGTTGATGAGGCTGCGGAACTGATGGCATCAAGGCAAATCCGCCGTATTCCGGTGACCCGGGACAAGAAGCTGACCGGAATCGTGTCGCTTGGAGATTTAGCGGTCAAAAGGATTTATGCGGATGAGGCAGCGGAGGCGTTAAGTGAAATCTCCCGGCGGCAGCTGCATTAAATAGCGTTATGGAAAGCTCATGTCCGTTACGCGGAGATGGGCTTTTTCAAAAGTAGTACCTGAGCAACCGTCTAAGATAAAGCCCCACGTTGTGGGGTTATTTTGTGCTACCCCGTTTATGGGGGTTATCCATTTCCTGCTGCATTAGAGCATGATCACTATGGATCACAAGGAGGGAACACTATGAACGGTGCAGGAACGGGTGCGTGTATTACCAGAAACGACCGGACCATCCTGCTGGAATGCGCCCACCCGGGCTATGAGGAAGCGAGAGCGGTTCTGGCTGGTTTTGCCGAGCTTGTCAAAAGCCCTCCAGTCTATCACACGTACCGGATAACGCCGTTATCACTCTGGAATGCAGCGGCTGGAGGCCAGGAGGCGGCGGAGGTTAATAACAAGCTGCGCAGGCTGTCACGGTGGGGAATTCCTTCGGGTCTGGAGAATGAAATTGAGCTGCTGATGTCCCGTTACGGACGCTTGCAGCTGCGCATGCATGAGAGTGACCCCCAGCTCGTTACGCTCTTCGCAGACCAGGCTGAGCTGCTGGATGAACTGGAGGGCAGCCAGCTTGTGAAGGAGCTGGGGTTGTGCCGGACAGGACTTGTCCAGAGCGATTGTCCGAAGGCCAACCGGGGTCTGCTGAAGCAGGAATTAACGAGGCTGGGTTACCCGGTGCTCGATTATGCCGGTTACCGGGACGGGGAGGAACTGAAGCTTGCCTGGACAGAAGAAGCCGGAGGCGAGGCCGGCAGTACCGGTGAAGCTTTCGGACTCCGGGATTATCAGAAGGATGCTGTCCGGCAGTTTCAGGGAATTGGAGGCATCGGCGGCAGCGGTGTCGTTGTTCTGCCCTGCGGAGCGGGCAAAACGGTAGTAGGCATTGCAGTATTGGAGCAGCTGCAGTGTGAAACGCTGATTCTTACCTCCAGCACCACCTCGGTGGAGCAGTGGCGGCATGAGCTGCTTCAGCGGACTACCCTGAATGCGGATGAAGTGGGGGAATATACCGGCGAGAGCCGGGAGGTACGGCCTGTTACGGTCGCCACCTATCAGATTCTGACCCATCGTAAAGCTAAGGGGGGACCGTTTGTCCACATGAATCTGTTCAACGAGCGAAATTGGGGACTTATTATTTATGACGAGGTCCACCTGCTCCCGGCTCCTGTCTTCAGGGCAACAGCTGACATACAGGCTACCCGGCGGCTGGGTCTTACAGCAACGCTGGTCCGGGAGGACGGCCGGGAAGGTGATGTATTCTCCCTGATCGGGCCTAAATGTTACGATCTGCCCTGGAAGGTGCTGGAGAGTCAGGGATGGATTGCGGCAGTGGACTGTATTGAAGTCATAGTCCCGATGGATGAGCGGCTGCGGCAGCAATATATCTATGCCGGAGCGAAAGAACAGTTCCGCCTTGCGGCCGGCAATCAGGCAAAGGCTGCGGCCACAGCGTCGATTGCTTCAGCACATGCCGGGGCGGCGATATTGGTGATTGGCCAGTATCTGGACCAGCTGGAGCAGCTGGCGGAGGCCCTGGGTGCGCCCCTTATTACCGGCAAAACTACACAGAAGGAACGCAGCGCACTGTATGCCGCCTTCAACGAAGGGCGGCTGCCGCTGCTGGTTGTCTCGAAGGTGGCTAATTTTGCCGTCAATCTGCCGGATGCCTCGGTGGCCATAGAGGTATCCGGTGCCTTCGGCTCACGGCAGGAGGAGGCTCAGCGGCTGGGGCGTATCCTGCGGCCCAAGTCTGGCGACAATAAGGCGTATTTCTATACACTGGTCTCCGGTGACAGCAGGGAGCAGGAATTTGCCTTGCGGCGCAGGATGTTCTTAACCGAGCAAGGCTACGAATATGCGGTCCGAATGCTGGAACCCGCAGAGGAGGCAATTCTATGACGGGGCAGGAGTCTGACGCAGATGTGCAGAAGCTGACGCGCGAAGCGCAGGCAGTACTCCGGGCGATTAGTGCGGAACATGCAGCCAGCCCCGTTGCAGCGGATACCATTGAACGGCTGCGGCCAGTTTATCTGTGCCGCGCTGAACAGGAGCTGGCGCTGAACGAGCTGCTCCAGGCAGGAATGCTGGAGCTGCGCCAGAAAATGTGGGGGGAGAAGCTGTATCAGATTCCGCAGCACCGGTTTCCCTTGATCGGGCGGGGCTTCTGGCCTGCCTGTCCGCAGACTATTGCAGAAACCGGTGTAAGGATTGAGCTTCCTGCCTGCACTGGACTGGCTGCCGAGCTGTTCCGGGCGCTGTTATTTACAGCGCGGGAGGGGTTACCGCTGACGGCCAAGGGTCTTATCCACAAGAGGCAGCTTAGCCAGCTCGCAGGCCAGCTGTCGATGCAGGAGGTTCATCTGGCAGGTCTTAAGCTGAACCCGGCCATTCCTGAGCCTTACCCGCTTCCGGTAACGGTTATCGTAGATTTGATGGCTGTTCTGGGTCTGATCAGCCGCAGCCGCAGCGGATATAGAATAGACATTATGAAGCTGCAGTGCTGGCTGGCGCTGTCTGAACAGGAAATGACGGATACGCTATACCGCATTGTAATCAGCCGTTATGGTTCTCCGGAGCCTGCCGGACAGCATTTCAGGCATCTGATCTCGGCGGCGGAATTTACCCCGGGGGAATGGTTTGCCGTACTGCCTCTGCTGGAATGGATGATTCAGAGCGGCCTTGCTAAGGAGCAGTCTGATGCCGGGCCGGCGGGTTCGGAGCTTCATGCGTCTTCTCTTGCCTGGCTCCGCAGCCTGGCAGGTTTCGGCTGGGGTGAACTGGGTTATTCAAAGAAGGGAGAGCCCTGCTTCCGCTGGAAGCCAGGGAGGCCGCAACTGGCCGGAACTGCGGCAGGTATAATAGAAGCGGATGAAAGCCGAGATGATATATGTACAGAGCTAGCGGATGAGACGCAACAGGATGAAGCCTGCGGCGGCTCTGCTGTAACTGATGGCTGGCGGGTACAGGAGCAGGAGCAAGAGTATAATCATAATCAGAAGCAGATAGCCTCCGGCAGCTCTTTGGATTCAGAAGAGACTGGCGCGGACTGGAGTATGCCCGCGGAATCCGGTGTACCTGCGGCCGGCAGATTCGTAGTCCAGCCGGATTTCGAGGTGCTGGTCCCGCCTGAAGTACCGTATACAACCCGCTGGACCCTGGCTGGGTATGCGGAGCTGATGCATAATGAGGACCTCTGGAGCTTCCGGCTGACCCGGGAGATGCTGGAAGCTGCAGCAGAGCTGGGGTGTTCCCCGGCGGATGCCATTGAATGGCTTGCCGCCCATGCCCGGGAGGGGCTGCCTGAGCAGGTGGAGCTGTCGCTGCGGCAGTGGGCCAAAGGAATCGGACGGACATCATTGTCCGAGGTGATCCTGTTGTCCTGCGCGGGCGAACGGGAGGGTCAGGACATTGCAGCCCATCCCCGGATGCAGGATATTCTAACCCGGATCGGTCCGCTCCACTTCATTGTCCGCCCGGAATCTGTCGGCCAGCTGCGCAAGGAACTGGCTGCAGCCGGGCTGGCACCGCCAAGAATCATCGGCGGCCGGGAGGATGAGCTGGAGCCGCACAACCCGTTCGGACCTTATGAACTGCCTGAGGCAATCGTCCGTTATGAGCTTCCTTCTCCTGCTGAGGAGCGGGGATTGTTCGGTCCTGCTGCGTATCCGAAGCTCCTGCCTTTGGCGGGGACAGTGCCGGATGGGGAGCTGCTTCAGGGTGAGGAGGCAGTTCCGCAAATGTGGTTCAACCAGTGGAGGCAATACCATGTCACTACAGCGCAGAAGGTGATGGAGCAGGCGCTGGCCTGGGGAATCAAGGTTAGAATTTCCGTGAAGGGGCAAACAGCAGACTTTATTCCAGAGCAAATAAGCGGCCGTCCGTGGAGAGTACGGGGTAATCTGCTGCGTTCCGGATCAGAGACTGCAGAGGAGATTCAGCTTGCCGCCGAGGATTGGCAGGAAATGAAGCTGCTGCATCCGGTCAAGCAGAGAAATTCCTCTTCTTCTGGAGCAGCCGGATATGTTATGATAAGGTAGTCTACCGCTTGCGGTAGAACATTAATGCAGAAAAGAGTTGAAGTTCATGAGCGTAGCGGAATTAAATACGGTCGATATGGCCGAAGTGCTGACATACGCCTATGAATTAGGCGATATGATTAATCAATCCGCCGAAGTGTCGGATTACTTATACTGGAAAGGGCGGGTCGATCAGAGCCCCGAAATCCAGGCCATGGTCAAGCGGCTGCAGAGCAAGAAGGAGCTGTTTGAGGAGACACAGCGGTTTGGACATTTTCACCCGAACTATCATTCGGCCAAGGATGAGGTTGAGTTAGTAGAACGGGAGCTGGAACAGTTCGAAGAGGTTGTCCGCTTCAAGAATGCGGAGAAGACGCTGGATGATATCCTTCATTCGATGTCTGAAGCAATCGCCTTCTCGGTATCGGACAGCATCAAGGTACCGAGCAATGACCCGTCCCCCAAAGGCGGATGCGGCAGCGGAGGCAAATGCTCTTGCGGATAAGCTGGCCGTAGAGAAAATAGAGAAAGAAAGGCGGATGAGCTTATGTTTGCGGAACGGACAGGTTATATCGTTTGGGTTAGCGACGTCAAGGCAGCGCGTAACCTGGAGAAATACGGAACACTGCACTATGTTTCCCGTAAGATGCACTATGCGGTAATGTATGTGAACGCGGAACGCGCCGAGGAAGTTATGAAGAATGTCCGCAGACTTTCCTACGTGCGCAAGATTGAGCGTTCCTACCGCAATGAACTCAAGACCGAATATACCAGCAATGGACCGGACAAGTCCCGTTATTACGGTTTGTAAATTCAAATATAGCAATATTGAACAGGCGCCGCTGGCGTCTGTTTTTTTTGAATTTAGAATTGAATGATCAGGAATACAATGCGCCTTAGATAGGGCAGATAAGCCGAATGTATGCGAAAAACCGAATACAATGTGCCAATGATAGGGCAGATGAGCCGAATGTAGGTGAAAAACCGAATACAATGTGCCAATGATAGGGCAGATGAGCCGAATGTAGGTGAAAAACCGAATACAATGTGCTAAAGATAGGGCAGATGAACTGAATGTATGCGAAAAACCGAATACAATGTGCCATATCTTTGATTCCGCCCGAAGCAGGCAGGATGACATTTTGTATGGAGAATGTTAACTAAATTGACAGCCAACCGCCGGTGACTTACTATATGGTCAGGGAAAGCAAGATGGTCAGGGAAAGCAAGCCGATCCTCCTGGATTTATACCCATGCAAATATATCTAAACAATGAGTACCACACAACGAATACAATACAGGGCACAGACGTAACAGGCACGCATGGCAGAATGATGCAGGACTGACAAGGCGTCTTTTTTTATATTTTGGCATAATATTTTGGCAGTTACTTTGACACTACGGCAGACGGGAGGGAGAGCGGCATAGAACTGGAGCGGGAAATTACCAGCGTCGGAATTGATATCGGAACGAGTACCACAAAAGTAGTCTTCAGCAGACTCAAGGTTGGACGGAGATATTCTGTATCCATGCTGCCGCAATACCAAATTACGGAACGTAATATTGTATATGAAGGCCCGATGCATCTAACACCGCTGATAGGTGAATCACAAATTAATCTCCCGGCCTTACAGCAGATCCTCTCGGCAGAGTACCTGAGCGCGGCACTAAAGCCTGAAGAGGTAGATACGGGTGCTGTCATTATTACTGGAGAAACGGCAGTAAGGTCGAACGCGGATTCCATCCTTCATCAGCTGGCGGGGGAGTCGGGAGGGTTCGTGGTTGCCCAGGCAGGCGGCGATCTGGAGGCTGTGCTTGCAGGCAAAGGTGCTGGAGCGGAAGTCCATTCGCAGAGTGCGGCAGGGACGATAGTCAACGTGGATATCGGGGGTGGTACGGCCAACGCGGCATACTTCAACAGCGGAGGCTGCATTGGAACGATGAACTTTCATATCGGCGGCCGGCTGATCATGCTGGAGTCTGATGGAACCGTAACAAAGATATATCCCGCAGTTCAGCAGTGGCTGAGCCGTGAGGGTCTGCAGTTGCGGGTGGGAGAGCAGGCCGGCTGGCCTGTTCTGCTGGAGGTGACCCGGAGATGGAGTGAAATGCTGCTGGAGGTGCTTCTTAAGGGCAGCGATCCGCAAGACTGCCCGCTGATCTATGGTCACCCGGACATTACAGCCACAGATGCCAGGGATAGTACAGTCACGGAGCTTTGGGTTTCCGGCGGTGTGGGTGCATTGATGGAGCAGGCGGCGCCCCGCAATACGGCGGAGATTGCAAGGTATGGCGATATCGGGCCGCTGCTGGCTCATGCGATTAAAAAAGCCGCTGAACATTACCCGGTGAAGCTGCGAACAGCTCCGGGAGCGCAGCGGGCAACTGTGATTGGCGCAGGGGTGCATACCCTGCAGCTTAGCGGCTCAACAGTTTACGCGGACCCCGGTCTGCTGCCGCTGAGGAATATTCCCGTTATACGGCTGGTCTGGCCAGTGCCGGTTCAGGACGCGGAGCAGCCTGAGTTAATTTCAGCCGCAATAAAGGCTGCTTTTGCCCAGGGGGCTGCAAAATACGGTTCGGCAGAGCCGGAAGAAATGCAGTTTGCCGTTGCCATCCCGGTAATCACTCCCTGCACCTATGCTGTGTTGCGCCGGATTGCTGAGGCAGTGACCGGGTGTTCGCGGGCTCATAAGCTGAAGCTCTGCATTCTGATCTGTGAGAATGATATTGCCAAAGCTCTGGGCAATTGTATTTATCTGCTGTCACAAGGCGGGCAGCCTTGCGTATGCCTGGATCAGATCAGTGTGGCACATGGCGATTATCTTGACATGGGAAGCCCGGCGGACGGGAATTATATACCGGTTGCCGTCAAAACCCTGGTTTTCAGTTCGACAAATTCGCGGAAAGGAAGTGATAATGGGTGAAGCTGACGGTTTCCCTGCTTGGCGAAAGCTACCTGTTTCATGATCTGAAGGAGCTGTTCGCCAAGGCGAATGAAGAAAAGTCCGGCGATCAGCTTGCCGGAATTGCTGCGTCGGACGACCGCGAACGGATGGCAGCCAAGCTTGTGCTGGCCGATTTGACCCTGGCGGATATCCGCAGCCACCCGCTGCTGCCCCCGGAGACGGACGAGGTATCCAGAGTAATTGAAGAGGGAGTGGATGAAGCGGTATATGAGACGATCCGCAGCTGGACGGTCGGCGAGCTGAGAGAACAGCTGCTCGCTGCATCAGACACAGAGCTGCGCCGGATCGGCAGAGGACTGAATAGTGAGATGGCCGCCGCGGCTGCCAAGCTGATGTCCAATCTGGACCTGATCCAGGCCGCGGCCAAGTGTGAAGTGATAACACGCTGCAACACTACACTGGGAGAACGCGGGCGGCTCGGAAGCCGGGCCCAGCCCAATCATCCTACGGATGATCCGCTGGGGATGAAGGCTTCTATCTATGAAGCATTGAGCTACGGCATCGGGGATGCAGTAATCGGTATCAATCCTGTCATTGATACTACAGACAATATTCTCCGCCTCCTGCACGAAACAAAGGAGGTCATTCACAGATGGAGCATCCCGACGCAGAACAGTGTGCTTGCCCATGTGACCACCCAGATGAGAGCCATATCCAAGGGGGCTCCGGCCGATCTGATCTTCCAGAGTCTTGCCGGTACCCAGAGCGGCAACGACTCCTTCGGGATTAATCTGCGGCTGTTGCAAGAGGCGGATCAGCTGATCCGGGAGTCCGGCACGGCCAGCGGGGAGAACCGCTGGTATTTCGAGACGGGCCAGGGGTCTGAGCTGTCAGCGGGCGGTCATCACGGCGTGGATCAGCTTACACTGGAATCCCGCTGCTATGGCCTGGCCAAAGTGTTCAAGCCATTTCTGGTGAACACCGTCGTCGGTTTTATCGGACCGGAGTACCTGTATGACAGCAAGCAGGTGATCCGGGCCGGACTTGAGGATCATTTCATGGGCAAAATCCAGGGAATCCCGATGGGCGTGGATGTCTGTTACACGAACCACATGAAGGCAGACCAGAATGATATGGATAACCTAGCGGTTCTCCTTGCTGCAGCCGGAGTAAACTTCTTCATCGGGGTTCCGATGGCGGATGACTGTATGCTGAATTACCAGTCAACCAGCTTTCATGATATTGCTACAGTACGGGAGCTGCTGCGTCTGCAGCCGGGAGCAGAGTTCTCGGCTTGGGCGGAACAAATGGGCATCCTGAAGAACGGCCGGCTGACTGCACTTGCCGGTGATCCCACGTTATTCATTTAAACGGCAAAGGAGGGGCAACCATGGCGTTCCACGACCCGGAGGGAATGGAAAGACTACGGAAGGCTACACCGGCGCGGATCGGCACAGGCCGGGCGGGAACACGGCCGACGACCCGTGAGCAGCTGCAGCTGCGTCTGGATCATGCGGCAGCAGTCGATTCAGTGTACGGCAGTGTCAGCAGCACACTGCTGGATGAGCTGGGGCTGTTTGCGGTTAACTCAGAGGTAACGGACAAGGAGCTCTACCTGAAACGGCCGGATCTGGGCCGGCAGCTGCCGGAGAGCAGCATTCAGCTTCTGCGGGAACGCTGTATCCAGGCTCCGCAGGTGCAGATTGTGGTGTCGGACGGACTTAGTGCCGATGCTGTCGAGAGCAACCTGCGGGATATTTACCCGGCGCTGCTGGACTCTCTGGCGGTTCACGGGCTGGCTGCGGGGACGCCGTTTTTTGTGCGGAAGGCCAGGGTAGGTTGTATGAATGCTATTGGCGATATTCTGGAGCCCGAAGTGATAGTAATGCTGATTGGAGAACGCCCGGGGCTGATCACCTCCCAATCCCTGAGTGCTTATCTTGGCTACAGGCCGCGTTCCGGAATGACAGATTCACAGCGGATGGTCCTGTCCAACATTCATCAGGGAGGCACTCCTCCGGTTGAGGCCGGAGCTCATCTTGGCAGCCTAATCGCCAGGATGCTGGAACTCAAAATGAGCGGAGTCGGCCTGCAGCTGTAAGTGAAGCTTTAATTCTAACGCATCCTATAAGGCACATGCTCTTATGTGTTTCTAACCCAACCTCATTCCGCCTATGCGGGCCTGAGGTTATTTGCTGTACCCGGAAATACCTTGAGTATGTTCCGGTTAGTACAACAGCTCATTTAATGCAGCAATTTGTGTATCCAGTATCAATTGGGTAATCAGTGATAGTTGTATTTTGTGCAGTTAAAAACAGCGAAAAGATGTGCTTGCTCCGTATAACTGTATTCTGTACAACTAAATCTGCCAAAATCGGTGGAAACCTTCTGCTACAGTCACTTTAATTGCACGAAATACAACTATACGTTGAGGAGGTTGAAAGTCAGAGGATTTAGTTGTACAAAGTGCAATTAAGCATACCGGATACTCCTAGGCATATATCATGTCCGGGTCACCGCAGACCCTCAGCAGGCGATTTGCCTAAGTGATTTTCACTAGTGTGAATTTGACGTTATACCAGTCCGAACCTGTCATAAATTACTGTCCAAAACCGTTGACTGCCGCCCATAGTTTATACCTGCTTAATACTTCCGGACTATGCTGGTGAAAGAGTGACCAAATTCACGAAGGAAAACAGACAGGTGATAAAATGAATAAATCAGGGACTCTGTCCCGCAAGCTGGCGGCGCTGCCGCAATACCTTCAGCATCTGGGCGGAAGATTCAGGGAAGAGGCCAAGGAGCTGGGCAGATTGTCCATGCTGCTTGATATTATGGATAAGGAAATGCTGGATACTTACTTTCAGCCGATTCTGCATCTGCGGAGCGGAGCAACTATTGGACATGAGGTGCTGAACCGGCCGCCCAGTTCTCCGCAGTTCCCGAGCACCGAGCATTTCTATGATTTTGCCGGAAGGACAGAGCAGATGTTCAGATTCGAGCAGTATTGCCGCAGAATGTCCTTATCCCGTTATATGGAGAGGCTGCCGGAGGCGGATGCTGCGGGGGATAAACTGTTATTTGTTAACGTGCATCCGGGGGTGCTGAATGATTCCCGCCACAAAAGCGGTGAAACGCTGACGCTGCTGGAGGAGCTGGGACTTGCACCGGAGCGTGTGGTCTTTGAGCTGACGGAACGCCAGGCGGTGCAGGATTATATCGGTTTCGAGAAAGTGTTGTCCCATTACCGCGAACAGGGCTTCAGAATTGCGGTGGACGATGCCGGTTCCGGCTACAATAGTCTCAAGACGCTGGTCTACCTGAAACCGGAGTTCATTAAGCTGGACAAGTCGCTGATCCGGGGAATTCACAGCAGCAGGGAACAGCAGGAGCTGCTGGAGCTGGTTAAGGAATACGCCGACCGTTCCTCCACCCGGGTGATTGCAGAAGGCATTGAGACGGCGCAGGAGCTGCTTTTTCTGCAGATGGCGGGAGTGGAATATGGTCAAGGTTATGCACTCGGAAGACCGGCTCACCAGCCTGTAGATGGAGGATTCCCGTCGTCGGCACTGCCGTTTCCAGTAAGAGGAGGGTATAGGCATGTTTCTTCAAATTGGTGAAATCGCCGAACAGATCCCGGAAATTACAATACATCACAAATGCGAGTACGTAGATCAGATTTTCAAAAAGAATCCCCAGCTTCAGGGCGTCGCAGTAACCGATAATGGATGCACGGTAGCACTGATCATGCGAATCCGCTTTTACCAGCAGATCGGTACTCTGTATGGTTATACACTATATATGGGCAGATCCGTGGAGCTGGTGATGGATAAGAATCCGCTTGTGGTGGATTATAAGACGCCGATCATTGATGTAAGCAGGCTGGCTATGGCCAGGAATGATGAGAACCTGTACGACTATGTAATCGTCACCCACGGGAATACATTGTTCGGAGCGGTAAGTGTGCGGGATCTGCTGCTTAATTTTGCGGAAATTCAGGCGGTGGCGGCCAGCTTCCTGAACCCGTTAACAGGACTGCCGGGCAATGTCAGTATAACGGAGTGGATGATAAAATCGCTGCTGCAGGAGCAGTTCAGTGCACTGTACATCGATCTGGATCATTTCAAGGCCTATAACGATACATACGGATTTAAGGAAGGCGACCGGATGATTCAGGCTACGGCGGAGATTCTGAAGCATGAGGCGCTGCGTCTGGAGGGATTTTTGGGACATATCGGCGGGGATGACTTTATTATTTTCATCAGCCATTATCAATATGAGGAGTGCTGCAGGAGCATCATCAGGGAGTTCGATATGGTGGTAAAAGATTTCTATCATGCCGGCCATCTGGCCCAGCAGTTTGTACTGACCGAGAGCCGTTCAGGACGCATGGAGGAAATTCCGCTGGTCTCGATCTCCATCGCCGTTGTAACCAACCGCAGCCGCAGATTTGCCTCTATAGAAGACCTCTCGGAAGAGGCGGCCCGCTTCAAAAAAAGCTGTAAAATGATCAAAGGCAGCAGCTATGTGGATGACAGCGATCTCAGCCTGCACAGACTCGGACACTGAGACTTGCGCCTGCGTGCTTCACGGGGATGGCGGTATGCTTGAACAACAGACATCAATGCGGTAAGATTGACAACAATAAGAGCATGCCAAGACCCTTTTACGTGGAGTGTGATGACAATGCATGGCAAGGGGATGGAATGGTGGGGGGCGGCGTATGAGCCCTTTCATATCGTGCTGAATGACTACGGGATTGCCGATATCGTGCTTACCCAGCATGCGAAGAGCCGCTACGCAGACCGGGTTGCCCAGGAGGATGACGGGAACGGCGATGTGACTGCATGGATCTGGCAATGCCTGAAGCAGAACAGGGTGAGAACCTTCTCGCACAGTGAGTATAATGCCTATCTGATTGACAATGATACGGTGATTGTGGTCGATTTCAGGCAGCTTGAGGGTGTGACCTCGCTCTCCGGTGAACCGCTGTACGTCATGGTAGTTGTGTCGTTTCTCGGCCGGATTTCGGCGACTCCCCAGCTGCGGGATCTTAAGAAATACTATTCGTGGCTGCGCCACTCCCGGCGCATGAAGCTGATGAAGAAACGCCGCAGACGCAAGTAGGAGACAGTATGGCAACGAAGGCATGCGGCTTATGGCTGCGTGCCCTTTTTTTGAAGAACAGGTATTTATGTGTTTATTGGAGTTATTTTGAAAAGGAGTCAGAAAAGCATGAACTTTCATCAGCTTCATATTTTTTATACCGTATCCGAACGGGGCAGCTTCTCGGCGGCGGCACTGACGCTGCATATGACACAGCCCGCAGTGACGATGCAGATTCAGGCGCTGGAGGATTATTTCGGGGCTAAGCTGTTTGACCGGTCAACTAAGAAAATAATGCTCTCCGAAGCCGGACGCACGCTGATGCCGTTCGCGCTGCGCAGTATGCAGCTGATGCGGGAGACGGATCAGGCCATGTCGGCCTTCACCCACATGCTGGAGGGCCGGCTGCAGCTCGGAGCGAGCCTGACGATCGGCGAATATGTGCTTCCGCGCCTGCTCGGTCCCTTCGGACGGGAATATCCGAACATCTCGATCATGATGAAGGTGATGAATACCTCGCAGATTATGGATGAGATCAACAAACACCAGCTGAACTTCGGGCTGATTGAAGCGCCGGTATCCCATCCCGATATGGTCATCGAGCCGGTAATGGGCGATGAGCTGAAGCTGATCGTTCCGCAGGGCCATCCGCTGGCGGATCAGACTGAAGTAACCCTGAGCGATGCGCTCGGTTATCCGTTCGTACTCCGTGAGCAGGGCTCAGGGACCCGGCGGGTAATGGAAGAGCAGCTGCTGGAGAAGGGGCTTGATCCCGCCGCCATGAGGATTGTGATGGAGCTGGGCAGTACAGGAGCCGTGAAGTCGGCAGTGGAGGCCGGGCTGGGGATTACCATTATCTCTACCTCATCGGTCAAGCACGAGGTGGCGCTTGGGTTACTGAAGATTGTCAATCTCACGGATGCCTCGTTCAAACGGCAGTTCTACGCGATTCATCTGAAATCGACGCTGCTGCCGATTTCGGCGGTGACGTTTCTGACTTTCCTGCGCCAGCATGCGGACGGTCAATAGCTGAATTACTTGGAGAATGGAGGCGTCAAATGGAAGACAAGAATAGTAAGTTCAATGATACACAAGGAGCGGATATGGTGCCCGCTACGGGAAGAGGCGATCTGCATACCCACACACAGGCTTCGGACGGCATGCAGGCTCCGGCCGAGAATGTGCGTCTGGCTTATGAGAAAGGACTGGCGGCTGTAGCCATTACCGATCACGACACGGTAAGTGGGGTGGCCGAAGCGCTGGAGGCCGGTAAGCGGTACGGCATTACAGTAATTCCCGGTGTGGAGATCAGCACACGGGCCGGAGGGAAAGAGATTCATGTGCTCGGCTATTACATCGATACAGAGGACGAGCTGTTCCTGTCCCGGCTGGAACAGCAGAGGAATACCCGCCTCGGGCGGAATGAGGCGATCATAGACAAGCTGCGCGGGCTGGGGATTGAGATCAGCATGGAGCAGGTGTTGTCGGGCATGGGCAGGGAGCTGAAGCCGGACGAGAGTGTCGGCCGGCCGCATATTGCCGATGAGCTGGTGCGCCTGGGAGCAGCAACGGACATGCGGGATGCATTCGATAAATATCTGGCTGAAGGTGCGGCGGCGTATGTATCGCCTCCCCGGATCACACCGGAAAAGGCCTGCCGCTGGATACAGGAAGCGGGCGGCGCAGCGGTGCTGGCCCATCCCGGCATTTACGGGGATGATGAACTCGTGCGGAAGATACTTGAGACCGGAGAGCTGCGCGGAATCGAGGTCTACCATTCCGATCATGGTCCCGCTGAGCATGAGCGTTATCTTGCGCTGGCTGAGGAATTCGGCCTGCTGGTCACCGGCGGCTCGGATTTCCATGGCGCACGGCAAGGTGTGATCTTCCACGGGGATATCGGCAGTGTCAATGTATCCACAGCCGTGCTGGAGCAACTGAAAGCGGCCCGAAGCTGAGCCTGAACGAAGTGATTTGCGGATGGCACGGGCAGCAGCCTGTGAAAATACCTGCCCTATGAAATTAGAGTGCAGCAAACCCAAAACAACCTCCATTCCGTTGGCGATGACGCCTTTGGATGGAGGTTGTTTGTTACCGGGACTAGCTCCGCAGAACGCTCGCCAGACTCTTGATCCGCTCTTCATCCGGTGTAACGAATAGCGTCCGCTGATGATCGTATATGACGAAGCCGGGTTTAGCCCCGCTTGGTTTGCGGACGTACCGGATCAGGGTGCTGTCTACCGGAACGCTGCTCGACTGCTTCGCCTGGCTGAAGTAAGCGGCGAGCTGGGCAGCTTCTTCTAAGGTTGCATCGCCGAATTCCTCGCTGCGGATGACTACATGCGAACCCGGAATGTCCTTCGTGTGCAGCCAGGTATCGTTCGCCGAAGCCAGACGGTTGGTGACATATTCGTTCTGCAGATTGTTTTTGCCGACATAGATGTCGATGCCTTCGGAAGAGGTGAACACCTGCAGGGTAGGGCGGGTTGCCTTTTTCTTCTTTTTGCCCTTTTTGCTGCGGTCCCGCAGGTAGCCCTGGCTTACCAGCTCCTCACGGATTTCCTCGATGTCATTCAGGGAGGCGTGGGCGAGCTGCTGCTGCAGCGTCTCCATATAGGCAATTTCCTCACGGGTCTTGAGCAGCTGTTCCCCGATGACCTTCATGCTGTTCTTGAATTTATTGTATTTCTTGAAATAGCGCTGCGCATTATCGGTCGGGCTCAGAAGCGGATCCAGCGGAACGGTAATTTCCGCCTGGTTCTCATCGTAATAGTTTACTAGTTTGGCTTCCTTGTCGCCTTTGCGTAGTGTGTGCAGGGAGGCGAACAGCAGCTCTCCCCAGATCCGGAACTGGTCGGCGTCCTGGGCCTCATCCAGATCCTTCTGCAGATTGGTTAGCTTCTTGATGTTCTTGCCGCGTTCATTACTGAGGAATCGGATCAGGTCACTTACCCGCTGCTTGACGGTATCCTTCTCCGCTTTGTCCCCGTAATAATCCTCCAGACATGTGCTGACCGAATTATAGTGCTTCACATTCCCGCCCATCAGCTTCAGCGGAATGGCGGAGAAGATGGGCTTGCCTTTGGCGTTCAAGCCGGAGACTGGCGAGAACTGAAGCTCCCTTACCGGTTCCATTACGGAATCGAAGGCTTCCCACAGCTGCTCCGGATGGTTTACTCCGCTGCTGAACTCCTGGGCATCGCCCCCGAGCTCCCTGTACCGGAGGACAATCTCACCGGCAATGAGCGGACTCAGGCCGTTAAAAGCATGTACCAGCCAGCCCGCCGGGTCGGCTGAAGGGGCGGGGCCGCCGGAGCCGTCCGCTTTCGGTTCTTCCAGCGATGCCAGAAGCCCCGCAATCTCGCCTTCGATCATATCCTCCTCAGGCTCCTCCGGATGCTCGGCCGCATACAGGGCTGCTTCTTCGGCCGAAGCCATCAGGGAGATGAAAGCGGCCTGGCTTATGCCGAGCGGATTCAGCTTATGCTGCTGCGGCGGCTCGGTATAGGCTGCTCCCGGCATTACGACCCGGTAGCTGCTGATCGATGGGGTGACATGATGAATCCCGTCGATAATCGTGCCTGTGGACAGCTCGGTCAGAATGATGTTGCTGTGGCGTCCCATCAGCTCGATGATGATTTTTTTGGCCGAGACATCGCCCAGCTCATCCCGGGTTCTGATGGTGATATGGATAATCCGCTCCATGCCTACCTGTGTGATGCTCTCGATGGTGCCGCCTTCGCAATGCTTGCGCAGCAGCATGCAGAACATCGGAGCTTCCGCCGGGTTGATGCTGCTTCTCTCGGTCAGATGCAGCCGGGGGTAAGTCGGATTCGCCGACAGCAGCAGCTTGCCGCCGCCGCCCGCACCGCGCAGGGTGAAGATCAGGTCATGTGTACTGGGTTGATATATTTTGCCGACGCGTGCACCGATGAAGGGCTCAAGCTCATGCACGATCGCTTTGGTAACGATGCCGTCTAATGCCATGATAAAGTTCTCCTGTCGCCTAAAAATAATGTACTCCCCCTATGATGCCATACTTTCACTCGTTCGCGCAAAAGGAGAAACCGGATGCGGTGATAATTTGGGACGACCATGAATACACTTGGACATGAACAGGTGGAAAAGCTGTGCGCCGCCGGAAGTCAAGAAACGACCGGGAGGGGAAAGATAAGTCATGGAACAAAAAAGTTGGCACCGGCTCGGTGCAGAGGAGCTTCAGGAGATGTTCAGCGTTCATCCGGGAGCGGGTCTGAGCGCAGAGGATGCTGCAGAAAGACGTAAAGAGAGCGGGTACAATGAGCTGTCGGAAGGCAAAAAGGTATCGCCTATAACGCTCATGCTCAATCAGTTCAAGGATTTCATGGTGCTGGTGCTGATGGGGGCGACGCTGGTATCCGGCCTGCTCGGCGAATATCTCGATGCCATTACGATTATTGCCATTATTCTGCTTAACGGGGTACTCGGTTTCGTACAGGAGTTCCGCGCCGAGCGTTCGCTCCGGGCATTGAAACAGCTCTCTGCACCTTCTGCCAAGGTACTGCGCGGCGGGAAGCAGGAAGTCATTGCGGCCAAAATGCTGGTACCTGGTGATATCGTCCTGCTGGAGAGCGGCGACCGTATCCCGGCGGATGTCCGCTGGCTGCAGTGCAGCGCCCTCTACGCCGAGGAGTCGGCACTGACGGGTGAATCCTTGCCGGTCTCCAAGCATGCGGAGGCAATTCATGCCGAAGAGCTCCCGCTTGGCGACCAGAAAAACATCGGCTTCATGGGCACGATGGTGACCCGCGGGACAGGGCGGGCAGTCGTCGTCCGCACCGGTATGAATACCGAGATGGGCAAGATAGCGGACCTGATCCAGAATACCGAATCGCAGGAAACACCGCTGCAGCACCGTCTGGAGCAGCTTGGCAAGATTCTGATCTATGTCTCCCTGGGCCTCACGATTGTCGTTGTCCTTGCAGGGATTCTGCATGGACAGCCTGCGCCGGCGATGTTCCTGGCAGGTGTCAGTCTGGCCGTAGCGGCCATTCCGGAAGGTCTTCCGGCGATTGTAACCATTGCTCTTGCACTAGGTGTCCAGCGGATGATCAAACGCAAGGCCATCGTCCGCAAGCTGCCGTCGGTTGAGACCCTGGGCTGTGCTTCGGTTATATGCTCGGATAAGACCGGAACGCTCACCCAGAACAAAATGACGGTAACGCGGGTGTGGAACGGCGGACGGAGTCTGGAAGTTACCGGAGAGGGCTACTCGCCTACAGGGCATGTACTCCTTAAAGGCAAGCCTGTGGATCTGAAGAATGACCAGAGTCTGCGGCGGATGCTGCAGGTGGGCGCATTATGCAGCAACGCGGAGATTTATGAGACAATCACCGATACACGCGGCAAGAAGAAGGCTAAAGGTGCGGAAGCCGACAAGGTTGCGGCCACCCAGTCTGTCTGGGAGCTGAAGGGTGATCCGACAGAAGGAGCACTGGTGACCCTGTCTGCCAAAATGGGGTTAACCGCACAAACCCTTGCTGTTACCTATACCCGCGAAACGGAATTCCCGTTTGATTCCGAACGCAAGCTGATGTCTGTCACCGTCAGCCATCCCGGAGGACGGATGATCTGCACCAAGGGTGCGCCTGACGTGTTGCTGAATTGCTGTTCCTATATATTGTGGGAAGGCGGAGTAGTTCCGCTCACGCCGACCTTGCGCCAGAAGGTGCTGGAGGCCAATGAGGAGATGGCTTCAGGCGCGCTGCGCGTGCTCGGGATGGCTTACCGTGAGATGCGGAGCGGAGAAGTAGCCGGCAGCGAGAAGGAAGCGGAATGCCAGCTCGTCTTCGTGGGACTCGCCGGAATGATCGATCCGCCGCGCCGTGAAGTGCGTGATGCGATTCAAGTCACACGCCGGGCCGGCATCAAAACGGTGATGATTACCGGGGACCATGGGACGACTGCGGAAGCCATCGCCCATCAGCTTGGCATTCTGCAGCGGGGTGGCACCGTCCTGACCGGCAGCCAGCTTACCCGGATGGACGATGATGCGCTCGACAAAGTATCGGATAATGTCTATGTATATGCCCGGGTATCTCCTGAGCACAAGCTGCGGATTATCAAGTCCCTGCAGCGCCATGGACATGTGGTGGCGATGACCGGGGATGGTGTGAACGATGCTCCGGCGATCAAGGCGGCGGATATCGGAATCTCCATGGGCATCACCGGCACGGATGTAACCAAGGAAGCATCGTCACTGATCTTAGGCGATGACAATTTCTCGACGATCGTTGCAGCCATTGAAGAAGGCCGGAATATCTATGAGAACATCCGTAAGTTTATCCGCTATCTGCTGGCTTCGAACGTCGGTGAGATTCTGACGATGTTCTTCGCCATGATGCTGGGGCTGCCGCTGCCGCTGGTGCCGATCCAGATACTCTGGGTCAACCTGGTCACAGACGGGCTGCCGGCTATGGCGCTTGGGGTAGATCAGCCGGAGAAGGATTTAATGGAGCACAAGCCGCGCGGAGCCAAGGAGAATATCTTTGCCCGCCGTCTCGGCTGGAAGATCGTCAGCCGCGGGCTGCTGATCGGCCTCTGCACTCTAGCCGCATTCTGGCTGACGCTGCGCATTGCACCGGATAATGCACAGCAGCTGGTGCGGGCGCAGTCGGTTGCTTTTGCCACCCTGGTTATGGCCCAGCTCATTCATGTCTTCGACTGCCGCAGCTCCCGGTCGGTCTTCCACCGGAATCCGTTCCAGAATAAAGCGCTGGTGCTGGCCGTCCTGTCCTCCGTAATCCTGATGCTGGTTGTAATGTACCTGCCTTTCCTGCAGCCGGTATTCAAAACCGTCCCGCTCAGCTTCCGCGAATGGTGCCTGGTGCTGGTGATGGCCGGCATTCCGACCTTCCTGATGGGTGCGGGCAGCGTCTGGGGCGGCAAGAAGAACCGCAGCCGCAGCGGCGGACGGCAAATGATAAAAAGTACAAAGTTTTCGGCATAAAATCAATAGCATCATTCCACTCCTTTAAGGTATGCTGGTTTCACCGGGAAGCTTGGTTTATGCTAAACCGGGCGGGCATATTCAGACAAAACCTTTAGGAGTGGACGATATAATGGAATTTACTAAGATGCACGGTCTGGGCAATGACTTTATAGTAGTATTCGGCGAGGATGAGCTGCCGGGCAATGCTTCGGAGCTGGCTATTACCCTGTGTAACCGGTTCTTCGGCATCGGCGCTGACGGGCTGGTATATATTCTGCCTTCAGAGCGCGGTGATTACATGATGCGCATCATGAACTCTGACGGCTCGGAAGCCGAGCAATGCGGCAATGCCATCCGCTGTGTCTCCAAATATGTGTATGAGCACGGACTGGTAGAATCGGAGCAGATTGTGATTGAAACGATTGGCGCCGGTGAACAGAAAGTGTCCCTGAAAGTAAAGGATGGTGTAGTCGAAACCGTTACTGTGGATATGGGTGAGCCGGTTCTGTCGGGACTGCAGATTCCTGTAGCGATCGACGCAGAGCCTGTGCTGGATCAGCCGATCGAGGCGGACGGAACGGAATTCAAATTCACTGCCGTATCCATGGGCAATCCGCATGCGGTCATTTATGTTGATGATGCGGTGTCCTTCGATCTCGGCACATGGGGACCAAAGCTTGAAGTTCACCCGCTGTTCCCGCGCAAGGTGAATGTAGAGTTCGCTACCGTTGTGGACCGCGGACATGTGGATATGCGTGTCTGGGAACGCGGAGCCGGACCTACACTGGCCTGCGGAACCGGAGCCTGCGCGACGCTGGTCTCCTCCGTGCTGAACGGGGTAACCGACCGCTCAGCCTGGATCAGCCTGAAGGGCGGCGACCTGTTCATCGAGTGGAATGAGGAAGACAACCATGTGTATATGACGGGTCCTGCACAGGTTGTGTATACCGGCTCGGTGGATATTTAATACCGGATTTGATACGGATAGCAGATTAAACACGATAGCAATAGATATGGAAATCCCCCGCGGGCTGCGAGCTTGCGGGGGATTTCTGCATCCGCCGGTCCTTCACCCTGGTGAAATTTGGACTTTTAGCTGCTCCTGGAGCACGAATTCTCTGATGAACTCTGCTAATTGCAGCACTTTCCGCCGCTTATTTAAAATCCTGTACTAAATACAACATTTTGCTTTTTATTCCGCTTCAAATCCGGAATTGTTGTACGAAAGGCATCATTTTTCCTTCTCCGGGTCACTTTGCGAGGCAAATCCTGTATTTCATACAACAATCCTCTAAAATGCTCAGATATCTATGCACCAAGGTTGTAATACATACAACATTTTGCCGGTGTGGCATGAACTTCAGTGGCGTGAATTTTAGAAATGTTAGAATCTCCATTCAGCTTATCAATACCCGGGAACTCCAGTCCGCCGGGAACCCAGCCGAATAATGGCAAGGATATCCGCGAATAATAGAACTCTGCATGAGTATGGGAGGGATGAGGCGGATATGAAGTCATGGTCCAATAAACATAAACAGACAACAGCTGTAGCACCGGCGAACCAGCCAGCTGAAGGCGGAACTCCTTATCTGTCCGATAACGTTGCCCGGAATCTGGATAATATGCAATCTGAGCTTGGCGGCAGTCCGGATCTCAAAGTCCGCAGAATCCAGATCGGGGGAGAACGCCGGATTGAAGCGGCGGCAATTCATCTCAGCGGATTGGCCGATACGGTGGCCGTTAACGAATTTGTGATTGGCTCGCTGCTGGGCAATACGGAGGACTTGTTCCCGGACGATACGGATGACATGGTAACAGCCAGCGATAAAGCCGCATCAGAGACCAGCCCTGGCGATGCAGCAGACTCCGGCACCGCCGCTCCGGCAGAAGCTGCAATTAACGCCACAGCTGAGTCTGCTGCTAACTCCGCTGCTAAGTCTGCTTCCATATTTACTGCAGAGCCCGGCGCGGGATGCCCCCCCCTCCCGCAGCTGATTCTAAACCGCGCACTGGAAATCGGCGACGCGGTACTTCAGGAGGAATGGAAGGATATCATGATGGCCGTTCTCTCAGGCGACACGGTTATATTGCTGGAGGGATACCGGACGGCCATCATCTGTGAGACGCGCGGCGGGGAGCAGCGCTCGGTCAGCGAGCCTTCCTCACAGCTTGTGGTGCGGGGTCCGAAGGATGGTTTTGTGGAGTCGGTGGCCACGAACATCTCACTGATCCGCCGCCGGATCAAATCTCCCAAGCTGCATCTGGAATACATGAAGATCGGTACGGAAACCCAGACCCATGTGGCCCTGATGTATATGAAGGGAATCGCGGGGGAAGATCTGATCCGTGAGGTCAGGGAGCGCCTGCATAAGATTGCCATAGATGAAGTGCTGGAGTCCGGTTTCATTGAAGAACTGATCCAGGACAAGACGTTCACGCCGTTTCCGACCATATACAATTCGGAGCGCCCGGATGTGGCGGCAGGCAACCTGCTGGAAGGCAGGGTTGTCATTATAGTCGACGGTACCCCGTTTGTGCTGATTCTTCCGGCGGTGTTCACACAGTTTTTTCAGTCTGCAGAGGATTATTCCCAGCGTTTTGATATCGCCATTATGATGCGGATCATCCGTTATCTCAGTTTTCTGGTCCTGATTCTCGGTCCTTCCGTTTATCTTGCACTGACTACATATCATTATGAAATGATACCGACAACACTGCTGATTAATCTGCTCTCGCAGCGGGAGAATGTGCCTTTTCCGGCTTTTGTAGAGGTGCTGCTGATGGAAACGGCATTTGAGATTCTCCGGGAAGCCGGTGTCCGCATGCCCCGTGTCATCGGTCAGACGGTATCCGTCGTCGGTGCGCTTATCCTGGGGACGGCTGTTGTAGAAGCGGGAATCATTACGCCGATCATGGTTATCGTGGTAGCGCTGACCGGGATTGCCAGCTTTGCCCTTCCGGCATATAACATGGCGATTGCCGGGAGAATTATCCGGTTTGTTTTTCTGATCATGGCCAGCATGTTCGGCTTCTACGGGATCACGCTGGGACTGATTGTACTTGTGGCCCATATGAACAGCCTGCGTTCCTTCGGCATTCCCTATTTATCCCCGTTCGTGCCTCTCTCGGTCAAGGGGCAGAAGGATACGATTCTCAGGCTGCCGCTCTGGCTGATGGGCCCACGCAAATCACCGCAGCAGATGCGCGCAGAGATGCCTGAATACATGCAGATAACGACTGGCTATGACGAGCAGCTGTCTCCGCTCATTCTCAAGAATAATACAGCTGCCAGGCAGCGGGCTGAAGGTGAACAACATGAAGCAAATGAAGAATAAACCGGTCAGCCGTGGACTGCTGCTGGCTCTTCTGCCGCTGCTCCTGCTTACCGGCTGCTGGGACAGCGTTGAGCTTAACCGCCGGGCCATAGTCTCTGGTGTCGCCATCGACCGGGGGCCGACGGAGGCCGAGAAATACCGGCTCTCTTTTCAGGTGATCGTCGCTGAAGAAATATCCGGGGAGAAGTCCCGGGGAATAGCGCCGGTTGCCCTGTATACCGGCACTGGCCGTACGATGTTCGAGGCACTGGCTGACGCTTCCCGCCAAACCGCGCGTTTCTTATCCCTGGGGCATGTGCGGGTACTGGTGGTCTCAGAGGAACTCGCCCGCGAAGGGATCAAGGATATCATGGATGTGCTGGAGCGGGAGAGTGATACCAGGCTCACCAGTCTGATTTTTATCGCCAAAGGGCAGCCGGCGCATGAACTGATGTCAACGATGACCGTATTCAGCAAAATCCCTGCGAATGATCTGGTGGAGAAGCTGGATACGACCTCCAAGCAGTTCGGCTATAATTTCCGGATGGAAGTAGATGATGTAATCAGGGGGATTCAGCTCAGGGGAGGCGGACCGGTAATCAACGGCGTGTTTACCAGCGGTGAACGTGAACAGGCAGACACCAATGATAATCTGAAGAGCATTAGGCCCCGGACCATCCTTAGAGTATCAGGACTTGCGGCGTTCAAAGACGATAAGATGCAAGGCTGGCTGGACGGCGATGCTGCACTAGGCACTGTTCTTTTGCATAACAAAATCAAAGAGTTTCCCGTTGTCATCAAGGACAAGGAAGGCGGCTATCTGTCGTTCAATGTCTATCAGTCCCAGGTAACCTTGAATACGGAAGCCTCAGACCCGGAGCATCCCGTGATTATTGTGAAGATCAGACAGCAGGCAGCGGTGAAGGAATCCGCCAATCCGCTGGACCTTACTTCACCGGAAGTGCTGGAGGGCTTGTCCGAACAGCTTACGGAAGAAACGATCAAGCAGATCAAGACAGCGATTGCTTCAGCCCGGGAGTTCAAAAGCGATTACCTCGGCTTCGGCCAGGTGCTGCAGCGGAAGAATCCGCGCGGCTGGAAGCAGGTCAAGGATCATTGGGAGGATATTTTCGCCACCTGTGAAGTGCAATTTGTGGCAGACGCTGTCATCCGGCATACGGATATGCGCAGCAACTCCTTTCAGATCAACAAATAGAAGCGGGGAGGTCAACATATGGGTACGATCAAAATCGGGCCGGGTCAGTTTTTCTGCTTGACTGTGTTGTTTGAGCTGGGCACGGCACTGGTCGTTAACCTGGGAATGGGAGCCGGGAGGGATGCCTGGATCTCGATATTGATCGGCTGTGTGGCTGGTCTAATCGTGTTCACAGGTTATGCCTATCTGTACCGCAAGTACCCCGACATGCCTTTTACCGCCTATACGCGAAAGTTGCTCGGCAAATATATCGGAACTCCAGTAGCCGTACTGTATATCATTCTCTACATTAACCTTGCCGCCCGGGATTTGCGCGATGGCAGTACTATGCTTGCTATGGCTACCATGCATAATACCCCGCTGTTCATTCTCAGTGCGCTGATGCTGCTCTCGGGGGCATATGTGCTGCATAAAGGAGTGGAGGTGCTGAGCAGAACTTCGGTGGTCTTTGCGCTTGTCGTGATGCTGATCGGCTTGTTCGGTACAATTATGCTGATGCTCTCGGGATCTATCAATTTGCACAGGCTGCTGCCCGTGCTGGAGAATGGCCTTCAGCCTGTGCTTGCCTCGGTGATGCGCCAGAATTACATGTTCCCGTTCGGGGAGATGGTTTGTTTCACCATGCTGATGCCCTATTTGTCTAATGTCAAAAAAGGACCCTGGGTTATCGCCGCCGGTATCCTCTTCTCTGCAATTCTGCTCAGCTTCACAATGGCCTTGAATATTTCAGTTCTGGGTGAGGATATTGTGGAACGTTCCCCGCTTCCGCTGATGCCGACGATCAGCAAGATTTCAATTTCGGATTTCATCCAGCGTGTCGATATTTTTGTGGTGATGGTGCTGATTATCGGGGTGTTTTTTAAAATGGCCGTGTTCTTTGCCGCTGCGCTGGTTGGTATTTCTGAACTGTTCCATATGCCTTTCCGCCGGATGCTGTATCCTTGCGCACTGATTATTCTGTTCACCTCCATGCTGGATGCCCGCAGCTTTACGGAGCATCTGGACGAGGGGGGCGGACTTTTATATATAGTGTATCCATTCTTCATGCTGGTTGTTCCGGCAGTCCTGGTAATCCTTGCAGCAGTCCGGGCTCATTTCTCTGCGCCGCGTCCGGGCTGAGTTCCGCGTATCCAGTACACGGCATCCGGCACGATCATGCAGAGGACCAGCACAGCTGCAGACAGCTTCTCGGAAGCGGTGTAGAGCAGGTAATTGAAGATATATCCGATGTTATCCAGCCCGTACCCGAACAGCCAGTCCCCCAGATACAGATACAGCAGGGAGAGGACGGACAGCAGCAGGATGACGGCATATTTGCGCAGCAGCAGCTTTCGGGTGTGTTGTTTCATTAGACAGGCTCCTCTGTAAAAGAATAGGAGTAGTATGAATCATTTGCCGGTATGCCATGCAAAGGGCTGCGGATTCCGCTGATCAAAGCTTATCATCCATCCCGTTTTATGTTACATTAGTATGAAACTAATGTCAGTTAGGGGAGGTTCTTGCGGTGAAGCCGGATTTGCGTTCTGCATGGGAGAATAACGTATTGGTCGGAGACGGAGCGATGGGAACCTTTTTATATCAAAAGGGTTTCCCTGTAGGCATCTCCTATGAGGAATTAAATCTGACCTCTCCGGAGGTGATTGAGGATGTGCACCGGAGCTATATAGAGGCCGGTTCTGTCCTGCTGGAGAGTAACACCTATTCGGCAAACTATGATAAGCTCTCCAAATTCGGGCTGGAATCGAAGGTTGCGGAGATCAACCGTGCCGGGATAAGAATTGCCCGCACTGCAGCCGGAGAGAACGGATATGTAGTCGGGGCTGTGGGCTCGATACGTGCCGGCAAACGGGCTAATTTGTCCTCGGCCGAGCTTAAGCGGTTTTTCTCACAGCAGATTGCCGCCCTGCTGGAAGAGCAGCCGGATGGTATTATGCTGGAGACCTTCTATGATGTGGAGGAGCTTCACCTGGCGCTTAGAACCGTCCGCAAGCTCAGCGAGCTTCCGGTAATCTGCCAGCTGGCTGTGGATGATTCAGCGCGCACACTGGACGGGCTGACACTGCCTGAGGCATTCCGCATTCTGGAACAGGACGGGGCGGATGTCATCGGCTTCAACTGCAACACCGGGCCTAACGGCATCAAGCGTGCGCTGGGTACTCTTCAGGGGAGGCTTGTGCTTCCAGTATCAATCTATCCCAATGCAGGGGTAGCAGATTATGTGGACGGCCAGTACCGCTACGGGGCATCTCCGGAATACTTCGGCCAGATGGCTCCGGTCTTCGCGGATATGGGCAGCCGGATCATCGGAGGATGCTGCGGCACCACTCCCCGGCATATTGCGGAGATATCCGCTGCGCTCAAGGAGTATGAGGTTAAACCGCTTCCGGAACCTGATGAGCATACAATGGCAGAACGGATTTCTGTGCATGAGCATTTGAGTGAGGATGATGGACAAGGCGGAGCTGAACCGACACTTGTGGATCTGGTCAAGGAACGGCATACGGTAATCGTAGAGCTTGACCCGCCGCGTGATTTGGACATCGCGAAGTTCATGCGGGGAGCGGAAGCGCTGCGCAGAGCCGGTGCGGATGCGCTGACGCTGGCAGACAACTCGCTTGCTGTTACCCGGATGAGCAATATGGCGCTGGGACATCTGGTTCAGGCCCGTACAGGGCTGCGTCCGCTGGTGCATATTGCCTGCCGGGACCGCAATCTGATTGGTACCCAGTCGCATTTGATGGGCTTTGATGCCCTTGGCATTGACCATGTTCTGGCTGTAACCGGTGATCCTGCGCGTTTCGGTGATCTGCCGGGGTCCAGTTCGATTTATGATCTGACTTCTTTTGAAATTATACGTATGATCAGACAGCTGAATGATGGGGTAGCCTTCTCGGGCAAGCCGCTCAAACAGAAGGCGAAGTTTGTGATTGGTGCTGCCTTTAATCCCAATGTCAAGCATTTGGACAAGGCGGTGGAGCGGCTGGAGAAGAAGATCGCATCCGGTGCGGATTACATTATGACCCAGCCTGTATATGATCCTGAATTGATTGCCCGGATTGCCAAGGCCACAGAGCATCTTGATATTCCGATCTTTATCGGGATTATGCCGCTGGCGAGCGGCCGCAACGCTGAGTATCTTCATAATGAGGTTCCGGGGATTCAGCTCTCCGCCGAGGTCCGCAGCCGCATGCAGGGGCTGGAAGGGGAAGCAGGGCGCGCGGAAGGTGTCCTTATCGCCAAAGAGCTGCTGGATGCGGCGACTGCGCATTTTAACGGCATCTATCTGATTACTCCTTTTATGTTCTATGATATGAGTGTACAGCTGCTGGAGTATGTCTGGGCGAAGCAGGGACGCAAATTGTCCCCCTTGTTTCGCTAGTAAGAATCAATTACAATAGTGTAATGGATGTGATTCCGTTGTCATTTAGTATGACCGGATACGGTCAGTCATCCCTGCAATTCGGTGGACACAAGATAAGTTTCGAAGTCAAATCGGTGAATAACCGTTACTGCGAAGTTGTGCTGCGGATGCCCCGGGATTGGACGGGTTATGAGGATATGCTGCGGAGAATTGTGCAGAATCATATCAAACGGGGACGGGTAGATGTCATCATTAATAGAGAACTCACCGATGGAGCGGCTGACGGCCAGGCGCTGAACCGCACTATGGTGAAGGCCTATCTGGACGCAGCAGAAATATTAAGCCGGGAGTACGGGTTCCCGGGAGAGTTGACTCTCCGTGATATACTTTCTATGCCCGGTGTTATGGAACTCAAGGAAGAGACTCCGCTTGCTGCAGCGGCGGCCCCCTCTGAAGAAGTTGCAGAGCTCCTCAAGAAGGGGCTGGGGCTTAGTCTGGAGGCCTTGCTGGAGATGCGGGCCCGTGAAGGCGGGTACTTGGCCGCTGATCTGTCACGCCGGCTTGACCATCTGGAAGAGCTGCATGCCGGGATATCCGCGCTTGCGCCTTTGGTTGTGAATGAATACCGCGAGAAGCTGCGGCAGCGGCTCAGCGGACTGAATGACGGGAGCTTCCCATGGGATGAGCATAAAATCGGCATGGACATTGCTATTTTCGCCGACCGCTGCAATATAGATGAGGAGCTTACCCGGCTGTACAGCCATTTCGGGCAATGCAGGGCTTTGCTGCTTGGCGGTGAGCCTGCGGGACGCAAACTTGATTTTCTCATTCAGGAGATGAACAGGGAGACCAACACCATCGGGTCGAAGTGCAATCATCTGAATATCGTGAATCTCACGCTTGATATGAAGGCAGAGCTTGAGAAGATACGCGAACAAGCGGCGAACTTAGAATAACAGGGACCTGAAACAAGCAAAGATGTAACTTATGGGGGGAACAACCGGAACATGGCAATCAAATTAATCAACATCGGCTTTGGGAATATAGTGTCGGCCAACCGCATTATTTCCATTGTCAGCCCGGAATCTGCACCGATCAAGCGAATTATTCAGGAGGCCAGAGACCGGCACATGCTGATCGACGCCACCTACGGAAGACGGACGCGGGCCGTCATCATTACAGACAGCGATCACGTAATTCTCTCGGCCGTTCAGCCGGAGACCGTTGCTCACCGCCTATCCAGCAAAGATGACGATAACGACGAATAACAACAAATGGAGTGTACTATGTCAAAAGGATTGCTGATCATATTATCCGGCCCTTCCGGCGTCGGCAAAGGTACGGTTTGCACTGCGCTGCGGCCGAAGATGCCTGAACTCGTCTACTCCGTCTCTGCCACCACACGCTCTCCGCGTGCAGGTGAAGAGAACGGCGTCAATTATTTTTTTAAATCCAGAGAGCAGTTCGCGGACATGATTGAAGCGGACCAACTGCTTGAATATGCGGAGTACGTAGGCAATTATTACGGTACTCCGCGTGATTTTGTGGAGAGAACACTCGAGAGCGGAAGAGATATTATTCTGGAAATCGAGGTTCAGGGAGCTCTCAAAGTCAAAGACAAATTCCCCGAAGGTATCTTTGTCTTCCTTCTTCCTCCGTCCATGGACGAGTTGAAGGACCGTATCCGCGGACGCGGTACGGAGCATCCTGATGTGATTAACCACCGCATGTCTGTTGCAGAGGATGAGATCGGCCTGATCCGGCATTATGATTACGCAGTAGTGAATGACGAGATCGATCTGGCCTGCAAGCGAATAGAAAGCATTATTATCGCCGAACATTGTAAGGTGAGATGACAGGCTCTACAGGATTGGTTCATATTTACAGTAAAAAGTGAAGAGGTGTCTTACGTGCTATATCCATCCATTGACGAACTGGTGACCAAGGTTGACAGCAAGTATTCCCTGGTTGTAGCTTCAGCCCGCCGGGCTAGAGCACTCCGTGAAGGCGGAAAGACTGATATTAAGAACCCGAGATCGCACAAGTATGTTGGTGTTGCGCTTGAAGAGATCTATGAAGACCGCATTATCGTAACCCGCGGCGAAGAATAGACTTAAGGTTCCGGCTCAAGGCTCACAGCAGAAACGGAAACCATCCCGCTTAGGGATGGCGCAGCCGTTTCTTCTTGAGTTAAGCCAGTTAAGCTGCAAATGAAATAGATAATAGCCCGCACCGGGCTGTTCCTGACAACCGGAAGGTTGTTATTTTTTTCTCTATTTATAAGGATATAATGAAGCGGAATAGATTAAACTTGAAATTTTGAGTGAAGTGAACGGAGCAGCGGAGGGGATTTTGGAACTGTAGGAGCGACAGCGACCGCCTTTGTCACCGGATTTCCACCGCGATAAGCGGGGTATAAATCAAGAAATCTGGGGACAACAGCGGCCGGAAGTCCAAATATCACCGCAGTGGCGATAGTTCCTTTATTCAAAAAACTAAATGAAATCTATACAGCTTCCTTTTGACGTAAATATGAAGATTTTCATTTCTTCTTTTCATAGCGGCATATACAATGGGCACAGATTGAGGTACAGGGGGGAGATCAGTTTGAAGAGTTTACAAGGAAAGTCGATTATACTCGGAATCACAGGAGGTATTGCTGCTTATAAGGCGGCGGCCCTGACCAGCAAGCTTACCCAGCAAGGCGCCGAGGTTCATGTCATCATGACAGCATCGGCCAAGCAGTTCATTACAGAACTGACACTGCAGTCATTGTCCAAGCAACGGGTATACAGCGATACTTTTCAGGAACGCGACCCGTCCTCCATCTCACATATTGATCTGGCGGATTCGGCCGATCTGGTCCTGATCGCACCGGCTACCGCGAATATTATTGCCAAAATGGCGCATGGGCTGGCAGATGATATGCTGTCTACTACACTGCTTGCCGCTACAGCTCCTGTAATGGTAGCCCCTGCGATGAATGTTCATATGTATCAGCACCCGGCGGTATTAAGTAATATTGATACACTTTACAAGCGGGGTGTGCACTTTATTGAGCCGGGAGAAGGACTGCTGGCCTGCGGTTATGTAGGCAAAGGACGCCTGGAAGAGCCGGAAGCCATCGTGAAGGTTGTGGAGAACTTCTTTGCGCTGCAGAACGATAAGAAATCCGGGCCGCTCGCTGGCAAAAAGGTAGTGGTTACCGCCGGCGGTACGGTTGAACGCATCGATCCTGTCCGCTACATCTCCAATGATTCCTCCGGGAAAATGGGCTTTGCGCTGGCACGGGCAGCACGGGCCATGGGGGCCCAGGTTACCCTGATCGCTGCGCGGACGGATGAAGCACCGCCACGCGATGCCGATATCGAGCTGGTCCGCGTAGAGTCCGCGCAGGATATGTACGAAGCGGTCACAGACCGCTGGGCCGATTGTGACATTCTCATTAAAGCGGCAGCAGTCGCAGATTACCGTCCGAGACACAGCGCGGAGTCCAAAATCAAGAAGAGCGGCGACACGATGACGCTTGAATTGGTGAAGACAACCGATATTCTGGAAAGTCTCGGCAAAATGAAGGACAAGCAATTCCTGATCGGGTTTGCCGCCGAAACCGGAAATGCCGAATATTACGCAAAGGACAAGCTGGTCCGCAAGAACCTGGATCTGATTGTCGCTAATGATGTTGCTGTAGAAGGTGCCGGATTCGGCACGGATACCAACATTGTGTCGGTCTATGATGCAAACGGCCTCGTTCTGGATCTTCCATTGGTCTCTAAGGATGAGGTGGCGCGCCGGGTACTGCAGCTCGCCGCTGAACGTGTTGCCGGAGCCTTATTATAATGGATATTGCCAAGGTCATTGTCGATGTTCCTGTGCGCAGCACCGACCGGCCGTTTGACTATTTGATTCCGGATTCACTGAAGCTTTGGATTGAAGTGGGCAGCAGAGTGGCGGTTCCATTTGGACCCCGTACGGTTCAGGGGTTTGTTGTATCACTGGAGTCGGGAGAGACCGGCAGCGTATCAAGAATGAAACCGATTGTGGAAGTGCTCGATCTGCTGCCCCCGCTGTCACCGGAGCTGGTAGAGCTGGGCGACTGGATGAGCCAAAGATATGCCTGCAGACGGATCTCCGCACTGCAGGCTATGCTTCCGACTGCCCTGAAGGGCAAAGCCGAGCGGCTGATCTCGTTAGGCGATGCAGAGGAAACGGTCAATTCTCCCGGAGATGAGCTGTTTCCGCTTTTCCTGGAGGCGGACAATGAAGAGCAGCAGATTACTGACTTCGTCAGACGCCACGGCGAAGTATCCATGAAACTGCTGACCCGCACCTTCCCTGAGGCGGCAGAAACTGTTAAGTTCATGGTGCGGCGCGGTGTATTGGCGGAGAGCCAATCCATCAAGGACAAGATGGGCAAGAAGAAGCTGAAGGCCGTTGATCTGGCTATCGGACTCTCCGCAGCACGGGAATCCCTGGCCGGCTTCCCGGCACGTTCGGCGCGCCAGAAGGAAGTACTGTCATTCCTGATCGATATGGAGGCAACACTTCCCATGCCGCTCAAGAATGTACTGTCGGTTCTTCAGGTAACAGCCGGTACGGTGAAGGCTCTGGAGGACAAAGGTTATATTGAGATTAGTGAAATTGAAGTATACCGTGATCCCTACCAGGGACGCGACTTCAAGCCAAGCACACCGTTGCCGCTGACAGCGGAGCAAGAGGTTGTCTATAAGCGGATTGTAGGAACTGTAGAGCAGCAAATGCATGAAGTATTCTTATTGCACGGGGTAACAGGCAGCGGGAAGACGGAGATTTATCTGCAGTGCATTCAGCGCTGTGTGGAGCAGGGTCGCCAGGCTGTAGTGCTGGTGCCGGAAATTGCCCTGACCCCGCAGATGGTTGAACGGTTCAAAGGCCGGTTCGGCAGCGGAGTAGCGGTGATGCACAGCCGGCTGTCTGTCGGAGAACGCTACGACGAATGGCGCAAGATCCGTGAGGGCAAAGCGATGGTTGCTGTCGGCGCGCGCTCGGCAGTGTTTGCTCCGTTTGCCAATCTGGGCCTGATCATTATGGATGAAGAGCATGAAGGCTCCTATAAGCAGGAAGAGAATCCGAAATACCATGCCCGTGATGTTGCGGTCCGCAGAGCTGAACAGGGCGGGGCAGTTGTAATTCTTGGCTCGGCAACGCCTTCGCTGGAGAGCTATCACGCAGCCAGATCACAGAGCGATATTCATTTCTCGCCGATTCTGCTGGAGATGCCAAGCCGTGCACTCGGCAATGAGCTGCCCAAAGTGGCTGTGGTCGACATGCGTGATGAGCTGAAGGAAGGCAACCGCTCCATGTTCAGCCGCAGGCTGCATGCTGCCCTGGTGAGCAGGCTGGAACGCGGAGAGCAGACCGTACTTCTGCTGAACCGCAGAGGGTTCTCCACCTTCGTCATGTGCCGGAGCTGCGGATATGTCGCCGGTTGTCCGGAATGTGATATCTCACTGACTTATCACAGCCGCAGCGACAATCTGCGCTGCCATTACTGCGGCCATGCCGAGCCTGCACCTAAGCTGTGTCCCGAATGCGGCAGCGAGCATATCCGCTTCTTCGGGACAGGGACCCAGAGAGTCGAGGAAGAGCTCGGCAAGCTGTTTCCAGGTATCCGAGTAATCCGTATGGATGTGGATACAACTACGGAGAAGGGTTCACATGAGAAGCTGCTGAACCAGTTCAGGGATAAGAAGGCCGATGTGCTGCTGGGAACGCAAATGGTGGCCAAAGGGCTCGACTTCCCTGATGTCACCCTGGTCGGTGTAATCACTGCGGACTCGGCGCTGAATCTGCCGGATTTCCGGGCGGCGGAGAAGACGTTCCAGCTGCTAACTCAGGTTGCCGGCAGAGCAGGGAGACATCAGCTGCCCGGCGAGGTGGTTGTGCAGTCGTATACACCGGAGCATTATTCGATCATCCATGCCAGCGGGCATGATTACAGATCGTTCGTGCGGGATGAACTGAAGCACCGCAAGGAGCTGCATTATCCGCCCTATTGCCGGCTGATTCTGGTCACGCTGTCGCATGAGCAGCTTCCGCTGCTGCTGAAGCTGGCGGAGAATTATGCCCTGAATATCCAGGGCAAGGCAAGGCAGCTGCGCTGGTATGGAAGTCTGGACAAGCTCTCCTCGGATGCGCTGGATCTGCTGGGTCCGGTGGCGTCACCCTTGCCGCGGCTCAAAGGCCGGTACAGATTTCAATGCATCATTAAATGGCGCGGTGCGATCGATGCAATCGGACTGGCCCGTCAGGTGGCAGAGGAGCTGGAGGACTCTGTCCGTGACAAAGGACTGCAGATCAGCATAGATGTGGACCCGCAGATGTTGATGTAATCTCCCGGCGTGTTACAATGGGTAAGGCAGTTTTGTCTGAATGATAGATGTTCATTGTTTACTCAGGTGCTTTACTATGAAATGAAAGAGTGATTTTTTTCATTTTATATACTATAGACATGTTCAGAACAAGGATGGTGTTTTTGTAATGGCAATCAGGCTGATCGTGAAAGAACCGGATGAAGTATTACACAAGAAAGCAAAGACCGTAACAACTGTAACCCCGAATGTGCAAAAACTGCTCGACGATATGGCGGATACGATGTATGACGCGGAAGGCGTTGGTCTCGCAGCACCGCAGGTTGGAATTCTGAAGCGGCTGATCGTAGTAGATGCCGATGAAGAGCATGGATTGATCAAGCTGATTAACCCTGAGATTATCAGCATGGACGGGGAGCAGTTCGGACCCGAAGGATGCCTGAGTATTCCCGGCTTGAACGGTGATGTACGCCGTGCAGAGACAGTAACCGTACGCGGTCTGGACCGTGAAGGCAATGAAGTTACAATTACCGGAAGCGGCTTGCTCGCACGGGCTTTTCAGCATGAAATCGATCACCTGAACGGTGTGCTGTTCACGGATATTGCCGAGAAGGTATATGAGTATACAGCAGAACGCAGTGAAACTGAGGAGTGAGTGAAATGAAGATAGTGTTCATGGGAACGCCGGCTTTTGCGGTACCCTCCCTGCGGATGCTGCTGGAGGAAGGCTATGAGGTAGTCGCAGTGGTTACCCAGCCGGACCGTCCGCAAGGACGCAAGAAGATGCTTGCGCCTTCACCTGTGAAGGAGGCTGCTCTTGAACTGGGGCTGCCGGTTCTTCAGCCCGAACGGATGCGGCGCCCGGAAGCGGTAGCTGAACTGGCTGCCTATGAGCCGGATCTGATTGTAACAGCGGCTTACGGGCAGATTCTGCCGAAGAGTGTACTGGAACTGCCGAAGAACGGATGTGTGAATGTTCATGGCTCGCTGCTGCCGAAATACCGCGGCGGTGCACCGATACAGCGCTGCATCATTAACGGCGAGAAGGTAACAGGTGTAACGCTGATGTACATGGCAGAAGGACTGGATACCGGAGATATGATCTCGCGGGTAGAGGTGCCGATTGAGGATGAAGATACCTCAGGCACCATGTTCGACAAGCTGAGTCTTGCCGGACGTGACCTGCTGAAGGCTGAAATGCCGCGGCTGGCGGCAGGGCGTGTAGAGGCGGCCGTGCAGGATGACAGCGAGGCAACTTATGCGCCGAATCTCAGCCGCGAAGATGAACGGATCGACTGGACGGCCGGGTCACTGGCAACCTATAACCGTATCCGCGGGCTGGTACCGTTCTCGGGTGCCTTCACCCTGTGGAACGGCGAGACCTTCAAGGTGTGGGCAGCGGCGAAGCCGTCTGCGGGAAATGCAGGCGGAAGCGCTGAACCGGGCACCGTACTGTCAGTGAGCGAACGCGGTGTTGAAGTGAAGACCGGCGACGGTATTCTCCTGCTGACAACGGTACAGCCAGCCGGCAAAAAAGCGATGAGCGCGGCAGATTTCAGCCGCGGTGCTAGTCTTAAGCCTGGCGCGGTGCTGGGTTGAGCGCGGGCGGCAAAGGCGGCGGACCGCGCATCCAATCCGCCGGTAATACCTCTGCTCCGGGCGGTCAAGCCAGAGGAGCAGGCAAGAAGAAGCCGGGCGGTAAACCGCCCGCAGCAGCTACTGCGCGCGAGGTTGCACTTGATATCCTTGTCCGCGTAGAGCAGCAGGGGGCATACAGTAATCTTCTGCTGGGCAGCAGCCTGCAGAAGGCGGATCTGAGCCGTGAAGATACCGGACTGGCTACGGAGTTGGTGTACGGAAGTATATCACGGATGATTACACTGGATTATGTGCTGGGCGGTTTCGTGAGCAAGGGACTTGCCAAGCTTCAGCCCTGGGTGCGTAATTTGCTGCGTCTGAGCCTGTACCAGATTATGTATCTGGACCGGGTTCCTTCGCATGCAGCGGTTAATGAGGCTGTGAATATAGCCAAGAAACGCGGCCATCAGGGAATCTCCGGCATGGTCAACGGCGTGCTTCGCAGCGTACTGCGGGCCGGGGAACTGCCGGTATTGCCGGAGGAAATCAGCCGGGAGGAGCGGATCTCAATTCTTCACTCGCATCCGCTCTGGATGGTGCAGCGGTGGTCTGCGGAATATGGCCCGGACACAGCGGAGGCTATGTGTGCCGCGAACAATGAACCGCCGGCGGTCAGTGTCCGCGTAAATACGACCATGATCAGCCGTGAGGCGCTGCTGGCTGAGCTGCTCGAAGCCGGCCTGGATGCCTCTGAATCTAAGGTCAGCCCCTTCGGGCTTATTGTTAAGGGAGGCGGCAATCTGGCACTGACCTCCTGGTACAGGGACGGCTATCTCTCTGTACAGGATGAGAGCTCGATGCTGGTGGCTGAGGTTGTAGCACCAGAAGCCGGGATGAAGGTGCTGGACTGTTGTGCCGCTCCCGGAGGCAAAAGCGCGCACATGGGCGAGCTGATGAAGGATGAAGGATCTATACTTGCCAATGATCTGCATGAGCATAAGGCGAAGCTTATCGCCGATCAGGCGGCCCGTCTGGGTCTGGATTGCATTGCTACCTTAAGCGGCGATGCCCTCCGGCTGGGTGCCGCCCTCCAGCCGGAATCCTTCGACCGGATTCTGCTGGATGCACCTTGCTCGGGGCTTGGGGTGATCCGGCGCAAGCCGGATTTGAAGTGGCGGAAGCAGCCCGGAGATGTGGACAGCGTAGCAACACTGCAGCATGAGCTTCTGCAGTCTGTCGCCGGGCTACTGAAGCCGGGAGGTATACTAGTTTACAGCACCTGCACTACGGAACAGGCGGAGAACAGCCGGATTATCAGGGATTTCCTGGAGCATAATCCCGGCTTCGCTCCGGTCAGCTTCAAGACAGCCGTCTGGGAACGGCTAGAGGGAACCGCAATTGCCGCAGGCGATGGAATACAGCTGCTTCCCCATCATTTCGGAAGCGACGGATTCTATATTGCCCGGCTGGAGCGACTCTCGTAATATAGTGATTTCTGCATGGAATTACAGCTTCCCGCCCCGCAGAGGTTTTGCGCGGCGGGCTTTTCTTTTACCGGCTCTGGAATTTGTGTTAAAATAGGAAGAATGAGAAATAATACGCATATAATTTATGAAAGAACAGGTGCTAATAACAATGAAACCTTTAATATATGATTTTTCTTTAGAAGAGTTGCAGCAGTGGGCCAAGGATAACGGAGAGCCGGCTTTTCGCGGCGGACAGATTTTTGACTGGCTGTATGTGAAGCGTGTGAATGATTTCGAATCGATGAGCAATCTCTCCAAGGCACTGCGGGGTAAGCTGGCGGAGCAGTTCAGTATTTCGGCTCTGACTGAAATTACTAAGCTGGAATCCAAAGACGGCACTGTGAAATTCCTGTTCGGCCTGCATGATGATCATGCGATCGAAACAGTTATTATGAAGCACAATTACGGCAACAGCGTATGTGTAACTACCCAGGTGGGCTGCCGGATCGGCTGTACCTTCTGCGCGTCGACGCTTGGAGGCTTGAAGCGTGATCTGACTGCAGGGGAGATTGTGGCTCAGGTTGTCCGTTCCCAGCAGATTCTTGATGCCCGCGGCGAACGTGTCAGCAGCATTGTTATCATGGGTACCGGCGAGCCTTTCGAGAACTACGACGCGACTATGAGATTCCTGCGCTTAATGATTCATGAGAAGGGCCTGAACATTGGCCAGCGCCATATTACAGTATCGACCAGCGGGATTGTGCCGAATATTTACAAGTTTGCTGACGAAGATACGCAGATTAATCTGGCGATCTCGATTCATGCTCCTAATGATACGCTCCGTTCCAAGCTGATGCCGGTTAACCGCCGTTATCCGTTCGATGACGTAATCGAGTCTTTGCGCTATTACCAGGCCAAGACAGGCCGCCGGATTAGCTTCGAATACGCCCTAATCGGCGGCGTGAACGATCAGCCTGAGCATGCCGAGGAATTAGCTGGTGTGCTTAAGACCATGCTCTGCCATGTGAACCTGATTCCGGTTAACCATGTGCCTGAGCGCAAGTATGTACGGACTTCCCGCAATGATATCTTTGAATTTCAGCGTATACTGGCCGATCACGGTGTGAACGTCACGATCCGCCGTGAGCAAGGCCATGATATTGCGGCCGCATGCGGTCAGCTGCGTGCCAAACATATGGAGTTGGGGTGAGGATATTTGATCAGAACAGTTCAAGCCAGCGACATTGGCCGGGTACGTACCGTCAATGAGGATTCGGTCTGGATCGGCGCTACGCGCCACGGTTATACCCTCGGCATTATAGCCGACGGGATGGGGGGACATTTGGCTGGCGATACCGCGAGCAGGATTGCACTGGAGACGGTCAGGAACATTCTGGACCAGCTGCAGCCTGATCTTCCGGAGGCAGAGCTGAAGGAGGCGCTGTCTGCCGCCATTATGGAAGCCAATCGCACGGTCCACATAGAAGCTCAAAGCGATGAGAAATACCACAACATGGGGACTACCATCGTAGCTGCTCTGCTGAAAGGGTCAGCAGGATATATCGGCCATATCGGAGACAGCAGGGCGTATCTCATTCAGGACGGTGCAGCAATACAACTAACCGAGGACCATACGCTGGTCAATGAGCTGTTCAAGAACGGCCAGATCAGCCTGGAGGAGCTGGGCAGCCATCCGCGCCGCAATGTGCTGACCAGGGCTCTGGGAACGGATGCCGTGGTGTCTGCGGATCTGGCTTATGTTACACTTGCGCTTGGGGAGCTTCTGCTGCTGTGCAGCGACGGGCTCAGCAATTTCGTCAGTCAGGACCATATAGCCAAGGTAGCCGGAATTCATGAGATTTCTCTGGAAGAAAGAGCGGATCGATTACTTCAGCTGGCATTGCTCGCCGGCGGCAACGATAATATCAGCGTTGCTATGTTAGAACACCAAGGAGAGGCCGCAGTGCCCGAGACAAAGGAGTGGGATAGATGATCGGTCACGAATTGGGCGGCCGTTACCAAGTCATCGAACGGATCGGCGGAGGTGGCATGGCGCTCGTCTACAGAGCCCATGACATTCTGCTTAACCGGAATGTTGCTATCAAAGTATTGCGCAACCAGTTTGTGCATGATGAGGAATTCATCCGCCGGTTCCGGCGGGAGGCGCAATCAGCTGCATCGTTATCTCATCCAAATGTAGTCAGCATTTACGATGTCGGCCAGGAAGATGAAGTCCATTATATTGTTATGGAATATATTGAAGGCAAGAATTTGAACGAAATTATTAAAGAGCGGGCTCCGCTGCAGGTCGATGAGTCTGTGCGGATTGCTTCACAAATTTGTGATGCGCTTGATCATGCGCATATGAACCAGATCATTCACCGCGATATTAAACCTCATAATATTCTGATCGGCCGTAATGGCCGGGTCAAAGTAACGGATTTCGGGATTGCCCGGGCGGTTACATCCACTACGATAACCCAGACGGGTTCTGTGGTCGGTTCTGTCCACTATTTCTCGCCGGAGCATGCCAAAGGTGTGACGACGGGAGAGAAGTCTGACCTGTATTCTCTGGGGATCGTGCTCTATCAGATGCTTACCGGAGTGCTGCCTTTTCTGGGCGAAAGCCCGATTAGTGTAGCGCTGAAGCATCTGCAGGAGGAATTCGAGGAGCCGCGTCTGCTGAATCCGCTGATTCCGCAAAGCGTAGAGAATGTAATTCTGAGATCGATGCGCAAGAACCCGGAGGAACGGTACCAGTCCGCCAAGCAAATGCTGCAGGATCTGGAGACCTGTCTGCTGCCTGAACGGCGGAGTGAAGCCAAAGCGCTGTTCCACGACGACGATGATGAGGACAGAACGCGGGTGATTCCGGCGATCAAGCCGCTCCAGCGGGGTCTGGGCAGCCGTGGCGGCGGAGATGAACGTGTCCGCAGTATGGAGGATGCTCCGCCTCCTCCAGCCGGCAAGCGCAAATCGGGCCGTGCAGCACTATGGATTAGTCTTACCCTTATACTGCTGATCGCTATGGGCGGGGTCGTCTGGTATGTCAACTCCAAATTGTCCGTGGATGAAGTGGCGGTGCCGGTAGTTACCGGTATTTCTTTTGAGGAAGCCAAAGCTGCGCTTGAAGAGGTGGGCTTGTTCGCAGAGGAGCCGCCGGTGCAGGCATACAATCCGAATTTTGCAGAAAATATCGTCTGGAAACAGAGCAAGACTGACACGATGGTCAAGGAAGGCACGCATATTATCCTTACAGTAAGTACCGCCAAGGTACTGCCTAAGCTAAAGGATGTTTCTAATATGAGCTATGATGATGCCGTCAAAGAGTTAATTGCGCTAGGTATAGCCCAGAATAAAATCACTCCGGACGAACGTTACAGTGAGGATTTTGACAAAGGCAAAGTAATCAGCTCTGAGCCTGCGGCAAATAGTGAGTATGATCCTGAGACAGTAACGGTTAAGCTGATCGTGAGTAAGGGGAAAGAGAGCACGAATATGCCGGGCCTCCTCGGAATGACAGAGAAGGAAGCCAAAGCAGCGATTGAGAAAGCCGGCCTTGTGCTGGATGAGGTTAAGGAAGAGCCCAGCTTCACTTATGAGAAGGGCAAAGTCACGAAGCAATGGGCATATGAGGAAGGGGATCAGGTTACTCCCGGAGAGAAAATAACCATTTACCTCAGTACCGGTTATCCTCCGGAAGCACTGGAATATACCTTCCCGGTTCCAGTTGCACCGGCCGTGGACGGCCAAAGAAGCAAAATCCGGATTGTCTTTGCAGATGCGCGTAATAATGGCGAGAACCAGGAGTGGGGCACACGCACGATTGGCAAAAGTCAGACCTTATCTGTGAACATGGTGCTTGCTCCCAACAAGGACGGGATGGTTTCCGTATACCGGGACGGGGAATTCCTCGAGACCTATCCTATAACTTATGTGGATGTCAAGAATAACAATGTACAGACCCCTGAGCCTCCTCCGGTTCAGACTCAGACTCCTGAGCCGACCGTTGCACCTACTGAACCTCCGGCTGAGCCTACGATAGAACCTGAGATTCTGCCGCCGGGTGCCGGAGAAGGCGAAGAGACAGGTCAGGGAGATCAGACCGGCTTCATTCCGGGCAAAGAAAATAATAATAAACTGCTTGCCGCTTCTCAAGGAAATAATAATGGAAATGGCAAGGGCAAGGGCAAAAGCAAAAATAAATAATAAGAGATAAGCTTCAGCTGGACGGCGTCAACACCGTTACAGCTGGAGCGGCGAAATGACCCGGGGGATACAATCTTGGGTCATTTGCGCAAAATCAGGAGAGGAAGGCTCAATATGTATGCCTGAAGGAATCATTATTAAAGCACTTAGCGGATATTATTATGTGAAGCCGCTCAGGGATGGACAGATCGCAACGGAGGAAGAGGCTGTACAGTGCCGGGGACGCGGGATTCTGAAGAAAAAAGGAATCGCTCCTCTGGTTGGTGACCGGATTATCTATATGCTGACTGAGAACGGGGAGGGCATGGTGGATGAACTCCTTCCCCGTGAATCCGAACTGATCCGTCCGCAGGTAGCGAACGTGAAGCTGGCCGTACTGCTGTTCTCTGTACGGGAACCGGATATGAACCTCAACCTGCTGGACAAATTTCTCGTTCATATCGAGCATTCGGGACTGGACACGCTGATTGTACTGACCAAGCAGGATCTGGCGGATGATGAAGGCCAGGCTACAGAAGCAGTCAAGGCTCTATATGAACAAATTGGCTATGAAGTGATGGTCACGAGCTCACTGAACGGATCAGGCGCTGATGAGCTGCGGAAGCGCCTGGGCGGAATCATCAGTGTATTCTCGGGCCAGTCCGGTGTAGGGAAGTCAACACTGTTGAACCGCCTAGTACCGGGCCTTGAGCTGGAGACAGGGGAAATCAGCCTGCGGCTCGGACGCGGGCGTCATACGACACGTCATGTTGAATTGATGGATATTGGAAATGGCGGATTCGTAGCCGATACACCAGGGTTCAGCCAGCTGGACTTTCTGGAGCTGGGTGTGGATGAATTGTCAGAATGCTTCCGTGAGTTCGCTTCCTATGCGGAGAACTGCAAATTCCGCGGCTGCAGCCATCTTCACGAACCGGGCTGCAAAGTTATCGAGGCATTGCAGGACGGAGATATAGCGGCCAGCCGCTATGAGCATTACAAGCTGTTCTACAACGAAATGAAAGATAAAAAGCGGAGGTACTAAACACATGGTTATTATTGCTCCTTCTATATTGTCAGCAGATTTCGCAGCCCTTGGCGCAGAGGTTGCCGAAGCCGAAGCCAGCGGTGCGGATTGGATTCATGTAGATGTGATGGACGGTCATTTTGTGCCGAACATTACCCTGGGACCTGCCATTACGGCAGCGGTCAAAGCCCATACCTCCTTGCCGCTTGATGTTCATCTGATGATCGAGAATCCGGAACGGTATATTGCTGATTTTGCCGCTGCAGGAGCCTCTGTAATCACGGTACATGCGGAAGCTTGTGTGCATCTGCACCGTGTAGTTCATCAGATCAAAGAGCTCGGCCTGATGGCGGGTGTGGCGATTAATCCGGGTACCCCGGCAGCTGCTGTGCGTGAAGTGCTTGAGGATGTTGATTTGGTGCTGGTCATGACAGTCAATCCGGGATTTGGCGGACAGGCCTTCATCCCGCGTATGCTGCGTAAGATCACACAGATTCGCGAATGGGCCGGTGAGATCAATCATAAAGGGCTGCGGATTGAGGTGGACGGAGGGATAGCTGAAGCTACAGCATCTCTCGTAGCTGAAGCAGGAGCTGATGTTCTGGTAGCGGGCAATGCGGTCTTCGGACGCAGTGACCGTGCAGGTGCAATCCGGGTGATACGTGAGGCGGCGGATGGTGCTGTCCTTTAATCCGGAGCGCTTAGGTATAGGCCAAGTTATACCCGCATAAATATGGTTACATGAGCAGAAATCTCATGTAGCCTTTTTTTATACAATAAGGGAGGTCTGCAGTTCGTTGGTATACACATCATGACAGGATAGTCTCCTACTGCACGGCATGAATTGATGGGAGGGTTAATCATGAAATTTTACACGTTCAAGCTGCCAAGATTTTTGGGAGGTTTTGTTAAAGCGATTTTGAACACTTTTCAGAAAAGCTGAGTCAGAGAGAACAGAAAACATGAAAAAAAGCACCTTACGAATGTAAAGGGTGCTTTTTGCTTCATATGAGATATCGCTAGGTCCTAGATTAATCCAAGACTAAACGCGTTCAACTTTACCGGCTTTCAAAGCACGGGTGCTGACGTACACGCGTTTCGGTTTGCCGTTCACTAGGATACGGACCTTCTGAACGTTAACTCCCCAAGAGCGACGGTTGCGGTTGTTTGCGTGAGACACGTGGTTGCCGCTGCCCGGTTTCTTGCCTGTTACTGTACATTTGCGGGACATAGATTACACCTCCTTGTTACTTACACCTGCGTAAAACAATACTTAAATATAATATCACAGCAAAATTTGCTACGTCAACCGATTCAAAAACATTTATTTCTTTTCGCTCTTATAGTACAATATAAATTAGTGCATTATGTCCAGTTAATCATAGAATTGATTAGGCATGAAGTTAGGAAGGGGAATTCTCATTGAGTAAGCGTTCTATAAACGGAACAGATTTTACCGCAATGGTACTATTTGGTGCGGAAAAGCTGCAGCAGCATGCGGAGCATGTCAATTCTTTAAATGTTTTTCCGGTTCCGGACGGAGATACGGGAACAAACATGAATCTGACGATGACCGCAGGCGCGAATGAATTGAAGAAAAATAATACTGCCTCTGTAGGCCAATGTGCAGGAGTGCTCTCCAAAGGACTCCTGATGGGCGCGCGGGGGAACTCCGGCGTTATTTTGTCGCAGTTATTCAGAGGTCTTGGACGTTATGCAGCCCAATATGAAGAATTGAACACGCAGCAGTTCGCTGCAGCACTGCAGACTGGCGTAGATACAGCCTACAAAGCAGTGGTTAAACCGGTTGAAGGTACGATCCTTACTGTCGCCAAAGAAGCTGCAAGACATGCAGTGTATTATGCGCGCCGCACTACGGATGTTACCGAGCTGATGACCGAAGTGCTGTCCAAAGCCAAGGAAGCGTTAGCCAATACACCGGAGCTTCTGCCTGTGCTCAAGCAGGTTGGTGTTGTGGATTCCGGCGGCCAGGGACTGGTCTACATCTATGAAGGTTTCCACCAGTATCTAACCAGCGGATCAGCCGCTGTGCAGACCCCTGTACAAGGACAAGCCTCAGTTCCTGCACCAATTCCTGCAGCGGTACTGACCAAACCTGAGAATGTATTGTCCTCCGTACAGTCTTCCGCGCAATCCCAGCTCTCTACGGAAGACATCGAATTTCTATATGATATGGAATTTTTCATCAACCGCCAGCTTGGCGCATCTGTGAAATCAGATTTTGATGAAGAAGTTTTTCGGAAAGCGTTGTCAGTTAACGGCGACTCTATTATTGTAATTTCGGATGATGAAACCATCAAGGTGCATGTTCATTCGAAGACTCCCGGAGAGGTGCTTAACCTGGCGCTGATGCACGGTGAGATCACGCAGATTCATATTCTTAACATGCGTGAGCAGCACCGCGATCTGCTGACCGCCGGAATGGATATTGCTCCAATGCCGGATGTATTCGCCGATATTCCGGAAGAGAAGGCCAGCGTGCAGTCGCCGGCGGTTCCTCCCGCGGATGATCTCGCACCATACGGCTTCATTGCAGTCTCTTCGGGCGATGGAATCTCCGATATCTTCCGCAGCCTGGGCGTGGATGCCATCCTGGCCGGCGGCCAGACGATGAATCCCAGCACGGAGGATTTCGTTAATGCGATCTCTTCCATTTCAGCGAAGCATATCTACATTCTGCCGAATAACTCCAATATCGTACTGGCTGCGCAGCAGGCCAAGGAACTGCTGGAGGGCGAACGTGACATCACGGTGATCCCGAGCAAGAGCATTCCTCAGGGAATCTCGGCCGCCTTTGCCTTCCAGGAAGAGGAAGCTGTTGATGCCAACACCAGCAACATGCTGGAGGCTATCGCACAGGTCAAATCGGGACAAGTTACCAACGCAGTGCGGGATACAGTCATTGAAGAGCTGGAGATCAAAGCCGGGCAGTATATCGGAATTTCGAACTCCAAGATCGTTGCTGCTGCCGATGAATTACTTGCGGTAAACAAGCAGCTGCTGGCAAGCATGCTGGTGAACGGTGACGAGATCGTTACGGTGCTGACTGGTGCGGATGCCGAAGCAGATGTTACGGATGCTCTCAGCACCTGGCTGGAAGAAACGTACCCGCAGGTAGAAGTTGAAGTTCATGATGGCGGCCAGCCGCTGTATTACTATCTTTTCTCAGTGGAGCCATAGACACCATAGACCTAAGCAAGCAGAGTGGATCAGCTAAATCATAGTATGGGGAGGAAATCCATGAATCGTACCTTAATCGTTACCGACAGCACATCCGATATCCCGCCTGCCTTGGCGGATCAGTACGGCATTGAAGTCGTTCCGCTGACCCTGATGTTCGGCGAAGAGGCTTTCCGGGATAATCTGGATATGACTCCGGAGCAGTTCTATGAGCGTCTTCCCCGCTCGCCGCAATTGCCGACCACCTCACAGCCGTCGCCGGTCGAATATATGAACGTATACCGCAGTATTCAGGAACGTTATCCGGGAAGTCCGATCCTGTCCTTCCATATCTCCTCCGGACTTAGCGGAACCTATCAATCCGCAGTCCTGGCCAAATCCATGCTGGAAGAGGAGGGGGAGTTGATCACCGTGGTTGACTCCCTGTCCGCTTCATACGGATTCGGGTTCATGGTAGTGGAAGCCGCGAGAATGGCCGGTCAGGGCAAAGCGCCGGAGGAAATCCTGGAGCAGGTAGAGAGTCTGCGCAAATCGCGCAAGCTGTACTTCCTGGTGGATACGCTGGAGTATCTCCAGAAGGGAGGCAGAATCGGCAAAGCGTCCGCCATCCTGGGTACGCTGCTCAATATCAAGCCGATCCTGTCGATCGATGCAGAAGGAATCATCTATGCGGTAGAGAAGGTTAGAGGCCGCAAGAAGGCAGTTGCCCGCATGATCGAGCTGTTCAAGGCAGATCTGCCGGGTGTGAACAAAATCAATGTGGCCGTGGGTCATACGGCTGAACCGGCTTCCGGCGAAGAATTCCTCAAGGAATTGTCCGGGCATTTCACCATAGAAGAGAAGGTACTGACCAACATCGGCCCTGTCGTAGGCAGCCATGTCGGCAACGGGACCTTAGCCGTATTCATCTGGCCCGCCTAGTATAGGGGATGAACATGGTGGTGGCTTTGGAATCAATTGAAGTGAAACAAATAACTGGCGTGAGCGCTCAAAAGCAAGGCGAGCTTCACGCCTTTGGCGTCTTTACAGTGAAGGATTTACTGGAATACTACCCCTTCCGTTATGAGGATTTCCGGCCTAAGTCTCTTAGTGAAGTTAAGCATGGCGATAAAGCAACCGTCGTAGCTAAGGTGATCGGCATACCGGTGCTGCAGCGCTTCGGGGGCAAATCACGTATGAGCTGCAAGATGGTGGCCGAGCCGTGGATGTTCACGGCAACCTGGTTCAACCAGCATTATGCGCGGGAGCAGCTGACAGTGGGCCGTGAAGTAGTCCTTACCGGGAAATGGGATCAGAAACGCAATCAGATTACCGTAACCAATTATGAATTTCCGGACCGCGGAGAAGGCAAGACAGGGACCCTGCAGCCGGTGTACTCTGTGGGCGGCAAAATCACGCAGTCCTGGATCCGCAAGGTCATTAATCAGGGCCTGCAGCAGTACGGGGAGCTGATTCCGGAAATACTGCCGCACAGTATTATGCGCAAGTATGATTTCATGTCGCGTAAAAAGGCGATTGCTACGATCCACCAGCCGGAGGATACCCGGGAAGGCCAGCAGGGGCGCCGCAGAATGGTCTATGAAGAGCTGTTCCTGTTCCAGCTGAAGGTACAGGCCTTCCGGGTCCTTAACCGCGGCAGAATGGACGGTGTGGTCCATACGGTGGACAATGCGACAGTACGGCAGTTTGTCCGGAGCCTGCCGTTTGAGCTGACGGATGCCCAGAAGCATGTGGAGCTGGAGATTCTGCATGACATGCGTTCAGGGTACTGTATGAACCGGTTGCTCCAGGGGGATGTAGGCTCCGGCAAAACGGTACTGGCGGCGATCGCACTGTATGCCACTGTAAGGTCAGGGTTCCAGGGGGCACTGATGGTGCCGACTGAAATCCTGGCCGAGCAGCATATGCGCTCGCTCACGAGGATGTTTGAGACTTTCGGAATTACCGTTGGACTGCTGACCGGCAGTGTGACCGGACGCAAACGCAAGGATCTGCTGGCTTCCCTGCAGCTGGGAATGCTGGATGTTGTCGTCGGAACCCATGCGTTAATACAGGATGATGTCTTCTTCCGCAGCCTGGGGCTTGTAGTCACAGATGAGCAGCACAGGTTCGGGGTGAACCAGCGCAGCGTCCTGCGGCGCAAGGGCTACAATCCGGATGTGCTCACAATGACGGCAACCCCGATTCCGCGTACGCTGGCTATCACTGTTTTTGGCGACATGGATGTGTCTACGCTGTCGGAGCGGCCGAAGGGTCGGGTGCCCATTACGACCTACTGGGTGAAGCCTGATCTGATGGAGCGGGTGCTGAATCTGATCAGCCGCGAGATAGAGCAAGGCCGGCAGGCCTATCTGATCTGTCCGCTCATTGAGGAGTCGGAGAAGCTCGATGTGCAGAATGCAATTGATCTGCATGTTCAGATGTCTCAGGCTTTCCCGGACTACAAGGTAGGGCTGCTTCACGGGCGGATGACGCCTGCGGAGAAGGATGAAGTGATGCGTGCCTTCTACAGCAACGAAGTGCAGCTGCTGGTCTCTACGACGGTCGTAGAGGTGGGGGTAGACGTGCCGAATGCCACCCTGATGATCATCATGGATGCCGACCGCTTCGGCCTGTCCCAGCTGCACCAGCTGCGTGGACGGGTCGGCAGAGGGGAGCATGCTTCCTATTGCGTGCTGATGGCAGATCCCAAATCGGAGATTGGCAGAGAGCGGATGACGGCCATGACGGATACGGATGATGGCTTCGAGGTGTCCCGGCGTGATCTGGAGCTGCGGGGACCGGGGGATTTCTTCGGGACGAAGCAGAGCGGGCTGCCGGAATTCAGGCTGGCGGATATGACAGCCGATTTCGAAACGCTGGAGCTGGCTCGTGATGATGCTGCGGAGCTGCTGCGGGATGCCGCGTTCTGGACATCGGCGGATTATGCCCCGCTGCGCGGGTACTTACAGCAGGAGCAAATCTTCCAGGGGGATTTAATTGACTGATTAGGCACATGCGGAGACCTGCCCTCATATACTGTGAATGATTGGATATGACGGGAGGTGCTATGCTTGGGTTATCAGCAGTTCGGAATTAGTCCTGCGCTGGTGGATCGCATTAAGATGAAGATGAAGAATCCGGCGGTTAAGGAACGTATCAAGAATATGATTAACGGGATTTCCAAGCAAGAGCTGCAGAACACTGCCGTTGTGCGCAGGCTGGTGCGCAACGCTTCTGCAGTGATGAATGAGAAGCTGACGTCGGCACAGGAAGACCAAATTGTGAAGTTTGTTATTGCCCAGAAAATCGATCCAAGCAATACATTTCATTTGATCCGCTTATGGGGGATGTTCCGCTGAACGGGCGGATTCTGCCCCATGGCTGAAGTAACTAAAAAGCGTTCCCGCAACTGGTTGCGGGAACGCTTTTTAGTTTATCTGTATTGTCCGGATAGATTACCGGTTATCCGGGCGGGTGATTACGGAAAAGCGCTGAAATCCGGCTGCTCCGGGCTGCGTTGATGACGATCTTGCTGTCCTGGTCGCATCCATGGACGATGGAAGCCAGTTCCTCTTCCTCCAGTCTGCTCGCCAGGCAGAAGACGGTGCCCGGCTGTCCCTCGGGGCCGGTGGACCTGACGAGTTTAACTTCGCGGTCAAGCGACTGCTGAAGCTTGCGGCGGATCTCTTCACAGTTGCTGCTGGTAATCCAGACAGCCTGTGAGAGGGACAAGTCCCTTAGCGAGAAGCGCAGGGCTTCAAAGGCTAGCAGATAAGCAATGATGCTGTACATGGCCTGATCCCAGCCGAATAACGAACCGCCAAAGAGCAGAATGGCACAGTTGAACAGCATGATGCCCATTTCAGCAGATTTGGGCGGACCGCCGTTCAGCAGCCGTACTCCCTGCTTCTCGCTTCCGCTGGTAATCCCTCCGAAACGGACAGAGATGCCAAGTCCAAACCCCAGGCACAGTCCGCCGGCTATAGCAGCGGGCAGGGGTTCGCTGGCAGCTGCAGGAAAGTGGTGCAAGGCCAGTGAGCCTGCCGTCAGACAGACTAATCCGAGCATCGTATACAGGGCAAAGCGGAGATTAATCTGTCTGCGCGACATTAGAATGAACGGAAGGTTAAACAGGAACAGAAATAAGCCAAGACGCATTTCGGTCAGATGCGACAGCAGAGCAGATAATCCGGCGATTCCGCCGGGGAGCAGCTTATGCGGCATGAGGAACAGTTCCAGTCCTACAGCAGCGAGCAATCCCCCGCCTATAACGGAGAGCAGACGAAGTATTCTGGAATGACGCAGGGGGGCAGCCCCTCTATATCTGATTTTCAATGGATTTCCTCCTTTCAGCAGGAAACCTGAATTTATGTTCGATTGATTCAGCCAGAGAATGATATTAACTTATTGGTAAGCCGTTACCTTATAAAGTGTGATGTGCATTTCAGCGGATACAGCAGGAGTCGCTTCAGAATGATGTAAATAATGGGGAAGAACGACACACAGAGCAGAGGCAGCGACGCTTCCGGATGAAGCGCCAGCAGGTTCTCAGGATGGGCCAGCCGCGCGGAAGGAATGTAATGGAACGTTGTGCTGTGCGCCCGGACAGGCTGCGCCATTTTATGCTCATAACGCTCCAGTCTGGCATGTTGCACTTCAGAAGCCTCCTGTTCGTTCAGCATCTGGGAAGAAGCAGCCAGAAAGGTCAGGAGAAGCACGGGTACGAAGGCCGCCTTCAGCAGCTTAGAAATGGACAAGCGCACTAGATATGTCATCAAGAGAACACCTCCTTTCTGTATATTGTAGTTAAAGCATAACATATGATTCTGGGCAGGACCAAATTTCCGGCACGGTTTTTTTGGGGGAAATGTCATGAAAATGCGAAACCGCAGGCGGTACAGCGCGTATTCCCTAGTAAAATGAACATTTAATAATTATTTTTAACAAAGGAGCGTTTAATTTGCATAATGAGGGCTTTTTTGACGGATTTATGAATCTTACAGTATCAAGCTCCCAGGGCGGCTTTTTCTCGGAAGGCCCGTTTTTATTAAAGCTGGTGCTGCTGCTGATCGCAGTTTTTGTTGCTTACACTATTGCCAGGGCACTGAAGATTTGGATGACCAATAATGCCAGCCCGCTCGAGTCGAGGGTGGCGACAGCTGTTACTAAACGGTCGGAAGTGTGGGGAGGCAGAGGGCATGCGGGTACTCACACCAGCTACTATGTAACCTTTGAATTCCAGAACGGGAGCCGGAAGGAGCTGGAAGTGAAAGCTAAAGCGTATGGTCTGATCGTTGAGGGAGACAGGGGGGAGCTGTCCAGCAAGGGAACCCGGTTCAAAGGATTCGTACGTCATAGCAGGCGTAACCTTTGATAAATCTACATATGTTTTCAGAATTCTCCTGCTATTTTTGGGTAAAACTCCATATAAGGGTTTCACTGCACTAAATAAACTATAGAAGGAGCGGATGGCTTGAATTCAGATTCTGCTAATACCAAGGGTAAAGCTGGTGTGTTGTTCCACACACTGGATACGGCTGAGGTGCTAAAGCAACTGGAGAGCAGGGGAGAAGGCTTAACTGCAGAAGAAGCGGCGCGGAAGCTGGAACGTTACGGCAAAAACATGCTTCAAGAAACCAAGTCCAAATCGCTGCTGGCCAAATTTATTGAGCAATTCAAGAATGTTATGATCTTTATCCTGCTGGCGGCTGCTGTACTCTCGGGTATACTCGGTGAGTGGACGGATACCGTCATTATTCTGCTGGTGGTTGTCCTGAATGCGGTGCTGGGCGTTATTCAGGAGAACAAAGCCGAGCAGGCGCTGGAGGCGCTCAAGAGCATGTCCTCTCCGCAGGCGAGAGTCCGCCGGGGCGGGCAGGTTACAGAGATCAAAAGCGAGGAGCTGGTGCCCGGCGATATCGTACTGCTGGAAGCAGGCAATGTGGTGCCCGCTGATCTCCGTCTGCTGGAAGCGGCGTCACTGAAGACGGAGGAGGCAGCGCTGACCGGGGAATCCCTGCCCTCGGATAAACAGTCAGGAGTACTGGAAGGCAACGATCTTGTAATCGGTGACCGGACGAATATGGCTTATATGAGCAGCAGCGTTACCTATGGCCGGGGCGTTGGTGTAGTAACGGCTACGGGGATGGAGACCGAAGTGGGCCGGATCGCCGGTTATATCTCAGAGGCGGAGAATGAAGTTACCCCATTGCAGAAAAAACTGGATGAGCTTGGCAAATATTTCACGTTCATTATTCTGGGCGTCTGTGTCGTTATCTTCGTAGTCGGCTGGCTGGAGGGCAGAGAGCTGCTTGATATGCTGCTGACCTCCATCTCCCTTGCGGTAGCGGCGATTCCTGAAGGTCTTCCGGCTATCGTAACCATCATTCTGGCGCTAGGCGTGCAGCGGATGGCTAAGCGCAAGGCAATTATCCGCAAGCTGCCTGCGGTGGAGACACTGGGCAGTACAGAGATTATCTGCTCTGACAAGACGGGCACATTAACACTTAACAAGATGACCGTAGAGAAGCTTTATGTGGGCGGAGAGACGGTCGAAGCCGATTCGAAACTTAACGAAACGCCAGGCGGTGAGCTGCTGCTGCAGGCGATGACCCTCTGCAATGATTCCAGCATAGACGAAGGCAAGAGTGCTGACGGGACTAAGGCGGATGGAGCTCAGGCAGGGGGGAAACCCGGCCCGGCGGGAGGCACCCGGAGCGGCAAAGCCATTATCGGTGATCCCACCGAAACGGCGCTGGTTGACTTCGCACTCAGCATCGGAACAGACAAACGGGAGCTGGAGCAGCATTATCCGCGGGTGAATGAGCTGCCTTTTGATTCGGACCGCAAGCTGATGACGACGATCCATAAGCTGGATAACGGGGAGTTCCGGGTGCTGACCAAGGGAGCGCCGGATGTGCTGGTGTCTAAATGCAGCCATATTCAAGAGAATGGCAATGTATTGCCCTTGACGGAGGAGCATATCAGCCGGATTACGGCCAGCAACAAAAGCCTGGCTGACGAAGCGCTGCGGGTATTGGCGTTTGCTTACCGCGACCATGCAGAGCAGCCTGCTGCTCCTTCGCCGGAAGTGACGGAGAAGGAGCTGGTGTTTGTCGGACTGACCGGAATGATCGATCCGCCGCGCGAGGAGGTCCGGGATGCGGTTGCCGTCTGCAGACGGGCGGGCATCCGGCCGGTGATGATTACCGGGGACCACCGGGACACGGCTGCAGCCATTGCCAAGCGGCTTGGAATCATCGACGATGACAAGGCCGTGCTGACCGGCCGTGAGCTGGATCAGATAAGCGAGGCGGATTTTGCCACAAGAGTGGCCGATTATTCCGTGTACGCCCGTGTATCGCCGGAGCATAAGGTACGTATCGTCAAGGCCTGGAGACAAATGGGCAAGATCGTAGCCATGACCGGTGACGGGGTTAATGATGCACCAGCGCTGAAATCAGCGGATATCGGCGTGGGAATGGGTATCACAGGAACAGATGTAGCCAAAGGCGTATCCGATATGGTGCTGGCCGACGATAATTTCACTACGATTGTCGTTGCTGTGGAGGAAGGCCGCAAGGTATACAGCAATATCCGCAAAGCGATCCAGTTCCTGCTGTCGGCCAATCTGGGGGAAGTGGTGACCCTGTTCATTGCGACGCTGATCGGCTGGCGGATTCTTGAACCGATTCATATTCTCTGGATTAATCTGGTCACAGATACTCTTCCGGCGCTCGCGCTCGGACTTGAGAAAGCAGAAAGCGATGTGATGTCGAAAAAACCGCGTAAATCAAGCAGCAGTATTTTTGCCGGAGGCGTGGGGATTGGAATCATCTATCAGGGACTGCTTGAGGCGGCACTGACTCTGCTGGTGTATTACTGGGCACACACCCATTATGATGAAGGCGTTGCCGTCACGATGGCTTTTGCTACACTCGGACTGCTGCAGCTCACCCATGCATTCAATGTCAGATCCAATACGAAATCACTGTTCCAGATCGGCTTGTTCAGCAACCGGTATATGCTGGGGGCTTCAGTCATCTCGGGACTTCTGCTGGTGCTGGTTATTATCATTCCCGGGCTGAATGAATGGTTCGGAGTGCAGCATCTGAGCGGCCTGCAGTGGGGGATTGTCTGTGGTGCCGCAGTGGCGATTGTACTTATCGTGGAACTGGTGAAGCTGGTTCTCCGCTTGAGCGGACGCAGTAAGAACTGGGAGTAATATGTGGACGGCTAATGGCGGATCCGCATACAAAAATGCAAGGAAGACCGGAGCTTCGGCAGAAGCCCGCAATCTTCCTTGCATTTGTTATGTTAAGGGGATTATAACACCCGCTGCATGTGCAGAATAACATTGCTCCAGTAACCGGAGTCCAGCTCACTGATCTGCACTCCCGGATCTCCCCAAGTATGAATGAACTTGCCGTCGCCCATGTAGATACCCACATGACCGGGAACAGCATCACTTTCGAAGCGTCCGGGCACGGTGAAGAAAATTAAGTCCCCGGGCTCCAGCTCGCTCCTTGATACCCGCCTGCCGATATTATCCTGGTCTTTGGCCAGCCGGGGCAGATCGACACCAAATTTCTTAAATACATGCCGGGTGAAGGATGAGCAGTCAAACCGTTTGGTTTCCTCATAGGGTCCGGCTCCGAAATCGTAAGGGACACCGAGATACTTCTTGGCATAGGAGATCAGTTCTCCGGTATCCACATTGGAGACGCTCTGGATCCGCAGCGGCTTAGCGGCTCCACCTGCACCTGTATTGGTGGTAACATCCCTGTCGGAAGGGGCGGCAATATTAATCTCTCCGGTGCTGGGGTTCCAGCCAACCTCGGTCTGCAGCAGCTTGGATAATGCATTGGGCGTGATGTAGATCTGGCCTTCGCGGCGGATCGGAACGTCCGGTAGGGTGATCTTCTCCCCCAGGGAGAAAACCTGGCTGGAATCCGGACGGAGCATGTACATTACATCGCTGTAGCCCAGCTTGGTGTAACCACCGCTTGAAGTATCGTCCTTCATCCTGTAACCGATGGAGGCAGCGGCCGACTTCAGCGGAATCCAGTACTTGCCTTCCTTGTCTGTAATGGAATTCTTCTCATAATAGCTCCCGGCAAAAGTTCCTGCCGGCGTAATTGAATTCACTTTCGGGGTATCGTCCTTGCTGGAATAACTGCAGGCGGTGGAACCAAGAATGACGGCAGTCAGCACTGCGGCTGTGGCCGCAGTTTTGTATGAATTGATTATTGGCATTTGGCACGCTCCATCTTCAAACTTTAAGTAAAGTTTGTGCAGGGCGGCTTTTTTTATGTGAAACAGGCTTTAGCAATCAATGTCAAGAGTAACAGGCCTGTTCTTGTCGAATGATCAGTCCATTGTGCGTTTTTTGTAAAATATGGAGCCGTGATAAATGATTGACGGAAAATCAACCTACATATAATATATGTTTAATAGATTACGGCAGTGGATGCGGAAATGGTGTGAGCATTTGCTTTAATGCTTTCAAAGATGAAAGCGATAATGCTGAACCGCTAACCCAGGTTCGCGCGCTGAAACCGTAAAAGAAGAGGGGTTATCTGATGAAGAGAAAGCACATTTGGCTTGGCCTTAGTATGTCCTTGATGCTGGTGGCAGCAGGTTGCGGCAACAATAATGCAGCGGTAAATAATGGAGCAAATGCAGGAAATACACCGGCAAACGCAACTAGCGCTCCGGCAGACAACGGTTCTGCGGATACGAAATCCTACACGATCGCCATCTCGCAATATGTAGAACATCCGTCGCTGGATGCTACACGGGAAGGCTTCCTGGCAGCATTGAAGGATGCCGGCATTGTAGAAGGCGAGAACTTGACGGTAGATCTGGAGAATGCCCAGGCGGATCAGGCGAACAACCTGTCCATTGCCCAGAAGATTGCCGGTGACAAGAACGATCTGGTGCTGGCGATCGCCACTCCGTCCGCACAATCCATTGTGCAGAATGTGAGCAAGGATACGCCGGTTTTGTTCGCGGCTGTCACTGACCCGCTGGATGCCAAGATTGTAAGTGATCTGGATCATCCCGGCGGCAATGTCTCCGGCGCATCAGATACGAACCCTGAGTCAATTACACGTCTGATGAATTTCATCGCTACCCAATTCCCGGATGTGAAGAAGCTTGGGCTTGTGATTAATGAAGGTGAACCTAACGCAGTGGTTATGGCGGATATCGCCAAAGAAGAATTGGACAAACACGGAATTGAGCTGGTGAAGGCAGCTATCACGAATACTTCAGAGGTGAAGCAGGCAGCTGAATCCCTTGTAGGACGTGTGGATGCCCTTTATATTACACTGGATAACTCCGTTGTAAGCGGTGTGGATACAATTATTCAGACGGCTAATGACAACAAGCTGCCGTTCTTCTCTGCAGACCGTGATACAGTGGAGAAGGGTGCTTTTGCAACCGTGGGCTTCAAATACTATGATCATGGCTACCAGGTTGGCGAAATGGCAGTAGAAGTGCTTAAGAACGGCACAAGCCCGGGTGATCTGAAGGTAACGATGCAGGAGAAGCTGGACCTCATTCTTAACCTCAAAGCGGCAGCAGCACAGGGCATTGAAGTTACGGACGCCATGAAGGCTGAAGTAGCAGATCCGGACAATAACATTATTCAATAAAATACAGTCATTATAACGGGGCGTTTCCAATACGGGCGCCCTTTGCCGCTTGAGGGGGGAAGTCATCTATGTATAATTCATTAATCGGCGCCCTGGAAATGGGCTTGCTGTACGCTTTTATGGCACTCGGGGTGTATATTACGTTTCGTATTCTTGATTTCCCGGATTTAACTGTGGATGGAAGCTTCACCACCGGCGGCGCGATTGCTGCGGTCATGATTACCCACGGTTATTCTCCGCTGCTGGCAACATTCTGTGCACTGCTCGGCGGAATGGCAGCAGGCATGTGTACAGGACTCCTGCACACTAAAGGGAAGATCAACGGCCTGCTATCGGGGATTCTCATGATGATTGCGCTGTATTCCATCAATCTGCGGATTCTCGTCCGTCCCAATGTATCCTTAATGGGTGAGGAGTCCCTGTTTAGCACTGTTAATCCTTTGCTGGTAATGCCTTTTGTGGTTCTGCTGGTCAAGATTCTGATGGATCTGTTCCTGCGTACAGACCTTGGACTTGCATTGCGGGCTACGGGCGACAACGCCCGGATGATCCGCAGCTTCGGGGTCAATACGGATACTACGACTATTCTCGGCATCAGTCTGGCGAACGGAATGGTGGCCCTCTCGGGTGCGCTGATCGCTCAATATTCTACGTTTGCCGATTCATCCATGGGTATAGGTATGATTGTTATCGGGCTGGCTTCGGTAATTATCGGGGAAGCGATATTCGGTGCGGGCAGCGTCTTCCGCGCTACATTGGCTGTAGTGCTGGGCTCGATCGTCTACCGGATTGTTGTGGCGCTGGCTCTGCGTGTGCCATGGCTCAAGGCTTCGGATCTCAAGCTGATTACAGCTATTATAGTTATCATCGCCCTCGTCTTCCCGTCTGTTCAGCGGTTCGTGAAGCAGAAGACGATGGCCCGCAGACGGACCGAAGAGCTTGCGGAACTGACGCGCAGCAGCAAGAGAGGAGGGGCAGCCGATGCTAAAGCTTGATAATGTATCCAAGCTGTTCAACCCCGGTTCACCTGACGAGAAGATCGCCCTGCTGGGCATTGATCTGGAACTCAGTGCCGGAGATTTCGTGACTATTATCGGCAGCAACGGGGCCGGTAAATCGACATTAATGAACATCATCTCAGGTGTAATGAAGCCGGATCTCGGTGAAGCTCGTATTGAAGGCAGCTCCATCAGCAATCTGGCCGAATACCAGCGCGCCCGCTGGATTGGCCGGGTCTTCCAGGACCCGATGGCCGGTACGGCGCCGCACATGACCATTGAGGAGAACCTGGCCATGGCCTATAAGCGGGGCCAGAACCGCGGTCTGTCCTTCGGGGTGAATGCGTCCAGACGCACGCTGTTCCGTGAGCAGCTCAGCAAGCTGGGCATTGGCCTCGAGAACCGGCTCCGCGCTAAGGTGGGGCTGCTCTCCGGAGGTGAACGGCAGGCACTCAGCCTGCTGATGGCGACCTTCACCCAGCCGCAGATTCTGCTGCTGGATGAGCATACAGCCGCGCTGGACCCTTCGCGCGCTGAACTGATCACAAAACTTACGGAATCCATTGTCCGTGAGATGAAGCTGACTACACTGATGGTCACCCACAACATGGATCAGGCCATCCGTTTAGGTAACCGGCTGATCATGATGGACAAGGGATCGATCATTCTCGATTTTGATGAGTCCCGCAAGAAGGATCTGACGGTAGAGCGGCTGCTTGGTGAATTCGAAGCAATCAGCGGCCATAAGCTGGCGGATGACCGGATGATGCTGGGATAAGCAGGATTGAACCTGAAGAAGGCTTGAGAGCTGTCTGTTACTTGGACAGCTGCTCAAGCCTTTTTGGTGTTTACTTTTAATTTCTAATAGTGCGCAGGATCCGTTCAAATCCCATCAAGTGCTTCCTTCAGCTGAGCCAGATGCCGTTCTTCATGTATGCCGATGAAATCCACCCACTGGGCGACATCCATCGGACCGAACACCGGATGTGGGTATAGCTTGCGGTTCCACAGGCTTTCTTCACTCTGGTCGAGCACCGTCTTCAGGTCAGACCGGGACTGGTCCAGCCGGGCCCGTACATCCCCTAGCGGAATGAAATCCTCTGAAGGCACAAGGTGGGGAGGAGCATCGATGAACCGGTTACGGTCGAGCGTCAGCTGATAGGGTTTCGGTTCAGTGGTAGCTTCTTCCGTGGCAGCGAGCGCCTGTATAATCCCGGCGGTGATCGCTTTTTCCATCAGATACAAATGCTCCATCACCTGTACAGGTGACCATTTGCCTTCGGCAGGCTTCCGGTTCAGGGTCTCGGACGAGAGGCCGGAGACAGCTGCGCAGATCTGATCACGAATCTCTTCATTATGTTTCATCATGAGTAATAATCTCCTCTGTGTAGAAAAATAAAGGCGTGTCTAAAACCAATATCATTCATGCTTCTTAAATTATATCCCCAAATGTGCTTTATCAAAACAGCAAGGCCAAACGATTCACTATGCGGTATGAGAGGTATAATTTAAGGAAAGAACTTACTTGAACAATAACGACCTTAGGAGGAAACTACACATATGACCACTAAGAAACTGGAAGGCAAGGTTGCCATCGTAAGCGGAGGCGGCTCAGGCATTGGCCGGGCGTCGGTACTGGAATTCGCCAGAAACGGAGCTAAGGTAGCGCTTCTGGACCGGACTGTGGAGAACGCTGAGAAGGTGGTCCGGCAGGTGGAGCAGGAGGGCGGGCAAGCCGCTGTGTTTGAATGTGATATTGCCGAGCCGCAGCAGGTGGAGGAAGCCGTGAAGCAGGTTGTCGCCAAGTGGGGACAGCTGGACATCGTGTTCGCGAATGCCGGGATTAACGGTGCGATGACACCGATCGAAACGATGGATATTGAGTCCTGGGATCAGACGATTCAGATCAATCTGCGCGGAACCTTCGCTACAGTTAAATATGCGATCCCCCATCTGAAGGAGCATGGCGGCAGTATCCTGATCAACAGCTCCATCAACGGCAACCGGGTATTCTCCAATATCGGATTCTCGGCGTACAGCACTACGAAAGCCGGGCAGGTGGCATTTATGAAAATGGCGGCGCTGGAGCTGGCCCAGTACAAAATCCGCGTGAATGCTATTTGCCCAGGTGCAATTACCACAAATATTGATGACAATACGTACCCTTCGGATGATCTTAAGGAGGTGCAGATCGAGGTTGAATTCCCGGATGGCGGACAGCCGCTGGAAAAGGGGCCCGGTCGTCCTGATCAGGTGGCTAAGCTGGCGCTGTTCCTGGCTTCTGCAGATTCGGATCATATCACAGGAACCGAGATTTATTGTGATGGAGCAGAGTCGCTGCTGCATGGCTGATTCTTCTATTCGTACTTTAACACTCATATAATGGGTGAAGTGCAGCCTTTAACTGAAGCGGACGTTGTCCCTTTGCCGGAGCTCATCAGGTACCGATTGATGACCGGCTGCAGAGGTGCAGACGTCCGTTTTTTCTTTTAAATCTGCTTGCGAAAAATTACAGTAAAGATTGCAGTGCTTTTCAGGTATACTGATTCTATCTGTCATGGAGAGGAGGACAACAATGAATATTGATTTGCACACGGAGTCGATTGTGAAGCTGCTTGTGGCCATGCTGTTCGGGCTGTTCATCGGGATTGACCGGCAATTGAAACAGAAACCGCTGGGAATCCGGACCAGTATGGTCATCAGTATCGCCAGCTGTCTGGTAACGCTGGTCTCGATTCATGCGTATGACAAGTTCGGCGGGCCGGAGCATCCCAATATGGACCCGATGCGTCTTGCAGCGCAGATTGTGAGCGGTATCGGTTTTCTCGGTGCGGGCGTGATTCTGCGCAGAGGCGGGGACGCGATCTCCGGATTAACATCGGCGGCGCTGATCTGGACGGCATCCGGTATCGGGATTGCGGTCGGCGCGGGATTTTATGTAGAAGCGGGATATGCAGTTGTGCTGCTGATGTTCGCGGTCAATGCCGTACCCCTTCTTATCAAGGCCATCGGACCCGAGGTGCTGAACAAACATGAGATTTCGATTAAAATCATCATGGAGCCCAATTACATTCTGACTGATGTGATCCAGAAAATTGAACAGCGCCATATCATCACCGAGCAGCGCAAAACCCGTAAAACCGGCCGGACCATCCGGCGGATGAAGATCAAGGATCTGGAGGACGGGAGACAAATGATTGATATGGTAATCTCTGCACCGGACCGTGATTATGCTACAGAAATCTATTATGATGTGAAGAAAATTGAGCATGTCATGAGCGTCGAAGTGGAACAGCTGTAAAAATGACATGTTGCCGATCCGGCAGATGTGGTACTCTATCTATGAGAGAGTCATTATGAGCTTATGGAAGGGAGATTAATAATATTATGTCGATTACTGCATTTGAAGGACAATATGAGGGAGAAGCTGCAGTCTGGCTCAAAGCCGGACGTTATGAGGCTGCCATTCTGCCGGGCATCGGAGGCAACCTGATCTGCTTCCGTGATACTGAGAGCGGTTACCGTTTCCTGCATGAGCCAGGCGCAGAGGAAATGGAAGCATTCAAGGCAAGCCCCGGGATTCACGGCATTCCTGTATTGTTCCCGCCGAACCGTTATGAGGATGGAGAATTCCCGTGGAATGGACAAACCTACCGTTTGCCTGTTAATGAAGCCAAGACTGGCAACCATTTGCACGGATTCCTACATACAGCAGCCTGGGAGGTTGAAGAATTCGGCAGCGGCAAAAGCGAAAGCTTCGTCACTGTAGCGATCAAGGTGGATGAGCATCATCCTTCTTATCAATATCTGCCGTTCAAATACACCGTCAAGCTGCGCTATACTCTGGGAGAAGGCGGCCTGTCCCAACAGCTGCTGGTTCATAATGACGGCGAAGAGCTGATGCCTTGTCTGCTGGCGTTCCATACTGCCATTAATGCACCGTTCGCACCAGGCAGTACACCGCAGGATTACCGCGTGAAGCTGACTATCGGCGAGCGCTGGGAGCTGAGCGACCGGATGCTGCCGACCGGCAAATTCCAGGAGCTGACAGCGGATGAAGTGGCTCTGCGTGACGGGGGCTTGTACCCGTTCTATGCGCCAATGGACAACCACTATACCGCTGTAGCCCAGAATGGCCGCAACCGCATGGAGCTTACCGACAGCAAAGCCGGTGTTACGCTGGTCTATGATGTGGGAACCTCTTATAAGCAGTGGATGATCTGGAACAATGGCGCTACTGAAGGCTTCTTCTGTCCTGAGCCGCAGATCAATCTGGTTAATGCACCGAAGGTGGATCTTCCTGCGGATGACATCGGATTGTTCGGTCTGGAGCCGGGAGAGTATTGGGAGGAGACTAGCCGCCTGTATGTGAAGTAGGGGGATATATAGATTGAACCGTGAAAAATTCCGCTATGGGGATTAGCCGTGACTGCAGAGAATGTTTGACTTCCGGCCGCTGTTGTCCCCAGATTTCTTGATACATACCGCCGTTCGCGGTTGAAATCCGGTGACAAAGGCGGACGCTACCACTCCTACAGTTCAAACTTCTCTTCCGCCACTCCATCCTCATTGTATATTTTCAAGTTCAAGCTATATAGATGTGAAGAGTATAGAAAAAGAGCAGCGAAGTTTGCTGCTCTTTTTTGCGGGAAATAACGTGCTGGAAATCTCACATCCGGGGATTATGGAAGAGGCTGTGAGGTGCATAATACGAAGATGTACTTCTTTTGCATACTGAATTTTAAGGCGGCTTTAAGCTAAAAGGCGTATACTACTCCTTTAATCCAGTTAGGAGTGAATGAACTTGTCGCGTTTATGGTCTTCCAAACGTTTGTCGTATTTGCTGTTAGTCTTGCTGGCCGGGGGATTTGTACTGAATTATTTCCTGCAGGCGGCTTCCTTTAGTATGAATTTGACGGGTGCACTGCATTGGATCGGCAGGTATCCATGGCTGTATGGTGCAGGAAGTCTGTTCATTTTCTTCATCCTGCTCTTAAGTTCAATGATATTGCCTAATACATATGCTGGTCCTGCGGTTGTCAGTGTACTATGTCTGCTGCTGGGTGTTGCCGATTATCAGAAGCTTGTTACGAGGGGAGAACCTCTCTTCCCTTGGGATCTTATGCTGGTCAAAAATGCCGGTGAAATGAGCAAGATTACCAAAGGTATGATCTCACCGCTGGCGGTAATAGCCGCAATATTAGTGGTTGCCGGTCTGGCGTACATGATCCGCAAGCTGCCGAGGAACAGAATCAAGCTGGTTTTGCGCTTAAGTCTGGGCGGGATCTCAGTGGCGCTGAGCGCAGGTTTTCTTGTGCTTGTCTCGGGCCAGTCGTCTGTTGTTACGGCTATGAACTACCAGAACATCTTCTGGAACCAGAAGGTGAACTACACACAAAACGGATTCATCTTTGCTTTTGCCGGAAATTTGCGCCAGAGCCTGCTGGAGAAGCCGGAAGGGTACAGCCGGGAAGCGGTTGAAGCGGTGGCAGCCAAGTATTCGGCACTGCCGGATGAACCGGCAGCAGCCATTCCTGGAGAACAGCCGAATATTCTGTTTATGATGGATGAGGCTTTCTTTGATCCTACGCGTCTGCCGGGGTATACCTTAAGCGAAGATCCGCTGAAGTTCATTCATGAGGCGGCGGATGAGACTCCGTCAGGTTACTTGCTGTCTCCGGAATTCGGCGGCAATACCGCCAATGTTGAATTCGAGGCGCTGACCGGGCTGTCGATGTATTTCCTGGGGGACGGAACGATTCCCTATCAACAGCGGATAGTCAAAATGTCCTCGCTGCCGTCGATCGTCAGTATTCTGAAATCGCGCGGCTATCAGGCACAGGCACTGCACCCGTTCGATGAGACGTTCTATAACCGCAACCGGGTCTATCCGGTACTGGGGTTTGACAGCTTCACCAGTGAAAAGGATCTGCCGGATGCTGCCCGCATCACCCCGGACGGCTATATCTCTGACAAAGCCGCTGTGCAGGAGGCTGTTAAGGAGCTTAAGTCAGCATCCGGACCGGTCTTCCTGCATCTGGTGACCATGCAGAATCATTTCCCGTTCACCAAAGGTCTGAACGGACCGAACACGATTACTGTAGATGGCGGGCAGGCGGAACAGAAGGATGAGCTGGAAACCTATGTGCAGGATACTAAGCTGACTGACGAGGCACTGGCCTATTTGCAGCAGGAGCTGCTGACGATTGAACGTCCGACCATTGCTGTATTCTGGGGTGACCATCTGCCGGCACTGACCGCCGGGATCTATACAGAGGCTGGCTGGGATCAGGAGCCGAGGCTGAAGCACGAGACGCAGCTGCTGCTTCTGGCTAACTATGATATCGGGAATGAGCCGCTGGGCACACTTAGCCCGGCCTTCCTTGGCCCGGCCGTCTTTAGACTATCCGGCCAGGCACTTCCTGCTTATTACAAGCTGCTGGAGCAGGTGCAGGAAGAGATCCCCGGACTCAGCAAGGATGTGCTGATCGGGTCCGGCAGCAGCGTAATCCTGAATGAATTGACACCAGACCAGGAGGAACTGCTCGCGGACTATCGCCTGATCGAGTATGACCTGCTGGAAGGGGAGCAGTATGCGGAGGGTTTAATGTTCTAACCGGAAGGGCTAGAATCAGCGCAGCCCCACATCATGGAAGCGGTTCTCGATCGGCTCGCGCAGCAGCAGGCGGATGGACTGAATTGCTTCGGCCTCGGACTGTTTAGCTTCGCGGATGAGATCAAGCAGTTCTTTGGGCCGGCGGTAGATTGTTGAGTGTACCGGGTTCTGGCTTAATCGCGCTGCGATTTCAACATAGACAGCAGAGAGGTGCTCATAATGGCTGGCGGTGGGTTCGAGCTCTGGCCAATATTTACAGGCATCTCTTGTGTAGCAGGAGGTGTCTTGCTTACTGGCTGCATAGAAAACCAGGGTTTCATAAGCTCCGGTAACATCACAAGTATTGCGCGACAAGGCGTCCAGCATGGCATCATAAGCCTGCAGCCCGCAGGCATACTGCGATTCCGGCAGCATCGGGTCATGTACCTCTGCCTTGTATACAGCCTGGAGGAAGGATTCTCTGAGCACCTGCCGTAAGTCCTTACGGATCTGTCCTTCGAAGATCTGACAATGCCAATAAGGGCTCTCATTCCTTCCCAGCTGATCATAAGGCAGCTCAAGTTCTGCTCTCGAAGAAATTTCATTGTAGTAGAACACCTGCTTGTGATCATCGAAACGGGTTATCACCACAAACTGATCTTTCCAGCAAATGACAGGAGTACCCTGCTCAAGCGATTTGCGGATTTCCAGGATAGCCTGCTTCTGATAGAGCGGAAACGTAGGCGCGAAATGAAACCCTGCCGCCTGAGTGGAGACAATGCCGATTAAATCTGCTGCTACCGTGTGCTCAGCCATCCAGTTATAGGCTGTAGGTGAGTCCCGGTGAAGCTGCCTGTGCACGGACAGACGGAAACAGAAGGCAGTCATTCCGGATAACATATATTTGGGCAATGTGAACCAGTCGTTAGCCGACAGGACCTGGTGCATGGCATCCACATAAGAATGAGTGAACTGTGGAGGATGCACAGCCGCCGGTACTGAATCCAATTCTGTTCTGTTCATCATCTGGCCGTATGCGCCCCCCATCTAGGCAGAATGGATCGTTTCAGATCCGGGTACCGCCCGGAGATTAGTCTAATCTGCTGCATCGCGCGTTCCTCCAGCTCAAACGCCTGCTGCAGGGTGGTACAGAGTGAGGGAAGCTGCTGGTGCACCACCGCCCGGCTGCTCTTAATCAACGGAAGTGCAGCCTTCAACTGCCCGCGCACCATCTCCTCAAGCTCGGCATAAATACTGTGTACCTCATTCAGTCCCGGCAATACGGACTTAACCTCCTGCAGATAACTCCGGATCTCTGAGCGCGCCGTCAGGTAAGATTCGAGAATATAGACGGCACCGCCGCTGTCGAACTCTCCCTGCTGAAGAGCCCGGATTAGGAAACTGTAAGCCAGTCTGCCAGATGCAATGCTCTGATCGGGCAGTGTTTTGTACGGGGTCTCCCAATCCTCCAGGGCAAGCCTCAGTGATTCCAGTACAGCGTCACGCAGCGGAATATCCACCTTATCCCCGATAAACTGGCAATACCAGAACGGGGTAATGTTGAGGCCAAAGTTATCGTAGAGCACATACCGGGTCTCGCTGGACGATCCCTCCTGCACATAGAACACCCGGTCTTCCTCATCATAACCGTGAATAACGCCGAACTCCGGTATCCAGTAGATGCATGCCAGGCCCAGGTTCAGACTCTGCTTCACACTATCAATGGCAGCCTGTTGATATACGGCGAACGAATCATGTCTTGTTCTCCCTCCGCTATTGCCGGTAAGGATGCCGAGATTATCGATGGCCGGTTCATGCTCTTTGCCCCACTGTCCATACGCAGTAACGGAGAAGGGGAAGAGCTTCTCATGCACGGAGAATTTGAAGGCCATCCCGCTGAGCCCGGAGAGCATGAATTTGGGTCCATGGAATAACCCGGCTGCAGTGAGAATGGCGTAGAGGGCATCGGTAAAAGATTTGGATTCGCGCTTCATTTGTATTCCGTTAATGATCACTCCGGCTCTCCTGTTCATTCAGCAGATTCATTAATTTCTGGCATCTGATCCTAACCTTCTCTTTCAGCCATTTGGGGGACAGAATTCCGGTCCATTCCGAGCTGAACAGCTGCCCCAGAAAGGCATCCGTGTCATAAAACTCAATTTCATAGACATCTCCGTCGGTGGAGCGGATGGTATAACCTCCCCATGAGGAATCCGCAGGTGTCCCGCTCAGCCTGATTCTGGCTGTGAACGGCTTCAGCTGTTTATTCTGTCCCGGGGGAGCAACTGAGAATTCTTCGTCCGCTGCAAAATATCTGTCCGTCAGTTTCAACTGCTGGATCTCAGTCAAGTTAAAGAGCTCTGTCCGGGAATTCCCTTCTACGGCAGCAACCACATAATCTTCCTCCAGACGGTGGCTCAGCTTCAGTGGACAGAGATATAATTCCCGGGGGTGATCCGGCTGCTTCCGGCAGAGGATGTGGACTACCCTTCGTGTTTGAATAGCTTGCTCTAAGAGCCCGATAACCTGCAAACGCCGGGCATCCACTTCAAACACAGGCAGCATGAATTCCCCCGGCTGCTGGGGCTGATCTGTGAATCGTTCCAGCAGGCCGCCGACTCTCCGGATAGTCTGGCCGTTCTCATAATCATAATGGCTGTAACGGTAAGCCAGATATTTCAATACCCGCTGCTCTTCGTCGGTGATATACAGATGAGGCAGCACAAAGCTGTTATCCTCGTACATATACCCGCGCTGGCTGGCCACATACCGGAGTGGAGCCCGCAGAGATTCCGCCATATATTCAATATCCCGCTGCGCCTGGCGCCTGGAGATCTCGAATTGCTCCGCAAGAATATTACTGTTCGGATAACAGGCATTTCTGATTTGCTGGTCAAACCACTGAATACGGTGAATATGGCTCATGCGGCTCCGCTCCTTTCTGTCAGATTTCAGTATAGCGTCTGATGAACTTCCACCGCAACAAGGCAAAGATGCCGCCCTGGCTCCATGCATGAAGCATGAAGCCGGGCGGACATCAGGGTTGTGCCTACTTGGTTACGGCATCTACTTTGGCTTGCGGCGCCTTGTCACAGCGCTTGCAGACCTTCAGAACTTCACCATCAGACTTTACTTTTGTGTAGAGCAGCTTAATTCTGGTTGTTCCGCAGACCGGGCAGGTGCCGCGGCCATGGGAGGGCAGGGTCCAGAGTACCCGTCCGCGTTTTGTTTTTACCATTTGTGTAGTCCTCATTTCAGCAATTTGAATGTTACTGGTCCAGTATAAAACAGCTGATACGACATAAAATGTCGCATTAGATTCATAATTCTAAGAGGAAGGCCTCTGGTCCGCCTAACGAATGCTCCAGCCGGAACGGTTCGGTTAAACGGATCGTAATTGACGGGAAACCCGCCAAGCCCTTAGACTAGACTGGACATCGATCAGGGCAAGTTGGCCGGTGCCCTTTACTTCTTGTCTTGAAAGGGGTTACATATGTGAAAAAGCTCTGGCTCGTCTATGTGCTGCTGATTGGCATCTTCCTGATCTACGTGCTGAATTACAAGCAGCAGAGTGATTCGGCAGATCCGTGGGAGACAGCCGGACTGCGCGGGAATATTGAAGATAAATATGTGATGGTTACGTTCCAGATCGGTATTGATTACTGGAAAAGCGTACTGAAGGGCTTCGAGGATGCGGCAGAGGAGCTTAATGTGTCCGTGGAATATCACGGCTCGACCCAGCATAATGCCAATGAACAGATGACCGTGCTGGAGCAGACCATCGCCAAGAAGCCGGCGGGGATTGCGATTTCGGCGGTGAATTCCAAGCTGCTCACGGCGACAATCAACAAGGCGGTGGAGGCCGGCATTCCGGTAGTATTATTTGATTCGGGAGCGCCGGACAGCAAGGCCTACTCCTTCCTGGGGACGGATAATTATAATGCCGGAACCCAGGCCGCACACAAGATGGCTGAGCTGACCGGCAGCAAAGGTGAAGTGGCCATAATCACCACGCCTGACCAGCATAATCATCAGGAACGGACAGATGGGTTCAGGGATACCATCCGCAGTCAATATCCGGAGATGACGCTTGTGGCCGTCAAGAATGGCCGGGGAGACCAGGTGGCCTCGCGGGAAGCTGCCGAACAGCTGCTGGCCGGGTACCCGCAGCTGGCCGGGATTTTTGCTACGGAATCTAATGGCGGCATCGGTGTGGCGGAGGCGGTAGATGCAGCTCACGGAACCGGCCCGGCACCGCAGATTATCAGCTTCGATACCGATAAGGGTACACTCGATCTGGTGAAGGAAGGCAAGATTGCTGCAACCATGGCCCAGGGAACCTGGAATATGGGCTACTGGTCGCTGACAGAGCTGTTTCATCTGCACCGTGACCTGGAAGCGGACCCTGAAGCATATGCCAACAATAAGCCGCTGCCCGTACCGGATACGGTCGATACCGGGATAGATGTGGTCACACAGGTGAACGTGGATAATTATTATGCCAAGTAGGCTGCGGAAGAGGGGGAGCGGGTCATGCGCAAGGGCAGCCTGAACATGGAGAAGCTGAAGCTGAACAATATGCCGATCCGCTACAAGCTGATTATTCACTTTTTGCTGATCAGCATTCTGCCTTCCATCGGGCTTGGGCTGCTGATTGGCTGGACCGTTGACCGGATCGTGGAGGAACAGAGCAACGAGAACACGGTGCAGCTGATCGGCAAAGTGAATACGGCGATTGAGAACGATGTGGAGAATCTGCAGAAGATTACCTATCTGATTTCGTTTGACCCCGGTGTGCAGGAATTTCTGAATGGTAATGTGACGGGTAACGGACAGCCGGACAGTACTGCGGGCAACGGGGAGTCTGCGGAATATAACATCCGCAAGTTTCTGCAGGGCTTCACTACGCTCAGCTCCGAGATTGCCGGGATTATGCTGGTCAATAGTGAAGGCGATTTCATCAGCAATGAGATGTATACCCGTTCCGGTACCCAGCTGACGGAGGAAGCCTGGTACAAGCAGGCGGCGGAGAACAAGGGGATCTTCAAGATTGTCGGGCACCCTTACGGCCGCGCTGTAATGTCCCATGTGGATTATAAGGAGAGCGAGGTGGTCTCCGCCGTACGGGCGATTGTTGATCCTGAAACGCAGGTTGTGCAGGGCGTGGTGCTGGTCGACCTGAAGCTGCGGGTCATTGCCGAGACGGCCAGAGATGTCACACTGGGCAAGACGGGCTACCTGACGGTGGTGGACGACAACGGGGAGATGATCTACGCGCCGCAGCACCCTTTTATGCAAAAGATTCCGGCAGGCCTGTTCACCGAGTCTTCGGGTATCACCTCGGAAATCGTGGACGGCCGCCATTTGCAGCTGATCTACCGGACGTCCCCCTTTACAGGCTGGACAACGATGGGCGTGTTTCCGATGGATGAGTCAGCCTTTGGGGTGCGCGAGATTACCTTCAATGTCGTAACCTTCGTGTTTGTAGTCTGTATGCTGGGGATGACGGCATCCTTCTATCTCGCATATTCCATATCCCGTCCGATCGGACAGCTGGCCTCCTTCATGAGCAAGGCGCAGTCGGGCGATCTGACGATCCGCTACTGGGGGAACCGTTCCGATGAGATCGGGCTGCTGGGGCGCAGCTTCAATACCATGCTGGCCCAGATTGGCCGGCTGTTATCCCTGACCGAACTGCAGGCGCGGCAAAAGAGGGAAGCGGAGCTGCGCAGTCTGCAGGCGCATATTAAACCGCATTTTCTCTATAATACGCTGGATACGATTCACTGGATGGCCCGCAGTAAAGGGGCGGAGGATATTGCCGAGGTGGTGCAGTCCCTGTCCAAGCTGTTCCGGCTGGGCTTAAGCAAAGGGAGCGATATGATTCCGCTCTCCGATGAACTGGAGCATATCGTCAGTTATCTGAAGATCCAGCATGTCCGCTACAGCAGCAAGCTGTCGTATTCCATCGAAGTGGAGCCGCAGCTTCAGGAGCTGTATGTGCTCAAGCTGCTGCTGCAGCCGATGGTGGAGAATGCGATCTATCACGGCATTAAGGAACGCCGCGGCCCCGGACATCTCTCTATACAGGTCACCGAAAGGGAGAATGAGCTATACCTTACGGTTCGCGATGACGGAGCGGGAATCACTCCGGAGCGGTTGATTCTGCTGAAGCAGCGGCTTGATACTGTAGGGACACAGGACAGCGGGCATACGGAGACAGAAGCGCCGCTGCCGGATAGCACGGGGAGCGGTTACGGCATTCTGAACGTGCAGGCACGGATTAGACTAACCTATGGGAAACCGTATGGTATTACGATTGAAAGTGAGCCCGGAAGCGGCACGGTTGTAACCGTCCGGCATCCGGTGGTCCGTGACAGTTATCCTGAGAAGGATTAAGGAAGAGGAGGATATCCGAGCATGCCGGAGAAGTGGAAAGTAATGATTGCCGACGATGAAGGGATTATCCGTGAAGGCATCCGCCAATGCGTAGACTGGGATAGCCTGAGTATGACTGTGGTAGCTGAAGCAGAAGACGGTGAAGAGGCGCTGGAGCTGGCGGTGCACCATTCCATTCATATTGCACTGGTTGATCTCAACATGCCGATTATGCATGGAATGGAACTGATGAGACAGCTGAGAGAACAGTTGCCCGGCTGCAAAATCATTGTTATCACCGGCCATGATGAATTCTCCTATGCCCAGGAGTCGATCCGCCTGCAGGTGAATGACTATATTCTGAAACCTGCTGAGCCGAAGCAGCTGATGCAGGTACTCCGCGGTGTCCGGGGGGAGCTGGAGTCGGAGAAGCAGCAGAGCCAGCATCTGCAGCAGGCCTCCCGGCAGCTGCAGAAGAATTTCCCGCTGCTGCGCGAGCGCTTCTGCCAGGAATGGCTGGACGGGAATCTGAGCCAGGCGGAGATCAGGGAGCAGCTGCAATTCCTGCAGCTGCCGCCGGAGCGGCCGGAGCGGATCGGCATTATCCGCTGGAGATGGGAAGGCCAGCATCCGGGGATGAAGGAGAACGAACGCCAGCTGTTCCTGTTCGCGATCGAGAATATCATCACGGAGCTGCTGGAGCCGTATACCAAGGTGATCTTCCGGGATACCGCCGGACTGATTGTTATTCTGCTGTGGGATGACGCAGGCGAGCAGGTACTTGCCGGAGCTGAAGGTGCTGTGCGCAGCAATCTCAAAATTGCTGTAGAAGTCGGCACCCGGCTTGTACAAGGGGAGATCACAGAGCTTGCTTCAGCCTACCGGAACTGCCGGGTGGCCCTGGCCAAAGAGCAGCCGCTGTCACCTCTCGTCCGCCGGGCGAAGCAGTATATACAGGAGCATTACAGCGAATATGGGCTTACCCTGGAGGGGATGGCCGGCCAGCTTCTGGCCTCACCTGTATATCTCAGCCGCCTATTCAAGCAGGAGCTGGGCGAATCCTTCGGCACGTATTTGACGCAAATACGAATCCGCCGGGCCACCCAGCTGCTGCATTCAACAGAGCTGAGCATCCATGAGGTGGCTGAGCAGTCGGGGTATGAGACGCAGCATTATTTCAGCACCGCGTTCAAGAGGCAGACCGGCGTGTCGCCCCTGCAGTTCCGCAAAGGGGTGCAGCCTGAGGATGGGGGTGACGGCAGGCGCAGAAAAGAGTAGGATGTTCATATATACATACCGCAAGGGGTGCGCAACTTGGAAGAAGTCAATTCTATGAGCAATACCGGAACAGCCGGCGAATACAGGCAAGCTGCACTGGGCAGCATCGAAGTCCTGGAGTTGTGTCTGGAGAAATTTGCGTTCACGGAGCTTACCAGACAGCAGATGAATCAGTTTTTCAGACTGTCCTCAGGGCCTGCGGAAGCGGAGAATATCACCAGAAGAATCTCGGGTGTTTATATGGCTTTCTTAAGCAAGACCAATTTCAAACTCAAGACTGCAGAGAGTAATAGTCTCCTGTTCACCCAATTGAAGCAGGAGCTGGAAGAGATCAAGACAGCACTCCGTGAGCTGGATTAAGCTTCACAATATGCAGGCTACCAAATATTCAGTTGATGACAAGAAACCGCCGATTCGCCGATGAACGCGTGTGCTTCCGTTGGAGGGGGCGATGTAGAAGGATTAAGCCAGCCGGAAACTTCCGGCTGGCTTCTTGCTGCGCCGTACCCCTAATCACCACCCCGCAACATACACGTCACTGTGCGTTTGACGCCTCACACATCACACTGTGCAACAGTATCGCCACCCCGCTGCACACAGCCTGTACACTGCTTGTACACCATCACCTGCACCATGACTCTATGGTTCCCGCTCAGCGGCCATCACTCAGCGCCGCCACCCTACGCCGTCCACACAGCGCTACACAGTCGTCATTCCAAGCTTGCCGCGTGCTGCACCACACTCAGTATGGGTTTCCCTATCCGATCAGTTGCTACGGACATGAGATGCCTTATTTGCGCGCAAACGTGCATTTTCCGGGGGGAATGGACCTGAGAGCACTTATTCCCCTCGGGCAAACAGATTTCGGAGTATTAACTGCACTTAAAGGCTCTGGTGTCCGTTAGCAATATAAAGCATGCAGTTTGTTTGAAATAAACTCTGCTGTGTCCGTTAGCATCAATTGGATTAACAATTCAACCATTTATTCAGCCTTCAGATGCTCCGCGCGACAAAAGTTCTGATTTTATAAAAACAGTAGTCTGAGTGTAAATACGCCCCATAGCCCCCGTTGCTATACTCAACATGTCACACGGGAGCACTCGTGGAAGACAACAGAATAGTCCAGGGGGTAGTGCAGGAATGAAAAAATATTCAGTGATCACGTTGCTACTAACACTCGTACTTATCTTATCCGCATGCGGCAGCAACGGGAATTCATCAAACGGCACAGATGCGTCCAAAGGCAAAGTAGGCATTGCAATGCCTACGAAATCCTCGGAACGCTGGGTGAATGACGGCAACAACATGGTGAAGGAGTTCGAGAAGCTGGGTTACGGCACCGATCTGCAGTATGCCGAGGATGTCGTGGAGAACCAGGTATCCCAGATCGAGAATATGATCACCAAAGGCGTGAACGCGATTGTAATCGCTTCAATTGACGGGGAGGCCCTGACGGATGTGCTGCAGAAGGCGCATGATGCGGATGTCAAAGTTATCGCTTACGACCGTCTGATCAAAAAAAGTGAATACGTAGATTACTATGCAACCTTCGATAATTTCAAGGTGGGCGTGCTGCAAGGCTCCTACATTGAAGAGAAGCTTGGCCTGAAGGACGGCAAAGGCCCGTTCAATATCGAGCTGTTCGGCGGATCGCCGGATGACAACAATGCCTACTTCTTCTTCGACGGAGCGATGTCGATCCTGAAGCCGTATATCGATTCCGGCAAGCTGGTTGTCCGCAGCAAGCAGCTTACGATGGATCAGGTAGCTACGCTGCGCTGGGACGGTGCCGCGGCCCAGGCGCGGATGGATAACCTGCTGAGCGCTAACTATGCCAGCGATAATCTCGACGCTGTATTGTCTCCTTACGACGGCATCAGCATCGGCATTCTCTCCTCCCTGAAGGGTGTGGGGTATGGTTCGGGCGACAAGAAGCTTCCGGTAGTAACCGGTCAGGATGCTGAACTGGCTTCGGTGAAATCCATTCTGGCCGGAGAGCAGACGCAGACCGTATTCAAGGATACCCGTGAGCTGGCCAAGAAAGCGGTGGAGATGACCGAAAGCGTGCTGAAGGGGACGGAAGCGGAAGTCAACGATACCACAACCTACGACAATGGTGTCAAAATCGTTCCGTCCTACCTGCTGGAGCCGGTGTCTGTGGATGCTGGCAACGTAGACAAGGTGCTGGTAGACGGCGGCTATTATACCAAAGATCAGCTGGGAGAGTAACCGGCTGCCAGTTATATAGCGGCCAACCGGCGGCAGTCAGGAATCAGGGCAGCCGCCGGCAGCCGCTGCACAGTCATAAGGAAAGCTGGGTGAGAGACACTTGAGTGAATATATCTTGGAGATGAAAGGCATTACGAAGATATTCCCCGGCGTCAAAGCGCTCGCGAATGTCAATCTGCAGGTTAAGGCAGGCGAGATCCACGCCCTCTGCGGGGAGAACGGAGCCGGTAAGTCCACGCTGATGAAGGTGCTTAGCGGAGTGTACCCGCATGGTACCTACGAAGGGGATATTTTGTACCAGGGACAGGTATGCCAGTTCAAAGATATCAAGGACAGTGAAGGCCTTGGCATCGTCATTATCCATCAGGAGCTGGCGCTGATTCCGTATTTGTCGATTTCGGAGAACATCTTCCTCGGCAATGAGCAAGCACGGCGCGGGGTGATCAACTGGAACGAAACGACGGTGAAGACCAAGGAGCTGCTTACAACCGTCGGCCTTAAGGAATCGCCGTTTACCGGAGTATCAACGATAGGTGTCGGCAAGCAGCAGCTCGTAGAGATCGCCAAGGCGCTCTCCAAGGAAGTGAAGCTGCTCATTCTCGACGAACCGACGGCGGCGCTGAACGAGGATGATAGCGAGAACCTGCTGCTGCTCATTCTGGAGCTGAAGAAGCGGGGGATTTCCTCAATTATCATTTCCCACAAATTGAACGAAATCGAGAAGATAGCGGATTCTGTAACCATTCTGCGCGACGGACAGACCATTAAGACGCTGGATATGAAACGCGATGCAGTTACTGAAGATGTGATTATTAAGGGCATGGTCGGGCGCGATCTGACGAACCGTTATCCGGAACGGATGCCGGAGCTGGGAGAGACGATCTTCGAGATCCGTAACTGGGAGGTCTATCACCCCACACAGCAGGACCGCAAAATGCTGGACCAGATCAATCTGCACATCCGGCGCGGCGAGGTAGTCGGCATTGCCGGGCTGATGGGCGCGGGACGTACAGAGCTGGCGATGAGTGTGTTCGGCAGGTCTTACGGCAAACGGATCAGCGGACAGATCTTTATGCACGGCAAAGAGGTCCAGCTGAATAATATCAGCCAGGCCATTGAGAACGGACTGGCCTATGTCACTGAGGACCGCAAGCAATATGGGCTCATCCTGATCGACGATATCAAACGTAACATTTCACTAAGTAATCTGAAGAAGCTGTCCCGCCGCGGCGTAATCAATGAGAATGAGGAAGTGCTGGTCGCCGAGGAATACCGGAAGAAGCTGAACATCAAGACGCCGAGCATTCTGCAAAAAACAGTGAATCTCAGCGGCGGCAACCAGCAGAAGGTGGTGCTCAGCAAATGGATTTATGCCCAGCCGGATATTCTGATCCTGGATGAGCCTACCCGCGGAATCGATGTAGGGGCCAAATACGAAATATACTCCATCATTAACAGTCTGGCAGCAGAGGGTAAGGGTGTGCTGGTCATTTCATCTGAACTGCCGGAAATTATCGGGATGTGCGACCGGATATACACGATGTGTGAAGGGCGTATCAGCGGGGAAGTGGAACGCAGGGATGCATCGCAGGAGCTGTTGATGAAATTTATGACACGAAGCAGGGGGTAACACCGCATGGGAGCCATTACTGAACTTTTCAAAAAGAATATCCGCCAATACGGCATGATCATTGCCTTGATCTTTATTTCTATCTTCTTTCAAATTATGACGGACGGCATTCTGCTGAAGCCGCTGAACGTAACCAATCTGATTCTGCAGAACAGCTATATTCTGGTGCTCGCCATCGGGATGGTACTCGTCATTATCACCGGGCACATTGATCTGTCAGTAGGTTCGGTGGCCGCCTTCATCGGCGCACTGTCCGCCATTATGATGGTCGATATGGAGATGAATCCTGTACTTGCTGTGATTCTCTCATTGCTCATGGGAGCACTCGTTGGTGCCTGGCAGGGCTTCTGGGTCGCCTATATCAAAATCCCGGCGTTTATCGTTACCCTGGCGGGGATGCTGCTGTTCCGCGGTTTGACGATGATCGTGCTGAACGGGCAGTCGATAGCGCCTTTTCCCAAGACTTTTCAGAAGATCAGCTCGGGGTTTATCCCCGATATCGTTAGCGGCAGCTCACTGAATGTGCTTACCCTGGTGATCGGAGTCATCCTGTCCGTTCTGGTTGTCTACCAGGAATACCGCAGCCGCAAAATCACCCTGAAATACGGCTTCGAACAATCTCCGGTGTGGATATCTGTAGTTAAGGCGGCGGCACTGGTCATTGTTATCAACCTGTTCACTTATGTCATTGCCCAATACAACGGGATTCCGAACATTCTCGTCATTCTGCTGGTGCTGATCGCGATTTATTCGTTCGTAATGAACCATATGACGATGGGACGGCATATCTATGCGCTGGGCGGCAATGAGAAGGCGGCAAGCCTCTCCGGGGTCAAAACCAAGCGTGTCACCTTCTGGGTATTCGTCAACATGGGTGTGCTGGCCGCGTTGTCCGGTCTGGTGTTCGCTGCACGGCTTAACTCGGCTACACCCAAAGCCGGCACTAACTTCGAGCTGGATGCCATTGCCGCCTGCTTCATCGGCGGTGCATCCGCTTCCGGCGGGATCGGGACTGTGGTCGGCGCTATCATCGGCGGTCTGGTCATGGGGGTCATGAACAACGGCATGTCGCTCGTCGGCCTCGGTGTTGACTGGCAGCAGGGCATTAAGGGTCTGGTGCTGCTGCTGGCGGTCGGCTTTGATATTTATAATAAGTCGAAGACGGCTTAGGATTGAATTGCCGCCGGAATTGCTCCCTGAGAGGGAGCAGTTCCGGCTTTTTTGACATAAAGATCTCAGGCAACACTTGCGGCATTACGCCCGGCCATGGATAATAGCATCTAAGGCGAAAAATATTTCATCACTGTGACAGGAGGCCACAGATGCAGATTATTGCCATGCTGACCATGCTGATTGACCACATCGGCTATATTTTTTTCCCGGGTGAGCTTGCCTGGAGATATGTGGGGAGAATTGCTTTTCCGATTTACTGCTACGCGCTGGTGCAAGGGCATATACATACTTCATCGAGACCACGCTATCTGCGGCGGCTGCTGGTGATCGCCCTGCTTGCCCAGATTCCGTACAATTTAGCACTGGATCCAGGGGGCTGGAATGTGGTGTTCACCCTCCTGTTGTCGGCGCTTGTACTGACGCTGCTCGATAAGCTGCCGAATCTGTGGGTTGGAATTCCGGTGGTGATTGTTTCTGTGCTGATCATGGATCATCTGCCGCTGGACTATAATGCGTACGGGCTGCTTCTGGTACTGATTTTCCGGTATACCCGTTCGTATTGGCTTGTGCTGGCTCATTTTGCGCTGAATGTATTTTATCTGTTCTATTACAATTGGCTGGTGCAGATGGCCAGTATTGTGCCTACCATTCTCATTGCGCTGACCCCGGGCTTCTGGATATTGCTGGAGCGGAGACGGCTGCCGCGCTGGGTCTGGTGGTCATTTTATCCCGCACATTTAGCGGTACTTGCGTTGGTAAAGATTCTCTTTTTCCAAGATTGGGTATCTATAGAGTGGCGGAGTTTATTTACCTTTTGAAGGAATGATAGATTCTGTCCTCTTCATTTACAAATCCTTCCTCCTTTGAGATGATGGATACGTTACCACATTATGAGCTAGAGGAGACATGCTATGAGGAAAATGAAAGCAAGAACCAAATGGATAGTGCCGTTTCTCGCACTGCTGCTGATCCTGGCAGGCTGCCAAACCGTCGGCGGATTTGATGTCAACAAGGCACTGCTCGGGGATCTCGATGTGAAATCCTCAGAATCAAGTACGACACTTACCTTAAGCGCTGTTCCTGCAGTAGGCATCCGTGCGGAGGATCAGGAGATTGTCGATCTTATTAATTCAATATCCCTTACGCTTGGAAGTGTGAAGCTGCAGGACAACGGTAATGTCTCGGCATCAGGAATTGTGGGATACAAACAGCTCAAAATTCCGTTCTCCTTCTATGTGGATCAAGCTAATATTGTGTTTACCGCGGAAGGGGCCAAGCAGCCGTTCTACTTCCCTATCCAGGGGTATGAAGATACCCTCGGCATAGAAGGTCTGGATCAGACGAAGACACTGGAGCTTTCCAAGCTGATCTCCCAGTTCGTGGTTAAGAACCTGCCGAATCCTGGAGCAATTACGGTTGCCTCCGTATCGGAATCTGTATATGGCCAGCAGACGAGCTTGACGAAGCTACATACCGAAATTACGGGTGAAGAGCTTCCGGTGCTGCTGAAGAGCTTCCTGAGATCTATCTCCAAAGACACTGAAGGCTTCACTGCCCTGATCAGCGGCCTCTATGATTATCTGTATCCGCTGCTGGAGGCTTCAGGTGAAGATCTGAACAGTCTTGGCTTCGGGGAGATCCCGCTGGATGACAAAGAAGGCGTAGTCACTGTAGCGCATGATGCTGCCAAGCTGGCAGTGGATGCTCTCCTGCTGGTCTACGACAAGCAGCTCGAGAGTCTCTATGAGAGCACACCTGAACTGAAGACTGTTCTCGGCAAAGATACGAAGCTGACCGTGGACCTGTTCGTGGACAGCGGTTTCCATGTCCGTAAGCAGAACATTGACCTGAATGTTGCTCTTCCGGCCAGTGAGGATCTGCCGCTGCAGAGTATCAACGTGAAGCTGGTTTCAGAGACCTGGAATGTGAACGGTCCTGTAACGGCTGATCCGATCAGCACAACGGGCGGCATTGATTTCTCGTCAGCGCAGCTCACTCCGGGTGAGACGCTGAGAAGCTTTGAACAAGGTTCTGCGGTCTATAACCTGCTCAAGGATGATATGGGAATTACGTCCAAGAGCCTGATGATCGCACCGGATGATGATTACTATTATCCTATCGTGGACAACGGCACAACGTATGTTCCGCTGCGTTATATTGCAGAGGACCTGGATGCAACAGTAGAGTGGGATGCAGCTAATCGCGCGATTAATGTAACCGATGATGTCTACGGCGATCTGCTGGTATTCAAAATCGGCTCCGCGCAGGCACAGATTGCCGGCACTACCGTTAAGCTTCCACAACCTGTATTCGTGGATGAATACGGTGATGCCTATGTGCCGCTGCGTGTTCTGGCACAAGGTCTCCATGCTACCGTTGAAGTGGATGAAGACGGATATATCTGGATTGACCGTCCGTAAGGTTTAAAGAGGTAAGCATGAAGCCGGAACCCCTGAGAAATTGGGTGGTTCCGGTTTTTTTTATATTCAGGTATAGTGAAATTAAAGAAAAGGATAAAATTTCAGGTAAATGAAAGGGCGGCTAGGATGCAGCGGATCATTCTAATCTACAAACAATTCTTAACAGAACCTCTGTGGTTTAAGATTCTTATTATTACCACATTGCTTGCGGCCGTTATATTTAGCAGCTCCTCTTTTCCGCAAAATGGTTATTATCAGCTGATCTCTAAATTAGCAGCAGCAATCTTTTTTACGGCCTATGGCGTTAATTTCCGTTCAAACACCCGGGTTTCTGCTGTTTTTTTTGTAATGGCGGCGGTTTGCATTTTGCTGTCCTGGAATATCTGGAAGGGCCATCTGTAAGCTAAGCAGAATTTGAAATACAACAGCCGAAACCCCTGAGCGATTGATTGGTTTCGGCTTTTTGGCCTGTCTATTAACCCGAAATACACTGAAATGAACGAACCTACAATATCTTGACAGGAAAGGTTTATTGCAATAGACTTACCGGTAAGAGGTCTATTTCATTAAACCTATGAGGAGTGAGCAGGATGGAATCCTACAAATTATTCGATGCCGAATATAAATTCGCTTGCCTGGTCTGGGACAATGAGCCCGTTAATTCAACAGAGCTGGTGAAGTTAAGCCTGACTAAGCTGGGCTGGAAGAAGTCCACGACTTATACGGTACTAAGAAAGCTGTGCGAGCGGGGAATCCTCAGGAATGAAGGGGCAACTGTGACTGCCATCGTCCCAAAATCAGAGGCACAGCGATACGAGAGCCAGACGGTAATAGATAAAGCTTTTGACGGGTCGTTGCCGCAATTTCTGACCGCCTTTCTGGGAGACAAGAAGTTGTCTGCGAAGGAGGCGGCGGAGCTGAAGAAGATTATAGAGGAGGCGACCCAATGATAACTCTGTTAGTCAGTATCCTGAACATGAGCATTACGGCAAGTTACGTGGCAGTAGAGGTGATCCTGGCGAGAGTTCTTCTGCGGCGCGCTCCCAGAATCTTCTCCTATCTCCTGTGGCCGGCTGTAATGATCAGACTGGCCATCCCTGTCAGCTTCACTTCAAGCTTCAGTCTATTGCAGCTCGTCCAGCCTGAGGGCCAAGGCGGCACAGGTGCAATTGAATTCGTACCACACAATATTGGAACGCAGCTGCAGCCTGCTGTAGACCCTGGAATAAGCAGCGCAGGAAGCTTTATAAATAGCTTTCTTCCATCCGCTGCTCCGGCAGCCAGTGCTAATCCTATGCAATTCATTCTATGGGCAGGAAGCATAATCTGGCTGACAGGTGCTGCTGTACTCCTTCTGTACAGTGTTATCTCTTATTTGAGAATACTTCGCAGAGTCCGTACGGCAACCCTCGTTATGGATAATATCTATGAAACGGATCAGATCACTACACCCTTCGTCTGCGGGTTCGTGAAGCCGAGGATCTATCTTCCGGTTGGAATAGGGGCCCACGAGCTGTCCTATATCGTACTGCATGAGCAGACTCATATCAGCAGACGGGATTATCTGATTAAGCCGCTAATGTACCTGCTGGTGATTATCCATTGGTTTAATCCGCTGATGTGCCTGTCTTATGCACTTATGAGTATGGATATGGAGATGTCCTGTGATGAAACGGTCGTCAAGAAGCTGGGCCCGCAAATTAAAGCAAGCTACTCGGGCTCCCTGCTTGCTCACTCCATCCGCCGGAGCGGGTTATTCACCGGCAGTCCGCTAGCTTTTGGAGAGAGTAGTGTGAAGGCCAGAATTAAGAATATTCTCGCATATCGTCAGCCCAATTCCGGGGTGGTTGCAGGCTCTATACTTGTGATTGTTACGCTGATAGTAGGATGTACCGCCAATCCTAAGCCGGTGCTGAATTCACCGCAATCGCTTTATTCCGGTTATGCGGTGGATCAGCTTATGGAGAGCAAGACAAACTTTGTGGGGGATAATAGCAAGGTGGTTGCGCTTATTGGTGAAATGCCATTGCCGGCAGGTTTGGAAGGCGCAGGAATCGAGCTGAAAACAGGCTCCCGCCCTTATGAATTAACGATCAATTACTCCATGAAGGATGCTCCCGGAATGATGAAGGATGGGGCAATAAGTATGGAGATTTTTTACCGGAATTCGATTCTGCTCTTCAGCCTGATTGATAACGTTGACAGTATAATCAATGTGATTGCTGACCACACAGGACAATATGAGGGTGTCACCGCTTCTTATACCTTTACAAGAGAGCAGGTGGAAGAGCAACTCGGAGAGGATGCACGGCTGTATGCTGCAGATGAAGCGGGCCTGCGTCAGCTGATTGACCGGTTGGAGAGTTTATCTGTTTTCGATTTAGGAGCTAGAAGCGAAACCAAGGACATCTTTGCGTCAGAACCGGCCAACCGCGACAATTAGAGCTAACACGATAAAGACGATGTTAACGCCGATTTCCCGGTATTCCTTACGCTTAATGTGGAAAATAGCACCCCCAAGGACGATCACCGTAAGCGCGGCTGCGGCAACCGGCGTTAACACTGGTACTGTATTCAGTGCATAAGGAAGGATCATTCCAAGTGCCCCCAATAGTTCGGCTGCCCCTATAAAGATCACTAATGCCTCGGGAACATCCGATACCCATCCCCAGGATTGTTTCGCCTGCCCGTACCTGAATGCCTTGAGCCAGCCTGAATATACAAAACCTGCTGCTGCTATTCCCTGTACAATCCACAATGCAATATTCATGAAATGACTCCTCCAGATTACTTATTTGCCGTTCGTTACTGGTATAATAGCCCCATTGAAGCAGTACGCGAAAGTAGGCACTTTTAATAAACATAGTGAAGAATAAGTAACCATACGCAGGATAAGGAGCTGGAGGCTATGGAATCGTATTGTAAGTTTGAGTCGGCACTGGACATTCTGATCGGGAAATGGAAGCCTGTTATCCTGTTGCAGCTAATTAACAAAGGCACCATGCGATTCGGAGAACTGCAGAAATCCATTCCGGATATTAACAAGAAGATGCTCACCCAGCAATTAAGGGAGCTTGAGTATAACGATATTGTGCACCGCGAAGTGTACAATCAGATTCCGCCAAAGGTTGAATATTCAATCTCAGAATACGGGAAAGGGCTAAGCTCTGTGCTGCAGGTATTGAATGACTGGGGAGTTTCTCATATTGAGCATATGAAGAAGAAACCGTAGTACCTGATGGAGGCTAATGATCTGCCATAGCTTTGCTTATTGATGTACAATCATAATCATTAATCTATGGAGCCAATCCGTTTATGTTATACAGTTTAATCTCAGAGGAGCAGTGTATATGCAAACGGATGAGCAGGGGTGGGAAAATAATCAGAAGCGAAGGGCTGGAGTCCTTTTTGAAGTGCTGCTTGTATCTACTAAATTGGGTTTTACTTCGTTTGGAGGACCGGTTGCTCACCTGGGTTACTTTCACAATGAATATGTACGCCGCCGGAAATGGATGGATGAAGGGAGTTACGCTGATCTGGTGGCTCTTTGCCAGTTTCTCCCTGGTCCGGCGAGCAGCCAGGTTGGAATCGGCATCGGTGTTGTAAGAGCGGGTTTACTGGGAGGTATAGTTGCATGGCTAGGCTTTACTTTACCTTCTGTCATTGCACTGGTTGCGTTTGCCTTTTTGCTTCAAGGCTATGATATAGGCTATGCAGGCTGGATTCATGGACTGAAGATTGTTGCTGTAGCGATTGTTGCCCATGCGGTGCTTGGTATGGGGCAAAAGCTGACACCTGACCGGGATAGAGTAACCATCGCTGTTATTGGAGCAGCCGTTACATTGTCTTGGCAGACGGCCTACAGTCAGGTGCTTACGATTGCGGCAGCTGGCTTAGTTGGTGTATGGCTTTATCGTAAAAATGCTGCGGTTGGCACAGCAAATCTTCACATTTCAATCAGCCGATCCTTTGGTATGGTCTGTTTAGGATTATTTTTTGGTCTGCTGGTAGCTCTCCCATTACTCCGAGGGACAGCAGAAGCGGGAGCGTTAGCGATATTTGACAGCTTTTATCGTTCAGGCTCTTTGGTATTCGGCGGCGGACATGTCGTGCTTCCGCTTCTGGAAAGAGAGGTAGTCCCAACAGGCTGGGTTAGCCAGGCAGATTTCCTGGCAGGATATGGAGCCACACAGGCGGTTCCGGGTCCGTTATTCACATTTGCCGGTTACCTAGGGGCAATGACCGGAGGTGTCTCCGGGGCAATGATTGCCACCTTCGCCATTTTCCTGCCTGCCTTTCTTCTTGTCATCGGCGCACTCCCTTTTTGGAACAGCTTAAGAAAAAATCCAAAAATTCAAGGAGCCCTGATCGGGATTAATGCAGCTGTAGTTGGAATTTTACTTGCTGCCTTGTATGATCCCCTGTGGACTACCGCTATTTTGGAGCCGATGGATTTTGCCCTGGCCGTCATTCTATTTATTATGCTGGTTTTCTGGAAGCTTCCGCCCTGGGTGGTAGTTGTAGCTGGGGCAGCGGGCGGAATGCTGCTGGGAGTATTCTAACACTTGGCTATAACAAATAATTATAACCAATCATAACGGATGGGTAGAACGGTATAGCAGACCTTCTATGCTATATTGTTTGTATAATTATTCAGCGAGGAGATTATCTAATGAGCACTCAAACCGAACCCTTGAAACGTACCACCACCCCTTTCCGATATGATATCGTTGGCAGCTTCCTGCGCCCTGCGGCGCTTAAGGATGCCAGATTACAATACAAGAACGGTGAAATCACCGCCTCCCAGCTTACAGAAGTTGAGAATGCTGAGATTGTTAAGCTCGTGCAGAAACAAAAAGAGGTAGGACTTCAAGCGGTTACCGACGGTGAATTCCGCCGCTCCTGGTGGCATCTGGACTTCTTCTGGGGCTTCGATGGTGTTGCGCGTACAATCATTGATCAAGGCTATAATTTTAATGGCGCCGAATCGAGACCTGAAACAGCTCGCCTAACCGGTAAAATAAGCTATAGCGGCCATCCGTTTGTCGCGCATTATGCTTTTCTGAAAGGAATTGCTGGTGATGACGTGGTTGCACGCCAATCCATTCCTGCAGCAGCGCAGCTCCTGTTCGAGCTGGACCGGGCAGAAAATAAGGAAAGCACAAGCACCCTCTATCCTGACCGCAAAGAGCTTGTTGCCGATATTGCCAAAGCGTACCGGGCAGCGATTCTGGATATCTATGCCGCAGGCTGCCGCAGTATTCAAATTGACGATTGCACATGGGGAGCCCTGTGTGACAAACAATTTGTTGCTGTCATGGAGCAGATCGGTGTGAATGTTGCTGAGTATGCGAATGAATTGGCAGAATTGAACAAGGCGGTTGCAGCCGGTCTGCCGGAGGATCTGATTGTGACGACACATGTATGCCGCGGCAATTATGTATCCACCTATGCAGGGGTAGGCGGAGGTTATGAGCCGATCGTTCAAACATTGCTCAGCATCGATAACTACTCGGGATACTATCTGGAGTTTGATACCGAACGGGCCGGTGACTTCAAGCCGCTCCGCTTCCTGAAGGATGACCAGCAGGTTGTGCTTGGCGTATTCTCTTCCAAGTTCGGTGAGCTTGAGAGCAAGGATGATATCCTGAAGCGGATTGAGGAAGCGAAGCAATACGTTGATCTGAACCGGATATGCCTGAGCCCGCAATGCGGATTCGCCTCGACCGAAGAAGGCAACTACCTGACAGAGGAACAGCAATGGCGCAAGCTTGCTTTCATCAAAGAAATCGCCGATGAGATCTGGAAGTAAGCACTAAACTTCTAGTATAATAGAATCGACTAATAACCGTACGGATAGCCATCCGTACGGTTATTAGCGTCTGATGGGACGGAGGGGAGACGAGTAATGAAATTACATATTATAGGCGGCGGGGGAAGCGGGAAATCCTACATATCCGCATTAATGAGCCGGAAACTGAATATTCCGCATTACGAATTAGATGATATTTTCTGGGATAATGAAGCGGATGTATATGGAGTGAAAGCGCCGGAGGAAGAGCGGGACCGTAAGCTGAAAGAATTCGTCAGCCGTGAATCATGGATCATCGAAGGTGTATACCGTGCGTGGGTAGGGCCAAGTTTACTGGCTGCGGACAAAATCATCGTGCTTATGCCGCCGTTATCTCTACAAGAAGAGCGAATATGGAAAAGACATCAAGAACGTATATCTGGAGTGGCTGTAAGTAACAAACGTGAGACGCTTGAAAGCGTTCGGGAGCTGATAGAGTGGAACAGGGACTATAATCTTGTGAAGCTTCCCCGGTTTATTGAAAGCTGTGAGTATAAGGATAAGCTGATTACCGTAAACAATAACCTGGATATTCTGGAGCTGCTGGCAGCCCTAACGGAGTAAGAGAGCAGGGGGTTATATACGGAAAATTACGGCAAATACAAAACAGTCTTTGGAAAGATTCCAAAGACTGTTTTGTATGCCGATTTTATTCAAGACCTAATTCAATATGATAACAGAACCGAAAGAAACAGTCTATATTTTTTCCGGGATTTATAATACAGTGGGGTAGCCGGCAATAAATGAAGAAGCGGAGTGTTGTTCCTTGGAAATTTATTGTCATCTCGATCCTGCTGCCTTACAGGCGTATTTGGGGAAGGTCTTTGGCACCGGTTATTCTGTTGCAATGGTTACAAAGATGCATGGAGGCGCGCAAAAGGTGGTCTATAAGATAGACTGCACTAATGGATTTTCTTGCGTTCTGTATGTGTGGGATATAACCATGAATTATTTTCAGGAAGAAATTGCAAATCAATATACGAATGCACAGTCCTACGGCAGCGAACTATTTGAAATCAACAACAGATATTTAACCGGACACTCTATCCGGACTCCAATCCTTTATGATTTAAATAAGGAAAGGAATCATTATAATTTTGATTATGCGCTTGTGGAGTATGTAGCAGGGCAAGATGCCGAAGCTTATTTCAATCACCCCGATGCCAGGGTTAAGGATACTATCTTTCAACGCCTGGGAGACATGATTACGGGCATGCATGCGGGTGAAAGCGGAATCTACGGAAAGCCAAATCAAGCGGAGTCTAATACGGAGCAATGTCATCTTTTACAATTCGAAAACGCTAAAATTCAGTTGTCTTATGCCTCCGAATATATTGACGTTATCCGCGAGAATCAAGGTAAGCTGCTTGATATGCTGCACAACCTTGAGTCCCAAATAGAACCCAGAAGCCGTTATGGATATATCCATGGCGAGCTTGGTCCTAATCATGTGCTGGTTACGGATCATCTGGAACCCTGTTTGATTGATATCGAAGGAGCTGAATTCTACGATATTGAGCATGAGCACAGTTTCATGGAATTTCGTTTTGGCGATTTCTACCGGTATCTGAAGAATGATCATCTCGATGTTAACAGGAAGCTGTTCTATCAATATCATCATCATCTGTCGTTGATCTCGGCTGGTCTAAAGCTGGTCCAGAGAGGTTATCCGGATCAGCAGACTGCGAAGGGAATCTCTGATTATCATACCAGACGTGCTTTGCAGTTTATAGAAGATGTAACCGAGAATTAAATAATACTGCGGGACTTCAGAAAGAAAGTCTCTCTCCACGATGTGGATGGGGGGCTTTCTGTGAGGAGTTTGTGACCGCGGCGGATTCGTCGTGTTTGGCAGCGCGCTTATGAGTAAATGAAGAAATGAAGCAGGACAGAACGGAGCCCATGGAAAATAACTGTATTCTATACAATTAAAAGACGGCGAAAACCCCAATGTGCAGGAATAGCTGTATTCTGTACAATTAAAATAGAGAAAAGTGTTCTTCCCCGGCAAAGTAGTATTATATAAGTGTACAGAGTGCAGTTAAATCTCCATCTGAGGCATATGGGCAAGCTTTAGTTGTACAAAATACAGTTAAAGCTTGATTATGTTTTTTGCCATAATATCTGGCCTAAGCCAGTACAACATAACAGCGGCAGCTCAGGACTTCTTCCCGTCCATGGCTGCCGCTGTTTAATTATTGCGTCACACTAGACCCGTTTACTTGGCAAAATCCAGCCCTTTGTCTGCAAGCGCCTGGCGGAGAATCCGTACTCCCTTGGGACCCATGCCATGCAGCTTCAGCAGCTCCTCTTCTGTTATATCGGTTAACTGCTCCAGGCGTACAATACCGGCTCCGGCCAGCGCCCGGTGCGCGGGCTTGGAGATTGTCTCAGGCAGGCTGCTGCCTTGCGGGGATTCATGAGTATCTGTCACTGAGCATGCTCCTCTCAAAATAGTGCCTGTTACTGTGTGGTCAGAACCATCTCCAGCGATACATTACTTTGCCCGGAATGTTCGGCCATGCTGCGGATATAGCCGGACATGAATCCGCCCTCCATACTCTCCCACAGCTTGTATCCCGGCATGGCTTTGATCTCATCCAGTGAGTCAGCGGCAGTACCCGCGAAATACTTAATGTTCAGCTTGGACATGACCTCAGCCATTGACTGCTTCTGAGCTTCTGTAAAGGTGCTATCCTTCAGTCTGGTCATTGCCTTCTCATATGATTCAGTTGCAAAGGTCTCTTCAGCATACGTTTTGAAGTTCAGCAGATGAGGATCCGTAATATCATTTGCCTGGGCCCAGCCCTCCACATCTACAGTAGACGTGATGTAGGTAAAAGCACGGGAGACCGGATCAAACGTCATCGCACCGTACTGATGGGGATTAACGGCCATTGCACTTGTAGCAATATCGTATACAGGCATGGCCGGATCAATAGAATCCTCAGCGGGGTCCCGGCGGATATCCTGCATATGGATATGCCCGGATAAGACCAGATTGAGACCATCGTTGCGGAGCGTCTTCATGGTCTCCTGGCTGTTGTTAAGCTTGAAGCCGGATACCGCCATGGAGGTGTGGCTTAGCAGATTATGATGCATCACTGTAATAACCGAGACATGCTCCTCTGCGGCCCTCTTCATATTGTCATCAATCCAGGACAAGGTAGAAGGTAAGATACGCCCGTCCGTCTGCGGGAAGTTATATTCTTCATTATGCGCATATTGGGCACTGTCAATCATCAGAAGCCAGAGGCCCGGAGCGGCCTTTACGACATAACTTAGGCTGTCAGTATCCCGGGATAGCGCCTCATCGTAACCGAAATCCTCATAGGTCGCGAGAAAATCCTCAACATTAATATGATCTGTGACCACCTGCTTGTCACCGTCAAAGGATCTGGCCCAGGGGTTATTGATATCGTGGTTGCCGGGAATAACATAAACGCTGGTCCCCAATGCCTCAATCCGGTGCAGCTTCGCGGCCAATTCCTTATGGCTGCTTGCTTCACCATTGTTGGTCAAATCGCCGCTCAGGATGAGGAATCCAGGTTTCTTCTGTTCCACATCATAGACAAGGGCTTCGGTTAATTCGTCGCTGTAGGGAAGCATCTTACCGTCTCCGCCCGTGACATAGGTCTGGAAGGCTTGGCCGCCATCCTCAAGCGCTTTATCCAGGTAATGTGTATCTGTAGCCACCCAGAAGGACACAGGCTCTGTAGAATCTATAGGTGAATCACTTTCAGTAACAACGGCTGCTGCATTCAGTGATGGCGAAGCTGTGTCCTTGCAGCCTCCAAGAACCAGGGCAGAAGAAAGCAGTATAAATAATGTGAATTTTATTGTTAATTTAGTGCCATTTATATGAGGGGAGCTCATGAATTGACCTTCTTTCTGCACTTTTGCTGAATCATTGTAGCGTATTTCTTGTCAGATTGTATATACGAAAAGTTAGTGCCATGTTTCTAAACGGGGAGATCAGCTTATAGAAAATAGTGGAAGGCGTATAAATACTACGAATACTGCGACACTAAGAGCTGATATATACGCGTAAGATAGCGGGCAGGAAAAAGTTGTGAGTAAGTGTTGTATTCCAGTAGGAAAAGTGTTAAGATTTAAAAAAGTAAGTTACTTAATTTAATGGAGGTAGTTATTTTATGTCTAAAAACTTTTTCGAAGCGGTAAAAGGCAGACGTTCCGTATATGCGATCAGCAAAGAATCTCCAATCTCCGACGAACAAATCCAGAAGATCGTAGAAGAGGCGGTATTACATAGCCCGACTTCCTTCAACTCGCAAAGCTCAAGAGCTGTAGTTCTGCTGGGTGAACAACATGATAAGCTGTGGGACATTACCGCAGAAACCCTTCGCAAGATCGTTCCGACTGAACAATTCGAAGGCACTGCCCAGAAATTAGCTTCCTTCAAAGCCGGTTACGGCTCCGTGCTCTTCTTCGAAGATCAGGCGGTGGTGAAGCATCTTCAGGAAAACTTCGCGCTGTATGCAGAGAATTTCCCGATCTGGGCCAACCAGTCCTCCGGGATTCTGCAGTTCGTAGTGTGGACAGCTTTCGCAGAACAGGGTCTGGGCGCTTCGCTTCAGCACTACAATCCGTTGATTGACGATGAAGTGAAAGAAACATTCGGCATTCCGGCAGAGTGGAAGCTGATTGCACAGCTGCCATTCGGCACAACTGTAACCCCTCCAGGAGAGAAGGAATTCCAGCCGATCGAAGACCGTGTGAAAGTCATTAAATAAGAAAACATTACAATAAGTGGTTTAGAACCTCCCTGATCCGGCTAAGTATGATTATAGTCAGATCAAGGAGGTTTTTGTTATGCCATGGAATAAAGAAGACTATCCGGATTCACTGAAGAACTTCACTGCGCCTGTGCGCAACAAGGCTGTGGAAATTGCCAACGCGCTGCTTGAGGATGGCTATGAGGAGGGGCGGGCGATTGCCATTGCAACCGCACAGGCCAAAGAGTGGGGCGAGAATCACGACAAACAGATTCGTAAAAAGAACCATTGACAGCTGCGCCCGGGCCAAGGGCCGGGCATAAATAAAGAGGACAGGCGGGAATCCGCCTGTCCTCTTTGTATAGATTATATATATTACTTGGCTGGAGCTTCTGTTGCAGCTGCAGCAGGATCTGCACTGGCATCTGGTGCAGCAGATTCTGCAGGAGTAGCGGATGCATCAGGAGTATCGGTCAAAGTATTGGTGATGGTGGCGTTCTTGGTCAAATCAGCCAGCCACGTAGAAGACATTTCCGATACTTTCTGCGCTTTCAGAGTCTTGGTGATTTCCTCTTTCTTCTCAGCAAGTGTATATTCATGTGCTTCTTTACGGTCAGTAACTTTGATAATGTGGTAGCCGTAATCGGTCTTCACAGCACCACTGGTTTCGCCAACCTTGAGTTTGAAGGCAGCATCAGAGAATTCAGCAACCATATCGGCACGCTTGAAGAAGTCAAGATCGCCGCCGTTGTCCTTGGAGCCGGTATCTGCGGATTTTTCTTTGGCCAGTGTGGCGAAGTCTGCTCCGTCCTTCAGCTGTTGAACAATGGCGTCAGCTTCTTCTTTGGTTTCAACAAGGATGTGGGAAGCACGGACTTCTTCTTCCTGATTGAAGGTAGCTTTATTCTCGTCGTAATATTTGGAGATATCCTCATCCGTAACGGTAACCTTAGGTTCAACCAGCTTGCGGATCTCAACCTGCAGCGGCATTTGCTTCTTCAGGTCATCAAGAGTCATAGAGCTCTGCTGCAAAGCGGAATTCAGGGCTTCCTCACCGCCGAATTGGGTTGTCAGGTCTGCAATCTCCTGATTGATGTCTTCATCGGTAACGGTAATGTTGGCTTTCTTCGCTTCCTGATCTACGAGCGTAGTAGTAATCAGGTTCTGCAGTGTGGATTCGCCGCCTGCTTCAACCAGTTTATCGTATAGCTGTGCTTTCGTGATATCCGTTCCGTTAACGGTAGCAACAGCGATCTTGCTGTCGTCTTTCTTGAAAGGCTGCACAATCAGAACTACGATTAATGCCGCCGCCAATATGATGGAAGCGATCATCCAGCCTTTGCCGCCCGCAGGTGCTGCCGGCTTGGAAGGAGGAGTGCCGTCGCCTACCTTATTCATCACGGGAACGCTTTCTTCAATGTTCGGAGACTGCACGCTGCTGGAGCGTTCTGTTGCAGCTTGTACAGGTTCTGCCGGAATAATTACTTCTTCTTGAGGTTCAGATACAGCCTCAGCAGGTGCAATTCCATCTTCCGGGGTAATCACAGAAGCGTCGTTCTCATCCGGCGTTCCGCCGTTTTCGAGCTGTTCATTTTCGTTGAAATCTTTTTTGTCCATTATAATTAATGACTCCCTTCAATATAGGTGGTGCCTGTCTTTCTACAACTTTACCAGAAAACAGAATTCCAAACCTTAAGAAAGTATAAAAAAGCATAATAACTTTTTAATATTCCATTAAGAAACAGGAAAAAGCCGGAGCAGCAAAGGGTTGCCCCATGCTCACTCCGGCCCGGTTAGAGAGCTGTATTCTAAGGATGCTGCAGGCAGCGGCGGATAGGTATCCGCCTCAGGAGCTAAGTCCTCTCAGCAGATGGCGGATGCTTTCCTGTTTGCGTCTGGGAACGCGTACAGATTTCGCATACAAGCCCATTTCACCGAAATAGATACAGTCATCTTCAATGGAGCTGATCTTGTTCAGGTTAACGTAGCAGCCCCCGTACACATGATAATAGCTGTTGCTCGACAATAAGCGGTTCAGTTGCTCGGCAGTCATTCTCTTTTTAATGTTGTAGTTTCTGCCGTGAAAAATGACAAGGTCATGGTCCCCGACCTTAAAGAACAGAATGTCTGTCTCCACCTCGAAGTCCTCATATACATTTCTGGCTTCCAGCAGGCTGCTCATTCGTGTTCCCCCTTTATACATAATTAACATTGATGTTAGCGCTTTCATTATAGCATACTCTTTTTGCTTTGAGAAGTCTTATTTTTGAAATGTTTTTTGTCATTTTTTCCGTTGCATTTGTCATACCTCACGAAAAACTGTAAATTATATAGATGGCTGATATGCATCCATAACAACAACTTGGAGGAGGAGTACCCAGATGAATGAGAATACGAAGCTGCTGTTGTTTACCGGCTCTTATGCAACTGCAGAGGAGAGCGGAGTTCAGGTATATGCTTTTGACGGTGCAGCAGGAGGTACACTTGAGCGGCTGGATACAGCAGAAGGCATAACGAACCCGACGTTCGTAAATGTGGATCCTTCCGGGCTGAAGCTGTATGCGATTGGCGAGAAGCCGAATGGTGAGGGAGGCAAAGAGGGGGAAATTGTAACCTTTGCTATTGAGCCTAAGACCGGCAAGCTGACTGAATTGAAGCGGACTCCGACGATGCCTGCTGCAGGCAAGGGTCAAACTACGACCTGTAACATCAACAGAGATCCTGAAAGTGAACATATTGTAGTATGCAGCTATCACGGTGGATTTGTAGGACTGCTTACCCTGGATGCAGACGGATTACCTGTAGGGCTGACGGATACTGCAGTACATACCGGACATAGAGATCTTCCGGGCAAGGACCGGCCGCATCCGCATTCGGCCATCTTCAGCCCGGATGAGCGTTTCCTGTTTGTGTCTGATCTGGGACTCGATCTGATCCGGACTTACCGGATCAATAAGGAAGCGAAGACACTTGAAGCGCTTGGAGATACTGCTCTGCATGAAGGCGCAGGACCCCGCCATTTCGTATTTCATCCGGATGGCAAATCTGCATATGTGATCAATGAGCTGGATAGTACCGTTACATCTTTCCTGTATAATGCTGCCGAAGGGACTCTGCAGACGGCAATTACGGTATCGACACTTCCTGAGGGATATCCTTCAGAGAATAACAGCTGCGCTGAAATTGCATTTTCCAAGGATGGCAGATATCTGTACGGCTCTAACCGCGGACACGACAGTGTGGTGGTCTACGCTGTGAATCCTGCATCGGCTGAGCTTACTTTGGTGGAGCATGTATCAACAAGAGGGGGGCATCCGCGCCACTTCACGGTAACGCCGGACGGAGCGTATCTGATTGTTGCCAACCGGGACGGCAATAATCTGGTAGTCTTCTCGCTGGACACTGCCAGCGGGCGGTTAACCTTCACCGGAAATACGGCGGAATTGTCCAAGCCGGTCTGTGTCATGCCTGCTGTATTTGCGGGATAAGTAATTGGGAGCGGACAACAACTGTTAAGCGGAGCTTGTCCTGACAGGCAACTATGGCAAAAGGAACACCGGAATGGCTTGCTCCGGTGTTCCTTTTGAATTCGGGACGGTTAAATTGTCGGTGTTAGGCCCAGAGATGCGCCGGGCGGGGCTGCTTATTTGAGCGAGACGGGCTTCAGCGGCACTACCGTTGAGACTGCCGATTTGAAGAGCACGTTCTGTCTGCCGTCACCTTGACCCTGCAAGGTGATTGTATAAGCGTCATAAGAGGTTACAAGTCCCTGCATTTTGACTCCGTTAGTTGTAAAAATCGTCACGGGCACTTTTGTTGAGATACACTGGTTCAACAAACGTTCCTGTAATTTTAGACTTTCCACTTTGGCAGCACTCCATCTTTATATGAATTAACTTCTTAGGCAATTATAACACGGGAGAGTCTCTCCCAGGAAATCGGTCATGTGGCGTGAAAATAGACAAGGGGGTAGTTATGCTTTATTATCATTACTGGTCCGGCGGATTTCGCCGTTTTATATGGTTTTTGCTGGGATTTATCCTGATCGCTGTATTGGTTAAGCTGGGCGGAACTGCCGGCTTTGACCGTGCAGTTATACATATGGTGCAATCTATGGAATCACCGCCGCTGACAGCGCTGGCCAAAAGCTTATCGCTCGTAGGCTCCTCGAAGCTGGCCATCGGGATTTCGCTGCTGACTATGGCGATATTGTTCTTCGCGCTGAAGCACCGGATGGAGCTAGCCCTGTTTCTGTGGGTAGGCATTGGCTCACAATTGCTGAATACTCTTCTTAAGCTGTGGTTCCACCGGGAGCGTCCCACCATTCACAGGCTGATTGAACAGGCGGGATACAGCTTTCCGAGCGGACATTCCATGGCAGCCTTCTCATTGTATGGGGTGATTGCTTATCTGCTCTGGAGGCATATGCGCAACAGGCGTGAACGCCTCGTCCTGATCCTGTTCACCGTGCTGATGACCGGCGGGATCGGCTGGAGCCGGATTTATCTGGGAGTGCATTATCCGAGTGATGTGATCGGCGGATACGCAGCCAGCGGGGCATGGCTCATGTTGTCAGCCGCCTGCTTCGAGGCTTACCGGAATTTCAGGGAGCGCAGAGGGGCAGACCCGCACAGAAAAAAGGATGCCCGCAAATAATCTGCAGGGCATCCGCCTCATTGACTGGAGCTTTAGCGTGTCTTCGGCGCAGCAGGCTGCTGTGGAGGCTTGGCCTGGTGAAACTGTGCTGAACGGCTTAGGCTCAGCTTGATCATAACAGGCAGTCCGGCCTTCAGCTTATCGGCGTCCTCTTTCGTAATCCGGCCGTCCTTGACTGACTCGTCTACTTTGAGGCTGGCTGCTTCGCTCAGCTTCTGGATATACTGATCTTCGCTCCAGCCCTTTTTCTCTTGGGCGAGGGCATAGAGTGTCTTGCCCGCCTTCAAGCTGTCTACCAGCTCTGAACGGTCCATCTCAAGCAGCTTGGCCGTTTCGTTGATGATGAAGTGGCCTCCGGCTCTGAAGTTCCTGTTGGCACCGTGAGGATGGCCATGCTCCTTACCGGCATGAATGGAATCCGGTGCGGAAGTAGGTGTGCTGGCGGACGGGTTCTCGGCAAATGCGGCAGCCGGTGCCATAGTAAGCATTACGGCTGCGGCCAGCGCGGTTAATCTTTTGATATTGTTGTTCATGATTCACCTCTTCTGAGTTGTGTATTAGCTGACAAGTACCCAGTATTCCCCGAAAGCTGAAAGAATCCTTAAACCCGGCTTAAGCCATACTAAAATTCGCCAGCTTACTTCATGGGTAATAATGTGTGTGCAACTATTAGAGATTTACCGAATACCTTCAGGATATACATAAATATTTAATAGCAGCATTTATATTAGAATTAGATCAAGCTTTTTAGGAGGGATGGATTTGGCTTTTGGTGCCCGCATACTCAAAACAGGAATGGCAGTCACGCTCGCACTTTATCTGTCCGTTCTATTCAATTTCGCTTCCCCTGTCGGTGCGGCCATAGCGGCAATTTTCGCAATGCAGCCATCCATATACAGATCATGGAGGTATTTCCTCGATCAGATTCAGACCAGCACCATGGGGGCTGTTATTGCACTGCTGGGCGGAATGCTGCTGTCCAATGAACCGATTGCGGTCGGGCTGGTATGTATTCTGGTGATTATGATCAGCATGAAAATGAACCGCGCCGATACGATCGGCCTGACGCTGGTTACCGTGATCTCCGTAATGGAGGCATCCGGACAGTGGCAATTCGCGCTTACCCGTTTTCTGCTGACGCTGACCGGTATCCTGTCGGCGTTCATTATTAATATCGCTGTCTTTCCGCCGAAGCCGCGCAAGCAGTACATCCAGCAGATTGAGAATGTGTTCACCAGCCTTTCACTGTTGCTAAGGACTGCGGTATCACATGAAATGAAGGAAAGTGTATTCCGGGATGAGAAGAATAGCCTGGAAGGCTCCATTAAAGCACTGGCTGATAAGTATGCATTGTTCGAAGAGGAGCAGAAACAGCTCAGAAGGGCCAAATACAGTCAGACCAGACAGATGGTGGTGTATAAGAATCTGCTGAATTCTCTGCAGAAGGGATATCAGGTGCTGGAGGCTATAGACCGTCATTACTTCCAGGCAGAGCGCACAGAGCGGACTGATGAGCTGTTTGACCGCCATCTGGAGCAGCTGATTAAATATCATGAGTACATCCTGCTGAAATTCGAGGATAAGCTGAAGCCTGGCGCGAATGATTCCGAACTGCTTGCGGATGACAACGACCGGTTCCTGGAGGCAGCAATCCACGGGTATGATCCAGAGAAATCCGGACAGCTGAGGCTGTCTGTGGTGGCGGCGGCCATTTATGATTACGGCTACCAGCTGGATCGTCTGGATAGGGTTGCTGATCAGATTAACCGGATGAACACAGACGAGAAGGATACCGCCGGCATGAATGAATAAGATAAAGAACAAAAAATCCGGTCCCAGAGGGAGCGGATGAATATATACATGAGGTTCAGTAGTATGATTAGTAAATAAATTAAGCGGAAACTTGTAAAAGCGCTAAAGACTTGGTAATATAAAAAGATATCGAATAACATAAAACCCAAAAAAACATAGTTATTCAATTTAATTATAACACGGAGAATTATGAATGTCAACCTTCTGAAGGGGATGAAATGCATTGGATAAACATGATCACGAGTGGCAAGAAGAACAGGAGCGGGTAACCGGAATTACCAGACAATTATCTACCCACATCCGGCTGCTGTCGGAGGAGCTGGGACTCCACCGCACGGATGTCGTGGATATGCGTAAAGACTTCTGGGAGGAAGTTACGGTGAACTTCAGCAGCCCCGATGATCTGGGCGAGACCTCTACCAGCCTGCGGCAGCAGGCGCAGATCCTGAACGAACGCGAGCGCCATCATCTGCAATCCAGTAAAGCACTCAAAAAATATAAAAAGCTGGTCGTATCCCCCTACTTCGGCCGGATAGATTTCTCGGAATCTGCGGATACGGCGGCAGAAAAAATCTACCTGGGCATCGGTTCACTGATGGAGGATAACGGGACCTTCCTGATCTACGACTGGCGGGCCCCGATATCGAGCCTGTATTACGACGGTGCGCCGGGCCCGGCGGCCTATGACACACCAGGCGGTTTAATTACGGGGAACATGGAGCTCAAACGCCAGTTTGTAATCGATAATGGAGAGATCGAAGTCATGTTCGATACCGGCGTAACGATCGGCGATGAGCTGCTGCAGCAGGTGCTAAGCCACAGCGCCGATGACCGCATGAAGAGTATCGTTGCGACCATCCAGAAGGAACAGAATGCGGTAATCCGCAACGACAGAAGCCGGATGCTGGTTGTGCAGGGAGCGGCCGGGAGCGGCAAGACTTCAGCGGCGCTCCAGCGTGTAGCTTACCTGCTCTACAAATACCGCGAGGTGCTGCAGGCGGACCAGATGCTGCTCTTTTCACCGAACCCGCTGTTTAACAGCTATGTATCAACCGTTCTGCCTGAACTCGGTGAAGAGAATATGCAGCAGACCACCTTCCAGATGTATCTGGAGCACCGGCTCGGACAGGAGTTTCAGCTGGAGGATGTGTTCAATCAAACAGAGAGCCTGCTGAACGCGCCGGATGGACCGGAAGCCTCCATACGAAGAGCAGGAATTACCTATAAATCCTCCGTATCTTTCCTGGATGTCATCCGGCGGTATGTAAACCTGCTGGAACATGAAGGAATGATGTTTAAGCCGTTGATGTTCCAGGGTCGTGCGGTTGTGGGCAAAGAAGAGATGGAGCGCCAGTTCTACAGCTATGATCCGGGTATCAAGCTGGCTAACCGGATCGAGCTGATGACGGGCTGGCTGCTCAAAAGAATAGCTGCGTTCAGCATTGAGGAACGTACTGCATCATGGGTTGAAGACCAGATTGAGCTTATGGATAACAGCGATTATCAGCGTGCTTACAATATGATGCGCCGCAAGGGTGGAGGGCATAATGAGAGTTTTGATGACTTTGATACGGAGAAAATCATGCTCGCCCGTTATATCGTCAGCCAGCGGCTTAAGCCGCTGCGCGGGTGGACCAAACGCGGGCGGTTCGTCGATGTAAAGGGGCTGTACAGCAGACTGTTTACGGACCGGGAGTTAATGGACAGCTTGAACAGCAGCCGGGATCTGCCTGAGGAATGGGATGACATCTGCGATTTCACGCTGGCCACCATTGCCGGGAATGAGCTGGCCTATGAAGATGCGACTCCGTTCTTGTATTTGAAGGAGCTCAGTCAGGGTTTCCGGACGAATACGCTGATCCGGCATGTCATTGTCGATGAAGTCCAGGACTATTCCCCGTTCCAGCTGGAGTTCATGCGCCGGTTGTTCCCAAGGGCCAAAATGACGGTGCTCGGCGATCTCAACCAGGCGATCTACGCCCAAGGTGAGGTGCTGGGAGATTTGGCAGGATTGGTCAGCATCTATGGTGCAGAGAACACGGAGGTAATCTCATTAACCCGCAGCTACCGCTCTACCTATGAGATTGTCGAGTTTACTCGGGCAATGATCCCCGGAGGGGAGAAGATCGTACCCTTTAACCGGCGCGGCGAGGAGCCTCTGCTGACGGTGGTGGACAGTGAAGCCGACTTGCTGGCTTCGGTGGAGCAGGATGTGCTGAATCTGCACGCACAGGGCTATCACTATGTAGCGGTTATCTGCAAAACAGCGGAAGAAAGTGCACGGGTGCATAGCGAACTGCAGAGCAGACTGCCGGTAAGGCTGGTTACGAAGGAGACGCCTAATTTCCAGAAGGGTACGTTGGTGTTGCCTGCATATCTGGCCAAAGGCGTGGAGTTCGACGCGGTAATTATCTACGATGGCTCGGCAGAGAAATATGGCCGTGAGCATGAACGTAAGCTTTTCTATACCGCTTGTACCCGGGCGATGCATCTGCTTCATATCTACAGCCTGGGACAGCCTAATCCGTTCCTTCCGGCTGCGGTGCGTGAGACTGTATCGGCAGGGTCTTTGCAGGACTAAGATAGCTATGGATTGTCTATATAACCGTCTTTGCGTGTAACGCAGGACGGTTTTTTGGCGTTAGCGAATACCGGACCGCAGAAAAAACCACAATAAGAGGTGTTGTGAACAATGAACTCTTAAAGGTGGTCAATCCATGAAAGACAAAAAATGGGATCTGGCAGCGCTGGCCTCCATTCCTCTGATTATGACGCTGGGCAATTCCATGCTCCTTCCTGTTCTGCCGCAGATCGCCCGCGAACTCCGGATCTCATCCTTCAAGGTCAGCATGCTGATCACGGTGTACGGGCTGATGGCCATCCTGATGATTCCGGTGGCAGGTTATTTATCGGACCGGTACGGCCGCAAAAAAGTGATTCTCCCCAGTCTGCTTATTGCCGCCGCCGGAGGGGCGGTGTGTGTAGCAGCCGCATGGTTCTCCGACGGAGCAGCGGCTTACGGCTTTATCATTGCCGGGCGTGTGCTGCAGGGGGTTGGGGCAGCAGGAGCTTTTCCCATCGTGCTCCCCTTTGTCGGGGACCTGTTCAAGGATGAGAAGATTGTCAGCAAAAGCCTTGGACTCATCGAAACCTCCAATACCTTCGGTAAGGTGCTGAGTCCCATTCTGGGCGCATATCTCGGGCTGGTGCTCTGGTATGCTCCGTTTATCGCCATTCCGGTGTTATGCCTCATTTCATTTCTGCTTGTCCTGTTCCTGGTCCGCAAGCCGGAGCCTAAGGAAGAAACTGTAAATATGGGTATCCGTGAGTTCATGTCCTGCATCGCAGGTATTCTGCGTGAGAAAGGGAGATGGCTGTATGCGATCTTTGCGATTGGCGGGATATGTATGTTTGTTACGTTTGGAGTGCTTTTTTACTTATCGGAGACGCTTGAAGCCAAATATAATATGCACGGGGCGATGAAAGGATATATCCTGGCGATACCGCTGGCGCTGTTATGCCTCGCTTCTTTTGTTACGGGCAAAGTCATCGGGCAGAATAAAACCAGAATGAAATGGCTGGGGTTTGGCGGGATGCTGCTGCTTACCGGGGCGATGATTATGGCCGGCTTCAATTCAGGGATCATTCTGCTTACCGGGTTCTTGAGTTTGAGCGGGGTTGGAATAGGAATCACATTACCCTGTATGGATGCATTGATAACGGAAGGGATAGAGAAGGAGAACCGGGGAACCATTACCGCCCTGTACAGCAGCATGCGATTTATCGGAGTGGCACTTGGACCGCCGATGGTCTCGCTGCTGATGTCATGGGGGCACTGGAAAGTATTTGGAACGATGGCAGGTTTGGGTGTGGCTGGAGTACTATTAACTTTATTCGCAGTTCACCCCAGCCAAGAGAAAAAAGACGGTAAGACCAGCTCCAAACCCGGAGCCGCACGCCAGCTGAATATTTATAAGCAGAAGGCAAGGTGATCCAGGCTTTAATTAACTGGAGTGCTGCCGATTACTCCCTGTGCATTGGAGTGGCGTCTTCTGCTCCGCTGTGATAAATACACAGGGAGGTAGACGGCGAGCAGCAGGACAGGTGCGGCTATGGAGTATCTGTACATGACAGCGTAGCTTGTGTATAAGGCGATTGCCCCAAGCAGCATAGAGCCGATGGCAACACCAAGATCAAGCGAATTGAAGAACATGCCGTTGGCCAGTCCGCGCTGGCGCGGTTCTACAGATTGGATCATCCAGGTCTGAAGCGCAGGCTGCATCGATCCGAAGCCGAAGCCGTAACATAATGCGGCAGGGAACAATGCAGCGGTCGATGAGGCAAAAGAGAGCAGCAACAGTCCGCCGATGATGAACAGGCTTCCCGGAAGGAGCAGTGCTGCCGGACCAAACCGGTCATAAATCTTACCGGACAGCGGACGGATAATGACGATCGAAACGGCATTGAACAGGAAGAAGTAGGCTACATGCGACAAGTGCTTCTCAGCGCCGTAGAGTGCCAGGAAGCCAATCAATCCGCCATAGGTGATGGACAACAGGAAGTTAAGCAGGCAGGGGAGAAGCAGCCTGCGGTATGCTCCGCCTCCAGAGGCTGCAGCCGGTACACTTGCGGGCTCTTTGTGTTGTGCAGGCAGGGTCTTGGCCAGCCGGAAGCCGAGCGGGAAGATGACGGCCAGCACAGCTCCTGCACCGAGGAGCAGGGAGCCGAATCCGGGCCCTTGCAGCAGGCTGAGGCCGATCAGCGGACCGGCAGACATGGCCAGACTGGTGGACAGTCCGAAATAGCCCATGCCCTCACCCATCCTGCGGATAGGAATGACATCGGAGGCCATAGTCGGGAAGGCGGTACTGGCCATCCCGAAGCCTACACCGAATAACATCCGGAGCAGCAGAAGGGCGGCGATACTGCCAGCGAAATAATAGCCGGCCACGGCCGCAAGTGAAACTGACAGGCCGAGGAAGATCAGCAGGTTGCGTCCGCCCTTCTCCATAGCTCTGGCTGAGAATAAGCGGGAAGCGATAGCACTGAGTGCGAACAGGCTGGTCACGAGGCTGACCTGCACGGAAGTTGCATGCAGCGTTCCTTCCGCATACGCCGGGAGGGTGGATAAAGTCATCTGCAGGCCGGTGAACAGCAGCAGATTGCATAGTGTGAGAGTAATAAAGGGTTTGGTCCATAGACGTTCAGTTGAATGGGTCAAGGGTGTGTGCTCCTATTCTTGATGTGTATTTCCGGTGTTGTGGTAGATAAGCTCCAGCATGCTGCGGAGCTCTTCAAGCTGTTCCGGATCCAGCCCGGCCACGGCAGTATTGATGGTCTGCTGCTCCAGTTCGAGCGTATTCCCGATTAATAATTGCCCTTCTTCGGTGGCGTAAAGCTGGAAGGCCCTGCGGTCACCGGGATTCATCGACTTGCTGATGAAGCCCTTCTTGAGCAGAAGTTCTACGATGCGTGCAGTTGTCGGCTGGTCCTTGGCGGCAGCAGCGGCAACCTCCTTCTGGCTAATTCCGCTGCGGTCACAGATCATGAGCAGGACCGACCATTGCTCGGGAGTAATATCATAGGGCTTCAGAGCCCTGGCAAAGCCGGTTGAAATTCTCCGGTGGGTGGAGCCCAGCAGAAAACCGAGGAATTGCTGTGGAGAGGAATGGGGCATAAAGGTTGCTCCTTTAAATATAGTTGTTACAACAATTATAGTTATAACAAGTAAATTGGTCAAGGTGTTTGCGGGACAGCAAAGCAAAAAGCCCCGCTCCGCGTTAGCGGAGAGGGGCTTGAACTAAACCGTAATTACCTTAATTATTATACTTGCGGCACTTTCTCCCAATCCTTCAGGAAACGTTCAATTCCGTTGTCTGTCAGCGGGTGCTTCCAGAGGGAAGGCAAGAGTGAACCCGGGATCGTAGCAATATGAGCTCCGGCAATGGCTGCTTGCTCTACGTGAGCGATGTTACGGATGCTGGCTGCAATAATTTCCGATTTCAGGCCGTAGTTGGTCAGAATGGTCTTCAGATCCTTGATCAGCTTCATGCCGTCAACACCGATATCGTCCAGACGTCCGACGAACGGGCTGATATAAGTAGCTCCCGCTTTGGCTGCCATGAGGCCTTGAGCAGCGGAGAATACGAGCGTAACGTTAGTTTTGATGCCTTTCTTAGTCAGTTCATAACAGGCTTCAAGACCATCTTCAGTCATTGGCAGCTTGATTACAACGTTCGGAGCCCATTCAGCGATTTCGTAAGCTTCTTTCAGCATTTCTTCCGCTGTGAGACCGATAACTTCGGCACTGACCGGACCGGGAACAATCGCCACGATCTCTTTGATTACATCTTTAAACAATCTGCCTTCCTTGGCGATCAGCGACGGGTTCGTCGTTACGCCATCCACTAATCCGAGGCGGGTAATACGTTTGATTTCCTCAATATTTCCTGTATCCAAGAAAAATTTCATTTCCAGATATCCTCCCTTGATTTCGTATGGATTGACAAATCAGTTTGCTCCACTTCATTATGAGACATGCTAGGGCAAGTTTCAACTGTTAATTTGAATATCTCAAAATAACTTTATAGATGAAGCGCTTAAATAAACATTTCTTACCTCAGGACCATTCCCGGCGGACTTCTCTCCATGATAATATAGAAGCGGTATTGTCCATTTCATGCGATTGGCGGGTGAAAGGAATATTTACTTTAATTGGAAGTGCGGTATTGTTTCTGCTGTTCGCCGCCGGGATTATTGCCTTTCAGAACAGCAGAATGCTTGCTGAGCGGGAGAATGATGCATCCAGAGCATATACCGGCCATCTGATGTATTCTGTATATCATCAGGATTTCGCTCCGAATGGGGAGTTGCCGGAAGCCGTCCCTTTATTTCAGTTCACTCTGTTTGACGGGATGGACGGAACGACGAATGCGCTGTGCAGGGTTGCTGCCGGAAGAGGCGAGATGGTATTGTCCGACGCGCAGAATTATATGCTCAGCAATCTCCGCCAGGCGGCGCTCCAGGGAGTCCGGTTTGAATATTTATCTTTTCCGGGCAAGGCTGCACGCAGGGGGGAGAAGGAAATGATCAAGGCGCTGGAGACTGTGGCGAAACAGGAGGCCGAATATGCAAATCACAGTGAATAATGTAGTCATTTCAGTAAGTGAAGGCAATATTACCGTCTGGCAAGGTGAGATGATCGTGAATGCATCCAACTCAGGCCTCTATGGAGGCGGGGGAGTGGACGGGGCGATTCACCGGGCGGGCGGACCCCGGATTGCTGAAGAATGCGCAGTGATCCGGCAGAAGCAGGGCGGGATACTTCCCGGTGAAGCAGCGTTAACGACTGCTGGTCTCCTCCCGTTCCGGGGAGTCATTCATACCGTAGGACCGATTTGGAAAGGGGGCTCCGCTGGCGAGACTGCTATTTTAAGCAAATGTTATCTCAGCAGCCTCGATCTGGCATGCTCTCATGGAGCCCGGAGTGTTGCTTTTCCGAACATCAGTACAGGGGTCTATAACTTCCCCAAAGATCTGGCCTGCAGGACAGCGCTGGATTCAGTCATCACATATGTGCGTGAACGGAAATCAGCGGAACTCCCGCTGCAGCGGATTGAATTCATCTGCTTTGAACATGACAATGCCGAGTTGTATGAGGCCATGCTCAAAGATTATAGCTGAGCTAACAGTGTAGACCAGCCTATTGATTTGTTCGGGCCTTACATAGTGGATCCGGGGTTAGTATGTGTTACGGCAAAATAATGTCCTAACCCGGCATCAGGCGTGATATTTGCCTGTGGGTGCGTTCAGTACCCATTCCAGCATCATCATCATATCTTCCAGCCGGGTTAACTGGGCGTCCAGTGCCGCCCGCTGCGGATCATCAGCGGATAAGGGTGCCAGCCGCGACTCCAGAGATCTGCGCTGAAGCGTCAATTCGTTGATTTTGGATTGAATCTGATTTTCGGTTCTCATCCGGAATCCTCCTGGTGTGTATTATTGTACTTGGTTCATTATAACGGATAACATGGGGGTAATAAAATGAGTATCAATGTTAAGCAGCTGGCAGCGGAGAAGGCCGTCGAGTATGTGCGGGACGGAATGAAGGTAGGACTGGGTACCGGTTCTACCGCTTACTGGGCGATCCGCAAGCTGGGTGAACGGGTAAGTGAGGGCCTGAACATCACAGCAGTGGCTACCTCGCAGGCTTCAGAGGATCAGGCCCGTGAGCTGGGGATTCCGCTGGTTGCTTTTGGCGATGTCGATCATCTGGATCTGACCATTGACGGTGCGGATGAACTTGACGGTTCGCTGCAGCTGATCAAAGGCGGAGGCGGCGCGCTTCTCCGTGAGAAAATTGTCGCTATGGGCAGCACCCGTATGATTGTGGTAGCAGATGAGAGCAAGGCAGTAACCACACTGGGCAAATTCCCTTTGCCGGTTGAGATCGTGCCCTTTGCCTGGGAGTGGACCGTCGCTGATCTGGCCAAGCTTGGCTGCAAGCCGGAGCTGCGCCGCAGCGGCGGGGAGCTGTATAAGACGGATAACGGCAACTATATTGCCGACTGCCGCTTCGAAGCTATTGACTCCGCTGCTGATCTGGCGCTTGCCCTCCAGCGTATACCGGGCGTAGTGGAGCATGGGCTGTTCATCGGCATTGCCGATATGGCAGTGATCGGCAAGAATGACGGCACCATTGAAATTATTGAAGGTGAGAGCGATCTCTAAGACGCGCAAGCACCACCGGAAAGGGAGAACGTCAGCAGACAGGCAGATGCTGCCGCCGGGGAGGCGAATACTGGCCTGGCTGCTGCTGATCATATACAGCGCAGTGCTGATCTACTGGATGTTTCTCGGTTTCGGGCGGACGGTTCAGACGGAGGGGCCGCTCCGCTACAATCTGGAGCCGCTGCGCACCATGCGTCTGTACTTTGACATGAATAACGGGGTGTCTTATTCGGGCAGGCTGGTTAACCTGCTGGGTAATGTAGCCGTGTTTGTTCCTTTTGGCATCCTGCTGCCGCTGGTTAGCGCCGGTTACCGCTCATTACTGCGGTTAACGCTTGTATCCGTTCTATGTATAATGCTGCTTGAGCTGATGCAGATGCTGCTGCGGGTGGGCAGCCTGGATATTGATGATCTGCTGCTTAACCTGCTGGGGGTATGGATTGGATATGCGCTGCTGCGGCTGGTGCGGGGATAGCAGAGGCGGATGAGCTAATGCTTACGTAGCGTGTTTGTGAAGTGATATCAAGAAGCATGTGCTATTTAACTTATTAGGAGGTCAAATAATGTTGATTGATTTGAAGCCGCTTGTCGGAACCCCTGAGGTGAACGAACTGCTGGCTTATGCAGTTATAGATGATCCGGATGCGCTTGAGCGCACTTCGGCAGAATACCGGGAGCAAGCGGCACTGCAGCTATGCGGCTGGGAAGAGGAAGGGCTGCTGCTCGGCCTCACCGGCTTCGAAGAGACTGAAGACGGTTCGCTGGATATCCGCCATATCGCGGTGCTGCCGGAGAACCGGGGCAAGGGATATGCGCGCGGCATGATTCTTGAGCTGGTAACGACCCGTCAGCCGCGTTATCTGGTGGCGGAGACCGAAGATGAGATTGCCGCAGATTTCTACCGCAGCCTTGGATTTATGGTATACAGCCTGGGCGAGAATGCAGCCGGAATTGAAATGTTCCGCTGTGTGTACGAGGTTGAAGAGACTGAGGACGAGGAATAAGGCTAGCGGGCTGGAACACAACAAAACATAGCATACAAAACATAGCGTACAGAACATCCCGGACAGGACATAGCGGTACAGATCAGCCATTCAGCACTTTACGTGCAGGGTGGCTGTTTTTGCGTCCGGGAACTTATGCAGGAAAATTTCTGAAAAGCGGTTGACTTTTTAAGAAATGGACAATATAGTTTTACAGTGAAACTGTTCTACACGTGAACTATTATTTGAAAAGGAGGAACCAGCATTGAAGAAGGATGCAGAGGAATGGATCAACCGCTACGTGGACGCTTATATGGTTGTGACCAGGCAGATTAACGCCAGACTCAGGGATATTTTTGGCGAAGGGCTCACGAATGACCAGTTCCTGATCCTCCGGCTGATTGCCGGACAGGAGAAGTGTACCTCCACCTATTTGGCTGAGGCAGTGGCGGTGGGCAAGAGCTCAATTACGGCTATTATCAACCGGCTGGATGAAGCGGGAATGATTGAACGGACCCGTGATGAGAATGACCGCCGGCAGGTGTATCTGACGATGACGGAGCATGGCAAGAGTGTCTACAGCACTTCTGAGAAGCAGATGCAGGAGGTTATCTCCCCCTACTTGTTCCACTTCGAGGATAACGATATCGAGCGGTTCATCACGATGTTTGAGAAGCTGGCATTTCTGATGCAGGAACCAGGAGGTAGAAACAATTGAGAACCGTATTGAAGGCAAGATGGGCAATTATCGCTGTATGGCTGGCGGTCGCGGTAGTGTTATTCCTGACCGCACCGGCTATGTCCGATCTGGTCCGGGAGAAGGGGCAAATCTCGGTACCGGCCGGATACACTTCGTCTAAGGCTGCCGAAATCATGAAGGAAGTGGCAGAAGCCAAGGACGGGGAAACGCTACACCAGGTTGCACTTGTGTTCAACAAGCCAGAGGGCCTGGAGGCTGCGGATACTGAGAGTATTAGACAAGGTGTTGAGCAGCTGGCCGCGAATAAGGATTCCCTGAATCTGAGCTCAATTACGGATCCTTTTACACAGCCTGAACTTAAGGATACGCTGATTGCCGAAGACGGTAATACGATCATGGTCGCTTTGTCGGTACAGGGCGGCGAAGAAGAAGTGAAAGAGCTGCCTGCCAAGACAGAGGCGCTGCTGGGTGACGTCACTGCTGATCATTATATGACCAGTGAAGGGCTGATCACAGAAGATACGATTGCCAGCTCGGAAGCAGGGCTGAAGAAGTCGGAATACATTACAGTTGTCTTTATTCTGCTAATTCTGTTCGTTGTGTTCCGTTCGTTCGTAGCGCCGTTTGTGCCGCTGCTTACCGTGGGGCTGAGTTATATCGTGTCCCAGTCAATTGTAGCTTTTCTGGTGGACCGATTTGATTTCCCGCTGTCGACCTTCACACAGATCTTTATGGTCGCGGTTATGTTCGGGATCGGGACGGATTACTGTATTCTGCTGATCAGCCGGTTCAAGGAAGAGCTTGCCCATTCCGAGGATACGAAAAGTGCTATTATCTCTACTTACCGCAAAGCAGGCGGAACTGTATTCTATTCAGGGCTGGCGGTATTCGTCGGATTCCTGGCGATCGGCCTGTCCAAATTCATGCTCTACCGTTCGGCGGTGGCTGTGGCTGTCGGGATATTCGTGATGCTGCTGGCGCTGGTAACGATTGTACCCTTCTTCATGGCGGTGCTGGGTCACAAGATGTTCTGGCCGTCGCGCGGCAAGCTGGAGCATAGCGAGAGCCGGATTTGGGGGGCGGCGGGTTCGTTCTCCCTGAAGAGACCCTGGGCTGCGCTGCTGATTGTGGCCGTCATCGTTGTGCCGTTCCTGCTTACATACAGCGGGAAGCTGAGCTTCAACAGCATGGATGAAATAGGATCGGATTACGCGTCGGTCAAAGGCTTCAATATTATCTCGGAGAGCTTCGGTCCGGGTGAGTCGATGCCGGGCAAGATTGTGATCAGGAACGATGACCGGATGGATACGGCTGAATATATGGGCCTGGCGGAGAAAATCAGCCGTGAGCTCGAAAAGGTGGACGGAGTAAAAGCTGTACGCAGCATGTCCCGTCCGACCGGGGAGCAAATTAATGATTTCCTGATTCCTACACAGGTCGCTACGCTCGCTGACGGGCTGGATCAGAGCAATGAAGGCTTAAGCAAAATTCAGAGCGGACTTGCAGAAGCAAGCGAACAGCTGAAGGTAAATGAGCCGAAGCTCGCCGAGGCCGCTTCAGGCAGCGCTAAGCTGACAGAAGGCACGGCTGAGCTCAAGAAAGGCATCGATACGCTGGGCGCTGGCTTGTCGAAGATCGAGAGCGGCATCCGCAGCGGTTCTGCCGGAGCCGGAGAGATTAAGGCAGGACTCGCGCAGGCGGCGGCAAGTGCGAAACAGCTGGCAGATGCCAATACGGCACTGCTCGAAGGATATAAGAAGATCGGCAGCGGTCTGACGGCGCTGGACGGAGGACTTGCCGGCCTGCAGACACAGCTTCAAGGCGTAGCCGATGCACTGACAGGTCTGGAAGGCTCTTTCGCAGGACTTGAGACTGCACATCCGGAGCTGCTGCAGGATATCAATTACCAGACGATCAAAGGCACGGTGTCGCAGAGCGGCGCTGGAGCTGCGGGGCTGGCCGGAGGGCTGGGCCAGATCTCAGATCAGCTCAAAGGTGCTGCAGCCGGACTGAGTGAAGCCAATGCCGGCTATGCCAAAGCGGCAGCAGGCCAATCCGCGCTGGCGAAGGGGCTGGATCAGCTGGTGGCCGGTATCGGCCAGCTGCAGTCAGGCCTGAATCAGGCCGCTGACGGGCAGGGGCAGATTGTCGGCAAGATTCCGTCCATCACCAGCGGGCTGGATCAGCTGCAGGGCGGACAGCAGCAGCTCGCTGACGGTTTCGGTGAGCTTACAGGCCAGCTCGGCCAGCTGACAGATGGACTGACCCAAAGTGCGGATGGCCTGGGACAAATCACAGGCGGCCTCAGTTCCGCACAGGATTACCTCAAGCAGATTCAGGATGCCAAGGATGACGAGCTGAGCGGGTTCTTCGTGCCGGCGGAAGCACTTGAAGCTGACGGTATTCAGCAGGTATTCGACACCTATCTGTCCGGAGACCGCAAGGTTATGACGCTGGATGTAGTATTCGCTGAGAATCCTTACAGCGCAGAAGCCATAGACAGCGTAGGTGATATCCAGGCTGCGGTAGACCGTGCCGTGGCCGGAACGAAGCTGGAGAATGCGGAAACCGCCATGAGCGGCGTTACCAGCACCTACAGCGACTTACAGGCCATCTCTAATGAGGATTACACGCGTACAGTAATTCTGATGCTGGGCGGTATTTTTATCATACTGGTCTTACTGCTGCGCTCCATCATTATGCCGCTGTATCTGATTATCTCATTGCTGATTACCTACTTTACAGCACTGGGCGTAACGGAGGCGATCTTCGTTCATCTCCTGAACTATTCCGGGATCACCTGGACGACTCCGTTCTTCAGCTTCGTTATGCTGATTGCCCTCGGGGTAGACTACAGTATTTTCCTGATGGCCCGTTTCAATGAGAATAAAACCTGGGATGTACGCGAAGCGATTCTGCATGCCATGCGTAATATGGGAACTGTAATTCTGTCAGCTGTTGTTATCCTCGGCGGAACCTTCGCTTCGATGTATCCTTCCGGGGTACTGTCGATGATGCAGATTGCTACAGTGGTTCTCTCCGGTCTCGCCTTGTACGCGCTGCTGTTCCTTCCGTTCTTCGTGCCGGTCATGGTGCGGATGTTCGGGCGGGCGAACTGGTGGCCGTTCAGCACGGCAGCGGCGGAAGAGCAGCCCAAATCACTGGATGTATAACTCACAGCATTACATGATATGAAACAGCAAAGAGCAGGCCTCCGGTTGAGTGGAGCCTGCTCTTACTGTTCTATGCTTCTGTATAATAGGACAAACATCCTGGAAAATATGTAACTGCAGGGTTAGCGCAGTCTCGCGAAGTAGCTGCGCAGTGCCCAGCCGCGTTCCTGGCGTTTCTTGTATTTGGGTAATGAACGGTACACTGCAAGCGATTCGGTAAAAGCCCGTTTGGCCTCTTCCGTGCGGCCCAGTGCCTTGAACATGGAACCCGCCAGATAATAAGCTTCACTGGAGGAGGTCTGAATCTCCTGAAATTGGCTCACATAATAGAGCGCCTTGTCATGGTCTGCATGCCTGAAGGTCTCGGCGAGACGAAGGTAGGGCTGCCCGTATTGGGCTCTGCGGTTGATTTCAAGGCCTTTGAGCATTTGGGCTTCTCCTTCAGGAAGAATGCCCAGCTTCAGGTTAGCATACCCGAGCTCCACCCAATACTCAGCTGAGGTCTCATAGCGGTCAGCGATTTCGGTCAGAAGCTCTTTGGACTCGCTGTAGCGTTTGCGCTCTGTCAGCAGCCGGGCCAGATCGAACTTGGCGGATACATCATTCGGGTTCAGAGCAATCGTCGTCCGCAGCTTGGAAATCTGGCGTCTGCGGCGGAAAGGCTTGGTAAGACTGGGGAATATGCCGACATAACGGCGGTCCAGGAAGTACAGGATGGCGAGCAGAATGATCAGGGCCAGAAAAGGATTACCCACCAGCTGGGACAGCAGCAGATAGCCGAAAAAAAGTTTAAACATGAATTCCCTCCGTTATGATGTGTTCGTTGAGCATCCTGCAACAGCTAGAGCAGTATGGCAGGGCAATTATACCATATCATCCTTTTATAGGGCCATGGCGTATTATGCAATTTGGTTCCGGCATTACAATTGACAGTCCGTAAGGGAAGACTTAAGCTTTGTGTACAGTTATATTGTCTCATAGCTATTTAAGCTCTTACATATTGTATTCAATTAATTCTCTGAGAGAAGGATGAAATATGGAGACAACGGCAAGCAAGGTCAATTTACGCCCGCTGGGGCAATCAGATTTATCTGTATCGGCGCTTGGACTCGGCTGCTGGCAGTTCAGCAGGGGAAGCGGCATTGTAGGCCGCTATTGGAGTAATCTTACGGATACGGATATTCTGGAGATCGTGAAGATCAGCCTGGAAGGCGGCATGAACTGGGTGGATACGGCAGAAATCTACGGAGGGGGCAAATCCGAAGAGGCGCTGGCTCATGTATTGGATCAGCTCCGGAAGGAAGGCAGTCCGCATGCCGCACCGCTGATTGCCACCAAGTGGTGGCCGCTGCTGCGCACAGCCGGATCGATCCCCGCAACGATTGATCAGCGTATCGCCTGTCTGGGCGGAAGAGGAATTGATCTGTATCAGATTCACCAGCCGTTCTCCTTATCCTCCATTGCCAGCGAGATGAAGGCCATGGCGGGACTTGTGGAGGCTGGCAAAATCCGTTATGTAGGCGTGAGCAACTATTCGGCCAAGCAGATGGTAGAGGCACACCGGCTGTTGAAAACCTACGGGCTCCCGCTGGTATCCAACCAGGTCAAATACAATCTGCTGCACCGCAATATCGATCAGAACGGGACGCTGGCTGCTGCCAAGGAGCTGGGGATTTCCATTATCGCCTACTCTCCGCTCCAGCAGGGGATCCTGACCGGACGCTTCCACAATGATCCGTCACAGATTGCCGCAGTCTCCCGGATACGGCGGATGCAATCGGGTCTGGACGGTGCCAGCCTGGCCCGCAGCAAACCGCTGATTGATTCTCTGGCTAAACTGGCAGAGAAATATAAGGCAACACCGGGCCAGGTTGCACTTAACTGGCTGATTCACTATCATGGCGACACCGTAGTCGCCATTCCTGGAGCCTCTAAAGCCCGCCATGCCCGGGAGAATATTGGCGCCATGACCTTCCGGCTGAACCCGGAGGAGCTGGAGCTGCTGAATGAAGCTTCCTGGGCAGCACTGAAGAAATAAACGGAAATTGCGCGTTTGCACATTGCCTCCGGCCGGATTAGCGGCCTGGAGGTTATTTTTTTTACTTTAATTGAGAAATAAATGTTTAGGACTGGAAAGAGCGGGTTATATAAGGGATAAGATATTTCGCACTCACGCAAACAAAGGTGAAGATTATAGAAGGAGGTTGAACTTCAATGAGTATGAGCGTACATAATCTTATGGCTTTTAATCATCAGTTTTTTAGACCTCAGCCCGTTCTTAATCCTAAGCCGCAGAAATCAGAAGACAAAGTCCAGAGCTTTCAGGAAGTTCTCAATGAGAAGCTGAGCACTTACGGCGATAAGAAGAAATGAACTATAACCGTTAACCATCAGATGCAGAATATATCGCAGCAAACTATAGAACCGGCAGAAACAGGTGCCTTCCATCATAGGAAGGCACCTGTTTTTTTTGTGCAATATTTATCTGTTTAATGCCTATTCTCTTATATTGGCTGCCGACTGCAGACGTGCGGCAATAGCCAGGAATTCCTCTTCGGAGAATCCAGGTGCGAATTCTTCCGGTACGTCAGGTGCATCGGGAACCGGGAATCCCTTAGGCGAGCCTTCGATGACTTCAAGCGGCTGGCCGTCCTCCGGATGCGGCCCCTTCCAGATCTGCTTAATCGCCGTGAAATCACCTTCGCTGTTCGTGTACAGCTTCGTGTGCAGTCCGCGTGATTCGTATTTGCGTGTCTCGTTGAAGGCCTTGTTGCTGAGGGAAGGGATGGGGACGAGTTTGCTTACATCAACTCCCGTAGCCATCTCCAGCGCTTTGGCATAAGCCACAACATGGACTCCACCCCGAACGAGCAGATAACCTACTACTTCACGTGCTGCCGGATGATCAGTTAATTCGTATACCTTCATCTTATGCGCGCGGGCCCCGCATTCGAGGAAGAAGTTATGCAGCAGATCGAGAATCAGGTTCCCGCTGTTGAACACATATTCCCCGCTCCAGGGGCGGCCCATAGAGTCAAAGGGCATAGACGACTGCGCACCGCCGAGCGCAAAATAGGTATTTCGCGCATCCTTGAAAGGTTCCAGCGGAGTCTGATCAGGATCCTTATACGATGTCGATCCGAACAGGCATTTATTGACCGCATGCGACACCAGCTCTACATGCCCCAGCTCTTCCGCAGTGATGCTCGTCACGAGGTCGTAAAAGGGCTTGAGCTTTTTTTTGCCGCGGAAATTGAAGGATTGGAACAGATAGTTGTTCAGAGTCGACATCTCGCCGAATTTACCGCCCATCAGCTCTTGAACTGCGGCCGCGGCATTCGGGTCTGGACGCTCTACTTCGGGAATCTCAATGGCAATTTCGTCAAAACGCTTGAACATAGATGCACCAGCCTCACTATAGATTAATGTTGGCCTATCGGCCATTCTCCGCTCTATAGTGTCTCTATATCAGGTAATCTATACATGCGTTAAGAGCAGCGGGACTAACGTCCGCCCCGCACATGTTTGGATTTACGAAGCTTAGGTTCGGAACCGGGCGGCTGTCTGGAGATCCATTTGAGATACGCGGCAATTTGTGAATCGCGCCTTAAGTTGTCCAGCGTGGTCAGGTCAAGAAGAACCAGATCGCTGTTGGTATACAGGGCATGAATCTGCCGGTGGCAAGCCTTGCAGAGAAGTGCGGTGGGCAGCAGCGCTCCGCCTTTCTCACGGGGAGTCAGATGGTGGACGGTGGTTGCGAGAGGGGAACGGCCGCATAGCTCACACTTGCCCAAGGCTTGTTCTTTCATAGGCTAGGGCCGGACTTCGAAGAATTCGCAGCGGCTGCGCGAATAATAGGTTAAATCGCTGACCCGGGACTGGATGACGACATCCGAGTCTGTGAAGCGGACTACCGTCGCTCCGGAATTCACCAGATGGTCATCCTGGAATACCCGGACGGGCAGCTTGCGGTCAATCGCTTCCTGCAGATCGCTGTCGGTCAGCAAAGGACGGTTGATGGGCATGGAATATTTCTCCTTTATATCGGGATAACTGCTGTACAGCAAATACAATTAGTATACCTGGGTCCAGGCTTCAAATCCACTTCGGCAGCTTCAGTCACCGGATTTCCACCGCGAACAGCGGATGAGATGAAGAAATCTGGGGGCGGGCAGCGGCCGGAAGTCCAAATGTTCACCGCAGTGACGATGAAGCTTCAAGTTCAAACTTAAGTGCGTCTTATATGAATCATAAATATTTCCACCATAAACCGGGAGTTTGCCTCCTCAAAAAAAATATCAGCCTACTGTACACTAAATCTTGTAAGAGAAACCTTTGAGAGGGGTACAGAGGAATGAAAAAAGTAAAAAACCTGGCGCTGACGCTGGTTTCCATCATGCTCATGAGTTCGCTTGCAGCATGCGGAGGAAACAACAACGGCGGCAACAAGGCTGCAGAAGGAAATACAGGTAACAACGCAGCAAGCACAAATGCACCGGCAACTGAAGGGGCTAATACAGAGCCTGCAGAGAAGGTAGAGCTGTCCTTCTGGACACTGGGCAACGTGAACTATGAAGAGCTGGCAACTGAATACACTAAGGAACACCCGAATGTAACCATCAAGGTACAGAACACCGGTGACCAGACGGCCCACCACAACAACCTGACAACAGCCTTGTCGGCCGGTTCGGGAGCACCTGATATTTTCCAACTTGAAATCGGTTTCATGGAACGTTTCCTGGGCGCACAGGACAAATTCTACAACCTGAACGATCTGGGTGCCAAAGACATTCAAGCCAACTATCTGGACTGGAAATGGAAACAGGCCTCTTCGATTGACGGCAGCTTCCAGCTTGGACTTCCGACAGATATCGGACCAACTGTAGTCTACTACCGTACCGATCTGGCTGAGGCAGCCGGCCTGCCAAGCGATCCTGAAGGATTCAGCGCAGCGATCGATACCTGGGATAAATTTGCTACTGTAGCCAAAGCCTTCAAAGAAAAAACCGGCAAGTACTTCTCCGATCTGACGGATCTCACGTACAATGCGCTGCGTGACCAGTCTGCTGACGAAATCTACTTCAGCAAGGCGGACGGCACCTTCATCGGTGACACTAATCCGCAAGTGAAGAAAGCATATGACTTTACTGTAAAAGGCATTCAAGAGGGCTGGATCAGCAATGTTATGCTCTGGTCGCCTGAATGGGGCCAAGGCATGAACGACGGTTCGTTCGCAGTGGTTATGGGCCCGGCATGGATGGCTGGTAACATCAAGAGCAACGCACCTGATTCCTCCGGCAAATGGAAAATTGCCCAGCTTCCTGAAGGCGCCGGCAACTGGGGCGGTTCATTCATCACCCTTCCTAAGGAAGGCAAGCATCCGAAAGAAGCTTATGATTTCATCCAATGGCTTGTTAACAAAGACAACCAGCTGGAATCCTTCAAGACCAAGGGCCTGATGCCTTCTATCCCTGCACTGTATGAAGATCCTGCATTCGTAGACTTCAAGGATGACTTCTTCGGCGGTCAGCAGACGGCAGTTGAATTCGGTAAAGCGGCTAACCGCGTAAAACCGGTATATTATGGACCGCTGCATGACCAGACGGATACCTTCTTCAAGAATGCGCTCAAGAACGTACTTGAGAAGAAAGCTGATCCGGCAAAAGAGTGGGAAGATGCTGTAAAGCAGTCGAAAACTCTTGCAGAGCGCGGCTAAATTCTTACTGCAGTTAAACTTAGTCTAATGAGGAAGCCGATTCCTCTAAAGTCCGGATTCATGGAGAGCTTCATCCTCTGTGAGTCCGGATTTATAGAATATAGGAAAGTATATTATCACGCTGTACTTTATCCTTCTATTCCCCGCTGAAACGGATACCGTCCTAGAGAGGGCGGCATAGCCGTTTCTGCTTGCGTTACGAATTCACTGGAGGTGTGACATGGCTGAGCCCGTATTAGCGAGTCCGCATGCCGAGAGCAAACGTCCTTTTTTGACCGAACAAAGACGGAGCCGCTTCACTGCGTATACATTTATTTCACCGTTCTTTATTCTGTTCTCGATATTCGGACTGTATCCGATCTTCTTCACATTCTATTTATCGTTCTTCAAGTGGGATGCACTGGGTCCCATGAAATACGTGGGCTTCAAAAACTACGATCTGATTACCAGCGATCCGACCTTCTGGATCTCATTCAGCAACACGCTGATCATGGGTCTGATGGGTACCGTGCCGCAGGTGTTCCTGGCGCTGCTTCTGGCTGTGCTGCTGCATTCAGGCATGACCCGGTTCAAAAAGACTTTCCGCATTCTCTATTTCATGCCGAATATCACTTCCATCGTGGCTGTTACGCTCGTATTCAGCACCCTGTTCGGCAACAACGGGATGATCAATTGGCTGCTTAACGGAATCGGTGTAGAGAGCATGGCCTTCAACTCCGGCTGGTGGGGAGTCAAAATCGCCATTTCAACGATGGTGATGTGGCGCTGGACGGGCTATAACGCGATTCTGTTCCTCTCCGGACTGCAGAGTATTCCGATGGATCTGTATGAATCGGCCCGGATCGACGGGGCTAACCGCAGACAGCAGCTGTTCTCCATTACCTTGCCGCTGCTCAAGCCGTTTATTATTTTCGTAACCCTGCAATCGACGATTGGTGCCCTGCAGCTCTTCACAGAGCCGTATGTCTTCCTCGGCCAATCCGGAACCGGATCTACCCGGCAGGAAGGGATTACGATGGTTACCTATTTGTATAGCGAAGCATTCCGCAACGGATTCTTCGGTACAGCGGCGGCTACAGCAGTTCTGCTGTTCCTCGTTACGATTCTGTTCTCTGTTCTGAACATGCTGATTTCCAGAAGCGGCAGCAGAGAGACTGGAGGGAAAAAAGCGTGAGCACACTTCGTATGTTTAGAAAAAAACCGGATGATCTCGGCTTTTTCGGCAAGCTGGGCTTCTATTGTCTGCTGATCCTCGGGGCGCTGGTCTCTATCTTCCCGTTCTATTGGATGTTCGTCGTCGGCACGAATGATAAAGGAGCTGTCTTCCATGTACCGCCGCTATTGACGATTGGAGACCAGTTCTTCGATAACTTCAAGCGTGTGCTGGAAAAATCGGACTTCTTCCAGGCGCTCGGTAACTCGCTGTTCGTATCGTCCATGGTGACGATCTCGGTCGTGTTCTTCTGTACACTGGCCGGTTATGCGTTCGCCAAATATGAATTCCCGGGCAAAAATATGCTGTTTGTATTCGTAATCGCTACACTGATTGTTCCGCAGCAGCTCGGGGTATTGCCGACCTATGTTATTATGGCTAAGCTGCACTGGATTGACAGCTTCAAGGCGCTGATTGTGCCGGCGATGGTTAATGCCTTTGGGATTTTCTGGATGCGCCAGTACATATCCGCTGCAGTTCCAACCGAGCTGATTGAAGCCGGACGGATCGACGGCGGCGGGCACTTCAGAATTTTCTGGAAAATTGCCGTGCCGGTAATTACACCTGCAATGGCTACACTGGGTATTCTCAACTTCATGACCGTATGGAATGATTTCTTCTGGCCGCTGGTGGTGCTGAAGAACAAGGAGCATTATACAATACAGATTGCTCTGCAGCAGCTGTTCACTACCCGTGACGGTCTGGATTATGGAATGATTATGTCCGCAACCTTCACGGCAACCTTGCCGCTGCTGATCGTATTCCTGCTGTTCAGCCGCTGGGTTATTGCCGGTCTGACCTCAGGTGCAATTAAGAGCTGATGAACTGTTATTTGCTGTAACAGGAAATATAGAATGCTGTGAAGAATAATAATGGACAGAGTCAGCAGGAGGAAGGGACCATACATGAAGCTCCGCCGCAAGATCTTGTTCGCTATTATTCTTCTCGTATTCATTCCCGTGATTGCCATGGGGATTGTTACGTATGTCAATTTCTCCAATGCAATGGAGAAGAAATCAAGCAATTTCTACTGGATTTCACTGCTGGAGACGGACCGCAAGCTGAAGTTCGCGCTCAGCGAGATTTCATCGATTACCAATTCTGCGATCACGCAGCCGGCGATTCAGCAATCGCTCAAGCAGCAGAACTTTGTGCTTACCTATGACCGCAAGCAGGAGATTAACAATCTGCTGATCAATCATCCCATGGTTACTTCCTTCAGTCTGTACGGCAAAGACCGGCTGCTCTATCAATACAATGCGCCGATGTCTTTTGCCGATATGCATAAACAGGTCTGGTTTGGGGCGATGGAAAGCGCCGAAGGGCGTCCCGTCTGGTCGGGACCCGGAGAGAACGGCTCGGCAAGCGCGGGCAAACCGGTGCTTGTACAGGCCAGAGTGATTAAAGACTATTATTCACTGGAGGATATCGGCTATCTGGTAGTGTATGTCAAGCCGGATTTGCTCGATCAGATCTTCTGGGAAGCGGCAACCCTGAAAGAAGGGGATATTTTGCTGGTGAACAAGCAGGGCAATATCGTCTTCAACAAGTCCGGTGAGTATATCGGACAGCGTACAGATTTTCCTTTTTTGCAGGAGAATTATACCCAGGAACAGGACTATTACATTGACAATTATCAAGGGGAGCGGTCGCTGATCACTTTTCTGCCTTCACATAATACAGACTGGTATCTGGCTGCGATTACCCCGATGAATCTGATTTCATCGGAATCCGTATCGATCCGCAATATCGCAATTATTCTTGGCATGGTGTCCTTGCTGTCCGCTTTTCTGTTCGACCGCTATTTCATCCGCAGGCTAGTCCGCAGCATTAACAGTGCGGTGAACGGGATGAAGCGGGTTAAGCAGGGGATATTCATGCCGATCACGGTTCCGCTCCGTGCCAATGATGAGAGCGATTCGCTGATCGACGGCTTCAACCGGATGAGCTCGCAGATCAATGAGCTGATCGAGCAGGTGCAGACGGAGCAGGGACGCAAGAAGGAAGCGGAGATGCAGGCGCTGATGGCGCAGATTAACCCGCATTTCATCTATAATTCTCTGGAATCCATTAACTCGATGGCGGTGCTGGCCGGCAACAGGGATATCAGCAAGATGGTCATCTCGCTCGGCAGGCTGCTGCGCATCAGCATCAGCCAGAATCAGGAGCTGATTCCGCTGCAAATGGAGTTCGAGCATGTCCGCCACTATCTTGATATTCAGAAGTTCCGTTTCGAAGAGAAATTCTCCTATGAGCTGGACCTGCCCGATTCCCTGAAGATGGTGATGACCCAGAAGCTGATTGTCCAGCCCATCGTAGAAAACGCTTTATATCATGCCATTGAGCAGATGGAGGAGCACGGCACCATAACGGTCAAAGCCCAGGAGAACGGCAAGGATATCATCATTATCGTCAAGGATAACGGCCCGGGCTTTGACCTTGCGGTGCTGATGAGCCAGTGGAACAAGGAACGAGCCAATCCCAAAAAATACAGCGACAGCGGGGTGGGGCTGAAGAATGTACATGAACGCCTGAACATCCGGTTCGGCAATCCTTATGGCATTCTGGTCTGCTCCTCCCCCGGTTTCGGATCAGCGGTTTGTATCCGGATTCCGAAGATTCAGCCATCATGAGAAGGAGACAGGGAATGAAGGACCAGCGGAACGTTGCGAAATGGTTGACCAATTGGGGTTGGATTCTGCTCTACATCGTGCTGATGGCCGGTGCGGTCTGGTTCATTATGCAGGAGGACCGGGAGCCGATTGAAGATAATTCTCCCGAGAAAATCACCTTGACCTTCCGGCATTTCTGGATCAAGGAGCATGACCGGCCGCTGCTGGCCATCTTCGAGGAGGTTGTGCAGAGCTACCAGGAGAGTCATCCGAACGTGAAGGTGAACTTCGAAGGACTCGACCAGAACATTCACCGGGAACAGAAGCTGAAGAGCGAGATGGTGACGGGCACACCGCCGGATATGTTCGTTTTGTTCGGCGGGGCGGAGATAGAGCCCTATGTCCGTTCGAACCGGCTGATGGATCTGACCGAGTTCGCTGACCAGAACGGGCTAACCAATCAGTTCAAGGACCTGCATCTGTGGACCTTTAACAAACATATCTATGGACTGCCCATTGAAGGCAATGCAGAGCCGCTCTATTACAACAAAACTATTTTTCATAAGCTTGGACTGGGAATTCCGGCAACAGTGGCGGAACTGGATGAGACAATTGTCAAGCTGAAGCAGGCGGGGTATATCCCGTTTGCCTTAGGGAATGAGGACCGCTGGCCTGCCGGGATCTTCGCCCATTACTTAATGGACCGTTATGCCGGTCCGGAGCTGATTCAGGAGCTGGTGACAGGCGAGAGTGATGCGGGCTTTCAGAACAGCGGCTATTTGCAGGCCTTCCAGCATCTGAACCGGTGGATCGGCGAAGGCGCGTTTAGCAGCGAATCCAATGATACGTCAACCGAGAATGCAGTGCGCCTGTTCACTGACGGGAAGGCGGCGATGTATCTTAACGGAAACTGGGACATCAATCTATTCTCAGGCCAGACAGCTCCGGCGGAATTTCAGAACCAGGTGGGTGTGATTCCTTTTCCGGCGCTGGTCAAAGGGGCGGAGCCGTCGATTGCCGGCGGCTATACCATGGGGATCGGGCTCTCATCGAGCCTCACCGGTGCGAAACGGGAAGCTGCGCTGGAGCTGATGAAAGGCTTTTATACCAAGGAAATACAGACGCGTATTGTGTATGAAGGTCTGAGAATACCTTCAATGCGGATTGCCTTCGATCCGGATAAGACCGGACCGGTATTCGCCCAGGTGATGGATCTGATGGAGGAGAGTCACCAGAGCTTCGTTCCTTACGATAATCTGTTGTCGCCTGAAGTGAAGAAGACATTCTTAAGTGTAATTGAAGAGATGATCGGCGGAGGCATGCAGGCCGATCAGGCTTTGCGGGAGCTGCAAGATGCGTCGAAGCAATACTGGAATCTGATCCGGAGTTCGGACGTTCAATAAACCCTGGGGGGTGCAATAAGATGAGTGAGCATCAGGAGAAATACAAAGTACTGCTCGTGGATGATGAGCCGATTATTCTGCGCAGCCTGAAGGTTGCGATTCCTTGGGAAGAGCTGGGTATGACTATTGTTGGTGAAGCAAAGAACGGTGAGGCCGCTCTGCAGCTGATTCAGGAGACCTCACCGCAGATCATAATCAGTGATATCCGCATGCCGGTCATAGACGGGATTGCTCTGATGAAAGAGGTGCTGCCGCGCAGCTCCAAGCTGATCTTCATCTTCATCAGCGGCTACGGTGAGTTCGAATATGCCAGGGAAGCCTTGCGGCTTGGTGCGTTTGATTACCTGCTGAAGCCGATTGATCATGAGGAGCTGGCGGTGATGCTCACCCGGGCCAGAGAGCGGCTTGACCGCCAGAAGGAGAACGAGCAGCTGATGCTCTCCGTACAGACCTTGTCGCTGCTTGCCCGCGAGCGGATGCTGGCCGAGTTCACGCTTGGCAATCCGCGCCCGCTGCAGCATCTGAAGTGGCTGGAGAACAGTGAGCTCGAGGAAGAATATTTCATGGCCGTAGTCCGTCTGGATGACTATGCCGGGCTTACCGCCAAGTGGAGTGCAGAAGAGAAGCATCTGTGGCTGTTCGCGGTCCGCAATATTCTGGAGGAATGGTCGCTGGAGAATGGGGCATTGTCGATCTTCCCGTTCTATAACGGGGAATGGATACTGCTCTTCCCGGCCGCCATTAGCACCGGCAAAAGAGAGCTCGGTGAACAGCTGATCGCCGGCATCAAGCGTTACTCCAAGCTGAACTGCTCTGTGGGTATCAGCCGCACCACCCGGGGGATTGATCAGTTAAGCACGGTCTACCCTTTAGCGGCTCATGCCCTGTATCAGCGCTTCTATTCAGGCCAGGCGGGTGTGTTCATCGAAGAGGAGACGGCGGCAGCCGGCAGCCGTGAGGTGAAATATCCAAAGGAGCTGGAGCTCTCACTGATTGAGAGTATCCGCACACTAAATCTGGAGCGCATGCTTGCCCTGTTTGATGAGATGTCTGTCTTCATCGAATCCCAGGCCCTTCCGCAGCAGCTGGCGGAACGCCTAATTATAGAGATGAGTGTGGTGCTGTACCGGCAGTTCGAGCATCTGAACACGCATAATGAATGGACAGTAGAGATTCTGCTAAGCAAGCTGCACGGCTTAGGAACGCTGTCGGATATGATTGAAGTGCTTAAGGCGGAATTCCGTGATTGGCTGCAGCAGAATCACAGCACAGCAGCCCGCGAAGACGGGCGCAGCATCATTGAGAAAGCCAAACGGTATATTGAATCCAATTACCATAAGGATCTCAGCATCGAGGAAGTGTCCGAGGTGGCCGATCTCAGCATCAGCCATTTCTGCACTCTGTTCAAACAAATCTCGGGCTACACCTTCCTGGAGTTCGTCACCCACTGCCGGATGGAGAACGCCAAGTACATTCTGCTGAACAGCACGGTGAAGGTCTATCAGGTGGCTCCGATGGTCGGCTATCAGGACCCGCGATATTTCACGCAAGTGTTCAAGAAGGCCACGGGCAAGACGCCGACGGAGTATCGTGAGGAGCATGTGAAGCAGGCTTGACGCAGCGGGGCGGATCAAACTGTGAAGAGCAGATAAGGGAATAAACGTACGAGCACCTTCGGGTGCTTTTTTTTATGGCCATAGAAATGATGATACCTCGTCAGTAACCCCTCTGATTTCACCGGACGCGAGCCAAAGGAGAGGCGATGTATGCGAAAAACCGAATACAATGTGCTATTGCGGAAGAAATGGGGAACATATGTGCACTTGGCGGCCCAGAATTAGTCTGAATGAAGTAATGTGCGGCGGCCTTAATATCTATAAAAGCCCCGTAAGCCCCATAAGCCCCAGCATCATTCACTTGATCGGGGGCTTTTTTTATGGAACAGTGTTCATTCGTAACGTGAAAGAATTGAGTCGCGTTCATCGAGATAAATTAGATGTATTGAATAATAATCTATTTAAAAACTAGACTAAATAAATTAAAGTCTATATATTAATAGACAGATTAGATATATATCTATTTAGTCTATATTAATATATGGGGGATATGACCGTGTTAAGGAACAAGTATGTAAGAACGATTATTATGTCAAGGGTATTGCTGCAACTCGGGGTGTGGGTGAGGAATTTTGCGATTCTGCTGTATGTGACGGATATTACGCATAATGATCCCTTCTATGTCTCGCTCATTTCGGTGGCCGAATATGCTCCGATCTTTCTGTTTGCAATTATTGGCGGTACCTTCGCGGACCGGTGGCTGCCCAAGCGGACGATGATGATCAGTGATGCGTTATCGGCATGTTCTGTCTTTGTTGTGCTGCTGGTTGTCATGTCCGGATCATGGAGAGCTCTGCTGTTGGCAACGCTGGTATCGGCTATATTGTCACAGTTCTCACAGCCTTCTGCGATGAAGCTGTTCAAACAGCATGTGCCTGAAGATCAGCTGCAGAGTGTGATGGCCATGTTCCAGTCGCTGTCTGCGTTCTTTATGGTCATTGGCCCGGTAATTGGCGCTTTTATCTATAATCATTACGGGATTGAGGTATCGCTTATCGTGATGATCGGTATGTTCACCGGCTCTGCGCTCATTCTGGGTCTGCTGCCCAAAGACGCGCCGGAGCAGGCCGGAAAGAGCCGGAACGGAATCATGGCTGAGATGAAATCCGGACTGGATTATGTGCGTTCAAGCCGGGTGCTGCGGAATCTCGGGTTGGCATTTGCGTTTGCGGGACTTGCCGCAGGGCTGATCCAGCCGCTTAGTGTATTCGTAATTATTGAGAATCTAGGTAAGGACAGAGGTTTCCTGCAGTGGATCATGATGGCGAACGGGGCAGCGATGCTGCTTGGCGGAATGCTGATTATGAGCAAAGGCAAAGCCGTGAAACCACAGACAATGCTCGCATTCGGCCTGTTGGTCAGCGCGGCCGGGACAGTCGGCGTGGGCTGGTCGCATCATACAGCACTGACGATCACGCTGCAGACCCTGACCGGATTCTTTTATCCGTGTATCCATATCGGCATCAACACACTGATTCTGCGGAATACCGAGGCTGGCTATATGGGCAGAGTCGGCGGAATTATGGGTCCAATGTTCATGGGCTTCATGGTGATCGGGATGTCTGCAGCCGGCTATCTGAAAGGAGTCTTCTCGCTGTTCGCGGTATTCACCGGAAGCGGCGTACTGTTCCTGATCGCTATGCTGATTCTGCTGCCGCTGGTCAGAGCGAAGGAGTCTGGACGGCAATCTCTTCAGGGGTAACTATGACATATGTCATACATGAGGGTTGATGTTTATGACTTACAAGGGTGACACTTTCTTCTCTATAATGTAGATAGATAAGTATCCTTGAATGGATGCATCCGAGGAGGAAACGATCCCGATGACTACAAACCAGACATCCCAGCTCTCCAGCTTGAAGAAAAGCGTAGCCCCTTACGAAAAAACAGACCGTAAAGCGAGCATCTACCAGCTCATAAATACACTTGGACCGTTAGTGCTGTTATGGACAGCCGCTTATTTCAGCTTATCCGTTTCCTACTGGCTGACACTGCTGTTCGCCGTTCCGGCTGCAGGTTTCGTCATCCGTACCTTTATTATTTTTCATGACTGCTGCCACGGGTCATTCTTCAAGAACCGCAAAGCGAACGATATTCTCGGAACGATTACTGGTGTGCTTACCCTGGTCCCTTACCGTCAGTGGAAGCACAGCCATTCCATACATCACGCCGGAAGCAGCAACCTCGACAAAAGAGGCATCGGCGACATTTGGATCATGACCGTGGATGAATACGAGGCGGCGAAACCGATGCAGCGTCTGTACTACCGGATTTACCGCAACCCGCTGGTAATGTTCGTAATAGGTCCGATTGCCGTCTTCCTGATCCAGTACCGCTTCAACGCCAAAGGAGCCAGACGCAAGGAACGCATGAATACGTACCTGACGAATTTCTCCATCGTAGCGCTGTATAGCGGACTGATTATGCTCATCGGCTGGCAGGCGTTCCTGCTGGTGCAGCTGCCGATTGTGTTTGTATCCGGGTTCCTCGGCATTTGGCTGTTCTATGTGCAGCATCAGTTCGAGGATACCTACTTCGAGCATGATGAGGAATGGAGTTATGTCAATGCCGCAGTAGAAGGAAGCTCATATTACAAGCTGCCGAAGCTGCTGCAGTGGATTACCGGCAATATCGGTTTTCATCATGTGCATCATTTAAGCCCGAAGGTGCCTAACTATAATCTGGAATTGGCCCACAATGCCACTCCGCCGCTGCAAAAAGCTACAACGATTACACTCAGCACAAGTCTGCAGGCCTTGAAGTACCGTCTGTGGGATGAGGAGCACAAAACGTTCGTCAGCTTCAAGGAAATGAAGCAGCGGCTGCAGCAGAAGAAGCCTGCGGCGGCCGAGGTGCTGAAGGTGATCAAACCAGGATTCCAGAGTAAATAGAAGCCGTCATAGAAGAGAAAGGCAGGACCGGGAGATCACGCCACAGGTTCTGTTCTTTCTTTTTGTCCAAATCATTCTGCAGAATTGCCGGTTTACATAAGCTTTGTGCTAAAATGGGGGTATAATCTTGCTGGCAAAAAGGATGGCTAACATGCAGAAGTGGCATCATATTTTTCATAAAAGCACGGGTCTGAGCCCTTATGTATGGGTCGTTTTTTACATTCTCCCGTTCTATTCCATCTTCCGTTCGGCTTCGGCAGGCCGCTGGGTATACGGAATCCTGATGATTATTGTCTTCTTCGCCTGCTATGTGCTGGCGTTCAAGTCGAAAGGATGGGTAGTCTATTTCTGGACCAGTGTGCAGATTGTTGTCTCGATAACGATGACGCTGCTCTTCGGGTATATGTACTTTGCGCTGTTCCTGGCTTTTTTCATCGGGAATATCCAGAAACGGGCTGCTTTCTTCACCCTGTACTCGATTCATCTGCTGACAACGATTGTGGCCATCAACTATGAGCTGATTACGCGTAATCCCGTGTTCCTCTCGCAGCTTCCGTTCGTGCTGGTCAGTATCATTGCCGTGGTGCTGCTGCCGGTAACGACCTATAACCGCAACAATCAGGATAAGCTGCAGGGACAGCTGGAGGATGCCAACAAACGGATCTCCGAGCTGGTTATTATGGAGGAGCGCCAGCGGATCTCCCGTGATCTGCATGATACGCTGGGGCAGCGGCTGTCGCTGATTGGCCTTAAGAGTGACCTGGCAGGCAAGCTGATCACCAAGAATCCGGCGCAGGCCCTGATCGAAATTAATGATGTCCGGATGACGGCCCGCAGCGCCCTCAAGGAAGTCCGGGAAATGATTACCCAGATGCGGGGCATCCGGCTTGAAGATGAGCTGGTCCGTATCCGGCAATTACTCCAGGCAGCAGAGATTGGCTACATGCTGGAGGGTGACCCTAACCTGACCAACACTTCCCTGATTACCGAGAATGTGCTGAGCATGTGTATGAAGGAGGCCGTGAACAATGTGGTCAAACATAGCGGTGCCTCGCTGTGCCTGATTCAGATCGAACCTTCCCGGACCGACCTGGTCATCAAGGTGAAGGATAACGGCGCGGGAATTGAAGGGACTAATCACTACCATAAAGGTCATGGGCTGCAGGGGATGAGGGAACGGCTTGAATTCGTCAACGGCAGCATGGAAGTGGTGCGTGACGAAGGAACAACAATTGTCATTAAGGTGCCCAATGTTGCACAGCGGCCGGAAATGGAGGTAAACGTGTAATGATTACAATAGTGATTGCCGAAGATCAGCGCATGCTGCTGGGGGCGCTCGCTGCTCTCCTGGATCTGGAGGAGGATATGAAGGTTGTGGGCCGGGCAGGCAACGGGGAAGAGGCCGTGAAGCTGGTGAAGCAGCATCAGCCGGATATCTGCATTATGGATATTGAAATGCCGGCCATGACCGGCCTGGAGGCAGCGGAAGCACTGAAGGGTTCAGGCTGCAAAATTATGATCCTGACCACGTTTGCCCGGACCGGTTATTTCGAACGTGCAGTTAAGGCCGGTGTCGATGCTTATCTGCTTAAAGACAGTCCAAGCGAAGAACTGGCGCTGTCGATCCGCAATGTGGTGGATGGCAGACGGATATACGCGCCGGAGCTAATGGACGAGGCCTACAGCAGCGAAGCCAATCCGCTGACGCAGCGCGAGAAGGAGGTCCTGGGACTGATCGCGGATGGCAAGAACACGAAGGAGATCGCCAGCCAGCTGTATATTACGACCGGAACGGTCCGCAATTACATCTCTGTCATTCTGGACAAGCTGGATGTAGGCAACCGGATTGAGGCGATCACGCGGTTTAAGGAGAAGGGCTGGTTCAAATAATTAACTATAGGAACGGCAGCTGTCATTTGTGACAGTGGGCCGTTTCTTTTTTTTGCAGATAGAAGGCTTATTCTTAGGAACCGGCAGACCGGCAGACCTAAGGACCGGAGCAGAACCGGACTTTGCTTGAAGCAGAGGGCCCGCCAGGCTCTAACTGTATTTAGTGCAACTAAAATCGCCTGACGGTACGGGTTAAGCAGGATAACTGCATTTTATACACTTATATAGACTGCCTTTCGTTTATTGATCGCTTTTCGTGATTTTTAGTTGTACAGAATACAATTAACGGAATAAATCCGCTGGAAAGTTTGTTTTTAACTGTACGAAATACACTTATTCCCTGTATACGTTCTCTAGATAAGTTTACCTAATATAAGACGCACTAAAGAAACTAACAAATTTGGAACTGTAGGAGAGGATAGCGGTCGCCCGAGAGCTTTCCGCAGGAAAGCTAGCTTCAGAAGCATCAGCAGTCACCGGATTTCACCGCGAACAGCAGCAAATAATCAAGAAATCTGGGGGGCGGGCAGCGGCCGGAAGTCCAAATGTTCACCGCAGTGACGACTAAGCTTCAAGTTCAAATCTTAAGTGCGTCTTATATAGCTAGGTCATATTTACTATTTTTCCCACGGAGCACCCTCCTGGATTGGATCGGTGGAATATTTTTGCTAAGATAAATGCAAACATGTGATCTTATCCGCGAGAAGTTGGGTAATAACTTGCATGTATCATAACCGCAGTGCTATTTATGCCGCTTATATCCTATTTCAGCCGGGAGGAATCTGATTTGCCTGAACTTACTTCATCATACGTTGATTCACTTGCGCCCAATGCTGCAGCTATCAAGAACGGCCAAGGCCTGGTCCGCAAAAAGAGCTTCATAGAGCTCCATCAGTCGGAGAACGGAGAGCTGCTGTTTGGTAAATGTGCAGGGAGCGGCAAGACTCCATATGAGTGTTCTGTGGATTTCATCGTGCCGGACAGTCCGGTATTCCGCTGCAGCTGCCCCAGCCGCCAGTTCCCCTGCAAGCATGCGCTGGGCCTGCTCTATGCCCGTGTCGAAGGCCAGACGTTCAGCCCTGCTCCCGTCCCTGAGGACATAGCCTCCAAGCGTGAGAATGCTGAGAAGCGGGAAGAGAATAAGGTGAAACAGGCGGCCGAGGGTGCTGAGCCTAAGCCGAAGAAGATTAATAAATCCGCGCTCAAGAAAAAAATCACCGCACAGCTTGAAGGGCTCGATATGCTCGAGAAGCTGGTGCTGGGGTTCGTCCGCGGCGGGCTGTCCACCATTGACCGTTCGAGCATGAAGACGATACAGGAGCAGGTGAAGCAGCTTGGCAACTATTATCTGTCAGGTGCGCAGATTGAGCTGCGCCGGTTCACTATCCTAATGTCCGGCGGCAATGACCAGGAGCAGAACTATACATATGCGATGGAGCAGCTGTCACGGCTTCATGCATTTATTAAGAAGGGCCGGGCGTATCTGCTGGCCCGGAGCGAGGACCCTGAGCTTGCGCTCGACCATGAATCGACCATCGATGAGTGGCTGGGACATGCCTGGCAGCTGAGCGAACTGAAGGAATACGGCCTGGTGAAGGAAGGGGCCGAGCTGCTGCAGCTGGCCTTCTACAGCTTCAATGATATGGCGCGGCTGGAATATGTGGATCTCGGGTATTGGGTGGACCTCACTGCAGAAGGCGGGAAGATCCACCGGACGGTCAATTACCGGCCGTATAAGGCAGCTAAGCTGATGCGGGAGGAAGACAGCTTCTTTGAGATTGCCGTGGTCCCTCAGCTATATACTTATCCGGGGGATATGAATGCGCGGGTCCGTTTTGAAGCGATGACTCCAAGGACAGTGCAGGGCCCGGATATAGAACGGGCTACTGCCCAGGCTCACCATTCCTACGCTGAAGCTGTCAAAAAAGTGAAGAATCAGATCAAGAATCCGCTCAGTGACAAGCTGCCGGTGATGCTGCTGCATGCCGCCAGCCTGGGTGTTACGGAGAGCGGCCAATATGTTATTACAGATGAATCCGGCAGCAGCCTGGTTCTGGAGGATATTCCGTCTCTGCCGCAGGGAACCGTGCATATGCTGCCGTTTGTGCCAGCTGCCGCTCATACGGACTGCTTCCTGCTGGTGATGTTCGAGCATAACCTGGACAAGGGAAGGCTCACTGCCCAGCCGCTGACAGTCATTAAGAATGATGATATCATCCGCTTGCTGTACTAGAATACACTCAAGTTCATTCACATAGGAGGACAGTCCATGAGCACAGCGTTATTACAGGAGCTGCATCAGGAGATTAGAAGACTGTATATTGCCGGAAGCGAGCTGGCGGCTGGAGACTTCCGCCTGAAACGCCTGCTTCCGCAGTTTCAGCAGCTGGGGGAACGTGCCCCGGTCTTTAAGAAGCTGGGCGAGGGCGTAGCTTCATTACTGGAGCCTGGCGGCGCAGAAGGGACCGCTCCCGGCTTTCAATTGCAGGAGCTTACGCTGCTGCTGGAGTCGGTGCTGTATACCCAGGGGACTACAGCAGCTGACGGAACTCCCGGTCCTTTGAAGGCCTTGAGCTTTGCCCTGAAGACGAATCAGCCTTACCGTAAGATTGGTGCCGTTCAGCAGGCGCTCAGCACAACCGGAAGCGGCAGATACGAAATTGTAATTGATGCCTTTAAGGAAGGTGTTTTTCAGGATTTACGGCTGCTGCCATCGGCAATCTCGGCGCTGAACGATCCGTATTCAGAACTTGCGGATTTTGCAATGAACGATATTCTTCCGTCTTATGGACCGGACATTGCCGGGTACCTGCTGGACAGCTTTGATCCTGCCGGCGGCCGGGCTGAGGTCCGCAAGCTTGAGGTGATCGGCAAGGTGGGGGGAGACCGGTATCTGGAAGAGATCTTCCGTGCCGCCGGAAGCGGCAGTGAAGACATCCGGGTAACCGCTATGAAATGGCTCGCCGGTCATGAGCAATATATCGGTGCACTGCTGGAGTGGACAACAGATAAGAAGAAGGCTATCCGTGAAGGCGCATTCTCGGCACTGGCTGCGGGCGGTTCACCGCAGGGCGGAGAGCGTCTTGTGGAAGCTTTCACTGCGAAGAAGGACCGTGAGATGGTCGCCGGTGTACTGGCGGGCAGAGCCTCCGCAGAGGTCTCTGCCAAGCTGGCGGTACTGTTCATGGAAGAACTGCAACAAGCGCCGCAGAATAATGAAGACAAGAAGCTGACGGAGACCGCATGGAATGCTCTTCTCCCGTTCGTGACCGCTCTGCGCCATGTGCGGAGCCCGCAGCTGGATGAAATCTACAGCTATGTCCTTCAGGAGTATGCCCGTTTCTCCCCGCTGGGCTGGATTCCGCTCATTGACCAGGCAGCCTGGTACAAAGAGAACACTCCGGGCGGAGCTGCACTGGCAGAGCTGGAGGCGCTGGAGAAGCGGAGTGTGCGTTTCCTGCCGAATTACTTCCATGCCGCCCAGCGGGTGATGACTCCCAAGGAGCTGTTCAACCGGTTCGGCGGAACCTTTATGGATAAATTGAAGGCGCTGGTGGGCAAGGATGCCAAAGATGCGGCTCAGCGCGCCCAACTGCTGATTAATACGATTGAGGAGCAGGTCGTAGATATCCGCCGCAGGGCGTATGAAGTGGAGTGGGATGCTTCGGGAATCAGGCAGCCGTACAGCAGGGAAATGCTGCCAGCCGGGGAGATTGCGGCAGCCTGGGATCCGCGCTGGCTGGACTGGTTCATTCAGCATGATGCGGTTAACCTGGCAAGCGCTTTTGCCCGGCCGGGCCATAAGGGCGTACGGGACTACCTGCTTGGCAAGCTGCAGGAGCCGTTTAAACGCCAGACTTATGATCTCATTTCTAATATTTTCAAAGGTCTGGAAAGGGCCGGGGTGCCGGAGCCTGAGCGTCTTGAGCTGCTGATGACAGCACTGGAGAATAAAAATGCTCATACGCCTTATACGTTTGAGTTCTACTTATTTAAACTGATGGAGCGCTTCCCGGCCAGCTATGCAGGCCGTCTGGAAGCAATAATCCCTAAATATAGATATGAATGCAGGCAGCAGCTGGAGTATGTACTGAACAGCTTGAAGAGTGCGCAATAATCCAAGGCGGATTTAACTTGAGCAATGTATTAGAAGAGTATCTATAAAGGAGAGGTGTTCATGTCGACGGAACAAAGCCAGCTTCAGGATTACATGCGTCTGCCAGCCGAGGTTCTATACCGTGAGGAACTGGAGGCATTACGCAGGGAAGATACAGGACGTATCCCTGCCGGGTGGCAGATGTCCCCGCGATCGGTGTTAACCTTCATTGCCGGAGGCAAGGCGGGCAAGACCGTGATTACCCCGAAATATATCGGCAACACGCGGCTGATTGAGATGGCGGTCGCCACGCTGGTGACCGACCGTGCCCTGCTGCTGATCGGGGAGCCGGGAACGGCGAAGTCCTGGCTGTCCGAGAATCTGGCGGCTGCGATCTACGGCAACTCGGGTCTGGTTGTGCAAGGGACTGCCGGAACCAGTGAAGAGCATGTACGCTACTCGTGGAACTATGCCATGCTCCTGGCGAACGGCCCTACACCGGAGGCGCTGGTCAAGAGCCCGATCATGCGGGCGATGGAGGACGGCGGCATAGCCCGGTTTGAGGAGATCTCCCGCTGCGCTTCCGAGGTGCAGGATGCACTGATCTCCATTCTCTCGGAGAAGACGATCTCCGTCCCGGAGCTGGGCAAGGAGACCAGTGCCCGCAAAGGCTTCTCCATTATTGCCACCGCCAATACGCGTGACCGCGGCGTGAATGAGATGTCAGCGGCGCTCAAGCGCCGGTTCAATATCATCGTGCTGCCGGCACCGTCCGATCTGGAGACGGAGCTGTCGATCGTGAAGAAGCGGGTTGCGGAGATTGCTTCTTCGTATGAGCTTCAGGCTTCCGTTCCGGCGGATGAAGCACTGCTGAAGGTAGTGACGATCTTCCGCGAGCTGCGCAGCGGCATGACGCTCGATAAGAAGGAGAAGGTGAAGACACCGGCGGGTGTAATCTCCACGGCGGAAGCCATCTCACTGCTGACGAACAGCATGGCCCTGGCAGCCAGCTTCGGCAGCGGAGAATTGACCGACGGGGATCTGGCTGCCGGCCTTCAGGGGGCTATCGTCAAGGATGACGACAAGGATAAGCTGGTCTGGAAGGAATACCTCGACAATGTTATGAAGAAAAAAGGAGCGGACTGGCGCGGACTGTATCAAGCCTGCAAGGAGATGAACGAGTGAGTGGCGCGGCGGTTGCGGCCGGTGTGAATATTTTTGGGGTACGCCATTTGTCTCCGGGCGGTGCAAAGCATCTGCTGGAATACTTGAATGAGCTTCAGCCGACGGCTGTCCTGATCGAAGGACCCGGAGATGCGTCTGACGAGATTCGTCATTTGACCCACACCGTCACGAAACCTCCGGTTGCGATTCTGGCCTTTACTGAGGATTTGCCTGTACGGACGGTGCTGTGGCCCTTTGCTGTCTACTCCCCGGAATACCAGGGAATGCGCTGGGCGAAGGATCATGGGGCGGAGGCGGAATTCATCGATCTTCCCTCCTCTGTAACCCTTGGTCTGCAGGATGCCCTGCGGCATGAATCCGGGAGCAGGCCGGTGCTCAAGCCTGCGGCGGATGAACAAGGCGAGCCTACGGATGATGAACTGCAGGAGCAGGAATCGGTGTATAGCCGGATTGCCCGGCTCGCCGGTGAACCCGACTATGATATGTATTGGGAACGCAATTACGAGCATAACGCCAGCAGCGGAGCATACCGTGCGGCGATACTGGCGTTCTCTGCACAGATGCGTGAGCTGTCAGGGTCCCGCGAGCGGATTGAGCAGCCCCGTGAATATGCCTATAACGCGCTGCGCGAAGCTTACATGCGGCGCCAGATCCGGAAGAAGATTGAATCCGGACATCAGCCGGAGAAGATTGTAGTGATCTGCGGCGCTTACCATGCTGCTGCACTGGCCGACCTTACAGATGTAATGACCGACAGCGAGCTGGCGACCCTGCCTTCACGCAGCACGAAGCTGACGCTGATGCCGTATTCGTATTATAAGCTCTCCACGATGTCCGGCTATGGTGCAGGCAACGGGGCTCCGCATTACTTCGAGCTGATGTGGGAGCTGATGGAGTCCGGACGGGCTGCGGATCTGCCGCATCTCTACCTGTCATCCGTGGCAAGACAGGTACGCGGCCATGGTACGCACCGTTCCACCGCCGAAGTGATTGAAGCGGTCCGGCTGGCAGAGTCACTGGCAGCTCTGCACGGCGGGAGCGCGCCTACGCTGCGTGATCTGCGCGATGCCGCCCAGACGCTGCTCGGCCACGGTGATCTCTCCATAGTTGCCGAATCACTGGCACGGGTGGATGTCGGTACGGCAATCGGCAGCCTGGCCGAAGGTGTCAGCCAGACACCGATCCAGGATGACCTGAACCGGCTGCTGAAGCAGTATAAGCTGGAGAAATACAAGTCCACAGTAGCCAGCGACCTGGCGCTCGATCTGCGCGAGAACCGACGGGTGTCAAGCAGCGAAGCGGCCTACCTGGATCTGCACCGTTCCGTGCTGTTTCACAGGCTTGCGCTGCTGGGCATTTCCTTCGCGCGGAATGTGCCAAGCGGCCAATCCGGGGCGACCTGGGCAGAGCACTGGATTATCCAGTGGTCACCGGAGGTAGAGATCCAGGTGGTTGAATCCACCCTTCTGGGCGAGACCATTGAAGTCGCTGCAGCCTATGTGCTCCGTGAGAAGCTGCTGGAATGCCGCTCGATTACTGATGCGTCTGCACTGATCCGCATCGCCTGCCAGTGCGCGATGACCTCGCAGATGGAGGAGGGCAGCCGGGTGCTGCAGAGCCTCGCGGTGGACAGCCGCGATGTAGTTGCTATTGCCGCTGCTGCCCGGGAGCTGGCGACCATCATCGGCTATGGCGATATCCGCAAGGTGGATACCGCTCCGCTTGTGCCGCTGCTGGAGGAGCTGTTCCGGCGCGGCTGTCTGTTCTTGCTGGATGCGAGCGGCTGTAATGATGAAGCGGCTGCGTATATGATCAGCGCGATGAATGAGCTGAACGGCATTGCGCTTGAGCACAGCGAAACGCTGGATACTGCCTTGTGGCTGCAGGAGCTGCTGCTGCTCTCCCAGCGGGATGACCGTAATCCCCGGCTGTCCGGCTTCGCCTGCGCCATCCTGATGGAGCGGGCTGCGGTCTCTGCGGAAGATGTAGCCGCAGAGGTATCCCGCCGTCTGTCTCCGGGTATCCCTGCTGATCTGGGGGCGGGCTGGTTCGAAGGATTGTCTATGCGTAACCGCTACGGCCTGTTGTCGAGGATGAGCCTGTGGGAGCAGTTGAATGATTATATCAATGCCCTGGATGATGAGGAATTCAAGCGCGCCCTGGTCTTTCTGCGCCGGGCGTTCAGCACCTTCTCGCCAAGAGAGAAGACGATGATTGCCGAGCTGCTGGGTGAGCTGTGGGGTGTGAACACAGAACAGGCTGCTGAGATTCTGACAGGCGAGCTGAAGGAGGAGGAAGCCAAGATGCTGGATGAGCTGAATGATTTTGACTTCGGTGACCTATAGATGGGGGAGGATATTAAGGATAACGTACGGAACGGCGCTGTATCGCGCTGGAGGCTGATTCTGGGTCAGGAAGCAGAGGAAGCTTTATCCGGTTACGGGGCAGGCGGCGGGACAGCACTCAGCGAGGAAGAGCTGATTATGGATGCTGCGCTGGCTGCGATCTATAATGAAGCAGGTGCAGGCGGAGCTGACGGAAATTCACAAACAAGTTCAAAGGGCAGAGGTGCGGGATCGGGGCATGCCGCCATTAATCTGTCCAAGTGGCTTGGGGATGTGCGCACGTTCTTCCCGGAGGATGTTGTCTCGATTATCCAGAGTGATGCCATGGAGCGCAAAGGCTGGAAGCAGCTGTTGTTCGAGCCGGAGCTGCTGGCGGCAGTGAAGCCGGATATACAGCTGGTCGGTACACTTCTGGCGCTCAAAGGCAAGATTCCCGAGAAAACAAAGGACACGGCAAGAATGCTTGTCCAGGCACTGGTTGACGAGCTGGTCAAGCTGCTGGAGACGGACATCCGCCGTGCCGTCACAGGCGCGCTGAACAAGCGGCAGCATTCCCCGCTGCCATCGCTGAGCGGGCTGGACTGGAAGCGGACCATTGAGCGCAATCTGAAGCATTATGATGCGGACCGGCGGATGATTATCCCCGAGCGGTTCTTTTATTTCGACCGGGCCCGCCGCAGCAAGGAGTGGACTGTGATCGTGGACATTGACCAGAGTGGATCGATGGCCAGCTCCGTCATTTGGGCTTCGGTTATCGGCTCGATCTTTGCCAGCATTCCGGCACTGAGCACGCGTGTGGTCGCTTTTGACACCGAGGTTGTAGATTTGACTGAGCAATGTGCCAATGATCCCGTTGACATGCTCTTCGGCATTCAGCTTGGCGGCGGTACGGATATCCACAAGTCAGTGAAGTACTGTGAGCAGTTCATCGAGGAGCCGAAGAAAACACTGTTCATCATCGTTTCCGATCTGTATGAGAACGGCAACCAGGCCGGACTGGTCCGGCGGATGCGTGAGCTGCGTGAATCCGGTGTGCGTACAATGACACTGCTGGCCCTGTCGGATGAAGGGAAGCCATCCTATGATGAGCGCCTGGCCGCCCAGCTCACCCGTGACGGAACCCCTTGTTTTGCCTGTACTCCGGCGTTGCTGCCCGCTCTGGTTGAAGGGGCGCTGAAGGGCCAGGATCTTGGCGAATTGTCCAAGCGGCTGGGGATGACGCGATAATTTCTTCGTACAGGAAACACTTACTTTACAATCACATATTGTGTAACATGCATATATCATTTATAATCGGTTATTAAAAAGCACCTATCGATGGGCGCTGCTTGAAAGGAAATGAATTTCTTATGTCAAGTAAGTTGAGAGCGGGTATTGTTGGCGGCACCGGTATGGTGGGCCAGCGTTTCATTGCACTTCTTGAGAATCATCCATGGTTTCAGGTAACAGCTATTGCTGCTAGCGCCAATTCGGCCGGCAAAACGTATGAAGAGTCCGTCAAAGGCAGATGGAAGCTGTCCACACCGATGCCTGAGGCCGTTAAGAGCATCATGGTCCAGGACGCGTCCAAGGTGGAGGAAGTGTCAGCGGATGTGGATCTGATCTTCTGCGCTGTCGATATGAAGAAAGAAGAAATCAAGGCACTGGAAGAAGCCTATGCACGCACCGGCACTCCGGTCATTTCGAACAATTCGGCACACCGCTGGACGCCGGATGTTCCGATGGTGATTCCTGAGATCAACCCTGAGCATCTTGAGGTCATTGCCCAGCAGCGCAAACGTCTGGGAACAGAAACCGGATTTATCGCTGTTAAACCAAACTGTTCTATTCAGAGCTACATGCCTACACTGCATGCACTTCATGATTTCAAGCCTTCGAAGGTTGTCGTGACGACCTATCAGGCGATTTCCGGGGCAGGCAAAACCTTTGCCGACTGGCCGGACATGGTGGATAACGTGATTCCCTTCATCGGCGGCGAAGAAGAGAAGAGCGAGCAGGAGCCGCTGCGGATCTGGGGTAAAGTAACAGACGAGGGTATTGTCAAAAGCGAACAGCCTGTGATCACAACCCAGTGTATTCGTGTGCCTGTCGCTGACGGCCATTTGGCTGCGGTATTCGCCTCCTTTGAGCAGAAGCCTTCGAAGGAAGAAATTCTGGAACGCTGGAGCAGCTTCCAGGGACGTCCACAGCAGCTGGGATTGCCGAGTGCGCCTAAGCAGTTCATCACCTATTTCGAAGAAGAGAACCGTCCGCAGACCCGACTGGACCGTGATATCGAGAATGGCATGGGAATCTCGGCCGGCAGACTCCGTGAAGATTCACTGTATGACTACAAATTCGTCAGCCTGTCCCACAACACTGTACGCGGTGCTGCCGGCGGTGCTGTACTGATCGCTGAGCTGCTGAAGGCTGAAGGTTATATTCAGCCGAAATAAGCAGCGGGAACACCTTCATTTAGGCCCGTGATGCAGCCTGCCGGATATTCTCCGTGCAGGTTGTTTGCGCTTTTACCTGACATAACCCCCGGAATAATGGTAAGATAGAGGAATGCATGACGAAAACTGAATACTGACGGAGTGATATTGTGGCAAAAAGTAAAGGCGGCGGCACAGGCAGAGGAACAGGGAGCAAGGGCTGGACCCGCTGGAATAAGACGGCGAAACCCGTGAAGCCGGCCAAAAGCGGACCTCCCGGAAGCCAGGGAAGCAAGGGCGCAGGCGCAGCTAAGGGCAGCAGCGGAAACAAAACCGGAGGCAGTAAATAAGGCGGCCATGTGCCCATAATAGTTTCAAAATATAAGGGTTTATATGTTCACCTGATAACTAATCCTTCTATTTCTCACTGAAACGGAACCGTCCTAATTCAAGGACGGCATAACCGTTTCCACTTGGCAACATCTGATTTGTAAGTGAATCAGGTGTTCTTTAATATGTAGGGCAGGAAAGCGGGTAACCTCATGAGAATTAATAAATATATAAGTGAGACAGGTGTATATCCGCGCAGAGAGACGGACCGGCTGATTGCAGCGGGACGGATAACCATTAACGGTATGGTATGTGCCGCGGGGGCCAGTGTTGAGCCTGGAGATACGGTGGCCGTTGACGGCGTTACACTCAGTCCGGACCGGGAAGAACGGGTCTATCTGGCTCTTAATAAGCCGGTAGGGATTACCTGCACTGCTGCCCGGCAGGTGAAGGGGAACATCATTGACTATGTCGGTTATCCTTCCCGGATCTTTGCCGTCGGCAGGCTGGATAAACAGTCCGAAGGGCTGATACTCATGACCAATGACGGAGCAGTGGTTAACCGGATGATGCGCTCCGAGCATGGTCATGAGAAGGAGTACAGGGTTACGGTGGACAAGCAGGTAACCGGATTATTTTTGCAGGAGATGTCAGCCGGTGTGGATATTCTGGAGACCCGGACCAAACCTTGCGTCACCCGCATGATCTCGGATCATGAATTTGCGATTATTCTGACTCAAGGGCTGAATTTACAAATCCGCCGGATGTGCAAAGCACTGGGCTACCGTGTGCTCCGGTTAGAGCGTGTACGGATCATGCATATTACGCTCAGCGGACTAGCGCGTGGGCAGTGGAGGCATCTGACCGGGGATGAGCTGGCCGAGCTCCATTCGAGACTAGGAGGATAAGAAGAAATGCGAATATTAAGCTTACTGTTAGCGTTAGCGGTTATAGCAGGTTGTTCAAGCAGCGCGGGTACTGAATCCGCAGAGCCGGCAGCAACACCGGTCTCATCATCAGTATCGCCGTCCTCTGATCCGCAGGCATCAGCGGAAGAGGCAGCACCTGCCGGAGAATTGCCCGAAGTCTCCCCGGAGATTGCAGATAAGTATTCTGATTTCGTACATATGGATGCCGTTCAGTTGAACGGGCAGATCTTCGAGGTATACTACTGGAACAAAGGGGAGTTTACGTATACGCAGTTTGCGATTGTGAAGGACGGGAAGATTGTCTTTGACAGCAAGCAGGCCGGAATTAAGATTGAAGGCGGCAATATCTGGAGTGAGGAAGATGATCTCTGGGCGGAAGCGCTTGTGCAGAATAACCATGCCACCTTTTTGTTCAGTCTGATGGATAACCGTCCTGAATCCTCCTATATTGTCGTGGAGGAAATCGACGGAGTCATGCAGTTGACCGTTAAAGATAATGTCTCGGTGAACTATGAGGATACGGATCAGGACGGAGATGAGGATTTGCTTGCAAGTCCCTTCTCCGGGCAGTTGCCGCTTGGTCCAGCGTTGGTAGGCGTGTATGAGCTTCAGGGAACGCGGTATGTACCGGATAAGACCCTCACCAAGCAATATGCCGAAGACCAGCTGCGGCTTAGTGAGCAGGAGTACAAAAATAACCCTACAGACCTGACATTGGACAGCTTACTCAGTGCCTATCTGATTCTGGAGCAGCGTAGCTTTGCATTGACGCGGTTTGAAGAATTCTATGAGTGGGCAGGACAGCGTGCCGGAGACGGCGGTTTTGTGGACGAATATTATGCCCGCTTGAAGAAGAATGAGACGCCGGAATACTTCAGCGGCTGGATGGACAAGCTGGAGCCATTGCATACAGAGAGATAAACCTGGACTTATCTGTTCAATTATAAAAGAGGGATTCCCAAGCAGCCGTTATGGCTTCCGGGAATCCCTTTTTTCAATTCTATACAATATCAGGTTGCGGATGCTTTCTCCTGAAACTGCTTATTATACAAATCCCTGTACATCCCGTTGTCCGCCAGAAGTGAATCATGTTGTCCTGACTCTACGATAGCGCCGTCCTGAACGACGAGAATAGTGTCGGCAGCCATTATAGTGGATAGCCTGTGGGCGATAACGATGCTGGTCTTGCCCAGCAGCAGCTGATGCATCGCTTGCTGGATATAGAATTCCGATACCGTATCCAATGACGAAGTGGCTTCATCCATGATGATAACCGGCGGATTCTTAAGCAGCACGCGGGCGATCGAGATCCGCTGCTTCTCTCCACCGGAGAGCTTGATCCCCCGGTTACCGACTACTGTGCTGTAGCCTTCAGGCAGCTTCATAATGAAATCATGGATATAGGCTGCTTCGCAGGCGGCAATCATCTCAGCTTCGGTGGCACCGGCGCTTGCATAGAGCAGATTCTCTTTAATTGTCCCGTTGAACAGGTATGTGTCCTGGGTAACCAAGCCAATCTGGGAGCGGAGCGAATGTAACGTGAATTCACGGATGTCCTTGCCGCCGATGCGGATCACACCCGAATCCAGTTCATAGAGTCTGGGGATGAGGCTGGTAATGGTTGTTTTACCCGCTCCGCTGGGGCCGACCAGCGCAGTCAATGATCCGGCGGCAGCCGTGAAGGAAATCCCCTGCAGGGCCGGTTTGTCCGGCTGATATGCGAAATTTACATTTTCGAAGACGATATCCTGACCTTCAGCACTGCTCGGCAGGGCCAGCGGTGAATCCACAATCAGCGGGTCCATATCGAAATAGTCAAAAATCCGTTCAAACAGCGCCACCGAACGGTTCACATCCACATACAGATTAGTCATTTGCATGACCGGCCCGTATAATCTGCCCAGCAGCGCCACAAAGGTGATAATCGCACCAACCGTCAGCTCTCCCTGGATAAATAGATAACCGCCGTACAGATATATCAGCATTGGCCCGATACTGGTGAAGGTGGTGAGGACCAGCATAAACCAGCGGCCGGCCATTGATTCCCTGATCTGCAGGCGTGTCGCCTGGGCATTAACGGTTCTGAAGTTTGTCAGCTCGGTGTCTTCCTTGGTGAACAGCTTCATGAGCATATATCCGCTGAGACTGAGCGTTTCCTGGATGATCTGATTTTGCTCGGAGATTTTCTCCTGGGTTTCCTTGGCCAGCTTCCAGCGCACATTGCCCATTTTGCGGGTTGGCATAATGAACAGGGGGACGACCACGATGCCCAGCAGCGCCAGCTTCCAGTTCATGATAAACAGAGTTACTGCCGTAGTGGTAAGAATGAACAGGTTGCTGGCAAAATTGACGATAGTGCTGTTGAACACCCCTTGTATTCCGGCAATATCACTGGTCATCCGGGTGATGACTTCACCCTGCTTGACACCTGAGAAGAACTGCAGCGGCATGCCCTGCAGATGGCGGTACATCTGATTCTTCATATCATGGACAATGTTTTGGGAGATAAAAGAGTTGAGATAATTCTGCACTACTCCCAGCAGGCCGGACACTACAGTCGTCCCCAGTGAGGCAAGGACGAGCAGAACCAGCAGCTGCAGATTTTTATCCGGGAGCGCGCGGTCAATAATATGCTGAATAAGGATGGGAGGGAGCAGCCCGAGCACTGCGGAAATGCAGAGCACAATCATTACCAGCAGGGTCTGCTTCCAGTAAGGCAGGAAATATTTCACGATGCGGAGCAGGAGCGCCTTGGATATATCCGGCTTCGCTTCATCATCATCGAACTTTAATTTGCCATGCCCGGGTCCGCCGAATCCCATTGGACCGAAACCTCTGGACATTATTCATCACCAGCTTTGTGTGTTATTTAAGTGATCCTGATTCCGGGTCAGCTGTTCGAGCAGCTGTGAATGCATTTGAATGAGCGACTGAACCTCTTCTCCGGAAAAATGGTCCAGCGCCGCTCCCAGCATTTTGTAAGAGTAGGCGTCTTCATTATATTGTCTGCACAGCGCTTCGCCTGCCGGTGTGAGATTCAGCTTCGTCTCCCTGCGGTCTGCCGCGGAGGCGGCACGGGTTACCAGCTCCTTCTCGACCAGAGCATCGATATGCAGGCTTACACGGCTCTTGGCAAACACCAGGCGTTCTGTTACTTCCTTCTGCGATTGTCCGGGATGCTTGCGAAGTGATTCCAGTATGCCGACCTGATGCACGGTTAATCCGAGATCCGCTGCGCTCTGGTGGGCCAGCTTACGGAGCTGGCGGGCAACGGCGAGCAAGGAATGATACACCTCTATCGTCTGCGCCGGATCTGTCATGAAAGGACCTCCTCTGAATTGAAATAGTTTCTCTTGTAAACAGTTTACAATGTAAACCGAATATACGCCTGATTATTCCAAATGTAAATGTTATGTTGAAATCGCGATAGACAAGTTGCACCGCAATGCATAAATAACACCCGCAGCGCTTGTGTGAGGGCAGCTGCGGGTGTTATTGAAACAGATAAATTCTTAATCATTAATCCAGCCGAACTTCCTCGCGGTCTCCCGGATATCCTCCGCTCCGGCAATAGCCGAGATTACGGAGATTCCGTCTGCTCCAGCCCGGAGCACCGGCAGGGCGTTATCCAGGGTTATTCCACCGATCCCTACCAGGGGAATATTAAGACCGCTGCGGCGAAGCTCTTCTATGACAGCTGTTCCTTGAACGGCTTCGGCATCGTCCTTGGAGGAGGTGGGGTATACCGGACCGATCCCAAGATAATCGGCTCCGTCAGCAATAGCCTGCTGAGCTTCTGCGAGATTATGGGCGGAAACGCCGATAATCTTATGCTCGCCGAGCCGCTGGCGGATCGTCCGGGCCGGCAGATCATCCTGGCCGGCATGGACCCCGTCTGCATCTAGGGCAACCGCCAGCTCCAGATCGTCATTGACGATGAATGGGATACGATGGGCCCGGCAGATTGCCCGGAGCTGCTGTCCAAGCTCAAGCAGAGCGGCGCCGGTCAGAGCACCGGGACCCTTTTCACGGAACTGAAATAAGGTGATTCCCCCGTCTGCCGCCGCAGATAAGGTTTCGGCTGGAGAGAGGCGGCAGTTCACGCTGCCCATAATGAAATATACCTTCAGGAGCTTGCGCATATCCACACTGTTAATCCGCTTCATAGCTGCTGCCCCCCTGATCTGATACGGTTCCCGTAAGCAAAATGATTGGTCGGCCCATGTCCTGCCCCGATGTTCAGACTGTCCTCAATGGCTGCCTGAATGAAGGCTTTGGCTGTATGAACCGCTTCATTTATAGAATGGCCGAGCGCAAGGCCTGCCGCCACCGCCGCCGAGAAAGTACAGCCGGTTCCATGGGTATGCCTGGTCTCGATCCGCGGACTGGTCATATATTGAAATTCCCGGCCGTCATAGAACAGGTCTACAAGCTCATCGCCCTCCGGACCATGCCCGCCTTTAAGAACAATGTACTGCGGCCCCATCTGATGCAGGAGTCTCGCAGCCTGTTCTCTGTCTGCCATACGCTTGATCTTCATCCCGGTGAGAATCTCAGCTTCGGGAAGATTGGGGGTAACCACAAGTGCCAGAGGCAGCAGTCCGTTAATTAGCGCCTGCACGGCTTCCTGCAGCAGCAGAGCAGACCCGCCCTTGGCGACCATTACCGGGTCGATTACCAGCCGCTGCTGCCAGCCGTATTCAGACACCTTATCCGCGACAACACTGATAATTTCACTGCTGAACAGCATGCCGGTCTTAATGGCATCGGGCAGCAAATCATTGCCAATAGAATTCAGCTGCGCAGAAACAGCGTCTGTGCTCAGCGGATAAACACCTTGAACCCCTAAGGTATTCTGTGCCGTAACTGCAGTGAGCGCGGACATTCCATAGACTCCCAGCTCCTGAAAGGTCTTCAGATCAGCCTGAATGCCGGCACCGCCGCCACTGTCGGAGCCGGCAATCGTTAACGCTTTACGTATACGGGTCATCGGGTATTCTCCTTTAGGTTGTCAGGTTTATGGTTCAAGCAGCTGTAAGCGTGACCGGCTGCTGTAGATGTCAGGGGTCACCAGGGTTAATTGATTCAGGAACTCCACCTGGAAGCTGCCGGGTCCTTGTCCTTCTGCGGCATCAGCTGCAATCTCGGCTGCCACACCATAGAACGAGAGGGCTTCGGCAGCTGCCTCAAGCATGTGTCCGCTGCTAACAGCAAGAAATGCGCCAACTACGGCACTGAGCAGACAGCCGGTTCCTGTCACTTTGGTCAGAATGGAGTGGCCGTTGCTGGCGATGTAAGTGCGGGTGCCGTTGCTAATGATATCCTCCTTACCTGTGATGATCACCACACAGTTCAGCTTCCGCGCTGCCTTGTTCGCCAAGGTGATCACATCACCTTCGCCTGCTCCGGCATCGACGCCTTTGCTCGCCCAGCTCTCTCCGGCGACATTGGCAACCTCGGCCACATTGCCGCGCAGAGCGGTCAGCTGCAGCTCTCCCAGCAGCTTCGCGGTAACCTCGGTGCGGTACGGTGTAGCGCCTGCTCCAACGGGATCAAGTACAAGCGGGACGCCATGCCGGTTCGCGGCTTGTCCGGCCTTCACCATTGAAGCGATGGCCGCTTCATTCAGTGTGCCGATGTTCAGCACGACCGCCCCGGACATTGCAGCAACATCCTCCACTTCTTCGGGCGCATCCGCCATGAACGGGGAAGCCCCCAGCGCCAGCAGTCCATTAGCGGTGAAATTAGCCACTACAATGTTGGTAATGTTATGTACGAGCGGATTTGCCTGCCGTACCTTGGATAGAAAAGACATGATTATTCCTCCTGAAAGTTTTGATAGCATAAGCACCCTTGAGATCACTTCGCAAAACTCACTTCGAAAGCATGTAAAGCATGTTCTATAAATTAATAAAAGCATCCGCACTTTCGATATCCTCTGCCAGCAGACCGCTCTCACTCAGCCATTTGCGGACATTCTCCCAGGAGGCGGTATCCTGATAACCGAAGGGCTGTTCGCCGGCATCCATCAGCGGCAGCAGAATCTCCAGGCTGCGCTTCTCGATGGCTTCATCAAGCGGTGCCGTCGTATCCTGATGCTCCAGCAGAAGCTTCAGTGCCTGCTCCGGCTGCTGAGCGGCGAATTGCTGGCCCTTGCGCGCAGCATTCATGAACTTTTGGAAATATTCCCGGGATTCCTGCAGACCTTGATCACTTGCGACCAGCACCAGCTCATAATAATCAGGAACCCCGTAGTCTACCGGATTAAACGAACGTACAGGATGGCCTTCCTGTTCTAATATCAGCTGTTCATGGTTGATGAAGCCGCCCATAATTCCGTCCACGCGTCCCGTCGAGAGGGCAGGGATAAGTTCGAACCCAACGTCAATCAGCTTCAGGGAGCCGGGATCACCACCGTCGTTTTTGACCATGGTATGCAGCATGGCTTCGTACAGCGGAATGGAAGAGTAACCGGCCTGCTTGCCGGAGAGCTCGCCCGGGCGGGTTATTCCACTGTCCGCGGATACCATGAGATGGTTCAGGGGGTGCCGCACCAGAGCAGCAACGGATTTGACCGGAATCTGCTCTCCCCGGGCCATCAGCACCTGCGGCTGGTAGCTTAGGGCCAGGTCAACTTGTCCGGCAGCCACGAGCTTCAGTGCGTCGTTGCTGTCGGCAGGCATCTGAATCTCAACATCAAGCCCTTCTTCAGCGAAATACCCATTACTCTGTGCCGCATACAAAAAGGAGTGAACAGCGTTCGGGTACCAGTCGAGCATAATCGTCAGCTTATGGGCTTTACTACTTTCGGCGCCTGCCGCCGGAGCGGATGATGTAGATGGTGATGATGAGCCGGAGCCAGCCGGTCCGTTATTGGCACCGCAGCCTGATAGAACCAAAAGAACAGACAGGAGCAATAAATAAGGCAGTAATTTATAAGGTTGAGCACTACGGGTGTAGAGATAACGGTTATAGCGGATCGGAGTCATGAATAGCGTCCTCTTTTCTTCAGAAATAACTTCTCCAGCATGGCAATACAAAGGAATAGTGTGATACCCAGTACGGACAGCAGCACAACAGCGGCAAACATCTCGGCACTCTGCAGATTGCCGGCCATTCTCCGGCTGAAGTAACCCAGCCCCCGGCTGCCTCCAAGCCATTCACCGATGGTAGCGCCAATGACACAGTACACAACCGACAGCTTCAGTCCGGAGAAAAAGGACGGCAGGGCCAGCGGAACAGCAGCCTTGCGGAGAATCTGCCAGCGGTTCGCGCCAAGCGTCAGCAGCAGCTCGCGGTACTGCTCGGTATTCTTGCCCAGCCCGTCATAGGTGCCGACAACTACCGGGAAGAAGGCGGTCAGGAACACTACGGCAACCTTGCTCCACAGGGTGTAGCCGAACCACATGATAAACAGGGGAGAGAGCGCAACCAGCGGAATTGTCTGGCTGATGATCAGCAGCGGATACAGCGCTGTGGCCAGCGGCCTGAACAGATGCATGCCTGTTCCCAGCAGGCTTCCGCAGAAGACGGACAGAGCGAAGCCTGTGAGTACCTCAAGCAGTGTTGCGGGCAGGTGGACGCCGAAGAGTAAACGCCTGTCTTCCATCAGAGCGTTCCAGATGGCAGTGGGAGCCGGCAGGATGAACGGGGGGATCAGCCCCAGCCGGGATACGGTTTCCCAGGCCGCCAGGATCACCACTACAAGCAGGGTGGCTGGTCCGTATTCCCGCAGCAAGCCCCTATAGAAGACGGTTGTCATACAGCTTCAGCTCCAAATCCTTCCGCAGGGCCGTAAACTGCGGTTCATAGTTCAGACTGTGATGTCTGGGACGGGGAAGACCGGTAATGAATTCCTGCATGCCGCCCCCGGCACCGCCGGTCATCAGATAGATGCGGTCACTGAGCAGAAGCGCTTCCTCAAGGTCATGGGTGATGAATAGTACAGTCTTGTCCAGTCCCGACCATAATTCCAGCAGCCAGCGGTGCAGGTCCCGTTTGGTGATGGCGTCCAGTGCTCCGAACGGCTCGTCCAGCAAGAGCAGCTCATTCCCGGAGGCAATTGTGCGGAGTAATGCTACCCGCTGGCGCATGCCGCCCGACAGCTCATGCGGATACGCTGCCCCGGTCTCACCAAGGCCGAACTGCTGCAGCATGGTGCGGATTTGAATAACAGCTTCCTCTTTGGAGCAGCCCCGCTTCAGTTCCCAGGGCAGCAGGCAATTGTCCAGCACGGTTCTCCAGGGCAGCAGGAGATCCTGCTGCGGCATATAGCCGACATGACCGAGCCGCTGTGATGCGGAATATGAGGGTAGCCCGTGCAGTGCAACCTCGCCGCTGCCGGGTTCCAGCAGGCCGGCGATAATCTTGAACAGCGTGCTTTTGCCGCAGCCGCTGGCACCCACGACTGAGATGAACTCCCCGCGGCGGACCTTCATCGAGATTCCGGAGAAGACAGGAGCCTTTGGCGCAGCTGCGAAGGAATAGGTCAGATTGGTAATGTTGATCATTGGTTGGTGAAGCAAGCCTCCTTGGGGAAAGATATTTACGATACGAAAACAAGAAAGACCCATCCATTTCCGGAGGAAATGAATGGGCCTGAAGGTACAGTCAGTTTGCAAAGACGCGGAACCGCTGATACATTCTGCTCCACTTCCCTCCGCTGGTATGATCCAGATCAGGTTCCAAGGGTCCGGAGCTTAAGCTCCGTCTCAGTCGGCCGACTCCCCTAGTGAAATAACAGGTGCTATTGAATTCGTAATTGCTACTTAATATACCATATTTTCCCCGCTTGTAAAGAGCTGCTTGTCATCGCTTAGAGAGGCCGGTTATGAACAATACAACAATTCCCCGGGAGATTTCCTCCTTAGTAGAGCCGTTCCGTTTCTGTTCATACAGGTAAAGATCGGGACTAAGGATAGAGATCAGCGCAGTGGCTGCGAAGCGGGGATCAATCCCGATAATCTCTCCGTTGGCGGACGCGCGGTGCAGAAGTTCAGTCATAACAATTCCGAGCCGCTGGAAAAAAGGATGTTCGAACTGGGTAAGCTGCTTCTTGCCGGTGAATTCGGATTTGATCATATTCAGGAGCTCCGCATATTGCTCAACGAAACCAACGACCTGCTCAATGCTGCTCTGCAGATGAGCCAGGGCAGCCGTTTCACCGGCGCTGGCAGCAAGCTGATGCTCCATCCCGGACAGAAACTGCTCAGTGCTGTCCAGCAGCAGCGCGGAGCAGATTTCGCCCTTATCGGTGAAGCGGCGATACAGCGAGCCCTGTCCTATGCCTGCCCGTTTGGCAATGCCGTACATGCTGACGGCCTCCAGACCGCTCTCGGTGAACAGCTGGCGGGCGGCTTCGAGAATCCGCTGCACATAAGGGTCGGCGGGTTCCTTTGCAGCATTGTCTCTGTTCTCTGTGTTCTTTGGAGCTGCTGATGTTACAGGCTCAACTTCCGTTTCTATTTTTTTCATGATGTCCCCTTTCAGAAATTATGCCTACAATGCATTTAAGAAGTCTCTATTCTCCAGGTAACGAATCAAGTTTGCAGAAAATCATATAAATCATTTGACACAACGGACAATTGTCCGTAGACTATGAAATGCGAACACGGACAATTGTCCGTTCACTAATTATATAGACATATCTGCCCGCAGGTCAACGTAGATGACAGCGGACAGTTAAGGAGGAGAAGGAGTATGGATCAGACCTTGAAGCAGGATGCCGATTTCCGGTTATCCGGCATTCTAGTTCCGCTGCTGGCGATTATTGCCGGCGTATTTATGGTTGTCCTGGACAGTACAGCAATGAATGTGGCTTTATCCAGGCTGGTCGTGGATTTCAAAACAGATCTGCACACGCTGCAGTGGGTAGTAACCGGATATATGCTCGCGCAGGCTTCCGTCATTCCGTTGTCGGGCTGGCTGTCTGACCGGTTCGGGGCTAAGAATGTCTTTTTGACAGCCGTTATTGTGTTTACGGTTGGCTCGATTCTGTGTGCAACGCCAAGCCGTGCAGAATGGCTGGTTGCTTTCCGTGTATTGCAGGGACTCGGCGGAGGCTGTGTGCTACCGGTCGGGATGGCGTATGTCTACAGACTGGCTCCGAAGAATAAAGTGGGCGTCGTCATGGGTATTATGGGAATTCCGGTGCTGTTCGCTCCGGCGATTGGTCCTGTACTGTCCGGCTGGCTGGTGGAGTATCACTCCTGGCGCTGGATCTTCCTGATTAATATTCCTATCGGCATTATCTGTGTGCTGATCGGGCTGCGGAAGCTGCCGAATGCGGCGAAGAACTCCGTACCCGGCATGGATAAATTCGGAATGGTCCTCGGACCGCTGGCTTTTGCTTCACTCACTTACGGAGTAAGTCAGGGGGCGCAGAGCTGGACCTCTGACAAAACTCTAATCGGGCTGTCTCTGGGAGCTGTTGCTCTGATTGCCTTTGTCATTGCCGAGCTTCGTTCCAGGACCCCTCTACTGGAGCTGCGGATTCTGAAATCTGTGGATTTCACCACCGGGATTATCGTGCAGTGGATCGCCCAGTTCGGTTTATACGGCGCCTTATTCCTGCTGCCGCAGTTTCTGCAGCAGGCGCGCGGCTTCGGCGCATTCGATACCGGCCTGACACTGCTGCCGCAGGCCATCGCTTCCGGGCTGATGATGCCGATTGCCGGCATTCTGTTCGACCGGATCGGAGTGCGCTGGCTTGTGGTCTGCGGTCTTAGCTTGGTCTCAGGCGCGTTATTCCAGTATTCCCATGTCGATCTGACCACCCAGAGCCGTGATCTGATTCTTCCGCTGATCATGTGCGGTGCAGGGATGGGGATGATGATGATGCCGATGAATACGCATCTGCTGAACAAGGCGCCAGGCAACCTGGTCAACCGGGTAACCTCGCTGACTAACTCCATGCAGCAGGTTATCAACTCGCTTGCAGTGTCGACGCTGGTTACAATCCTGACTGCCAGAACCTCCGCGCGCGGTATTGAGATGCAGGAAGCGGCAGCCGCTGCCGGACAGACTGTGGACGGAGCCTCGAAGGAAGCCCTGCAGCTGGCCAAGCAAACCGTATTGGCCCAAGGCTTCGCCGATACCTTCCGCATTATGATCTTTGTCGCTTTAGGCGGTGCGGTCCTTGGACTGCTGCTGCGCCGGGGCCGTAAGTCAGAAAGCGGAGGCTCCAAAGAGAAAGTTGTGCCTGAAATCATGCACGGTTAACATTCATAAGAAGTAAGGCAGCGATTCTCCGTTACTGGAGGGTCGCTGTTTTGCGTTTTTGATCATTTAGTTTGCCTTCCACTGATGTAGAAACGCAAATTTAGGGCAAGCTAAACTATCAAAAAACGATATAACATAAATCCGATGTATATTATCGGAAAAAGTTATTGACGTATGTAACACCTCAGTGTTACTATTCATTTTGCCGGCAAGTCCGGAACATAAAGAGAGATGAGAGGGGATTAATTTTATGAAAAAACTTAGTCTGACAATTATGCTGCTCCTGACCATGGCAGTGGTTGCGGCGTGCGGCAACAACAATAACAATAATTCAGCAGCAGGCAGCAATGCGGCGGCTGAACCTACTGCAGCGGCTACAGACAGTGCGGCGCCTGCTGAGCAGAATAGTCTGGAAGCTGTCAAAGCAAGCGGCAAGCTGCGTATCGGAACGGAAGGAACCTATGCACCGTTCACGTATCATGATGCGGACGGCAAGCTTACCGGCTTCGATGTCGAAATTGCCGAAGAAGTAACTAAACGTCTGGGCGTGGAAGCTGAGTTTATCGAAACTCAGTGGGACGGTATTTTTGCCGGTATGGATGCCAAGCGGTTCGATACGATCTTCAACGAAGTTTCCATTACCGACGAGCGCAAAGTGAAATATGATTTCTCTGATCCGTATATCGTATCCAAGGCTGTGCTGATCGTCAGTGAAGATAATGAGGATATCAAATCCTTTGCTGACCTCAAGGGTAAGAAAGCCGGCCAGTCCCTGACAAGTAACCTCGGACAGATTGCAACGGACAATGGTGCAGAGATTGTGTCTACAGAAGGCTTCAATCAGGCGATTGACCTGCTGACCTCCGGACGGATTGATGCGACTGTTAATGACGGCTTGTCCTTCCTGGATCTGAAGAAGCAGAAGCCGGATATCAAGATCAAGCAGGTGGATGAGATTGCTGAAGGTTCGTATAGTGCAGCGGTCTTCCTGAAGGGTAACGATGAGCTGGTGCAGGCAGTGAACGAAGCGCTGGCTGCCATGCACGATGACGGTACTTACCTGAAGATTTCCGAGAAGTATTTCGGAGCTGACGTATCGAAATAAGCTTGCCCCCTTAACCGACATTTTCAAATAACTTATGGACAAGGGCGGAGCCGTTAGCTTCCGCCCTGCGCGTCCAAGAAGGATGTCAGAACGATGGATGACCGCAAAATACAAATATTTCTCGACTCACTGCTGCCTCTGTTCAAAGCCGGGGTGGCTTTTACCATTCCGCTAACCCTTGTCTCCTTTGCACTTGGGCTTACGCTTGCTGTAATTACCGCGCTTGTGCGGCTGTCATCCTGGAGAATTCCGAAGCTGATTGCCGGTTTCTATGTATGGGTTATCCGTGGAACACCGCTGCTGCTGCAGCTGTTTATTATCTTCTACGGCTTGCCTACAGTAGGCATTGTGCTGGATCCGTTCATCGCAGCGGTCATCGGCTTCACACTTAGTGTCGGGGCATATTCCTCGGAAATTGTCCGGGCGGCTATTCTGTCTATACATAAAGGCCAATGGGAAGCCGCTTTTTCCGTGGGCATGAGCCGTGGACAGGCTTTGCGGCGCGTGATTCTGCCTCAGGCTGCCCGTGTATCGGTTCCCCCGTTATCGAACTCATTTATCAGTCTTGTGAAGGATACATCACTGGCAGCAAGCATCACATACGTAGAAATGTTCCGCAAAGCACAGCAAATTACAGCGACCACCTACGAACCGCTGCTGCTGTATTGCGAAGCCGGACTGTTCTATTTGCTGTTCTGTTCTGTGCTGTCGGCGCTGCAGAAATATCTGGAGAAGCGGCTGGACCGGTATTCGGCCAGTTAAGGAGGCATACCCATGATTGAAATACGCGATTTACATAAATCCTTCGGTCCGCTGCAGGTCTTGAAGGGCGTTGATCTGACCGTTGAGCATGGCCAGGTGATGGTGATCATCGGACCTTCCGGCTCCGGCAAAACCACCCTGCTGCGCTGCTTCAATCTGCTGGAGACCCCCGATAAGGGGAGTCTGGCTCTGAATAATATTAAGCTGGATTTCACTCCCGGCGGTAAAATCCCGCAGCGCACCGTGCTGTCTCTGCGCCAGCAGACGGGAATGGTCTTCCAGTCCTACAATCTGTTCCCCCATATGACGGCACTGGGGAATGTAATGGAGGGCCAGGTGACTGTTCAGAAGCGTTCCAGGGAGGAAGCCAGAACGAAGGCGCTTGCCCTGCTGGACAAGGTAGGGCTGGCCGACAAGGCCGATACCTATCCGCATCAGCTGTCCGGCGGCCAGCAGCAGCGTGTAGCGATTGCCCGGGCGATGGCGGTAGAACCGGAGGTGCTGCTGTTCGATGAGCCGACCTCGGCGCTCGATCCGGAACTGGTCGGTGAGGTGCTGAAGGTAATCAAGCAGCTGGCCCGGGAAGGAATGACGATGGTCATTGTTACCCATGAGATGAAATTTGCGGCCGATGTGGCCGACCGGATCATCCTGATGGACAATGGGGTCATTCTGGAGCAGGGAACACCGCAGCAGGTGCTGGAGCAGACGAAGAACCCGCGCGCACTGCAGTTCCTGAACCGCCTGAGCGGAGAAGACTGAAATAGTGAAGGCAATAACGCAAAAAGGCAGTCCGGGAGGGGAATCCCGGACTGCCTTTTTCCATTTGTGAAATATCATGCGCGGGGGAGTGCATGAATGATTACTCAGCTATTAGTTAATTCTGTGTGGCCGCATCGCTGCGGGAGTTCAAATAATCCAGTGCGTTGTAGAGCATAATTGCCGCTTCTGCGCGGGTGAGCTGGCTCTTCGGATTGAACTTGCCATTAGCATCCAGTGTATTGATGTTGTATTTCAGGGAGCGCTGGATACTGCCCTGGTAGGACGGCTCAAGAGCATCTGCATCGGCGATGTCCACCGGAACGATATTGATCATCGGCAGATTGCCGGCTTTCTCAACACCTTGAATCAGCAGATTCGTGAACAGCTCTTTGGTGATCGGCTTGGACGGATCAATATCAGCCGGAATGTCCACACCATTGTAGTGGGCATTGATGAAGGCTTCAGCGTACCAGGCGTTGTCTTTTACTTTGGAGAAGATCGCACTGGCTACGGGAGCCTTGTTGAAATCGATTGCGGCCAGGCTAAGCTGGAGTCCGCCCGAGATAAACTGAACGCCCTGTGCCGTAGTTACTGTGGATGCGGGCAGAAACTGGGTATCCGAAATTCCTTTGATCAGGCCCTGCTGCTTCAGAGAGTTGATTTTGTCCTTGCCGGTTACACTGTCGATATCCTTAAAGCTGCTGCCGGCCGCGAAAATCTGTCCACCGAGAGAGAAGGTAAGAAGCGTTACGGCTGTAAAAGCTGCGATCGTGTTTTTTTTGATACTCATCTGAATTCCACCTCTATTGTAGGTTGTACCACTAGGTTTCACGCTGATCCGGTGATTGTCCGTTACAAGACGGCGTAACCGTTTCAACTTGACTCTAATGACGCAATGACACTAGAAAAGGTTGCAGACGATTTACATCATTTCCTGAAACAGCAGGTTGCGGTAAGGGTATTTGCTGAACCTGGTTCTGAACAGCAGCGCGATCCCGCTGTCTTCAATGGTTACGGATTTAAGCGAATCCGCTGTAACGAGACTGCGTACCATCGCGGTTACCGCACCACGGTCCCTGCGCCGGATGGCTGCAGCCATACTCTCCGCGAAGCTGTTGTTTACAGAGAGTTCCAGGTAGAGCGGAATAATTGACCGTGCAATGCTGCGGTGGGCGGCTGTATTGAAGGTGAACTGAACCATACCCGGCGGAATCGTTGTTCCATTCGTATAGAACGCAACCGGCAGCGGAAAAGGAAACGAAATGAAATATCCGATGCCGTTTGTCCCATAATTCTCTACCCGCGCAAGGGTAGGAATCCTGGCCAGCAGTCTGCCCATCAGGTCAAGGTCTGCGGAGACAACGGCGGTTGTCCATTCAGCGGCAAAGCTGCTGTTGCCGGCAATTTTCCGGTAGAACGGCAGCATGGCCGTGGCTACTCTGCGCAGTACAGAGGCTGTCACAAGCCGCCGGGTCTGCCTGGGTTTTATTTTCGCAATCCGGATCATCCTCACTTATAAGAGATTTAGTCTATATAAGGTATGGAGGGAGGGCGCACTTCGGAATGGGTATAAGACTAGCCGGCTATAATATAATCGGGATCCGCAGAACCTATTTATACATTTTTGGGGAAAAGTGATGTTATACTGGTGTCAGGCCTTTTCTTTGACGGACAAGTTTGTTATGCTTATTTCGTAACGATTACTAATTATTGTCGGGAATTGTTCAACTTCCGGAAAGGTGGGAACCCGGGTGAACCGAGTAGCAAATATCAGCCAGCAGTTCGCGGCGCAGAATTATAAGCTTACGCCACAGCGCGAGGCTATAGTAAGAGTATTGCTGGATAACGAGAAGGATCATTTAAGCGTGGAAGAGGTCTATATGCTGGTCAAGCGCAGTTATCCGCATCTGGGACTGGCGACCGTATACCGTACCTTGGAGCTGCTGTGTGAACTTCATATTGTAGAAAAGATGAATTTCGGCGATGGCGTTGCCCGCTATGACCTGCGCGGTGACGATCATGTTCATATGCATCACCACCTGATCTGCAATGTATGCGGTAAGCTGGAGGAGATTAAGGATGACTGGCTGGTGGATCTTGAAGCGCGGCTGGCCCGTGAGTATGGCTTCAGTGTGACCGATCACCGGCTTGATTTCAAAGGCACCTATAATACCTGCAAAGGAAACGGCTGTAAGGGCGATAAAGAATGCCGGGCTGTTTCCTGAGCTGCAGCTGGGGAATATTCAAAGGCGCATGGCTGATTAATAGCCGGCGTCTTTTTATTTGATTTCAGCGGAGAATCAGCGTATTTGCGACTTATGGAGCAGGGATATGAGGCTGGTGCACATGCTATAATGACGTTATGCCAAAAAAAGTGAACCATGATGAACGCCGTAATCATCTGGCGGAGGCGGCTTGGCGGATCATCCGGCGTGATGGTCTGGAAGCTGTATCCGTGCGGAATGTTGCCAGGGAGGCGGGCATGTCGCTGGGATCGCTGCGGCATTATTTTGCCAGCCAATCCGAGCTGCTTGCCTTCTCCATGAGACTGGTGAGCGAACGAAGCTACCAGAGAGTTGAGGTCTTTCAATACTCGGGGAATCCCCGGGAGGATGTGGAGAGGTTGATTCATGAATTAATGCCCATTGATGAAGAGAGGAGAGCGGAAGCGGAGGTCTGGCTGGCTTTTGTCGGACGGGCAGCAGCGGACCCCGCCATACAGGCGCTGAAACAGGAAGTACATAACGGGCTGTATAGCGGATTCTGCCAGATGATGGAGTACCTGGATGCGGTGAATCTGTTAAGACAAGACCTGGATCTGGACCGGGAAATCAAAATGCTGCATGCTCTGGTGGACGGATTGGTCGTTCATAGTGTGATCTATCCTGAGATGGTTACACCGGAAGATATGATTCAGCTGATTTCCAGTCATCTTGATAAGCTGATGGCTTAAACATCCGGTCCAATGCGGATGAAGTTCCAAAAAGATTGAACTTGTGATTTTTCTATTACAGGTTCAATCTTTTTTAATCTTCGGAATCGGCAGACCCACCGCTGCTACGGCCGGTTCGGCACGAAGGATTTGATCCAGCTCCCGAAGCTTCCGGGATTGCGGGTCTGTACCAGAACGACGCCTTCGCCGCGGAACCGGCAGACCAGTGCCTCCCCGCTGGTTAAGCTGTTCAGCCAGCCGGAGGCTGCTTTTTCCACCTTATAATCCATATAATCCGGCCAGGCCACGAGGTGGCCGTTATCAATGATCATTTCTTCGCCAGGGCCGAGGTTGATGGCGTGAATGGCTCCGAAGGAGGAGAGAAAGACCGTTCCTCTGCCGCTGATTTCAATGATGAAGAAGCCTTCGCCGGAGAATAAGCCGCGGGTCAGATTCTGCATTTTGGTATTGACCTGAATGCCATGGGTTCCGGCCAGGAAACCATCCTTTTGCACCATCAGCTTGTACGACCCGTCCAGCTCAATAGCTTGAATATCCCCGATTGCCCCCGGTGAGAGCAGCACTTCACTCTGTCCGCGGGTGGCGGTCAGCTCCTGGAAGAAGAATTTCTCCCCGCTCAGCATCCGGCCGAGTCCGCGCATAATACCGCCGTCTACCGTTCCTCTCAGCTCCACATTCGGCGACATGGCGACCATCGCTCCCATTTCCGCCTTCACACTTTCTCCTGACTCCAAGACTACCTTCAGCATGGCAAAAGCGCCGTCATACAGCACATCGTATTTCATTAATATCTCCTCCTGATTCTGCCTATTCCATTCTAAGTATAATTGATGACTTTCTTCTGCCAGAAGCATGTACCTTGTCCATCAAGAATACTGTAACAAGCTGCACCGCTGCAAGCTGAGGACAAGGCAGTGTAAGCTGACCGCAAAGGAATAAACTATTATAGTTAATTATACCGGGCACTGGTGTGGTGATTATGTTAAAATTAAACTAACAGTACTGCATGTACTGAATAAGCTTATGACAAAGGAGTGTTGCCGCATATGGCACGTACACGCACGCAAAAAGCTCTGCTGAAGGCAGAGCGCTCCGGCACCTGGTGTGCCGAAAGAAACCGCAGGATGAATCAGGATTACGGCGCCATCTCCCAGCATGTACGGATGACACCCGGCAAGCGCCAGCAATTGAATAAAGTCAAACACAAGGAGCGGATCAATGGTGATGGCGCTCCTTTTGCATGCCGCCTGGTCTCGTGACCTTACACCTGCGCCCTGCTATGGATGCGGTATTGCTTGGGGGACATTCCGAACCGGCTGCGGAATACACGGTGGAAGTACGTATAGTTGGCAAAGCCGCAAGTTTCAGATACATGCTCCAGCGGCATCGGGCTGAAGGTAATCTTCTCCCTCGCCATATCCAGCCTGACGTCATTTACATATTTCACAATCGTTGTGCCGAACGCCTCTTTGAACAAATGTACCGCGCGGGAGACGGAAATATCGACATGGCCGGCCACATCCTCCAGATGGAAGGCGTAAGCGGCATGCTCCTCGACATATTGCTTCATCCGGTAGGCGAGATAGGCCTTGGGTGAAATTGCCGGCTGCTCGGACATCAGCCTGTCAATCTCCATGCAGAGAATCTGCAGATAACAAGCGGAGATATCCGGTGAAGAATCGGATAACCGGCGCTGCTCCAGCACAAGCTGGCGGAACAGGCCGAGAATATGATCGCTAAGCGGCAGCCGGAGTACAGCGGGGCGATGCTTGCGTCCCCACCATTCTTCTATCCAGGGCCCGCTGCAGAATATATGATAGTCACCGCTCTCTATCCGCGGTTTGCCGACAGGGTAGACTTCCTTATCGATACTTAAGTAGTAGGGATCGGTTGGCGCGAACAGCATCAGATTGCCGCTCTCGACAGTAGTGATGACTCCGCCCTCCATGGTCCGGCTGCGCCCTTCGGTCTGGAGGCGCAGCAGATAATACTGGACGCCCTCGCTGCGGGACATATGAAACGGCTTGCGGTGGAAGGAGAATCCGGCGGATAGGATGTGGCAGGCTGCGTTAGGTGTCATGAGTCCTCCTAGTTTTTTAAATGATAAGCAGATTGTTCATGTTTTAATCATATTATTCATTTTATTATATACGCTTTCATATTACCATGTACCTAAGCAAAAAACATACAAATGATGTGGGGGAGGCTTTATTGCGGCTCTGATCGCTACATAGGCAAACTCTGGACGCAGCGGATGGCAGGTAGACAGCTATATTACATCCTATGTTTACAGCCCGTTTGTTCAGGTGGAATGCTTGGCATAGGTGCCGGGCAAAGGGCGGTGGCGGCAAGATCAGCCTGACTCTCGGATCAAACTTAGGAGTGAGAGCAATAATGTTGAAGGTAGGACTTCAGCTGTATACGCTGAGAGACGAACTGGAACAGGATTTCGAAGGGACAATACGCAAGGTTGCCGAACTGGGCTACAGCGGTGTGGAATTCTTCCACTATTTCGGCCGTACGGCTGAGCAGGTGAAGGCACTGCTAGAGGAAACGGGGCTCGTTGCTCTCGGAGCACATCGTCCGTATGATGTTATGCTGAATGATACGGAACAGGAAATCAGCTTCAATCTGGAGATTGGCAACCGTAATCTGATCGTGCCTTTTCTGACTGAAGAACAGCGTAATTGGCCTGAAGTGGCTAAGAACCTGCAACGGATCGGCGACAAATGCCGGGCTGGCGGAGCTGTTCTTTCTTATCATAATCATGATTTCGAATTCACGGAGAAGGTGGGCGGCCTTACTGCTTTTGACTATCTGTTCGAAGAAGTGCCTGCTGACCAGCTTCAAGTGGAAATGGATACATGCTGGGTGTATTTTGGCGGATATGATCCGGTAGAATACATCAATAAATACGCAGGACGACTGCCGATCATCCACCTCAAGGACCTGAAGAAACGCGAAGACGGTTCTCCGGAAACTGTTGTACTGGGTGAAGGTGAAGTCAATCTGGCTGCCATCATCGAAGCGGCTGCTGCGGCTGGTGTGGAATGGGCAGTGGTTGAACAGGATTATTGCAGCCGTTCACCGCTTGCCAGTGTAACTGACAGTTTGAACTGGATCACAACATATGCGAAACAAGGAGGAAATATTCATGTCTAACAAACTCAAAATTGCTATTATCGGTTGCGGTGGTATCGCAAACGGCAAACATATGCCAAGTCTTTCCCGTCAGGCGGATGCCGAAATGGTGGCATTCTGTGACATCGTAGAAGAACGCGCCCAAGAGGCTGCTAAGACTTACGGTGCTGAAGGCGCTGCCGTATTCACCGATTTCCGTGAGCTGCTGGCTGCCGGCGGATTCGACATCGTGCATGTATGCACACCAAACGACAGCCACTCCGAGATCACTGTGGCCGCCCTCGAAGCCGGCAATCACGTACTGTGCGAGAAGCCGATGGCGAAGACCACTGCCCAGGCGAAGGAAATGCTGGATGCCGCCAAGCGCACAGGCAAGAAATTGTCCATTGCCTATCAGAACCGTTTCCGTGCAGACAGTGATTATCTGAAGGGGCTGTGCGAGAGCGGAGAACTCGGCGATATCTATTACGGTAAGGCTATTGCGCTTCGCCGCCGTGCTGTTCCAACTTGGGGCGTATTCCTGGATGAAGAGAAGCAGGGCGGCGGACCGCTGATCGATATCGGTACACATGCACTGGATCTGACGCTCTGGCTGATGGATAACTACAAACCGCGTATGGTTGTAGGCTCCACCTTCCACAAACTGGGCCAGAAGAAAAATGCGGCGAATGCCTTCGGTCCATGGGATCCGGAACAATTCAAGGTTGAAGATTCCGCATTCGGCTTCATTACAATGGAGAACGGTGCTACAATTGTGCTTGAAGCCAGCTGGGCGCTGAATGTGTCTGAATTTGGCGAAGCCAAGACAATGCTCGCCGGTACTGAAGGCGGAGCAGACATGAAGGACGGCCTGCGTCTGAACGGCGAACGTGCCGGACGCCTGTACGAAACCAAGGTTGATCTTGGATCAGGCGGAGTAGCCTTCTACTCTGGTGCTGCTGAGACTGAGGCTGACCGTGAAGCGCGTCTGTGGCTTGAAGCGGTAAGAGAAGATAAAGATCCGGTTGTATTGCCGGAGCAGGCTTTTGTTGTTACCCAAATCCTTGAAGCAGTATATGAATCAGCACGTACCGGACGTGCCGTTTATTTTGACGGAAGTTCTGACAACTAAGAGCATCTCCGGTTCACGCGACTATTAGAGAAACAGGAGTGGAATCCATGAGTTCAATCAAACATACTGTAGTTATCGTTGGTTACGGCGGAATGGGAAGCTATCACACGCAATTAATCAAAGAAAGTGACCGCGTGATAGTGAGCGGAGCCTTCGATCTGCTGGAAGACCGGCGCACGTTGGCTGCCGAAGCAGGTTACACCGCTTATTCCAGCTATGAGGAAGTACTGGCAGATCCGGATGTGGAGATTATTCTGATCGCTACACCGAATGATGTGCACAAGGACATTGCTGTTCGTGCATTTCAAGCCGGCAAGCATGTGGTCTGTGAGAAGCCGGTGGCCATGTCATCAGCCGAATTTACCGAGATGCAGGCAGCGGCGGATGCTGCCGGGCGTGTGCTGATGGTGCACCAGAACAGACGCTGGGATGAGGATTTCCGCGTAATCAAGGAGATGTATGAGAAGGAGACGATTGGATCACTCTTCCAGATCGAATCCCGGGTGCATGGTGCCAACGGGATTCCCGGCGACTGGCGTCATGTGAAGGCGCAGGGCGGAGGGATGCTGCTGGACTGGGGCGTTCATCTGCTGGATCAGCTGCTGTTCATGATTGACAGCAAGGTCACAAGCGTCAGCAGCAGTCTGAGCTTTATTCTGGGCAATGATGTAGATGACGGTTTCGAGGCCATCCTGCAGTTTGAGAACGGGATCAAAGCTATCGTTGAAGTCGGGACCACCAACTTCATCACGCTGCCAAGATGGTATGTGAAGGGCCTTGAGGGGACAGCTATTATTGAGGACTGGTCTCTGAGAGGAAGAATGGTCACCCGTAACAACGCATCCGAAAAAATAGAACCGACACCGATCCGTGCCGGTGTAGGTTTAACCAAGACGATGGCTCCGCCTTCAGAAGGCTCGACAATTACCGAAGACCTGCCGGCGGCGTCTGAGCTGTCCTCCAGCTTCTATGACAATCTGGCTGCAGTAATCGAAGGTACAGCAGAACCGATTGTCAAGAACGCTGAAGTGCTGCGTGTGCTTGTTCTGATTGAAGCTATCTTTGAAGCGGCAGAGAAGAATGAGACCATTAAGAATTTCGATATCTACGAAGCATAACAAGATACGAGAACTGATCAGGGAGAGGTGGCAACATCAATGAAACTTGGAGTATTTATGGTATTGTTCGGCGGCCGCAAGCTGGAGGAAGCGCTGGATTATGTGGCATCCAAAGGGCTGAAGGCAGTTGAGATCGGCACCGGAGGTTATCCGGGCAACAGCCATTGCGATCCGAAGCTGCTGCTTGAGAATGAAGCAGCACTTAAGGAATTCAAGCATGCAGTAGAATCCCGCGGTCTGATCATCAGTGCGCTAAGCTGCCACGGCAACCCGCTTCATCCGCAGAAGGAGCTGGCAGCCAAGGATCATGAGGATTTCGTGAACACGGTTAAGCTGGCACAGAAGCTGGGTGTTAAGGTTGTGAATACCTTCTCCGGCTGTCCCGGCGATCATGAAGGCGCGAAATATCCGAACTGGCCGGTTGCGCCATGGCCGAATGATTACCAGGAGATTCTGACCTGGCAGTGGGAGAATAAAGTGATCCCTTACTGGACGGAGCAGGCTGCTTTCGCAACTGAGCATGATGTGAAGATTGGCCTTGAACTGCACGGAGGATTCTCTGTGCATACTCCAGCCACACTGCTGAGACTAAGAGAAGCTGCAGGGGAAGCCATTGGCGCGAACCTGGACCCGAGCCATATGTGGTGGCAGGGCATTGATCCGGTACAGGCGATTCATATTCTGGGCCGTGAAGGCGCGATCCATCACTTCCATGCGAAGGATACCGTGATTGATCCGGTTAATGTCAATAAGCATGGCCTGACGGACATGCAGTCCTATACGAATATGCTTGACCGCGCCTGGCAGTTCCGTTCCGTAGGCTACGGACATGATGTCAAGGTGTGGGCGGATATGATGAGTGCTCTCCGCCTGGTAGGATACGACTATGTGGTCAGTATCGAACACGAAGACGGCCTGATGTCTATTGAGGAAGGCTTCTCCAAAGCTGTAGACAATCTCCGCCAGGTCCTTATTGAAGAGCCTCTTTCCGAGATGTGGTGGGTTTAACAGATGGAGAGCTTCACCAAGGTCAAGCTGAATGACCGGCAGCTGAGTCTTTTGGCAGCAAGCGCCTTCGGTGCAGATTCAGCGGTTGTGGGCAGCAGAGAGCTGACCGGAGGTTTTTTTAATACAGGTTATGATCTGGAGCTAAGCGATGGACGTTCGGTCATCCTTAAGGTTGCTCCAGGGCCGGAGACAGCGGTGCTCAGCTATGAGAAGGATATTATGCGTGCTGAAGTGGAAGCGCTCCGCCTGGTCCGTGCTGCAGGCGGGATTCCTGTGCCGGAAGTCTACAGTTATGATGAGAGCCTGCAGCTGATTCCATGCCCTTACTTCTTCATGGAGAAGGTCGAGGGGGAGCCGTACAGCGATGTGAAGGAGAGCCTGTCTCCAGAGCAGCGCTCTTCCATCGAGTATGAACTCGGGCGGTACCAGCGGCTGATCAATGAGATTAAAGGGCCAGTCTTTGGATTATTCGGTGCGGATCCTGCCGGAGGTGGAACGGCCTGGAGGGAGACCTTCAAGGCGATGCTGCTGAATGTGCTTCAGGATGCCGTGAGACTGAATGCCGCGTTACCTGCATCGCTGCCGGAAATTGAGCAGGCGCTCGAAAATTACCTGCCGGCGCTGGATGCAGTGACGCAGCCGCGTCTTGTACACTGGGATTTGTGGAACGGTAATATTTTTGTACAGGATGGCAGGATCGTATCCATTATTGACTGGGAGCGGGCCATGTGGGGCGATGTGCTGCTGGAGTATTATTTCCGGCATTTCGAGAACTCGGAAGCGTTCTATGAAGGGTACGGGACAGCCTTCAACAGTCCGGACGAATTGCTGCGGAAGCGGCTGTACGACCTGTATCTGGATCTTATTATGGTTATTGAGTGTTATTCGCGCCAGTATAAGGATGAGAATCATGTACGCTGGGCTCACGACAATCTCGCGGAGTCCTGGAAGCTGTTCTCAGCTGTAATCTGACGAGACAAACAGGAGGCCGGTTCTCTTCGGAGATCCGGCCTCCTGGCTGTTGTTGAGCACATCAGAACAGATGGATGTCAGTCAGCACTCAGTAGCTGTTCCGGATGGTTACGACCGGATTGATGTCCGCTTCATAGTCAACACCGCCGGTCTCGAAACCGAACAGCTGGAAGAACTCGCGTCTGTAGCCCTCCAGATCTGAATATTCATAGACATTGTCAGTGCTCAGTGTGGGCCAGATTCGGTCAACTTCTGCCTGCACTGCGGGGCTCAACTCGTAGTCATCAATCCGGATACGCCCTTGTCCGTCGACTGGGGTTCCCTCCGGGTTGTACAGGAAGCCGGTATACAGCCGGTAGGCCTGCTCGATGCAGCCTTCGTGCAGTCCCTGTTCTTTCATAACCTTGTAGAGGACGGAGATGTAGAGCGGAACTACAGGGAGCGCCGAGCTGGACTGGGTCACCAGACCCTTGCTGACAGCTACATAGGCGCGGCCTCCGGCGGGCGATAATTGAGCATTTAGCTGCAGGGCTGTGGCTTCCAGATGATCCTTAGCACGGCCGATCGTACCATCACGGTAGACGGCCTGGGTCAGTTCTGAACCAATATAGGAGAAGGCGAGGGTGACCGCATCTTCTGCCAGGACACCGGAATCTCTTAGCGCTTCAATCCATAGCCGCCAGTCATCCCCGCCCATCACATGAACCGTGTCTTCGATCTCCTCTTCAGTCGCCGGTTCAAGCTGTACCGTGCTTAGTTCTCCGGTATGGAAGTTGACCGTTGTATTGGTATAGGTGCTGCCGATCGGCTTCAATGCAGACTGATGAACTGCTCCGGTCTCCGGGTCAGTTCTGCGTGCCGTGGCGACGCTGTAGATGACCAGATCAACCTGTCCGAGTTCACTGCGGATCAATTGAATAGTCCGTTCTTTCGTTTCAGCGGTAAAAGCGTCCCCGCATACACTGTAGGAGCGCAGACCGGCTGTATAAGCCATTTCCTCAAATGCTGCGGAATTATACCAGCCTGCCGATGCAGTACGCGTCTCGCTGGCTGTACTGGGCCGGTAGACGCCTACAGTGGCTGCTCCTGCACCGAATGCGGCTGCAACTCTGGCCGCGAGTCCATACCCTGTTGAGGCACCGATGACCAGTACATTACGTGGACCGGTAAACTTACCTTGGGCTTGTACATAATTTACTTGCTCCTGTACCTGGTGTGCACAGCCGGCTGGGTGAGCAGTGGTGCAGATGAAACCGCGTGTTCTGGGTTTTATGATCATTATAGTATTAACCTCGCTTTCATCGATGGTTGCTGGGATTGAAGAATGGAGAGGAGTTGCCTGATTTGGAGTGAGTATTTTCTCATGGTGAACCTCTCAGGTGATCCTTATAATGAAGTGAAGAAACATCTGAGCTCCCAGATCAGGCTGTATGATTTCTATATTGATCTAATTTACTTCATTGAATGTTATTCCCGCAAGTAAGACAGGGACGACGGGCAACAGAGAACATACCGGATGACAACGTACTTTGCAAAGGGGACGGATGGTATGATGAACTGGCTTCAAATACATATGGACGTAACAAGCTTGCTCTGGCTGCTGCCTGTAGTCTTCATGTTTCATGATTTTGAAGAAATTCTTACCGTTGAGGCATGGGGGAACAAACACGGTCCAGCTATAACAGCGTCGCTTCCCCCGTCATTACAGAAGCGCTTTGCGCCTATGATGGGCATGACCACCAGGAATTTTGCTATGGATGTGCTCTTCGTGTATATTCTGATAGTGGGGGTAACCTTCGCTGCGGTATTTTTAAAGTTCTATTGGCTCTACTTAGCCGTGCTCGCTGTGTTTCTGCTGCATGTCTTCACACATTTGGCACAAAGTATTGTTCTGAGGCTATATACCCCGGGTGTAGTGACAGCAGTGCTCGCAGCATTGCCGTACTCTATATATGCTTTTTACCGCCTGCTGTATGAGAATGTTGTGAGCGAAGCTGACATAGGGTGGTCGCTGCTGCTTATGCTGATCGTGGCACCGCCGCTCGTATGGGGATTGATGAAGAACAGGACAAGGTTTAATCGCGGCTGAGAATGATGATTTATGACGGTGACGTTTTCAGAAAAATCTTGACGTGAACCCCTATATCTAGATAAAATAATAGTATTGCGTGTTTTTTGGCTACTGAGAATTGTTATCATAATTTGAAAAGAAGCAGAGAGGGTGACAGGATGGAGCGCCTTTTAGAGGTAAAAGACCTAGCTATATCATTCAGAACACGCGGAGGAGAAGTCCAAGCAATCCGTGGTGTCAGCTTTCATGTAAATAAAGGGGAGACTCTGGCGATTGTAGGCGAATCCGGTTCCGGTAAGAGTGTAACCTCGCAAGCAGTCATGAAGCTGGTTCCTCAGCCTGCGGGCGAATATAAGCGTGGACAGATTCTGTTCGATGGACAAGATCTGATCGGCAAGAATGAGAAGCAAATGCAAAAAATCCGCGGTAAAGAAATCGGCATGATCTTCCAGGATCCGATGACCTCGCTGAATCCGATGATGAAAGTCGGCAGACAGATTACCGAAGTTCTGTTCAAGCACGAGAAAATTACCAAAGAAGCTGCTTACAAACGCGGCATTGAACTGCTTAATCTGGTGGGAATTCCTTCACCTGAACGCCGTTTCCAGCAGTACCCGCATGAGTTCAGCGGCGGGATGCGCCAACGTGTCGTAATCGCTATGGCACTTGCCGCTAACCCTAAGCTCCTGATTGCCGATGAGCCGACAACCGCGCTCGACGTAACCATTCAGGCACAGATCCTGGATCTGATGAAGGACCTGCAGAAGAAGATTGATACAGCGATCATTTTCATCACCCATGACCTTGGGGTTGTGGCGAGAATGGCAGACCGTGTAGCCGTTATGTACGCCGGACAAATCGTTGAAATGGGTACTGCGGAAGAGATCTTCTATGATCCAAGACATCCGTATACCTGGGGCTTGCTGGCCTCCATGCCTAGCCTTGAGAGCAAGGGCTCCCTGCTCACAGCGATTCCGGGAACACCTCCCGATCTGATCAAGCCCCCTAAGGGTGATGCCTTCGCACTGCGCAGCACGTATGCGATGGCGATCGACATGGAGAAGGAACCGCCAATGTATAAGGTTTCCGATACTCATCTTGTGAAGTCCTGGCTGATGCATCCGATGGCACCTGCGGTAGAACCGCCGGATGTCGTGAAGAAGCAGCGCCGCGTCTTGAGCAACGCCTATCCGGAGCCGGTACTCGTGCAGAACAGCAGCGAGTATTAAGAGCAGGGATACCGCACATACTAATAAGATTAGCGTCAGGCCGATTTCGGCTTGGCGCTTTTTTGACGTTCAGGAAGCAATGAGTTTCTTTGATGGAGGATGAAGCTTAAGTCCCCGTAAAGAACATGTCGGGCTGATCTGCCTGACTTTAAGTTTATATAAACCTAAAATAATACAAATACATATAAATAAAAGTATTGACTAATTTGTACTTGCGCAGCAAAATGTAAGGGTATACATAGGGAGGTTATTAGAATATGAGAACAAGAACACTAACCGCTTTGATATCCTTAGCGTTACTGTCTGCCTGCAGCGGCGGCAACTCGGCAAGCATACCCAAGTTTGAAAATGTATCTGTCCATGATCCTTCCGTGATCAAGGTTGAAGACACCTATTATGTATTTGGTTCGCATTTGGCATCGGCCAAATCCAAGGATCTGATGTCGTGGACACAGATTTCCTCCGGTGTTACCGATGACAACGTGCTTATTCCCAATGTAACGGAGGAACTCAGTGAGACTCTCAGCTGGGCACAATCGGATACCCTGTGGGCACCTGATGTGATTCAACTGGCGGACGGGAAGTTCTACATGTACTACGATGCCTGCCGGGGAGATTCCCCGCTGTCGGCACTCGGCATCGCAGTCGCGGACAAGGTTGAAGGCCCTTATAAGAATAAAGGGATTATCCTTAAGTCGGGTATGGCCGGCACCGGGGATGACGGTGAGGTCTATGATGCTACGGAGAAGCCGAATGTAGTAGACCCTGATGTCTTTTATGATAAGGACGGCAAGCTGTGGATGGTCTATGGCTCGTATTCCGGAGGCATCTTCATTCTGGAGCTGGACCCGGCTACGGGATTTCCTCTGGCAGACCAAGGATACGGCAAGAAGCTGCTGGGGGCCAATCATGCCCGGATAGAAGGGCCGTACATGCTGTACAGTCCGGAGACGGATTACTACTACTTGTTCCTTTCTTACGGAGGACTCGATGCGAACGGCGGTTATAATATCCGTGTGGCCCGTTCCAGGAACCCGGATGGACCGTTTGAAGATTCTGAAGGCAAAGCCATGATTGACGCGCGGGGAACCGCTGGAGTTCTGTTTGATGATCCGGCATATGCCCCTTACGGGGTCAAGCTGATGGGGAATTATGAATTTGTAAATTCTGAGGAGGAGCCCTCTGCCAGCGGTGCAGGGTATGTCTCTCCCGGACATAATTCAGCATATTATGATGAGGAGAGCGGGCAGTATTATCTGATCTTCCACACCCGGTTCCCGTACCTTGGCGAGAAGCATGAAGTGCGGGTGCACCAGATGTTCATGAACGAAGCGGGCTGGCCGGTAGTGGCACCTCACCGCTACAGCGGGGAGAAGATCGGCAAGTACTCATCCAAGGACGTGACCGGCGAGTACAAATATGTGAATCACGGCAAGGATATCACGGCTGAGATTGTGGAGTCGGAGAACATTAAGCTGAACACAGACGGGACGATAAGCGGCACAGTAACAGGTACATGGATTCTGAGTGAGGGGCATAATGCGAAGCTGACTATAAACGGGACGGAGTACAGCGGAGTGTTCCTGCGTGAATGGAATGAAGCCGCCGCCAGCAATGTGATGACATTCACGGCACTCTCGGCGGAAGGCATCTCAGTCTGGGGAAGCCAGGTTTCACCGGAGAACAAGTGAATTTATCCCGGCCAAGGCTATTGTAAGCAGATATAAAGTATAGGGTTGACCTGTTATACGAAACAACGGCAGCAAAGGACGGAATAAGTCCTCGGCTGCCGCTGTTTTTATTCTGGTGAACTTTTTTTATTTCCGATTGCCAATTGAACGATAACCTGAAGCACAATGATTCCAGCCAAGCCATAGAATGCTTGTACGAGGCTGCCCGTTGCATCGTAGTACCAGCCAATGGCTAGCGGGCCAAGCGCCCCGAGAATGTAGCCTCCGGATTGGGTCATTGCAGACCAGCTGCTGGCTTCCTCAGCATTGCTTGTTTCATCAATGGGCAGCATCAGTGCAATCGGGAACAGGCCGCCTGCGCCGATACCGAGTGGAATCACTGCGAGCCAAGGGCTAATGGATAGGTTCAGCATCAGGACACCCGTCAGCTCCATTAACGCACAGCCGACAAGCCAGAATACACGTCTTTGATAACGGTGTACTAGCATCGGAATGAACAACGTAGAGGGCAGCGATATCAATGTAAATAACGTTTGGATGTTGCCGGCCGTCTCTTGGCTATACCCCTGGCTCTGGATGGCTGGCGCAAGCCAGGCGGTTAACGAATAGAAGATCGCTGCCATCAGCCCGAAGAATAAGGTCAGCAGCCAGGCCCGCCTGCTCCTCACCGGAAGCGGTGTATGAAGTACACTCTTAGTTGCACCGGATTGCCGGTCTGTGTGCGCAGACCAGGCTAACCGCAACCAGACCGGCAATGCGATGGCTGCGGGCAATGCCCATACAGCCAACGAGCCCCTCCATGATCCGCCCAGCGTATGCTGAAGCGGAACCGACAGTCCCACACTGATACTGGCTCCTGTCACCATCGCTGTCGAGTAGATCCCCACCATGGCCGCCACCCGGTCAGGGAAATACTGCTTAATGAAGCTGGACAACAGCGGCCCTGCCAGCGCAATCCCTACACCCGACAGAAACGAAGTGAACATCATCAGTGGAGTGGTACCCGCAAACCACCGTAATCCCGTACCCAGCCCGATGAGAATTAGCGCCAGAACAATGGCCCCTTCGTTTCCCCACTTTCTGCTTAATCTAACGGAGAACGGAGCAAATATGCCCATGCATAATACCGGAAGTGTAGTTAACAGACTGGCGGTAATCCCGCTTATACCCAGATCATATGTTATGGTGCTCATTAGAGGAGATATGGATGTAATGGGGGGCCGTAAGTTCACTGAAGCCAGGATAAGCGCTAAGACGATGTAAAAAAGTTTCATTATGAATCTCCTCATGGTAGTAGTATCGTTGCATTCACCCGTGATCTTTTGTTGTTCAAAGAGCTCTGGGTTATGCTCGATTAAGTATAGAATTATTAGAATGATTGAACAATACTATAGTTTCTATTAAAATGATTACTAAAACCAATGATAGGAGGCGGCTTAGATGGAGATTCGTCAGATGGAGAACTTTATTGCTGTGTGTGAGGAGCTTCATTTCACCCGGGCAGCTGAGAAACTCGGCATTTCTCAACCTACGCTGAGTCAACAAATACGTGCGCTGGAGGATGAGCTCGGCGTTCCCTTATTTGACCGGGTTGGCAAAAAGATTGTGATGACCCAGGCAGGAAATCTGTATCTGGAGCACTGTGTGCAGATGATCCGGCATTTACAGAACACCCGGGATGCGTTAGCTGAATTCCGCAATGATCAACGGGGCCGGCTGGTCATCGGCGTTCTCCCTTCCGATCTGGACTACCGGATGACTCCTCTGCTCGTGAATTTTCATACACAGTTTCCCAAGGTGCAGCTGAAGGTTGTCTCTTCGGTCTACGTCTTGAATCAGGTGCTGGAGAATGAAGTAGACATCGGCATTGACGTTACGTCTGCTCCTGATGACCGGCTTGTACGCATTTCTTTGTGCAGTGAAGAATATGTACTCGTCGTTTCCGAGAATCATGATTGGGCGGAGCGAAGCTCGATAGGTATCCGGGAACTGCGTGATATCCAGACGGTGATGTTCCCCGAAGGATTTACAGGCAGAGAATTGGTGGATAATTATTGCCGTAAATATGGATTCAGCTTAAATACGATCATGGAGACCAGCTCGGCAACCTCCATTATTAGCCTGGTTAAAGCCAACGTCGGAGGTACGGTGCTGCCTTATCCTTTGATCCAGGCGATGAATGAACCAACTCTGCGCTGCATTCGGATAACAGATGACCCGCCATACCGTCACTTTGAGATCATTCACCGGTCCGACCGTTTTCTGACTAAATCGGCTAAGGCATTTATTGAGAAAACTATTGCGTATTTCAATTGATTTGTATGCAGATCCTGATAGGGTAACTTCTTATAAAATCATGCCCATAATACAACTTTTTCCTGATCCTAGCGGCCGAAATTCAAGATTGTTGTATAGAATGCAGGATTTCAGCGTTTTCAAGCGGCTTAGCCGGATTATTCTTGTATTTTATACAACAATCTTCTCGAACACCCGGTTACCCATGAATCAGAGTTGCAAAACGTACAACATTTATGCTTACAGGGCCTCCTAAGAAGCCTCCATTCTGTCGGTAATGAATTCAATGTAAGGAATTGACGTATTCGCCAGTCCCGCAGCGATTGACCGGTAACTTGTACGCCAAACAGCGGGCCTCCATCCGGAGATCCGCTGTTCAGGTAGTAACATTCTATTCCCACGCCACTGAATACCGTAAGCTTACCTTGACTTACTCCTCATACCTGCGCAGCACGATGACCGCATTATGTCCGCCGAAGCCGAAGGAGTTGGAGATCCCGGTCTTCAGGTCCGCTTGGCGGGCTTGGTTAGGGACATAGTCCAGGTCGCAGAATTCGTCAGGCTGCTCCAGATTGATCGTCGGCGGAATCAGGCCTTCCTGAATGCTTTTGAGCAGAGCGATAGCTTCCAGGCCTCCGGCTGCTCCCAGAGCATGTCCGGTCATTGACTTGTTCGCGGTTACCGGAATCCGGTAGGCGTCATCGCCGAACAGCTTCTTGATCGCCATCGTCTCAGAACGGTCTCCGACAATCGTACTGGTTGCGTGCGCACTGATTACATCCACATCCCCCGGAGTGATTCCGGCCTCTCTGAGGGCCAGCTTCATCGCCTGATAGGCACCTATGCCCTCAGGATGAGTAGCTACCATGTGGTAAGCGTCGGAGCTGGCGCCATAGCCGGTTACTTCACCATAGATAACAGCATCCCGCTGCAGGGCATGGGTGAGGGACTCCAGGATGACAATTGCACCTCCCTCCCCGATGACAAAGCCGTCACGGTTCTGGTCAAAAGGCCGGCTGGCCTTCTGCGGCTCATCATTGCGGGTGGATAGAGCTGTGGCATTGCCGAAGCTGGCCAGGGCAATTTCGGTCACGGCTGCTTCAGCCCCGCCGGCGATAATCACATCGGCTCCCCCGTAACGGATCAGGCGGAAGGCTTCTCCGATGGCGGTGTTACCAATCGAGCAGGCAGTGACCGGCGATAGGGTCGGCCCTAAGGCTCCAAGCTTAATGCTGATCATTGCTGCCGCCATATTGGAGATCAGCATCGGAATCAGGGTAGGACTTACCCGCTCCGGCCCGCGGGAACGCAGCACATCGCCCTGTTCCATCAGAGTCTGGATGCCGCCGACTCCGGAGCCTACATAGACTCCCAGGCGTTCGCGGTCGATCTTGTCCAGCTGCAGGCCCGAATGCGCCCAAGCCTCCTCGGCGGCAGCGAGGGCGAACTGGCTGAACCGGTCCATTCGCCGGGCTTCCTTGCGGCCGAATCTTGCATCTGGATCGAACTCCTGCACAGAGCCGGCAATTTTGGTCTTGAAGTGTGCTGTATCAAAAGTAGTAATCGGCGAAATCCCCGATTCACCTGCAGCCAAGCGGTTCCAGAACTGTTCTACGGTATTGCCGAGCGGCGAAATAACGCCCATCCCTGTGATCACTACGCGTTCCATACTCTAATCCTCCTATAAGTTATGTGAGCATAAATTTAAGTATTGTAAGCATAATCTGATGCTTTCTAGACCTATTGTTCCACTTAACTTATCCTATTACAAGTTGTAGTTTATACTGGTATAATTACTACCACACTAATAGGCAGACAAAGCGAAAGGCAGGGGCAAATAATGTCCAATCAGAACAGGCTGCAAGCATTATCAGATTTCCTGAAATCCAGACGTGCGGCCATCTCTCCGGCAGCGGCAGGACTGCCGGAAGGAGCGCGCAGAAGGACGCCGGGACTTAGACGCGAAGAGGTGGCACAACTGGCTGGCGTCAGCAATACCTGGTACACGTGGCTTGAGCAAGGGCGTGATATTAAAGTATCTCCATCCGTTCTGGATTGTATTGCGTCAGCACTGCAGCTGACCAAGGATGAACGGAGCTACTTATTTGCACTGGCCCTGGACAACGGGCCGGGAAGCATGGTGTATCCTCAAGAGGAGAGCTCAGTGATTCATCCGTCCCTGCAGAAGATCCTGCAGGAGCTCAAGACCTGTCCAACAATGATCTCCGACCGGCACTGCGGCATTGTCGGCTGGAATGAGGCAGCAGCACATGTGTTTCTTGATTTCGCCAAGCTGCCGCCTGAGCAGCGCAATATGATCTCCCTGTTATTTGTACGCAAGGAATTCAGACGGCTGGCCGTGAACTGGGAGCAGTTTGTCCGGGGGTACTTGTCCATTTTCCGCGCCTATTATGGACAATATCTGGAGGACCGCTGGTATGATGATTTCATTGCAGAGATGAAGGAGCAGCATCCGGAGTTCAATCAGCTATGGGAGGAGAGCCGGGTAAGCTCCGCTCCGGACGTTGTGCTGGAGTTCCGGCATGCCAAAGCCGGCAAAATGCTGTTCCATCTGACCTCGCTTCAGGTGCAGGGCAGCACGGATCTGCGCTGCAGCATCTACACCCCCGCCGGAGATTCCAACACAGAATCCAAGCTGAAGCAGCTGATGGCGCCTGAACCGTTGGGGCGATAGATATTATTTATGGATTCATAAAAAACTATAAATATGCAATATCGAATTTGACGTTTATACTCCTTATATGATGAATTAATTCCTGCGGGATCGTAAAAGGGGCAAAGGTCAATGGCTAAAGTAACCGGATTGGAAGGCGTAGTTGCCGGAGAAACTGAAATCGGATTGGTTGATGGAGAGAAAGGACACTTGGTATATCGCGGGTATTGGGCGAAAGAGCTTGCGGTAAGCAAAAGTTATGAGGAAGTTGCTTATTTGCTCTGGAACGGGCGTCTGCCGGATGCGGAGGAGCTGGCACAGCTCAAGGCACAGATGGCAGAGGAGAGAGTCATTCCTGAATATCTGTGCAGAATGCTGGATCTGTTTCCGGCTTCAGTACCGCTTATGCTGGTGCTGCAGAGTGCAGTTGCTGCTCTAGGGGATAAAGAGAATACGACCTGGCCGCCGACGCTGAAGCAAGCGGTACGGCTGACGGCCGTTCTCCCGGCAATCATCGCGTACAGAGCCCGCAGACTGCAAGGCCTGGAACCGCTGGATTCGCTTCCTGAGCTTGGCCATGCTGCGAACTATCTGTACCTGCTGACAGGAAAGCTGCCGGAGGAAGCCCATGTCAAGGCGCTCAGTGCTTACCTGATTCTCTGCATGGAGCATGGTATGAACGCTTCGACGTTTGCCGGCCGGGTAGTACTCTCGACTGAATCCGATATGTGCGCAGCGGTATGCGGAGCCATCGGGGCGATGAAAGGGCCGCTGCATGGCGGCGCGCCTTATGAAGTCATCTCAATGCTGGAGGATATCGGAACGGTTGAACGGGCAGAGCCTTGGCTGCGTAATGCGCTGGATAACGGGACGAAGCTGATGGGCTTTGGACACCGCATCTATAAGACCAAAGATCCCCGTGCTGAAGCACTGCAGATTGCCACGCTTGAGATGATCGGCAAGGACGCATCCTTTGACCTTGCTCTGCATGTGGAAGCCACAGCGATTGCACTGCTGGAGGAATACAAACCGGGCCGGCGGCTGTTCACAAACGTTGAGTTTTATGCGGCAGCGATTCTGAAGGCGCTGCAGCTCTCACCGGAGATATTTACTCCAACCTTCACGGCTGGCAGAATTGTCGGCTGGACGGCTCATATTCTGGAGCAGGCGGCCAATAACCGAATTTTCCGCCCGCAATCTACGTATATCGGACCTATGCCTGAATCGGAGGTAGTATCGTAATAGCAGAGGAATCCCCCTTATAACAGCACAAAAACATCCCCGGCCGTCAAACAGCCGGAGATGTTGAACAAGGGAATGTTAATGAGAGAGTATGAGGGGGATACTCAGACATTAGATTAGAACTCAGAGGTTGCGACTTCAATGGTGCCGAAGACTGCGCCTGCGGCTGTGCTAAGAAGTGCGGCAACTAGCAGCAAGTTTACAGAAATTGTGAGACTGTTCAGTGCAGGGATAGTATAAGTGACGATTGGAGCATTAACCCTGTAAAGGACAAGGTCCACAGGGAAACCGGAGTTGTTATTCACGGTTACAGCCGCGTTAATGCCACCTGCCAGATTCTCGTAGTAAGATTTGCCTACCGAGGGAGCCAGATTGAAGAATTGTTGTGGTAATAAGATAGCCATGGTAATGACCTCCTTTTTCGTTTGATAGGATATCATATTCGCCGAAACTATGATTGCTGTAACGAATGTCTTGGGAGATTAGCACATTTTGATAGGGTGACAGGAGTAGAATTTAATAGAAGAAGAGCCTCTACCCATGGCGGGCGGAGGCTTTTTTTGGCTAAATAAAGCTATGGATTAAGTCTATGAACTGAACTATGAAGCTGTTGCAGGATACTCTTTATCATTGGACCGTCTGCCATAGATCCGGTATAGGATAAGCCCGAAGAGCATTCCGGCAAAAGACATGGCTGCTATGCTCAAGTAGAGCACTCTGCCGCCGTAAGCCTGATAGATTGCACCTCCGGCATAGGAGGCCAGAATACCGGACACTCCGAAGAAGAGCAAGGCCAGCACAGTCTGGCCTGTAGCCCGCCACTCCTCCGGCACAATGCTGTACAGGTACTGGATAGCCGCCGAATAGAAGACGGGGAACGTCAGCAATTGCAGAACCTGCAGATAAGCCAGCAGCTGCGGGTCACTGATCCAGGCCGAGAGGAAGAACCGGAGGAAATAGAATGCGCCCGAGAAGGAGATGATAATCAGCTCCTTGCCCTTGCGCAGCCACCAGAAGCTCAAGGCGAAGACTACAATCTCACTGATTGCCGCTATGAAAAAGGACTGGCCTACCAGTGCAGATTTGCCGCCCAGCTCCAGAATATAGACACCGATAAAGGTGTCGTTCATCCGTGCCGGAACGGAGCTTATGAAGATGAGCACCAGGAACAACAGGGTTTCTTTGTTATTCAGGAACTGTTTGAGGCTGCCCAGGGTAACCGGTTTGCCTGTTACAGGTGCATCCGGCATTTTCCAGCAGAGAAGCAGGCTTAGCAGGCTTGTTCCTGCGAACAAAATCCCGAGACCGCCAGCGCCGAAATATAGCAGACAATAGCCTGTCAGCAGGGACATCACGCCGTAGCCAAGCGCTCCATAAGTGCGGATGGAACCGTAGCTGATTCCTGCGGATTCGGCAATCCGGAAATTCAGGCTCTCGGTCAGCGGATCAATCGGCATCAGGAAGAAATAGAGCAGCATGGCGATCAGAATCAGCTGGATATAGCTGCCCGAATGATACAACAGGTAACCTGTAACCGCTGAGCACAGCAGGAGGAGCAGCAGCACTCTGCGGATTGTCCGTGTTTTGTCGCTGATCATGCCCCACAGCGGCTGGGCAATGATGGTGATGAACCCTCCGGTTCCGATGACGAAGCCAATCTGTGCCGGACTTAAGCCTTGGCTGTCCAGATAGACCGGAAGGAAGGGGATGAACATCGCCAGCAGGGCGAAGTACAGAAAGTTGAAGCTGCGCAGTACATTTGGGGTGTTCATAGCAGTAGTGAAACCTCGTTTTTCATAGATTATGTTCAGGCAAGCCTAATTATTGTATCATGGTCAAGTCTTTCCGGGGACGGATAATATGGTACACTGAAAGTAATTCTAGTGAATGGTAAGGAGAATGACAACGATGAAGCTGGTGTCCTGGAATGTAAATGGTCTGAGAGCTTGTGTGAATAAAGGGTTTAACGAATATTTCCGGGAAAGTGCCGCAGACATCTTCTGCGTGCAGGAAACGAAGCTTCAGGAGGGTCAGATTGTTCTTGACCACGGAGAGGAATATTCGCAGTACTGGAATTATGCCCTCAAAAAAGGATATTCAGGTACGGCCGTCTTCACCCGGATTAAGCCGCTGTCTGTCAGATACGGTCTGAATAAGGATACGGAAGACGAGGGAAGAATTATTACCCTGGAATTCACAGACTTCTATCTGGTGAATGTATACACTCCGAATGCCAAACGGGATCTGGCGAGACTGGATTACCGCATGGAATGGGAGGATGAGTTCCGGAATTATCTGCTGAAGCTGGATGCCCATAAGCCGGTTCTCGTCTGCGGGGATCTGAATGTGGCACATCAGGATATTGATCTCAAGAATGCCAAATCGAACCGTGGCAATTCAGGCTTCACCGATGAAGAACGCGGCAAGATGACAGAGCTCCTGGAGGCCGGGTTCGTTGATACCTTCAGATATTTCTATCCTGAGCTTGAGGGTGCCTACAGCTGGTGGTCCTATATGCCGAAGGTGCGGGAGAAGAATGTAGGCTGGCGTATCGACTATTTCCTGGCTTCCTCACGGCTTGCCCCGCGTCTACTGGATGCGGGTATTGAATGCAATGTGCTAGGCAGCGATCATTGTCCTGTAGTCCTTCATCTTGCCGATGAGGCGGAAGCTTAGATTCATAATGCTGTTAGGGTAAAGTATAGAGGCTGTTTCCCAAGTTAGGGGAAACAGCCTCTATTTGTTACTTTAGAAGCGGCGGACGCCGGTGTTTCGTGGCCTGTTCGAATCCATAAGCAATGCCAATCAGCACGGATTCACTGAAGGCTGAGGCGGAGAAGGTGACCCCCTGCGGACCGTTAGTGATATAGCCTCCCGGTGCAATTACCCCGGTAGTGGTATAACCGGCCGGGACTGTAACGAGCGGATAACCGGCTCTCGCCGCCAGGTCGGTGCCGTGATATCCGGCGAACATGATGGCATCCAGCCCATAATGCACCAATGCATAATCAATGCCTTGTCTGCCCGCCATGGACCGGGAGGAATGCAGCTGCTCCAGATATTCCTGTTCTGTAATGTCATCGCCGGAAGTATCCAGCCATTCCAGTGTTCCCTGGCCATATTTCAGCGCCTGTCCGCTGTGCTGGTTGTTGAATTCGATCAGCTCCTGCAAGGAATGCACGGGGAGGGATGCCGGCAGGCCGCTTAAATAACGGTTTAACCCTTTTTTGAACTCATACTGCAGAATAATTGCATTCCACTCCGCATTCTGGCATGGAAGCTCGATGGGGTCGATCACTTCAGCTCCAAGTTCTTTAAGAACAGCTATGGCAGATTCCATCACTTGCAGAGCTTCTTCGTCCAAATTCCGATAATAGAATCTCGGGATTCCGATTCGTCTGGATTTCACATAGTCCATATCCAGAGAGGCAGTATAATCATGTCTGGCTGCTGTTCCATCCGGCGCAGCCAATTGGGGAGGCTCTCCGGCACCGGCAATGACACTGAGCAGAAGTGCAGCATCCGCTACGCTTCTGGCTATCGGACCGGCGGTATCCTGACTGCTGATCCCCGGAATAATCCCCGCATTGCTTACCAGCCCCCAAGTAGGTTTGATGCCAACCAGCGAGTTCTGGGCAGCCGGACAAATGATGGAACCGGAAGTTTCCGTGCCCAGAGCGATTGCTGCCAGGTTTGCGGCAACGGCCGCAGCACTTCCGGAGCTGGAGCCGCCGATGAATAGCTCACCGGGCCCGTAAGGGTTCAGCACAAGTCCGCCGCGTGAGCTGTATCCCGCCCACATGGTGGGCGACATGAAGTTAGCCCACTCCGTCATATTGGCTTTTCCGAGAATCACGGCGCCTGCAGCCCGTAGCTTATGAATTACTGCAGCATCTTCAGCAGCCCTGTAATCTGCCAATGCCAGCGATCCCGCACTGGTGTGCAGCTTGTCCGAAGTAGCGATGTTATCCTTAACAAGGACGGAAATTCCGTGCAGCGGGCTGCGTATTCCCTTATCCCGGCGTTCCTGATCCAGCATCCGGGCAATCTCCGGTGCATCCGGATTAATCTCCAGCACAGATTTCAGCAGGCCGTCATACCGGTCAATCCGCTCTAAATACAGCGCTGTTAACCGCTCGGAAGTTACATTTCCCTGCTCCATTTCCTGCTGCATGCCGGTTATATCCGCTTCAATAATCCACTCCTGCCACTCCCGGGCGGGGGATTGAATATCGTTATTTTTCATGGCTGTAATGTTCTCTCTCTCTATCTATTGAATTTTAGTTGGCCAGGCTTTCACCGGCAGCTGCCGGCTGCGGGTTAGGCCAGGTAATCACATTGCGTGTCCTGCTCCATTGTTCATAGAATAGCGGACGGTCACGCTTAAACATCCGCAGCATCAGATGTATGATGAATACCAGATCGGCAAGCGCGGCAGTAATTCGTATAATCGTAGATCCTGCTGTGCCGAAACTTTGCATTAGTGCAGAATCAAGGATCAGGAAGTTTATTCCTCCAAGCAATCCATAGAGTAAACCATACCTCACCCACACCATCCATAGCTTGAGTGGTCCATCATCCGCACTGCTCAGCCGGATACGCACCACCCATTTGCCCAGCGTCCGCCCTCTGGTACAGAGGGGAACGATCAGGAAATATACAACACTGACTGCCCAGAATGATATATTCAGGGATAGCTGGTTAAGGAGCAGTCCAGCGGCGGTCCATAGGACTGCATCCAGCAGGCAAGCAAGGCCTCTGCGTGTGTAGGTAACCTTTTTGGCCGATAAATCCTCCTGGCTGTCAAGCTGTTCAATCCGCGGGAGCAGCCCGGAGATCCATAAGGCGATCCGGAATCCGGCAATTCCGCCGAACGTATTGGTGATCAGGTCATCGACATCAAAGATCCGGTAAGGATGATCGAAGAATCCGTATATCCCTGTAATCTGAGTAATCTCAAACAATAGTGATAATCCGAAAGAAAGTATGATGCACACGACCCAGCGTGTCCGGAAGTAGTAGCCCAGAAAGAGCCCGAAAGGTAGTGTCAGCGCAACATTGAAGGCGGCCAGCAGGAAATCCGGTTCGCGCAGTACGTTAAGATAGCTTGAAGGGTCATTACGCGAGAGCTGTGTATTCCGCAGGATGTCCTGTATGAACTGCAGCGGCACTGGCTGGAGCATATGCCCGGTAGGTGCAGCATTATGGCGCGATTCTGGCATAGGCAGCAGCACAAGAAAGAAGGCATTCAGCAAGTATAGGAGCAACAGATAGAGTACCAGCGCCCGGATCTTGTTGATGTAACCATGCCGGCGGTATTGAACGATCAGGAACGGCAAAGTGAAGAGCAGTGCCGCTAACGGAAAAGCCATGAATGCATAAGAAATTGGAAAAAGATAGGATTGAAACATGTTTCACCTGCTGCCCTAGTTTTTGTCTGAACGATTTCACGATATAGATTCTAACATTATGTATGAGACCGCGATTTTTAACGCTGCAGACTATTTCCCCTATTATAACTTGCTTGAACCGACTTCAGTATAGAATTAAACCAGGGCTTACTCAATGGAATTAATCATTCTAGCCGTTCTTTCCTGCATACATATGTGGAGAGGAGCGTGAGATAAGATGGAGAAGAAGGTGCAGCGGTATTATAAGTTGAAGGCCAAGCAGAAGGAGCTGGAAAAGGAATTGGCCGAGCTAAGGCAGGATATTCTGGCCTATTTCGCTGAACAAGGCAAGGCAGAATCAGTTATCGGCAGCTACAAAGTGAAGCTTGTCACGCAGAACCGTAAGGAATATGATGACGACAAGCTCTATCAGACCCTGTCAGACCCTGAACTTTGGAGGCTGCTCTCCAAGGCAGACCCGGCCAAAGTAGCCAGCCTCACGAAATTGAAAGTGATTGCAGAAGAGAAGATTTCGCATACGTATGACGTCAAGACAATTACCTTGCTGCAGGTGGATAAGCAGTAGCCGGCAGTTAGCTTAGAATCACCGGGCGTTACCATATCAGACATTACCCAATCTGAGAACATTCAAGCGGTTCCATTCTGCAGCCCTACCGGAGGCGGAATGGAACTTTTTATAATAGAATGAAACATTTGCGCTTCCTGCTGCGTGTTATTCATGAAGGGAGTCGAAGCCGCTTGGAGAAACCATTGCCCGGTACAGAAGAATACATTACCCGAATGATCCATAAGCACTCGGATATGGTGCTGCGCCTGGCCCTGGCATCCGTCAGGAATATGGCCGATGCACAGGATATCTGCCAGGATGTGTTCATCAGATTATATAAACATCAGCCGGAATTCAGTGATCCGGAGCATGAACGCGCTTGGCTTATCAGAGTCACGGTTAACCGCAGCAGAGATATGCTGCGCAGTCCGTGGAGAAGGCGGGTAGCTTCTACATCTCCCCCGCAATTACCTATCACACGTGAAGAGGACCGCGATGTGGTGGAGGCGGTGCTCCGGCTGCCGGCCAAATACCGGATGGTGATCCATCTGTATTATTTTGAAAGCTACAGCACATCTGAAATTGCCGAAATGCTGGGCAGCAAGGAAAGCACCGTCCGCACGCAGCTCAGAAGGGCCCGGGACCAGCTGAAGACCATGATCGGAGGGATGGGCGATGAAGCCATATTCTAGAGGAATGAAGGAGATAACGGCTCCGCCAGAGCTTACGGACCGTATCATCAGTAATGTGCTCCGGGAAAAGGGACAGTCAGGCAGAACCGGATTTCACTGGCGTGGCAGATTCAGACTCCGTATAGCGCTTGCAGGTTCACTTACCCTTATCATACTACCAATAATATTGCTGCTGTACAGGGATACATCAACGGGACCAGGTAAACTTCAGGTATGGAGGGACATCTTTGCCGTCACTGTGTATGCCGCAGACGGGGCACCGCAGCAGGTGAAGCCGGAGATTGCTTTTCCCATTGGAAACTACCGTGTGACGAACAGCAGGGCTCCGGGTTTCCCGATTCTGATTACGGCTGAAGGCGCCGATGAGATTAAGCTGATGACCACCCAGGGCAGCTTTCTGCGCTGGAATCCGCCTGATTATAAAGTATATCCGCTGGGAACGGAAGCTGATCTGGAACCGGGGGAAATCATCTATTGGTCGCCCATGTTAGAGGATAAGCTGCAGTCAGCTGCTTCGCAGAGCGAGTTGACCTTGATTGCTTACCACAATCATAATGTAATCAGCAAGTCGCTGATCCTTATCCGCGAGGATAATCAGGGCGTATTCGCAGGAGAATGGATAGAGGCTGAGTAGCAGCAGCGCGGTATACAAGCCAAAAGTGTACAGGATGAAGTAAGAGTAATCGCCACCTGCTCCATTTTGCGTTAAAATAACAAGTGGGCTTGTTTAACGCAAGAGAAGAATCATACACAGACGGAAAAGATACGGAGGAAGAGAAGACATGAAGGATTTTGATCTGTTACTGGAGAAATACGCAGAGCTGGTGGTGAAGGTTGGCGTGAACGTGCAGCCGGGGCAAGTGCTGATGGTGCATGCACCGCTGGAGACTGTGGAACTTACCCGGCTGATCGTGGGCAAAGCATACGAGGCAGGGGCTAAATATGTGCTTGTGGACTGGGATGATGAAGCGGTAACGCGCATCCGTTACGAGAAGGCTTCGGAGGACTCCTTCGGATATTATCCGCAGTGGCATGCCGATATGCTGGAGGGATTCGCTGAAGAAGGCGGAGCTATATTACATATTAAGGTACCGGACCCGGAACTGTTCCGCGGAATTGACTCCGCCAAAGTATCCACAGCTGTTAAGGCTGCTGCGGTAGCGCGCAAGAAATATCAGAACTATACCCGCAACAACAGAATCAGCTGGTCGCTGGTCAAGGCACCAACTCGCGCCTGGGCGGACAAGGTATTCGCTGATCTGCCTCAAGAAGGCCGGATTGATGCGATGTGGGAAGCGGTGTTCCAGATGAACCGTGTGGGCAGTGAGGACCCGGTTGCTGCATGGCGCAGTCATATCGGTGATCTGAAGCAGAGCCAGGAGCGGATGAATGCCATGCGTTATAAGAGCCTGCATTACCGTGCACCGGGCACGGATCTGCACGTAGAACTGCCGGAAGGCCATCTGTGGCGCGGTGGCGGCGGCGAGAATGCTGACGGTGTATATTTTGTAGCGAATATGCCTACGGAAGAGATCTACACGATGCCGCATCGTACAGGAGTAAATGGTACCGTTAAGAGCACACTCCCGCTTAACTTGAACGGACGGCTGGTGGATGGAATTACGATTACCTTTACGGACGGCAAAGTTACAGCGTATGATGCCGAATCCGGGCGCGAGCATCTGACCTCGCTGCTGGATACGGATGAAGGGGCCTCTTATCTTGGAGAGGTGGCACTGGTGCCGCATGATTCGCCGATCTCCCGGCTGAACCGAGTGTTCTATAATACCGGAATCGACGAAAATGCTTCCTGCCATTTCGCCCTTGGCAGTGCGTATCCGGTTAACATTGAAGGCGGGACTTCGATGACAAGTGAAGAACTGATTGCGAAGGGAGCCAACGTCAGCCTTACGCATGTCGATTTCATGATTGGCTCTTCGGAGCTTGATATTGACGGAGAGCTGGCCGACGGGACCATCGAACCGGTGTTCCGCCAAGGCAATTGGGTACTGTAGATGTAGGATAACCGGCGGCTGATAGTCAGCTGCATTTCACAAGAAAGGCCGCAACTTTCCCGGTCAGCCGGGGATTGCGGCTTTTTTTGGCGCAGGGTAAAACTGTTTGCATAACCTCTCCGTCTAATTCATGTAAAAGTGATGGAGAGGAGAGGGAGAGATGACGATGTCCGGGGCAGAGATGAAGCGGGTTACTGCCGCTGTGCCGCATGAAGAGACGGATTTTGTTAAAGCGGTTATGGAGCACAGTGATCAGCTGTATCATATTGCTTACAGTTATCTGGGCAACCGCATCGATGCGCTGGAAGCATTGCAGGAAACAACCTGCCGGGCCTGGATGAAACGAAGAACCCTGAAGGACCCCCAGGCATTCAAATCCTGGCTGATACGGATATTAATCTATGTCTGCATTGACGAACAGCGCAGAAGGAAGAGGGCAGTTCCTACCGCGGCTGAGAATATGATGGAGCCGGTCATTCAGAACAGTACCCATTCCATGGAAATGCAGTGGGCGCTCTCTCAGGTGAAGCTGAAATACCGTCATGTGCTGCTGCTCAAATATTACAATGATATGACCTTGGCCGAGATTGCAGTGCTGCTTAAGAAGCCGGAAGGAACCGTCAAAACCTGGCAGCACAAAGGACTGAAGCAGCTTAGGATGATTATGAAGAACCGGGGTGAATGGAATGAACAATAGCAGGGAAGAACAGGCAATGCTGTCTGATGCGGTCCGTATGCACAAGGAAGCCCAAGCGGATGCCGGAGGCAATGAGATCAGAATGGCAGTTCAGGCGGGAATGGAGCGCGGACGCAGGAGAAGCTGGCAGGGCAGACTCACCAGAGGTTCCTTTATCGGATTGGCTGCCGCTGCGGTTGCCGCATTGATCCTGTTTTTCATTCCAATTCTCCATGATTCTACACCACAAACTGCCGGACCCGCTGGAACGGTGAATTGGGGAGAGTTTGAAAAGTATAAGCGGCTATATTCTTTTGATATGGAAGCGGCGACTCTGGACTCAGCGTTCCGGCACGGTTATATCCAACCGGTTAATCAAAGTGCAGTAAGCGGGGATTATCAGATAACTTTGGATGCGGTAACCGCGGATGAGAACAGAATTATCTTTTTGTATACCGCGAATGTAGCCGAAGGGCAGGAAATATACAACATTAACAGCGCTCGGATAAAGAATCTGGCAACCGGTTATTATCTCGAAAGTGAAGGTCAAATCGGCGGACACGATGAAAGCACCGGCTTAGAGGAGAAACGTATCTTCTACGGCCGCGGCGTCATCCAGCTGGACCGGACCAAACCTTTTCCGGAGCAGCTTGAAGCAGATTTCCAGATCGCCTCTATGGACACGGGTAAAATGAAAGACCTAAAGAAGGGTGTGAATGTAGCCGATGTGCATTATTCTCCCAGACTTAAGGTCAGCTTCAAGCTGGACCCGAAATTCAAAGGGCAGCAAACTGTCATTGTTCAGCCGGATGTAGACTTCATGCTGGAAGGGATCGCAGTGACGCTGGAGAAGGTTGAAATCTCACCTTTGCTGATCCGGACAATGATTAAAATTAAGAATGAGCCGGAGATTACCTGGCAGAACAGGCAAGAAATATTTGTAGCTGGATACGGGAATGAAATTCAGTCTGTTACTAAATATGGAACTGTCCATCTGGGAATGACAGCGGGTTCAGGAACCTATGATGGGTTTGAACGGAGATACGGCAGCAATCTGCTGGATCAGCCTAAGTCCCTGAATATGATCCTGAAGACAGGTACGGGGAAGAATGCCAAGGAAATTAACGTGCCCATTCTGCCGTAAACCATGATGAGCAAAGGCTGGCCGCTGTATTTTCAGTGTGTCAGCCTTTGTGCTGTGTGTGCTGAGTATATCTAGCTATTAAAGTTAACACTTATTTAATCCGGTTATTAAACCGGAAGGCAAGCATATTCCCGTCGAAAGTCTCTCCGGCTCTTTCGGTATATTGGTTCTGCGTATAGCGGGCAACCGTCTTTCGCCAGAATTTCTGTCCGGTTATATTCTTCGCCGCCGGGTTGGTGAACAGCTCCCATTCGCCCCGGAACCGCTCAAACACCTCCACAGCCGCTGTCTCCGCGATACCATTCCCCCTGAAGGGCTGCAGCAGAAAAAAGTCATTTACGAAGTAATTAACCCCCTGCGCGCAGTGCGGCGGAGTAGCTATCAGTGCGAACCCGGCCGGCAGTGAATCCACCCGGATCAGAAAAGGGTAGAGAATCCCCGGCTTCTCCCACCAGATATTCTGCACTTCATACTGGTCTGCCAGAGTGCGGCATTCGTCATCGTCCTCAAATACACCGTGCCGGTTAGGGGTATGTCCTTCTACAAGACCGTAATGACCCGACAAATCGTGCAGATAGAGCGGGTACATATTTTTGATGATATAGGCTTCATTAAGTCCGGTAAGCTTTACTTCGATGTTCATATCCTGCCTGCTTTCTATAGTAATAGTTATTAACTATTAATACTGTATACCGGGAGGCGTATTCGTTCTAGTGAGTTCTCTGTTATAAAATAAACTTTATCTATACTGCTAAGCTCCTGCTGGCAATGATAACTATTATCAATTAGAATGAGATTATTCAAATTTAGCTCGCTATAGCCGAACTGCATTTCATTATAGCAGCATTCTCAGGAGGACTAGATCACATGTACATTCAAACCAGATCCATCGTAGTAGAAAAAGGCAACAGTAGCGCTGTAGTGGAACGCTTCAGCAAACCGGGGGCCATTGAAGAAATGGACGGGCTGATCGATCTCAGTGTGATGGTCAACAAGAAGAACAAGGAGCAGGAGGAAGTGCTTATCCTGATCCGCTGGGAATCGGAAGAAGCCTGGAAGAACTGGGAGAAGAGTGACGCGCATCTCCAGGGCCACAAGAACAGCAGAGGGCAGGAGAAGCCGGCTTATATCATTAGTACTACAGTAAATATGTATCATGTACAGACGGTAAAAGAAGGCAAGGCTTACGGGAAACGCGCCTAAACCGGGCTAATTCAGCGCACATCCCTCATACTGTAACGCTCCGGTATATTGACTAAGATATTATACCGGAGGCGTTCCAGGGATTGGATAGGAGAGATAAATCATAATATTCGGAAACGTTCTCTAAAATTACATTTACAATATCTCCTATAAATATTATATTTATCTCAACTATCGGGAACGTTCCCGAAAAAGAGAGGGCTGAGCGATTCATGCGGAGGAAGGGAAAATGGCTCGCAGGAATGATCATTGTACTAGGAGGACTAATATTGTTACTTGTGGTAAATAACAGCCAGCAGCAAAAGGCTGCGGTTCAGAGCGGGGCATTACCATCACCGGAAATAACAGCAGGTGCACCAGCGGAGACTGAGGCTCCTGAAGCCACTGTAAACCCGGCCATAGCCAAGCAAAAAGAGCTGGAAGCATTAGCAGCAAAGTATAGCGGGCTCGGCTTGATCGATGCGCACAATCATGATGCCAGCGGCGCTAAGTACCTGGGGATGCTGTATACCTGGAGAAACAACAATGTGAAGCAAATCGTCCTTTTTGGCGATGTGTCAGAGTCGAGTGCAATTCTTAGCGACAGCTTAGCATGGCTCGCCTATCAGTATGATCCGGAATTGTTCATTCCATATTTCTCAGGATTCGATTTGCATGATCCCGGTTGTCTAACCGTTATCAAGAATAATTTGGAGAAAGGATATTTTGGCCTCGGAGAGATCGCTGCGGCTTCAACAGCGTCGCCAGTCGTGTCCAGAGTGGAGTGGAAAGCGGAGCATCCGATGGACGGCTACCTGCCGCAAATCTACGATTTGGCAGCAGAATACAAAGCACCGCTGCTGCTGCATATCGATCCGCCTGGCGGCATGCCGGTTGCCAAGCTGGAGCAGGCGTTAGATGAGCATCCGCAGACGACATTTATTTTTGCGCATATCAATGCCTATAATACCTCTGAGGAGATCGACCGGCTATTATCGGCTCATCCCAATTTGTATGCAGACTTTTTTGCCGGCTTCACGATGTTTAATCCGGCAGGCGGGGACGCTGAATCATTCATACCGGTCATGAAGAAATTCCCGGACCGTTTCATGGTCAGTACTGACTCCGGTTATGGAATCGAAAGTGAAAAACAGGCGATTGAAGCGATTTACCGGTTCATTGATCTGCTTGATGACCCAGAGCTTGCCCGTAAAATAGCCCATGACAACCTGGATGCCCTTATTCAGGCCCAGCCAGTTACTGAAACGCAGCTTGACGCTATACATAAGCTTGAACTCGATACCGGAGTGAAATATCCTAAGGAGGAGCTTACAAAGGTGAAAGCCGGACGGATTTTGGCGGAAGCCGGAAAGGGGTGAATGAATATGGACATCACACTGGAGCATATTGCAAACAAGCTGGGATTATCCGTCAGTACGGTATCCAGAGCCTTGAACGGCAGCTACGGGGTGCATCCCCGAACCGTTACCCGGGTTCAAGAAGCGGCAGCAACGCTAGGGTATGTCCCGAATCTTGGCGCGAAGCAGCTGGTAACCCGTACCAGCAATCTGGTCGGGGTGTTCATGCCGGAGATGGAGGGGGAATCCAACCGGGAGTTTGAAGATATTTTTGCCTCCTTAAGAAAAGCTCTACGTTTGTTTCAGAAAGATATCCTGATCTTCTCTGTTCCTTTCCGGGATTATGCACCAAACAGCTTATCTCACTGGATAAGGATGCGTAATCTGCAGGGCTGTATATTTATGCCTCCGTTCTCCAAAGAGCATCCGGTCATCAGGGAGGTGCTGAAGCTGCAGATTCCCGCTGTCAATTTGGGTTCAGCTGTAGGTCCGCATTGTTCGCTGATGGGATCTGATGACCTTGAGGGCGGCCGGATGGCCGGTGCGTTTCTGGTGGAGCAGGGGCACCGGAGAATCGGCTATATCAATGGACCGGAGAAAGTACATATATGCGAAGCAAGGTATCAGGGGTTTCGCGAAGCTCTGCTCTCCCTGGCAGGAATTGAGCATGATGCTTCATGTATCGAAATCGGGGATTTCAGCGGAAGCAGCGGAGCAGGGGCAATACTTAAGCTGCTGGACAGAGAACCCGATCTTACGGCGGTATGCTGCGCCAATGACCTGATGGCTATGGGTGTTATTATGGAATTAGGCCGAAAGGGGATTAAGGTGCCTGATGATCTCTCGGTGATCGGCTATGATGGTTCTTTTTTCACCGCGTACACCAATCCGCCGCTTACCACCATCCGCCATCGTTACGAGGAGATAGGAACACTTGCTGCTGAATTGCTGATTGAAATCATGAATGGCGGTGCCGGAAGAAGTCTGCGGCTTGCCCCTGAGCTCATTAGACGGGATACAGTTATACCGTTTGAAGGTTAGACTACTCTGTGTCCTGACGGCCTTGGTTCAGCTAGGTACCTATAGTGCGTCCAAGCATGCGATTGAAGCGATCGCCCAGACACTTAAGCAGGAGCTGGCCGAATTCGGCATCCATGTAGCGACCATTAATCCGGGACCCTATAAGACAGGGTTCAATAATATGATGTTTGAAGATTTGGAATGAAAAGATATAAATTTGTAGTGAATACAGGAAAGCGGGGACCGGCACATAGGCCGATCCCCGCTTTTATTGCGTGTGATAGGTATTAAACTAGAGACTGAGGTTATAAAGATTCTATCCCTAAATAGGCCTCCAGCAGTTCCCTTGAGGTTGCACTTACCAGCAGGTTGCCGTCAGTAGTCCATTTCAGCAGACGTCCCTTCTCCAGCTTCACGGCCTGCCGGGTCTTCTGATTAAGCAGCCAGATATCCGAGTTCATGCCTTGAACTGCATAATAGACAGGCTGGTCTCCTGGCTCGGGGAGGAAGTGCAGCTCCTCCGGGAATTTCACCTTCCCGGCAGATTCCTCGAAGAGCCGCAGCAGGTCAGCGGGTAGAGACGGCTTCTCCCGGAATTCAGTTACCCCGGTATCGATGTGAACCAGATTCACCCCACCGTTGCCATACAGCTCATATCCGCTGGCCGGTACAGCGAGGGTAACGGAATCTTTCCAGGCCATCGGATAAATAAAGAGAAATCCGTCACTGTGGCTTTGAACGCTGGCCTTCGGTTTGCTGAATATTTCTTCGCCCTTACGGTTCAGCACTATCAAATCGGCATCAGGTCCTATATACGGCTCAGAGGCAACAAGCAGGGCAGCCTGGCTGTTATCCGGTGATGCGGTGAGGCCATAGACCGGCCGTTTGGCAGAGTACAGCTTCTTGGCTTCTCCGGTTATTATATTCACAAGGTATAAAGTGCGGTTTCCTTTGACGGCGAATATCTCATCATTTAATAGCCGGTCCGCATAGAGGATATCATTGCCATAGTCATTGCCGTAAGGGGGTTCATCATCCGACCACTGCGGAGCAGGCCAGGATGTAATGCTTCCGTCCTCCGCCAGAAGCTCAGGCTGCTCACTGCCGATCCGGTAGATAAACAGCTCCTGCTCTTCGTTCTGCCCGGTCCGTACTGGCTGGAACAGGTTAATGGCTGCAGCAGCCCATTCTCTAACCACTTCTCCCTGTTTATCAATAAGCCGGACACCCAGGAAGGAGTCTGCCCGATCCGGCACGGAGGTTGCCATCGCAGGGGCTTCGGTAGATCCCGCGGCTGAGGGCGAGGCGGCAGGCTCGGGTGAGCTTGTGGCTACCGTTCCGGTGTATCCGGGAGCAGCTGATGGAGAAGAAGGTGCGGGTGAATCTTCCTGCTGTGAAGTGCAGCCGCTGAGTGCGGCAACCGTTACAAGCAATAGCGAGAATAGCCTCATGCTGCGGTTCATAGATTCACATCCATTTCCTGAGATTGGGATAATATATCCAATCCCTATTATTAAGAATAGACGCGGAAATTATTGGGAAGTTGCAGCCGGACCCGGCAGCTCGAAGCTCCAGTCGACGTCATTAAATGACTTGTCCGTGACTGTGCGGATTAGCGTCAGCTCCTTGGGGATGGATTTCATACCGTCAACAATCAGATACACAAGATCAGAGTTCTCACTACTCTGGCCAAAGGAAACGAGATCTCCCTCCCGGTAGGAACCCCAACGGATTACATCATACTCTGTGCCATTGCCGTCCCGGGCCATCCATTTGTCCATATCGAATTCATTGCTGAATTTGCCGCTGACAGCCATCCAGGCCGACAGCCCCGGCAAGGTCTGAGTCTCAGTGATCTTTATATTATTCACATTCAAGACATCGCCCTCTGCTGCAAAGACAGCAGGCTCTGTCTTCAGAAGCGCCGGATTGAACGTTAATGAATCATCCGATTTAACAGGGATGGAGAAGCCGTCGAGTACGAAATAAATTGGCTCGCTGAGATATGGAAGTTCTGTTAAGTAATAAATCCAGTTCAATTGGAGATCATGACCGACTCTGTACATCTCAGACATTCCGCTATATTTACTATTAATGAGTGATCCGACAATTTGACCTTTGGCATTCTCAAAATGATACCTGACACCCAGATTTACCCTGCGGTTCTCCGGAACTTGGGAGGCCAGCTCATCCTTCAGGAGAGTACTAAATTCAATTTTGGCACCGGCAGGAGAATGCGTGATGCCTTTCATCAGAATTTTCAGCCCTTGAGGTGTGGTATAGCTGTATTTACTCAAATCAGTGTTCACTGTCAGAGCATTGGCGGTTGTCATGTCTGCAGCATAACTGAAGCTCCAATTTCCCGAAATCCTATCATTGGTCTTGTGGTCCAGCATCAGCTCATGAACCTTCCCTTCAATGAATACGGTATCCCCGGGCTGTTCTCCTTTGAAATAATAGGTTAACAGCAGATATTCCATCCTGTACTTATCGGGGGCGAGCTTAGTACTCATATGGTTGATGCCCTGCAGGTCTCCAATTTCAAGCCCTTCCTCGTTGCGGAGCTGCAGCTGGGTGATATCAAACATGGACATCATTTCCTCATCAGGCTGCCCTTTGGCATCGGTAATTCTCAGATTCAGAATCATCCGGTTTGGATCGGCGACCACTTCCTGAAGCGTAAGTGTATAGCCTTGGTCCGTGACCTCAATATCCGTGAGCTTTACAACTCCGGCCTTCTTGGCTTCCAGCAGATGATGGTCACTCCATTCGGATGGCAAGAGGAGAAGTCTCTGGGATTTGGCAGATTGTATCTGCTGTGGAATAGATAAGTTCGGGAGCAGGAACAACAGGACCGCCAGTGCAATAGCAGCTGCACCCAAGCCTGCCCATAGTACAGTATGCCGGAACCGTCTGCGGCCGGGATTGCCGGTATATTCAGCCATGTCCCCGCTTGAAACGGGCAAAATCTCCGTCTGGCGGATTTGCTCCATAACATGCCCCGTGAAATCCTCATCCATCTGATGATCATCATAACCGGACAGAGACATCAGCATTTCCTCATCTGCAACATTATCGTGTGTGCGGTAATCCGATTTTTTCATGGGTATCCTCCTTCGGTTTCGGCCATTGTTTTTTGAGCTTCAAGCGGGCGCGGTGCAGACGGTTCTTCACCTGATGCAGTGTCATTCCCGTGATGGCGGCAATCTCCTCGTAGGTTAATTCGTTGGTATAACGCAGCAGCAGGACGATCCGGTAGCGTTCCGGAAGCAGGGCCAGCTTCTTTTGCAGCTCCAGCTTGTTTTCCTTGATCATATACCGCTCTTCAGGTGTCGGGGCCTGATCCCTCTCCTCCAGAATGGAGCCTCCCGAGAAAGAAAATGCCTTGCGCCGCTTCTGGGATCTGAACCGGTTGATGGCAATGGTGTAGAGCCAGGCAGCGAAGCTGGACTGCACATTATGGCTGCGCAGCTTCTGATAGGCCTGAATGAAAGTTTCCTGCGCCAGATCCTGCGCATCCTGATGGCTCGCTCCGAGGCCCAGTAGCAGACGGTATAAACCGGATTTATACTGGTCTACCAGTACAGAGAAGGCCTCACGGTTTCCGGCCAGCACCTCGGCAATTATGAGTTCGGTGTTCTCTTGCTCCTTCATCTATTGCCTCCAATGGACGTATTTACATATAAGACGCGCGGACGGTCTAATCTTTCTCACTTTTCACCAAAAAACCCCAAAGCATATCTTCTAATCTGAAGAATACGCTGAAGGGTCCGCTAAATAAATGGATGCGTTTCAGATACTGCCGTTAGTGGGACAAGCAGTAAAGGAGGATGGCTTGCTGGAGGTAGATCAGACTTTTCTTGAAACCGAATCCGGCAAAATAAGGGGAAGCAATCACATCTTCACTTACTTCCTCATTACGGAAAAATGGGGGGCAAGGATTTAATAGTGCCCCTGGCCGGGTCCGTTTCATTCGGTCCAAAGTAATTTGATAGGCGCCAATATACTCCTGGGTCAGGCATGTCACTGGCAAAGAATCGGTGAGAATAACATCGCTCTCCGGCAGGACGCTGTCCAGGTCGTTATGGAAATTATAGTTCGGGTGGTCAGAATCTATTCTTTGGTCAGCAGAGCATACGTGATTGAACGAGAGGTTCAGCACCTTGGCGGCTTCCATCCAGGTTCTGGATATATTGCCTGCCGGGCCTACGAAGGTATAGGTTAGGTCCCGGTAGTTGTCCCTTGTGGACCGCAATGCGTACAGGTCAGCCAGAATTTCACAGGGGTGATTATGTGATGTCATGGCATTAATCACAGGAATGGTAGCATGTGCAGACAGCTCTTCCAGCTTGGACAAGTCTGGATATCTGGCGATAATGCCGTCACCCCAATTCTCCAGATAGCGGACCATGTCGCCCGGTGTTTCTTTCTTCTCCAATGCTTCCGGAGGAAACATAATATATTCTCCGCCTAAATCTCTGATACCCTTCTCAAAGCTGATCCGGGTCCGCAGACTGGTGTCGGGGAAGAACAGTATCATGGTTTTGCCTTGGAGCAACGGCTCAGAGGTTCTGTACCGCAATTGGTCCGTTAGTTCAAAGATCTCCAGGATCTGCTCTGAGGTGAAGTGGGTTATATCCAGAAAATGCATACGGGTAATCCTCCTTGGTACATGTACATTCAGTAAAAGCAACTGAATAAACATACAATAATCCGAAAGGATATACAAACCAATTTCTGTTAAATGTGTTGCCGGATTCGTGTCAGCCGGAGATGCCGATGGCAATAGCCGGGGACAGGGCAGGGTCCAGCAGCCTCATCAGCTTGAGCAGATGCTGCTCCGACATGGCGATGCAGCCGGCTGTCGGCTTACCCTGCCCCCTCCAGATATGCAGAAAGATGGCACTGCCTTTCCCGGGCACGGGCGGATCATCATTATAGCGCAGAACGATGGCGTATTTATAAAGCGGCTGCTGGAGCCGTTCATAGGACTTCCAGCGCTGATTCGGGTTCCCGGCATAGGACACCCATTGATTGTACTGTAGGGAGAGCGGATCATTGATCCAGAAGTCCTGTTTGGTTGTTCTTGTATAGGAGATCAGGAGTCCACCGGGATTAGCAGTAGTTCCGAAGCCTGAGCCAAGCTTATAGATGCCGGAGGGCGTCCGGCCGTCACCTTCTCTCGTCTTGCCGATGCCGTTGCTGCCCAGGGTAACGGGAATGCCGGAGAAGACGGTTGTCCACTGCCCGTCTATTTTCTGGTGCAGCGACAGCTGTCCGGTGCAGGAATTCACAGATTTCGCTTCGACAACAACCATCTGCTGGCTATGTATAACATCTGCCTTATAGGGCCAGGAAGCAGAGAAGCCGGCTGCAGAGGATTTGGGTGTCCAGATTGTGCAAGTTAAGAACAGGAATAAGAGCGACCATAACCAGATGGCGGGTTGTACGGAAGTCCGCGGTTTCAAGTTTTGACAGCGCATAGTTCAGCCCCCTTTGTTTCTTATTACCTCTGAAGAACTAAGGGGAATCTCTGAACTGTTTGTTGGGAGTTTCATATTCAATAAACTAGAATGTTGTAAATATTGCAACTCGGCTTTCTCGATACCGGGCGTTTAGGCAGATTGTTGTATGAAATACAAGAATTATCCCGTGAAGCCGCTTGGAGGAGGTGAAATGCTGCATTTCGTACAACAATTGTGGATTATGGCCGAGAATTTGAGGGAAATGTTGTATTTTGGGCAGGATTTCAAAAAAGTGATCAGAGCTGCCCCCCAACCACCAGGTTGAACTCGCGAAATCCTTGCGCCAGCAGCGTAAAATGTCAAATATTCAATAGGGTGAAGGCCGCCTGATAGTTTATGAATACGCGCATACCAAAACAGAGCATCCGGCGTTAATCCCGATATGCTCTGTTTACTGCTGCCTATGCACAGTATGGCTATAATCCGAGCACGTTGCCTTTTTCGAGCCGCTGGATCTGCTGTTCACCGTTATCCGCCAGCTCCCGGAACTGGTTGATCGTCTCCCGCATCTTGGGGAGGGCTTCCTGCTTGTAGGTGCTGATTGAATCGAGCGCAGACAGGACATCCGTGAAAGCCTGCTTCAAGGTGTCGGCGGAAATGCTGGTTTCGAGCGATTGTTTGTGGATGGCCGCGCCCTGATCCTTCAGCATTTTGGAGGTGCCGCTGATCAGATTGTCGGTGGTCTGGTTCAGCAGCTCAATCTTCTTCAGCACGATCTTCTGGTTGTATAAGGCGCTTGCGACCGTAACCGAGATTTTGAGCGCCGATACCGTCACATTCCTCGCCCTGTCTACACCGCGGATCAGCTCTTTATTGTTGCGGATGACGACTTCGATGGCCATGATGCCCTGCTGATTCACCACTAGCATCTGCTGCAGATCCATTACCCGCTGACGGAGGGGGAAGAGGACTTCTTCCGTGATGAACCGGATTTTATCCCCGTCTTCACTGCGCTGCTTAGCCGCTTCAATCTGCGTCTCGATCTCCTGATCCATCAGGATGCCTAGTTGGATCTCCTTTTTCAGCCTTTTGGTCAGCTCACGCAGAGTCTGCTGCTCAATCTGTAAGGTGGTATTATCATTCTTCAGCACGCTTTTGCCTTTATCCAGGGATAGAATGATATCGGAGATGACCGCATCTGCTTTCTGATATTTGGCGAAATAATTACGCAGGGGGTGGAAGAACCTGCCCAGGAAGCCGCTTTTGGCGAAATCCACCGCACTGGGGTCCAGATCCTTCAGCTGCAGGTGCAGCTCGGTTAGTCCTCTGGCGACCTGGCCGCCTTCATCTCCGGTCTTGGACAGATTGCCTACGGATACCTGCAGGAGTGAATTCTTCTCCGAAGACGAGCGCATGGTGCCCATCCCGAAGCTGTCAATCGACTGCAGCACAGCTTTGCGTTTCTCCAGGGACTCAAAGTCAAGCTCAAGAATACTGGACACATTGCTGAGCGCCTGTTCCTTCAGCTGCGTAACTTCCTCCGGCTCCGGCTGAACCTGCTCTTCGATCACTGATTTCAGCTTCTCAGGGCTGGGAATTTCCATTGAGAATGACATGGGAACCCTCCTTCGGGAATATGGGGCTTACATTTGTACATTGAGCAGATTGCCGATTTTGTAGACCACGTCTTCTGTGTCTGCGTTGATATTAGCAGCCTCGTTGATGCTTGAAATGCTCTCCAGCGCCTTGATGTTGGCGTTATATCCAATTGTATATACGGGGATTTTGTAGCTCTCAATCAATCCTCTGATCTCATCCAATGAATGTCCTTCGTTCGTCTCCCCGTCGCTAAGCACGAAGATCAGCGGTTTCATCTCCGGATGCAGCGCGAGCTCATCCTTCAGCATCTTCATGGCCACGACCATTCCGTCAAAAGTAGCCGTCCCCCCGGCAGCCTGCAGGCTATTGATCGCCCCAACGAACATGGACTGCTGATTGGTGTCGTATTTGCCGATCGGCAGATTAATCGTCACATCACTGGAGTAGGAGACAAACCCGATGCTGTTGTCCTTGCCCAGAAACTTCTGGCCCTTCAGCAGCGATTCCTTGAGCCGGTTCAGCGGTTCGCCGGCCATGCTGCCCGATACATCAGCTACGAATACTGCGGCAATCGGTTTACTGCCGTCTTTTTTCTCCTTCCACAGCTTCTGGGCTGAGGAGAGGAGGGAGCCGTCCACCGGAGTCAGCTCAGACTTGTAATCATTCAGACCGTTAAAGCCTCTGTCCGAGGCTGCTGTCTGGTATTTGTCCTGCACGGCAAATTCGGCGAACTTGCGGATGATCTCCAGCTTCTCTTTTGGCAAATCACCCAGTGCGTAGAGCGGGCTGTCATGCCTTACCCCAAAGGGTGTAAACACATAACCGCTTGTCAGATCCGCCGCATTGACATAGGTCTGATACTCCAGGACAAAGGCATCCAGCATGCCCGACTTCGCCGCATCCCGCATCTGCAGGGTGGTGGAAGCAATGAAAGGCACATTAGCCTGGAACTTCTCAAAGCCTTGAACCGCTTTATCTCCAAGCAGATCCGTACTCTCGAAGGTTCCAAGCGCAGTCACCAGGAAATTCAGCCCCGTTGAACTGGCAAAAGGATCGGTGTAGCCCATCGCCAGCTCATTGGCGGCAATGGCATCAGTGATCGTCTTCACATTGATTGAGCCGTATTTGCCGACCAGCTGATCATACTTCTGCCTGCTCATGACCACCCCGGCCACATTGCCGGCCAGCCGTTCAGATACAAGTTCCGCAGAGATGCCGCTAGCCTTGACCATTTCGCCCCATAGCTCATTGGACGGAGTATAGCCGTCAGGCACATATTTGCCGGACCGGATATAATCGGCGGCTGTACCTGAAGCGATATTACGGATTTTGACCGATACGGGCTTGCCGTCCACCAGGATGCTGGAAGAGTTGAAATCAGCTGCCACTTCATTCAGCCAGCCGTCATTGCCGCTGCCGGATTTCTCGGTCGAGGAGAAGATTTCAGCGTAACTGTCCGTCGTGCTGTCCACAGATAGCGGGAACTTGGAGATATCCGGCAGAGAGTCGCCGACAGAAGACGGGTCGAGGTCGATTTGCCCTTTTACCGGAGCTGAACTATTGACATGAATATCCTTGTAGATCTTATTCAACCGTTTGTCCGCGTCTTCCGCAGAAATCTCTGTTTTGGATTTGCCCAAATTCGCGGTCAGGCTGATTCCGAAATAGACCAGCGCAAAGACGGACACGGCGATGAGGCCAAGTACGATGAATGTTTTGCCTTTCCCGGCCATAATCATCTTCCTTTCGTTACTGATAGAGTTTCGTCTGCCCGATCAGGGCGGTCAGCTCCTGCATGCAGGGCATCTCCAGAGCGGTGTCATAATCCGTACTTCCGAGCCGGGATATCTCCAGCAGCAGCTGGTCCAGCTTCAGCAGGATCTCCTCGTTGGCTGCCAGACCGCCTTTTATATGGGAGAAATATTCGTTAAACAAGGCGTTTTTCTTCTGGATGAAAGTACCCGGGAATCTGCCGGAGTTGATTGTACCCGTGAATTGGGAGAACTCGGCGGCATCGAATACGCTTAGCTTGCTCAGAATACTGCGGATATTCAGATACAGGAGCTTCTCCACTTCTTGAATCACTGTGTGGAACTTCCGGAAACTGAGCTCCTCCCGCTCGAAACGCCCGGCGAGCACATTCAGCAGTGTCAGCTTCTTTTTATCCATCCGCATCATTTGATCTATGGCCAGGCCCACATCCTCTTTCAGAACCCTCACACCCAGGTAGCGGTTAAGCTCAGCTATATAGTCATCCCGTGTTTCGAGAGGAGGGACTGTGTGGACTTGCGCCCGTTTGAAGAGCAGGGTATAACTCCCGTAGAGCACAATCAGCAGGCTGACAACCAGCAAGGTTATCCCTGTTGCGGTTTCAAGAGTACTGGACCCTCCGATGGCTACTCCAAGCAATCCTGGCGATAAAATGGAAATATTCAGAATGACCACTCCGGCAATTACGCCCAGCAGCTTCACAGGTCCGGAATTATTCAGGATTAACACCCCCTCCAAGAGTATATTTAGCTACTGCTCTGTTTGATTCGTTATTTAAGAGAAATACTGTGCAAAGACTGTAAATAATGGCGGAAAAGAGGGCAGCGCATAGAAAAAGGAAGAGCCCGCATCTGCTGCGGACTCTTCCTATAAGCTCCACCCGGCAAAGAGTGGAATCTGTTGCGGGTCTATGCTAACCTTTTACAGCTGCGCGGCAGCGGTGGCCTCAATCTCAATCATGAACTCGTCGCGGATCAGCTTGCGCACCTCTACGGCAGAGCTTGCCGGCGGATTCGCTGTATTGACATACTGATCGCGGACTTCACGGACGATGTGCATTTGCGAAATATCAGTCATGAAAAAGGTCAGTTTCACCACATCATCAAACCCGGCATCGGCAGCTTCCAGGGCGGTCCGTATATTCTCAAACACCTGCCTGGTCTGCATAGTGCTGTACTAATAATTGGAAGTATACTAGTCTATATAGGTTGGTAGATATCTGGTGAATTATTACAAAATCCTGCACATAATACAACATTTCCATCCTCTTATCGGCTCAAATCCAAAATTGTTGTATAAACTTCCATGACGCCTCGGCGTCACCCCCTAGAATGAAAATAGGTACTCCCTATGTTTCTATACCTAAAACCTGGAAAAACTAAAGATAACAAATCTGTGGACGAGCATTTATTGGGGCCAAAAACCCTGTTGTATAAACTGTCCTATTGCGACTCTCAGGCACCGCCTATTGCACATCAAAGTGCGTGTATAAAATTCTAAACGAATGAGCGCATGATTTGTGAATTGACAGGAAAGTAGGATAGATTCATGGATGCTATACGTGAATGCTGTGCGGGTCTCGATGTTCATAACAAAACGGTTGTCGCTTGTATTCTAAACGGACCGCTGGACCACACTCCCCAAAAGCAAATCTCGACGTTCGGAACGACAACGCGTGAATTATTGCGGCTTCAGGACTGGCTTATCGCGAATCGGTGTCAGGAGGTAGCGATGGAGAGTACAGGGGTATTATGGAAACCGGTCTGGAATGTACTCGAATCGACGTGCGACATCGTCTTGGCGAATGCTCGGACGATTAAAAACATTCCTGGACGAAAAACCGATATGAACGATGCCTTTTGGATTGCGAAACTCCACCGGTGCGGATTGGTTCAAGCCAGTGTGGTCCTGCCCGAGCAGTTGCGGGATCTGCGGGACTGGACCCGGTACCGGGTGAAAATGGTCCAAGCGATCACTGCCGAAAAGAATCGGATTCATAAACTGCTGCAAGATGGAAATATCAAATTGTCTAGTTTCATCACGGATGTCTTTGGCGTATCGGGCCGTTTGTTGCTGGAGCAGTTAATGAATGGCGAGGTGCTGGACGAAGAGCAGCTTCGCGGGCTCGTGAAGACAAAACTAAAGAAAAAGGTCCCTGAACTCATGGACGCGTTGAATGGACGTGTGCGTCGTCATCATCGGGAGATGATGCGGCTTCACTGGGATCATCTGTTGTATCTGGAGAAGCAAATCGAGCAAGTGGAAGCCCGGATTGAATGCAAGCTAGCCCCATATGCCGAAGAACTGGAGTGGCTCGATTCGATCCCTGGGATTGAACGCAATACGGCTGCGGCTATTTTTGCTGAACTCGGTCCGGAGGTTCATAAGCGTTTCGAAACGGAGGAACAATTGACGTCTTGGGCAGGCGTCAGCCCGGGAAACAAGGAAAGTGCAGGAAGGAAATCTAAAACGAAATGTCTGCCGGGAAACAAGTTTTTGAAACGCGCGTTAACCCAGGCGGCATGGGCCAATGAGAAATCCTCCAATCGTATCGGTCAGCACTTTAGGCGGGTTCGAAAGCGGCGTGGAGACAAAAAAGCGTGTGTAGCCACGGCACATTTACTGGTAAAGATTATTTACAGTTTAATGAAAAACAGATCTGGATACGAAGAAAAAGACGTGCCGGAGAGCACGTCCAAGGAAAAGGCGTTAGCTTATTACTTGAAACAAATCGAAAAGTTAGGCTTAACGGTTCAAGTGACGTCCCCCGAAACGAGCTGATTTTTAAAAATCGCTCAATAATTGGGGTAGGGGGACTTTTTGCGCCTTTAAGAGTAAGTTTATCCCGAAAGAGTTACTTTTAAAACACGTACTAAGCTAATGCCTACTAAAGCCTACGTTTATTTTCGTATAAAAAGGCATGAATTTTCCTTTCTCGAGCGGTTTAGCAGGATTATTCTTGTATTTTATACAACAATCTTGTCAAACACCCGGTTTCCAATGAATCAAAGTTGCAAAACGTACAACATTTATGTATTCAGTGCTTCCTAAGAAGTCTCCATTCTGCTGGTAACGAATTAAGTGCGGGGCTGTCTAAAGTGCTTTTTATATAGTACATAGAATATTTTTGGAAAAATATTAAGAGGGGGAACTGACTTTGCTTTTACGTAAAACAGTTATTCGGCTCATAGTATGTATACTGGTGGGGTCCGTATTCCTGCCCGCCGGCAGGGAAGCAGCAGCTGCGCCGGTGTTAAGAGTGGTAAGTGCATCGGGCGGTTCTGCGCATGGAATTGCGGCCTGGAGCGACGGGACTGTGACCGGCTGGGGATACAACAAACAAGGCCAGGTTGGCGACGGGACCAGCATTAATCAGTACATTCCCAGAAAAGTGGAGGGTATAAGCGGCATCGTGCAGGTGGCGGCAGGCGGGAATGCATCCTTCGCGCTCAGCAAGGCTGGAGAGGTATGGGGCTGGGGCCAAGCCTACAGCAGCTTCATTCCGGATGACCCCGTTCTGCCGGATCAAAGACGGGGAGGTCCGGTTAAGCTGGAAGGTCTTCAGGACGTGTCTTTCCTGACTACGGACGGGTCCAAGGGGATTGCTGTGAAAAAAGACGGGACCGCAATGCTGTGGTATCCGTCCTATGATCAGGCTAACAGCATGCTGGTGCAGATCCGGTATTTAGCGCTTGAAGCTGTTTCAGGAATTAAATCCGCCGTGATTAATGGTAACGATGTATTATTTCTTACCGGGGATGGCAGTGTGAAGCAGATGAGCCTCTATAACAGTGTCCTGAACCGGATGCGCCTTGAGAGTGATCCGGTGAGTGTAGGTACGCTGGCTTCATCCTCTATAACAAGTATGGCAGCATCGCAAGGTGAGGTGTTCCTGCTACGAAGCGACGGCCAGATCCTGCGCTGGAACAAAGAGCTTCAAGCGCCGTCACCCGTTGCCGGTCTTAACGGCGTCTATCAGCTGCAGGCGGGATTCCACCGGTTGTATGTACTGAAGAAGAATGGGACAGTCTGGCAATGGAATTACAACTCAGGAGCACTGGCTAAACCGTTTCAGATTAAAGACGGAGCCGGCATCACCAATATATGGGGAAGCAGCGGAAACTTCGGATTTGCCCAGCGCAAAGAGGGTGCTTTTCTCGGTTGGGGAGATGGCTTTGACTCGGGACTTGCGACTGGCAGCGGTACGACAACCAGGGATGAAGAGGGTTATGTCCTTGCGCCGGTCCAGCATCCGCTAACTTTCTCCGTGAACGGGAAGCCGTTCTCTTTCTATGGGACCGCAGCAGTGATTGACGGCAAACTGTATGTTCCGTTAACAAGTGTATTCAAGGCGCTTGGTGTACAGGTCAGCAGGGGGATATCCAATCCGGATCCGAAGCTCGGCAATTATCATTTCACTGTCTGGAACTTTGTTTACGGGAAATCGACGATTCAAGTTAAGGTCAGTGATCCGCTCGAATTGTATATCAATGGCAAGAAATCGGGCCGTGAGTTTACAATGGGCAGCTTGCCCGATAGCACAATGTTCCCGCTGGAGGATATCTGCGGGATTCTCGGTATCGGCCTGCAATGGAATAAAGTCACAGGTGAAGTGGAGATGGGGACTGCAGCTGCCCAATAAAATGAGTGCTGCGGGCACTTTGAATCGGTTCAGTCCAAATTCGCAGATTTGCTCTGGAGCCATGAGCCGATTCCTTCAGGCGAGCTCGTGAAGCTGTGCGAGACCGGACTGAACTGGAAGAAATCTGAATAAAGATGATTTCTACGCCGAACAGAGCAAGCAGTTTGTGGAGGAGACTTTTGAAGGCTCCTTGCCCTGGTTCCTCGCGGCGTTCACCAGAAGCCGGAAGCTTAGTGACAGTGAAGTTGATGCCCTTGTGAAGCTAATCAAGGAGCATAAGGAGGAATAGCGGTGGATCAGCTGTTGGAACACCTGATTAACATGAGCATCACGGGCAGTTATTGTGTGGTAATTATAATGTTGATGCGGCTGCTGCTCCGCAAGGTTCCCAAGATTTATTCCTAAGCACTGTGGTCAATAGTCTTGTTCCGGCTGGTCTGCCCGTTCTCCTTCGAGAGTGCCATTAGTCTTATTCCGGCGGAGGCGCAACAGGTTTCAGTGAAATTGACGGCTTCACAAGCTGCTGCAGTGGCAATCCTGCCGGATTCCCGGTCCGCTCAAGTCATACAGGTACCGGAGGGGAGCCAAGGTGCTGCAAGCCTGCAGCCAGTGAATGCTGTATCACAGTCAGTGACTGCTATAGCTCAACCTGCAGACAGCCCTGCTCCCGGTGATCCATGGGCCCAGACTGCGCTGTATATTTGGCTTACCGGGATTGGCATTATGCTTGTCCACCGCCTGACTGCCACAATCCGCCTGAGGCGCAGGCTGGAGAACGCACAGCTCTTATCCTGGAACATCTATGAAACCAGGCGGATCTCAACCCCGTTTGTCTCGGGTATGCTGAGACCGCGGATTTATCTTCCCCCCGGTCTGCAGGATCAGGAGCGGGCTTATATTATCAAGCATGAGCAGGTGCATATCCGCAGATTTGATCATATCATCAAGCCGCTGGCCTATGTTGTACTCTGTATCCACTGGTTCAATCCGTTAGTCTGGCTGGCCTTCTTTCTAATGAGCGAGGATATGGAAAAGTCCTGTTATGAGAGTGTAATCCGTCAGCTGGGCAACGGAATTAAGCAGGACTATTCCCTCTCTTTGTTAGCTCTGTCGACCGGGAGACGTTTTACCTACGGTTCCCCGCTAGCTTTTGGAGAGCACGGAACCAAAGGGCGGATCCGCAATATTTTACATTACCGGAAACCTGCATTCTGGGTAGTCCTACTCTGTATTGCCGGAATTGCCGCGATCAGCGCGGGACTGCTTGGCAACCCCAGACAGCAGGCAGAAACCACTGAAAGGGATTACGCAGAACAATACATTGAGGCGAATATTGTCTCCTATCAAAGAGCGGTGCCGGATCTAACCTTTGAGGAAAGTACCATCACTACATTTGAGAAAATCGGTCAATTCGATCACCTGCTGGATAAGCCTGTGCAGCTTTGGGCATTGGAATACAGGCTGAAGCCGGATGACGCAGACAAATTAACGCTGCTGGGAAACATAACCACTGACGACGGTATGCTTACCGAAGACGGGAGCATGGGCAAGCCGGTGCTTGTATTCTCCTATCAGGATTCTGTGCCTGAATATCTGGGAGAGATCAGGAGCGGTGAGAACGACATGTCCCGGCCAGCCGGTCAGGAAATAGCTCTCCGTAAGTTCTTTGAAGGGAAAGGCCAGCTTCCGCATGAGACGTTCAGCGGCAATCATATTCTGGTCAAATTTGTTTTGACCACTGGTGAGACCAGCCAGCTGTTATTATCTCAGCCGGTGAAGCAGGAAGAGCAGGGCATTTGGGCGGTTGAACGCTGGAACGATACGCACGGTAATGAATATTACAATACGCCTCAGACTGGAGAGACATTGTCAGCCTTTTATGCCGGCCTGCAGGCAGGAGCTGATGCGGGGACGGATACGACAGGACTTGATCCGCTTCAGGTGGCGGTTCAATATATCAGAACTGAATTGAACCAGCCGGTGTCCAGAGACAGTATTGTCGTAGATTATGGGGCAACTGCCGCAGATTTTGCAATTACACCTGTGAGCAGCTTCCTCGGTTATGTTACAGGTCTTACCATGGACAGCGGCACATTGAATCTCGATCAGGTAGAGTGGCTTACCCTTGAAGACTCTGGCCGGTTTGCCGCCCTGGGTATCACGGAGGAGGATCTGCCGGGAGGATTCTATATCCTCAACAAATATAAGATTAACGATCCCTACACAGTTACGGAGGAGACGGAGTATAAGCTGATAGACCGTGAGAATCCGGGCTCGCTCCAAAGCGTCAGCAAAGCGGAGTTTATCGCGTATTATGAGCAGTTTACCGACTTTGCTCCTCCATGTATGATTACCGTCAGCAACGATGAAGTTAAGTCGGTCACCGAGGTTTATGTTCCGTAACTCCACAAATTTTAAGAATTTAGGGTTGACGCCAGCTCACTTGACGTGTAACATATGAACAGTCGTCAACCCGATAATTACATATTGTTCTCGTATAACCTCGCAGCCATCAGGTACATCAGGGCGAGGGTTTCTACAGGAAGCCTACTCTTCCTAACTACGATGATAAGGACTTTGTTACACTGGTCCCTATCCCGGAGTTAGGATTATTTGCGTGTTGCGGCCGATACAGAAAATACAGAAAAGCAGAAGATTCAGGAGGCATAATTGATATGAAAGATATGAAATACTTAATCTCCGTGCTCATAGGCGCTATGAGCTACGGCATTTTATCCACAATCGTTGTATTAGCATACGGAGAAGGCTATAAGCTGGGCGAAGTCGTTGGTACGCAGCTGCTGACCGGCTGTATTCTTGCCTGGCTGCTGGCCTTATATACCAAGGTTAGGGAAAGCCGCAAACAGCGCAGCCGTACTAATACTGCGGCAGCTGTCAAACAGGCGCCAGCATTGAAGCTCGCCTGGAAGCACAGACTGCTGCTAATGCTCGCCGGCGCACCAACAGTGGTTACCGGCTTGCTCTACTACCAGTCCCTCCGGTATATTCCGGCTTCGCTCGCCATTATTCTTCTGTTCCAGTTCACCTGGATCAGCGTGCTGATCCAGGCCGTAAGCAAACGCCAGCGTCCGGATAAGATCACCGTGTTGACCTTGATCCTGCTGTTCGGGGGAACGCTGCTGGCGGCCGGAATTCTGAATCAGGGAGCTGCCGATTTTAACGCACTCGGGCTTATGCTTGGGCTGTTATCCGCAGTAAGCTATTCCATGTTCATTATCTTCAGCGGCAAAGCCGTTCCGGCAGCGCATCCGGCCTACCGTAGTGCCTGGATGGTTACCGGCGGCCTGCTGCTGCTGTTCATCCTGTTCCCGCCATACTTCCTGTTTAACGGTTTGCTGTGGAGCCAGCTGCTGTTGTTCGGCTTCCTGCTTGGATTGTTCGGCGCCTTTATCCCGCCAGTCCTGTTCGCAATCGGGGTTCCGCATATCGGCGGAGGCATGGCTGGTATTCTTGGCGCCGCTGAACTGCCGGTTGCTGTACTGCTGTCCTCGTTCGTCCTGCATGAGCATGTTAGCGGCCTGCAGTGGACCGGAGTGGTTCTGGTGCTGGTCGGAGTCGTACTGCCGGAGCTGTATAAGCTGCGGTGGAGAAATTCCCGGACGGTCACTTCATCATCCGTTTAAGTTCTTACTCAACAGTAACATGAAGCAGAGGATTGATTTCCGTATTACCCGGAAATCAATCCTCTGCTTATTTGCATACGCAGAATGTTCCGATCATCCGCGCAGAATACGGTCAATTGAAAGCGCAAACATTTTTCTTGCCAAAAATGAATTAGAGTGCTATTCTGAATTTGGGATTGTTACTGAAAAGGCAAAACCCAAAACATGGTCACGTGTTTTGGGTTTTGCCTTTCTTTGTGTTAAGGCCTGCGGGACGCCGCAGTAAATCCCAGACTCGTCTACATCCTGTATTGATGGATGAAATTCGGGATAAAGGAGGGCAGAGGATTGATTATCGAAAAGATATTCAATAACAATGCCATTATTGCCAAGGATTCAGGCAAAGATGAATTGGTGGTCATGGGACGCGGGATCGGTTACAAGAAGAACGCAGGTGATCCGGTGGATGTATCCCTGATTGAGAAGACGTTTGTATTGAAGCAGAACGATGCGTCGGAGAAATTCAAGGCGCTCATGGCAGATGCTCCCGCCGAATATGTTGCCTTATGCTACGACATTATCGAATATGCTAAGCATTCCCTGAAAGCTCGTCTAAGTGATTATATCTACGTTACATTGACGGATCATTTGACCCATGCACTAGATCTCTGGGATCAGGGGATCCGCAATACCAATCCGCTCATCTGGGAGATACAGCGCTGTTATCCCAAGGAATATGGTATCGGACTGCATGCCTTGCGGATTATTGAGCATTATACCCGGGTCTCACTGCCGGACGATGAGGCCGGCAATATTGCCCTGCACCTGATTAATGCGCAAATGAACAGCTCCGGTCATAAGATTGCTGATGTCACCAGGCAGACGCAACAGATCGATGACATTCTCAATATTGTTAAGTATTCCTATAACAACGAGATTGATGAGAGTTCGGTCAGCTATGAACGGTTCATTACGCATCTGCGGTATTTTTTTCAGCGGTCACGTAACAAGGAAGCGGTAGAGTCAGTTGATGATTTTCTGCTCAAGCAGGTACGGACCAAATACAAAAAGGCGCATAGCTGTGTACTCAAAATTGAGCAGTACCTGGATACCCGGCTTCTGGATGAGGAAAGGCTGTACTTAACGATTCACATTCAGCGGGTAACGCAAAGACAAACTGAATAAAACCTTTGGATTGTTACTGGTCATGCAGGCGAAACCAAATCGGCAGAACATTGTTGCCGGATGGTTTCGTTTTTTATTTTATTAATCGAGATATGGGAGGGTTTAAGGTGAAATATGATGCACTCGCAACAGAAATTATCAGGAACGTCGGCGGCAAAGAAAATGTAAACGGATTAACCCATTGTATAACCCGTCTGCGCTTCAAACTTAAGAACGAAACACTGGCCAATACAGATGTGCTGAAAAATATGGATGGAGTTGTTACGGTCATTCAGAGCGGTGGCCAGTATCAGGTCGTCATCGGCAATCATGTATCTGAGGTCTATGCCCGGGTTATGGCTGCGGGCGGATTCCAGGAAGACGGGTCAGAGGCAGCCACGGCCGGTAAAACAAGCCTGTTCAACAGGTTTATCGATATGATCTCCGGGGTATTCTCTCCAACGCTTGGAGTGCTGTGCGCAACAGGAATGATTAAGGGCTTCACTGCCCTATTTGTGACGCTGGGTCTGATTACAAATACTTCAGGTACCTACCAGATTCTGAATGCGCTCGGGGATTGCCTGTTCTATTTCTTCCCGATATTCCTCGGGTATACGTCGGCCAAGAAGTTTGGCGCCAACATCTTTATCGGAATGGCTATTGGTGCTACATTGGTGTATCCGACGTTTAGCAGCACCATGGCAACCGGCGAGCCGCTCTATACGCTGTTTAGCGGAACGATCTTTGAATCTCCGGTCTATATTACCTTCCTGGGGATTCCGGTCATCCTGATGTCTTATACGTCCAGCGTCATTCCGATCATCATCTCTACTTATATCGGATCTAAGCTGGAAGGCTTTTTCAAAAAGGTGATTCCGAGTGTGGTACGCACATTCCTGGTCCCGTTCTTCACCCTGCTCGTCACCGTTCCGCTGGCCCTGATCGCCATCGGTCCTATCTCCACCTGGGCGGGACAACTGCTGGGAGAGGGAACCCTGTTCCTCTACAATCTCAGCCCGGTTATTGAAGGCTTGCTGGTTGGCGCGTTCTGGCAGGTATTCGTCATCTTCGGCCTGCACTGGGGTCTGGTGCCGATTGCGCTCAACAACATGGCTGTGCTGAAATCCGATCCGATTCTGGCAGCTTCCTTCGGGGCTTCCTTTGCCCAGACCGGTGCCGTGCTGGCCATTCTGCTGCGGACGAAGAACGTGAAGCTAAAGTCATTGTCTATTCCGGCAATCATCTCAGGAATCTTCGGTGTCACTGAACCTGCTATATACGGGATTACGCTGCCGCGCAAGAAGCCATTTGTCTTAAGCTGTGTCGCTGCGGCAGTCGGAGGCGGTATTGTCGGTCTGATGGGCACCAAAGGCTATATTCTCGGCGGTCTGGGCATCTTCGGCATCCCAAGCTATATCAGTCCGGAGGGTATGGATAAAGGATTCTACGGTGCAATCGCGGCGATTGTAATCAGCTTTATATTAGGCTTCATTCTTGTATTCTTCTCCGGATTTAAGGATGAAGAGACTGCAGAGAGCAAGAGCACAGGCACCCCGCGTAATACGCTGGTGAAGCAGGAGACTGTGGGAAGTCCGCTGAAGGGCCAGGTCAGAGCGCTGTCCGAGCTGACAGACGAAGCCTTCTCTACAGGAGCCATGGGTAAGGGCATCGCGATTGAGCCGCTGGAAGGCAAGGTATATTCACCAGTAGACGGGGTGTTAACCACATTGTTCGCATCCGGGCATGCCATAGGGATCACCAGTGATAACGGGGTAGATATTCTGATTCATGTGGGCAAGGATACCGTCAAATTAAAGGGCAAATACTTCACCCCAAAGGCCAAGCAAGGAGATCTGGTCAAAAAAGGCCAGCTGCTGATGGAGTTTGATGTAGCGGCGATTAGAGAGGCAGGCTATACCCTGACCACACCGGTCATTATTTCAAATTCCGCCGAGTATCTCGATGTGATTGAGACGGACCTGAAGAGCATTGATTACAGGGAGAATCTGCTGACGGTAATGATCTGATCTGTTCTGTTCAAAGAAACCCCAAACGAGGAGGAACTATAATGAGCACAATGTACACAAGTTTTCCGGAGGATTTCCTGTGGGGCGGGGCAACCGCTGCCAATCAGCTGGAAGGCGGATTCGATGCTGGAGGCAAGGGATTAAGCACTGCCGATGTGATTACTGCCGGAACGCATACAATATCCAGAAGAATCACCCCGGTACTGGAAGCCGGTTCTAACTATCCTAGTCATGAGGCAGTGGATTTCTATCACCGCTATAAGGAGGATATCGCTCTGTTTGCCGAAATGGGCTTCAAAGTCTTCCGTTTATCCATCGCCTGGTCACGGATTTTTCCGAATGGGGATGATGCGCAGCCGAATGAGGAGGGCCTTCAATTCTACGATCAGGTCTTTGCCGAACTCAAAAAGCATCAGATCGAACCGCTGGTGACGATCTCCCATTATGAAGCCCCTTTCCACCTGGCTGAAGCCTACAACGGGTGGGCGGACCGCAGAACGATTGACTTCTACGTCCGTTACTGTGAAGTGATCTTCAATAGATACAAGGACAGTGTGAAATACTGGCTGACCTTCAACGAAATCAATATTCTGACGATGCCGTTCGGGACTTTCATGGCAGGAGCGATCATGCCGCAAGGCAATGCAGAGCTTGGCACTTCGGCAGCCGGTGACAATGAGCAATTGCGTTATCAGGCGCTGCATCACCAGTTCCTCGCAAGCGCCAAAGCCGTGAAGCTGGGGCATACAATCAATGAGAATTTCCAGATCGGATGCATGATTGCCTATATGTGTTCTTACCCGCTGACGTGTAATCCGGAAGATGTTCTGCTGGCGCAGCGAAAGGATAATCTGAGCAATTTCCTCTGCTCGGATGTTCAGGTCAGAGGCGCATATCCGGGCTTCGCCACAAGATATTTCAAAGAGAAGAATATTGAGCTTCAGCAGGAGGCGGAGGACGGGCAGACGCTGCGGGACGGCTGTGTAGATTTCTACACCTTCAGCTATTATTCATCCACCTGTGTGAGCGCAGCTCCGGATCAGGAGGCTATCGGCGGCAATCTGTCGATGGGGCTTAAGAATCCATATCTGCAGGCGAGCGCCTGGGATTGGCAGATTGACCCGCAAGGGCTCAGATGGTCCCTGAATCATATTTACAACCGTTATGGCATTCCTATGATGGTAGTGGAGAATGGACTTGGCGCTGTAGATACCGTTGAAACGGACGGTTCAATCCAAGACGGTTACCGGATCGATTATTTGCGGGAACATGTCAAGACAATGGGTGAAGCGCTGGAGGACGGGGTAGAATTGATCGGCTACACTCCCTGGGGCTGCATTGATCTGGTCAGTGCAGGAACAGGCGAAATGAAGAAGCGCTACGGATTCATCTACGTCGACAAGGACAATGAAGGGAACGGCACACTGGACAGATCCCGCAAAGACAGCTTCTACTGGTACAAGAATGTGATCGCCAGCAACGGAACACAGCTGGATTAATCAGGCTGTCGGCAATGAGTTCATAAGCATAGCAGCCAAACAGTGCAGAAGCACTGTTTGGCTGCTATTTGCTGTGGTAACGGGGAAATAAATCGGAAGCTTGCGTATATGAAGTGATAAAACATATATCCAAATAATACCCTTAGCTGGTTCAATATAGGATGTTCAAAGACAAGAATGAGGGGGCAATAATGCAGGTATTATATTTATTTGCCGAAGAAGGGGTTGAAGGCTTGAATGGGAAATATATCTTCCGATGAACAAATGCACTCTGAGATTGAAGAGACCCGGTGTCAGAGCTGCGGGGGAAGGGAGATTGAAGCAGGATTTACGTTAGCGTTATGCCATGAGTGCCGGACGCAGCTCTCCAGGCGGCCGGTTCCTGTCTGGATCAAGGGTATCACAGTGGTAATTGTTATTTTGCTGGTATATGCTATGGCTCACTTTCCATCCACACTGACAGCAGGTATACATTACAAGCGGGGTGTACAGGCATATGCAGATCATAAGAACCTTACAGCCGCCCGCGAATTTGAACAAGCATCAGAGCGTTTTCCCGATTCAACCAAGATCCTTGCCCGTCTGTTTCTGGCCTATTACCATTCAGACCGGATAAACGAAGCCAATCAGGTATTTGGCAGAATTAGCGGCGAAGAGGCAGAAGACGAGGAGATGGCCAATCAGATCAATACAGTGATTACTGAAATGGACCGCCGTTATTATGCGGAAGAAGAGCTGGAGGACATACTGGCTGAAGAGGAGCTTGAGCCTCGGATCAAGAAGCTGAAACAATACATAACCGGGCATCCCGAGAATGTCTCTGGGCAATATTATCTGGCAGACAGTCTCTTTGATGCCAAGCAGTTTACTGAAGTAGAATCCATAATGCTGAAGCTGCGGGAGTCAGAACCTGATTTTGATATTGCGACTCTGCTGTTAGCTGCAGCTTATAGGGAAACCAAGCAATACGACAAAGCGGCCGTAGAAGTTCAATCTGTGCTTAGCGGAAACACGGAGAGCGACCATGCTTATTTTGCCTTAAGCAGAATTGAACTGAAGCAGCATAAGGATGAGCAAGGCTTGAGTGACGCACAGAAAGCATATGAGCTGAATCCGGATAATGGTGCGAATATCGCCAATTTGGCGCTTGCCAATCACTATACTCAGCATTTGGATGAGCGTGACCATCTGGTGGCCTTGCTGCAGAACCGTGACGACTATAGTCAACAGGAACTGGATCAGTTAACTTCGGTCTTCAACGCGACAACGGCCTGGCGGGACTAATATGAAGTGAGGTGAATCAATGTTTTTTATTCCGGGATTTATTCTATCTATCGTTACGTTTCCGGGTGTAATTGTTCATGAATTTGCCCATCAGCTTTTCTGCAGATTGTTCCGGACCTCAGTCCTCGATGTCTGCTATTTCCGGGTTGGTAATCCTTCCGGATATGTGGTGCATGAACAGCCCGGTTCTCAGTCTCATCAGATATGGATCGGGCTCGGCCCATTCTTCATTAATACGGTCATTGGCGCTTTGATTGCGTTGCCTTCAGCTATTCCGGTGATTCAGTTCGGAAACGCAACGTTAATTGATTATATATTGATCTGGCTGGGCGTATCCATTGCGATGCATTCCTTCCCGAGCACCGGTGATGCCAAGAATATCTGGAGCAGTATCAAGGACAAGGAGACCTCCTGGCTGATGAAAATAATAGTGTCCCCTATTGTCGGGCTCATCTACCTTTGTTCCATTGGTTCGGTTGTGTGGCTGGACTTCATCTATGGCGTCGCTGTAGCCACAGGCATTCCTTATCTACTCGTCAATTTACTAGCTTAACGGACAACCAACTCTAACCATTAAAGGAGAATTACAATGATCATAAAAGGCATCGAGGGAATGGACAGCGGGAGTATTGAGAGTCAAATACAGCAAGGCGGAAAATTCGTAATTTACACCTATTGCTTCTCGGTTATCCTGATGACGTTCAGACGAAGCTCCAATATCTATTTTATCCGAGCTGACGAGAATGCCGTTTCTAAGGGGCTCAAGTTCACACTGCTTAGTGCGGTGGTAGGCTGGTGGGGAATTCCCTGGGGGCCGATTTATACCATTGGTGCATTGATCACGAACCTCAGGGGCGGAAAAGATGTAACGGCCGAAGTAATGGCCTCTATCTCAGAGCAGAGCGCTTAACGTAGACGTTGCCAAAAAGGCTGTCCCCAAAGCAGGAGCTATCCCAAGCAGCCAGTTCATGGCTTTAGGGACAGCTCCTTTTTTGATTTGTATGAGCTTTTCTGACCGGGCGGCAGAGGAAATATTTTCATCAGTCCTTGCTGCTGCACACGGCGATATAATTCAGATCCTTGCCAGTGGTATTGAAGAAGGTATACATCTTCTTGAATTGGGCGCGGTTTTCTTTTTTGAGTGCATTCTTGAAAATGCGCAGCGTCCCCTGGATACCTTCATCACGGATCATGCCTTTAACACTCATCAGCGACATGGTTCCTGTAGCGTGTTCGACTCTCTTGAATCCGGTGGAGTTGAATAGTCCTTCCCACTCTGCCACAGGCAGCGGCTCTACATTAATATGAATCGTCCGGCGCAGCTCCGCCAGCTCCCCGGCCATATTGTCCTTCGCAAAAGTGATGTCATGCGTAAGCAGAACACCGCCGGGCTTCAGCACACGGAAATATTCAGCTACAGCCTTCTGCTTCGCCGCCTGATTCAGCATGGTCAGCATCGCTTCGTTAATCACGACGTCGAAGCTGTTATCCTCAAAAGGCAGCTTCATCGCATTGGCCTGTCTGACCTGGATGTACCCCTCCAGATTGGCATCTCTAATATTCTTCTCAGCCTTCTCAAGTGCTCTGGGGTCCATATCAATCCCGGTAATCTGACACTTATACTCACGCGCAAGCTGGATAGAGGTGGTACACATGTTGCAGGCCACTTCCAGCATCCGGCTGTCTTTGCTCAGCTTCGCATGCCGGATCAACCAGTTCGTAGCAGCGACACCGCCGGGACGCAGCCGCTTTTTGCCCAGTTTGGCCAGGAAATTATGCCCGACTTCCTTTTTCAACGTGTCTCAGCTCCTTCTTCTCCGGTTTGACCACAATCAGCAGCATTTGGAAGGCTTCTGTAGCATATAGCGCATGCGGAATATTAGCAGGTAAAATGATCGTTTCCCCGGCCAGCACAGTGTATGGTTTATCCGCAATGGTGATCTGAGCTTCGCCCGACAGAATATTTACCATGGCATCGCCCGGGGAGGAGTGGCCGCCAATCGACGAGCCCTTATCCAGGGAGATCAGTGTCATGGCGAGACTGGAGCGCTGTACCAGGGTCAGGCTCGATACCTGCTGCTCTTCCACCGTAATGATCTTCCGTAAATCCATGACTTCGGCTTGCGGCAATCTTTTAATATAATGTTCTTGCTTCATACGATCTACCTCCAGGTTATATGCTGATTTGCAGAAATTTGCAGCTGCTCTGCGCAGCGAATTCATGCCAGGTACCGGCTTGGACGATTACCGCTGCCCCGGCGGTTAATGGACAGGGCTGCTCTGCTATGAGCATGTGGAGCTCTCCCTCCAGTACGTGAATGAGCTTGGATCTGGGCGAGGTCTCCGAGCTGATGGTCTCATCCTTATCCATGCCATACAGTACCCATTCAGGTGCCCCGGCTTGTCCCGAACCTTCTGTGATATTCAGTGTTCTGCTCGATATCTGATAGGGCCGGATGCTAATCATGTCATTGAAATAAAATACTGTGCCTGCAGTCATTCCGCTCATGCCGTCCTCCTGTATATATTGAATGATTCTTAACATTTGGTATAATGAGATAAGGTGAGAATCGTTCTCATTTATTGAATTGTAGCAGAGTTTGTACAATGACTCTGTTGCCATGGCAACAGGAGGCGGATAAATGTGCAGCAATATATGAACAAAATCCAAAGCACGGTCTTATTTAAAGGATTTATGATCAGCGAGGTGCAGCAGGCACTGGGTTGTCTTCAGGGTACAATTAAGGATTTCGCCAAGAAGGATGTCATCTTCAAGCAGGAGGAATATCTGGATTCGGCGGGTATTATTCTGCAGGGAAATGTATTGCTGTGCAAGGAGAATCGTTCGGGCATGCGGTTCATATTCTCGGAGCTTGAGAGCGGGGAGATTATCGGGGAGACCGCACTTCGTCTGGAGCAGGAGCCCAGCGGCTACGAAGCGGTTGCAGGCTCGGCGTGCCGCGTGCTGTTCATCAAGATTAACAAAATTGTACGTCCGGGCCAGGCGACCTGCCATTTGAGAAGCCGGATTATTGAGAATATGCTGACCTTGCTGCTGGAGAATAACCGGTCGATGGTTCAGAAGCTTGACCTGGTTTCACACAAATCACTGCGGGAACGGATTATCCACTACTTGAGCCTGCAGGCCCAAAAAAATAATTCGCCCGTCTTTGAGATTCCATTCAGCCGGAATGATCTGGCGGATTACCTGACTGTGGACCGTAGTGCCTTATCCAGGGAACTGCAGCGGATGGCACAGGATGGACTGATCCGGTTTACACGGAACCAGTTTGAATTGCTGGAGATAGATTATGAGCTGCAGTGGTAAAAGAATGCTGACTCCTGTAAGTACAGATTGACAATCTGTACTTTTGAATATATTGTAGATACATTAAGTCTTTGATTGGGGGGTGTTTACTGCCCGTCCAATTAGCGGAATAATCTGTCCGAAGTTAAAGGAGAGGGCGTAATCCGCTTTTATTAAGGACTTAGTGTATCTTTAATGTATTTTATAACAAGAGAGACAGGTGGAGACGGAATGAAAAGCAGACCCGGATTAATCGTATCTTCGCTGGTCATCGCGAATTTCCTCGGGCAGCTGATGCAGACGATGCTGAATACGGCATTGCCCAGAATGATGCTGGATTTGGGGATTAATGAAGGCAGGGCCCAGTGGCTGATTACTGTATACTATCTGACCGCAGGCATAACGGTGCCTGTTGCCGGATTTTTAATCGGAAGATTCACGACAAGAGGTTTATTCTTCACTTCAGCAACTGCCTTTGCGGCAGGCACCCTTATCGCGGGAATATCGCCGAATTTTATCCTTATTCTGAACGGGCGTATTATCCAGGGCTTAGGGGCAGGACTGCTGATGCCTCTGTTCCAGACAACGATTCTCAGGGTGTTCCCGAAGGGGAAGATAGGCTCGGCTATGGGGTTAATCGGACTGGTAATGGGGCTGGCTCCGGCGCTGGGTCCGACCCTGTCAGGTTTAGTCGTTCAGGAACACTCCTGGCGGATTCTCTTCTACGCATTGCTGCCTGTAGTGATAGCCAACCTGCTGCTCGCTGCGTTCAGTTTGCAGAATGTGGGGGGGAGGCACCGGGAGAAGCTGGACTACATATCTATTTTATTTTCAACAACCGGATTTGCCGGTCTGTTATACGGTGTTAATCTGGCAGGGGATCAAAATGGCTCGCGGGTATGGACAGGGGCTGCTATCCTAAGCGGGATATTGTTCATAGTTCTATTTATCAGGCGTCAACTGAAGCTTACCGTTCCATTGCTGGATTTTAAGCTGTTTCGTAACAGGAACTTTAGCCTCGCCTCAATCATTGGGGTGCTGATGTTCATTGTAATGGTGGGTGGTGAGCTGCTGATTCCGCTATATGTGCAGAATGTCCGGGGGCTGACACCAAGGGAGTCAGGTCTAATGCTGCTGCCGGGTGCGCTGCTGCTGGGGTGTACCAGTGTAATCTCCGGAAAAATATATGACCGCTATGGAGTGAAGATAGTGCTTCGCGGCGGGTTTACCCTCATTGCCGGGGTAGCTTTGCTAATCTCGCTTATGTTATCCCAGGATTCATCCATACTTATACTCGCTGTACTCTATGTATTTCTAATGGTGGGAATCGGGTTTATTATGACGCCTGTTACCGCCTATGCGATGGCAAGTGTACCTCCTAAGATGATTCCACATGCCTCTCCAATGACGATTTCAATCCGCTCGTTAGCCAGCTCTTTGGGTGGGGTTCTGCTGATAGCCATAATGACGATTACGATGAATTTCAGTTCTTCCTCATTCCCGGTGAATATGATGTACGGATTTCATGCCGCTTTTTGGAGCTTGACCGTAGTGGCCATAGCCGGATTAGGTTTATCTTTTACTATCAAAGGTCTGACTCATACATCATAAATAGGAAAGACTTTTTTTGCTTTGCGAAGATCGTCCATGTTTTTAACGACAATAATCCATGTTCAAAAAGGGGAGATGAAACTATTATATTAGTAATGATGATAATGATTATCATTATTAATAAATGATGGAGAGTGGTAGCTGGCTATGATAAAGAGAATAACAGGTTTGGTACTTGCCGGTGTTATGGCATTGGGTATCGTTTCTGTCGCAGGTGTAAATGTCGCGTCTGTGGGCGTTGCAGAAGCAGCACAGGCAACACAAAAGATTACCTATAAAGGCAAGGTATACACCGTTCCGGTCAAAACCAATAATATTGTCATTACCGGTGCAGTAGAGGCTCTGGAAGACGCACTGGTGCTGAATTTCAAACCTAAGGGAGCACTGACTGTCGGTGGTGAGTTCCCTTCAATCTTTTCCAAAATAACAAGCGGCGTAACAGCGATCGGGGAAAAGGCAGAACCAGACCTGGAAGCGATCCTGAAGCTCAAACCGGATATTATCCTCAGCAGCACGAAGTTCCCGGCGGAGACCAATGAGAAGCTGGCGAAGATTGCGACTACGATTCCAGTATCGCATATCGCCACCGATTGGATGGACAACCTGAAGCTGCTCGCAGCACTAACAGGCAAACAGAAGGAAGCGACTACTGCGATTCTGAAATATCAGAAGGAACTGAAGGAAGCCAAAGTGAAGCTTGCACCGAAGCTCAAGGACAAGAAGGTCATTGCTCTGCGCATCCGCTCAGGCAGCCTGTTCCTCTATCCGCAGGACGTATTTTTTAACCGCTCCCTGTATGCCGATCTAGGAGCAACTGTACCGAAGGAAGTGCAGCAGGTCAAAGCCCAGCAGAATATTTCCCTGGAATCCTTTGCGGCAATCAACCCGGATTACATCTTTGTACAGTTCTCGGCGGACGAGAACAAAGACAATCCTAAGGCACTGGAAGAGCTGCAGAAGAATGCCATCTGGAAGAGCCTGAAAGCTGTGAAGAGCGGCAATGTATTCGTCAATCTGGTAGATCCGCTGGCACAAGGCGGAACTGCGTTCAGCAAGTTCTCCTTCCTTGAAGCCCTGATGAAAACTAAGCTGTACACAGCGAAGTAAGATTCACTCAGCCTATCGAATGAAAACGAACGAAACAGGAGAGAGCCCAGGCCGGCTCTCTTTTTGCTGCAGCCTATGCAGGTACTATTTATTGGTGAATTATATATAGCACCTTATATTATGTTATAATGAATTTCTTATTGTAAACTACAAAGAATAGAGGTCGCTAGAGGATGAAAGTTAAAGTTAACCGCAATGCTGCAAAGGTTCTGAAGGATATGCTGAACACTCCTGAAGCGGAAGGCAAGAAGATCCGCGTCATTATTACTCAGGATCACGGCAATCACGGGCACTATGATGTTGCTCTTGATACACCGACTGAGCATGATGAAGTGGTTGCCACGGATAAAGGTATCGAGATTGTGCTGGATACACGTCAACCGCTGCTCGACGGAGTCTGGATTCAGTATTTCTATGTGCCGCAGGAAGGCTTCTTCATTACGAATCCCTCAACAGGATTTCTTGAGAAATAAGCTGCTCAATCTGAAATAAACACCATATGGTTTGAGACGGCATTGTCTTAACAGTTCTTGAGGGCTGCTAATGATAATGCCGTTTCTTTGTATTCAGCATTTGTTGTCCTTCCATGGCGAAAGTCGTTGCAAAAGTATGTATAATCGTTGCTTGCCTATATTAGACGGGATTGGATTTTTTATTATACTGTAATTGTAAGCGATTACACATATACGCTGGGGGGAAAATCATTTGAATAAGAAAAAAGGATTAACACTGCTGTCCGGTATTCTGATGATATCTATGCTTGCTGCATGCGGCAATAACAATGGCAACACCGGAGGAAGCACGGCGGAGCCGCAGGCTTCGGCAGCCGCGACAGAAGCTGCGGGGACGAATACCCAGCCAGCCGGAGATTCCGGCACAGTGGATACATCCCAGCCCGTAACACTTAAGATGATTTTTGTAGGGCCTAAACCAGTCGATTACGACCTGGTATTTGGAGAGATCAATAAGAAGCTGAAGGAGAAAGTTAACGCTACGCTGGAAGCCGAGTTCCTGGACTGGTCGGATTGGGCGCAGAAATATCCGCTCAAGCTGGCGGCGAATGAGAATTTTGACCTCATCTACTCTGCCAACTGGGCAGGCTATAATGATCAGGCCCTCAAAGGCGGGTTTCTTGAGCTGACCGACGAATTGCTGCAGAAGTACGCGCCGATGACCTGGGAAGCGATGCCGGAGGTGGGCTGGGGTCAGGCGAAGGTGAACGGCAAGCTATATATGGTGCCTCAGAACCGCGGGGAAACGATTGAGAAGCTGATTCTGTACCGGGAGGACCTGCGCAAGAAATATAATCTGCCGGAGATCAACAGCCCGGAGGCGTATGCTACTTATCTCAAGACGGTCTCCGAGAAGGAGCAGGGTGTCACTCCGTTCGTACCGGAGACAGGGGACTGGAAGCTGCACAATCTGGACCGGGTCCTGCTGAAGCAGCAGAATGAATGGAACATGTTCGACTTTGATCTGCCGATTGGCTTCAAGCTGTCAGATCCGGCCGGTAAGGTATTCAATGTATATGAAACTCCGGAATTCAAAGAGCTTGTCTACTATTATAAAGATCTTGCGGATCACAACGCCTGGTCGAAGAGCGCACTCAACAGCAAGCTGGATCACCAGCAGGAGTTCCGTGCAGGCAAGACAGCATCGATCACACACAATCTTGGCACACTTGGGGCTTTAATGACGGATATGCGCGAGAAAAATTCACCGTATGAGCTGGCTCTGGCTGATATTACACCGGACAAGAAGAAGTCTGTGGCTGTCTCCACCCAGAACGGGGTCTCCATTCACGCTACGACCAAGAACCCTGAACGTTCACTGATGGTGATTGATCTGCTGCAGAATGACAAGGAACTGCATGATCTGATGATGAACGGCATTACGGCTGTGCATTATAATCCGGTTGGCGATGATAAATATACGAATGCAGAGAAAAATGCTAACTATACCGGATTCTCCAACTGGGGCTTTAACTCTCCATTGAACCGGGACAACGCCTCCTTCCCTGACGAAGGCAATGCGCTGACCGACAAATGGGAAGCTGAGGTTTACCACTATCCGCTGGAGACCTTTGTCTTCGATAACAGCAAAGTGAAGACCGAGGTAGCTAATGTCGGTAATGTGATGCTGCAATATGGCATTCCGCTGGAATACGGTTCAGTGAAGGATGTGGACGGCGGACTGGCCAAGCTTCAGGCACAGGTGAAGGAAGCTGGAATTGATACCATCATCGCAGAAGTTCAGCGGCAGATTGATGAATTCCTGGCTAATTCCGGACAGTAAAAGGCTGGAACCATAAGAAGGAGGCCCGCGTGGATACATGCGGGCCTCTTTATGTTCAGTTTAATAGCAAATTATCATATTTTCAGCAGGGTTTCCGCTTGCTCCAATTTGGTCATCTTTATACTAGCACTCCATAGACTCTTCCAATTGTCGTTGTTATACGAAAATATTGAGGATTTAATTTCTTTCTTACCCTCATAATACTTCGCCGTTGTCTGACTCAGCTTCCCATCGGTTACCAGATTGGCTAAAGCTCTTCCGGATTGACGAACGGTATTTACATTCGGAACAAATAATGTCATTACCGGCATAATGTAATTCCAGACAAATTTTAATATAGGGGTGTAACTCTGAGCCAGACCGGTGCCGGGCATCATTCCAGGATCAAAAGCATTAACGGTAATCTTTTTGTCCGTATGCTGCTTTATTCTTTCGGCCAGCTCGTAGGTGAAATATAGATTACATAGTTTAGAGGTCGTGTAGCGGCGCCTTCCTATGAGGGCTATTCCTTCTTTTGAACTCACAGTGTCAGGGTGAGCCAGTGCTTGAGGATTGGTGAACGCCGGTTCTGGCATTCCCGTTTTTTTCAATGGATCATGCGTTCCGCTGCTGACAACCACGATTCGGCCTTCAGGTACGATTTGATCAAGCAACAGATTAACCAAGAGGAAATGTCCAAGATGATTTACGCCGAAGGTCATTTCAAACCCGTCTTTGGTATAATGCGTAGCATCGATAAACTGTACTCCGGCGTTGCACACTAGTGCGTATAAGGGCGGGAAATCCATTTTTGAGAATTCTCCTGCGAAGCTTCTGACTGATTCTAAGGAGGATAAGTCCAGTTCCATAGAAGTGATGTTGTTATTGTTTGTTTCTTGTATTAAGGAGTCTACAGCTTGTTTGGCTTTCACCGCATTGCGGCAGGCGAGGATCACATAATTGTTATCAAATTTGGCAATCTGCTTTGCGGATTCATAACCTAGTCCCGAGTTTCCCCCTGTAATAATAACCGTTTGTTTACGCAGACTCATTGTGAATACACTCTCCTTCAATAGAATATTTAAAATTAAAATTCCGCCATTCCTTTAGTTGACACCGTCAACATGGATAGAGTATACCTCCAGTATGTTGACGCTGTCAACAAGATGAGGTAAAATTATAATACAAATTACATTTCTTATTCACCAGAGGATACTATGAAAAATAATGGCGATACCAAACAAAAACTGCTTCAGGTCACACGGGAAATGATTGATCAGCATGGTGTTGAGGCTATTAATATGCGTGATCTGGGAGCTAAACTAAACTTATCCCGGACAGCAATGTACAGACATTTCAAGAATAAAGATGATTTGCTGGCAGCGATTGTGGCCGGAAATTTTGAAATGCTGAATCGTACAATCAGCAGGTTAAGTGAAATGGGTCCAGAGCCACGGCAACTTGTATATACGATTCTGCTGGCTTATTACGACTTTGGCATCAGCAACCCCGAGCATTATCAACTGATGTTCCGTAAGCAATGGGATAAGGAAATGTACCCGGAGCTTGTACAATCTGCTTTTTTTATTTTTGCACACGTGGAGGGCTGTCTTCAAAAGGCGGGGACTATCCGGAAATCACCTAATCAGTCCACCGCAATCATGTATGCTTTCATCCATGGTTTAGTTGAACTCAATATGTCCGAGCATTCTGAAACGGAAAAAGGACTGGACAGTCCGGCTCATCTCATTGATTCTTTTCTGGATCTGATTTTTGTATAGTTAAATATTGGGCAACTGTAAGAGGGCAGGCGTAGATCATATGCTCTCTGATCTGCGCCTGCCCTATGTGTTGATTCGTAATCTTATTCTTATACCTTGCGGGCCGGAGGAATGCTTTGCGGATTGTTGAATACATTTCCGGGGTCATATTTGGCTTTGACTCTCCGTAACCGGGGATAGTTCGCTCCATAATAAACCGGACCGGAATGTTTGATCCCCTGATCCGGAACATTAATATAGCTTCCCACGATGAACGGCTGCAGCTTCCGGCGTGTATTCCGCACCACGGCAATATTTTTGGCAGCATCCGATTTCTTGACCCATGAACTGTTCCACTCTACATAGAATTTCGCTTTACGCCAGTAGAAGGCGGTAGATCTGGGTGATTTACGGCTTACAGCCCCGCCCCAGTTGAGGAAATAGAACCCTGCGAACTCGCCCTCCACGTTCTCAAGGAACTCACGCATAGACTTAAACGCTTTGTCCGGGAAAGGTTTTCTTCCGAAACCGCTGGAGAACTGGTTGCTGAATCTTTGGGTCTGCACCGGATCGGGAGCCAGCAGGAAACTCACTACTTTGGGATAAGGTAATGAGCGGATCAATTGATTCGTGGGCGTCCCTACGTCCGTAATGGGCTTTAAGAGGCGGACCGCCTCCGCTTTTGATCCGAGGAACAGGCCCAGCATGCTGACATTACCGCCCTTTTTGGGACCAATGGATAGCTCGCTGCCCAGTCTGGTGTTAACGGAAGGAGCCCAGCGCTGCCAGGCTTTGAGTACCTTCTCGAACTGGTTCCAGGGCCAGGTGATGCGAAAGACGGTCGCCGTGGCCGGCGCGGGACGCACTTTGAACTTATAACGGGTGCAGACTCCAAAATTACCTCCGCCACCCCCGCGGGAAGCCCAGAGGAGATCGGCGTTGCTGTTCTTATTGGCGATAATAATTCTGCCTTTGGCATCCACCATTTCAAGCTCAATCAGATTATCACTGACCAGACCTACGGTCCGCTGAAGCGGCCCAATTCCCCCGCCTAGTGTAATGCCCCCGATTCCGACAGTTGGGCTATCCCCAAAAGGGGCCATGTATCCCTGCCGCGCAAGCGTATGGGCGATTCTTCCCACCGTATTTCCGGTCCCCACTACTGCAGTTCCCGATTTTTTATTGAGCTTGATGCTCCTCAGTTCACTTACATCGATGACAATGCCTCCGTTGACCTGGGACAGATTGACCTCCAGCGAGTGCCGGCCGCTTCTTGGCCGGATAGGGATGTTATTCTCGTTGGCCCAGCGGATGGCATTGGCTACATCCTGCGTTTTCTGTGCGAAGACAAATACCTTCGGGAATCTGTCCGTATGCGGATCCCAATTTTTGCGTGCCGTTTCATAGCCCGGATTACCTTTATAGATCACCCGCCCGGTAAGTTTTGTTCCTGATTTCAATGATTCCAGCTCCTTTTGAGCTAACAATTTAACTGCATGTATGCAGTCAGGTCCCAATATAGTATGTAGGGCGTTAGTCTATGGAGTGGGCTTACGCGGAGAGTTTGCGTCAGTACTACCCTTCTTTCTTCAATAGAAGATACAGGAAATAAGGAGCGCCGATAAAAGCAACCATTATTCCGGCAGCGATACCGTCAGGCTGGGTCAGGTTACGGCCAATCGTATCCGCCAGCAGCAGCAGCCAGCCGCCGATTAATATGGATACCGGCACGAATTGCTGATGCCGTGCTCCTACCAGGGCTCTGGCAATATGCGGAGCCATCAGCCCGACAAAGGCGATGCCGCCGGTCATCGAAACAGCCGACGCCGCCAGCGCAACCGCCGCCAGCATAAGGAGGACCCGGTCTCTGGAGACCGCCACACCTGCCCCGATAGCAGTAGGCTCGTTCAAAGCAAGCAAATTCAGTGTTCTGGATTTGTACAGCACATAAGGGACCAGAATGATCAGCCAGGGCAGCAGGGCGAGAACGAAAGGCCAGTCTGTACCCCACACATTACCGGCCAGCCATTTGGAGATGAAGTCCACCTTGGTCCGGTCCACCGAAGAGATGAGTACGATCATCACGCCGGAGAGTGCCATGGAGAACCCGACTCCGGTGATGACCAGCCTGATCGGCTGAACGCCATCGGTGCGGGTGTAGGAGAAGGCATAGATGAGTACAGCGGTTACCAGGGCTCCGGCGAATGCCGCAAGCGGAATCATATATATGAAGGACCCGGCGTCAATGGATGCAAAAATGAAAAAGACGGTAACCCCGACCCCGGCCCCGGCATTAATGCCTATAATTCCCGGATCCGCCAGCTCATTGCGCGTAATGCCCTGCAGAATAGCACCGGATAAAGCAAGCGCCATACCTGCGAGCAGCGTAATCAGTATCCGGGGGAGTCGGATGGAGAACAGTACAAAATTATCCTCGAAAGAACCGTGCCCGAGGATTGTCGGAATCAGTCTCCCGTATGACACCGGGGAAGATCCAATCCCTATTCCGATAACGATGGTAGCCAGGATAAGAAGCATGAGCAGCGATACGACAAGCGGTTGATTACGATACAGCCGGGCTGGTTTCATGAGAAGGATCGCACTCCTTTACGGACAATGAACAGGAAGAACGGCAGGCCCAGCACAGCCACGATCGCGGCGACAGGCGTTTCGAACGGGACGTCAATCATCCGTCCGAGTGTGTCGGCGAACACCATAAAAGTGGCGCCGGAAATGGCGGACAGCGGCAGAATGGCGCGGTAATCTGTCCCGGCAAACACCCGCACGAGATGGGGGATCATCAGGCCGACGAAGGCGATGTTGCCGACAAGAGCAACAGCAGCGCCTGCGAGCAGCGTGATCAATATGTACAATGCAATCTTAACCTGAGTCGTCTTGAGCCCAAGACTCACAGCTGTTCCTTCATTCAGACTAAGGATTGTCAGCTGACGGGACAACAGAATGGAGACGATAAGGCAAATGATAATAATAGGGGCAATTGCTGTAATCTGGCCCCAGGTAGTGCCGATCAGTCCGCCGGATGTCCACATCGATACGTTTTTAGAGATCTTGAATTGAAGGCTGATTCCTTCGGCTACAGCGGTCAGCAGGGCCGATACGGCAGAACCGGCCAGCACCATCCGCAGAGGGGACATATTCTGCCTCCGGAGTGCAGCGATGCCGAACACCAGCATCACGCCACAGGCTGCGCCGATGAAACAGGCGATCATAATTCCGTAGTATCCGATGGAGGGGATGAAGGCGAAGGATACCGCAAGGGCAGCATTGGCACCTGCTGTCAGACCAAGCAGCCCCGGGTCGGCAAGCGGATTTCGGGTTAGACCCTGCATGATCGCCCCGGCAACAGCGAGGGCGGCACCTACCAGAATGCCGCCGACTTCGCGGGGGAGCCGCAGTTCACGGATGATAGAGATATCACCACCCGTAGCCTTCGGATTGCTGATGGCGCTCCAAATATCCGTCAATGAAACATTTTTGGCACCGAGCCTGACCGCCAGGGCAAATACGGCCACAAATAAAATCATGCTGACGAGCAGCTTAAGCACAAAAGTAGAGTTTATCGGCTTTTGCGGAGATTGTTTCTCCATTTCGACCATCCGTTCCTTATCAATTTGCGAAAAAAAAGAACGCGATTTGCGCTCCTTTTTTTCGGTTTCAACCTGGCTGGACTCCTGATTAATAATTAATTCCCCAACAATGATTTGGTAATGAAATCAAGCTGATAGTCAAGCGACAGAGCATCGTTGAAATAGAAGGATGTAGCATCTATTTCGTAGACATGATTACTTTTGACGGCCGGGATATCCTTGTAAGTGGAAGTCTCCTGGAAGGAAGCATCTCCGGCAGGGTCTTTACTGTAGATAACGTAATCTCCCATATAATCCGGCAGGATTTCCAGTGACAAATTGAAGTATCCGTCTTTGGCTGTCATTTCCTTCACTTTATCCGGCATCTTCAGCCCCATGGCCTGATAGATGATTTCTGTACCGCGTCCCCAGGCGCTGCCGAAGGTGTACAGATTTTTGGAATCTCCTTCAATCACCGAGATCGTGCTGTCGGCACCGATTTTGGCTTTGATTTCTTCACCGGCCGCCTGGGCGCGTGCCTTGAAATCAGCAATCCAGTCAGCGGCTTTCTGCTCCTGGTTAACCGCTTTGCCGATCTCCAGAATCTGGGTCAGATAATCCACTTTGTTGTATGTATAGGTAACCACCGGTGCGATTTGTTTCATTTTGTCGAGGTTTTTAGTGTCTGATGAAGCGATGATTAAATCCGGTTTGAGATTCAGAATACTCTCCACATTCTCCTCAGAGACTTCGGCGACATCCTTCAATTGATCCTGGAAATTAGGATTTGCTTTGATGTAGGAATCCACTCCGGCGAGGGGGATATCCAGAGCGAGCAGATTGCCTGCATATCCGGCAAGAACTACAACACGCTGTGGATTGGCGGGAACTTCGATAGGTCCGGTCTCGGATTCATAAGTAATGGTATCTGTGCTGCTGTTGTCAGCACTTGCAGTTGCGCTGGCTTCAGGTGCCGGTGTAGATGTGGCGGCCGCCGTGTTGCTGCTTGAACTGTTGTTGCTTGCATTATTGCCGCAGGCGCTTAGAAGCAGGAGGGTAAGGATGAGTAGAGGTAATAACAATTTCTTCATTTCTGATAATCTCCCTTTCAATGATGATTTTATGAAATTGATAATCATTATCAATTGTATGACTGTTAAAACTTTAATTGTTTATTGCCCGTTTGTCAATCCTTAACTTGATTTCGTAACCATGCTGCCATTTGTTCGTATAAGGTTAAAAAGTGTGATCCCCATCTGCCCAAGGAACCGAATGCAGCATGATAAACCAATATGAAGCTAAGGTTGTGCATCCTATAAATGAAATTGTTAACGAACATCCCCATACAGGTTATCAGCTGGCAGAGCATAAGGCTGCCCGCTACTTAAGCTCACTGCATAATCAGATGAAGAGCAAATCATCTGTGACGGCGTTAATGGCGGATATCCGTGAGTGGAAAAAGAAGCATATCCGGCGCTTCTCCGTGTTGTCCTTATGGTCACCGGGGAAGAAAAAGCCGGATACCCAAGATTATTACCGCTACATCCAATGGCTGAATTACACAGGTAAGCTGGATGATTACCTGGACCGGAGCGTCTCTTACATTTATATGAGGGATCTGGGTAAGGCACCGGATTCTCCTGACACACAGAACCGGATCAAGAGGACCATTGCTGATCTGCACAGGCATCTGCTGAAGTCAGCCCGCTCAGGTGCAGGAGAAGAACCTGATTTCATGAACCTGGCCGGGGTATACCGCTGGGCCCAGAAGGAAGGGGTAGAAGCTGCAGTGATCTGGGTGATTGCCAAATTAAGATCTGTAGCTGCCCATATTCCGGAGGGAATGAATGCGGAGCATGCCCAGCGCAAGCTGATCAAGATTATCGTTGGCGTTATTCTGCATGCTATAGAAGAGATGGACGACAATGTTATACCTGAGGAACGGTCCCGGACTCTGGATGAAGCGATTAGGCTGGGGTATTCCTATGGGCTAACGTATCCTTTCGTTGACGATCTGCTGGATTCCCAGATACTGACGGTTCCAGAGAAAGAGCAGTACTCCGAGCTGATCCGTTCGGCACTGCTTACCGGAGTTGTGCCGGTACTTGGGGATTGGTCCGGAGCGAACATGGAGCTGATCAAGTATATTCATTCGGAGCTGTCAGAGGCCTTTGAGTATATTAAGCAGCAACAGCGGCCGGAGACGCAGCATAGCTTTTTCGGCCAGTCATATGTCTTTTTTCAGGCTCAGGATTTTGATCGTGTCAAGGTACTCACCAGGGGGGATTACACTAACGAAGATCTGTATATTCCTGTGATCTTGAAGTCATCGTCGTCCCGGCTGATCGCCCGTTCAGTCATAAGTGCGCCTGCGGATGAGGGATTTGAAGAACGGACCTTCTTTTTTGGCCTCTACAACCAGCTTGCCGATGATTTCGCGGATATGGCCCAGGATATGAGTGACGAAGCCGTAACACCGTATACCTATTATTTGAGATATCATAAGCAAAGGCCGGATCTGATTAATCCTTATGAATTATACTGGGCGGTGATCTCCAATCTGATCCACAGTGTGTATCATTCCGATGCCAAGGCGCGCGAGGTTATTCTTGACCGGGCAATTAACGGGCTGAAACGTTATAAAGAACGTGCCGGGACGGATAAGTATAATGAGACGATGGGAATTTTTGCAGCCGGTCATCCGGTGTTTAACGGGCTCATTCAGATCATGGTACGCAAAGCGGATGATGTGGACTTTTTCGATAAGCTGCTGCGGGACCAGATGATCGAGCACTTGAAGAAGGATGCGAGGGAGCAGAAGGAGTTCTTCGCTACGTTTAAAAGTGTCCGCAGTCTGATCAATGACGAGCTGCTCTTCACCAAGCCGCAAGAGCTTCCGGCCATGAAGGAGCAGCTGATTGATGCGGCCAATTACAGCCTGGAAGGTGACGGGAAGCGGGTGCGCCCGATACTTACCTGGGTGATGGGTGTGAAGGAATATGGTTTAGACCCAGCGGCAATTATACCGCTCCTGCGCTCGCTTGAATATATGCATACCGCCTCCCTGATCTTCGATGATCTGCCTTCCCAGGATAATGCCTCTACCCGCAGAGGGCGCATGACCCTACATGAGCTTCACAGCAGTGCAGTAGCAGAGTTAACCGGGCTCTACTTGATCCAGAAGGCAATTGGGGAGCAGGCATCACTTAACCGCTTTAAGGCGGAGACTGTGCTTGCCTTAATCCGTTATTCGGCCCGGAAGGCAGAGGATATGTGTATGGGCCAGGCAATGGATTTGGATGCAAAAGGTAAGATATTGACGCTGGAGCAGCTGAATAATGTGTGCTTTTACAAAACAGGCGTGGCCTTTGAGGCATGTCTGGTCATGCCGGCTATGCTGGCTGAGGTTAGCAATGCGGAGATTGGTGCGCTCAAGAGAATTGCTTATCATATGGGGATTGCTTTTCAGATTAAGGATGATCTGCTTGATGTGGAAGGAGATAAGGATGTGCTTGGTAAACCTGTCGGCAACGATGCGGTTAACAATAATTCGAATTTTGTCTCCATTCTCGGACAGGAGGGGGCCAGTAAAGAGATGTGGGATCACTACTGCAAGGCCACAGAGGCACTGCGCGAGATCCCGCGTAATATTACTTTCCTGAAGCATTTGATGAATTATGTGGTGAATAGGGAGCGGTAAGCCCGGACGAAATGATCATCCGTTCAATCTCATCTGCGATCAGCCGAGGCTCGCTGTACATGATCATATGACCGGAGTGCCGGGCTTCGACCAGGCGGCCGTGTGCCAATTCTGCCGCTGTCTGCCTATGGGCTTCATGAAGCGACGGCCGGAAATTCCGTTCCATCCGGGTGATTAGTGTTCCGGAGAGCACGGATACCTCTATGCCTTCCAGCCTAAGCGGATGCGCCAGAAGTGCCCGTAAATCCTGCAGGAAATGGGCGCCCTCAGCAACCATGGTGTGAGCCGCCTGTAGAGTGAAATCCTCCTGCCGTTGTTCCCTGTAGACATCCTCCGGCAGAACCTTGCCGGGCTTGCTTCCCATCAGCTTGTATAGTCCGGTTCTGGCAAGCAGCGGAAGGAGGGTGTTCATCTTGGCGAAATGCTTCACGGAGGCTTCCTCGAAATAGAGCCCGCAATGCTCGTCTGTCGGATCGACCAGAACGAGTCCCCGGATGATGGCAGGGTTCCGGGAAGCAACGGTGCGGACAACGGGGCCGCCCCAGCTGTGGCCGACGAGAATGAAGGGGCCGGCTCCCAAGTGGCTCAATAGGCACATGAGATCATCGGTCATCCTGGCCAGTGTTCTTGGTGCCTGGTCCGCATCACTTTTGCCGCTGCCTGCCCGGTCGTAGACGACAGCCCGGGTGTATCCGGCGACTACCGGCTGCACCAGCCCCCAGGCAGAGCGGGACATGCCCATGCCTGATTCGAATACGACAGTTACCGGACCTTCTCCGTTCTCCATGTAATGGAGCTGACGCCCGTCCGGTGTTTTTATGTAATGGCTGTTTCCATACGTATGAGTTAACACAGCTGGCATCTTTATTTTCCACCCCATCCATTAAGAATGATTATCAATTGGGTTTATTGTAAGCGAAGAGCGGGGAATGGACAAGTCCGGGAAAATTCAATTTATATACTCTTAATTGTTTACATTTCGTGTAATGTATATATACTTATAATTTAAAGGATTCATATCTCCGGGATAACCGGCAAGGGAGGACTATATTAGACATGACATCAATTATCAAAGTTGGGATCGTCGGATACGGGAATTTGGGCAAAGGGGTACAGCAGGCGATTGAACAAAATCCGGATATGGAGCTTGCTGCTATATTTACCCGCAGAGACCCGCAGCAGCTGGCGGAGATCACAGGAACAGTCACAGAGCATATTTCCGCAGCCGAGCAATACATAGGCAAAATTGATGTAATGATTCTGTGCGGCGGATCAGCAACAGACCTGCCGGAGCAGACACCGCAGCTGGCCAGATTGTTTAATACAGTGGACAGCTTTGACACCCATGCCAAAATTCCTGACTTCTTCGCTGAAGTGGATAAGGCAGCTCAGGAGGGCGGAACGGTCAGTGTAATCTCAACGGGCTGGGATCCGGGAATGTTCTCCATGAACCGCCTGCTGATGCAGTCGATCCTGCCTGAAGGTGAGGATTATACCTTCTGGGGAACAGGGGTCAGTCAAGGTCATTCGGATGCTATCCGCCGTGTTCCCGGTGTGAAGGCGGGTGTGCAATATACCGTTCCTGTCCAGGAGGTCATTGACAGCATCCGCGGCGGAGAGACACCGCAGCTGACTACCCGCGAGAAGCACCGCCGGGAATGTTACGTGGTGGCGGAAGAAGGGGCAGATCGTGAAGCAATCACCCGGAGCATTGTGGAGATGCCGAATTATTTCGCCGATTATGATACAACCGTCAACTTTATTTCAGAAGATGAGCTTGCTGCGAAGCATTCCGGTATGCCGCACGGCGGCTTCGTTATCCGCAGCGGAAGAACCGGCGGCGGAAGCAAGCAGATTGCCGAATTCGGGCTGAAGCTGGACAGCAATCCTGAATTCACAGCCAGCGTACTGGTAGCTTATGCCCGCGCAGCCTTCCGCCTGAAGCATGAAGGCCATAAGGGTGCCAAGACGGTATTCGATATTCCGCTCGGCCATCTGTCCCCTAAATCGGCAGAGACGCTGCGGCGCGAGCTGCTGTAGGCTGGCGAAGAGTGAGCAACGGATAGGCTGGTGGGAGCAGCCAGCTGCTGTGATGGCGATGATCTGGCCCGGGCTCTCCCGGGTGAAATCTGATCTTGCTTAAACAGCACAGCAACTGGAACAACGGTCCACTCGCGGGGCGTTCTCGCCACAAGTTTATGAATCTTTTACTCCAAAAACGAGGGGTGTCTCAAGCAGCCATTGCATGGCTACATGAGACACCCCTTCGCATGTTCTGCTGAAATCAAAAAAAAACAGAGGTAGAACTACCTCTGATTCATAGAGAGAGAAAGATAAACGGATAAATACGGCTACTAAATAAGCGGAACATAAGGGGGGAGGAAATCCTGCACGAAATACAACATTTCCCGCATAATTTCTGGTCTAATCAAGAATTGTTGTATAAAAAGCAGCATTTCCCACGTAATCAAGCGGTAAATCGGACAATTCTTGTATTTCATACAACAATCCTTACAGATTCTCCTGCTCCTTATTTAGTTACACAATCCCCTGCGCCAGCATGGTATCGGCGACCTTCAGGAAGCCGGCGATGTTGGCTCCGGCCACCAGGTTACCGGCAACCCCGTATTCCTCTGCCGCCTGCACCGATCTGCGGTAAATATTCTTCATAATCTCCTGCAGCTTCGCATCGACTTCTTCAAAGCTCCAGGCCAGCCGCATGCTGTTCTGGCTCATTTCCAGGCCCGAGACGGCTACACCGCCCGCATTAGCCGCTTTGGCCGGAGCGAACAACACATTATTCTCAAGGAACAGTTCAACCGCTTCGATCGTCGTCGGCATATTTGCCCCTTCACCGATGGCTTGGACTCCATTCAGAATCAGCGTACGGGCGGATGCCAGATCAATCTCATTTTGGGTGGCACAAGGCAGGGCGATGTCGCAAGGCAGACTCCAGATTCCGCTGCAGCCCTCAACATACTGTGCATGCGGATGCTCCTTCACGTATTCGCTGATACGCAGGCGTTCGGTTTCCTTTAGCCTTTTGACAGTAGCCAGATTGATTCCTTGAGGATCATGAATGTATCCGTTCGAATCACTACAAGCGATAACAAGAGCTCCCAGCTGTTGAGCCTTCTCAATAGCATAAATAGAAACGTTTCCTGAACCCGAGATGACTACCCGGCTGCCCTCGAAGCTGGTTCCCCGTGTCGATGACAGCATTTCCTGCACGAAGTATACACAGCCGTAGCCGGTTGCCTCCTTACGCGCAAGACTTCCGCCATACAGCAGCCCTTTTCCGGTGAGAACCCCGGCCGCATGTCCTCCGTGAATCCGTTTATATTGTCCGAACATATAGCCGATCTCGCGTGCGCCGACACCAATATCACCTGCGGGAACATCCGTATCCTCGCCGATATGGCGGTACAATTCCGTCATGAAGCTCTGGGTGAACCGCATAACTTCCTGATCTGACTTATCCTTGGGATCGAAATCACTGCCGCCTTTGCCGCCGCCCATGGGCAGGCCGGTCAGCGCATTTTTGAAAATCTGCTCGAAGCCCAGGAACTTGATGATCCCGAGATAAACGGAAGGGTGGAAGCGGAGTCCGCCTTTGTAAGGGCCGATTGCGCTGCTGTATTGAACTCGGAAACCGCGGTTAACCCGGACCTTGCCGGCATCATCGACCCAGGGCACGCGGAAGGAAATACTGCGCTCGGGCTCAACCAGCCGTTCGAGGATCCCATGCTTCATATATTGCGGATGACGTGCCAGTACAGGCACTAGGCAATCGAGGAACTCCTTGACCGCCTGATGAAATTCGGCTTCCTGCGGGTCGCGCTGCTGTACCTCCGCGTATATTTGATGAACATATTGTATAGCCTGGTTAGTAATTTCTGAAGTAACGGAATGAACGGTGGACACTTTAGCAAGCACTCCTTGTCTGATAGTGGATTCGGGCAGCCCCGGATTTATTTTTAATTTAAAAGAATTCTATAAAACCTTACATCAATTTGCCAATCAATTATTTTTGGTCTGGTCATTAAGAAATTCTATGAACCTTACATGACATGCCAGATATCACGTATAAAAGGATCAATTGAGGATACTATATAATGGTAATAATGTTTCAATGTTGTCATTTCCTTGTCCGTAAACTTTACAAACAGTATCGGAATAGATATAATTTAAATATAATTTTTAGGGTTTGAAACAACAGAAAGGGGCCTAACGCCAGTAGGCTCCTTTTGTATTTCTTGCCCATGTTACAGGAGGGCGAAGGTCATTCACAAGGAAAAGATTATGGTATGCGTTCATTATGGTCCGCACGGGGAGCGGTTAATCCGGCGTGGTGTGGAGCTATCTGAGATGCTTGGGGCACCGCTCTATGTACTCAATGTGGATAGTTCGGACAGTGATGAATACAATCAGAGCAAGGAAATGTTCATGGCAGTCTGGAAGCGTCTGGCAGAGGAAGCCGGGGCAGAATTTATGGTCCGCAAACGCCGGGGCCGCAAGACAACAGATGTTATCGTTGAAGCGGCAGAAGAGAAGGATGTCACGCAGATCATTATCGGGCAATCGGCCCAGACGCTGTGGCAGGAGCTGACCAAGCGCAACTTTGTCAATGAGCTGATCAGCAAAATGAAGATGATGGATCTGCATGTTGTGGCTGTGCAGCGGATGCGCGCCGGTCTCGAAGAGACGCATGAAGAAGGTGTAATCTCCTATCTGGTGAAGAATGAGGGCGTATACCAGCTCAGCGATGAGCCGGAAGGCCAGGATTACATCAAAGGGAAATTTTTTCACGAATTGCACACGGAATTTGAGAATGGCTTGTTCAGAATTGAGCAAGATGGTAAAGCGAGATATTTGCATATCTGTGAGGGGACATTAAGCGATCCCTTATAACCGTTTTTACTTCCAGAAGTAAGTACCAGTGTTCACAATTTAATCTGTAGAGTGGAAAAGGAGGCTTGCCTTTGCTGCATATTACCGTACTTGTTCCGTTTCTGCTGGCCCTAATGATAGCGCTTCTACGCGGGAGGATGGCCAGGCTCCATAGAGGGTGGCTTGTAATTGCCGGACCGCTGGCGTTGTTCATTTATTTCTTGACCCGTATTCCGGTCATTAAGGGAGGGGATTCCGGATATGAGACTGTATCATGGATTCCGTCCCTTGGCATTAATCTGGTATTTCATCTGGATGGATTAAGTTTACTGTTCGCATTGTTAATTACCGGGATGGGGATGCTCGTCATCTTCTACTCAATTTATTATCTGGACAAACGCAAAGAAGAACTGACCCCGTTTTATGTTTATCTCCTAATCTTTATGGGCGCGATGCTCGGGGTGGTGCTGTCTGATAACCTGATGGTTTTGTATGGATTCTGGGAGCTGACAAGTGTATCATCCTTCCTTCTGATCGCTTATTGGCACCGTAGACAGAAGTCACGCTACGGCGCACTGAAGTCGATGCTGATCACGGTCTTTGGCGGTTTGGCGATGTTCGCAGGTTTCCTGATGCTGTACGGCATGACAGGCACCTTCAGCATCCGCGAAATCTGGAGCCAGACCGGAGACATCAGCGGACAATCGCTGTTCATACCGTCAATGATCCTGATCCTGCTGGGTGCCTTCACCAAATCGGCCCAGTTTCCGTTTCATATCTGGCTGCCGGATGCGATGGAAGCACCGACCCCGGTCAGCGCTTATCTGCACTCGGCAACGATGGTCAAGGCAGGACTGTATCTGGTCGCGCGTTTCAGCCCGGTGTTTGCGGGGCAACATGAGTGGTTTTGGATTGTGTCGGGCGTCGGCCTGATCACCTTGATCTATGGATCGATCCAGGCGATGAAGCAGACGGACCTGAAGGCTCTGTTAGCCTATTCTACAATCAGCCAGCTGGGGCTGATTATGGGATTACTGGGAATGGGATCGGCAGCTTCATTCTATACGGGCGAAGAGGCTGTGTTCTTTACCGCTGCAACAACGGCTGCCCTCTTTCATTTAATTAATCATGCCATATTCAAAGGTTCGCTGTTTATGGTGGTCGGGATTGTCGACCATGAGACGAATACACGCGATCTGCGCAAGCTGGGAGGACTGGTGTCACTGATGCCGGTGACCTTCACGGTAGCGCTGATCGGCAGCTTCTCCATGGCAGGCCTCCCGCCGTTTGCCGGATTTCTGAGCAAGGAAATGTTCTTCACGGCTGTGCTGAATATCAGACAGCTGGATATCCTCAGCCCGCAATCTTTCTTTACGATTTTTCCGGTGCTGGCCTGGATTGCAAGTATATTTACCTTTGCATACAGCATGATTATGGTCTTCCATACCTTTTTCGGTAAATACCAGCCCGAGAAGCTGGATAAGAAGCCGCATGAGGCGCCGTTTGGGCTGCTGCTTCCTCCAATTCTCCTGGCGCTGCTGGCGGTTATAACAGGATTGTTCCCGAACATACTTTCCAAGACACTGATTGTGCCGGGAATGAATGCTATTCATCCGCAGCTGGCGGCCAGCTCGCCCTTTTATGTGAACATCTATTTCTGGCATGGCTTCACAGCAGAAGTGTGGATGACTCTGGGTGTGATCCTGCTGGGAATTGTCGTATACCGTGTGTATGGCCGGTTAAGTCTGGTGGATAAGGAATGGCGAAGCGGATACACGCTGAACCATGTCTACGACGGCAGTATCCGGCTGGTGGAGCGGGTGTCCCGTTCGGTGACAGGGCTATATATGACAGGCTCCATGCGCCATTATCTGATGTATATTTTCACCCTGATTATTGTTGTAGTTGGCGGTTCATTGCTGTACGCAGACGGAATTACGTTTGGCCAAGGGGAGTATGCTCCGGTATCCTTCTTCGAGGTAGTTGCTGTGCTGGTCATGCTGACGGGTGCACTCGCGATTCCGTTCGCCAAGTCCAGAATCGCGGCGATTCTGTTGACGGGAATGGTAGGGTATATGGTGACATTGCTCTTCATCCTGTTCCGTGCACCTGATCTGGCGCTTACGCAGATGATCGTCGAAGTGGTGTCGGTGACGCTGTTCCTGCTCTGCTTCCGGCATTTACCCAGACTGAAGCGGGAGAAGGTCAAATTCCGGGTGAAGATCCCAAAGCTGATCATTGCCGTTGGATTCGGGGCAACAATGACGCTTGTCGCGCTGGCGGCGCTTGGCAGCAGTCCGTTCGAATCTATCTCAAGCTTCTATGTGGAGAACAGCTATACCCTCGGCGGCGGCAAAAATATTGTCAACGTGCTGCTGGTGGATTTCCGCGGCTTTGATACCATGTTTGAGATTACAGTGCTGGGTCTGGCCTCGCTGGCTATTTATTCGATGATTAAGCTGCAGCTTGAACCGGGCAGTAAGCCTGATCTGGTCAGAGATGTGCCGGATGATAATAAGCCGCGTTATGCGCGCAGCAACGATGTGCTTCTGCAGTCCGTGGCCAAAGTGGCCTTCGTAATTATCATTACCTTCTCCTTGTATCTGTTCTTTGCCGGTCATAACCATCCGGGTGGCGGTTTTATCGGCGCATTGATGGCTGCAGCTGCGCTCGTGCTGCTCTCCATTGCGTTCGGTACGGAATTTGTGGAAAAGGTGCTGCCTGTCGATTACCGCAAGTTAATTGCGGCCGGAATTTCTATAGCTTTTCTCACAGGGATAGGTTCCTTTGTGTTCGATGTTCCGTTCCTGACCCAGACCTTCGGCTATTTCGAGCTGCCGGTGATGGGCAAGACCGAACTCACTACAGCGACACTGTTCGACCTGGGCGTATACCTGTCGGTCATCGGTGTCACTATGAATATTATCTTTACGATCGGGAGGGATAACTGATGGAGATCCTTATTGCCCTGGCGATCGGCGTCTTGTTTACCGTAGGTGTATATCTGGTCTTATCCAAAAGCCTGCTCCGCATCCTTCTGGGGACAACACTGCTGACTCACGGTGTTCATCTGCTGCTGCTGACCATGGCGGGACTTAAGACTGGCGCTTCACCGCTGCTTGGCGAGAAAGCGGACAGTTATGTCGATCCGCTGCCGCAGGCGCTTATCCTTACCTCGATTGTAATCAGCTTTGGGGTATCCGCGTTCTTCATCGTACTGGCCTACCGGGCCTACCGCTCGGCGGGTATGGATGATGTGGAAGGAAGCAAGGGGGAGAGACCATGAACAATCTGCTGGTACTGCCTTTGCTGATTCCGGCGTTTACGGCGGTCATCCTGATTTTTCTGAAAGAAAGAATTAACCTGCAGCGAATAATCAGTGCAATCAGTGTCTTTGTGAACATTGCCATTGCGTTAATTATTGTGTACCAGGTAAATACAAACGGGATTCAAACGCTGTACATGGGGGGATGGCTGCCGCCCTACGGCATCGTCTTTGTTGCTGATATGTTTGCGGCATTGCTGGTATTAACAACAGCGGTTGTAGGCGCGGCTTGCCTGTTCTTTTCCTTCGCAAGCATCGGTGAGCAGCGGGAGCGGTTCTACTATTATACGTTCTTCCACTTCCTGCTGACCGGTGTATTCGGGTCCTTCCTCACAGGAGACCTGTTCAATCTGTTCGTATGCTTCGAGGTACTGCTGGTCGCCTCTTATGCGATGATTGTACTTGGCGGAACTAAAGTCCAGCTGCGTGAGACACTGAAATATATACTCGTCAATGTAATCTCATCCAGCTTGTTTGTAGCAGCGATTGCTTATCTGTACGCAGCGACAGGTACGCTTAATATGGCGCATCTGGCGATCCGTGTGGCCGAGGCCGGGCAGGACGGTGTCATGAATGTAATTGCTGTACTGCTGCTGCTGGTCTTCTCGCTCAAAGCCGGTCTGCTGCTGTTCTTCTGGCTGCCGGATTCATACAGTGCTCCTCCCTTGGCTGTAAGGGCACTGTTCGGTGCCTTATTGACCAAAGTTGGTCTGTATGCCATCACGCGAACGTTCTCCCTGATTTTTGTTCATGATCTGGGGCTGACACATACGCTGATCGGCTGGATGGCCGGTGCAACGATGATTCTCGGAGCTGTCGGCGCGCTGGCTTACAATGATCTGAGCCGGATTTTTAATTATAATATTGTGATTAGTGTAGGTTTTATTGCCTTTGGCATATCGGTGGCAACCCAGGATTCATTAAATGGGGTAGTGTTCTATCTGATGCACGACATGATTGCCAAGGCGCTGCTGTTCTTCCTGGGCGGAATGATTATTGCTGCCTCAGGAACGGAGCAGCTGAGACAAATGGGCGGCCTGATCCGCCGGTATCCGTGGACGGGCTGGATGTTCTTCATCCTGACGCTGGCCCTGGTGGGCGTTCCGCCTCTAAGCGGCTTTGCCGGGAAAGTCATGATGGTCCGCAGCGGCTTCGGGGAGCAGCATGTTGCCCTTGCCCTCATTGCACTGGCTTCAAGCTTCGTCGTCTTGTATTCGCTGATCAAAGTGTTCCAGGAAGTGTTCTGGGGCGGTGAGCGAAGCGAGGAAGAAGTCCATCCGCTGCGCTACAAAGCAATGATGGCACCGGCCGCCGTGCTGTTTGTCCTCATCATCCTGATGGGGATCGGCGCCGAAACGGTGAACGGGCTTGTGGCTCAAGCCGGAGCTGTGCTGGCTGATCCGGCAGAGTACATTAACGCTGTCATGAAAGGAGTAGATGAAGATGGCCTTTCAAATATTGTTAAATCTCATGATAGCGTTCTTGTGGATGTTCCTGAATAATGACTGGACGGCTTCCGGCTTCATCGTCGGGTATCTGCTGGGTATTGCCGTTCTCATGGCTATGCGGCGCTTCTTTGACGGACGGCTGTATCTGGGCAAAGTATGGGCCATTGTGAAGCTGGCTGGCCTGCTGCTGCGGGAACTGGTTGTATCCAGTTATATCGTGGTCAAGGCGGTGCTTCGGCCTAACCTTAACATCCGTCCGGCCATTCTAATGTACCACACCGAGCTGGAGTCGGACTGGGAGGTGGCTGTACTGATTACACTGCTCTGCCTGACTCCGGGGTCCGTGGTGCTGGAGGTGTCCAAAGATAACCGGACTTTATACATTCATGCGATGGACATACAGGATGTGGAACAGTTCGGTGCCAATATCCGCAATACGTTCGAACGAGCGATTCTGGAGGTGACCCGTTCATGATTCATTTTATACTCATGCTGTCGCTTTCGATCATGGTCATTTCGATTGCGATATGCGCCTGGAGGCTGGTCAAAGGACCTTCGCTGCCTGACCGGGTCGCAGCACTTGATACGATCGGAATTAACCTGCTGGCGATGGTAGCGGTTCTCTCGATCCTGTATAAGACGGAGGCCTTCATTGAATACATTCTGCTAATCGGCATTCTCTCTTTCATCGGAACGATGGCGCTGGCCAGATATATCGAAAGGGGAGTGGTGTTTGAATATGGAAATGATCAGGACGGCCGTTGAATTACTGTTCGTATTGCTAATCCTGACAGGTGCACTGCTCAGTGCTGTCAGCTCTGTTGGGCTGATCCGTCTGCCGGATGTCTATTTAAGATCACACGCCGCTGCCAAAAGCGCTACGCTTGGTGTGCTCTGTGTACTCACCGGGGCATTTCTCTACTTTGCTTTTTTCCTTGATTTCGTCAGTGCGAAGCTGCTGCTCGGAATTGTCTTCGTATTTATGACATCACCGCTGTCTGCCCACCTGACAGGCCGGGCGGCCTACCGCTCCGGTGTTCCGCTGTGGAACCGCCGTATCCAGGATGACCTCAAAGAGGTGCTGGAGAAGGAACGCATCAAGTCAGATTCTTCAACGTCATAGCAGTAAAATAGAAACAGGGATGTCCTCCAGGCCTTAGATGGTCTGAGGGAAATCCCTGTTTGGTTATTGTGAAAGCTGCTGCGGAGAATTGTGATTCTGCGCAGTCCGTCTGCGGTACAGATGCAGCAGCATATAGGAAAGGACAAACGCCGCTGTTACCAGCCATAGAGGGATTCGCGGATCGAGCTTGTACGCCCAGCCGCCGATGATGCCCGCAGGTGCAGTGAACAGCAGGATTAGCACGGACAGTGTGGAAAAGACTTTGGCACGTTTATCGTCGTCGATAGCGTTCTGTACGGCAGCTTCCAGATAAGGGGAGCTGATCATCAGGCCCACCGCTGCCAGAATGGTGCTGAGTCCGATCCACAAGAGGCTGGATGAAGGGTATAATACCAGCATGGCATTCGACAGCGCAGAGAGCCCGAAGCCGGCCATCATGGAGCGGTGGGCGCTCTGGTCTGGGATTTTGGGCATAAGAAGCCATAGGGTCAGCAGCATGATTATAGAGGAGACTGCCGGAAACAGGGACAGGATACCGCTATCCATATGCAGATAATCCGCCAGATACAGTGACAGATAGGTGCTTTTCAGCGTTGCCTGAAAGTTGAACAGGATGTATACGCCGAAGATCAGCAGCAGATTGTGCTCTGCCCACAGCTCACGGAAGGCACCGCCATATTCGACCATAATTTCTTTTAGTCCAAGTTCACGTGTTTCCTGACGTTTCCTGATCCCGGCTTCGGTTTCGCGGGTCGTCAGCTGACGGCCGACGAACTGGAAGGTCATGAACAGAAACGCGAGCACATACATCATCCGCATCCCCTGAACCATGCCGTACTGGTGTACAAGCAGACCGCCCAGCGGTGCAAATAACCCTCCGATAACACCGATAATCTGCAGCAGGGTGAAGACATACGTCCGGTCAGAGGGCCGGGTATCTTCGACAATCAGGCAATAAAAAGCAATATGCGGGACACGCTGGAAGCCGTTTATGACCGCAGCGGCCGTAAAAAACCACAGATTCTGTGATGCAGCCCATAACAGGGTGGCCAGGCTCCAGCTAAGCAGGTCAAAGTATAAAATAGCCCGCTTGCGTCCCAGACGGTCTGTTAAATATCCGCTGATTAATGAAGAGAATACCTGTACGATCAGTCCGATGGTAGTAATCCAGCCGATGTTCAGCTCCGTCAGACCCAGCTCGTACATATAAAGGGTGGCATAGGTGGAGAACATGCTGTAGGGAATCAGGAAAAAGGGCTCAAAGGTTAAGCAGCCCCGGCTGTTACCCTGCAGTCTTGGAAAGAAAGGTTGTGCCATGATGAATCCTCCAGGTTGTCTGTAAATTAAGGAAAGGTCCAAACCATTAAATGATAATTATAAGACAATGTCAACAACAAAACGCAGCTTAGTTGCAGTGGTGTCTGAAGTTACTGTAGACTGGTTAGAAAAGCTTTGGTGCTCGGATGAAATTTACATAAGGTGGTTAACATGTATATTATTTTTGGACTCGTATTTATCATTGTATATGCCTTAATTGTATTCTACATCGGCTGGAGCGGATGGGGCTGGATCAAGCCGGTAGTGTCAGGCAGGTTCCGGCTATTCTATATCATTGCGCTTGTCTTTCTGGCAAGCTCGTTAATCCTGTCAAGAGTGGTTGCAGGATCGGTTATTTTAAGTGTCATTGGCAGCTATTGGCTGGCATTGTTCAGCTTATTAATTATGCTGCTGCCGCTCGTACATCTTTCGGTCTGGCTAACGAAGCTGATCAGGCTGCCGCGTCATGCCGTTCAGAAGTGGTCAGGAATCATCACTTTGCTGCTGCTGGCCGGTCTGCTCGGGTTTGGCAGCTTCAACGCCTACAGTCCGGTAGTGCGACAGTATGACATACAGATCGACAAGACGGGTCCGGCGGACGGTGAACTTCATATTGTAATGGCATCGGACATGCATTTTGGTTATTTATCTGGAAAAGGCCATGCGGAGCGGATGGTTAAGCAAATCAACGCACTGCACCCGGATATCGTACTGCTTCCAGGCGATATTGTAGATGATGATATTGTGCCGTATAAGGACAAAGGCATCGGTGCGATTTTAGCGGAGATTCAAGCGCCGCTCGGCGTGTATGCTTCTCTGGGCAATCATGACCGGTTCAAAGGCGGGACGGAGGAGATCATAAGCCTGCTGGAGGAGAGCGGGATTCAGGTCCTCTATGACGAAGTGGTTGAGGTGGGAGACTGGCTGACGCTGATCGGCCGGAAAGACTATAGTGATAAGGATAGAGCGGAGCTGGCTGATCTAGCGGAGAACATGGATAGCTCCAAGCCGGTATTTATGCTGGAGCATCAGCCGGTCGGCTTCGATACCGCAGAGGAGCAGGGGATTGATCTGATGGTTTCCGGTCATACCCACCGCGGGCAGATTGCGCCTGCCAATATATTGACTGACAGATTGTTTGAGAATGACTGGGGATATCTGCAGAAAGGGCAGCTCCATTCCATAGTATCTTCCGGATATGGATTCTGGGGTCCGCCGATCCGTATCGGATCGCGGTCGGAGGTAGTGTCCATTCATGTTCAATTCTCGAATGCAAACAGGTAATTTGGAGGGCTGACCCGGTGGTGGGGTTAGCCCTTTTTTAAGAATTTTTGCGAGTTTACAAAAATCAGTAAATCAGATATATTGTACTGGTACAATAAGTACAATATTGCGGAGGGGAGGAAGCGTTTGGAGATTATCATCAGTACCAACAGAAACAAGCCTATTTATGAGCAGATCACCTCACAGATCAAAGAAATGATCATGAGTGGAGAACTGCAGGCAGGAGATCCGATTCCTTCTATGCGTTCCCTGGCGAAGTCCATTCAGGTCAGTGTTATTACTGTGCAAAAGGCTTATGAGGATTTACAGCGTGATGGATTCATCGATACTACGGTTGGACGCGGAAGCTTCGTTTCAGCCACCAATAAAGATATGTTTCAGGAAGAGCAGCTGAAAAAAGTAGAAGAGCATTTAATGAAAGCAGCGGAAATTGCCCACACGAGTGGAATTAAACTGGAGAAGATGGTGGATATGCTGACTGTCTTTTATACGGAGGGAAAAAATGAATCTTAGCTTAGAGATAACCGGACTGACAAAAGCCTATACCGATTCTGATTTTGTTCTAGATGATGTATCGTTCTCCATTCCCAATGGAACCATCATGGGGTTTGTGGGAGAGAATGGGGCCGGAAAAACGACAACCATTAAATCTATATTGAACACAGTTCATATAGACAGCGGAACGATCCGGATTTTTGGGCGGGTCATGACAGACATAGACACTGCAATCCGTGAAGACATCGGAGTGGTTCTGGATACCGCAAACTTCTCGGCTGTATTGACACCGGGCAAGCTTGCAAAGGTTATGTGCGGAATCTACAAGCAATGGGATCAGGAATTCTATTTAAAGCTCACTGCCAAGTTTGGCCTGCCCATGGACCGGAAGATTAAGGAATTCTCCCGGGGGATGACAATGAAGCTTGCCATAGCAGCCGCATTGTCACATCATCCCCGGCTGCTTATTCTGGATGAAGCTACCTCAGGGCTAGACCCTGTTACCAGAGAGGAGATTTTGGAGGTTTTTCTGGAGTTCGTGGAGGATGAGCGGCATTCTATATTGATGTCCTCCCATATAACAAGTGACCTGGAAAAAATCGCCGATTACATCACTTTCATTCATCAAGGAAAGAATATTCTGACTGCGAAGAAGGATGAGCTGATATATGACTACGGAGTTGCCCGCTGCAAAAGTGATCAGTTCAAGATCATTGCTGAAGGCGATAGACTTGCTTACAGAGTAAAGGAGCATCAAACTGATGTGCTGGTAATAGATAAAAAAGGGTTTGAGCAAAAATATGGCAGGATCACTGTCGATCAAGTATCTATTGAGGAGATTCTGCTGCTTCTGGTAAAGGGGGGCAAATAACATGCGGGGGCTGTTGTTAAATAATTATTATTCTCTCCAGAATAATATAAAGACATCTTTGGGAATTGCCTTGGCTCTGCTGCTTGTTTCATTTGTGGCGGCCGATCACACTGTAATGAATTCGATCATTGCTGCACAGATTTTGATTTTTTCTGTAAGTATCGGGTCCTCTTTGCAGATGGACGAGGCCTCTAAATGGAGTAAGCTTGAAATCACTATGCCGATCCAAAGGAAAACGGTGATCAGAGCCAAATACCTTTCGTTCATCCTGTTAATCCTGACGGGTACTGCAGTAAGTATAGTTACTCCGGCTCTTATTTTTGTAAGAGGGATAGACACAACTCATTTTAATTTGTCAACCGGGTTCACATTCGGCTTATCCTTATCCATCTCAACCATTTCAATCTACTATCCGGTTATTCTTAAATTCGGTGTGGAGAAAAGTGAGATGATGATTATGGTGTCGGCAGCCTTATCCGTTACCATCCGTTTTCTGGTGTGGATGCTGCTGGGATTGTTGTGGAAGCCTGTGAACTTTAATGGCGCTGAGACAGGTTATGTCTCCCTGATTGTTGCTGTCGTTATATTTGCAGTATCTTATCTGCTGGCAGTGCGGATACACAGGAATAAAGAGTTTTGATTCATGTAAGTGGAAACGGCTGCGCGCAACCGGCCGAACCCGCATCTGCCGCGGGTTCCGCGCAGCTCACTCTTGAGGCGCAGCTCTTTTGCTGCTCAATATTTCCTTATATAGCTCTATCGCCAGCGCCCGTGACCGCTTAAGATCAACAATAGCATCCTCGCGGGGCAGGTGTATGGCTTGGTCAGGCAGTTCTGACAGCTCAGGCAACCAGGTACGTATATAGCTGCCGCTGGGATCATGGGTCTGAGATTGGGTTACCGGATTCATCACCCTGAAGTAAGGCGAGGCATCGTATCCGAGTGATGAGCTCCAGAGCCAGCCGCCGCGATTCAATGTATTGTCGTAATCGCTCAGCTTCAGCCGGAAGTACCGCTCGCCGTAAATAAACGGACAGCCGAGATTCTTGGTCAGGAACATCGCAGTAATCATCCGCAGCCGGTTTGGCATCCAGCCCGTTTCATTCAGCTGGCGCATAGCTGCATCAATCACCGGAATACCGGTTTTGCCGCGGGACCATGCCTCGAAATTATGTGTCCCCAGGGCAGAAAGATCATACACATTCTCGTAGTTGAAAAACATAGGATCCAGCCGCGCCTGATACAGATAGAAATCTCTCCAGGCCAGCTGTCTCAGCCATTCTTCCCCTAAGTGCTCATTCTCCGTAAGCCGGTTATAGACTGTCCGAACAGAAATCGCCCCTGTATTCAGATGCCTGCTGAGCCGGCTTGTCCCTTCCTGCGAATAGTTATCACGGTTTACCGCATAATGCTGCACTTCCGTTTGCATGAAATCCTCCAGCAGATGACTGGGATTCATAGTCTGCGCAGGCTGGGCGAGCGCTGTGAGCTGCCGGGTAACTTCTTCGGGAATCCGGTAGTTGCCAGCGATTTGCGGATGTATGTCCACGGTCCGCAGTTCCTGCAGACCGGCAGAGTAGGGTGGCCGGAAACGTTCATGGAGGAAGCTGCGCCAGCAGCGGTAAAAGGGGGTGAATACCTTAAAAGGCTCACTCCGCCCGGACCAGTCCATGAAGTCATCCAGGTCGCAGAGCATGCTGTCATGATGTGTGTGAAAGCGCATGTTCAGAGCAAGGGCTGTGTCGCGCAGGAGCCGGTCTCTTTTCAGAGCATAGGGGGTATAATCGGCATGGACCCTGACTTCATGGACCGGATGAACCCCGGCCAGACTCCTTACAATGTCATCCGGTTCCCCGTAAAGAATATGGAGAAGCTTGCCTTGATGTTCATATTCCTGTTGCAGACCGGATACATGCCGGAGGAAGTTCAGGCCGCTATGCTCAAGATATCGCTCATTCCGTAACAAGAAAGGTTCAAGAATCAATACATGCAGGGAACTCTCCTGTGCAGAAGAGATGGCGTCAAAGGCCGGGAGATCCGAGGTCCGCAGATCCTTCCGGTGAATGAACAGAATCATAGTTGTATTTCCTCCGATGTAAGTGTCATACGAATCTCTGGTGCATACAACCTGGTTAATGCCTGCATATGCTGACCGTTCATTGGATCTACTCTGGAGAAATAGGGCAGCTGCCAATTTTGCGCAGCAGAAGCCTGTTTACTGGTCACTGTATCCCAATCCGGATACACGCGCATTGCCATTTTCCCTGGTGCATCCCCGTATGCCAGCACCCCGTGCATTCTCAGCACGTCTTTCGGAAACACGAACTGTCCAATCTCCCCGCTGACCGGATGGAATGTATTGATTACCAGTAAATCGGGAGCGTCCGTATAGGACAATGCCCGGTTTTTACGCTCAGCATCCTTTTCCCAGAAGACGACAAACTGCCCTGTCTTCGTCGGGGTTATTTTCCCAACTCGAAATCGAACCGAAAGGTTATTTAGTTGAAACAAGCCGGCACCATATTCGGCATTCTGCGGTTCTTCACGCACTGAAGTAACTGTTAAGCGGGCAGGTGCGTAAAACGTTTCATTTATATAAGCCAGCGTGTTATAAAAGTTATTCATAAGATGCCTTCTTCCTGAGTGGATATAATGCTGTCTCCAATTAAGATAATACCAGTCCATCCGGCATAAATGTAAGCTGTTTGTAATGTTATGCAGGATGATTTTTGTTAGAATGGGGGAACTGCAGGAATTTACTAGATTAGAGGAGAGGTCTTATTGTTAAGAAGAGGATTTACAATTGTGTTCCCGATACTATTGCTACTTTCCAGTAGTATCACAGCATTTGCAGCAGAGAAAGGTAACGGGGGAGCAACGCCTTCCGGAATTCCGTTGTCCGGCTTGGAAGCTTTTGTCGATGATTATGTAAAAGAGTACATAGGTCAACAATCCGTAGGTGCATCAGTTGTTATGGTGAAGGATGGCCAGGTGGTACTGTCCAAGGGTTATGGCTACGCTGACTTGGAGCAGCAGATCCCTGTTTCGAAGGATACGGTAATGGAATGGGGCTCGATCAGCAAGCTTACCGTATGGACATCCGTAATGCAGCTGGTTGAGCAAGGGAAGATTGATCTGAATGAAGATATCCGCAAGCTTTTGCCGGACAATTTCCTCACTAAGCTGAAATATGATGATCCCATAACGATGCTTCATCTGATGAACCACAATGCCGGATTCGAGGAGTATATGTTCGACATGGCCTATCAGTCCCCCGAGGAAGTACGCTCTTTGGAAGAGGGGCTGCAGCTGGCCCAGCCGGCACAGATTTATAGACCGGGTGAGGTTGTAGCTTACTCTAACTATGGCAACTCGCTGGCTGCCTTTATTGTAGAGAGAATCAGCGGCCAGCCTTATCATGAATACGTTCAGCAGCATATTTTCGATCCCCTCGGGATGAAGGATTCGATTGCCTATTCTGTTGTAGAGGACCGTCCGGAGCTGCTGGAGCATAAAGCTAAAGGCTATTTCTTCGAAGGAGAAGGGACCTTTAAGCAAGGGTCATGGAATTATATGTCCATGTACCCTAACGGAGGAAATAACGGTACTGCAGAAGATCTGGCTAAGTTTGCGATGGCATTCATGCCTGCAGCCGGAGAAGGATCCCCTCTGTTCGGGAAGCCGGAGACGCTGGGCACGATGCTGGGTCAGAGTTATGCCTCAGCTGAAGGAATGCCGGGCATTGCACATGGATTCTGGGAATATCCCGGAGTGCACCGGACGCTTGGCCATGGGGGAAATACGATTGCCTTTGCCACCAATCTGCAGATTGTGCCTGAAGACCGGTTCGCGATTATAATTATGACCAATCAGGCCAGCGAATCCAATATTGTACATGGTCTGACCAAAGCAATACTGGGCACGCGTGAGCAGGCAGATGCTGGTGATCTGCCGGATTCTTCAGAGGTTCAAGGCGAGTTCATGGCTGCGCGGCGTCCCGCACACGGCTTCATGAATCTATTCCCCTATCTTACGCTGATGAAGCTTAAGCCGCAGGGAGGGGATCAGCTCCGGGTGTCACTAGCAGGGATGAATGGAAGCTACAAGCAGGTTCAGCCTTACATCTATCAGAAAGTGAGCGGAGACTCGGCGCTCGATGCCTGGCCAATGCTTCATGCGACGGTCATTGAGGGTAAGGTGAAGGCGATCTCGGTATATACAACGGATTATTTGCCGCTGCCTGCAGGTAAATCAATGCCGGTGCTGCTCTTGAATGCCGTGCTTGCGGCACTGGCCATCCTCTATTTCCTTATCGCCCCGTTTGTATTGCTGGTACAGGCAATATTGAACAAGCGAAGAGCTGGAACACGCCCTGCCCTTCGTGCCGTCAGCCGCGTGCTGACGGCTGGCCTCACCTTGACAGGCACCGGCATTGTGGTGAATATTCTGGTTCTGGCCTTAAGGATGCTCAGCAACAATGAACGTGCCTATACCGAAGTGTATCCGCAAATTTTGGTCAACTATGGTCTGACTGGACTGGCGGTGGTGTTCTTAGCCGCGCTGCTGCTATCCTGGAGGAAGAAACGATCCGCTTCAACTGCCGGTGACAAGTGGTCAGCTATTCTTCCTATAGTAATGATGGTTGTTCTGGTGGGGCTGCTTGTATTCTGGCAGTTCTACAGTTAAGCAGGGGATTACACCGCAAATAACGCCTGACAAACTGAATTTTCCTAGCTGATTTCCGAGTATCTGTAAATACTGAATACATCGCCAAGTGCCTTATACGCACTGGCGATGTATTTTTGTGTTCCGAAGTAAGCGCGGTGCATCAGTATTTTGACATCTTGAATACAGGCCATAATGCCCTCTTTAGAAACGGGCGGAGCCAATAAGCCAGAACGGTCGTTCCGGTCCATGAGCTGCGCTTATTCTGGATGTATTGATCATTGATAATATAAGTCCGGGTGGAAGGAGGGCTCTTCAGACCGAATTCATCCCATTTCGCCGGATCATTCGAACCATCGAGCCTTTTAAGCATATTTGCCGTTTCACGGTTTATTCTAGCGGGAATCAGCTCGTAGGCTTGAGTAATTTGCGCATGAAATTCGTCGATCGGATTGCGGCTGGCCAGGCTCTCTAAGTGGATGCTTTCGCGAAGATAAGACACGAATGCCAGATGGTCAGCCCAGAACTCGTCGATATAAAAAAGCCGTACCCGCTGCTCCGACGGGCTCATCAGCTTCGTACCTCTCAAAATTCCGAGCCGCTCCGCGTATAGAATCCGCCTCTGATCCTCCACCATATCCGAATAACCGTTCAGTTCCTGGTGGATATCGAAGTTCTGGCCCATAACTATACGCTGAATACTTGATATCTTGCTGCTGAGCGCCGGCTCTTCAAGAGCCTCATCCTGCCTGGGAACACGAACCGCTGTATCGAATCCGAACCGCAGCATCAGCTCGTCCTCCAAGCTTACATAGAATACAGAGGCTCCCGGGTCGCCTTGGCGGCCGGCACGCCCCCGCAGCTGGTCGTCGATCCGTACGCTTTCGTTCACATGGGTGCCAATTACGTACAAACCGCCCAGCTTAGTCACTATTCCTGCCTGCGCGGGATTGCCGCCGCCGAGCCGGATGTCGACACCGCGTCCCGCCATATTCGTAGACACCGTCACGGCGCCGATTTCTCCGGCTTTGGCAATGATATCGGCTTCCTCTGCGTCATTCTTTGCATTCAGAACCTGACAAGGTACACCGGAAGCAGCTAGTGCCTCCGCCAGCATGTCAGACTCTTCGACGCTGGACGTACCAATGAGAATAGGCCGTCCTGTCCTATTGACGGATGAGATTTCTTGTACGAGTGCCTTAAGCTTGGCTTCTTTATGGGTATAAATCCGGTGCAGATGATCGAGCCGGATGTTTGGCCGGTTCGGCGGGATTTGCACAACCTGCAGCGCGTAAAGTTCTTTGAAGTCCATTGCGGAAGCATGCGCGGTAGCCGTCATTCCGCAAATCTGCGGATACAGGCTGATGAAATGCTGAATGGTGATCGTCCCGAGGATTTTTCCCCCGGCGATGGAGTCCAGTCCTTCTTTGGCTGTAAGTGCGGCTTGCAGTCCGTCCGGCAAATACCTGTTCTCGGCCACGCGGCCGGTATATTCTTCGATCAGCTCGATTTCACCGTCCCGGACGATGTAATCAACGTCTTTTTTCAATAACGTTTCCACATGCAGTGCGCAGTTTAAGGATGTGAGCAGATGGCTGTTATGGCTATCATACAAATTGCCGCAACCCAGCAGCACCTCTGCTTCTGCAGCGCCTGCTTCGTTTAAGTAAACATTCCGCTGGAACTCGTCGAATTCGTAATGCTCTGCCTGCTTGAGCTGCCGGGTCACTTCTGCGAAACGAAAGCCGTCTCTTCCTGATGTGGCCGAATCTCCGCTGATGACCAGCGGCACCCGCGCTTCGTCAAGCAGCAGCGAATCCGCTTCGTCAACGATGACGTAGTGGAAGGGACGATGCACGGTATCGGCTTCGCTTAGTGCGATGGTGTCGCGCAAATAATCGAAGCCGGCTTCTTTAGCTGTAACGTAGGTTATATCGGCGGCGTATGCTTCCCGTTTCTCGGACAGGCTCATTCCCGCTTGAACCGGGCTTACCGTCAATCCGAGGAAACGATAGACCGGTCCCATCCACTCCGCATCCCGCTTGGCCAGATAATCATTAAAAGTCAGCACATGAACACCTTTGCCGGTCAGTGCATTCAGATATGCAGGCATAACCGCAGAGAGTGTTTTTCCTTCACCGGTATGCTGCTCGATCAGAAATCTTTCATGTAGAGCGATGGCAGCCATAATCTGGACATCATACGGCTGTAATCCGAGCGTTCGCTTCGCTGCCTCGCAGACTAACACATAGGCATCTACAAGCAACTCGTCCAAACTTGTGCCCGACCGCGCTTCTTTTTGCAGCCGGAGGGATTCCGCTAGAAGCTGCCCGTCGTTCCATGCTTGCACATTCCGTTTCCTGATGAGCTCCGTTTTATCCTGGTAGGCCTTCAGCGTATTCCGGTTATCGTAGTCTTTGAATTTTTGCATCAGCTTGACGGCTATATTCATAGGAATGTGATCTCCCCTCGGTAGAAGAATGAAGTCCAGCCGCTCCAAACATAGAATGTTTCGCCTGGCTTCAAGCTCATAAACTTTGTAGTACTACGTAAAAACAAACTCAAAGTTTCTATTTATTTCCTCCTGGACAAAATTGCACGAAAGACAAGGTCTTACATGCAAAAGCAGCAGTAACCTCCGGTCTACGGGGCTGCTGCTGCTTTTACAAAGAATGCAATCTGTCCTAAATAGTGGTATGCAGATAACAGATACGTTTTCTAGATAAAGGGTGTCTGTGCTAGCCGGAGTTCATGTGCTGTTGTCAAATTATACGATAGCGCATGATGCCGTAATTCCAGGTAAAGCTCGGCTTTCGTGGCGTTGATATAGGGCTGAACAAATAAAACCCCGATGCCAAGTGCCAGCAGGCCAAGCAGAATCCAGCCTATAAAACTCAAATCAAGCACAAACATGCTGAACTTATGTCCATGTGTCATTTGCTTGCTTAATTCTACTGCGCGGTTATACCCGATGTGCGGATTATCCGCAAGAATGTAAGGTACCTGACTGTACGCATAGGATTTTACAATGCCAGGAATGATCAGCAGCAGGAACCATAAGAAATTCAAAAAACCTCTCCAGAGCATGGTTACAACAATAGCCCAGTACCGCTCCTTGTTAAAGGCATAGCCGACATTGCCCATACGGACTTCACCCTCGGCAGATTGCTTGAAGTAACAGAATGAACCCACTTTAAGCGGAGATCCGATCAGGATATAAAATGCAATTCCAATTACTGCAATAATGCCGACTACTAATAGTGCGATTAAAAGAAAAGGTCCTAACACGTTCCAATCGAAATCCAGACCTGAGCTGGAAATTTCTGAACGGGCCGATGATCCCATGTTACGATTAAATCCTGGGAGACCTGAGCCTTCCCCTAGAAAGACCAGCAGTAAACTCACCACAAACGCCTTCCAATAGGAGGAGCGGAGTACATTCTTGGCCCTTCGCTTTAGTTCTTTACGATCCCACATCAAATAACCTCTCTTCTTGTTTGCATTTTTATTCTTTGTCTTACAATTGATACCATAGATTATGTCATTAGACAAACAATTAATTACTATGACTTTTGGCTGAATGCTGACGATTGCGGAGCGGATGCTGGAAACTGTTTTTATATTTCTAAGTTTGTTTCGGATGAATGAATAAAAGGAAGAATAGTTAGTATTGAAGTGCTGAGTCAGTGTTACCGGGTATATACAATAGATTTTCCGTGACACATCAACAAGGGCAGTCCGGTATAACACAATCTGTCTCTATATTGATATTTTTGTATTGTTTTAGCCAGCCAAAAGTGGCACACTAAGTATAGATTCAAGCAAACGTGGCAAAGAATGCCCCGTCTCCTAACCCATTCGGAAGGAGGCGGGGTTTTGTGCGTTTTAGAAGGGACTACACCCGGAATATGAAGTTAAGGACTGGCGTGGCAGATCCTATTTTGTCGATATACTATGGCAGGTCGGAACCTCACGTATTGCATTTGAAATTATGGACTTTGGCTCGCATGGCACGGACCGGAGCAAATACCGGATGGACCTGAACCGCGGGCTTTTTCTGCAGTCACAGGACTGCATGGTGCTCTATATTTCGCTGGATGAACTGAAGGACAACCCGTCTTTCATCCTCTCCGCACTGCGTAACATTCTGTTTCCTTATTTGTCGGCAGGAAAATCTGCGAATAGAAGCGCTGAGAGTTCCTATTCTAAACTTGAACGTGATTTGATGCGGTCAGCCATCCGTCACCATCGTGTTCTTCGCCCGGCTGAAGCCGCGAGAGAATTGGAGTTGCACACAACGACGGTCATAAAATACTGCCGCATGCTGGTGGATAAGGGGAAATTCCGCCCAGTGGCAAGAGGAGAATCGCAGCGAATTATTTATTATGAGTATATAGGTACGCTCCAAAGTCCAGATCTAGTCTGATAAATAATGTGGCCCGCGAATGCTTATGGAAAACCAGCCATTTAGAGAGGAACGAGGGGGAGAGGGCAAATGTATGCGAAAAACCGAATACGATGTGCGGTAGCGAGGGTAAACGGGCTAAATGTATGCGAAAAACCGAACACAATGTGCGACAGCGAGGGGTAACGGGGCAATTGTATGCGAAAAACCGAATACAATGTGCGGCAACGAGGGTAAACGGGCTAAATGTATGCGAAAAACCGAACACAATGTGCGGCAGCGAGGGGTAACGGGGCAAATGTATGCGAAAAACCGAATACAATGTGCGGCAACGAGGGTGAACGGGGCAATTGTATGCGAAAAACCCAACACAATGTGCGACAGCGAGGGGTAACGGGGCAATTGTATGCGAAAAACCGAATACATTGTGGGACGTAAAGGTAAACCGCTCCACTAATTGGCTAGAAAATAACAATAGCCCGCGCTGAACGCGGGCTATTCGCATTTACTCTTCTCCGGTAGCCACCGGATTCTCCTCATAGCTAATCCAGTCACTCCAGCTACCTGCATACAGCCGCACATTCTTGAACCCAGCCTTCTCCAGCGCCAGCACATTCGGGCAGGCGGTTACGCCGGAGCCGCAGTAGACGATGATCTCAGCGTCTTGGTCCAGCTCGGAGAAATGCTCCTGCAATTCCTCAGCGTTCTTAAAGCTGCCGTCGGCATTCTGCGTTTCTTTCCAGAAGAAGTTGAACGCACCGGGAATATGTCCGGCTCGCTTGTCCAAGGTCTCTTCCTGCCCCAGGAAGCGTTCACGGGCGCGGGAATCGATGAGGACTGAAGATAGGCCGGTTGGAGAAGCCGAAGGCTCCATATTAGCAGATATCTGTTGTACCTTGTGGACGTCAACGAGCATCTGCGGCTGAACATTGGCCTCAAATGTACTAGGTACCCGGACCGGCTGATGATTCGTCACCGGATATTTCTCGGCTTTCCACTGGCTGAAGCCGCCTTCCAATATGAATACCTGTTCATGCCCGAGGTAACGCAGCAGCCACCACAAGCGTGCAGCGTTCATGCCGCTCTCATCGTCGTAGGCGACAATACGTGAATCGTTGCCGATTCCAAGCTTGCTGAGCCGCGCCGCCAGCACCTCAGGATCAGGCAGGGGATGACGGCCTCCGTGTCCGCCAACCGGAGATGACAGATCCAGCTCCAGGTCCAGATAGACTGCTCCCGGAATATGCTCCTCTTCATAACTATCTCTGCCGGCCTGAGGTTTGCCCAGTGTGAAGCGGCAGTCTACGATGATCTGCTCCGGCTCGTAGAGTCTGGCGAGCAGCCAGCGTTTGGTTACGGTAGCGTCCATATGTATCCCATCCTTTACTTATATTCTATGAAGTTTATTATAACGGAAAAACAGATTTCCGCATAACCGCTGAACCTGAATCATGGCGATTTGACATCGTCCCAATCCTGATTCTACAATGACTTGAGAACCGGAGGAGAGAACTGAAGATAATTACTGTGCATATAGTTACTTGGAAAGGAGCAAAAGCCTACGAATACTATTGTAAGCCAAGCCTGGCCGGAGTGGAACGGGACATTAAGGAAGCGGAGCGGAGGCTGGAATAACACCACCTACTTTGTTGACAAGGAAACCCGCCGCGCTGTGCTGCGGATTTATGATACACATAGAGACCGGAATAAAATAGAGTTCGAGCATGCCGTGCTGCAAAAGCTGGCTGCACTGGATTTGCCGTTTAAAATTCCTGTTCCTATTCTTACCTCCACGGGGGAGACGATGGTTCAGCTTAAAGAGGGTGACGGGAAGTATTCCTGCCTGTTCGGCTATATTGAAGGTGAATCTCCGGCTGAACAGGATTCGGGCTTCTATGAGTCGTTCGGTGAGGCGGCCGGGACCTTATCTGCTGTGCTGGCTGATGTGAAGCCGGAGAACCCTGCTGTGTACAGGCCATACTATGAGCTGGGGCAGTCGTATCCGCTGTGCACCCGGGAAGCACTCCGCGGTCTGTTGTTGAATCCGCCTGAACCTCTCCAGGATCTGCTGCCGGAACTGAAAGTGCTGGTTGAGGCTTATGAGGGTGTGGCAGATTCACTGGAGCAACTGGAGGGATTACCTCATCAGCTGATACATGGCGATCTAAATGCCTCCAATCTGCTGGTGGATGCGGAGGATGCTGCGCAAGTGACAGCGCTCCTTGATTTTGAGTTCTGCACCTGGGATGTGCGGGCCATGGAGGCTGCAGTTATTCTGTCCGGGATGCTGTGCCATGAAGAGGAAGAGCAGATTATCCGTGATTTCTGGCGGGGCTTCAGCCGCAAGATCATACTTACCACGGAAGAATTAACAGCGATTCCCACGCTGATCCTGCTGCGTAAGGTCGATGTCTTTCTTCATTTTGTCACCCGTTACTGGAAAGGAATTGATGATGTGAAAGTGCTGCAGGAGCAGATCGCAGTGCTTGCGGCAGATGTGATTCAAATGTCAGGCGGGAAGCTGTAGATACAGCTTGAATGTTAATAACAGTCCGGCTATCCATAATACGGCAGATTGCACAGTTTTGGCGTGATCAGCCCCTGCTGGACTCCAAGCTCCCGGGCTGTGACATAATAGCGGTCAGCAAACCCCAGGATATCTGAAGCAAAGGCGATTACAGCTAACAGCCAGAAGTATTTCCGGAAGAAATTTTGTGGAGGCGGAATAGGGCCCTTAACCAGCTGATATCTGGCAGCATATGTATGGCCGGGTTTCAGCCGGGCTTTGGATCGTTTAGATGAAGATGGCATGATAATCTCCCCTTTCCTAGTATTTTTCCTCCTTGATTACCCGCTTTGGATTCATTTGAACAATCAAATAGGGCACACTCCGGCTGGGTGATACCGGAGTGTGCCCTATTTGTCTTGCTGATTCTTACTAGATTAACCGGTAACCCGAAGGAAGTTCCCCGCTGCTGCGGATGCTGCGGATTTGGGCCAGGGTCAGTCTTTGGTTAGTCGAGATAATTGACTCTACATCGTTGCCGGAGATATAGTCATCCAGATCACGGATGCTGTGGTTTCCGCGAAGCACGCGGAAGCTGCCTCTGAACCGGGTTCTGCTGAACAGGACGAGCGTTGCATTGCTGCTGGTGGAGAAGAAACGGAGACTCTCAATTCCGTCCAGAATATTGTCTGTATTACGGATACCAAGATTGCCCCTGTAAATTCTGCTTCTTCCGCGGTAGTTTTCTTCGCTGTACACGGTCAGCCTTGGATATGTCTGTGAGATATGAACCTCTTTGTCCACATGAACTCCTCCTCGAAGCTGGAATGGCAAATGCAGTACGGTACTGTCAGTTGCAATACTATTCTATGTTTGCTTTGGAAGACTGGTATGGCCGGAATCCCTGAATGGATAGCCTGTTTATAGAGAGCTTAAGGAAAAAAATCACAATTGGGCTTTACAGATGAGAATGTCTAGTGTACTATTTAACTAACACACTGACACATCAATGGAAATACAAGGCTGGAAACAATAACAATCCCGTGTCTACATAAGGAGGCTGTCATGAATACGTCCACTCGTAATCAAGGGCTGTCAGGCCCCGTAAAGGAACAAACTGTATTGGAAATGCAAGGCGTCAGTAAAGTGATTAAAGGGAAAGCGATAGTAGATAACCTGAGCTTCGATATCCAAAGAGGGGAAATTATCGGACTGCTGGGTCCGAACGGTGCTGGTAAAACGACCACCATCCGCATGATGACCGGACTCATCCGTATGAGCGGAGGGGATGTTCTCGTTCATGGGCACAGTATACAGAAGGACTTCAAGCGGGCCATCTCGCAGATCGGAGCAATCATCGAGAATCCGGAATTTTATCCCCATATGTCCGGTTATGACAATCTGAAGCAGTATCTGCGGATGAGTGACGGGGCCGGTGAATCGCGGATTGATGAGGTTGTGGAGCTGGTTGGACTGCAGGAAGCGATGAACAAGAAGGTAAAAGCATATTCGCTGGGCATGCGCCAGCGTCTGGGTATCGCCCAGGCCCTGCTGCATTCGCCGAAGCTGCTCATTCTGGATGAACCGACCAACGGGCTGGACCCCGCTGGTATCCGGGAGATGCGCGATTATATGCGCAAGATTGCTGAGGTGGAGGGCATTGCGATTCTAATCTCCAGCCATATGCTGGCCGAGATCGAACAGATCTGCCACCGGGCGGTCGTAATTCAGAACGGCAAGCTCGTTACGGTTACCCGGATTGCAGAAGCGGCGGAAGCTCGGAGTGAAGTATCACTTACTATTCGGGTAGATAAGGTGGAGCAAGCGCGTACTGTCGCCGGAGAACTACAGGGTGTACAGGTTACCGGGACAGATGAAGCTCATTCCGAGCTGCATGTAAGTCTGCCGGATGGGACCGTTCCAGAGCTGGTGGCTGCACTCAGTGAAGCCAAAGTTGGGGTTTACCGGATTACAGAGAATAAACAAAGCCTGGAAGATGATTTCCTGAAATGGACAGGGGGGAACCGCATTGCGTAAATTTAATCAACTCGTACTGAATGAATGGCTCAAAATTTCGAAGAAACGCAGCTTTATTATTCCGTATGCCCTATTAGTGCTGATGGTATTTGTAATAGGTTATATTGTGCATACAGTGGCTGCGGCAGATACGTACGCCTCCGCAGCAGAATTCACAGCAGACTCACTGCTTCCTACGGGAATTGGCCAGGTGCTGGTGATTCTCGTCATTGTAGGTATAGCTGGGATTGTATCCAAAGAATATAGTCAGGGGACGATCAAATTTCTGCTGATCCGGGCCCGCAGCCGGACAGCGATACTGGCCTCGAAATATGTAACCGTACTGCTCTATTCGCTTAGTATGCTGATGGCTGCAACGATAGCGCTGTTTGTCTCAGGAATGATCTTCTTTGGCCTCAGCGGAGGGGATGCAGGAATCAATGAAATTCTTACTTCACTTCTGTACTCCACCGTATACTGCATCGTGTATGCCACAATCGGATTTATGCTCGGGATACTGACCAAATCAACGGGGGTAACGATCGGTGCGACAATCTTTGCCACTACCATAGATAAAATCATCATTTACCGTGATTTCTACAAATACTTCCTGTTCCCCAACCTTAATCTTGCAGCTTATAAAGACGGTGGCGCGCCTATGCCGGGAATGACATTGAACTTCTCCATTGTGCTGCTGTGCATATACATGGTGCTCTTCCTGTTCGCAGGATTTGCGGTCTTCAGACGCAGGGATGTTGCTTGATGGTTATCGAATTCGATAACAACCAGCCGATTTATCTCCAGATCATGAACTACATCAAAGGGGAGATCATTACAGGGAAGCTGAAGCCCGGTGATAAAATCCCCTCCGTGCGTGAATTGGCCGCTGAACTGCAGATTAACCCGAATACGGTACAAAGAACCTTTCAGGAACTGGAGCGTGAGACAATCGTGGAGACCCGCCGCGGCATGGGCAGATATGTCACCGGAAGAGAAGAGACGATTCTGAGCATCAAGAAGGAAATGGCGCAGGATGTGCTGGACCGCTTTATCCGGGGCATGCAGGAGCTCGGCTTCCAGGGGGAAGACATTCTGGCGGCAGTAGCGGAGAATATACATCAGCGTGGCCAAGAATAGGGGGAGTACCAAGAGTGGAAGAGTTACTTCAAGTACAGGGTGTGACCAAGAAGTTCGGCTCCAAACAAGCGCTGGCTAATGTCTCCTTTGCACTGGGAACAGGCCGGATTACTGGACTTCTAGGCAGCAATGGCAGCGGCAAAAGCACAATTATGAAACTGATCGCCGGACTGGCCCGGCCCAATTCAGGCAGCATTTCAGTCCTCGGTGTTCCCGTAGGGGTCGAGAGCAAGGCACTTGTGTCCTTCATGCCGGATGTGCCGGTTACGGAGTCCTGGATGAACGTGGGCGATGCGCTGAAATTCCAGCGGGACTTCTACCCGGACTTCGATCAGGCCAAAGCACTGAGAATGCTGGATTTCATGAAACTCAGAGTGCAGGATAAGGTCCGGACGTTATCCAAAGGAATGAATGAACGTCTGCAGCTCACACTTGCGTTGTCGCGCCGGGCCAGACTCTACATGCTGGATGAGCCCATCGGCGGTGTCGACCCCGTAGCGCGAACCAAGATTCTCAATGCGCTTATGGAATTCTATGAGGAAGACAGCAGCATTCTGATCTCTACACACCTGGTGAACGATATCGAACGGATTTTTGACGAGGTTATTTTCTTGAAAAACGGGGAAATCGTTCTCCAGCGTGAAGTGGAAGAGCTCAGACTGGAGCGGGGGAAAAGTATAGATGAGCTGTTCAGAGAGGTGTTTGCCGAATGCTGAAGCTGTTAAAATATGATCTGAGACGCAGAAGGGAACGAATCCTCGTCTTTATTGTTATTGCACTATTGGCTCAGCCTGCGATTTGGATATCCAGCACCAAGGTGAACGAACAATTAGTTTCGCTAAATCTGGTTATCTACTTGATACTTGCATTGGCGCTTGTATTTATAGCTGTATTCAGTTATTTCCGGAATCTTAAGTCTTACCAGCGGCGGCTTATCCCGGTGACTGCCCTGCAGACGGTCATATCACCGTTGCTGTTTGCGCTGCTGCTTATATTGACGGTGATTGCTCTTGGTCTGGTGCATTTTGGCATTTACCAGCTGATCTACCCGCTGGATTTCCTGCCGGATAATATTGTGTCAGTCGGCTTAAGATGTTTACTGCAGTTTGTATGGTCCGCTGTTTTCCTGATGATTATGGTCATGTTCTCTATTACTGTAGCATTAAGCCTGCGATTCAAGTGGAGAGTATGGATAGGGATTGTGGTCCTCACACTTCTGCAGAATGGGGTAGCCTATCTTGAAAAATTTATGTTCGACAGCTATTTCATAGGTCTGGACAATACCTTTAATTTTGAGATTTACGAGAATAATCTGCGGCCCGACAGCGGAGTGACGATTAGGTACCTTTCCAACAATCAATGGCCGCTTCTGCTCGAATTTGTGGTTGCCTTTATTCTGATCTATTCAATGGTTGTAATGGTGAAGAAAAGAATCGAGGTTTGATCGGATAGAGAGCTGCATTGCACATATGTCCATTCAATGAGAAAGCAAGGCTGACGATGTCAGCCTTGCTTTCGTTTTTGTGCAAATTATACTTACAATCCTTGAGCTCTTCTGCTATTGGTCCAGATCTCAAGCTCCCGCAGCAGCAGTTCTTCCTCAGTTTCCGACAGATCAAGCCTTACCCCGTACTGGAACTGCCCAAGGCCGAACATCCAGCCCCAGCGCACACTTCCTTCAAATTGAAGCTTCTCTTCCGCCAGCTGGAAATGTATAATCAGCTTCGTATCACCTGCAGTGAAGCGGAGGTTCAGAGAAGTACGCACCTTACAGCCGGAACGGCTCAGGTCAAGCAGGATGCCTTCAGTCAATTTTCCGGCTCCAGGCCCGGAATTGCTGGCAGGGATTTCAAGCCAGCAATCGATGGGCTGGTTCATCACATAACGGAACGGTTCTTTTCTGCTGGAGTCATCCATCATTTACCTCCGCGAGTTTATTTGCTATTATATCGAAACGGCTACAGTTGGACAATCTCCTAAAGTAGTATTTTTTAAATAAATTATAATCCCGGTACACAGAATCTTAGGTTCAATACCCGGGTAAAGAGGTGTTAAAACAATATGTATCTATACTACAATGAAACTTTTCAGAATCATAATTTTGATTATGCTGCTATGCAGGATGGAGAAATGAACGGTTGTACATTTGAGCGCTGCTCTTTCAGAGGGGCTTCCATGGAAGAAATGACCTCCATCAGCTGCCGTTTTGTGGACTGTGATTTCACCGGTGCACTGCTGAATGCCTCGCTGCATAGGGACGGGGCTTTTACCAATTGCAAGTTTACCGGAGCGAATCTGTTTGTGGCGAAGTTCGAGAACTGCAAGATGATCGGTTCCGATTTCGCGAATGCCTATATGGATGGGATTACCCTCAACGGTGGGGACTGGGCATATACGAATCTGCGCCATCTGAATCTCAGCAGGCAGGATTTGCGGGGCATCCGGTTCGCCGAGGCGGATATGCAGGGCTGTAATTTGCAAAAAGCGGATCTGCGCGGTGCAGACTTAAGCCGTGTACAGCTTGCGCAGTGCCAGCTTGCAGGAGCAGATCTGCGTGATGCCAGGCTGGAAGGGATTGACCTGAAGAGTCTTGATCTCAAAGGGGTACGGCTGGATGTGGAGCAGGCAGTATTGCTGGCACGTTCGATGGGAGCCAAGGTGGGATAAGCGGGGGACTGCAGGCTGATTCACTATATATATGAAGTAAAAAGTGAAATGCCGTCCCTTGAGAGGACGGCATGGCTGTGGTATTGGTTTGAAATGCTCCTTATGTAACCTGGTGTGAAGAATTAGAGGCTATAGAGTGAAGCCATGCAATCTACGAACATTTTGTTGTACTGGGAACGGGTCAGATCGCTGGAGGAGGCAATGTCTCTGCCCAGAAACTCAAACCAGGTGATTTCCGTGCCATCTTTTTTATAGAGAAACTTCTGGTGTTCAATGGCAAAAACCTCATTCTCATAAGAAGGGACATGCTCGAATTTCAGCTCTGTACCCTGTTTCTCAGATATCAGCGTTGCCAGCAGAATAAGCATCTTGAAGGGATCATCATACATCTCATATTGTTCAGTCATCATCAATCACTCCTTAAGTTGGCATGTGCTACAGAGCAGATTATACTATAATGCCAAAATGTAAACACTATCATCCGCGCAACTCAGCATAATATTGATACAACGCATGAGCTAAATTAAGGAAATCCCTAAGTCTGCCGGAAGCTGTATTATATTTCCGCATATTCCTTCCGATAAATAATTACCGAGCCTTTTCGACATAGAGTGCGCTACTAGGCAACTTCAGCGGTCGGTGCTATGATAAGGTCTTCCGAAGAGGAGAATGTGAATGTCTTTAAATCTGCGTACGTTATTTTCAACTGCTTTTGCGGTCATTATCATTCTGTTAACGGCATTGCTCAGCTATGTTATCGGCAACCGGTCTACTCAGTCTGTTGAAGTCAGCATTGGCAGCTCCCTGGCTGAAGAAGCCTACCAAATGTCCGAGAAGCTTGACCATTTCATGTGGTCACGCTCCGGGGAAGTTGAGGTGCTCAGCAAGCTTGATGCTTTTCAGGAGCCGGTTGATGCGTCAGAAGTCAGCGGATTGCTTGATCAGCTGAAGAAGAGTCTGCCGGTATTCACCTGGGTGGGTTTTCTCGATAATAAGGGGAATGTCCTTTCTTCCACAGATCATATTCTGCAGGGCACGAACATCAGTCAGAGGCCGGTATTTCAGGAAGGCCTGAAGGGAACCTTCATCGGGGATGTCCATGATGCGGTGCTGCTCTCCAAGCTGCTTCCCAATCCTTCCGGCGAAGCATTGCAGTTTGTTGATGTGAGTGTGCCGGTTACTGGCAAGCAAGGCCAGATAAACGGTGTACTGGCAGCACATCTCAGCTGGGAATGGTCGCGTGAAGTCGAGGCTTCCATTGTGACTCCGCTCAAGGAGCGCCTGAAAGGTGTAGAAGTGTTCGTAGTCAGCAGGAAAGATGACACGATCCTCCTGGGTCCCAAAGCACTTGTCGGCAAAAGAATGCCAAATGAAGTGCTGCAGAAAGCCCGCAGCGGTAATAGTTCATGGATTATTGAACAGGAGCAGAATCAGGACTCCTATTTGACTGGATATGCATATGGGGACGGCTATATGAATTATCCGGGTCTGGGCTGGTCGGTCATTATCCGTCAGCCGGCGGAAATTGCTTTTGCCTCGGTACATCAGCTTGAACGCTTTATTCTGATCAGCGGACTGATCACAGCAGCTGTCTTTGCGATTATCGGCTGGCTGCTGGCCGGATGGATCAGCCGCCCGCTGGGGGATATTACCCGGACGGCCGATCTGCTCAGCTCAGGGGCCGATGTGGAGATTCCATCCTCAACCCGGTTTAAAGATGTAGCGATTCTGTCTGAGTCACTGCGTAACCTGGTGAATAATCTGACTAAGACAGAGAGCAAGCTGAGCTATATGTCGGATATGGCGTTGCATGACAAGCTTACGGGCTTGCCCAACCGGGCTGCGCTGGATGAATTTCTGGCCCATGCAGTCAGCAAAGCCAAGCAGAATCGCACGACGCTTAGTTTCTTATACCTTGATTTGGACGGATTCAAAAAAGTGAATGATACCTTCGGACATGCGATCGGCGACGCATTGCTGCAGGAGATAGCCTTCAGGCTGATGGACTGTACACGCGACAATGAAATCGTAGCCCGGCTGGGCGGGGATGAGTTCGTCATTATTCTTAATACTTCTGCAGGTAAACCTATGCAGGAGGCGGAAATTGTGGCTTCACGAATCATCAGTAAAATCAATCTGCCCATTATGATCAGAGGCGAAGATCTGCATGTCGGGTGTAGTGTAGGCGCTGCTGTATGGACGCCCGATGGGGGCAGTGATACTATCGAGACTCTGAGGCTGGCGGATGAAGCGTTATACATCTCCAAACGCAGCGGAAAGAACCGGATTACTTTTGAAGCGGCTTCCTGAGGGCTGAGGTCTGTACAGGAAGGTAATATAAACAGCCAATAACCTTTCTCTGTCCTGTGACGGAGAAAGGTTATTGGCATTCCCGTTATAGAAAACTATATGCAAGATATGTATCTCGCTAAATCAGCGTAATCTCTTGCGTGGCTTAGACCACCATTTAATCCAAAGAAATCCTTCGTCATCCCGGAAAAACTTAATACCTACCCAACTCAGCGGTGTCCAGAACTCCTTAAAATAATATGAAGGCATAGTAAATTAGTCCCTCCGATATAGTTAATTATTACTAGTTTACGCTACGATGGATGATTTCACAATACTTTTTTTGCTTATAATTACCATATTGTACGTCAGCCCAGTTTTTTCAGGACTTCAGGCATATGATGCTAAGGAAAGACATAAATGACGGCACAGGCTGAGGGAGGAATTGCAATGGGAGAAAATGTTGCTGGTTATGGCTGTCTGGGAACATCCGCAGCTACTATTTTGGTACTGTTTATCTTGCTGGTTATAATCCTCAGCGTATTTTAGCTGATGCTGCCAGAAGAATAGCTAAAGAAGCGCCGGAGCGGGAGCTCCGGCGCTTTGTTGTACACCTGACATACAAATAATCTTGAGGGCCGGCACGATGTAGGGGGAATAGGCTCCGCGTTCTATAAGGGCAATACTGCCGGCAAGCCCAGAGCCGCTGGACCAGCCCGTTCTGGGACAAGCTGTCCCTGAAATAATCTGACTTCAATACAGGCTTATCAGGGATAAGCACAGGCAGTTTAGCCGGAAAAGCATTTAATATAGTAGGAAGGGATGTGATGAAATGTCGGATTCTGAGTTTATCTCCCGAATGGTATCCTTTGCCGTGGCTGATATGCAGCGCAGCCATATTGCGGCTTCCCTGACGATTGCACAGGCCGCGCTGGAATCCGGCTGGGGGAACAGCAGCTTGACCTTGAAGGCTAATAATCTGTTTGGCATAAAAGGCAGCGGGCCTGCAGGGAGTTTGTCAATCCGGACTACAGAATATAGGAACGGCCAAGCTGTGCAGGTATCTGCGCTTTTCAGAGCCTACAATAACTGGGGCGAGTCTGTGGCTGACCATTCCGCGCTGATTGCCCAGGGTGTATCCTGGAACCGTGCCTTATATAGCAAGGTGATCGGAGTGGACGGCAAATCAGCTGCCAGGGAGATTGCCGCTGCAGGTTATGCAACCGATCCAAATTATGCATCAAAACTGATTCAGATTATGGATGCTTATAATTTGTATCAATACGATGAGCTGAAGGAGGATGAGGAGATGTCGGCTGAAGATAAACAAAGGCTTGCAAGTCTGGAAACGGAGCTTCAGGAGATGCGGGTATTGCTGGCAGGCCTTACGGTAAGCCGGGATACACTCAAAACGGGTGTTCTGGAACAGGGACAGGTGATTAAGGGAGTGACGGAGCGGCTGGCCGTAATAGAAGGCCGTGCTGTTGTAAGCATTCCTGCCTGGGCAGAGCCGGCGGTTCAGGCGGCAGTGGCTGCGGGTTTGCTCGATACCCCTACAGGAGGCAGCTATGATTTCTACCGCATACTGACGGTGCTGAACAGGGCAGGACTGCTGGTTACCAGGAAGGAGGTGTAGACCTTATGTACAACGATGCGCTTAACAATGTGCTGGCATTTGCGTCGGTATTGGCCGTCTTTGTGATGGCGCTGGTTCAACTGGTGAAGAACAGTGTGAATCTTCCGCGCAACGTTGTTCCCGCTGTAGGACTGGGAATTGGACTGCTGGTCGGAGCCGCAGCCTATCCTTTTACCGATATGAATCTTATTCTGCGTTTATGGGCAGGAGGGCTTGCGGGATTATCGGCGACAGGTCTGTTCGAGCTGGCCTTCAATAAGCGGAGCGGGACCACAAAGGAAGAGTAAGCAGGAGATGCTCCGGCGCGTGTTGCTTAATTGGGGTGATGTGCACTGTCAATATGTCCAAGCAATTCCGGGGAATTGTTAATACACTGTGATGAAGAAAGGAGGTGCTTGATATGGGAACTTATGTTGATGGAAGAACTTCGCAGAATGCGAGTACTGCCAACTCAATCGCTATACCAATTCTGGTTATCAATGCTCCGCAGCTGTTCGGGCAGATTGGTATTATCAGTCAGGGAGTAACCACGAATCCGCGTGTAATTCTAAAAGGTACGGTATCTGTGCAGCTTCCACTTGCGCTGGTTGGTGTCACTATTACAATTGTCAGAGGAACACTGCCTACAGATCCACTGGTCTATTCCGCTACCTCTACATTCAGCCTTAGTGTGCTGGCTCCACAGGTTATCACCTTCTCTGCGGATGATTTTATTCCGCCGATTACTCCGCAGCTGACTTATACTGCATTTATCAGTTCGAACCTTCTCGGTACAATCCGTGTAGGTCCTGAGAGCTTTGACGGAATTCTGGTTTCCGATTAATCTGTAGATTCATGCATCCTGTCCGGTTCGGTTGACCGGGCGGACAGGATGCCCTTGTACATACCCCAAATTTTGACCGTTTCGCCCAATCTGTTAAGGCATTCTGCTCATATTCTGTTCTGTAGTCATCATTTTGAAGGAGGTAATCTCATGGGTGCAGATTGCGGATACGGTGGCAATGTAGGCGGCGTTAATGTGGTTCCGGTAAGTCCTTGGACTTCAACCGGTGCGATTCTGGTACTTTATATCCTGCTGGTCATTATTCTGAGTGCCTGCTTCTACTAGACCTTAACGTCAATCAGCGCAGTCCGGGGCTAAGGCCTTGGGACTGCGCTTTTTTTCTGATTAGCTATGTCTGGCAGGAATATGCGATAATAGAAGTCATTGTCTTCATGGCAATCAGTGCAGTTATGAAAGAGGTGCTTCATGGAAGAGAAGGAATTGGTCTATGCCATACTTAAACGGATTGAACTGGGCAAGCCGGTCGGTCAGAAAGAAATGGAACTGGAGGCCGCAGCGTATGCCGATATTATGGAGGAGCTTGTGGACAGCCGGATGGTGGAGAATGTGAGTTTTCCGAGAGCCGGCAATGGTACAGTAACTGTCCGGACTGCAGGGATGAAACTGACCCGCCGCGGTCATGATTTTATTTTATTGAAAGAGTCAGGCAGAATTTAAGTTTACTCTCTATTGAGATACAGGAATTAATGTTTCAGGACAAGGAGACTTGTATGGAAATCAGAAAATTACTCCCGGATGAATTGCCGCCGATGGATTTGCTGTTATCCGCCGATCCGTCAGAACTGTTGGTGAAGAGCTACCTCGCAAGAGGAGATTGCTATATTGCTGTCCATGAAGATGAAGTAGCGGGTGTGTATGTACTGCTGCCTACCCGACCTGAGACGGCCGAGCTGGTGAATGTGGCGGTTGCTGAAGAATATCAGGGCAAAGGAATCGGCAGAATGCTGGTGCAGCAGGCCATTGAGACGGCGAGGCAAACGGGTTATACAACCATTGAACTGGGGACGGGGAATTCCAGTGTCGGACAGCTGGCATTATACCAGAAATGCGGTTTTCGTATCGTTGGCGTGGATTTTGACTTTTTCACCAGACATTATGCGGAGAGCATCTATGAGAATGGCATACTCTGCAGGGACATGGTGCGGTTATCACAGGATTTGAGTGGCAGCAATTAAGCTTTGGATGATGTAACTAATTACCAAATGGGCCGTATAACAAAAGGATGTGATTATTGAAGGGAGCTGTAATCGATGAGAAGAACAAGAGGGTTTCTGTTGGCCGTACTGGCTTGCTCTCTGCTGTTATCTGCGGGATTTGTCACACCGCGGGTGGCACAGGCAGCGGATATCAAAGTGACCTTGAGTATTAACGGTAAAGGGTTGAATTCTCCTGCGGGCGAGGCGCCTTATCTGGAGAGTACTACAATTATGGTGCCTGTCCGCCAGGCAGGGGAAGCGCTGGGATTCGGGGCAACTTACATAAAAGAGAGCTCCAGTCTGCATATCAAAGTCAGCGGTATGGAGCTCTTAATGAAGCTTGGAGGCGGTGAATTTATCCGGAATGGAAAGGATAAACTCACCATTGAAGGTGCAGCGGTTCTGAAGAACAACCGGATTTATGTGCCGCTGACGCTGCTGGATGAGATCGGCTATATCACACAGTCGAAACCGGGCTCTGCCCAGGCAGAAGCGGACTCGCCGCAGTATTACACCGAAGCGGTGATGAAGCTGCTCTCTTCCGGCCAGTATGAAGCGTTATCAGACAGATTCTTCAGTACAGAGGTACGGGGAAATCTGTCGAGTCTTAAACTGCAGCAGGTCTGGGAGAGCATAGCAGCAGCTTATGGGGAGTACGTTAAAGTCGGTTCGCTGAAAAGCAGCCGTGAAACGGGACTGCATCACCTGTCCGGTGTCGCTGAATTTACTCATGGGAAGATCACGGTGACGCTTACGGTTAACAGCAGCGGTGAGATTCAGGGGCTGTGGTTTACTCCGTATGAAGATCCGCAAGCAGCACCGGAGCTGACTCTGCCGGCAGGTGTTACAGAAGAAACGGTTGTAGTCGGAGCAGGGACTGCACATCCGCTTAAGGGCATTCTGACAATCCCCAAGGATACCGTGAAGCCTCTGCCAGCAGTAGTACTGGTGCATGGGTCGGGTGTTTCTGATCTTAATGAAGCGGCATACGCGTACAAGCCGTTCCGGGACATCGCTTATGGGCTTGCAGAGCAGGGAATTGCCGTGCTGCGTTATGATAAGCGGGGGTACAGCTATCCGCAGGAATTCATGGGAACTGCTGCGGCATCGGTAACCGTTAAGGAAGAAACTGTAGAAGATGCTGTTGCGGCGGCATTCCTGCTTAAGCAGGACAAACGTATGGATGCCGGGCAGGTATACCTTGCCGGTCATAGCCTGGGCGGGATGCTGGGTCCGAGAATCGATGCGGAAGGCGGTAACTTCGCCGGATTAATCCTGCTTGCCGGCTCACCGCGAAGCTTGTGGGAGATTGCTTACGATCAGAATATGCGGGTGATCGCTAAGCTGGATGATTCTATTCCGGCCAAGGCAGAGGCTGCTGCCAAAGTGGAGGCGGAGCTGGCCAGAGCGAAGGCGCTGTCAGCAATGACAGACGAGCAAGCCAAAGCAGCTCCGGCTGTATTTGGTGCACCTGCGTATTACTTCAAGGAAATGGATCAGCACGGTACAGCCGAGCTGGCACGGAAGCTGACGAAGCCTGTGCTTGTTATGCAAGGAAGCGATGATTTCCAGGTCTATGCGGACGCGGATTATCCGCTCTGGAAGGATGTTCTGAAGAACAATAACTCGGCAGAGTTCAAACTGTATCCGGGCCTGAACCATTTCTTCGTGGATTATGACGGAGCGGGGGCAGGAACACCGGATGAATATAATGTCCCGGGTGTAGTCGATGCGCGGGTAATTAAAGATATGGGGCAGTGGGTTTTGAAGCAGAGCAGGTAGAAGGAGAGGCTTGATTCTGGTAAAATCTATTTATTAAGGTTAAGGAGCGGGATGCATGGATAATGATCTGGCAAAGTTGTTAAGATCCGTCATCCGTGAAGAATTAGAGCCTGTGAATGAGCGCCTGGAACGGATTGAGACTGAACAGACCGGCTTGAAGCAAGATGTGCAAATATTGAAGCAGGATCAGGAATTGATTAAACGTGCGGTATTGGATACCTATGAACGGGTAATCCGGATGGAGTCCATCTTGGAAAACCAGCATCGGATTATCGAACTCCTCTCGGCAAGCTAGATTGAGCAAGAGGCTCTCATTAAACGAATTAAATAAATTTCTTAGTCCGGCACGCATGGTGCCGGGCTTTTCTTTTCTTAAAGGTTCCCAACAAAAATCGAGGCTCCCTTTCGGGAGCCTCTTTCATGGGAGAGGAGAAACCGGACGAAGAGCTTATGGGGAAACGTAAGCCTGCTCCGCGGTTGTCTACGACATTTTGCGATGTCGATAGTTACAGGATGGCCCGGTTGCCGGACTTTTATACATCCGTTCTCCAAAACTTCTGACTGCGCATTGTGACAAACTCGGACAATCTTTTTATTTCATGGATTAATTGTGGTACTATAGGCTTGGACTTATGCCCTGTATGGCATAATAAACAGAGACATAAAGCAGGTGGATGATCGGTGAGAGTAATATCGGGCACTGCAAAGGGCAGGCCGCTTAAGAGTGTTCCAGGCAATGGCACCCGGCCTACAACCGATAAAGTGAAGGAAGCGCTATTCAGTATGATCGGGCCTTATTTTGAAGGCGGAACGGCCCTGGATCTGTATGCCGGTACCGGCGGACTTGGGATTGAAGCCTTGAGCAGAGGGATGGAAGCAGCCGTATTTGTGGATATGGAGCAGAAGGCGCTCGACACTGTGCGGGCGAATCTGAAAGCAGCCAAGGTGGAGGCGCAGGCCGAAGTCTACCGCAATGATGCCGGAAGAGCACTGGCTGCGCTGGAGAAGCGGGGGAGAGCGTTTGATCTTGTTTTTCTGGACCCTCCGTATCGTCTGAAGCACGGGGATGAGCTTATGATGACGATGGCAGCCAAGAATCTGCTGAAGCCTGATGCCGTAATTGTGCTTGAGCATGAATCAGGTTATGAATATCCGGAGAATATACCGGGATTCAGCAGGACACGGCAATCCGTATATGGGGAGACTACGATCTCAATCTATCAGTATGAAGCTGCTCTGCCGGAAGTTGCCGTCAGTGGCGAGGAGGTTAATGATGAGTCTGCAAATTAGAAAAGAGCGTGTGGCGATCTATCCCGGAACCTTTGATCCGGTAACTCTGGGGCATATGGATATTATTCACCGCGCAGCGAAACAGTTCGACAGACTGATTGTTGCGGTGCTGAATAATTTAAGCAAGAATCCGTTGTTTTCGGTGGAGGAACGTACGGATCTTCTGCGCCAGGCTACAGCGGATATTCCGAATGTAGAGGTAGACAGCTTCCGGGATCTGCTCGTTAATTATGTCCGGCAAAAGGATGCCCAGGTGATTGTCCGGGGAATCCGTACCGTCACGGACTTTGAGTATGAGCTGCAGAATGCGTCCATTAATCATAATCTGGACCCCGAAGCGGAAACGATATTTATGATGACCAATCCGAGATATTCCTATCTCAGCTCAAGTGTGGTTAAGGAAATTGCCCACTTTGGCGGGAATGTCTCGGATTTTGTAACGCCTGAAGTGGAACAGGCCATGAAGCTTAAGTTCAAGCGGATGGATGGCGGCGCCAAGTAAAAATCTTTACAGCCACTGATAAGGCCAGCAGCAGCAGAAGCAGCAGTCCTTGCAGACTTAGTATCTGCGGGAGGAAGCTCCAAATCCGGATTGCAGAGCCTATGCCGGGATCCAGTCCGCCTGAATCGGTGCCGGTGAAGACTGGAAGCGCCGCTGCGCGGATATTCACGAGCGGTTTCCAGAGAATTAAGGCCAGTGCAAATGCGATGAGTCCATGCAGTAACCGGACTGCGGTAAACGGGAGAAAGCGGACATTCGCCGGTTTGAGCACCGTCAGCGCCTGAAGCTGGGCGCAGATTCCGCTCCAGGCAAGCATTGCAGAGAGCAATGCGGGACCGAGCAGACTGCCGGAGAAGAATCCTTCAAGTCCGGCGGTATTCGAGGTTATTGAATGGGCTCCGAGGTGAATCTCCAGCAGTCCGGCAGCCAGCGGGGACGGGAGCTGCGGCAACAGCCGGCTGATGATATTAATGACTACTGCGAACATGATCATGTAGCCGCCTACAATCATGAGATTCTGGACGGCGGCGGTTACAGATTCGCCGAGCACCTTGCCGAAGCCCCGTCCGTCCCTTGCACGGGCATCCAGTGCTGCCTGATGGATACGTCCGGGCAAGGATGCTTTTTTGGCGTGCGGGCTGCTTCCGGGCAGTCTGCTGTCATTGGCGGAGGCTTTCCCCTTAATGAGGGCTGACAGACATCCGGCGGCAAGGCCTGACAACCAATGGATGGCAAGCAATGCGTACCCGGCTGCCGGGCTGTGCAGAAACGCGGTGCCGACAACAATGAGCAATGTAACCGGGCTGGCATAATGGACGATGGAAGCCAGGCGGCCGGCATCCTTGTCCGTAATGTCCCCCTGCTTATGCAGCTGCATAACGGCTCCGGCTCCGGCCGGGAAGCCGGCGGTGATTCCGAGCACAAGCGTCCAGCCGCCTGCACCGGGAAGCCGGAACAGCCGCTTCATCAGCGGCTCCAGCAGTACGCCGAGGCCATGCACGATGCCTGAAGCGGTCAGCATCTCCGACAGGATCAGGAATGGCAGCAGCGCCGGGAAGACGAGGGTCCACCAGAGCTTCAGCCCCGCAAGGGAAGCCTTGAACGAGGATTCCGGTGCCAGGACGATCGCTATAGCGAGCAGGATCGCTGCCGCCCCTGAGATAAAAGGAGCCGAGCCCCGGAAGAACCGCCGTATTTTAAAGTTAATCATTAGTAGCATCACCTCTTCATAGCTTAGGACATGGGCAGAGCTTGTTATCAATTTATGCAGGGGAGACAACCATCATGCCACAGCCGGAGAGATGCTCCCGGCTCCTGGCAGCACATTCTAATGCCGGGGCGTCATGCCGCGGGAAAGAAGGGGAAGAGACTTGAGGCAACAGAAACGCCGTGTGGGTATCCGCGCCACAGCCTACTTATTTACGTTTGTGGTCATTCTCTATGTTGCTGTCTTTATGAATACTCCGTATATTGTGTATCAGCCGGGAAGCGCCTCTGAGGTAGCCCCGATGATCAAGGTGGAGAATGCTGATCCTGAGGAGCAAGGCACGTTCATGATGACTACCGTATCTGCCAGTTACGCCAATGTGGCCCTCCTGGTGGCCTCCGTATTTAACTCGAATGCAGAGGTTGTCCTGAAAGAGACCCGGCTGCAGGATAAGACCGAGCAGGAATACGCGGCTGAGCAGGTCTTTTATATGAACAGTTCACAATCTTATGCCGTACAGGCTGCTTATCATGCTGCAGATGTGCCGTATGAGGATGTTGTGGATTATTTGTACGTGTTCTCGGTACCCGACGCAACCAATCAGGGACAGTTTAAGCCGGGCGACAAGATTATCAGTGTAAAAGGTCAGCATGCAGCCGATCCGGCAGCTCTGTCCGCCTTGCTGTCGGCATACAAAATCGGCGATACCGTTGAAGTAGTCCTGCAGCGTGAAGGCAAGGAAATTACCGAGCAGGTGAAGCTGGTGGAGGTTAAGGATAAAGAGACCTCGGCCGGCCGGCCGGGCTTCGGGGTTGTTATCGGCGCCGTTCAGAAGGTGGAGCCTAAGGAAAAGGGGAAAGGCGTCAGTTTTGTGGATACCAATGTAGGAGGGCCTTCTGCAGGACTGATGTTCACCATGGAAATCTATAACCGGCTCACTCCGGGGGATTTGACCAAGGGCCACCGGGTAGCAGGTACAGGTACGATAGATGCTGAGGGAAATGTGGGGGCGATCGGCGGAGTGAAGCATAAGATCGTGGCTGCCGACCGCAAAGGGGCGGAATTCTTCTTCGTTCCGGTCAAAAACTATGAAGAAGCCAAGGCGAAAGCAGATCAGATCGGCACAGACATGAAGCTGATTCCGGTATCCACTCTGTCGGACGCACTGAAATATATGGAAGAGCAGCCGGTAATCAAATCCTGACCGGCGGCTCCAGATAATCGCTGTACAAATCACTGCGCAGCGGATTGGTATAAGCTCCGGCGAATACAGCGCCTGCCTGCAGATCCCGCTCCAGCATAGGATGGGAGAAGCGGGCAGGACTTGTGACTACGGGCAGTGCTGCACGCTGCTTCATCTGCTTCAGCAGCGTGCGGCCGCTCTCGCGGAAGCCGAGAACCCGGATATAACCCGGACCCTGGGCCAGGGCGGCCGGGGTCATTTCTTCCTTGCTGTGGTTTAGCAGGATATGAAGGAGCAGACGCTGCAGCCGTGTATGGGTGTAGCGTCTGGTCTTCAGCTCCTGCAGAAGACCGGCGACGGTGAACTGCTCCAGCAGGGGAAGGATGCGGAGCATCCGGTTCTCCAGCCCTTCATTCATATCCTGCACACCGCGCAGCTCCGCAGCGGAGCGGGTGGAGAGCACGTGGCGCAGAGGTGCCCGGAAGTCCTCAAGCATGACCGGGCCCCGGCCTGCTGCATGCTCTCTCTCCAGGATGGACACGCTATACTCCGGCATGTATGCCGCCGGTGAGCCGCCTTCCAGCAGCAGCCTGCGGATCGCTGTTGCACTGGCAATGGACGACCCGCCCTGCAGCGGGTCGTGGAAGCCCGCGCCGGTCCGCGGCACGGTGAAGGGCCTGATCGCGCTGCCGAGGCGCTGCAGCGCGATCAGGTAGTGCAGGCCGAGGCTGTTGTTCGGCTGCCGCAGCAGCGCCTCGGCATCAAGGGTACTTCCGCTTCCGCCGGGAGTACCCTTCCATGCCGCCGCCGCAGCTGCGCTGTATGCGGCGGGGAATCCCGCGCCCTGCGCCATGCGCGCGCGGATCTCTTCCTTAAGCGCGCTGCTCTCCTCGGCCAGGAAGGCGGCCAAGGGCAGCAGCGCGCCCAAAGTGCCGGCTTCGGAGCCGAAGCACAGGCTGTCCACGACACCGGTCGCCTCCAGCAGGGATACTGCTCCGAAGGCGAACCATTCTGCCGGCTGAACGGCATACGCCACCGGCAGCTCAATCACGAGGTCGGCGCCCATATGCAGCGCCATCTCGGTACGGGCACGCTTGCTGACCGCCGCCGGCTCGCCGCGCTGGGTGAACGGGCCGCTCATGATAACGATGGAGCTTTCGGCTCCGGAGATTCTTTTGGCCTCGTTGAAATGGTGGACATGCCCGTTATGTAAAGGGTTATATTCGGCTATAATGCCTACAGTTGTCACGTTTACTTCACGCCCTATTCTGGGATATCTGACGATTCGGGTTCGGGATTCACGCTCATGCCTTCCCGTTTTTTGCAGTTTTCTGGTGATTAACTTATGTATATCATAAATTGTCTCCGCCCTTGAAACAATATAAAGGAAAAATGGTTGACAAAGTCCGGTAATAATAGGTATAATAAATTTTGTTTGTTTGGAGTGATAACTATGAACATTCACTTTCGCAAATTAGCGAATGCCGACGAGCCCCTGGTTCTCCACGATGTTGTGGATGTCAGTGAGGTTGTCAAAGGGCGCAAGGATATTCTTGCTGTTGCACCACTCTCAGTAGACCTTAAAGCGCTGCCCGCGGGAACCGATAGTGTGAACGTGGTGGGAACACTGAGTGGAGAAGTGGACATGTTATGTTCACGTTGTCTCACGGAGGTTAACAGTAAGCTGAACATTCCTTTCGCTGAGACTTTCAAGTGGCTTAAACAGCCAATTCTTCCGGAAGATGAAGATGAGGAACTCATTTACATCAAGGATGAGATTGTGGATCTTATCCCCTATGTGGAAGAAAATTTCGTACTGCACTTACCGGATTCGGTATTGTGCAAGGCAGACTGTCTTGGTCTTTGTCAGAAATGCGGACAGAACTTGAACGAAGGCACCTGCAGTTGCGACAACACAGTGATCGATCCAAGACTCGCTGGGTTGAAAGGATTCTTTACCAAGCAAGATAACTAAGAACAAATCCCGGATTATAACGGGTCAAAACCAAAATCAGGAGGTTGATTAACATGGCAGTACCACAACGCAGAACGTCCAAGACACGCCGTGACAAGCGTCGTACTCACTTTAAACTGGTAGTTCCAGGTATGGTGAAATGTGAACAATGCGGAGAGCTGAAACTGGCTCACCACGTATGCAAAGTTTGCGGAACATACAAAGCAAGAGAGATCATCAAACAATAGTTTGCATATCTGCATATAAGAGTAGCACTTCATCTGCCGGTGAAGTGCTATTTTTTTGGGAATATAAGAATCTATATGCTTCGCATACTAGCTTATCCGTATATCTCTATCAGCAACAGCTGCTGTCAATGGAAGAGTGTGAAGCCGCCAGTGCTTGTCCGCCGCGGGTTTGCGGCAGATTTCAAGTCAAAGCTTTATTTTTGCGGCGGCATGCTTTATACTACATATTAGTACCTGGTTCTAATTGTTAATTATGAACAGGAAGTTAGGACTACAAGCGGCCACTCTTGCGGCCGGATGCTTTTCATTAGAGGCATGTGCCAGGAGGTGAGTCGCCATCGAGCGGATGTCCAAGAAAGAACGCCAGCAGCAGCTGCTATCAATCATTGACAGCAATCCTTTTGTAACGGACCGGGAATTGACCCGCCAGCTGAAGGTAAGCATTCAGACGATCCGGCTGGACCGGATGGAGCTGGGAATTCCGGAGCTGCGTGAACGGATGAAGCAAATGGCAGAGCACTCCTATGACCAGGTCCGCTCGCTGCCCGCTGACGAAGTGGTCGGTGACATAGTGGATTTGCAGCTGGACCGGAGCGGGATTTCAATTTTTGAGATCCGTGAAGAGCATGTCTTCTCCCGGAACGGGATTGCCCGCGGCCACTATGTATTTGGCCAGGCGAATTCGCTGGCAGTTGCTATTATCAATGATGAAATTGCCCTGACCGCTTCAGCCGATATCCGGTTCGTGCGCATGGTCCGGCTGGGTGAGAAATGTATCGCCAAAGCGCAGGTACGCTCGCTTGCGGGCCGGAACGGCAAAGCTGAGGTGGACGTGTTTACATATGTTGGAGAAGAACTGGTATTTCAAGGTCATTTTATAGTGTACCGTTCTGCAATTGAAGAGTACAGCGAAGGGGGAAACCGGAGTGCTGATCGCCATTGATGCCATGGGCGGGGATAATGCTCCTGAGTGTAATGTAGAAGGGGCTTTGGCCGCAGCCGCGGAGTGGAGTGATACGCAGATCGTGCTGGTCGGGGATGAAGCCAGACTTGCGCCGCTGCTGAAGAACAAGCCGTCCAATGTGACGGTGCGTCATGCAGGGGACGTGATCGGTTCCGATGAGGAACCGGTGAAGGCAGTCCGCCGCAAGAAGGATTCGTCTATGGTAGTCGCCGGGCGGATGGTGCGCGAAGGTGAAGCTGATGCCATGATCTCGTCTGGCAACACCGGGGCGCTCATGACTACGGGGCTTCTGGTTGTGGGAAGAATGCAGGGTATAGAACGTCCTGCCCTGGCACCGATGATACCCACGCTGGATGATGTCGGCGTATTGGCCCTGGACCTTGGTGCCAATATGGACGCCAAGCCGCAGCATCTGGCGCAATATGCCCTGATGGGCAGCATATATCGTAATAAGGTGCATGGCATCGCGAAGCCCCGGGTTGGTCTGCTGAATGTTGGGACTGAGCCGGGCAAAGGGAATGAGCTGACCAAAGAAGCTTACCCGCTGCTGGAAGCTTTGACAGGGATTCACTTTGTCGGCAATGTGGAGGCCAGGGATGTGCTGACCGGAGCCTGCGATGTGCTGGTCTGTGACGGGTTTGCCGGCAATATACTTCTGAAGACGCTGGAAGGAACGGCAGGCGCCATGTTCTCTCTGCTGAAGGAGCAGTTCAGCAAGTCGCTGAAGACGAAGCTGGGCGCAGCCATACTGATGCCTGAACTTAGAAGTCTTAAGGGTAAAATGGATTACAAGGAGCACGGCGGAGCGCCGCTGCTCGGTCTAAGCGGTCTCGTAGTGAAAGGGCATGGTTCCTCTGACGGCAACGCGGTGAAGAATGCGGTAAGACAGGCCCGGATTGCGCTGCAGGCGGATCTGGTGGCCAGCATATCCAAGGAAATTAGCGGGAAGTGAGTGACGACATGAAACAATTACGTCCGGTAGGAATCATTGGTACAGGCAAATATGTACCCGAGAGAATATTGACCAACAGCGATCTGGAGAAGATCGTCGAAACAAATGATGAATGGATCGTCAGCCGGACAGGAATCCGGGAACGGCATATTGCCGCGCCGGAACAAGCCACTTCGGATCTTGCTTATGAAGCTGCGCTGAAGGCACTGGAATCTGCCGGTATGAAGGCGGAAGATCTTGATCTTATTATTGTTGCTACAGTTACACCGGATAGTACCTTCCCATCCACAGCCTGCATTCTGCAGGACAGGCTGGGGGCAAAAGGTGCCGCGGCGTTTGACCTGTCGGCAGCCTGTTCCGGTTTCGTATATAGCTTAGCTACGGCAACCGGCTTTATCCAGAACGGAATGTACAACAATGCGCTTGTTATAGGGGCGGACACCCTGTCGCGCATCACGGATTATACGGACCGCAACACCTGTGTACTGTTCGGCGACGGCGCTGGTGCAGTGATCGTGGGCGAAGTTCCGGAAGGACGGGGCTTCCAGTCCTTCGACCTGGGTGCTGAAGGCTCCGGAGGCAGTCTGCTCAAGATGGAAGCAGGCGGTTCACGTCTTCCGGCTTCCCTTCAGACGGTGGAAGACAAGAAGCATTTCATTTATATGAACGGCCGTGAAGTATTCAAGTTCGCGGTGCGTGTTATGGGAACGGCTACAGAACGTGTGCTTACCAAAGCAGGATTGACCAAGGAGAATATCGACTTGTTCGTGCCGCATCAGGCCAATATCCGGATTATCCAGTCCGCGATGCAGCGTCTGGATCTGCCGCCTGAGAAATGTGTTATCAATGTGGATAAATACGCGAATACTTCAGCGGCGTCCATTCCGCTGGCACTTGTGGAAGCAGCAGAGGAAGGCCGGATGAAGGAAGGCGACACCGTGCTTATGGTCGGCTTCGGCGGCGGCCTCACCTGGGGAGCTTCCGTACTGATCTGGTAACCAGCAGGGCATTACTAACAGAACGATGCGGTTCTATCCGTCCTTAGGGCCGGAGGAGCTGCTGTTAACGGGAAAGGAGCTTTTAGCATCATGGGTAAAATCGCATTTGTCTTTCCCGGTCAGGGTGCACAGGCGGTCGGTATGGGTAAGGATGTATATGAAGCCCTGCCGCAGAGCCGTGCAGTATTTGAAAAGGGTGACGAAGTACTTGGATTTCCGCTAAGCAAGCTTATATTTGAAGGACCGGACAGCGAGCTTAAGCAGACTGTCAATACACAGCCGGCACTGGTTACGGCCAGTGTGGCTTATCTGGAAGCGCTGCGCGGTTTAGGTCTAACGCCTGACTATGTAGCAGGCCACAGTCTTGGTGAATATAGCGCTCTTGTAGCCGCCGGGGTTCTCTCCTATGAGGATGCAGTGCGGCTGGTCCGTCTGCGCGGGCAATTCATGGAAGAAGCTGTGCCGGGCGGTCAAGGTGCCATGGCAGCTACGCTTGGTGCAGACCGCTCGGCCCTCACGGAGCTATGCCGCAGTATCTCGGAGGCGGGGAATTCCGTTGAGCTGGCGAACGTTAACTGCCCGGGACAGATCGTGGTTTCCGGTACCGTGGCTGGTGTGAATGAAGTGGTGCAGCGTGTCAAGGAAGCCGGCGGCAAACGGGCGATTCCGCTCGAAGTCAGCGGTCCGTTCCACTCTTCTCTGATGAAGGAAGCTGCGGAACGGCTGTCTGCAGAACTGCAGACGGTCACCTTTAATGCTCCTGCTGTGCCGGTTATCGTCAATGTCACAGCTACTCCGGTTACAGATCCGGAAGAGATCCGCAATCTGCTGGTGGCGCAGGTATTCTCTCCTGTGCTCTGGCAGGACAGTGTGGAATGGCTCATAGCAGCCGGAGTGGACACTTTTGTAGAGATCGGCTCCGGCAGCGTGCTGGCAGGCCTGATCCGCAAGATTGACAAGAATGTTAAGCTCGTGAATATCAACAGTCTCGAGAGCGCTCAGACCGGCTGGTAATCGGCTTGGCATGACAATAGCGGCATGATTATTGAAGGGGGACAACTCGAAAATGTTTGCAGCACTTAAAGGTCAGACCGCCCTAGTTACCGGTGGTTCCCGGGGAATTGGCCGCGCTATTGCACTGGCACTGGCGGAGCAGGGCGTGAAGGTGGCCGTGAACTACTCCGGCAGCCTCCAGGCGGCCGAGGAAACCGTAGCCCGTATTCAGGAGCTGGGCTCGGAAGGGATTGCTCTCCAAGGGAATGTCGGCAACAGCGAGCAGGCGGAGAACCTTGTGAAAGAGGTTATCAGCACCTGGGGAAGAATAGATATTCTTGTGAATAATGCCGGCATTACCAGGGATAATCTGATTATGCGCATGAAAGAGGAAGAATTCGATCAGGTCATCGAAACCAATCTGAAGGGTGTGTTCAACTGCCTTAAGGCAGCAACACGTCCGATGATGAAGCAGCGTTATGGCCGGATCATCAATATTTCCTCTGTCGTGGGTGTGACGGGTAATCCTGGTCAGGTGAACTACACCGCTGCCAAAGCAGGGGTGATCGGAATGACGAAATCTGCGGCCCGCGAACTGGCCTCACGGGGAATCACCGTGAACTGCATCGCGCCCGGATTCATTGATACCGATATGACCCGTGAGCTGTCCGATGAAGTCCGCAGTGAGCTGGTTAAGGGGATTCCCCTTGCCAAGCTTGGGCGGGCGGAGGACATTGCTAATACGGCGGTATTCCTGGCCTCGGAAGGGGCAGCCTACATGACTGGCCAGACACTTCATGTGGATGGCGGAATGTATATGTAAGGTTACGCTAACGTTAGATCATTACGGGGGAAGAGAGCAGAGGCGGCCAGAAAGCGTTTTTTGTGCTCTATGGTATTTTGACTTCATATCTCGTATAATACCAAAAGAGGAGGTGAACCGGATGTCCGATGTATTGGAGCGTGTAAAACGCATTGTCATCGACCGCTTAGGTGCCGATGAAGCTGAGGTAACATTAGAAGCGTCTTTCAAAGATGATTTAGGTGCTGATTCTCTTGATGTAGTAGAATTGGTTATGGAATTGGAAGATGAATTCGATATGGAAATCTCTGATGAAGATGCAGAGAGTATTACGACCGTGGGTGAAGTTGTGAAGTACATACAATCTCATACCTAGAGTCATATGATTGAGGGTCCCGTTCCTGCTAGGGCGGGGCTTCTCCTCATTTTACGGTACTTTAAGGCAGCAGCACAGGGTGCATGAGCATCTTTATGGGGAAAATAACAGAACCGCAGATTGGTTAATCTTGCGGCGACTGCAGTTTATATAGACTTCAGGCCAGAATACATTTACATGTTGTTGTGTAAGTATTTACAGCCTACAGATGGGGTGAGCGCGTTTGAGTCAAAGAGTGGTTGTTACAGGTATGGGAGTGATGACATCGCTGGGCAAGGATCTGGAAACGTTCTGGGACAGCCTGATGAGCGGTAAATCCGGAGTTTCTCTTGTCGATACTTTTGATGTCAGTGAATATACTACACGAATCGCGGCTTCGGTCAAAGATTTCGATGCAGAGGAACGTTTCGGCCGTAAGGAAGCCCGCAAGATGGACCGTTTCGTGCAATTTGCGGTAGCTGCCGGCGAAGAAGCGCTGAAGGACAGCGGACTTAAGATTGGTGAAGATATCGATGCTGAGCGTATCGGTGTGTCTGTCGGCTCCGGTATCGGCGGTCTGGGTACTTGGGAAGACAATCACAATCTGCTGCTGGAAAAAGGTCCGAAACGGGTCAGCCCGTTCTTCATTCCAATGATGATTGCCAACATGGGCTCCGGCCAGCTGTCGATCAATCTCGGAGCCAAAGGGCCGAATACAACGACAGTAACCGCTTGTGCGACAGGCAGCCATTCCATTGGCGAATCCTTCCGCCTGATCCAGCGCGGTGATGCGGATGCGATGATCTGCGGCGGTGCAGAAGCGACAATCCGTCCTACAGGTATGGCAGGCTTCTGTGCGATGAGAGCCATGTCCACCCGCAATGATGAGCCGCAGAAGGCAAGCCGCCCGTTCGACGTTGACCGTGACGGTTTTGTTATGGGTGAAGGCGCAGGAATCCTGATTCTCGAATCTCTGGAACACGCAGAGAAACGCGGAGCTAAGATTTACGCTGAAGTTATTGGTTATGGCCTGAGTGCCGATGCCCATCATATGACGGAGCCTGATCCTGACGGTGCAGCACGCTGCATGAAGATGGCAATCCGCGATGCCGGAATTAATCCGGAGGATATCGACTACATCAATGCACATGGTACCTCTACACCGGTAGGCGACAAGTCGGAGACAGCCGCTGTTAAGAAAGCTCTGGGTGAGCATGCGTACAAGGTAGCAATCAGTTCCACCAAATCGATGACAGGCCACTTGCTTGGCGCTGCCGGCGGTGTGGAAGCGATTATCTGCGGACTTTCACTGCAGAATGGCATGATTGCTCCTACGATCAATCTGGACAACCCTGATCCGGAATGCGATCTGGATTATGTTCCGAATGTGCCCCGCAAGGCGGATCTTAATATCGCAATGTCGAATTCATTCGGGTTCGGAGGACATAACGCGACTGTTATTCTCAAAAAATATAATAAGTAGGGGGACAGTGCAGTGAAAGGAGACCTGAAGCAGTTACAAAGCCAACTTCAAATCCAATTTCACGATCCTGTACTTCTGAAGCAGGCTTTTACCCATGCATCATACGTGAACGAACACCGTTTCAATCAGCATCAGGACAACGAGCGCCTGGAGTTTCTGGGCGACGCTGTGCTGGAGCTTACGGTGTCCGAATACTTGTACAATCTGCTCCCGGACAGGCCTGAAGGTGAACTGACCAAGCTGCGTGCCGCTATTGTATGTGAGCCGTCGCTGGTCCGTTTTGCCGAGACGCTCGGTTTCGGACGGTTTGTGCTGCTGGGTAAAGGGGAAGAACTTACGGGCGGGCGTACCCGCCCGGCTCTGCTGGCCGATGTGTTTGAAGCCTTCGTGGGAGCGCTTTATCTCGATCAAGGACTGGAAACGGCCCGGAAGTTCCTGGATAATCACGTGTTCCCGCTGGTCGAAACCGATGGTAAGCTGCAAATGCAGATGAGCGATTTCAAAACAGAGCTTCAGGAACTGATACAGCATCATGGCATGGGTACGCTGGAATATCGGATTATTGAAGAACGCGGACCGGCGCACGAGCGTGAATTCGTATCTGAAGTGTTCATGGCCAGCCGTTCGCTGGGCAGCGGCAGCGGCCGCTCCAAGAAGGAAGCGGAACAGCAGGCAGCCGCGGCGGCGCTATTGCGTCTGAAGGAAGACGGCGCCTGAAGGTAGACTTGAACAGCGAAGCTGGGCAAGCGGAGTAGAGCAGCAATGGTCTGAATGCCGGCGTTTAGGCGGAAGTCAGACTTTTGCTGCTCTTTTTCGAAATGATGGATGTATCAGGCAGTCTGATTGTAGTTTGACGATTCTAGGCAAGGAAACGCTATGGTATAATGGGTTAGAGGTGATAGGCGAGTTATGTTTCTGAAACGGATTGAATTAGCGGGCTTCAAATCATTTGCCGACAAAACGGAAATGGAATTTGTGCGCGGAATTACGGCTGTAGTCGGCCCGAACGGAAGCGGCAAAAGTAATATTTCCGACGGCATACGCTGGGTGCTCGGCGAGCAGAGTGCCAAATCACTGCGCGGCGGTAAAATGGAAGATATTATCTTTGCCGGAAGTGACGCCCGTAAAGCGGTTAATTACGGTGAGGTCTCCCTTACGCTGGATAATGAGGATCACGTACTGCCGCTGGATTTCAGCGAAGTTACGGTGACCCGGCGTGTGCACCGCAGCGGGGAAAGTGAGTATTTGATCAATAAGCAAGCCTGCCGGCTGAAGGATATCACTGAGCTGTTTATGGATACCGGGATCGGACGCGAGGCGTATTCGATTATTGGACAAGGCCGGATAGAAGAGATACTCAGTACCCGTTCTGAAGACCGGAGGGGTATATTTGAAGAGGCTTCAGGGATTGTTAAATATAAATCACGCAAAAAAGATGCCGGACGCAAACTGGACGAGACCGAGCAGAATTTGCTGCGGATTCATGACCTGATCAGTGAGCTTGAGGATCAGGTGGGGCCGCTGAAGGATCAGTCCGAGAAGGCTATCCGTTACAAGGAGCTGCGCGAGCAGCTGAAGCATCTCGAGATCTCGGTGTATGTGCATCAGATTGAAGGCATACATACGGCCTGGCAGGAAGGCAATACACGGCTTGAGCTGCTGAAGAATGAACAGCTTGAGCTGTCCACGGTAGTCTCTGCACATGACGCGAAGCTGGAGAGCGGCCGTGCTGAGCTGCGGAGTCTGGAGCAGGAAGTGGAGAAGCTGCAGGAGCAGCTGCTGCATTACAGTGAAGCGAACGAGAAGAGCGAAGGCTATGGAGAGCTGCTCAAAGAACGCCGCCGCAACCTGGAGAACAACCGCGAACAGCTGATGCAGACCCTGGGTTCTGTAGGGGAGCGTTCGGAGGGACGGCAGCGTGAGCTGGCCGAGCTGGAGCATAAGCTGCAGCAGTCCCGGCTGGCGCTGGAAGAACTGCGGGTACAGCTGGCTGATGAAGAATCCAGACTGCAAGGGGTAGCCGGAGGCATCAGCCAGAGCAAGGAAGAGAAGCTGAAGAGCGCGCTGCTCGAGCTGATGAACCTGATGGCACAGGCGCGCAATGAGATCCGCTATGCGGACCAGCAGAAGGAGAGCCTGGAGAAGCGGATGAGCCGCAGCCAGGAAGAGAGCGGCAAATGGACTGCCCGGCTGGAGGAGCTGACCTCTGCCCAGGGTGGGCTTAAGGATAAAATTGCCGGACTCGGCAAGGAAATTGGCGCTTTGCGCGGCGCGTACATTACGGAGAGCGAGCAGACCGGTAAGCGGCAGAAGCTGCTGGAGGAAACGCAGAGCGGACTCCGCAAATGGGAGCAGAAGCGCGAAGCCCAGGTCTCCCGGCATGAGACGATGAAGGAAATGCAGGATGATTTTGACGGATTCATGCTTGGGGTCAAAGAGGTGCTGAAAGGTGCCCGCAAAGGACAGTTAAGCGGTGTACACGGCGCCGTTGCTGAACTGATCTCCGTTCCGGAGAAGCTCGAAATGGCTATTGAGACGGCCATGGGCGCTTCACTGCAGCATGTTGTTATGGAGAACGAGGCAGTATCGCGGCAGGCGATTGCCTTCCTGAAGCAGCGCCAGCTGGGACGGGCGACCTTTCTGCCGCTGGATGTTATCCGGCCCCGGCAGATTACGGGCAGCGACCGCAGTATGGTGGAAGGTGCCGAGGGGTTTGTCGGAATCGGTTCTGAACTGGTCGGCTTCGAGGAGAAGTACTCCAGCATCGTAGGAAGTCTGCTGGGGAATGTGGTCATCGCGGAGAGTCTGGAGCAGGCGAACCGCATTGCTGCCAAATGCCAATACCGGTACAGAGTTGTTACGCTTGAAGGGGATGTAGTCAATGCCGGCGGTTCGATGACCGGGGGCAGCCAGCATAAGAAGAATAACAGCCTGCTCAGCCGTAAGCGGCAGCTGGACCAGTTGTCCGGCGAGATCGAAGAGAGCGAGCAGCAGATTGTGAAGCTGAAGCAGGGCATCAGCCGTTTGCGGGCCGAGCAGGACAAAGCGGCGCAGAAGCTGGAGGAGCTGCGGCATGACGGTGACGAGAAACGTCTGGAAGAGCAGCGGATATCCGGTGACCTGAAGCAGCTGGAGCAGGAGCTTCGCCATGTTAGAGAGCAGGTAGAGGGTGCAGGCGCTGAGCGCAGCGGCTTCGAGAACGAGGTTCGCGGACTCGAAGAGACCCGCAAGCAGGCAGAGGCTGAGCTTGCAAGGCTGGAGAAGGAAGAGCAGGAAGCCCACGAGGCGATCCGCAACGCCGAAACCGACCGCAAGGCGAATGAAACGGCCAAGGAAGAGCTGCAGGGCAAGCTGACCGGCATGAAGGTTACAGAAGGGAAGCTGGACCAGGAGATCTTCTCACTTGAGGAGCAGCTGCGGCGCATGAGACAGGATGCCGGTTCGCAGGAGAAAGAGCTGCGCCAGAGCCGCAGCCTGCTGATGACCATCGAGCAGGATCTGGAAGAGAATGCACGGGAGGCTGTGAAGCAGAAGGAAGATGTGAACAGCTCACGCCTCAAGAAAGAAGACACCTCCGCCAGGCTGGACTTGGCCCGTGCCGACCGTGCTGCGATATCACGTAAGCTGGAGCTGGCCGAAGGCGAGACCAAAGACCAGCGGCAGGCACTGCGGGCAGTAGATGATAAGCTCCGTTCTACAGAGGTTGCCGTCGGGCGTCTGGATGTGGAGCTGGACAATATTCTGCGCAAGCTGAGCGATGATTATGAACTTAGCTATGAGCTGGCGAAGCAGCGTTATCCGGTTCCTGAGGATGTGCCTGCAGCGCAGATGGAAGTACAGCGTCTAAAGCGCAGTATCTCCGGACTGGGCGAAGTCAACCTGGGGGCTATTGAAGAGTATCAGCGTGTTCACGAACGCTATACCTTCCTAAGCGGACAGAAAGACGATCTGGTCGAAGCCAAAACTACGCTGTATCATGTCATCCATGAGATGGAAGAGGAAATGTCCAAACGTTTCAAGCAGACCTTTGACGCCATCCGCCGCGAGTTCGGCACGGTATTCTCGAAGCTGTTCGGGGGCGGACGGGCTGATCTGATGCTGCTCGATCCGGAGCATATGCTGGATACAGGGATTGATATTGTCGCCCAGCCTCCGGGCAAGAAGCTGCAGAATCTGCAGCTTCTGTCTGGCGGAGAACGGGCATTAACTGCTATGGCACTGTTGTTCGCAATCCTTCAGGTCAAGCCGGTACCGTTCTGCGTACTGGATGAAGTTGAAGCGGCGCTGGATGAAGCCAATGTCGTGCGCTTCGCCCAATATCTGCGCGAGTTCTCGGAGCAGACGCAGTTTATCGTAGTCACCCACCGCAAAGGAACGATGGAGGAAGCCGATGTTCTCTATGGCGTGACCATGGAGGAAGGCGGCGTATCCAAGCTAGTATCCGTGCGGCTGGAGGATGAAGAGGCTGAAATTGCCTGAGAGGCAGATGCTTACGAAGCGAGTTTTATTAAGGAGTAATTCTAAGCAGTATCGCTTCATAAAACTTTTAGGAGGAACACTATGAGCTTTTTTAAGAAACTGAAAGAAAGCATCTCCGGCAAAACGGAAAGCGTAACGAAACAGTTCCGCGACGGCCTGGAGAAGACCCGCAAGGGCTTCGTTGAGAAGGTCTCGGATCTGATTATCCGCCGCAAGAAGATAGATGAAGAATTCTATGAAGAGCTGGAAGAGATTCTGATCGGCGCCGATGTAGGCGTGAACACAGTAATGAACCTGGTAGAAGAGCTGCGCGTTGAAGTGAAGCAGAAGCGCATCGAGGATGCTGCTGAGCTTCAGCCGATTCTCTCCCGCAAGCTGATGGAGCTGCTGCGCGGCGATGACGACAACAGCCTGAAGGAAAATCCGGACGGGATTACAGTGATCCTCTTTGTCGGGGTAAACGGGGTCGGCAAGACGACGACAATCGGCAAGCTGGCGCACCGCTATAAGCAGGAAGGCAAAAAGGTTCTGCTGGCGGCAGGGGATACCTTCCGTGCCGGAGCGATTGAACAGCTCGAAGTCTGGGGCCAGCGGGCCGGGGTAGATGTGATCAAGCAGCAGGCGGGTTCTGACCCGGCAGCTGTTATGTTCGATGCCGTACAGGCTGCCAAGCAGCGTAACGTAGATGTACTGATCTGCGATACCGCAGGTAGACTGCAGAACAAGAGCAATCTGATGGAAGAGCTGAACAAAATCTTCCGGGTGATTCAGCGCGAAATACCGAGTGCCCCGCATGAGGTACTGATGGTGCTGGATGCAACGACCGGCCAGAATGCACTGAGCCAGGCCAAGCTGTTTGGAGAGAAGAGCGGCGTGACCGGCTTGGTGCTGACGAAGCTGGATGGTACCGCGAAGGGCGGGATTGTAGTAGCTATCCGCCAGGAGATGAATTTGCCGGTGAAGCTTGTCGGCCTGGGTGAGAAGATGGAAGATCTCCAGCCGTTTGATTCCGACCAATTCGTGCATGCCCTGTTCGCAGGCATGATCTCCGATGAGGAAGAGACTGAAGGCCAAGCTTAATAGTCCGGGTCCCATTTTCCACTGCACAAGTATGAAAGTAATCTATCAAGCCTCCAGGGAACGAAAATGCCCTGGAGGCTTTTTTTGGTTTGGGAAACTATAGACTGCATGAATTGTGAAAAAGGCGTTGTTGAATCCGGAAAACCGGCAAACCGGAAGTATAACATGTGAAGAACCAGGTTTCATAAGGGAAGTGAAAGTGGAAGTGGAAGTGGAAGGTAAGAGGAAGCTGCAGCTGCAGCCAGTATGGGGAGCGGACTGAGAAGAGCTTATTTCCTGAAAAAAACCGCTTTTTGATAGTGAAGCGGACTGAGATTCCGTTATCCTGTTCATTTGAGCTGAAAATGAGGTGTCAGAAGTCATATAAGGGATTCTCAGTTCGAATGCTCCGCAAATCACCGGAATTTGCAAGAATAGCTGAATTTCAGTCCGTATCATATGTGATCTGCATGAAGCAGCCCCACTCACTTCTTTAAGGCATGAAGCGATCGAACCCACTTTATTAAGTCATGAAGCAGCCCGCCTGTATTTAAATAGAAGAAACGGCTGCCATTTTACCTGAATTACTATAAAAATACAACATATGAAAAATTCCTAATAGTACTGCTTGTCAACACTCCTGCATACAATTTGATGTAAGATTCACATAAGCACGCCTCCAAAGCACCCTTAAGAGAAAGGAAGCGATTCCAACCATGCGGGATGGTTCATAAACTCCATTTTGCTGTTATATATATTGACATGAACATTATCATTTACGTATTATGAAGTTAGTATTTAATATTTTCATGATAAATTTCTAAAAAGTAAGCTTGTTTGTCAATAAACTTTACACATTACACTGATCCGAGAGGAGTCGGGCTCATGTCCAAACTAGATCCTTTGCCCGGTTTAGCTCCGTATGCATTGCAGCATTTTTACGACGAAATGTATGCTGATGAACGGAGTATCCGGCCTCATTACAAGCATGTGAACCGCATGTTTTCCGGGATGAGCCCCGAAGAGCTGCAAGGCAAGCAGAAGCTGATGCAGCGTCGGATGATGGAAGAAGGCATTACCTTTACACTCTACAACCCGGCACAGGATCAACCGATGGAGCGGACAATTCCCTTCGATATGATTCCCCGGATCATCCCGAAGGCGGAATGGGAACGGCTTGAAGCTGGCATTGTGCAGCGGATAACGGCACTTAATCTGTTCATTCATGATATTTACCATGAGCAATATATCGTAAAGGACGGAATTGTACCCCGGCGGATGATTATATCCAACTGCTATTTCCGGCCGGAAATGACAGGACTCCGTGTCCCGGGTGGTGCATACATCACTACCTCGGGGATAGATCTGATCCGTCATCATGACGGAGAGTATTATGTGCTCGAAGATAATTTACGTACACCATCAGGATTCTCCTATCTATTCAAAGGCAGATCCCTCATGAACCAGCTCTTTCCTGAATTATCCTTCGCCAGCTCCATCCGCGATGTGGATCACAGCCTGAACCGCTTCCTGTCGGTACTGCGCAGCCTTTCCCCGTCGCGGACCAAGGATCCGGTGATCGCCCTCCTGACCCCGGGCGAATATAACTCCGCGTATTATGAGCATGCTTTTCTCGCTCAGCAAATGGGGATCCACCTGGTTGAAGGACGGGATCTGGTAGCCCAGGACCACAAGATCTACCTGAAGGAAATGAACGGACTGCGCCGCGTGGATGTGCTGTACCGCCGGTTGGATGATGATTTCATCGATCCTTTGGCTTTTCAGCCAAGCTCACTGCTAGGGGTTGCCGGTTTGATGAATGCCTACCGTGCAGGGAACATCGCCATTGCCAATGCACCCGGAACAGGCGTAGCCGATGACAAAGCCATGTACGTATATGTGCCGGATATGATCCGGTATTATCTCAATGAAGAACCGATTCTGGGCAATGTTCCGACGTACCTGTTGTCCCGGCCGCAAGAGCGGCAGTACGTGCTGGATAATCTGTCTGAAATGGTTGTGAAGGAGACCTCGCTCTCGGGCGGATACGGCATGCTGATCGGAAGCGAAGCCACCAAGCAGGATCTGGTGGACTTCCGGCTCAAGATTCTGGCTGAACCGGAGCGTTATATCGCGCAGCCCATAATGTCATTGTCCCGCGCACCGGTATTGTCGGGGGACGGCATGACACCGCGCCATATTGATCTCAGGGCCTTCGTGCTGATGGGGGCAGACCGTAAGCCGCATGTGATACCCGGAGGCCTGACCCGGGTGGCGATGCGTGAAGGCTCACTGGTCGTGAACTCTTCCCAGGGCGGCGGAGTGAAGGACACTTGGGTGATGGCTTGAGCAATAGGATTCACCAATAATGCGGCATCAATATGTAAGGTGAAGGGGTGGCTACGATGCTGAATCGCAATGCGGAGGCTTTATTCTGGATTGGCCGGTATATAGAACGGGCTGAGAATCATGCCCGGCTGATCGATGTACATTATCATATTCAGCAGGAAGAGGATTTCCAGGCGGAGGGCCATAAGTGGTCAAGGCTGATTGACGCGCTCGGTGTCCGGAATGAATATCTGCAGCAATTCGAGAGCTTCGCTGAGCAGGATGTGCTGTCCTTCATCACGCTGGATCTCGGCAATGCGAATTCATTGTTCTCCTGTGTGCATCAGGCGAGGAATAATCTGCGTACCCTGCGTCAGCATTTGCCCAGTGAGCTGTGGGATATTGCCAACGGCTTCAATCTGTGGCTTGGTGAGCAGTCGGTAGCAGATATTATGAGCAGCCCCCACCAGTTCTATCAGCAGATCAAAGAGCGTGCTGCGATGTTCCTCGGAGCAGAACAGTCGGTGATGCTTCGCGGCAATGAATGGCATTTCATTGAGAGCGGCCGGTTCCTGGAACGGGCTGAGAATACAACGCGGATTCTTCAGGCAGTTACGGTATCCTGCAAATCGAAGGATATCAATTCTATTTATACGCAGCTTCAGGCAGTATTGAAATCGGTGAGCGGGTATCAGGCATTCCGCAGATATTATGCTGATGATATGTCGCCGGAGTGCATTCTGGAATTCCTGATTGTCAATCCGCATTTCCCGCGTTCCATAAGATTCTCCTTCCACAAGCTGGAAGAGCATCTGGCCAAGCTGGAGCTGGATACTTCAGAAAAGGGCTCGGGGCATGAGAAGGTCATCCGCCAGGCGGGGAAGATCAAAGCCGAGCTGGATTATATGGAGAAAGAAGAAATGTCCGGAGATTTAGTCGAGGATGTGCTGCAGGCACTGATGTTATCCTGCCAGAAGCTCGGCAAAACGATGGAGGGTGCATTTTTTCGCCGTGAAGGAGTCTCGGTATGAAAATTCAAATCAATCACACGACAACCTACAGTTACTCCGAGCCGGTGACGGACAGTGTCAATGAGATCAGACTGACGCCGCGAACGAATTACCGCCAGTCCTGTTACCATCATGAGGTGGAGGTTCATCCGCCGGCGAATCTGTTAACCTATGAAGATTTCTTCGGCAACCGCGTCCATGCTTATTCCGTGAACAAGCCGCATACGGAGATGGTCATCCATACCAAAGCGACGGTAGTGACGCTCGATAAAGCGCAAGGTGCAGATCTGCCGCATATTGCACTGGAGGAGCAGGTGAAGCTGCTTAATGATGAGAAATTCCAGAACCGTTATATTGAGTTTATTCTGCCGACTAGGTATACCGAGGTGACGCCGGAGCTGGTGGAGTTTGCTTCGCAGCATCCTTTTGATGAAGCTGAGGATATGTACGAGTGGACCAAAAAGCTCTCCTCTACGATCTATGAACAGTTCACCTATGACCCCGAAGCGACCAGCGTGAATACAACAGTCAAAAAAGCGCTGAAGCTCAAACGCGGCGTCTGCCAGGATTATGCGCATCTGATGATCGCCGTCTGCCGCAGTGTAGGGCTGCCCTCGCGTTATGTGAGCGGGTACCATTTCGTCGGCGACCTGCAGGGAGGTAATGCGAATTTCGAGCAGGCCTCGCATGCCTGGGTAGAGACACATATTCCGGGTACGGGCTGGCTGGGGTTCGATCCTACCAATAATGTTGAAGTCAGCTGGCGGTATATCAAGCTTGGGCACGGACGGGACTATAAGGATATAGTGCCGGTCAAAGGCGTCTACCGCGGGGTAGCGGGGACTCTTTCGGTTAAAGTGGATGTACGGCAGCTGGATAATTAAGAAGACAGGCGGACCTCACAACTGTGGGGTCTTTTCTTTTTCTGTTCGTGTGATTAAACTGTGCAAGTTGCACAAGGTTTGTGCAATTTTTGCATAAAATGATTATAATCCAGGCCCAATTGGGTAATCTTGAAACAGAGCCATTCTCATGAAGCTGGACAATACGGAAGGAGAGAGTACATATGAGCCCAAATATAGCTAAAAAGCAGCGTTTTCTCGGAAAAACAGCCATAATTACAGGTGCGGGCTCGGGGATCGGCAGAGCGGCAGCGATTCAGCTGGCGCGCGAAGGCGCTAATGTTGCGTTATTCGATCTGGTGAACGAACGTACCTCGATTCTGGAGCAGAAGCTGAACAAGCTGCGCAAGGACTGTGCATTAGCCATTGATGTGGATACTTCGGATGCAGGGCGGATGGAGGAAGCAGTGCGCAAGACGGTGGAGCATTTCGGGGGGCTGGATATTGTCTTTGCGAATGCTGGAATTAACGGCGCTGTCGGCCCGATTGAGGAGCTGAGTGTCAGCGATTGGGAGAAGACCATCTCTGTTAACCTGACCGGGACTTTCCTTACCCTTAAATACAGTATTCCCCACCTGAAGGAGAAGGGCAAAGGCAGCATCATTATCACCAGCTCGATTAACGGCAACAGCAGATTCGCCAGCTTCGGCTGGTCACCATACAGCACAACCAAGGCAGGCCAAGTGGCGTTTGCGAAGATGGCCGCACTGGAGCTGGCCAAGTTCAAAATCCGCGTGAATGTCATTTGCCCGGGAGCAATATCCACGAATATCGATGAAAGCACAGAGTTCAATGAGGATGTGGAATCGATCGTGATTCCGATTGAATTCCCCGAAGGTGCACAGCCGCTTGCTGACGGACCTGGTAAGCCGGAGAATGTGGCTGATCTGGTTGCATTCCTGGCTTCGGATGAGTCGATCCATATTACCGGTGCGCAGATTGTTATTGATGGTGCGGAGTCATTGTTATCTTAACTAACAGAAGTAGCAGTCCTCCAAGAGACAGGTAGATAAAATAGACTATGTAAAATAACCTTGTCCAAAGATCTGTACGGTCTGGACAGGGTTATTTTGTGACGGCTTGACGATAATCGAATGATCGTTTATTATAGCCTCATGAGACATAAAGATGAGAACAAAAGTGAAGCTATTTTTCAGGCAACCCTTGAACTGTTGAATGAGATCGGGTTCTCCGACACTTCAATGTCCAAGATTGCGAAGCGTGCCCGGGTGTCACCGTCAACGATTTATGTTTATTTTGCGAATAAGGAGGATATGCTCGGCAAGCTGTATATCCGTGTCAAGGAGAAGATGAGTCTGAATATGGTTCACGGGCTTGAAGAGGGCCAGCCGGTTCAGCAGGGAATGGCAGTTATGATGAGGAATCTACGCGATTTCTTACTGGAGAACCGGGATTATTTCCTGTTCCTGGAGCAGTTCAGCAATTCTCCGCTGCTTACGAAATTATGCCTCGAAGAGAGTATGGCAATGATGTTCAAACCGCTGCATGATTATATCGGGCGCGGGAAGCAGCAGGGCGTGCTGAAGAAGCTTGACGCCAGTCTGCTGCTGACCTATTGTTATTTCCCTGTCACAGCCCTGGCCAAGGAGCATTTCAAAGGAAACGGCGAGTTCAACGATGACAGGCTTTCGGAGATTATCAAGCTCAGCTGGGATGCGATTAAGGCTTGATGATTTCTTTTTTTAATTATAAAAGAACGAACGATCGTTTAATAAAACAAGAAAAGAGGTTAAGGGATATGTCAAAAGTGTGGTTCATTACCGGAAGTTCGCGCGGTTTAGGCCGTGCCCTTGCTGAGGCTGTATTGGCTAAAGGGGATAAGCTTGTGGCCACGGCCCGCAATCTGCAGCAGCTTGCTGATCTGGAAGAACATTACGGCGGGCAAATATCCTCAGTTGCACTGGATGTGACTGATCCCGGGCAGGCAAAGGCGGCTATTACAGCTGCAGTAGAGAGATTCGGGCGTCTGGATGTTGTGGTAAATAATGCGGGATATGGTAATATGTCTGCAATCGAAGAAACTTCGCTAGATGATTTCCGGGCGCAAATTGAGACGAATTTATGGGGAGTCATCCATGTCACTAAGGCAGCACTGCCTGTTCTGCGTGAGCAGGGAAGCGGACATTTCCTGCAGATATCTTCTATCGGCGGACGTGCCGGTGCTCCGGGACTCGCAGCATATCAGACGGCAAAATGGGGGGTGGAGGGCTTCTCTGAAGTACTCGCCAAAGAGGTTGCTCCACTCGGAATCAAGGTAACTATCGTTGAACCTGGGGGATTCCGTACAGACTGGGCGGGTCCATCCATGAGTCATATTGAACCTGGAGAACCGTATAAGGATACAGTGGGTCAACTGCTGAAGCATGTGCGGAGCCGTACGGGGCAAGAACCTGGAGATCCGGCCAGAGCGGCGCTGGCGATGCTGGCGATTGTGGAAGAGGCCAATCCGCCTCTCCGTCTGCTGCTGGGCAGCGATGCTGTGGGTATGGCCAAGGAGATTGATCAGGCCAAGCTGGCCGAAACCTTACGATGGGAGGCGCTTAGCACCTCTGCAGATTTTGCAGCGAATTGATTCGAGAAGTCACAGAGCAGTTAGTGCCAATAGTTACGCAGAAAGCAGGCGAATATATGAAAGCATCCCAACCGGCAACTGCCGGAGGCAAAATCCGTGCAATCATTACCGGCTCTACCGGTATGGTGGGTGAAGGCGTGCTGCATGAATGTCTTACTCATCCTGAGGTGGAACAAATTCTGCTGATCAACCGCCGCCCCTGCGGCATTTCGCATCCCAAAGTAACCGAAATAATCCATGAGAATTTCTATGATCTCAGCAGCATCAACGGGAAACTTGCGGGCTATAATGCCTGTTACTTTTGCCTCGGGGTATCGTCGGTCGGGTTGAAGGAAGAGGAATACCGCAGGCTGACCTATGATCTTACGATGCATGTGGCCCGGCAGCTGTCTGCCGTGAATCCGGACATGGTCTTCTGCTATGTGACCGGATCGGGAACGGATAGTACAGAACAAGGGCGCAGTATGTGGGCAAGAGTGAAGGGCAAGACGGAGAATGATCTGCGCAAGCTGCCGTTCCGGGGAACCTATTTCTTCCGTCCGGGCTTTATCCGGCCTACTCCGGGCTTGACCCGTACACATAAATATTATTATGCTATTGGATGGATGTACCCTGTGCTTCGTGCATTATTTCCAGGGTATACCGTGACTCTGCAGGAGATTGGACTGGCCATGATTCATATTGTGCGCCGGGGCCATGATCGAGATATTGTGGAGAACCGGGATATTGCCGCCATAGCCAAACCGTAAGAATCTGCATCACATCCTTCAGGAAAAGGTGATTCCATGAACGAAGAGGTAACCAATTTCATCGCTCAAATCAAAGTGCCCTGGCAAGCGGAAATATGCTCCAGGCTGCGTGAAGTCATCCACGAATCTATCCCTGAAGTGACGGAACGGATCCAGTACGGCAAACCGCATTTTCTCAAAAACGGGAAATATGCAGCTGTAATCTCCACCGCCAAAGGCTGGGTCAGCTTCTCCATATTCAATGCAGCAGCGCTGGAAGTGCCCGAAGGCCAATTCGAAACAGGCAGTGGCGACCGTCTGACAACCAAGCTGCTGGAGGGTAAGACTGTTGATTATGAACTTCTGTCCTCTTTGCTGAAACAAGCCTCGGCTTCTTTATAAAACGACAAATTAAATACTGCCGCCGGGTTACAGAGACACTGCCATGATTGGCGGTGTTTTTGTGTTTTCATCAAACAATCTAATTAGATAGTTGTAAAATAACAAACAAAATGATATTATGTCTATATAAAACAAACAAAGAATGTGGTGATCCGGTTGTCGGAAGGAAATGAAGCGATCCGGATTTCAGAGAAATTCTGGAATGCCAGCGTTGCAGAACTGAAGCAGGGTTATACCTGGGAAGCTGACGGGCACCTGGCTGTGTTCCATTGTCTGGTCTGCGGTGAGCAATTCGAGAAGGGCATTATTTATAGTGACGAGGACAGATTCTATGAAGCTGAGAGGTTTGCAGCTCTGCATGTAGAGAGCATGCATGGTGGTATGTTCTCTTGGTTGCTTACGCTGGATAAGAAGCTGACCGGATTAACGGAGCTGCAGAAGGGTCTGCTGCAGGCTTTCCGTCAGAGTCTCAGTGACGCTGAGGCCGCCAAAGAGCTGGGAATCGGCAGCACGTCCACGGTCCGCAATCACCGGTTCACCCTCCGGGAGAAGGTGAAGCAGGCGAAGCTGTTCCTGGCGGTAATGGAGCTGGCCGAAGAGAAGCCGGGGGCTTCATCCCCTTTTGTCAGTATTCCGCGTACGGTTGTGATGGTTGATGAACGTTTCGCCATTACTGAACAGGAGAATACGGAGATCTTGGGTGCCTATTTCAAACAGGGCCTGGATGGCCCCTTGTCAGAGTTCCCGAAGAAACAGAAACGCAAAGCGGCAATTCTGCGGCATTTGATCCAGCGTTTTGAGACGGGACGCAAATATAGCGAGAAAGAAATTAACGCCGTGCTGGAATCGGCTTATCCCGATTATGTGACGCTGCGGCGCTACCTGATCGATTACGGATTGCTGGACCGCGAAGATGACGGTAGCAGCTACTGGGTGAAATTATAGCGTAAGCTTATAGGAGAACATAGGCTAGCGCAGATATGAAGGAGAGACAAGAGAATGGACAAATCAAGACGCAAAGAGCTGGGATATAATTATGCACACTCGCACAGGCCGATGGGGGTATACAGAATTGTAAATACCGGCAACGACAAAGTGTATGTAGGAAGCAGCCTGAATCTCGACGGAGTCTGGAACAAGCATAAATTCATGCTGGATATCAACAACCACGACAATAAGGAGCTTCAGGCCGACTGGAGAAAATACGGTGAAGAAGGCTTCCGGTTCGAAGTACTGGAGCAGATCAAGCCTGAAGAGGATTTCGTGGCAGATGTGCAGGAGCTGAAGAAATACCGCAAGCTGTTGCCGGAGCTGGAGGGCAAATGGCTGGAGCAGCTGTCTCCATACGGGGAGCGGGGTTATCATAAGCAGAAAGTAAACCGGGAATGAATTTCATCAGTGCCTGTGCTAAAATAAGGGCAAACAGCAGGTGCTGGCGGAAGGAGCGGTGTGTATGGCTATATTATCTTGGCTTGCAGAACAGAGAATTCAGGAGGCCATGCGCAGCGGAGAGTTTGCCAATCTGCCGGGGCATGGCAAGCCGCTGGAACTGGAGGATCTCTCGGGAGTGCCTGAGGATCTGCGGATGTCCTATAAGATTATGAAGAATGCAGGGCTTCTGCCCGAAGAAGTATCGCTGCGTTCAGAGTGTGTAACCCTGGAAGAATTGCTGGCCGCCTGCCATCGCAGCGGGAACAGCGATAGTGGCGAGCGCAAGGAGCTGGAATCCAAGCTGTCCCTCAAGCGCCTGCGTCTGCAGGTCCTGCTGCAGGAACGCGGATTGGACGGCAGCGCTGCTTATATGGATTATGGGGACAGAATCCGGCACCGGCTTGCGGGCATGGACGAGTAAGGAATATGTAGGAGCAGCCTCCAGTTCGAAGAACTGGGGGCTGCTTCCCTATTAGATTGAAGAATTCTTTTACGGTATAGGAGAATAGATATAGAATCCGCGATCTTCGTGTAAGATGCCTTGCTCGGCGAGTGCCAGGACTGCCTCGACCAACTGATTTGTATCAAGATTAGAAGCTTGGGCTAAAGCAGAACGGAGTTCTGCGGAGTCTGACGGAAGCTGGAGCTTGTCTATCAGTATGCGATCAAGAACCACCCCTTCTGCCAGATTGGCATAACTGGAGAGGAATGCCCGGTTCACTCTGGCAGACCCGCTCTTCAGCTCAAACTCAGTATATAGATTCCCGACTATAAAAGGTGGGGATTCGAGATTGATCAGTCTCTTAACAATCCATGATGAGGAAGGATCTGGTCCGGTCTCTTGCAGGCCGTATGCAGTAGGTGTACCTATATCTATCAGATCAGACTGGCTGAGCGGATTCGGCAGAGAAGAATTGCTCTTCAAGCGGAGGATATCTTCATCCAGCAATCGTAGATTCTGCGTCAGGCCGTATTTTGCCAGCTTGACTTGCAGGGTGTAACCGTCCATCTGTGTGGCCGACGCAGCGGGCTGCTCTTCTGCCAATGACCACAGCAGGGTGAAGCCTCTCCCGGGTTCATAACTATACAGCCATTGCTCCAAAGTACTGCCGATACTGTTGGTGGGCCAAAGGATGCTTGCGAGAAGGAAAGACTGCGTGCCTGTATCCGCGGCAGAAGCGTAGAGCCTCTCAAGCTTCAATTCCGTATGAGGGGACAGTTCAGTATCCGCGGAGCTATAATTAGAAGGAACCTGTGTCTCTAAGCTGCCGTCGCGCAGAAGAAAACCATGATTAAAGACGAATTGCAGCTGCTGCTGAACTTTGTCCCCTGAAGAGACGGGCATTGCGTCAGATTGGGCTTCCGGCGAAAAGACGGGATGCACGGCAGGAATAGAGGTCTGGCTGCTAGCGTAAGGGGGGGAGTTGGCGGTATCTTTGGGCGTACACCCACTTAGTGCATTTAACGCCAAAACTGACATAGAAATGAGTCTGATCACTTGTATAATCTTCATATGGCTGAACTCCTCGATATCCGGGCCGGTTTCGCCCATGATAATGAAATGGATATACCTGATTAAAGGATGTTAATTCCAATTATACCTAACTTTTAGCGGATGATGGAGAGATGAAATGAAGCAGCTACCGATTATGCAGGTGCTCCCTGACCTGAAAAGAATACTTACAGATACTACTGCAGCAATACTGATCGCAGAGCCTGGAGCAGGGAAGACAACAGGCACCCCTCCGGCTTTTTTGGACGAGCCTTGGCTGGCCGGAAAAACCATTCTTATGCTGGAGCCCAGACGACTCGCAGCCCGTTCAGCTGCTGCTTATATGGCTTCCCGCCTGGGGGAAAGTGTCGGGCAGACGGTCGGGTACCGTATGCGGATGGATACCAAGGTGGGCAGGAATACGCGTATTGTTGTGGTTACAGAAGGTGTATTAACGAGAATGCTGCAAAGCGATCCTTCACTAGGTGATGTTGGACTCGTTATCTTCGATGAATTTCATGAGCGTAGCCTGCATGCTGATCTGGGGCTTGCGCTGGCGCTCGAAGCACAGAGTGTGCTGCGTGAGGATCTGCGCATTCTGGTGATGTCGGCGACACTGGATGGCGAGCGGGTATCCGCCCTGCTTGGCGGGGCACAGGTAGTGAATTGTCCGGGACGGACCTATCCGGTAGAAACGGTGTATGTGCCGGGCCCGGACAAGGTATATCCCGAGATAGCGGCGGCGGCTGCCGTGCGCCGGGCACTTGCCGAGCAGCCGGGGGATGTGCTCGTCTTCCTGCCGGGCGAGCGGGAGATCCGCCGGACGGAGCAGGAGCTGGCCTCAGGCGGTCTTCCGCAGGGAACCGTGCTGCGTCCGCTCTATGGCCAGCTGCCGCAGCAGATGCAGGATGCGGCAGTCGCGGCGGCTGTACCTGGCGAACGCAAGGTCGTACTGGCGACATCCATCGCCGAGACCAGTCTGACGATTGAAGGTGTGCGCACGGTGATTGACACGGGTCTAAGACGGACACAGGTGTTCTCTCCGCGCACCGGTATGCCGCGGCTGACGACGGTGCCGGTCTCGAAGGCCTCGGCGGATCAGCGGCGCGGCCGGGCAGGCCGCACGGCGCCGGGTGTGTGCTACCGGCTGTGGAGCCGGGAGGAGCAAGACCGCCTTCCGGACGATAACGTACCGGAGATTATGGAGACCGACCTGGCGCAGCTCGCCCTGGAGCTGGCGCTGTGGGGCGTGCCGGAGCCCGGAGCGCTCGCCTGGCTCGACGCGCCGCCTGCCGCGCCTTACGCGCAGGCCACGGCGCTGCTGCGCCAGCTCGGCGCGCTGGACGCCGGCGGCGCCATCACGCCGCACGGCCGCAACATGGCCGCGCTCGGCGCGCACCCGCGCATCGCGCACATGCTGCTGCGCGCGGCAGACCTGGCAGCGGCGCCGCTCGCAGCACAGCTCGCGGCGCTGCTGCAGGAGCGGGACCTCTTCAAGGGTCCCGCGGCACTAAGCAGCGACCTCACGCTGCGCGTGGAGGCGCTGCTCGGGTCTGGAAGCTCCGCTGCTGGCGGCGGAGCGGACCCGCAGGCTCTTCGCGCGGTGCAGCGTGAGAGCCGCAATTTCCTGGCGCAGCTGCAGGCAGCGCCGGGAGAAGCCATAGACAACATCAGCCTCAGCGGGCTGCTGTTGTCGTTCGCCTATCCCGACCGCATCGGGCAGAAACGCGGCGATGGCGCGTTTCTGCTCTCCGGCGGCCGGGGGGCGGCGATGCGCGAAGGGCAGCCGCTTGCGCGTTCGCCCTATATTGTGGCGCCCGGCGTGGATGACCGTGCCGGGCAGAGCCGGATTATGCTTGCCGCAGAGCTCTCCGAGCAGGATCTGCTGAAGCATCATGCGGATAGCCTTCTTGAAGAACGCGAAGTCTATTGGGACAATGAGAGCGGAAGCGTGAAGGCACGCAGAGTAACCCGGCTGGGTGCACTCATCCTGAAGGAGACTACCCATGAACGCGCAACCCCAGAGGAGACGGAACACGTACTGCTCAAGGTGATTGCTGCAGAAGGGCTGGAGCGGCTGCCGTGGGACAAGGGAACAATCCAGCTGCGGCAGCGGATGGGGTTCCTGCATGCCTTGCGGGCGGACTTTCCCGATATGTCCGATGCTGCGTTATGTGATACCCTGGACGATTGGCTGGCACCGTATATCCACGGAATGCGCAATCTGCGTGACCTGCAGCGTGTGAATCTGACACAGGCTTTGGAGAATATGCTGGACTGGAACAGCAGGCAGACCCTGAATAGAGAAGCGCCCACACATATTACCGTGCCTAGCGGGTCGCGCGTTCCACTGGATTACAGCAATCCGGGATCGCCGGTTTTGGCGGTGAGACTGCAGGAAATGTTCGGGCAGATTGATACACCGAGGATTGGCGGGGGGAAGGTTCCGGTGCTGCTGCATCTGCTGTCTCCGGCCAGAAGGCCGATGCAGGTCACTTCAGACCTGGCAAGCTTCTGGGGCGGAACTTACTTTGAGGTCAAGAAAGACTTGAAGGGCCGCTATCCCAAGCACTACTGGCCGGATGATCCGCTGCAGGCCATTCCAACCAACCGCACCCGTCCGTCCAAATAAACATTTTTGCATAATAACGCAAATTAGCCCGCAAAGAGTTGGAATCGCTGTTTGGCGCACCTGTGAACGGGTAATACAATAGCGAACGACAATTTCGAAGGAGGGCTTCAAGTGGCAGATAAAATCGTAGGTGTATTTGATACAGAACAAGAAGCGACCAGAGCGATTGAAAGTTTACAGAGCCAAGGATTTACTAACGACGATATTTCAGTCATTACACGTGATCGTGATGATTTAAAAAGCATTTCCGAGGATACAGGAACGATGGCACCGGAAGGCGTAGCAACAGGAGCGGCGACCGGAGGCGTAGTCGGCGGGATCACCGGATTACTCGCAGGAATCGGCGCACTGGCCATCCCGGGGATAGGACCGATTCTCGCAGCCGGTCCCATTGTAGCAACATTAACAGGTGCTGCAATTGGCGCAGGAGCAGGCGGACTGGTGGGCGGATTAATCGGACTTGGAATTCCGGAGGATGAAGCCAGGGATTACGAAGGATACGTGGACAGCGGCAAAATCCTCGTGCTAGTTGATGACAACGGCCGCGGCAGGGATATCCATAATGTCTTCCGGGGCAACCGTTCGCTCAACGCCAGCCGTTACGACAGCCGCTATACGGATGATACCGTAAATGGGACGCTAGCAGACCGCGGACCTACGAATCCGGATATTATTCCGGAGGATACGAGAGTTGGCAACACGCTGGGCAACAGAGGCGCGATGAACGTCGACAGCGATCCTGATCTGTACAATCGCGACAAATTCTAAATGGGTAAATTGGCCTAAGCATGATCATAGATGATATATGAAAGCAAGGACTGCCTATCAGGGATTTTGGCCTGGGGCAGTCCTTGTTTCTTTAGTTAACTACCCACTCAGCGGAAGGCTAAATAAGTGTTTTGGTCATTATATAATCTGTCTGTTCCTCATCCCCCATATAGAAAGAGTGCGTACCGGTCTGAGCAAACCCCATTTTTGCATAAAAAGCAATCGCACTCCCGTTTCTTTCCCAGACGCCCAGCCAGACCTTTTCTTTATTCTGTTCTACAGCAATATCTATAGCTTTATTTATCAAATATTTCCCTAAACCCTGTTTGTGAAAAGCTCTCCTGAGATAGATCCGTTCAATCTCAAGCGAATCATTACCCATGCTTTCAGATTGTGCGGCATTCATGTTTACCTTCAAGTACCCGGCAATTTCCGCTTTAGAATAGATGAAATAGAATTCAGAAGAGGCTGTTGATAGTTCCTTTTTTAATTGCTCCTTGTTAAAGGCTTTGTCTACATAGGCTTGCATAACTTCAGCTGAATTTTGATGCTCAAACGTCTCTTTGAAGGTTTCAACACTAATTTCTTGAAGTAAACTCAAATCATCTTCCAAGCATTTTTTTATAAATATACTCATTACTATTCCTCCTTAAATCCTGCACGAAATACAACATTTCCCGCAAAATATCGAGTGTATTCGAAAATTGTTGTACAAATTGCAGCATTTTTCAATATTCAAGCGTCTAAGCGGGGCGATTGTTGTATTTCATACAACAATTTTTAAGAATCACCTAGTATCAATACATACAAGTTGTAAAATTTACAACATTTAGGTTTTCGCTGACACAGAACCATTTTTGCGATCTTGCCATGCTGCTACTAGCTCCTAAGAGTTGATCTGCGCCACGCCATTGATCTGCTAATAATATTTTTTACAACCTATAAAAAATAGTACATAATTTATGTTGCATTTACAATAAAAAAATTCCTGGTAAAAAAGTGTATTTTCAATACATGAAAAAATTCATAATAGAAGCTCTAGCTTATAAACAAATCTAAGATACAAAGAAAAACCAAAAAAAACAAACTAAAAATTAATTAAAAAAATGAAAAAATATAGAAGCACTTGGATAAAATCAAATGAACCCATTAAACAAAATCAAGTGAAGAGTAGGGGAAAATCAGTATACTATTGTTGCGATAGCATTACATGAAAAATTCACAATAGAAACAAGAAATAAGATACAAGAACCTAGGAGCAAGGAACAAGGAGCAAGGAAAAAGTGAATATAGAACAATTTCACCTCAACGGGTGATCGAGAGGGAAAAGACCAATTGCACATTATAATACAACCTTGAACTTGAAGGGCTTTTCCTAACAGATCGGCGTATGAAGTAGACAGAGGGTTCAGGGATCGTCCTGAAATGCCTAGGTTTAAGCTCATTGACAAGGTGACAGATTTCTCAGCGCCAGCAATTTTAAACTCAAGCTACAGCCGCACAGTTATCGATGCAATCAAATTCTGTAATTTCAACATATGAAAAATTCACAATAGAAATAGAAACACAAAAAACTCCTGCCTGTCCAGCTTCATTCTATAAAATTCAACTCCCCACGTACCTAACTAACTTTTCAAAATGGAAAAAGGAACTTTACTTCAAACCTCCCGGTGTCCTTGATTTTCACTTCAGGATAACTTGTTGTGAAAGATGGGAAATAGGGTTTATACTAAGGTTATAAGGAAATCAAAACCAAATGAAAAGAATCCAAAACAAAAAACACCCAGGAGGTGTCCTATGGCGTTTATGATTGCCCAGCGGGCGTTTATAAAGGTATATCTGATTACAATGGTGGAGCAGCATAAAGGTTACGGGTATCAGATGCTGGAGGATCTGCGGAGAGATTTCAAAGCGTATGGGTATTCTCCTCCCCAGAGTGAAATTTACCGTGCGCTGCATGAGTTAGTACAGCAGGGGATACTGTACCGCACGAAGCAGTTAAAGGGCAGTGATCCCAAAGTCGATTTCCAGGAAATTGTTCTATACCATTTCACTGCCGACGGGGAGGAGAAAGCCAGACTATATAAGAAGCAGGTGAAGACTGATCTGGACCGCTGTCTTGGGATACTCAATAAGGCGGTAGCAGATAACTTTTGAAGCTAATCTGTTACTCCCTGGTCCTGTCCGTATCTCAGGAATCCTCTTCCTCCGTATCCTGACCGGGAGGAGTTACAGGTGAGCTTGCGCTGCCGTAATCTTCAACAGCTTCCCAGGCACCGGCGTCATCGAATCTTCCGCTATGCTCCTGCCGTCCTTGGCCTGCGCCGGAAGGCGGAGGCGTCATTACTTCTTCTTCCACGGGACGTACGCCGGAGTTCTGGCTGGCAGGGGCATATTCAATGGCGTAACGGGTATAGGGGATGGCTTCAAGACGTTCATAAGGAATCTCTTGTTTGCTGATTTCACAGATGCCATAAGTACCGTCTTCGATCCGCTGCAGTGCAGCTTCAATATCGGTTAATTCTTCGGATAGCGAAGTGTTGATGGACAGGTCGCGGCTGCGTTCAAAGGTTTCGGTTCCTGTATCTGCAGGGTGGTTATCTACAGAAGAGAGTTCACCCGTAGAGAGTGTGAGTGAATCGCCAAGCAGGCTGTCTTCAGCCCCATTGCTGGAGAAATGCTGTTCAAGCTCTGTTCTGCGCTCCTCAAGTAATTGCTGGAGCTTAGTCAACTCTGATTTTGATAAGTGGCTCATCTGATCATCTTCCTTTCGGGTGTGCGTAGTGGTTATACTGTTGTAATCTTTCCTTACCCTATTGTCTCAGGGAGCAATCAGCAGGCTTAGCTATGTTGAAATGCAACTTTAGTGATGTTTTCAGGTTGCTTTCACCCTGTTATAATGATTACTGCCGGATGAATGCAGCATATACTTGGAGGTTACTTAAATGGACGAACATATGAAACGCCGGTTGGACAAGCAAAGAAAGCTGTTCAGCCAGCTCGGTATTACCCTGGATGCACTTACGATTCATGAGAAGGAATTCAGCATGAAGCTTCGCGGCTACGATGCCGAGGAAGTTGATACATTTCTGGATAGCGTAATTAAGGATTATGAGCGGTTCTATGCCACCATTGCGGATCTGATGGATAAGTGGCAGGAACAGCAGATTGAAATGAAGGAGCTGAAGGCCGAGGCCAAGTCAGCAGCAGCGCCTGTTCCTGTTATCAAGGGGATCGATCCGTTAGATCTGGAAGAGATTATTATTAAACTGGAAGCTAATGTACGGCAGCTCAAGGACAGATTGCCGCGTACAGAAGGATATTTGTAGACACGCATTCCAGGTAATAAGACTACTTGTTAACTTTCGCCCCAGCAATTACAATTATAGGGAAATGCAGTATATTATAACGCAAGATGGGGGTTGGACCATTGCCGGAGAAGCATGCGTGGAGCTTGAAGATCCGTGGCAAAATCGCACTTGGATATGTCATCATCTTATTAATGCTGGGTCTGTTTCTGGTTATCGTCTCCAACAGGATTACCAGCCTGGAGAAAGAAACAGTGTTCCTGAGCGACCATGATATCGAGGTTCATGAACTTACATATCAAATTGAGAAAAATGTATTGGATATGGAGACCGGCCAAAGAGGATATGCCCTTACCGGGGACGAGTCCTACCTGGAGCCGTATAACAACGGACTTGTGGAGTGGCGGATCAATTTTGCGAAGCTAAACAGTCTGATTTCAGATAATCCGGAGCAAGTCGGGAACCTGAATAATATTTCAGATAATATTGAGAAGTGGATTGATGTTGCGGGCCAATATGTGGTAGATCTGAAGAAGAATGGTCAGAATGAGGCAGTTAGTGCTTTTTTTCGCAATGATTCCGGGAAAAGTGTTGTTGATTCAATTCGATCACAGTCTGATTACTTCCGTGATATTGAGCGTAGTCTTACCAACGAGCGTATAAACAATCTTAAAGACAGCAACCAAAAGCTGCTCATTACAATGTACATTCTCTGGGGATTAGTTGCCGTGTTAGCGTCACTGATTACGTATCTGCTCTCTGCCAGCATTGTGAATCCTTTGCACAGTGTAATCCAGGCAATAAACGGTATTGCCAGTGGAGGAAATAGGTCGGATCGGATTAAAGTGAAGACGTTTGACGAGGTCTTTGAATTAGGTGAAGCGACCAACGGCCTGCTGGACACAGTGCAGAGGGATCAATGGACCAGCGAACAGCTTACTTCAATGTCCATTGCGCTTCAGGAAACGACAGATATGCCTTCATTATGCAGAATTTTTGTCAACCGGTTGTCGGTGATGTTGGAGATGCAGTATGCCACTATTTTCGTGCTAAGTCGTGAAGAATTGTTCGAACGGACATACTCCTATGCAGGAGCGGAGAATAAGGAAGCCCGTCTAGGTGCGGATATTATCCAGCCGGGAGTGGGTCTTGTTGGGCAGTGCGCGCTGGATCAGCGGGTTAACATTATAGAGCATCTGCCAGAGGATTATATATATATCTCTTCCGGTTTGGGCAGGACCCCTCCGCGGTTTGCGGTTATAGCTCCAATTGTTTTTGAAAACAAGACGTTAGCTGTACTGGAGATTGCTGCGCTTACACGCTGGGCGCCTTATCATTTCGAGCTGCTGGATGAATTGCTGCAGATGATGGGAGTTACCGTTAATTCCGTAATGACGCGTATGGAGATTCAGAAGCTCCTGCGTGATTCACAGGTTATGAATGAAGAGCTGCAGGTGCAATCCGAAGAGCTTCAGGTGCAGTCTGAGGAGCTTCAGGTACAGACGGAGGAGCTGCAGAACCAGACCAGTGAATTGCTGAACGTAAACAAGGAGCTTGAGGATCAGAAGTCTGTGGCAGAGAACGCAGCCATAGAGCTGGAGAGGTACAATGAACAGCTTGAGCTTAGTTCCCGCTATAAATCGGAGTTTCTGGCCAATATGTCTCATGAACTGCGCACACCGCTTAATAGCATGCTGATTCTCTCACAGTTGCTTACAGAGAACCGCAATCATACATTAACTGAAGAAGAACAGGGGTATGCCTCTGTAATTTACAATTCCGGCAGTGATCTGCTGAGTATGATTAATGATATTCTTGACCTCTCCAAGGTGGAAGCCGGCAAAATGCTGGTGGAAATGGATGCTGTTAATCTTACAGAGCTGCCGTCGCTGCTGCAGGGTTATTTCGGTAAGCTGGCTGAGGGAAGGAATTTAGAGTTTGAGGTGACTCTTGGAGCAGAGGTCCCGGATTTGTTCTTCACCGATGAAATGAGGATGCACCAGATCCTGCGCAATCTGCTGTCCAATGCGTTCAAATTCACAGAGCAGGGTTCTGTCATTGTTGAGATCCGTAAACTGGATTCTTACTCGGATATGAATTATGCAGCGAACGACTCATTACTGTCCTTTGCAGTCAAAGATACCGGTATCGGCATTTCTGCTGAGAACCGCGAGCTGATCTTTGAGGCCTTCCGCCAGGCAGACGGGACGACGGCCCGCAGATTCGGAGGAACCGGATTAGGACTATCCATCTCGCTTCAATTAGCCAAGCTTCTGGGAGGACATATCAGCCTGGAGAGTGAAGAGGGGGAAGGCAGCACGTTCACGCTCTACCTTCCATGCCGTGAGCTGGACAGCGGGGAAGAGTCTGATAATCTCCCGGGGCAGACTCAGGCTGCCGCAGCGTCTGAACAGACAGCATCTGCTCAGCGGGGGACGCTGGACAACAGCAAAGATTTGCTGTTTGAGAAAGAATATGAGAAGCTTCACGGCAGAACTGTTCTGATTGTAGACGATGACTCGCGCAATATTTTTGCACTGCAGAAGGGTCTGGAGCCGTATGGAATGAACGTTCTGACTGCCCAGACTGGTTATGAATGTCTGCAGATTGTCAGAGAACAGGCCGATGTGGATATCGTATTGCTGGACATCATGATGCCGAATCTGGACGGCTACGATACCTTGTCTATTATCCGGGAAGAGCTATTACTCACAGAGCTTCCGATCATTGCAATTTCCGCCAAGACCATGAAAGAGGACCGCGAACGGTGCCTGACGGCCGGGGCTACTGATTTCATGAGCAAACCGGTAGTAATGAAAGAGGTCGTCACCCGGATGTGCCGCTGGATACAGGATCGCGTTTAACAAACATTCAACTGAAGAGTCAGGACAGAACTCTTTCTACAGAGTTCTGACTGACTCTTTTTAATACGATAACAAGTAGTGATTATGCATAAATACTGAATAGTGGTGCAGACTACATTGATCCGGTCAGGCTGGTCGGGGCAAAACTTGACTTTTTGAAATAGCCATTGACGGAATACAAGGTATGATTTATTATGAGATCATAAATGATCATTTATATGCAAACGGCGTGTTACCTTAACAGGGCATGAGCCAAGATCTGATCTCATTCATTTGAGTCAGTCTTGGCTCTTTTTTGTGCGAAAAATCAGGCAATGGACGGAAAGGAGGGAGAACTTGGCGAGGGAAAATGAACAATTTCAGGTTCTGCGGGTGATTGGAAATAATGTCGTAATGGTTCAAGGAGGCAAAAAAAGCAAGGAATACGTAATTATCGGCAAGGGCATCGGCTTCGCGCTTAAAGACGCAGGTGTGATTGATGCGGATGATCCCCGGATTGAGAAGCTGTTTCGGCTGGAGGACCGGGAGGAATGGAGCCAGTATCAGATTCTGCTGGAAGATATAGATCCCAAAGTCATGAGGATAACGGATGAGATTATTTCGGATATCGCCCGTGAGTTTCCCGGCAAGTTAAACGACAAGATCTATTTGGCGCTCCCGAGCCATATCCAGTTCACCATTTTCCGCTTGCGGAGCGGGATGGACATTGTCAATCCATTTCTTGAGGAAACCCGGATGACCTTCCCCAAAGAATTTGAGATCGCTTACAAGGCGGCGGAGAAGATCAGTGCGGAATTCGAGGTGCGGATCCCGGAAGATGAAGTCGGATTCCTAACCTATCATGTCTATTCCGCGGTCAGCAATGTGCCGGTTGGCCAGCTGGTTAAAGCCTCCAATATCGTAAGCGATCTGATGGATATGATCCGCAATGAACGCAATATCATTTTTGAACAGGGCAGTATGAACCATGTCCGGCTGATGGTTCACCTGAGATTCTCTATTGAACGGATTCTGCAGGGTTCGCTCATTGATAATCCATTCGTGAAGCACATCAAGAAAGAATACAAAGATGAATACAAGCTGGCCCTCAAAATGGGAAAGATCATGCAAGGCAAGCTCGGTGTAGACGTGCCGGAAGAAGAGATATGCTTCCTCGCCATGCATCTGCACCGGTTATTCCAGACCTTAGAGAAAAACAAATAGCAGCGGCAAGGAGTGACATTTATGTTTTCCAGATGGAAATCAAAAAAAGAAGAGAAACATGCTGAAGCAAGTATTGAGATACCCGCTCCGGTCAGCGGGCAGGCTGTTCCGCTAACTGACGTACCGGATGAGACGTTTGCCGGCGGGCATATGGGCAAGGGAATTGCCATAGAACCGACCGAGGGCAGATTAATCGCTCCCTTTGACGGAATAATTGCCCATGTTGTCAAAACTAATCACGCACTTATCCTGGAGCATTCCTCCGGTCTGCAGCTGCTGATGCATATTGGGATCGATACGGTCAGCCTGAAGGGAAACGGCTTCATCAGCAATATTGCCACCGGAGATGAAGTGAAAGCAGGCCAAACGCTGATTGAGTTCGATCTCGAGGCGATACGGACTGCGGGTTACCGGACCATTACACCGGTCATTGTGACCAGTAACGCGGAGTATACGCCGGTTGTGGACTTCCATTACGGCTCCGTTACTGCAGGGAAGAACAGTATTCTTACAGTGGCTTCAAAGCTATAAAAACATAGACATACTAATATGAAACCGGGAGATGATTTCATTATGTTAGCTTTTTTACAGAAGTTGGGTAAATCATTGATGCTTCCAGTCGCAACATTGCCGGCGGCAGCGATTCTGCAAGGGTTCGCACTCATTAACTATGAGAAGGATTTCCATATGGGGGCAGCAGGCAGATTCCTGAATCAATATGTTGCACCGTTCCTTAATGCAGGCGCAGGTGCAATCTTCGGCAACCTTGCTCTTATCTTTGCCATTGGGGTGGCTATCGGATTCGCAGGGGATGCAGTAGCCGCGCTGTCGGCACTCATAGCTTATCAGATTCTTGACAGTATTCTCAAAGTAATTCCGGCCCAAATGCCATTCATCGGTGACGATGTTAAACTAAATATGGGTGTACTCGGCGGTATCTTTGCCGGAGCCTGGGCAGCATTCCTGTACAAGAAATATCACAATATCAAGATGCCGGATTGGCTTGGCTTCTTCGCAGGCAAACGTTTCGTTCCTATCATTACTGCAGTGACTACAATGGTCCTTGCTGTTCTGCTCGGTATGATCTGGAGTCCAATCCAGGATGTAATCAGTGACTTCGGTACCTGGGTCGTCGGTCTGGGAGCTGTAGGTGCATTTATCTTCGGCACCGCCAACCGTCTGTTGATTCCTTTTGGTCTGCATCATGTCATTAACGCAATTGCCTGGTTCCAGCTTGGTGATTTCACGAACGTTGCCGGAGATATTGTACACGGTGACCTGACACGCTTCTTCGCCGGAGATAAATCTGCAGGGATATTCATGACAGGCTTTTTCCCGATTATGATGTTCGCGCTGCCTGGTGCGGCACTGGCATTTATTCATACAGCCAAGCCTGAGAAACGCAAAATGGTTGCTTCCATCTTTATCGGTTCGGCGATTGCCTCCTTCCTGACGGGTATTACTGAGCCTTTGGAATTCTCTTTCATGTTCCTTGCGCCGGCTCTGTATGTTGTACACGCTTTGCTTACCGGTTTTGCCGGATTCCTCATGTATGTGCTGGATGTGAAGCTCGGGTTCGGTTTCTCTGCCGGGTTAATTGACTACCTGCTTAACATGAAGCTCTCCACCAATGCGTGGGTACTCATTCCTGTGGGGCTTGCATTCTTCGTTCTGTACTATGTGCTGTTCCGGTTCATTATCGTCAAGTTCAATCTCAAAACACCAGGCCGTGAAGATGACACGGATGATGAAATTATTGACCTGACCAAAGGCGGGGGAACAGTATCGGCTTCTTCCAGAGCTGCTAAAATTCTGGAGAACATCGGCGGCCCTGCGAACATCCGCAGCATCGATGCCTGCATTACCCGTCTGCGTCTTAACGTCAATGATGATAAGGCGGTTAAAGACTCCGCACTCAAGCAGCTCGGCGCTTCCGGTGTAATGAGACTGGGTCAAGGGGCCGTACAGATTGTATTCGGACCACAGTCCGAACAGATTAAGGATGATATCAAAAAGCTGATGTAACACTGCAGCATACTGGCTATTCCAAAGCGGACATCTTAGATGTCTGCTTTTTTTTACGCAAACTATTGCAATATACATAATACCGAGTATAATACTTGGTATAAAGAAATTAAGGAGTCGGTACACATGTCAATCGATGATTATCTGGATCTTCTAAATTACGCCATAGCAATTAACGATGAACAGTGGCAGGCTGATCTCCTGGATCGCTTGAAGAACTATAAAGATCTTGCGGAAGAACAGAAACAAGTGGATAGCGTACGGGAGCTGTGGTCACGGTTCGATCATATTAACTTCATGCTGCTGCAGTTGTTCGATAAGCTGAGAGATCATGAGGACGCTGAGGATAGCGATCAGTGGAAAACGCAGATTTGGGAGCTGAAGATGGAGCGGATCACCGTAGCCAAACAGATTCAAGAGCGGTATATCAAGATCAGATAATTAAGAAGTAAGCGGAGATATGAAAAGGTAAATATAGAGGAATAATAAATAGATATAAAATAGTAATAAAAAAAGACATAAAAAATGGCATGCAGTTAGTCTGCTCTGCCATGATATGCGAATATACTGTTAGAGTGAATTTAGCGGATTCACTTCAACGAATTGCGGTACTTATTTGGACATTTGCATTCCTTCACGCATCATGGTCATACACATGGTCATCATTTCATCGCACTCTTGCATTTTCTTCATCATCATGTCCATATCCATGTCCATCATGCCCATTTCGGTCATTTTTTCCATGCACATTTTCATGTTCTTCATCTTACACATCATGTCTTCCATACACATGTTCATCATCATTTCCATACACATCTTTTCCATCGTTAGCTCCACCTCTCAATTTATAATAGCTTACACTTTTAAAATTACTATATTTTACCGCCCAGAGCAACCTGTCTATACTAAATATGTGCGATATTTCTTTAAATTTTGTCACATTTATGGATATTCTGACCTTGCAGATGGTAATTATATGAATACTTAACATGGTCATGTTGGGTATGGGAAGTGCCTGTGTAACTGAATAATCATCGAACTTAAGGCCCCACTTGGTGGGGCTATTTTGCGTATCGGCAGGTCTTATGGTAAGAATGTGAATGAGCTTTTTGAACGGCGATGATACAAATCGGCTCCAGTCTTCGTCTTACTTATAGCTGCAGCGGATAAGGAGGATTACCCTGATGGAAATTCCGGAATCAGACAACTTTAAATCTATTTTTTATACACATTATCCAATCGTGCGCCGAAAGCTGGCGGCACTTGTAAGGGATGAGAGTGCCGCCGATGATCTGGCGCAGGAGGTCTTTCTCAGACTGTACAGAAATCCGCCGGATGATCCCGAAGCCCTGGGCGCCTGGCTGCATAGAGTGCTTACACGGATTGGATACGATTACCTGAACAAACAAGTTCGGGAGCGAAGGCTGATTAATAAGCAGGAGTTAATGTACGACACAGATGCCTCTGCCCCTACGGGGGAAGATGTAGTACTGGGCAAGCTGGACCAGGAAGATGTACGGAATTGGCTGGACGGGCTTCCCGAGCGGGACCGGCAGGCTCTGCTGCTTAAGTATTCAGGTTACAGCTATGCGGAAATCGCAGGGGAGCTCGGTGTGAATCCGCCGGTGGTTGGCACGCTGTTAAGCCGGGCTACCGCCAAATTGAAACAGCATGCGGTGAAGTCGCTTCCGCAAGAATAATATCATCAGGGAGGAATGAAGCAATGAACAATAGAGCACACGGGAATTCTCAGCCTGCGGGAACAGACGAGGCTTGGGCGAAATTGCAGGAGAAGCTCGGACAAGAACCTGTGAATCCGGTTTGGGCGGATTGGGGTAAGCAGGAGGCGGTTGTAGCGGGACAAATAGAGGAAGCAGTTAATACAGATTCTGCAGCAAGCGGAATAGACTCTATAGCAGCAAGAGCAGGAGAAAATACAGGTTCAGAGCTTCCGCAGAAAACCGTCCGGAAATCACGCGGGCCTGTGCTGAACCGGAGACGAAAGTGGGCTGCAGGGGCTGCAGGGGTTGCTATCTTCGCCGCTATTCTGGCAACTCCTGTAGGCAATACCGCCATGGCAGCTATCCTGAACCAGTTCCGGATGCAGGATGTAGCTGTAGTGGAAGAGAGCGATCTGCGTGATATGTTCTATCAGGTGAGCGGAGAAGGGAATTTCCAGAAGACGATGAATTCCTTTGGCACCTTCTCTGTAGCTAACGGATCTATCGAGGGTAAGCTCCCGGTAGAGGAAATGCAGGGAGTGCTGGGATATGAACCCCTGAAGGGGCAGGATTTGGCTGCCATTAAGACTGTAGGAGTAAACGCATCCCGTGATATTACCCTGACGCTGAATGTGGATGAAGTGAATCAGGCGTTGAAGCGTGTAGGTTCGAACGATCTGCTGCCTGAGTCTGTGGACGGCAAACCGCTCACCCTGCATTTGCCGGAAATTGTGAATTATGACTTGTCTCCAGATGAGGAGCATTGGGCTACTCTGTCGCAGATGAATACACCTGTAGTTACCGTTGATCCTTCTATAGATATGGATGAAGCGTTGGATGCGGTAGTTAACTTTCCGCTAATTCCCGATTATCTGAGAAGCGACCTGCAGAAGAGCCGGATTCTGTCCGGTGATATTCCAATGCCGCTGATAAAGGGCAGCAATGATGAACAGATTACGGTAGCCGACACCCCTGTTATTCTTACCGAAATGAAGTTCAGCAGAGGCTACAGCTATTCTGCAGTCTGGGTCCAGGATGGTCAGATGCTCCAGCTTACGGGTGGAGATGTCTATCCGGATAGAGATCAATTCATTCAGAAAGTACAGGAGTTGATCACGCAATGAGCAGCGCACCTGCAATTGATGCTAACGCCCTGACCAAGGAATATAATAACGGACGCGGTTGCCGGGATGTTACCATCACTGTGGGGAAAGGGGAAGCCTTTGGCTTCCTCGGCCCCAACGGCGCCGGCAAGAGTACCTTCGTCAAAATGCTGGTGGGACTCATCTCACCAACTGGCGGGAATGCTTCCATACTGGGTCATCCGCTGGGTTCTCTTGAAGCGAAAGCCAAGATTGGTTACTTGCCGGAGCTATACCGTTATCAGGAGTGGCTGACAGGAGAAGAGGTAGTCAGACTGCATGCCAGGCTATGCCGGATCGAGAGGACATTGGCGGATAAAAGGATTCCGCAGCTCTTGCAGGAGGTTGGCATCGGGCAGCGCGGGAAGGACCGGGTGAAGCATTATTCCAAGGGAATGCAGCAGCGGCTGGGACTGGCCTGTGCGCTGGTCAATGAGCCGGAGCTTATTTTTCTCGATGAGCCTTCATCAGCCCTTGATCCAATCGGGAGAATGGAAGTGCGGATGATTCTGGAGCGGCTGAAGGAGCGCGGGATCACGATTTTTCTCAACTCACATTTGCTTGAGGATGTTGAAGTGCTGTGCGACCGGATGGCTCTGCTTAATAACGGGGCGGTCCTGCGGCACGGCAAAGTATCAGAGATGCTGAGCCAGCGGACCCGCTGGCAGTTCAAAGTGGGCGGCTACACGCCTTTTTTGCTGTCCTGGCTGAATGAGCACACGGGGCTAAACATCAGACACTCGGATGCTGGAGCTGAAAGAACGGAGCAGGGAAACGGACAAGAACCGGAAGCTGGCAGCAGTGTCGTGTGGCTGGAAGCAGAATTGGATAACGAAGAGCAGGCGGGCTGGCTGAACGGACTTATTGTGGAGCAGGGGATGACTTTATATGAAGTAACCCGCAAAAAAGAGCGGCTGGAGGAGTGGTTCATGGATGCTGTGTCCGGACTCAGCCATAGGGGGGAACGCGAATGAGCACCATCCTTGCGATGACCTGGAAGGAAATGCTGCGCAAAAAGGTGATGCTGCTGACCCTGCTGCTTACATTTGTATTTCTGATCGCCTTCTGGTTTGTGGCCGATACGGTTGGAAAGAATAACCCGGGAGCAGGTTCAGTACATAACGGGAGCGAGCTGATCACACGATTTACTAACGGTGCCTTTATCCTTAGTCTGGGTTTCTTCTTCGGCGCATTTGTCATCGCCTTTCTGGCAATCTTCAGCTCGTTCTCGGTGATTGCCGGAGAAGCCGAGCAGGGTGTCATGCAGGCATTACTGCCCCGGCCGCTGCCGCGCTGGAAATGGTATCTCGGACGCTGGCTCGGCTTCGTAACGCTGGGCGTAGCTTATGCTTTCATTCTATTTCTGGCTATCCTGCTGATCACAAGCTTCCATGCGAGTGTTCCCAAAGATCCGGCAGCACTAGTGAAGTCATTTCTTCTGTTTGCTTCTGTGGTTCCATTGTTAATCTGCGTGTCCATGCTGGGTTCAGGGATCTTCTCGGCGCTGGGGAACGGCGTATTCATGACGATGCTCTATGGGGCTGGGTTTCTGGGAGGAATGCTTGATAAGCTTAGCGGATCACTGCGGCTGGAGAATGATGCGCTGAATGTGCTGCATAATTTGACCGGAATCATTTCAATGCTGATGCCGGCGGATGCTTTGCAGCGGAGAATGACCGCCGAGCTGTTCAGTCTGAATGAGATTGGCGGTCTTGTTTCGCTTAGTAACGGCGGACTCAGCATCATTAATATCAGTGCGTACCCGTCAGTGTCATTCATCGTTTATGCTGTGTGTTATACCATAATTGCATTTGCGGTAGGAATTCTGCATTTTCAGCGCAAAGATTTATAAGACAAACAAACAGCGCCCTCAAAGTTTCCTGGTTAAGGAACTTCAGGGGCGCTATTTGGCATGCAAGCCGGCAATCATTTGGTCACGCCAATCTCGATCCAATCCGTGGACCAGGTGCCGATTTCACCAAGAATGGGAGCCAGTGCCGTGCCTTTGTCGGTTAACGAATACTCAATACGCACAGGCATTTCAGGATATACCGTGCGCTGAATAATGCCTTCGTTCTCCATTTCCTTCAGCCGGTCAGACAGTACTTTGCCGCTTAGATTGGATAAGCAATGCTCGATTTCCCCGAATCGCCGCGGACCATCCATCAGTACGAACACGATAAGAGCAACCCAACGTTTACTAAGCACATCGACCGCTTTCTCGAAGCGTGGACACATTTCGAAGTTGTTCATTAGCATCACCTCAACATTCATTATATCATAAACTTACAATAAGTAATCATAAATATTTATATATATATTATAACTTGACGAACTTATATTACAATGATAAACTAACTTACAAATAGTTACTAGTGCAAAACGTGAATATTTAAATTTAATGAACCAGGCATAGGCTATTACGCATTATTTAGGGAAAAGTTGCATGGCCTGCGCATACCAACTAAGCCTATGCTTCCGAAGCGAGCTTTGCGACAGCAGTTCGGAGAAGCTTATGCTATCAAAACTTTTAGGACGGTGCACTCATGATCAAACCCGATATTCTTTCCATACTACAGAACAAAATCAAACGGATCTCAATGGATGATTCCACGAATATACTGGTTGGTCCCATTACCTTACCTGTGAACCTCGACGGGGAGACCGTTACCTTCAAATGGTACAGCTGGCTGAAAGTGACGGATGAAGAGCTTCAGCAAGCGGAGGGTAAAGAAGCAACAGAACTGCTCATCAGCCGCCTGTCTTCAATGAACCTTGCGGATGGGCAACAGTCAAGCGTTCTTGTCTATGGGGATTTCGAGAACTCCGACGAAGCGCTGATCCGGATGCACAGCATTTGCCATACCGGCGATATTTTTGGCAGCAAACGCTGTGATTGCGGCTTCCAGCTGCACACATCGATGAAGATGATTGCCCAGCATGGTTCCGGAGCACTCTTTTACCTGGCTAATCATGAGGGACGAGGCATCGGCTTGTTCAGCAAAGCGATGGCTTATATTTTGCAGGAAGAAGGATATGATACTGTTGAAGCTAATCTGGAGCTGGGCTTTGCCGACGATTCCAGAGATTACACAGACGCGATCAGCGTGCTTCAGCACCTGCGCAGCAAACCGGTAACCTTGATCACCAACAATCCGAAGAAGATGGAAGCTTTGAGAGCTGCCGGAATGAACACGGTCAAAAGAGTGCCGCTGTGGGGCGACGTTTCGGTCTTCAACGAAAAGTATCTGCGGACCAAAGTGACCCGCTCCGGCCATTTAGAGGCAGTGCAGAGCGCGGATTTTTTTGAAGGCAGAGTAGCCAAATAAATCAGCCGGAACACGGCGAAGTGAAATGGCAAGGGAAATAGGTAGTACTTTTGCATTCATTACATTATAATGGGGTACTGAACCCAATACTTAGCTTAGTGAGGTAACCTATGAATGCTATTCAAGTGCAGGACTTGCGCAAGACATTTAAAGTCCAAAAAAACCGCGAGGGCCTCAAAGGGGCCTTCGCTGATTTGTTTAAACGGCAATATTCCGAAGTGACCGCAGTGAAGGACATTTCGTTCAGTATTCCCGAAGGCGAAATATGCGGATACATCGGGGAGAACGGGGCCGGCAAATCGACCACGATCAAAATGCTCACCGGGATACTCGTACCCACCGCCGGCAGTCTTTCTGTAGGCGGCTTCGTGCCGTATGCGGAACGGGAGAAGTTCGTGCAGAACATCGGAGTCGTATTCGGCCAGCGCAGCCAGCTCTGGTGGGATATCGGTGTCATCGAATCCTTCCAGCTGCTGCGCAAGGTGTACCGGGTCTCCGAGCAGGATTTCAAAAAACGGCTGGATGAGCTAGTCGAGCGGCTGGAGCTGCAGGATCTGCTGAACCGTCCGGTACGCAAGCTCAGTCTCGGTCAGCGGATGCGCTGCGAGCTTGTGGCTGCGCTGCTGCACAATCCGTCCATTCTGTTTCTGGATGAGCCGACGATCGGCCTTGATATTGTAGTGAAGTCAGAGATTCGTGAATTCCTCAAGGATATGAACCGTGAGCATGGCACAACCATTCTGCTGACTACACATGACCTCCAGGATATCGAAGCGCTGTGTTCGCGGGTTATCATGCTTGATGACGGGCGGATTATCTATGACGGGGGTCTGGAGGATCTCAAGCAGCGGTGGGGAACAGGACGTGAAGTGCAGTTCCAGTTCGGTACTGCTACGAAGCTGCAGCAGCTGGTGCAGTGGACACAGGGGATGCCGGTTACCTGGACAGCTGAGAATGAGCTTGGTGCCAAGGTATGGATTCCGCTGGAGCTGAATGTATCGGATGTACTGGGCCGGGTGGTTGGACAGGCAGATATTACCGATATCAAAATCATTGAAACAAATACGGACGATATTGTCCGCAGTATTTATCAGTCAGGTTCCGCAGACAAGCCGGAAGAGAAGATCGCAGCACTCAGTGATGAGAAAGAGGTTGTCCATGTCTGAGCAGCTTAATGGTGCAGTTGCCTCCTCCGGAGGCTCTTCAGGCGGTTCTGGAGAGAACGGCCGCAGGCTGCTGCTCGGCGCTTATTTCGATTTCATCCGCATCCGCTTCCTGACCATGCTGGCATACCGCATTAATTACTACTCAGGAATCCTGATCTACACGCTGAATATCGGGGTTAACTATTTCACCTGGAAAGCTATTTATGGCAACGGGGAGTCCCTCGGCGGCTTTACCGGAGCACAGATGACTACCTATGTGGCCGTCTCGTGGATGGCACGGGCCTTCTATTTCAATAACCTGGACAGGGAGATTTCTACCGATATCCGCGACGGGAGCATAGCGATTCAGTTCATCCGCCCTTATAACTATGTACTGGTCAAAATGATGCAGGGGCTTGGGGAAGGACTGTTCCGCTTCATGATGCTGATGATCCCGGGTATGGTGATTGCCATTCTGCTGTTTCCGGTGCAGCTGCCGACAGAACCTTCGGCCTGGATCGGCTTCCTGGTGATGCTCTTCTTCAGCTTCCTGATCAGTTCGCAGATCAATATCATAACAGGGCTGTCTGCATTCTTCGTCGAGAATAATGAGGGGATGATGCGCATGAAGCGTGTTATCGTCGACCTGTTCTCCGGCCTCATCGTACCGATTACGCTGTTCCCGGGCTGGTTATCGTCCATTCTTAAGGTTCTGCCCTTTCAAGCCATCACATATCTGCCGGGGTCTGTATTCACAGGCCGTGTGCAGGGAGTGGGCATTTGGAATGTGCTGGGCATCCAGGTGATCTGGTTCCTGGTCCTGCTGGTTCCGATTGTCTGGCTATATCACGCAGCGCGCCAGCGGCTGTTCGTGCAGGGAGGTTGAGCCGGAATGTACTATTTGGGCTTGTTAATTGAATATCTGAAAAATTATATGAAGACACGGTTAACCTACCGCGCTGATTTCTGGGTGGAGGTGGTTTCCGATCTGCTCTTCCAGGCAACGAACTTTATCTTCATTCTTGTCATTTTCATGCATACTGACAGCCTGGGCGGCTGGAATCAGAACGAAGTGGTATTCGTCTACGGCTTCTTCATGGTGCCGTTCGGCGTGTTCAGCTGCTTCGTGAATATGTGGGGCTTCAGTGAGCGTTATATCGTCAAAGGCGAGATGGACCGCATTCTGACCCGTCCGGCGCATAACCTGTTCCAGATCTTCCTGGAGAATGTAGATCCGCCGTCCCTTGTGGGTTCCTTCATCGGACTGATTGTTATGGCCATCAGCGGCAGCAATCTGGGTCTGCCGTTCGAATGGTGGACCATTCCGATGCTGATTATCCTGACACTCAGTGCGGTAGCGATCTATACCGGCATCTATACGACACTGACTTCGTTGTCGTTCTACTCCGATGCGCCGACCGGTATTCTGCCGCTGATGTATAACATCCAGACCTACGGCCGTTATCCGGTTACGATCTACAACCGGGCGATTCAGGTGCTGCTCACCTGGATCATCCCGTTTGCTTTTGTCGGGATCTATCCGGCAGCCCTGTTCCTTCACCGTGATGAGATGAAGGGGATGGCGCTGCTGACCCCGGTGGTGGGTGCGGTGTTCCTCGGCATCGGCCTGATGGCCTGGAGCTATGGGGTTAAGCGGTATAAAGGTGCGGGATCCTAAGGGAATCCGCAAAGAAAATCATACTGGGTCGTCCAAGCAGCTATCTATAGGCTGGCAAGGACGGCCTTTTTTGTATAGAAAATACTATAATGATGCTCAAAAAATCCTACCTGCCCCATGAATGAAAGCGCATAATAAGGCTTGAGAGTGAAGCCAGGACAATTACTGTAAAGGGGCAGAAGTGATGAACAATTATACGATAGGCATCGATCTGGGCGGAACCAATATTAAAGCGGGACTGTTCAATGAGAATTTCATGGCGGTAGATGAACTGTCCATGCCAACAGAAGCGGCTGCAGGACCGGCTCATGTGCTGGGGCGGATCAGGTTGGCAGTTACACAGCTTACAGAAGGAAGTGGGATTGATCAGCAGCAGATTGCATGTATGGGCATGGGAATTCCCGGTCTGCTGGACCCGGAGGAAGGCCTGTCCATTTTTTCGCCTAACTTTCCCGGATGGGAACAAATACATATAGTAAACGAAATGAAACCCTTTTACGATTACCCGGTCTTCATAGATAATGATGTGCGGGTTAATTTATACGGGGAATGGCAGCAGGGTGCCGGAAAAGGGTGCCGGAATCTCGTGCTGCTCACACTCGGCACCGGATTAGGCTCGGGCATCGTCCATGACGGCAAGGTGTTGTATGGAACAACCTTCAGCGCTGGTGAAATCGGACATATGAATATGTACCGGCATGGCCGGCCATGCCGGTGCGGGAGCTCCGGATGCCTTGGAAGGTATGTATCTGCTGTGGGCATGGTCAACACGTTCAAAGAGAAGCTGCTGGAAGGGAAGAGCAGTCTGATTCAGACTTGGACCAATCAGGATGACGGGCAAATTACCGCAAAGATGATTTCAGAAGCTTATGATCTCGGGGACCGGCTGGCGATCGAAGTCATGCATGAAACCGGAGAACTGCTGGGATTCGGCCTGGCTAATGTGATTAATCTGCTAAACCCTGAGCTGATCATTATCGGGGGCGGCATGGCTGCGGCAGGAGACCGGCTGCTGGGCAGCGTCCGCGACACAGTAAAGGCTCATGCGCTGAAGCTCTCAGGAGGCAAATGCAGGATCGTTCAGGCCGAACTGGGCAGCAGTGCGGGCACACTTGGAGCAGCGGTATATGCGAATCAGAGACTGAATCCTGAAGTTGTTCAGCGATCATAAAGTTAGAGTGCTGCAAAACTATTGAATCGCAATAATTCACCATATATACATATTAAAGACCGTAAACGACAATAATCGTCAAATTATCCCAATGAAGACAGTATATTCATCAATGTATACTAATAGTATCTTAAGAATATTGCAGCAGTTCGATATCATGCAGTTGTTGAGGAAGCGCCCTGCATCCGGTTCTTCAACACTGCCAATCATAATCGCGAGCAGATTGAATGGACCGTTAAGCTGGTGGCCGAAGGTATTCATACGCTCGATAAGGAGCCGGTAATGTTATGAATCTCGTAATCGGGGGCAATGGCGGTTTGGGCTATTCCATCACCCAAGAATTACTGTCACGGGGCAAGCTGGTAACTGCTACCTATCATCGTTCTAATGAGGCACTTAGCAGACTGCGGGGACCGCTGCTGACTATTGCTTCACTGGATATACAGGATGACAAGGGTCTTGCCTCTCTGCTGACAGGAGTAACAACAGTCTACTTCTGTCTTAATGTTCCTTACCAGGAGTGGTACACTATCATGCCTAAAGCATTGGAACGGTTAACCGGAAGGCTCCATTCCGGGCAGACACTGGTCTTTCCGGGCAATGTCTATGGATACGGCAGATTTCAGTACCTTCCCGCTGATGAAAATCATCCTAAAGCGGCACTTACCCGCAAGGGCAAGCTTCGCAACCAGCTGGAGGAGCTGCTGATGAAGCAGGCAGCAGAGCACGGCTTCCGCTATGTCATCCCGCGTTATCCTGACTACTATGGACCCAACGTTACGAACAGGGTATTCGGTCCGATATTCAGCGGAGCGCTGCGGGCCAGAACTATTGCCTGGCCGGTTAAGCTGGATGTTCCCCATGACCTGGTCTATATCCGCGATGCGGCCAAAGCGGCCGTGCTGCTTGCGGACAGCGGTGAAGAAGGGGAATGGCATGTATCCGGCTCCGGGGCGATTGAAGGCCGGCAATTCCTGAATATGATCCAGGATGAAGCAGACAGTCCAAGGAAATGCCGGACACTGCCGGGCTGGGCAGTCGGTTTGGCCGGTATATTCGACAAAGAAGCTAAGGAATTCCATGAGTTGCTCTATGAATTCGAGTATCCACTGCTGCTGAATGAGAACAAGTTCATGAAGCGGTTCCCGGAATATTCTCCTACCGCGTATAAGGTAGCGGTGAAAGAAACGTTAGGCTGGTTCCGGGAGCAACAGGAATAGGAGAAACGATAGGAGGCGCTGCCGTTCATGCATATTATTGCCGTATCACTGGGAACCGCTTTTTCAGTTCACGAGCTGCTGGCCCATGTGTCACCGGAGCGCCGGATGAGCAGCAGCCGGCTGAAGCGTGAGGATGATGTCCGCAGAGCTCTTATCGGAGACATCCTCGCCCGGATGTTCGCGATGGATATTGAGGGAATGCGGAATGATGAGATCCGCTTTGACAAAGGAGTGTTTGGCAAACCCCGGCTGTCAACTATGCGCGAACCCTGGGATTATAACATCTCACATTCGGGAAAGTGGGTGGCAGGTATCGTCAGCCGCAAGGGCCAGCGGGTTGGAATCGATATCCAGAAGATGGCCGCCGTAAATCCGGCGTTCGCCCGGTATAGCCTGTCCGCTGAAGAAATGGAGCAATACCAGAACTTGAAACCCGAAGCTCAAACACGCTATTACTATGACCTATGGACACGAAAAGAGAGTTATCTGAAGATGGAGGGAATCGGGCTGACGAATCCGATCCGTTCGGTATTCTCCAAGCAGTACGTATTGAAATATGAGCAGTCTATGCTCAGTGACCGGCTGCCCGATCATGCATTCAGGCAATATCCGGTAGATCCCGGTTATGTGTTGACAGCTTGTTCAACTGACTTTCGTTTTCCTGATCAATATTTAGTTGTCCGGGCTAAGGATCTCGCCGAAGTGTTTCTTCGCCGCTGCCGGGCGCAGGCAGAGCAATCTGCTCCAGAGCTTAACGGGCTCCCCGTCTTGTAGGGCAAGAGAGGCTCCCGCCAGCCGCATTAGACCCGCCAGATACATATGATCCTTGCACAGCCCGACAATTACAGGTATTGTAGCAGCGATTGCCTATCATGGCAGCGCTGCTTTTTTGCGGTTATCCTCACTCCAGAGTTATCTTGGCATGCTTCAGGTGAGCTGTCATTGCAGAAATATGGGGTCCGCAGAATTGTACGTCATCCAGAGTAGCATGATATGCTGTAGGGAATGAAGCACACAGGAGGGTTATGATGAAACGAGACATTCAGCATGTGCCTTATGGTTATGAACCGCCAGCCGCTGAACGCAAAGGGACCCTGATCTTCTACGATTCATTCGAGCGTATCTCGGATATGGATCTGCTGAAGGCCGCTGAGACCGCAATAGAGCGCAAATTCACCAAGCTGGTGCTGTATCCGCTGCACGAAGAAACCGTGAGACGGATGACGAAGGAGCCGGTGCAGGCCTATTATAAGCGGGAGGACCGGCTGCATGAGTGGAAAAGAGATCAGGGACGGTCGTTCATTACAGTGGAAAGTCTTGAAGGAAAACGCAAGAAATACACACCGCTGGATTCAGCGCTGCGCCATATCAGCGATGTCTATCCCGCACCTTATTTTCTCTATCTGACCCCGGAGATGGCAAATCAGTTCGCCTCTTATTCTTCATTCGAAGAATGGATCGTCAAGCTGCGCCTGCTGTTGTCCGAAGCGCCGGCTCATGTACATCCGCGGCTGGAGAAATTCCGTCATCGCTGGGATGTGGCGGGCGAGGTTCAATAAGCAGCCAAATTATGCTACAAACCTGTGGGAGGGTGAGGAGAATGAGTGAGGCTTATCATTTCGATGTCAGATTGCAGCCAAATGAAACGCTTGCGCTGATCAAAGAGGGGATGCCGCAGGAGTCGGAGCTGTTATATGAGGAACTGAATGATCTCGGAGGAGGAATGATGATCGGGACGCTGGTGTATGAACGTTACTACTTCCGTTCCGGTAATCAGGCTGCACTGGTGATCATTGTGGATAATCTGAAGGGACGGAGTAATGTCCGGATCATTCCGGCAGGAGGCTCAAGGGGAATGATCATTAAGATTGATTGGGGAGCCGGCAAAAGCTTTGCTTCTGCTGTGGAGCAGATTCTCTCGGACTTCATTGTGGATTAAGCAGAGAAATGACGGATGAGGGAGCCTGGAGGCCAGCATATGTCTTGGCAGCATGCAGCTGCTGTGTCTTACTGGCCCTGTAATATTCATCGCCCGGGCAGCACAGACTCCGGCTTATTTGTGGAGAGCTGCCTGTTTGCGTCTATAGGTATACATTCTCCACTGATAATGGATGAAGCAGCCAATGCAGAAGCCGAGGATTGCTACTGTGGCTGCTAGTGCAACCATGATAGTGAAGATATAAGCCGCTACTGTCCAGCCGACAAGAAAGCTGACCAGTCCTCCAGTCAGGCAGAAGACAGCAATGCTCTGATTGAACTGCTGCTGTTCCCAATCTTCCAGTACATAGGCGGAACGTTCCTTAGTAAGGAATTTCGCTGCCAGCTTGATCACGGGGTTGTAACCGAACAGCAGACCCGACAGTCCTGCGGCAAGCGGCAAGGCAAGAATCCAGTAGGCTTCCGTAAATAGTGCCGTTAATACCGAAATTACGATAAAAGCCTGATTGGTCTTGACTAACGGCCGGGGAATTCCCTTTATAACAGATGGCTCACTCATCGAAATCACACCTTTCGCATTGGATTAATTAAATTATACTCAATGATCGGGAATGTGGCAATCAGTAAGCGGAAACATTAAAATTTGAAATTATTATCCATTGACAGCCGGAGTTCATTCATGGTTTTATTATGTAGACCAATTGTTATAAAAGTGTAGAAACACCTATAAAGGAAGTGTCCAGCTTGTCAAACAAGCATAATGCACGCGAAGCTATTCTGGATACGGCTTCGAGATTGTTTTTCACACAGGGCTATCATGCAACCGGACTAAATCAGATCATCAAGGACAGTGATTCGCCCAAAGGATCTTTGTATTATTATTTTCCCCACGGCAAAGAAGAGCTGGTGTTGACCTGTATTAACCGGACGAGTGAAATGGTCTCCCAAAACCTGCGGCTTCATGTAGAGAGTGAAGACTCGCCTGCCCGGGCGGTGCAGAATTTCATACTGTCCATGGCCAAGGAGGCGGAGGAATCCTCATTCGAGGGATTAGTACCGTTCAGCTTCTGGGTAGCTGTGGAGACTTCGTGTGTCAGCAATGAGCTGCGGAGCGCTTGTCAATGTGTGTTCAAGGATTGGCAGGATGTGATTGCACAGCGTCTAATTAAGGAAGGAATGCAGGAAGAATGCGCTGACAGCAAGGCATCTGTTGTTGTATCTCTGTTTGAAGGTGCGCTGCTTCTGGCGTTGACCTGCAGAAATGTCCAGCCGCTGGTTGCGGCAGCAGAGAGCATTCCGGCAATACTGGCTTAAGGTTTCACAGCACCATCTGCAACAATGTAACACATAGAGAGAGAACAAACAGAAATCAGGAGGATATGAGAGTGAACGCAACTATGACTGGTAAGGGGCAGACAGAGCCCCGCAAATTTAAGACACTTCCCATTCTCGTCTCCTTGTTGCTTGCCGGATTTATCGGCATGTTCAGTGAGACCGCACTAAACGTAGCTCTAAGTGATCTTATGAATGTATTGCAAATTACACCGACTACAGCACAATGGCTGACTACAGCCTACCTGCTCACATTAGGTATTCTGGTTCCGATCTCCGGGCTGCTCCTGCAGTGGTTCTCGACAAGACAGCTGTTCATTGCAGCATTGTGCTTCTCGATTGCGGGAACATTCCTGGCTGCAATGGCGCCGAATTTCGAATTCCTGCTTACAGCGCGGGTCGTTCAGGCGATGGGGACTGCACTTCTTCTGCCGCTGATGTTCAACACGATCCTGGTTATTATTCCTCCTGAGAAAAGAGGCGCGGCGATGGGTCTCATCGGACTCGTCATCATGGTAGCTCCGGCGATCGGCCCTACTATTGCCGGCCTGCTTATCGAGAGCCTCAGCTGGCACTGGATCTTCTGGCTGTCCTTGCCGTTCCTCGTGATCGCGCTGTTCAGCGGAATCTTCTTCATGCAGAACGTCACAGAAGTGACCAAGCCGAAGATTGATATCCTGTCGATTATATTATCCTCACTCGGTTTCGGCGGTATTGTATATGGATTCAGCAGCGCCGGTGAAGCGGAAGGCTGGGGAAGCCCGAAGGTGATCATCGCCATTGCCATCGGTGTGATTGCGCTCGTTCTGTTCTGCATCCGCCAGATGACGATGAAGCAGCCGATGATTAATCTGCGTGCTTTCAAGTTCCCGATGTTCGTGGTCGGTGTACTGATGGTCTTCATCTGTATGATGGTGATTCTGTCCTCGATGCTGATTCTTCCGATGTATCTGCAGCAGGGACAAGGCTATACTGCCTTCAAAGCAGGGCTGCTGCTCCTGCCGGGCGGAATTATTAACGGACTAATGTCACCGCTAATGGGGCGTCTGTTCGATAAATACGGCCCGAAATGGCTTGTTATTCCGGGGCTCGTACTCGTAGCTGTCTCGCTGTGGTTCTTCTCCAGTATTACAGCAACTTCTACCGTTATCTTCGTAATAGTTCTTCACAGCGTGCTCATGATCGGAATCTCGATGATTATGATGCCTGCCCAGACGAACGGGATTAACCAGCTTCCGCTGGAATATTATCCTGACGGTACAGCAATCATGAATACTCTGCAGCAGGTTGCAGGGGCGATTGGTACGGCTCTGGCGGTAAGCATTATGACTTCCGGTACCAAGAGCTATATGAAGACTGTAACGGATCCTGCCGATCCGCTGAATGTTGGTGCCGCATTTACCCACGGGGTACAGAACGCATTCATCTTCGGCATGGTGATGGCCATTATCGGTCTGGTGGTTGCTTTCTTCCTGAAACGTGTTATTGTCTCGCACAAGACACAGGCTTCCATGCACTAATCTCATTAATTGACTGCAAGCACATCCGTAATTCGGGTGTGCTTTTTTGCTATGTGCAATATGGAGCTCACAGAGCATTCATTGTATAAAATCCTGCCCAAAATACAACATTTCCCTCATGATATCGCTCCTAATTCATAATTGTTGTAAAAAAGGCAACATTTCTCCTCTTCCAGGCGGCTTAGCGGAGAAAATCTTGTATTTCGTACAACAATCCTCTATAGCGCCCATGTATCCGGGGATCAAAGTTGTAGAACGTACAACATTAATGCCCCTAGAGGCTGCTTATCCGCAAGTTTTAACGGGTTACTTGTATGGCTGAGGTAGAGACAATGTCTGGACTTCAACTGGGAATTAAAGTATATTAAGCATAGATTAACGATGTATTAGCGGATAACCATTTGAACGGGAGGGAATGCCGATGAAAGTCAGTAAGGAAATGCTGAAGGGCAGCACGGGAACCCTGATACTCACGCTGCTGCTCGACAAGCCGTTATACGGCTACGAACTGATCAAAGAGCTGGAGCAGCGCTCACAAGGGGTATTTTCCCTGAAGGAAGGCACGCTTTACCCGATTCTCCATGCGATGGAGAGCGAACGCTGGGTGGAGGCGTATTGGCTTGAGGTTGAAGGACGCAAACGCAAATATTACCGGCTGCTGGATGAAGGCAAGGAGAAGCTGCAGGAGAAGAGAGCGGAATGGAAGCTGTTCAAAGGCGCGGTGGATTCGGTACTGGGGGAGAGCGGTGCATGATGGAGCAGAGCAAGATGAATCTGGACAAATATTTGGACAAGGTGTGTGCCGAGGTCAGAGCCAAAGGAATGCATAGCGAAATCCGGGAGGAGCTTAGCGGGCATTTCCAGGACTTGATGCTGGAGCGGCAGCAGCTTGGTGCAACAGAAGACGAAGCGCAGCAATATGCTGTCGCACAAATGGGAGACCCGCAGGTGATCGGCAGAGATCTGCATAAAATCCATAAACCGCGGATTCCCTGGGGGTTGCTTACAGGTGTAATGTTGTTGTCAGGCGTCAGTCTGCTGGGGATGGGGTCTATAGAAGCCGGAACCTCCTTCAACCCGGCCCTATCTGATCTGATGATGCGCCAGACGGTGTATATCATCCTTGGGATCGCAGTTATGACAGGAATGTACTTCGTCAATTTTAAGCTGCTGCAGAGAGCATCAGGATTCATCTATGCTGCAGCATTGATGGCGATCGTTGCCAGCCTATTGCTGGGTCCTGAATTAATTAATGGGAATAGACGCTATGTAGGTTTTATGGGCTTTTATATTGATCTGGTTGGATACAGTCCTTATATATTTGTTGTCGCTCTGGCAGGAATATGGACCAGCCGCAGCTTTGTGCTGAAATGGAGCGGACGGACCAGAGAATTAGCGGAGTTAGCATTACTGCTGCTGCCTGCGGTGATCTATGCGGCGATCCGGTCTTTACCGGAGCTGGTGGTTTATTTGGCAGTATCACTGACACTATATGTATGGATAACACGCCGCTGGGTCACAGCCGGATTAATGGTGATAACCTCCTTATCGGGCGGAGCCATCTATGTTTGGAATAATATGAACTTGCGTGACAGGATCATTGGAGCGCTGGATCATAATTATATGGCTAATGGCCCGGGTTACCTCAATGGTGTCATTTACGAGGCCATTACATCCGCAGGCTGGAGAGGATTTGGGTTCGGTGGAGCGGGGGATGGAATGCCGTATGCGTATTCAGATCTTTTCCCTGTATTTCTGGTTCAATGCTTCGGCTGGGCCGGGGGCTTGCTGTTCATCGCGGCAGTGGGCTGGTTCGTTCTCAAAATGATTTCTTATACCCGCGCTGTACGCGATACCTACGGGCGGATGCTTATCCTTGCTCTGGCCCTTATGCTAGCCATCCGCTTGGCTTATGGTCTATCGATCCTCAGCGGAAGAATGCTAATCACTGCTATCCCGTTCCCTTTCCTCAGCTACGGACAGCATGTCTTCATTGAATTCGCCGCTGTCGGGCTGCTGATGGGGGTCTACCGGCGGAAGGATATGCTCCCTGCGGCACAAGTCTCTTCTTAACTATGGACGCCCTCTGCTGCTGCACGTATACTGGTAGGGTGAAAATACGGGATGAGCAGGAGAGGGGTTAGCTTTGATGAAGCTGCGAATTACAGGCAGAAGGTTGGGATTGGTCTTATGTGCGCTTATTGTAGGCGGTGCTGCGCTTCTAACGGCAACGGCAACAACAGCCATAGCGGCGGCTCCTAAGATACAGAATACAGCCGCAGCCCCGGCGCAGAGCAAGGTGGAGAAGAAAAACAACCTCCCCGGCGGGTTTGTGTATCTGGATGAAGTGATTCCAACGGCGCAATTTGAGATACGCTACTACAGCGAGAATAATTTTACCGGAACACGAGTTGACGGGTACAAAGCGCCGCTGGCGATTTTCTCGCGGACAGCAGCGAGTGCGCTGAAGAAAGTCAGTGACGATCTAAACAGCAAAGGGTATATCCTGAGAATCTATGATGCCTACCGCCCGCAAAAAGCGGTGAATCACTTCGTACGCTGGTCGTTGGACGCCGCGGATATTAAGATGAAGCAGCAGTATTATCCCAAGCTGGACAAGCGCAATCTGTTCAAGCTGGGCTTCATCTCCAAGAAATCGGGGCATTCACGGGGCAGCACCATCGATCTGACACTGGCTGATAAAAAAACAGGGGCGCTGGTTGATATGGGCAGCCCGTATGATTTCTTCGGCGAGATTTCTTACTATAATACTACTCTGGTCAACAGTACCCAGCATGCCAACCGTAAGATTCTTAAGGATGCCATGTCGAAGCAGGGCTTCAAGCCCTACACCAAGGAATGGTGGCACTTCACACTGATCAAGGAGCCTTATCCGCAGCAGTATTTTAACTTTAATGTGGAGTAAGACTGTTCCAAAGCTGCGCAGAACGGTTAATGATTCATGTAAGTTTATTGCCTGAAGCTTGCGTGCATAATAATTATATTACAGGAGAGGTGGGATCGATTTGAAGAACAGAATCGTAGCCGTATTCCTAAGTGTACTGTTATTGGCAGCAGGATCGGGGGGATTAACCGGAAATAGCGTCCACGCAGCCCCAGGCGTAAATATTATAGTGAACGGACAAGCATTGCAGCCGGATGGGCCGCAAGCCTATACCAGCGGATCAACCCTCATGCTCCCGCTCCGGGAGACTACGGAAGTCCTCAAGTATAAGACAACCTTTATAGGTGCCACAGGACAGTTCAAGCTGAACCGCTTCCAGGAAACCATTGAGTTCAGACTGAGCGGGAGAGAGATCATTTTAAACGGCAAGGATCGGGTGCCTTTTACAGATAGCATTGAACTGAAGCAGCAGCGCGCGTATGCACCATTGTCGTTTTTTGCAGCTATCGGACTGGTTACCTCCTATACTCCGGCAAAAGGGCAGGTTGAGATCTACTCACCAGAGGTAACTGCAGGAGCTGTAGCCGGATTGCTTGCCGCAGGCAACTACACGGCCCTGCGTGAGCGGTACTTCAGTACAGAAGCTGAGCAGCCCTCGCTGCCCGTCATACAGCAAACTTGGGAAGGTGTAACCGTTCCGGCAGGCCAGTACTTCGGAGTGAAGTCCACAGAAAGCCGTCAGCATGACGGGAATATGACGATCACAAGCGTGTTGTCGTTCTCTAAATCGGAAGCTTTGCTGACGCTGGAGCTGAATACCTTGGGCAAGCTTGTCGAGCTGAAGCTAAGCCCGCTTCAGGCGGTGGAAGTGTTGGCCAGCCCGCTGAAATAACGGATAACTGATCCATAATAGCGGGAGCATCTTACAGCTGTAACAGCAGCAGTATAGATGCTTCTTTTTTTGTCCAACGGCCGGGCAATTAGTTCATTGCTGCGGCATCGGATGCCCAGCTCAAGGCAATGAATGAAGTCAGCCGGTCGGCGGCAGAGATGAAAGACATGTCTTGCGAGCTGCAGAGTCTGATTGGCTGAAACTTCTATTGACAGATCACTCTAAAGAGAGTAATTTTAAATTCTGATTAAACGCTGTTTAAATCATTGATTAGATCACTGATTAGATTATTGCGGCAAAGGAGGGCGACAAGCTGCATTATGGTTAAACCTGACAACAAAGCTGATTCTTCAGATAAGGATACGAAGCAGATTATACTCGATGCAACCGTGGATTTAATCCGCGAAGAGGGATTCAGCTGTATTACCCTTCGGAGTATTGCTGCAAGGGCAGAGACGAATCTCGCACTGGTGAATTATTATTACGGCTCCAAGGAAAAGCTGTTTGGCGACGCTGTGAAGAAACTGGTGGCTACCTTTGATGATGCCTTCAAAGCACTGGAAGATAACACCTTGCCGCCGAAGGAGCGGATGAAGCTATTTTTCATGCGGTATATTATGAATCTCAGCCGTTACCCGGGAATGGCCCGGCAGATGCTTGATCAAAGACATCATATTATGGGTTCACAGGATGAGTATGCGAAGTACTCCAAGCTGATGAGGCTGGAGCGTATTAAGGAAGCGCTAAGCGAGATTACCGGAGAGCAGGACCGTGATAAGCTCATGATGATGATGATGCAGGTCTACGGGGCAATTGTTTTCCCGGTGATTATGATCTCCAGCCTGCCGAAGGAACGGGAGGATTTGAAGGAGATCTTTAAGCTTTCGCCGCTGGAGGAGCAGATCGACGGGTTGTTTGAGCTTTATTTTCATAAGTATAACTAATTATAAACAGAGAAAAGAGTGGAGAAGAGAATGACAAACACTACAAATCAAGGAAACAGTGCCGCAATAGAAGCACCGTTCTCGCTGAAAGCCATTATTCCGCCATTGTTGGCCATTATCGTCGGTATGATTATGGTAATTCTGGACAGTACAGCCGTTAACGTTGCGGTTCCGAATCTTGTGCAATATTTCGCAACAGACCTTAAGACCGTCCAATGGGCTATTACCGGCTATACGCTGGCGCTGGCTGCCGTTATTCCGCTGGCCGGCTACATGACTGACCGTTTCGGTTCCAAGCAAGTCTTTTTAACAACGATTGTCATGTTTGTACTGGGGTCCGTTCTTTGTTCGGTGGCCCAGACCTCGACACAACTGGTCATCTTCCGGGTCATTCAAGGTCTTGGCGGCGGGATGGTAGCTCCAATCGGTATGGCTATGGTCTTCAGACTGGCTCCTGCAGAACGCAGAGGCTCAATTATGGGGATGCTTGGAATTCCCATGCTGCTGGCTCCGGCACTTGGACCCATTCTCTCCGGCTGGCTGGTAGAGTACGTAAGCTGGCACTGGATCTTCCTGATCAACCTGCCTATCGGCATCGTGGGTATCATTCTTGGAGTTAAATATCTGCCGGTTACCGAAAAGAAGGGTAAAGCGCATCTGGATATCTTCGGTATCATTCTGGCTCCGCTTGCGTTCTCCATGCTTGCTTACGGCGTCAATCAAGGCGGAGGTGAAAGCTGGACTTCGACGGGGGCTCTTGTGGGTTTATCTGTCGGTGGTGTAGCACTGGTGCTGTTCGTTATCGCCGAGCTGATGCAGAAGCATCCTCTGCTGGAGCTGCGCGTCTTCCGTTCATCGGACTTCACGCGGGGGATTATCCTGTCTTGGGTAACTCAGGCAGCCTTGTTCGGTTCCATGCTGTTCGTTCCGCTGTATCTTCAGCAGATCCGGAATTACACGCCGCTTGAGACAGGGCTGATCCTGCTTCCGCAGGCGCTGGCCTCCGGCCTTGGTATGCCGGTGGGCGGCCGCTTATTTGATAAGATTGGTGCACGACCGCTGCTGTTTGTCGGACTCAGTGTCATTTCCACTGCGCTGTTCCTGTTGTCCGGTGTAACGGTTGACACAAGTCTTCCGGTTATCATGGCCTGTCTGGCTATGATGGGTCTGGGAATGGGCTTGTCGATGATGCCGGTCAACACGCATGTTCTGAACTCTGCACCGCGTGAATGGGTTGGCCGGGTGACTCCGCTTACCGCCGCAGCGCAGCAGGTCGTAGTATCGTTTGCTGTTGCCGGAATGACCGGGTATTTGACCAGCCAGATTACTGTTCATATGGGTGAGATGGCTGCCGGAAGCAATCCGCTTGTCGCCGCTGTACAGGGCTTCAATGATGTATTCTTCCTCTCCGCCTGCATCGCGCTGGCCGGAGTTGTACTCAGTCTGATTCTGCGCAAACCGAAAACAGCCGGTTCCGCCGGAGCCCCGGAAGGGCAGAAAGCCGACGCTGCTGTTATGATGGGACATTAATTCATATCTTGGGTTTACGGCCGCCACAGCTTAACGCTGTGGCGTTTTTTCTCGTTTTATAACACCGCTGTTTCGATTACGTTGCGAAATCCTGCACGAAATACAACATTTGCCTCTTCCACACGGGTATCTCTGTATCAGAGTTGTACTACGTGCAACATTTATGTCTTTACAGCAGCTGGCTAGGAGCAGATCAGAGCCATTATAGAATCTTTATAGGTTGGCCCGCCGTTTCTTGAGCATTCTTGCCGGAAGCGGAGCGAAATGCATTCTGCCCAGCAGCTCGGAAGCTATAATGCCCAGCAGGACAAGGGCAGCACCGGTGTAGCCTTGCAGCGAAAGCTGCTCATGTGCGAACCAGTAGCCGAAGAAGGCGGCAAAGACCGGTTCCAGGGCGAAAATTAATCCGGTGCGGGTCGGCGTTGTGTATTTCTGGGCAACGGGCTGCAGGATGAAGCCGCAGGCGCTGCAGAAAATTCCGAGCGCGAGGATGGCGATCCAGCCGGGAAGAGTCGAAGGCAGTGCAGGAGTCTCAAAGACTGCTGACAGAATCAGGGCATATCCCCCGGCGAAGCCCAGCTGCAGAATGCCGATATTCAGCGAATCGCTGCTCTTGACAGCGCGGCTGGTAACCAGAATCTGTACGGCGTAGAATACGGCGGCCAGAATGCAGAGCAGATCACCGGTCTGGACATGCAGCGACCCGTTCAGAGTGAGCAGACCGATGCCGGCAATCGCCAGAATTGCACCGAAGATTTGCGGAGGGGCGACTCTTTTTTTGAAGATCAGAACATCCAGCAGCGGTACAAAAACAACGGTCAGAGCGACCAGAAATCCGGCATTGGAGGTCGTGGTGGTCTTCAATCCGAAGGTAATGCAGGTGAACACACCGAGCAGAAGAAAGCCGAGCAGGGCTCCATATTTCAATGTTCTGGCATCCACACTGCGCAGCCGTTTGCGGAACAGCAGAGCGGCCAGAATGAAGGCCAGCCCGAAACGCAATGCAATCAGATTGAACTCTCCGAGTGTGCCCAGCCCCATCTTCATGAAGAGGTAGGAGGACCCCCAGAACATTGTAACTACCATGAGCATCAGCTCGGCCTTTAGCGGCTTCATTCCATCATCATCCTTCTTTATTTCAAGTGAATATAGTATAATACGCTCGAATACATAAGGTAACTGAATGTTTATCATGTGAAACATGAGTAATTCTCATGTAATGCAAAGGGGTTAGCGATGAGTATTATCAAATACGAGGTGTTCCTCAAAGTGGTTGAACTCGGCAGTCTGACCAAAGCAGCTGATGTCCTGGGCTTCACCCAATCCGGCATCAGCCATACGATAAGCAGCCTGGAGAGTGAATTCGGGTTCCCGCTGCTTGTGAGGAGCCGTTCCGGTGTCAAGCTGACGGTTAACGGAGAGCAGGTCATTCAACCGATCCGTGAAATCCTCAAATGGAATGAACAGCTGAAGCAGCAGGTGGCGGATATCCATGGGCTGGAGACAGGAACGATTACGATAGGCACATTTACGAGTGTCTCCGTGCACTGGCTGCCGGGGATGATCAAACAGTTCCGCGAAGAATATCCGTATATTGAATTCAAGCTGATGGAGGGCGGATATCTGGAGATTGAGCAGTGGATTGAGGCTGGCGTGGTCGACTGCGGCTTCCTGTCGCTGCCTACCCGGGAGAAGTTCGAGGTCTTTCCGCTGAAGCAGGACCGGATGCTGGCCGTTCTTTCTAAGGACCATCCCTTGAGTCGGGCGCCTTATATGCCTCTGGCACAAATTGCCTATGAGGATTTCATTATCCCCAAAGCCGGTTCGGACTACGATGTGCGTCGGGTGCTGGAGAAGGCGGGGATTAAGCCGAACATCAAATTCTCGGCAGGTGATGATTATGCGATTATTGCCATGGTGGAAAAAGGTCTGGGCATCAGCATTCTTCCGGAGCTCGTTACCCGGCGCCAGAATCATAACGTCGCCATGCTTGAGCTGGAGGAACGGAGTTTCCGCTCATTGGGAATTGCCGTCAGCTCGATGAAATATGCATCACCGGCAACAAAACGGTTCTTAAAGTATGTGGAGACCTGGATGGACAATAACCAATAATTACGGGCAGAATGAAAGCCGGCTGCGGCTGCTTATTTTGCTGCGTGGAGGCTGACGCTGGACATGTTCCTGTTTACAACGATATTACTGAACAACGTGATTCCGCTGTTCAAATAGTGCGAACTACGGGCTTCCAATCAACCAGCTGGCCTTCTCCGGAAATCCGCTGACTCTTGCCGTTCAGGTTGTCATTCTAACGCTGCAATCCTTCCTGCCCAATACCTATGGCATCTATAGTGTTAACGCTCACCGCAGCAGTCTGCGCATGGTACTCCATACGATAGCCGGACAACCTGTTATTTATGCCATTCCGCTGGCACTGGTGATGCGGGGACTGGAGATTCCGCTTCCGGGCTTCCTTGCAGCTCCGATTGGCTATGTGGCGAATACTTTTATCGGACTGGCACTGGTAACGCTTGGTGTTCAGCTTGGTTCGATGAAATGGTCATTACCCACCGGGAAAATGCTTGATCTAACCTTATCGGTTACCCTTAGGCTGCTTGCCGGACCGGCTATTGCTGCACTGACACTCTGGCAGCTGGGGATGGAGGGGCTGGTAGCCAAAGCACTCATTGTCTCCTCTGCCGTGCCAACCTCGCTCAGTTCAGTGCTGCTTGCTGTAGAATTCGATAATGAACCGGAGTTCTCTTCGCAGGCTGTGTTCTTCTCCACATTGCTCAGTACAGTTACGGTAACTGGTGTGATCATGCTGGTGAATATTTGAGGATCCGCACGGTCCCGGGGAGAAGCAGATTGACTGAGAACGTTCCCAATGAGAAAATGTATGCGTGTACAATGATTGCTGTCGTATGGAAGCATTGCAGTTTTTATAGCGGATTGAAATCAGGAAGTATTCTTTGAGGAGGATTCATATTGAAACAGCTACGGATCGGAATGATAGGTTATAAGTTCATGGGCAAAGCCCACAGTAATGCCTACCGCAGTCTGCCGATGTTCTTCCCCCGGGCACTCAAACCGCAAATGTCCGTCATTTGCGGACGGAATGCGGAAGCGCTGCAGGAGGCCGTCAGCCAGCTGGGCTGGTCGGAAGGTGTAACGGACTGGAAGGAGCTGGTCTCCCGCAGCGATATTGACCTAATCGACATCAATGCGCCGAGCAATGCTCATAAGGAGATTGCGCTGGCCGCGGCAGCTGCGGGCAAGCATATTTTCTGCGAGAAGCCGCTGGCGCTGAATCTGGCGGATTCGCGTGAAATGCTGGAGGCAGCGGAAAAAGCCGGTATTGTTCATATGGTTGGCTTCAACTACCGGTTCTCTCCGGCGGTCAGACTGGCGAAACGGCTGATTGAGAGCGGGCGGCTGGGAACGGTCTATCATTTCCGTGCCTGGTTCCTGCAGGATTGGATTCTCGACCCTGAATTCCCGCTGGTATGGCGGCTGCAGAAGGAGATTGCCGGTTCAGGATCGCATGGTGATCTGGGGGCACATCTGATTGATCTGGCCCATTTCCTGGTAGGGGATGTGCAGGAGGTCATCGGCATGAGCGAGACATTCGTCAAGGAACGGCCGCTGGCAACGGAAATGACGGGTCTAAGTGCCAAGGCCGGCAAGGATGCACCGCGCGGCCCGGTAACGGTGGATGATGCTACTTTGTTTCTGGCCCGTTTTGCAAATGGTGCCCTGGGCAGCTTTGAGGCGACACGGTTCGCGGCCGGGCATCGTTCAACCAATTCCTTTGAGATCAATGGCAGCCTGGGCAGTGTGAAATTCGACTTCGAGCGGATGAATGAACTGGAGGTCTACCTGACCTCGGATGACGAGGATGTGCAGGGCTTCCGGAGAGTGCTCGCCACCGATCCCGCCCATGATTATGCCGAAGCCTGGTGGCCGCCGGGCCATACCATTGGCTTTGAACACACATTCATTCACGAGATGCTGGAGCTGTCGGATGCGATTGCCGAAGGCCGCCAGCCAGAGCCGAATTTCCGGGACGGTGTGAAATGCCAGGCTGTGCTGGAAGCGGTGGAACGCTCGATTGAAGAGCGGCGCTGGGTTCCGATAGCGGAGATGTAGACTCTAAATGAACAAAAAAACACCGCACACTGGTATTATCCCCTTCAAGTAGACACTCGTAAAAAACCTAATGTTATGATTAGGAACGAGTAAACTTGGAGGGGATATTTTTATGGCCAGAAAAGGTCAAGTATTTCAACAGTATACGGAGGATTTCAAGATGGCGGCGGTCAGGGAGTATCTGGAGGGATCCGCCAGTTATAATGTAGTGGCAGAAATGTTGGGGATTCGGAACAGGACCCAACTGAAAGTGTGGGTGAGGAAGTACCAAAATGGGGAAGCGTTCGATACCCGTAAGGGCATATCCAGTCCTATAAAAGGACGCTCCCGTACGACGTTTGCCAGCATTGAAGAAGAGCGGGATTACTTGAAAGCGCAGGTCGACTACTTAAAAAAGCGGTATCCAAATCTAGTAAAGGAGAGAAATTGAAATCACAGGACAATTACCAAATTATCGAGGAGCTGCGTGACCTACACGGCGTTACACGCCTATTGGCCATTGCAGGACTCCCTAGGGCCAGTTATTACAAGTGGCGCGCCACACGATCACGACAGGTCGAAGTACGCGCGCGGGATCATGAAATTAAAGAGCACATGGTAGCCATTCACCTGGCACATCCCTTTTTCGGATACCCTCGAATGCGGACAGCTCTGTGGGAAGCAGGTTACCTCGTCAATCATAAAAAGGTAGGACGAATGATGAAAGAATTGTCAATCCAATCGGTGATCCGAAAGAAACGAAATCGTTCCAGCTATACTCCATCCGTGGTGTATCCGAACCGATTGAAGCGTAAGTTTCATGCCATTGGCCCTCAACAGAAGCTCGTCACCGATATTACGTATATCTCAGATGGCACCCAATTTTATTATCTGTCCGCCATTCAGGATCTCTTTAACAATGAGATTGTCGCTTGGCAAATTTCCGACCGTAACGATGTGAAATTGGTCCTAGATACGGTGGAGCAGTGGACACGAAAAAGAGACGTCTCGGAAGCCGTACTCCATTCGGACCAAGGCTTCCAATATACGTCTCAGGCGTACAACACACGATTAGAGGCATTCGGCGTCAAAGGCAGCCACTCTCGCAAAGCAACCTGCCTAGATAACGCATGCATCGAATCCTTCTTTTCGCATCTCAAAACAGAGAAGTTGTATCTTCACCAGTGTAAATCAGAAGCGGAGATCCATCAAGCCGTCGAGGAATATATCTACTTTTATAACTACCAGCGATTTCAGGCCAAACTCAAACAGCGCGCACCGATTGAGTATCGGCACGCGCTGGCTGCATAGCTTTTTTCATCTGTCTACTTGACAGGGGTATGACCACACTTCATTGGTGCGCGGTGTTTTTTTGTGTCTATTTTCGCACCTTGGATGGGGTCTGCCCCTTGTACTGTTTATAGAGCTTGGTGAAATAATTGGGATTGTCACAGCCGACTCTGCCGGAAATCTCGGTAATGCTGAAGCCGGTCTCCCGCAGCAGCCGCTCGGCTTCATCCATCCGGCACAGGTTCACATAATCGATGAAGGTTCGTCCGGTCAGCTTCTTGAAGGTTTTGCAGAAATGGAACGCGTTCAGATTAACGAATCGGGCAGCGCTCTCGACCGACATTTTCTGATCAACATGGGTTTCCAGGTGTTCCAGCAAAGGCTTGAAGCGTTCACGGTTGATCGAATGACGTTCACTCTGCTGGGCCGGGAAGGTACGGGACAGGTGTGTAAAGAATAAGTGGAGCTGGTTCTTTACCACAAGCTGAAAAGCAGGTTGTTTCGCCTGCACTTCGTCAATAATCCGCTCTAGCAAGGGATAATAGGAGGCACATTCCGGGTTATGGACCACAGGCATGACCGGAAACTGATACTGGTTGCTGAGATAAGGAGCTACAAATTGCTCATGCTGGGAATCCTGATTCCGGTCCTTGAACAATGAGGCATGAAAAACAATCGAGACATAGGAAACATCTCCGCTATCCAGGCTATAGCCGACATGCAGCCCGCCGGATGGCACCATGATCACGTCTCCGGGCCCGGCTTCATAAGGTTTGCTGTCCACATGAAAGATCGCCCGGCCTTCGCGCATTACAATAATTTCGAAATGCTCATGCCAGTGCAGGAAGAGGATGTTCTGCTCCGGCTTGGCGCCCCGGCAGTGATTGAAGAATAAACGGAAAGGATAGATCTTCTCTTCGAGCGCGGGATATTCCTTCAGTTCTTTCGGATAAGTCATGAATGCTTCAACTCCCACAAGATTCAGCTAGTTTAGCACAAGATAAGAAGAGATTTTGCCCGAAATGAGGGATATACTTGGGTTGTTGAACTAACTATAAACCAATATTGGAGTGGTATACAAGATGCAGAATGCATTGAGAATCGGGACACTGGTGGGAGGCGGAGATGCGCTAAGAGTGATTCCGCAGATTATCGGACACGGGTTTGAATCCTTCAGCCTGACCTTCTGGCAGACTACAGGAAATACGGATCTGGCAGAAACTGCTGCACGGGTGCGTGAGCTGGCAGCGGAGCATGATTTCGTGATCTCTTCTGTAGGGATATTCGGGAATCCGCTTACAGGCACAGGTGACAATTCGGATGCGCTGGCCAGCTGGGAACGGCTGATCGACCATGCCCATCTGTTCGGAACCGATATGGTCTCCGGCTTCACCGGACGTCTGCCCGGGGTTTCAATTGACGAGTCCATCCCGAAATTTGCAGAGGTGTTTGGTGAGCTGTCCAGAAGAGCAGCGGAGCGCGGCGTCAGAATCGCTTTTGAGAATTGTTCCATGGATGGCAGCTGGCAATCCGGGGACTGGAATATTGCCCATAACCCTACAGCATGGGAGAAGATGTTCAATGCGGTAAATGCCGATAACCTGGGGCTGGAATGGGAGCCCTGCCATCAGATGGTGCAGCTGATCGATCCGATTCCGCAGCTGCGGAAATGGACGGACAAAATTTTCCACGTTCACGGCAAGGACGCTACGATAGCCTGGGATATTATCAAGGAATACGGAATTCACGGACCTCAACCGTATGTATGGCACCGGACACCGGGCTTCGGGGATACGAACTGGACCGATGTTATCTCGATACTGCGGCAGGCCGGGTACACAGGAACTATTGATATCGAAGGCTGGCATGATCCCGTTTACCGTGACGAGCTGGAAATGACCGGCCAGGTTCATGCACTTCATTATTTGAAAAAATGCCGGGGCGGCAGCTTCGTGCCGAATCCTGCCTAAATCAGAAAGCGGGGAACAACCTATGACAGCAGATTATCGTGTAGTTGTTGCGGGCTGCGGAGCCATGGCTAATGAATGGATCAGCTATGCGCTGAAGCATGCTGAAATTGTAATCGTGGGACTCGCAGATATCCGGGTGGAATCCGCGCAGGCCATGGCAGAGAAACACGGACTCACCTGCCCGGTATTTACAGATGTATCACAGGCGATTGAAGATACAGGGGCCAATCTGGTGTTCGATATTACCGTGCCGTCCAGCCATTTCAGTATTGCCAGTAAGGCACTGGAAGCCGGATGTCATGTCTTCACCGAGAAGCCGCTGGCGGAAACGATGGAGCAATGTAATGAAATCGTTAACATTGCCGGACGCACAGGGCTGAGCCATGCCGTCATGCAGAACCGCAGGTATGATCCGCGCATCCGTTCTTTACGCGGATTAATCACCTCGGGAGCGATAGGCCGGACCGGTTCCATAAGCGCGGGCTTCTATCTGGCCCCGCATTTCGGCGGATTCCGGGAAGCGATGGACAGCCCGCTGCTGCTGGACATGGCGATCCATACCTTCGATCAGGCCCGCTTTATCAGCGGTGCTGACCCTGTAAGTGTGTACTGTCAGGAATTCAATCCTCCCGGATCGTGGTATGAAGGGAATGCGGCGGCCATCTGTATTTTTGAAATGTCAGACGGCTCCGTATTCTGTTATCAGGGCTCATGGTGTGCGGAAGGCGCGCCTACATCCTGGGAAGCCTCTTGGCGGGTTCAGGGGGAACGGGGTGCAGCGGTCTGGGATGGCCGGGACATGCCGTATGCCGAAATTGTTAGCGGGATCGAGTCTTCAGGCCAATTCCTGAATGATTATGAGCGGGTGGATGGACCGGTTGTACAGATGGAGGAGACCTTCCATCAGGGCTGTCTCGAAGAGATGTTCCGCTCGCTTGCGGAGCAGCGTCCCGCCGAGACCGACTGCCGCGACAACCGCTACAGTATGGCGATGGTGCTTGGCGCACTTGAGAGTGCGCGGACAGGCAGCAAGCTGAACATTGCGGAATTTATACAGAGTGCTGAGCTGAATGTGAAGAACAGATAGAATAGATGGGGGCGGCCAATGAGCTGCTCTTTCTTTTTGTGTAAAAGTCATATAAATCCATATTCATCTGACAAAGCTGTATTCCTGATCTTCCGAAATGAGATTACAATGAATACCAGATAGTAGATGCTTAACCATGGGGGGATCCGGTTGAATGAACCGTTAAGAGTAGTAATTGGGAGCGGGGGAAGCCCCCATAACAAGGGGTGGCTGCATACGGAAGAGGCGGAGCTGAATCTGCTGCGGGAAGAGGATTGGTCGCGCAAATTCAGCGCTGATTCCCTGGAGGCCATTCTTGCCGAACATGTCTGGGAGCATCTGACGTATGAGGAAGGGATACAGGCAGCCAAAACCTGTTATCCGTATCTGGCTGCTGGCGGGTATATCCGCTGCGCCGTACCGGACGGTTTTTTCCCGGATGAAGCGTATCAGAACATTGTGCAGATCGGCGGGCCGGGACCGCTGGACCATCCTGCTGCCTCTCACCGGATCGTACATACTTATATTACTCTGCAGAAGATGTTCACTGCCGCAGGGTATCAGGTTAAACTGCTGGAGTACTGTGATGAATCCGGGCGGTTCCATGATGTTCCCTGGGATGAGTGCGGCGGTTTCATCTACCGTTCGAAGCGCTTTGATCACCGAAATGCAGATGGGAAGTTAGGTTTTGTTTCATTGATAGCAGATGCTGTTAAACTATGAGGCTGGTATTCAAAAGTAACAAATAGACTGATCCGGTAGCAGAGTACTCTGCATATGGATCAGCCTGTTTGCCGTTCTTAAATAACGGTCAGAATCCTTTGTATTGCGGCTCTTCCTTCTCAATTTCGGTTACGCGGCCTTCCACCTGCTGGACAATCTGCTGCGTCTGCTCTGCAGCATTTGTGAACAGTGTCTTGGCTTCCTCGTTCTGGGTTTCCATAGCGAACTGCTCAAGACTGGCTTGGGCGCTCTTCAACGAAGCTACGCAGGTTTTGACTTGTGATGCAACAGTCATTGGATCATTACCTCCTCAGGTCTAGGTTGGAGCAGAATCTCACAGAGTAGTATCCGCAACCGGTAGCATGACATACAGGTAAAAAATTCCGTTTTGGCAGAATGTCCATCCGTCTGTTTGGAAACAGGAATTTATTCTCTTGGTTATTTACCGCCTGTTTTGACAAATAATGAAGCTACAATGCGGATAATGAATAACTTTACAGGAGGTTTTACGAATGCCTGAAGCACTGGAGGTCATTCTTCGGACGGTTTTTGCTGTAGTTGTGCTTTTCTTCCTTACCAAAGTACTGGGGAAGCGTCAGGTCTCACAGCTGTCTTTTTTCGAATACATCACGGGAATTACAGTAGGCAGCTTAGCGGCGTACATTTCGCTCGATACAGATAAGACTTGGCATCTCGGCCTGATCGCTCTTATCGTTTGGGTAGCCTTTTCACTCGGAATTGAATATCTGCAGATCAAGAGCAAGAAAGCCCGGGATTTCATTGATTTCAAGTCCACCGTGCTGATCAAAGACGGCAAGATTCTGGAGAACAATATGAAGAAGGAGAAGCTGACTACAGATGAATTACTGGAGGAGCTGCGGAAGAAGGATGTCTTCAAAGTAGCCGACGTTGAATTTGCCATTATGGAGTCAGACGGCGCGATCAATGTGCTGCTCACCCGGGAGAACCAGCCGCTTACACCTAAACACCTTGGGATTAAGGTTGCTCCCGAGAGTGAGACGCAGGCGGTGATTATGGACGGCAAAATTATGGATGAACCGCTCGATACCCTGAATCTGTCACGCGGCTGGCTGGAAGGGGAGTTGGAGAAGCTCAACCTGAACGTGGAGAATGTATTCCTGGGCCAGGTTGACTCTTATGGTGAACTTACCGTAGATCTGTACACGGATAATGTGGAGGTACAGCAGCCGCAGGATAAGCCACAGCTGTATGCGCTGCTGAAGAAATGTGAAGCCGATCTAGAGCTGTTTAGCTTGTCAACGAAGAATAAAGAAGCCAAGCAGATGTACGAAAATACCTCAGAACAGTTGCAGACATTGCTGAAGAGACTTAAGCCTTTTATTCAAAATTGACTGGTTTGCTTGGAACCTTGCAGCCCCACTTTGTGGGGTTATTTTGTATGCTCTATTTGGCTAAGCCAGAAGAGTTTAGCAGAAAATTCATAGAAAATTCTATAATTCAAATAAATACAATAAAATAGTTCCGAAATCCCTGTACAATTACAAATATTTACTTATAGTGGAGATTAGATTGACTGCTGTGAAAATTAACGTTTAGCAGTGATCTGCATAGTCGGGCAAAAGGAGGAGCGCCATGGCGTTAAGATGCTGCACTTAGTCAGACAAGGTTTCGATGGAAATGCAACCGTAATGCAAACGCTGCAAATGGTTATTAAATAATCCAACACTTTGGAGGTTAATGTTAACGTGAAACTAAAAAAGCGATTTTCGTATGCTTTAATGATTGCGCTTTCTTCGGCGCTCGTCTTTGGCGGGCTCCAATTGGGAATACCTTCAGCTGCTGCGGCAAGTCTGTTCAATGATGATTTCGAATCCGGCAGTGCAGGCAGCTGGACCAGTACCACAGGTACATGGTCTGTGGTTCAGGATGGCAGCTCCAAAGTATATTATCAGTCTGCTAGTACAGAAGGGCGCACCTCCGCAGGCAGCAGCACATGGAGTGATTACAGTGTTCAAGCGGATGTGAAAGTGGATAACTTCAACGGAAGCAACCGGACTTATGTGTGCGGGCGGTATACGGACGGCAATAACTACTACGCAGCTTCCTTGTCGAACAGCAATGGCGGCACACTCGAAATCCGCAAGAAAGTCTCGGGTTCGAGCACTACGCTGGCCTCCAAAGACTTCGCAGTTTCTACAGGCACAGTGTACACAGTAAAGCTTGAACTAAGTGGAGATTCAATCAATATGTATGTAAACAATGTGCTGCAACTAAATGCACACGATAACAATTTGACTGCCGGAGGCATCGGCCTGGTAGCCTACAAGACTTCAGTGAAATTTGACAATATTGTAGTCAACGGATCAGAGTCCACTGTACCGACAGCCGCACCATCCTCTACACCAGCAGCTACAGCAACTGCAAGTCCAACTACCGCCCCTACAGCTACTGCGACTTCAGCACCCACGGCAACCCCTGTAAGTACACCAACGGCAACAGTAACACCGAGCACAGCTCCAACTCCAGTTCCTACTGTTGCTCCGACGCCAACGGCAACACCAGTATCCGGAAGCCTGTATGTTGCACCAAACGGGGCAGCAGGTAATCCGGGTACAATCGGCAGCCCGACGACCCTGTCTTCGGCGCTTACCCGGGTGGCTGCTGGAGGAACAATTTACATGCGCGGTGGTACCTACTCCTTCTCCGCTCCGGTAACGGTTGAGCGGGAGAACAGCGGTACTTCAGCGGCGCGCAAGAACCTTATTGCTTACGGAAGTGAGAAGCCGGTACTTGATTTCTCCGCAGAGACCTTCGCTTCCACAGAACGCGGCCTGCAGATCTTCGGACACTACTGGAATGTAAAAGGTCTGGAGGTTAAAGGGGCAGGAGATAACGGCATCTTCATCGGCGGCAACTACAACATTATTCAGAATGTTGAGGTTCATCATAACCGGGATTCCGGGCTGCAGATCAGCCGCTATTCCTCTACCTTGTCTAACATGGCCGATTGGCCCAGCTATAACCAGATTATCGGCGTTTACTCCCATGACAACTACGATCCGGATAATGGCGAGGATGCCGACGGTTTTGCCGCCAAGCTGACCATTGGACCCGGTAATGTATTTGACTATTGCATCTCTGCCTGGAACACAGATGACGGCTGGGACCTCTATACCAAGTCAGATACCGGCCCTATTGGAGTGGTCACGATCAAGAACAGCATTGCTTATAAGAACGGGCAGACCTCAGACGGAAACAGCACAGCGAACAGTGACGGCAACGGCTTCAAGCTCGGCGGTGAAAAGATAGCTGTCAATCACATTGTGCAGAACAGCATCGCTTTTCAGAATAAAAAACACGGGTTTACCTATAACAGCAACCCGGGTTCGATCCAAATGACCAATAATACATCCTGGAGCAATGGACAGAGCAATTATGCTTTTGATACAGGGACTCATCAGTTTACGAATAATCTGAGTTTTGCCGGCAGCTCCAGCGACAAGACCAGCGGGACAGACATCCTCAGCACCAATGTATGGTGGAAAAGCAACGCCAGCACCAATGCCAAAGGCCTAAGCGCAAGCAGTAGTGACTTTGTCAGCCTCACACCTTCGGTCGTGAGAAATGCGGACGGTTCCTTCAGCCTCGGCAGCTTTCTGAAGCTGGCCGCCGGAAGTGATCTGATCGGATCAGGCACCCCAAGCGGCACGAACATCGGCGCTACATTTCAATAAGCCGGATAACAGGACTGATTTCCATTTCCGGCCAGCAGCGGTATACTATAATCGGTTTCATAGGATCTAATTTGCTATAGGGAGGATGCTGCCGAATATGGAATATGTGAAGCTGGGAACAACGGGACTGGATGTATCACGGATTTGTCTGGGGTGTATGAGCTACGGGGTGCCGGAGCGCGGAACTCATCCCTGGTCACTGAATGAGCAGGAGAGCCGGCCGTTTATCCGCAAAGCGCTGGAGTTGGGCATCAACTTCTTCGATACGGCCAACATCTATTCCGACGGTACCAGCGAAGAGATTGTCGGACGTGCGCTCAAGGATTTCACCTCGCGCGATGAGGTAGTCATTGCGACGAAGGTACATGGTAAAATGCGTCCGGGCCCCAATGGCGGAGGCTTGTCACGCAAAGCTATCATGAGTGAAATCGATCATAGCCTTAAGCGGCTGGGGACAGATTACGTGGACCTGTATCAGATTCACCGCTGGGACCCGTCGACACCGGTTGAAGAAACAATGGAAGCCCTGCATGATGTGGTGAAGGCGGGCAAAGCACGTTACATCGGTGCATCCTCGATGTCTGCCTGGCAATTTCTGAAGGCGCTTCATGTGGCAGAACGGCATGGCTGGACCCGGTTTGTATCCATGCAGAATTATGTGAATCTGCTGTATCGTGAGGAAGAACGGGAAATGCTGCCGCTGTGCGAAGCGGAAGGGATCGGAGTGATTCCCTGGAGTCCGCTGGCCCGCGGGCGGCTGACCCGGGACTGGCAGGAGACGAGTACCCGTTCGGAAAGTGACCAATTTGCTAAGCTGCTGTACTCCCGGACGGAGGAAGCCGACCGTCTGGTGGCGCTGAGAGTGAAGGAGATTGCTGAAGAACGTGGTCTTCCGCGGGCCCAGGTGGCACTTGCCTGGGTCCTGCAGAAGAAGCCGGTCACTGCGCCGATTGTCGGAGCGACCAGAATGAGCCATCTGGAGGATGCCGCCGCAGCGGTGTCGGTCACGCTCAGTCCGGAAGATGTACACCGATTGGAGGAGCCTTATATTCCTCATCCGGTGATGGGCTTCTAAGGACAGCAACAGCAGCGTTAATACCGTTTAATGAAGGAGCCGGGATGATCCGGCTCCTTTTTTAATAGAATTTATAGGTTTCTGGGCCCCGCATAGTGGGGGTATTTGTGCTTAGGGGCATAAATTCAGGGTGATCTGGCACACTAAGGAAGATTCTCTAAAGCCGGAAGGAGGCAGGCAGGATGCCGGACAAGAATATACTTGAGCTCATCAAAGAACAGCTCACGGATTGCAGCGATGCTGTATACCAGTCGATACATGTGTACGGACACGCCTGCATGCTGATCTATATTCCTGCCATTGTGGACATGCTCAGCCTGCAGGAATTTGTTTCCAGCCCGCTGAAATCAGAGGCTAACAGTGAACCGGCTTGGCCGCAATTCATGGAGCGTCTGGACCGCGGCTCAGCCTTTGCGATTCCTTATATGAAGGCTTTTCATCCGGACAGGGCCGTGGAGCTGATTGTCAGCGGGAATCTGGTGCTCTGTATTGAAGGACTGCCGTATGTCTATTATTTCGAAATTACCCAGTATCAGAAGAGAGCAGTGTCCGAATCGCAGAACGAGCTGGTGGTCATTGGACCCCAGGAGGCTTTTATCGAGGATGTTCAGACGAATTTGTCCTTGCTGCGCCACAAGATCAAACATGCCGATCTGAAGACCAAACATTTCTCGATCGGCAGATACACCAAAACCGATGTATATCTGGTTTATATCGAAGGGCTATGTAAGCCGGAAATCCTGGCTGAAATGGAAGAGAAACTAAATAGTCTCTCAGTCGATGGAATTCTGGGCATCAGCTATTTGGCTGAGCATATGCGCCAGGGGCATTTTTCACCTTTTCCGATCTATCAATATACAGAACGTCCCGACTCTGTAGCCGCATCATTGATGGAGGGCAGAATCAGCATATTGCAGGACGGTACCCCGTCGGCATTACTGGCACCTGTAACTTTCTTTGCGCTTCTGCAATCCTCTGAGGATTATTACCAGAACTTCTACGCCGGCAGCTGGATCCGGCTGGTCCGCTTCTTTTTCTCGTTGATATCGATGATTCTGCCTTCTTTATATGTGGCGATCACAACCTTCCACGCACAGATCATTCCGTCCAACCTGCTGATCACCATTGCTGCCGCCCGTGAGAATATCCCTTTCTCTGCACTGACGGAAGCTTTGATCATGGAACTTACTTTCGAAGCACTGAGAGAAGCAGGGACCCGCATTCCGAAGCCGGTTGGCCAGACTGTCTCTATTATCGGCGGTATTGTCATAGGGCAGGCTGCGGTACAGGCGGGAATTGTCTCAGCACCCATGGTTATTGTAGTTTCCATTACGGGTATCGCCTCCTACATCATCCCCCATCTTGAGCTTGGATTGACCTTTAGACTGCTGCGTTTCGTGCTTCTGATTCTGGGGGGGACGATGGGACTGTTCGGTGTCTTCATCGCCGTTTTTATCATATATGGCCATCTTGCTAATCTAAAATCGTTTGGCACTCCCTATCTACAGCCGGTAGCTCCGCTGGTTCTGGAAGACTGGAAGGATACCGTGGTCCGTGTTCCGTCCCAGTATATGACGGAGCGCAGCTCTTCTTATACCGACAGGAAGAATAAAAGGAGACAGAAGCAATGAAGCCTCTCAAGCTGATCCTTGTGTTAGTGCTGCTTCTGAATCTGACCGGTTGCTGGTCCAAGCTGGAACTCGACGAATTGACCTTTGTATATGGCTTGTTTATTGATGTTGGTGAGGAACCCGGAACGGTTGAGGTGACTATCAGTTCACCGCTCCCGAACCGTCTGGATTCAGGCGCACAAGGGGGTGGGGCTGGAGACGGAAAGAGCTACTCTATGGTATCCAAGACTGCACCGACCATTCCGGAAGCTATCCTGCTGATTCAGAAGGATTTGTCACGCAAAATGGAGGCTTCACATCTCAAGATTATTGTACTGGGCAAACAATATGCCAAGCAGGGGATAGGAGATATGCTGGAATGGTTCCAGCGGCAGCCTGAGAATTCTCTCGGAACCTATATTATGGCTGCTCCAGGCAAGGCTAAGGAGATCCCGATGCTGACACCGGTCTTTGAGCAATTGCCCGATCAGGTGCTCAATAATATGGCCAGGCAAAAGATTCTGTTAAGTACTACAATCAGAGACTGCATCCTGTCGGAGTCTTACCATATGGGCTATGCCATGAATTATTTATCTTTCGGCAAAAAAAGTGAAACTTCTGAGCAGGGAAAAACGGAATATTGGTGCGGGGTAGACGGTGTGATGCTGTTTCAGGATAAGAAGATGAAGGCCATACTGAAGGTGAAAGAGGGTAGAGCCTTGGCTTGGGCAGCAAATCAATACGTTCAATCTGTAAATTCGTTTTCATGGGATGATGACGGCAAGGGGACTGCCACTGCGTATTTTCTGAATGACAAAGCCTCCTCCTCTGTCAAGATGACTCCTGAAGGGCCAGTCTTTCATATTAAGCTAAAAGGCCGGGCGAGTATAACCTCCTTCAAGGACTCTAAACAACGTAAAGCGGACCAGCTCAGCCATCTGCTTAAGACCAAACTTCAGGAGAAAGCGGTAAAGGAAGTTTCGGAGACGCTGGAAAATGTGCAGAAGGCGGGAGTAGATGTACTTCAGCTCGGTATGCTGCTGGAATGGAATTATCCGAAAGAATGGAAACGTCTGCGTGATCACTGGGAGGATTATTACAGCAGGGAGGCCCGGATCAAGGTGACAGCTGATTTTAAAATTGCAGATTTTGGTTCGGAGAAATAAGGGGGCGAAGGAGGAAATATGCGGACATCTAAATGGCAAATGACTCGGTTCTCGATTGTATACCTTGGCTCTCAAAGTACGATGTTTCTGATTCCCGGTCTCATTGAAACCTCATCCTATCAAGGATGGATAAGCCTGATTCTTGGCGGTTTCCTTGGGCTGATTCTGTTATATTTCACGATCATGGTGGGAAAGCTCAAGCCGGGAATAGGCTGGGTTGAGTTCGGGGCAGAGATTATGGGGAAGTGGCTGCATGGAATCATAGTGATTCTGCTCTTGTGCTGGTGTATTTATTACGTATCATATGATATACACAATTTCGCACTGTTCTTCGGAGGCAATTATTTGCGCGGAACTCCCCCGCTTTTTATTATACTTGTTGTGGGTCTGGTCATTATGTACACCGCTCATCTGGGTTTTGCCTCTATAGTGTATATGTCGGAAGGCATTGCTCTGATCTGCATTGTCTTCGCCATTCTAAGTACGTATTTATTCATCCAGCATGCAGAATATTCTATGCTTCCGGCATTTCTCCATTATCATGACCCGCACATCGTCATTAAGGATTCGATTACAGTGATGTCCTGGTTTGGCGAATGGTTTGTGTTTCTTTTTGTTGCCCCGGAGCTTAAGATCAGCAATAAGATCATGAAGCCACTGAGTTTGGGTGGGATCACTGTGATACTGATTGTTCTGATAGTATGGCTTATGACCATGCTGAATTTCGGCCCGTATCTCGGGAAGGAACTGCAGTTTCCCTTCCTGCAGATGATCCGCAGTTCCTCGAATGATGATCTCCTGGGAAACTCTGATCCGATTCTGATTGGCATATGGTCGTCCTCAATGTTCATTCACAGCTCTTTTATGATCTATGTTGCTTATAAATGTGCCTTGTATCTTACCAGACAAAAAGCAAAAAAAGTTATGATTCCGCTCCTGACGGTCTGTTCCATTACAATTGCATTTGTATACTCGATGAATGTGGCCGTATATTACCATAATTATTATTCTTTCAATACGACTATTTTTTGGCTGATTGTGGAGTTTATACCGGTGTACTATTTTATCGTGGCATGGGTACGCTCGAAGTCTGGCAAGCAGCTGAAATGACTGTTGATTCTCCCAATTATATAATGTAGACGCTTTCTGGTATGATTAAGCTATAGTACATACCTTTTTTTGGAATGGGATGGTGTAATTATACATGAATCTTCAAGAAGCATCTGCTTTGATTGAATCGATCCGGGGAAATTTGGCTAAGGTTATTGTCGGCAAAGAGAATGGTGTGAATCTGCTGCTGACAGCTTTGCTCGCAAATGGTCATGTGCTGCTGGAGGATGTACCCGGAACCGGCAAAACACTGCTCGCCAAAACACTGGCCCGCTCGCTGGACTGCGCCTTCAAGCGGATTCAATTCACGCCCGACCTGCTGCCTTCTGATTTAAGCGGCATCAACTACTACAACCAGAAGAGCGGAGAGTTTCAATTCCGCCCGGGCCCGGTATTCGCCAGTATCCTGCTCGCTGATGAGATTAACCGGGCCACTCCGCGTACCCAGTCAAGTCTGCTGGAATGTATGGAGGAGCGGCAGATTACCATCGACGGTGTGACTCATGAGCTGCAGCGGCCGTTTCTGGTCATCGCCACGCAGAATCCGGTTGACAGCCAGGGAACCTTCCCGCTGCCGGAGGCGCAGCTCGACCGGTTCTTAATGCGGATTACAACAGGCTACCCCACATTTGATGAAGGGGTGCATATTCTGCAGCGCTTCCGCCAGAACAACCCCCTGGAGGATACCGCTGCGGTTGCCAGTGCACAGGAAATTCAAGAGATGCAGCGGCTAGCCGCTGGTATTAATGTAAGTGATGAACTGCTGGCCTATATGATCAGCGTGGTCGAAGCTACCCGTAAATCTCCAGCCGTCCGGCTGGGCGCCAGCCCCCGGGCGGGCTTCGCTCTCCTGCGTGCTTCGCAGGGATATGCACTGATTCAAGGCCGGAGTTATGTTATACCGGATGATATTAAGGCAGTAGCCGTTCCTGTGCTTGCACACCGGCTAATCCTGCAGCGCGGGCCCGGAGTCCGTGAAGGGCAATCGGCTGAGGTCGTGCTTCAGGTGCTGCGCGAGGTGGAGGTTCCGGCAGAGGCAACTGTCCTGTCCAGAGGCGGAAGGGTGGAATGAGCCATGTCGCTGCCGTGGTTCATTGCAAGCACGCTGTTCCTGCTGCTGTTCATTTCTGCGATCTACGACCGGAATGCGCTTAAGAAGGTCAGTTATACCCGCTATTTCTCTGCCAAAGCCGTGTATGCAGGTGAGCAGGTGGAGATGGTCGAGGAGATCATGAATAAGAAGCTGCTTCCGCTGCCTTGGCTGCGTCTGGAATCCAGCATCGCCCGGGGGCTTGAATTCGGCTCCCAGGAGAATCTCGGCATCAGCAGCGGGGAGATCTCACAGAATCATGTCAGCCTGTTCTTTCTGAGGTCCTACCGCCATATCAAACGCCGGCATAACGTGATCTGCCGGGAGCGCGGATTGTTCCTTCTGGAGACAGCGACCATGACTACGGGTGATCTCTTCGGAATGAGCCGCAAATCGAAGACCTTCCCGCTGCAGCTGGAGCTGCTTGTCTACCCGGGGCTGCTTCAATTTCATGAGCTTCCGCTGCCGGTTCACAGCTGGCTTGGCGAGCTGCCCGTCAAGCGCTGGATTGTAGAAGATCCGTTCCTGACCGCAGGTACCCGCGAGTACAGTGCAGGGGATTCCCTGGCTTCGATTAACTGGAAAGCGACAGCCCGGACAGGAAGCATGCAGGTGCATCAGAAGGATTACACGGCCGATTCAAGGCTTGTCATCTGCCTGAACGTGGAGATCAGCGATTCCATGTGGCGGACCGTAACCGATGTGGAGCGGATTGAGCTAGGCATCCGGTACGCGGCGACCGTGGCTGAATATGCCATCAGTCATGGTATTGAGACCCGGCTGCTCAGCAATGGAAGGCTGGACGGCGGCGGGGCAAGAGATCCGGTGGACACGTGGCCTATATCACATGCGGAAGAATTCCTGGGCATGCTGGCCAGACTGAACCTGGATAGAACACTGCCGATGAGCAGGCTGATGGAGATTGAAGCGGAGAAAGCTGAAGGGGATACGGATTATCTGATTATTACCTGTCACCGGGGGGCGGAACTGCAGTATGCGGCTGCAGCATTAAGCTTTATGGGCAATGGCGTTGAATGGCTGGATATTCCTGAAGAAGGCGGTGTAGCGCTATGAAACTCCGCTTCCCGTCTTCATTCCAGGCAAACCTTGCGCTATGGATATCCGCTTTCATAGATTGGCTGCTGCTCCTGCCTGTATGGCTGGTGCTGCAAACCTATCTGCAGTCTGATGAAGCAGCAGTAAGGTGGATATACATATTACCGCTGATCGCCGCAGCAGGTGTGCTGCTGCGGTATAAGTGCAGCCGTTTATGGCAGCAGCTGCTGGCAGCGCTGCTGCTGGGTGTCCTGGCCGGACTGTTAAGCAGCACGCTGACACTGACGGGCATTCCGCTGGCGGCGGGTGCCGCAGTCAGTGCTTTTCTTGGCATGACTGCAGCATCCCGGGTGAACCGGTTCAGAATCTATCTGGCCGGAATCACGCTGTATTTCATCGCTTCCATAGCTTTCTCCCAAATCCCGGAGCTACAGGCTAATGTGACTATTCTAACTTGGAGCGGAAGCTTATGTCTGGTGCTGGCACTGATTGATTCCAACAACAGCCATCTGCGCTACAGCTCCTTAGACAGTGATTCAGCACGTCTGCCCGAAGGTCTGCGGCGGCATAACCGCCTGTACCTGGCCGGTTTCGTTATCCTCGCAGCAGTACTGGCAGCAGGCGGCGGTAAAGCGGTCGGGATGCTGCTGTGGAATGCTGTGCGGATATTCTTCACATGGCTGAGCCGGTTATCCTCCGGAGCAGATGAAGCTCCACTGGAGGAGGCTCCTCCGCAAGCCATCCAGGAATTCCCGGCAGCAGAAGCTGGTGAGCCAGGCATTCTTGCCGCTATTCTTAACATTGGCTTCTATATTATAGGGGCGGCTGCATTAGTTGTGGTGCTGTATTACGGTGTACGCTGGCTGTACAGAAATACCGGAGGAGTCCTGCGCAGAGCAATGGACTGGCTGCTGACACTGCTGCGCAGAGAAACGCAGGCAGCACCGGCCGGTTATCAGGATGAAGAGACCAGCCTGTTCACCTGGGAGCAGACCGTTCAGGGCGTCAGGGATTACTTGCGTTCCAAGCTTACACCTGCCAGCCGCCGGGACCGCTGGGAGGCAATGGACGGAAGCCGTGCGCGTATCCGCTGGCTATACCGTCATTGGCTCCGCGCTAAGCATACCGAGGGCTATGAGGTGAAAGCCTATCTGACCCCGCAGGAGACTGCGGCTGATGTGGCGGCATGGTCGGAAGGCGAGAAACGGCAACGCAAAAGCCTTGGAAGCCAAGGGCAAGCCTATGAACAGCTGCTCGGATTATATCATAAAGCCAGATATGCAGATGAGGAACAGTCAGAACTCCCTGAGCTCTCTGCTGAAGAGATTGCAGCTCTTAAAGAACAGTTGAAGCTATAGCTAATCCTGTGGGAAGGTGAAATAGGGATGACCCCATATTTACGAGGCGAACTGGCCAAAGAGGCCGGATTAAACATAGAAACACTCAGATATTATGAGAAATACGGGCTGATTCAGCAGCCGCAGCGCTCATCCAGCGGATACCGGATGTATCCGGAGGAGGCACTGGAACGGATCGCATTCATCCAGAATGCGAAATCTTGCGGATTTACTCTGCGTGAGATTAAGAAAGCCCTGGTCAAATCTTCAGACGGCAGCATCGGAATACCGGACTTTATTACAGTCATTGAGAGTAAAATGGCCGCTGTAGATCAGGAGATCGCCAAACGGCACACGACCCGCCGGAAGCTGGAAGAGCTAAAAGGCAGCCTCCTTACACAGGACAGACATCCAGGTGTTCAGGAGACCCTTGATATCCTGAACATGAAGGGCTGAATCGGCGGGAATTTAATCCGGGATGGACACTTGACCCTGTACTCTGGTACAGGGTTTATATTGTGTTTATGAACGATTAAGAGGAGGAATGAACTGTGATGATATGCCCTAGTGTGACGCCGGTTGAACAGCTGCAGGCCATTTCCAGCCAGCTGAAGCACAATAATCCGTATCCGGGGCAAACGGCGTATGAAATCCGTGCCGCCCTTGAGGAATCTGCCGGACAACTGCCAGCGCTGAACGGTGTGCAGGTTGAGCAGGTTCAGACCGGGCGGTTCAGCGGTGAGTGGGTCAGGGCTGTTGATCCCGGGGAAGCAGGTAAATGTGGTGGTCCCCTAAGAAATGATAGACATGGGGAAACCAAAGTTATTCTGTATATTCACGGCGGAGGGTTTGTTGCGGGCAGCTGTGCAGTCTACCGGGATCTGGCGGCAAGGCTCTCGGTCGCCAGCAGACTTGTTGTGCTTACTGTGGAATACCGGCTGGCTCCGGAATTCCATTATCCGGCTGCAGGTGAAGATTGCCTGTCTGCTTACGAGTGGCTGCTGGATCAGGGCTTCAAGTCCGGGCACATCATATTTGGCGGAGATTCTGTGGGTGCAACACTTGCTCTTATGACGCTCATCTCTTTGCGGGATGGAGGGAAGCCGCTTCCGGGCGGAGCATTCCTGCTCTCGCCACATGGTGATCTTGTTCATTTGGACGGAGAGTCGTATACCAGCCGGGCGCATAGAGATCCGACAGGAAGCCGGGAGACGAATCAGCGTATTCTGGAGGATTATCTCGGAGAGTATGCCGGTGAAGCCCCTGCGCAATTATCCCCGCTCAGACAAGACCTCTCAGGGTTACCGCCTCTATTCATCCAGGCGGGCGATCAGGAGGTGCTGCTGAGTGATGCCGAGCGGCTGGCCGCTAAGGCAGCCGAGGCCGGAACAGCAGCGCAGCTGGAGGTGTGGGAGAACATGTGGAGTGTGTTTCAGCTGATGGCTGCATTTCTGCCTGAAGCACAGCAGGCGATTTATCATATTGGCGAATACGTAAAAGAGAGGTTGAAGCTGGAAGCTGAACTCTAAAAAATTCAGAACAGCAGACGCAGCAGCATCAGCGCCAGGATGCCGGTAACTACGGTTCCCAGCAGGCTGCGGGTTTTGACGGCCACCCAGAAGGAGGGCAATGCCGCGATCAGCTCCACATTCGTGGAAAGCGCGGCGAACTTGCCGTCTGTTACGAATAGTTCCTGGGCGACCAATGCAGCCATAACCGCAATCGGTACATAACTGAGCCAGCGCATTCCCCAGTCCGGAATTGAAATCCGGCTAAGCAGCATAAGCGGAAGAACCCGCGGGATGAAGGTAACGAGTGCGGCTCCCAGGATAATGAAGAAGATGTCCAGTCTTATTTCCATTGTTCAATCACCATCCCAATTGTAGAGGCTATAAGGGCTGCCGCAATCACACCCATGCTGGGTGACCACAGAATGGAGACCAGCACGGCGACAATGACAGCAATGACTCCGACAGTGATATCCAGCAGATATTTGCGCCGGCCCATGATCGTCAGCACCAGCAATCCAATGAACATGGCAGGCAGGGCGAAATCCAGTCCCCACTTCTCCGGACTGGATATCCACTGACCGAGGAAGGCACCGGCGATATTGGCCAGGAACCAGTTCAGGTAGGCTGTAATGTTGAGCCCATGCATCCATTTCTCACTGATCTGCTTCCTGGAGGCACTCTTCTGAATGGCTACCCCGAAGGTCTCATCGGTAAGCAGGGATCCAATCAGCAGATTGCGCAGCGGGCTCAAATGGCGGAAGTAGGGCGATATTGCCGCGCTCAGCAGCAGATGACGCAGATTAACCAGCAGAATCGTGATGATGATGCTGGAGGCGCTGCTTCCGGCCGCAATCATTCCTGCGGCGATAAACTGGGCAGAGCCGGCATATAGAATAATGGAGATCATGGCAATTTCGGCAATGGATAGGCCAGCGGTTTTCTCCACAACGCCCGCCGCGAAGCCAATACTCAGATATCCAAGCAGAGTGGGGAGGCAGTCCTTGACCCCTTGCAGGAAGGTGTCATTTCCCTCCGGTACCTCTAGGGCATCCCGCTGCAGGCGGCCATTCGCCGGAGACTCCTGTTGTATGAATTCTGGCTTCACGGATTCACTCGCTCCTCTATATTTCAAACTATTCATTTCCAAGCTAAGTATAGCATCACATATAAACTTGTAATAACCACTTTGGTAAACCGCTTGCTGAAGGTTTGACAGTGACTGGTTACGATATATCAGGTATGCTTAATTGTACTTTGTACAACTAAATCACCTGATTTACTAGTGTTTAAGCGTTTAGTTGTATTTCGTGCAATTAAACTGCCCTATGTAGAGGGGTGCTCGCCCATTCGGGCAAATTTAGTTGTACAGACTACAGTTATAAGAGGCAAACATGCTTTTTCTCAGTTTTTAATTGCACATAATACAACTATCACTAACTTCCACGTTGAAACTGAATATGAATTTCAGTTTTTAATATCTAATAATTCACAGCGAATTGCAAGGAGATTCTATATTTTATATGCTGCAATACCTTCGCCAGTTTAGTTGCCGGGCAGATTGCAACAACAAAAGGGTTCCGCGATCCGCAGGGCAATCTGCGGCGGCGGAACCCTTTTATATTGATTTAGTCATGCCTTAGCTTAACAGGAATGGTTATTCCAGTACCAGAACGCCATATCCATCCATCGTATAGCTTCCAGAGAGGGTTTGTCCGCTTAGCAGGTCTGTTCTGGATTCCTTAAGCACAATCTCTGCCGGTTCTTCGCTATAGTTAAGCAGGAAGGTAAGTCCTGCAGAGGTACCTTCCCCAGCGGCGCGGATCTGCAGCTCGACCTCCGAAGGCAATTCCAGCCATTCGGCAGCTGGTGAATTCAGACCCAGACTCCCGATCATTTGCAGCACAGCCTGCTCATTGAATACAGCCCCGTAATACCATACTTCCCCCTTGCCGCGCTTGTTGCGGGTTACCGCCGGTTTGCCGGCATAATAATCGTTGGCATAGGTTCCCATAACCTCGACACTGTCTTCTTCCACATGAAGAATATCATTGAAAGCATCGGCACCGGTGAGCGTCTCAGGAGCGTTGGTCCAACTGATCGAGGTAGGCTGACGTGTTCCTTTGACCATAGTGAACTCTTCAACGGTTACACCGCACATCTCCTGAGCCGCTCCGGGAAAAGGCCGCATATAACATTGTCCGGTGGTATCCTTGTATCCGGTGCGGCAGCCGAAGATCAGCTTCCCGCCTTGCTGTACATATTGATCAAGCAGGGCCGCTGTGTCGTCGCTCATAATGGCCGGATGCGGGTAGACCAGCACCTCGTAACGCACAAGCTCCGCAAGCGTAGTATTGCTGCGCATATACAGAACATCATTGGGGATGTGCTTCCGCTGCAGTGTCTTGAACCACTCCTTGTTGCTCTGCCACATGAATGGCCCGTGCCAGACGTCATATTCCCCGTCCCACTCATTATCATAATCCCGCACGATGGCGATATTAGCCTGAGTTCGGCTGCCGATGAAGGCTTTGCCGATCTTTGCCAGTTCCTTGCCGATCTGCTCAGCTTCCTTCACGCGCCGGTTCGGCTGGTTATGATAGTCATTCAAGCCGTGCCAATAGATTTCGTTACCCATAGTAGCTGTCCGCCACCGGAAGTAGAGCAGCATATCCGCACCATGGGCGATAGACTGGTAAGTCCACAGCCGCATCTGCCCGGGCTTCGGAGATGGCATATCCATCCTGTTGACCCAACCGCCGGGTCCCGACTGCTGTTCCATCACACAGAAGTTGCTGCTGACCGAGCGGACCGCAGAGAGTGACAGTCCCCAGCCGCGGTCACGCAGCGGGTTCACCTCTGCCGGATCAAAGTAAATGGTCGAGAATTGCGGATATGAATCATAGCTGAAGAAGTCCAGCAGCTCGTCATTCAGCTCATGGCTGTCCAGATGTCCGAATAAGCCGTTGGTAGTAACCCACTGGTTAGGAGCCAGTTCACGAAGAATATCCGCCTGGATCTTGGCAAAATAGATTGTGTTATAAGAGATGAAACGCTTCTCATCCAGCGCCTGATGCGGGTTAGGCTGATTAGGCGATGGTGTAGGCCGGGTCAGATAGACCTGTGACCAGCGCGTATAAGTCTGATTCCAGAACACGGTGCCCCAGGCTTCATTCAGCTTATCCAGTGTCACATATTTGTCCTGAAGCCACGTCCGGAAGGCAAGGTGGTCACTCTCCGAGTAGAACACATTGACCTCACAGTTCAATTCATTATCGATCTGCCAGCCTGTTACACCGGGATGACTGCCGTAATGCTCAGCAAGCTTAGTTACAATTCTGGCGCAGAGCTCACGGTATTTGGGACTGCTGTAATTATAATGACGGCGCATGCCATGCTGCATCGTCACACCTTCATAAGTCACATTCAATACCTCAGGATATTGTTCGGTAAGCCAGGCGGGCGGAGTGGCAGTAGGTGTTCCCATAATTACCTTCAGCCTGTAGCTGTGCGCCAAATCTATAGCACGGTCAAACAGTCCGAATTGAAATTGGCCTTCTTCCGGCTCAAAGAGTGACCAGGCAAATTCGCCCATACGTACAACAGTGAATCCGGTTTCAACCATACGGCGGTAATCATCCGCCCACATGGATTCAGGCCAGTGCTCGGGATAATAACAGACACCAAGCTCGAATCGTTCTGCGGCAACAGGTTTCTTCATAGTAACCTCCAAGTGTAAATATATGCTTTATAGTTGGTACCAATCTATTGTATTATCAGCAGTGTATACACTTATATAACATAATATTGCTATTATATTACTATATTGCGTGCTTGATTCAAGACGGAGAGAAGAGAGGGATCGTATGAAAAAGCATTATGTTCTGCCGCAGCCTGCGTATGCTCATTATGTCTGCTATCCGGAGATGCTGGGGCACTATACCGACTTCCCGCAGCATGCGGAGCGCAGAAGCGAAGGTTTCCTGAACAGCTATAACCTCCATATGGTTTTTGGCGGAGAGGGCTATGTCTTTCAGGAAGGGGAGCGGATATCCATGAAGAGAGGCAGCGGGTTTCTGTTCCCGCGGGGGGCTTACCAGCAATATGGCTCTGACCCGGTCCAGGCCTGGGATGTACGCTGGGTCCATTTCGCCACAGCCTTATCTCTGCCGATGCTGGAGGAAGCGGATCATTCCCGCGGTTATTTCTTCACCTTCGATCCGGGGACTGGCTATGAACCAGTCTTCGAGGAGATGTACAAGCTAAGCGCGACTTATGAGACCCGCAGTGAACCGCGTCTGTCTACACTGCTCTATGAGATACTCGTGACGCTGATGCAGAATTCTGAGCCGCTGCACGGATCGGTGCCGCTGGAGATCAGACATTCCATCCGGCTCACGGCCGACAGGATACACAGTGAATGCGAGCGGCCCTGGACGCTGGAGGCGATGGCCAGACTTGCCGGTTACAGCAGCTATCATTTTCTGCGCCTGTTCCGCAGCATTATGGGAAAGACACCGAACCGGTACTTAAGTGACTGCCGGATGGCCCGCGCCAAACTGCTGCTGGTCTCGACAGAGCTGTCAGTGGCGCAAATTGCGCTGCAGAGCGGTTTTCACCAGTCCAGTTACTTCATTAAGGTCTTCAGACAGCTGGAAGGTATGCCGCCAAACCAATACAGACGGCTGTTCAGCTCATAGAATCATAGTTTATCCGGTAATTTATTAACAAACTTTGTTACATTATCAGCGGTTTTTATGCTGTATTTGACATGTTTTGGCTCGAGAAGGTTACAACCGGAGGCGAAGGGTTACAAAGTGGATACAAATTCCACACCGCCTGCAACTATAATATTGCTAGTAAATACTTCTGGAGGGAAATAAATGAGAAAGTATAGAGTTACATATGCTGCTCTGCTCGTGAGTACGCTTGTGGCTGGCCAACTGGCCGGCGGCATAGCTGCCCCCGTTGCCGGCGCAGCCGGAACATCAAAGAACGCAGCGGTATCCGCCACTGCAGCAGCATTTAAATTCAATTCCGTTCCACTGGGAGCCGGAGTGACTGCAGTCCTTGAGAACGTCAACATTTGGAGTCAGACCGGCGGAAATATCGTTTCGTACACGCTGAAATATACCAATTCCGGCAATTCAAGCGCGAGTCTGATGCATTATTTCTCGCGTGTTGTTACACCGGGCGGTTCAGTGCTTCCGGGGAATGCGGTAGGTACGGATGCACTGAAGAAAAAGATTGGCGCGAAAGAAAGTCTCAGCGTTACCTACTATGTAAATGTGGGACAAACCTCATCCTTGCAGGGCCTGAAGATCTCCATGCTGGTATGGGATGCCAAGGCGAAGGGGTATTTGAGACAGGCGGGTTCTTATGCAGTTCCCGCGAATTACTCCACAGCTGCTGCGGCAGGTGCAAGCCTGAATACCACGATGAGCGACATTCCTGTTACAGCAAGTGCGGATTCACTGCAGCTCTACAAATACGGCGGCAAAGTCTATGCCAAGGTCGGGCTCAGTCTGACCAACAAAGGTAACAAGGTGCTTGGTGATCCGGGGTATTCCGCGTACCTGGTGTCTGCCAGCGGCACTTCCTTTGAGCTTGCGCTAAGCGGCACACAAACCGATTATACGATTCAGCCGCAGGAGAAGCGGAGCATCTACTACCTGACCGAAATCCCCGCCTATCTCAAAACAGACAATATGAAGCTGCAATTTACGCAAAAGGATGAAACAACGAAGCTGGAGCTGCCGAAATCCGCATATAAGCTTCCTGCGGCCACATCCCCTAATCTGGTGGTCGGGAACGGCGTCGTCAAAAAAATCATTGTGAATAGCAACACCGTAGAAACCCTGCTCCGCAATGCCAATGTGTACTCACAGGATGCTGACGCTGTATGGACTTTTCAGATGCAGATCAAGAATACCGGCAACAAAGCGGTAACGCTGCCAAGCTATGAGCTGGCGGTCAAATCTGTCAAAGGAACAACCTTCCCGGTAAGTGCTAAGGGGTTAAGCGGAGTGACACTTAAGCCGCTGGAGACCAAAATCATTCCGCTGACGGTCCGCGTACCGCTTGAAGTGGAACAGTCCGGCCTGCAGCTGATGATGATCGAAGCGGTTGGCGCGGATACAGCAGTTGTACCTGGCTCCACCGGTTCAGAAGGGGCAACAAATACTGCCGGAACAGGAGCAACGACTTCCAAAATGATTTTCCCCGTAGCCTATTTCGTCATTCCTTACTCGCTTCGCACAGATGTGCAGACGGGGCAGGAGTACATGACAACGAATTCATTTGGCTCTTTCTCCTATAGTATTCAATCCGTGCAGCGTTACCCATGGAGAGATGATGACATTGTAGCTGCCAGACTGAAAATTACCAATACACAGTCCGTGTCGCTGACCCTGCCGGAGCTTAAGGGCTCGATCAAGCTCGATAATGATAGTCTGCTCGTGACTACAGACCTGTTCATGGACAATAAGGAATCATCGGTCCTGGCTCCCGGCAAATCACTTGAAATGTATGTACTCGGCAAAATAGCCTATACGGCTGAGTTCAAGGAGATGCGAATAGCTCTAACTGGAACGGAGAATACAGAAACTATTCCATTCCTGGATCTTAGTATCGGCAACTCAACCAACAGTATCCCTGCCATTCCGCAGGGCAAAAGCTACACCGTAACAGGAAAAGGTAAAACAGCCAGTGTGCAGGAGAACAGAACCACGGTCTATGAAGGAGAAAATTACAATCTGGTCTATACCGAACTGCTCATGAGCAGTGAAGAAAAAAGACAGAGCAAGATGGCCCGCCTGCAGGCATATTACAAAACCAAGGACGGACAATATTTCGAAGCAACGCCAAGCCAGTCGGATAACAGTGCTTCTCCAGGTGCGAAACAACTGGTTGTTTTCTGGACCAAGCTGCCCAAAACCATGGATATCAGTGATATCTCCCTTTACCTGGGTGCTGGAGTTAACAGCGGTAAGCTGATTGAGAGCGGACAGGAAGCAACCGGGTTTGTGGATGTAGCTGCGCTCCAGCTGAATCCGCAGGTCAATGAACCGGCAACTACACTACTGCAAACTGTCCTATACCCTTATACCATTTCATTCCTGAGCTCAGAAGGCAGACATATGATATCCACGGATACCATTAATATTTCAATCAACTACAATCTGAAGCGGGATTACCAATACGATGCAGGAGCCTTGGAGCATAAGCTTATTCTACAAATTACCGATCCATTCGGCATCTCGCAGGAAAAAACACTCGGAATAGGTACCGATCTGACAGAAGGGACCAACAACGTCTATTCGCTCTCTATCAACAGAAGCCTGTACAAAACACTGGGAGGCGGCACTTATAAATTAACCTTATATGATGAGTTCCAGGGTGAACGGCTGATGCTCGGCGGCCAGGTCTATACGGTCAAAGAAGAGCTTCCGCCTAAATCTGAGTAATCTGAATTCAGTTCAACCTATCTAATATATTAATTCTTGTATTTTTAAAAAGGAGCAGCTTCCATGTTGCGTGTTGAAGATATTACGCATTCGTTCAAAACCGGTAATGAATGGACATCCGTTCTCCACAAAATCAACTTCGCTGTCCGATCGGGAGAGATGGTAGCACTGCTGGGAAGCTCAGGCTCCGGCAAGTCAACTCTGCTCAACCTGATGGCCGGACTGATGAAGCCGACGGAAGGTCACATATATATTGCCGATCAGGACATTGTGAAGATGGGCGAGAATAAGCTTGCCGAGTTCCGGCGCAAGCATATCGGATTTATTTTTCAGGCATATGAGCTGATTACCAGCCTGACAGTTCGCGAGAATGTGGAGCTGCCGCTTGTGTTCCAATCGGTATCCCCATCACTCCGTAAGAAGAAGGCGCTCGCCCTGCTGGAGCAGGTGGGCATTCCCGACAAAGCGGATTTATTCCCTTCCCAGCTCTCCGGGGGACAGCAGCAGCGGGTCAGTATTGCCCGGTCACTGATCACAGAACCGTCGGTCATCTTCGCAGATGAGCCAACGGGGAATCTGGATTCCAAGACCGAGGAGGAAATTATCAGCATTCTGCTGAATCTGAACCGTACGATGAAGACTACGTTTATAGTAGTTACCCATGAACACAAGGTGGCAGAGCAAATGCAGCGGATCTTTACGCTCAAAGACGGCTTCCTGATCACTGAACAGCAGACAGCGGTTGAGACTGAAGAGCTGACAGCTACAGCTACGGAAGTTGAAGAGCAGATAGCTGCAGAGACTGAAGAGCAGACAGCTGCAGGGACTGAAGAGCAGACAGCTGCGGGGACTGAAGAGCAGTCAGCTGACGAAGCTGAAGATCAGACAGCTGCGGAAGCTGAGCCTGCAGAGGGAGGGAAGCCGTGAAGATCAGAGATATTTCACGGATGGCCTGGGAACAGGTCAAACGGCGCAAGGTGGTTACGGGTCTATGTATGACCGGTATCTCCATCGGCTGTGCGGCTATCATCGTGGCCCTGAGTGTGGGCCAGTCTGCCCAGGTCTACGTGACCGACCAGGTGAACCAAAGTTTCAAAATGGATGAAATTATGGTATCGCCGGGCGGGGGGATACCATCCCAGGGCGGGAAAGGCGGCCCTGCATCAGGTGAAGTGAACGAGAATCTTGATCCGGGCAAGCTGACGGATCAGAAGCTGGAGATTATCCAAGGACTGAATCATGTGAAGGCCGCTTCACCCTTTCAGGAGGCTGGATATCTGCAGCTGGTGACGATCGACAATAAAATTGCTGATGTCAGGATCATTGTCGCCGACCTGCAGATGCTGACGGAATACGATCACAAATTCAAGCAGGGCGGAGCGAACGGCCAGCCGGGAACGGTTGTGCTCAATTACGGGGCGACTCTGGGCTTGATCGACCTGGAGACCCGGCAGAAGCTTTATGAGAGTATGGGCAATGATCCGTTCAATCAGGATATCCAGGAGCAGTACAGAAAACTATCGGTCCAGCCTTCCGAGCTGTACCGCAAACAGATTCAGATTCAGGCTCAGGATTACAGCACAACTACTCCTACAACGAAGCTTAGCTCTCCGCTCCAGATAGGTGGCATTCTCGAAGGGGCGAAGGGGATCGACGATATGCAGGCTTCCTATGACAAGATTATGTATATGTCGCCTGAAACTGCAGCGCAGCTCTCCAAGGAACTGGTATTTGATAATTCCACCACCAGTGTCCTCAATCTGCCGGCAGAGGGAAGCTATAACGCCGTTACGGTAAAAGTGGACGATGTGGCGAACATCAAGGCGGTCGAGCAAATGATTCAGAAGCTGTCACTGAATGCCAGCGACAATCTGTATCAGCAGGAAATGCTGAAAGAACAATTCGATATGATCAAAATGGCTGCACTCGGCATCGGTGTATTCATCCTGATCATTGCCTCGATCTCCATTATTGTGGCCATGACGATGTCGACCCATCAGCGTCGAAGACAGATTGGCATTATGAAGGTACTGGGAGCCAACATGGGGCAGATCCGCAATATGTTTATAACAGAAGCCGCGCTTCTGGGACTGCTGGGCGGAATGCTGGGTGTCTTGTTCTCTTACTTAATTGTCATGGGGCTTAATAAGCTGGTCGGTTCGGCAGGCGATGGAATGAATTTCTTCATCCCGGCGCTCAATTTACCGGTTGGCATGTCCTTTGCCATCATGACCGGAGTTCTGTCCGGAATCTATCCGGCCATCAGCGCCTCCCGAACCGATGCGTTGACCGCCATTAAACGAGATTAAGCCTAAGCTAGAAAGGAAGCCGAAATGATGAAGAGGACTCTAAAGAAGAGCCTGAAGTGGATCATAATCTTAGGTATCATCAGTACCGCAGGTTATCTGGGGTATACCAAATTCTTCAAGGGCAATGAGGCGGCAGAGCTTCCGCCGGAACCGATGCAGGTGATCAGTTTCCCTGTAACAGAGGAGACGCTGACAAGCTCGATACAGGTAAAAGGAAGATCGCAATACCAGCAGGAGACTCTGGTGTATGCACCGTTTGCCTCCAAGGTAACCGCCTGGAAAGTAGAGAATGGCGCACAGGTCAAGAAAGGGGATGTACTCTTTACCCTGGATCAGTCGCTGCTGCGCAATGAGATTGCGACGGCGGAAGCTGCCAACCGCAAGACGAAGCTGGAGGCGGAGCTGAACGCTTTTGTCAGCCAGCAGGAGGATGAGAGTGCGGCTCCGGCCGGTACGGAAGCGGAACGGCTGAAGGCACTGGCTGCCCAGGAGGCTGCACGTCTGAACGACGAACTGAATCAGGTGAATGCCGAGATTCAGGCCAAGGAGCTTGCGGATAAAAAAGCGAAGCTGAACACGGCCGTCTATCATGCACCCGAGAACGGCATCTTCCTCTACGACAGCAGTACGGAACGGCCGCAGACGGTTACAGACAATCAGTACATCGGCAAGATCGTGGATCTGAACAAGCTGGAGTTCATTGCACAGGTCGGAGAGCAGGATATCTTCCGCATCAAGCAGGGCATGAAGGTACAGGTGAAGATGACAGCGATGAAGGATCTGATCCTTAATGGTGAAGTAACCGAGGTTTCCAAATTTGCGACGACGACCACCGGCCAGAACACGGCTGGACAAATTCCGCAATTCGAAGTAGTCATCTCCCTGCAGCCGGACGAGCATCTGATCGGCGGACTCAGCCTCAGCGGTGATATCGAGACCTCTCGCAAAGAGAAGGCGGTAGTGGTCTCCAGTATAGCCGTTGTTCATGAAGGTGATCTGGCCTATGTTATGCTGGATAAAGGAAACGGCCAGTATGAACGGACGGAGATCAAGGTAGGCATGGAGACGACAGAGAAGACAGAAGTACTGTCAGGACTGAAGGCTGGAGATACTGTAGTTCTTCAGTAAGAATCAGCAAAAAACCTGCGTTCCGGTTAAATACGGAACGCAGGTTTTTTGTGCTAACTAGTGTTGGAATGGCTTGCGCCAGGCTTTGATATCGCTGTTCAACCCATTAAGTTCGGGGACGGGGACCGCCTGATCGGTCAGCTCATATTTGGCTTTCAATGCAAGAATGCGATAGACACTTTCATCGATCCGGGCTTCGGTGACCGTACCGTCCTTCACGCTGCTGAGCAGAGCGGCCCGCACCGCCTGCTCGTTCTTGTACTCGTGGGCAACCAGCAGAATGTCGCTGCCTGCCAGTACAGTATCAACTGCAGCAGCTGCAAGGCTGTAGTTCTTGACGATCGCGCCCATCGTCAGATCATCGGTAATGACGACTCCCTTGAAGAACATCTGTCCGCGCAGCTGCCCGCCGATGATTACTTTGGACAGGGATGCAGGTTTCTCAGGGTCCAGCTTCGGATACAGGATATGAGCTACCATTACTGCGTCTGCTTTCTCCTTAATAGCCGCCCGGAATGGCAGCCATTCCAGCTTGGCGAGCTGTGCCTCAGTTTTGTTGATTACCGGCAGCTCCAGATGGGAATCTACGGAAGTATCCCCATGGCCGGGGTAATGCTTCACTACAGGCACAACTCCTTCAGACTCCAGGCCTTTCATCTCGGCGATGCCAAGGCGGACTACCAGATCTGCTGTGCTGCCGAAGGAGCGGTCACCAATAACCGGGTTATCCGGATTGCTGTTGATATCAAGAACTGGTGCGAAATCCATGTTGAAGCCGGAGGATTTCACCGCCCTTGCCAGCAGCTCGCCCATGGTTCCGGCATCGGCAGCGTTATTCCCTTTCCCTACCGCTGCATTTGAGGGAAACACTGCGTATTCGGCGGGAAGACGGCTGACCTTGCCGCCTTCCTGGTCTACACTCATGAACAGCGGGGCGGGATTGCCGTTATTGCTCTTCTTCAAGGCATTGGTCAGACTGACCAATTGCTTCAGGCTGCTGATATTATCGGAATAGAGGATGATTCCGCCTACCTTGTCATCGGCAATCATCTTCTGTGCCGCAGACTCTGCCGTAGTCCCATCGATTCCGACCAGCAGCATTTGTCCGATCTTCTCCTCCAGTGTCATCCCGGCAATCTTCCGGGAGATGACGTCGTTAGTGTCCGCGCTGTCTTCTGCCGGAGCAAGAGTAGGAGAGGCCTGCACAGGAGCTGCCGGTGATTCAGCTGCTGTTGCAGCAGGTGTTGTCACCGCAGCAGAGGGTGAAGCTGATGCCGGTGCCAGGGAAGGACTCGCACCAGCCGGTGCAGAGCTTCCGCGCCCTCCGCAACCGCTTGCCAGAAGCAGACAGGCAACGGTTGTAAGGAGGAAGAGGAGGCGCATATACGGGGATGACTTGTGTTGCCGCGGGCTGAACCATTTCATTGTTGAGATTCGTCCTTTCGTTTGCTGATTGGCGGGTAGGGATGATAAGATGAAATAGATTTTACATAAGAACTGCTTACTGGAGTACACAAATGAGAAGGATGAGGTGACCTGTCAATGAAAGAACAATTAATGAACACGCTTAATGAACAGATGAATTTCGAGTTCTATTCCGCGCATGTATACCTGGCGATGGCTGCGTATTGTTCGGGTGAGAGTCTGGACGGATTCGCCAACTTTTTCCTGGTGCAGGCTGAAGAAGAGCGGTTCCATGCGATGAAGATTTACAAATTCCTCAATGACCGTGACTACCGTGCCACCCTTGCTGCCCTGCCGGAGCCGAACAATGAATATTCATCCATGCTGGATGCGTTCGAACATGCCTTCGCCCATGAGCAGCAGAATACGAAGAAATTCTACCATCTGGCCGATTTGGCCCTGGATGAACGCGAGCACGCTACAATCTACTTCCTGAAATGGTTCATTGACGAGCAGGTGGAGGAGGAGGCGCTCTTCAGCAACATTATCGCCAAGCTCAAACGGATTGAAACGGACAGCAATGCCTTCTATATGCTGGATGCCGAGTTCGCAGCCCGTTCGTTTACTCCTCCGGCGGAATAATTTACTTCCGGATTTGTCCTGTTCTTTACTTTTACAGCGGATACCCTCCTATACAGGAGGGTATCCGCTTTTTTATGCGGCTGACGGGACTTCTCCATAATAGTTAGACGGTGTTTACAATGAAAAGTTACTTAGTCCTGAAGCATGTATTGTGCTTAATGTTGAGTTAGTGCAAACAATGTTGTGCACGGCAACATACTTCCGGTACTCCAACTCTATTTGGCGGGGTTAACTCTTGCGCCGTCCGGCAACACTGTTTCTCTAGACCCACCCGTTAGTCAGCGTGTAGTATGGAACAATACTATTCTTTGGAGGTCCTTTTTCTTGGATAATTACAGCGATATCAAACAAAGTGAAAAAGGGGCTTGGCTCAGTCTACTGGCCTACATATTGCTATCTGCCGTCAAATTGTTCATCGGATCAGTCTCAGGCTCCCAGGCATTACTTGCCGACGGACTGAATAACAGCACCGATATTATTGCTTCCATAGCGATTTTGACAGGCCTGAAGATTTCCCGCAGACCCCCGGATTCCAATCACAGCTATGGTCATTTCAGAGCAGAGACAGTTGCCGCACTGATCGCCTCTTTTATTATGATTGCTGTAGGCTTTCAAGTGCTATACCAGGGTGTCAACAAGTTTGTTCAGCCTTCACTGGAAACCCCTGATCTCATTGCCGCGTGGACGGCAGCTGCCTGTGCTGTGGTTATGTTCGCTGTGTATATGTACAATATTAAGCTTGCCCGTACACTGAACAGCAATGCGATGCATGCCGTTGCGCAGGATAACCGTTCGGATGCGCTCGTAAGCATGGGAGCCTTCATTGGTATTATTGGCTCGCAGTTCGGCATTCCGTGGCTTGATCCGCTGACCGCTACAATTGTCGGCCTGTTGATCTGCAAAACCGCATGGGATATCTTCCGCAAAGCCACTCATGATCTGACGGACGGATTCGATGCAAGTGAGCTGGAGCTGATGAAGCAGACGGTAGCGGAGATTGAAGGCGTTGAGCTGATCAAAGATATCAAAGCCCGCATTCATGGGAACAATGTGCTTGTGGATACGACGGTACTTGTGGATTCCAGTCTGAATGTGGTGCAGAGCCATGATATTACGGAAGAAATAGAGGGTCAGTTGAAGGACCGTCATCAAGTAGCTACTGTACTAGTCCATATTGAGCCCATGTGACGAATGAATATTACTTGACCGATCGTTCCCGGAACATTATATTATTAAACAATATTGAATTGCCTTACTTGCGAAAGAAGGCAATTTTTTTACCTATATTGGGAATGATCGTTCTCATTGTAGGTAAATATTGAGTTGGAAGCGGGAGTGGGAGCATGCAGCACGCGGGAAAACGGAATAATCTATATTATGGATGGATCGTAATCAGAATTGTGTTTATTGTACTGCTGGTTGCAGCGGGGATCAGCTCGATCCCGAGTGTATTGATGCTGCAGTTTGAAGAGGAGTTCGGCTGGAGCCGCGGAGCGGTGTCCGAGGCGTTATCTGTGCGGATTTTTCTGTATGGGCTGATGGGTTCCTTCTCAGCTTCCCTGATGGCGAAATACGGAATCCGCCGGATGATGCTGATCTCGATGAGCCATCGGCACACACCTGATCCCTGCCTGCGGGGACTATAATATTCCGCTGGTAATGGCCGCTGGCTTACTGGCCTTGATGGGGATGTTTGATATGGTCGGAACCACCTTGTCCGGCTGGCTGTCGGACCGTCTGGACAACCGGGTGCTGCTGTTCTGGTACTACGGACTGCGCGGACTCTCGCTCATCTTCCTGCCGTATGCGCTGAACAGCGGATATACGATGCTGCTGATTTTCTCCGTCTTCTATGGACTGGACTGGATTGCCACCGTTCCGCCAACCGTCAAAATCACCTCCGATCTCTTCGGCCGGGAGCAAGCCGGAATGGTGTTCGGCTGGATTCTGGTCGCCCACCAAATCGGGGCATCCACAGCTACTTACGGAGCCGGGCTGATGCGGCAGTGGCTCGGCAGCTACAGCGTTCCGTTCGTAACCGCAGGTTTCCTCTGCCTGTTCGCGGCAATCATGGCCATGAGAATTGTGAAATCCGGCAAGGCTACGCACATTGTTGAAGCTAAGGCTTGATTGTAGGCAGGGTTACATTACCTTTCACTTGACGTTTTCCTCGGCGGCAGGTATATAATAACGATATGTTATTAACAATAGGATATTATTAAGATATTCCTATAAAGGAGCCTGCCAATGTCTAATCAACCAGTCACTGATCATAACGGTTTAACAGAGGAGCAATTCCTGAAGACTTATAATGCCGGGAGCTATGAACGTCCGTCTGTTGCTGTCGATATGCTAATTTTCACCGTAATGGAGCAAGAACAGGATAATTACCGCAAGCTTGCGGAGAAATCGCTGCAGCTTCTGCTGATACAGCGCGGTGAACATCCTTTTCTGGGACAATGGGCGTTGCCTGGAGGGTTCGTGGGGATCCACGAAAGCGTAGAGGAGGCAGCCCGCCGGGAGCTGTACAGTGAGACTAATATTGATAACATTTATATGGAACAGCTATATACCTGGGGCGATGTCGAGCGTGATCCGCGGATGCGGGTAATCAGCTGTTCCTATATGGCGCTCGTGGACCGCAAAGCCCTGACAGTGCAAGCAGGGGATGATGCGGCCGCAGCCGCCTGGTTTGAGGTTTCGTATAATATCCTGGAGACTCGCCGCGAGGAGCTGGAGCAAGGTATCCGGCTGGAGACATTTGTGGAGATTATTCTGCAGAATGAACAAGTGAAGCTCAGCGGTGTGGTCAAGCTTACCGAAACCATCCGAGGCCATGTCCGCCATATGGACCGTGAGATTGTCCGGAGCTCGGGATTTTCTTTTGACCATCTGCTCATGGTGCAGGCTGCGATTGAACGCTTGCGCGGCAAGGCCGAATATACCGATATTGTGTTCAATTTGATGCCGCCGCTGTTCACCTTGTCCGAGCTTCAGCGCGTGTATGAAATCATCCTTGGCAAAGAGCTGCTCGCCGCCGCATTCCGCCGCAAGATTGCTGAACGGGTAATTGAGACGGATGAGAGCACCCGGGATGCCGGACACCGCCCGTCGAAGCTGTACAGATACAATCTGGAATGGAGCTTAACTTGAGAAGACGAGATACAGGCTTGAGCTACCTACCCATTTCCTACCTTCCTGCCATCGAATTCGACATTTAGCGACTTTATAGTGTTTTCTTTTAGGCGTGTGATGTTGTTAATAGTACTTTTATGCGCAAAAGTGGAAAATGAATTATGCTTTTCATTTTGTAATTTATGGAAAAGGGTAAGGTGAGTCAATGATTGACTGGAAGGATTCATATGACATCGGAGTAGAGAAGATTGACTGCCAGCACAGACAGCTGCTTGTGAAGCTGAATGACTTTTTTGAGGCGTGTACCAACCAGCAGGGCAAAGACAAGATCGAAGAAACACTGAAGTTCCTCAAGGACTACACCGTGGAGCATTTCGGCAGTGAAGAGCAATTGATGAAGGACATCGACTTCCCTGAACTGACAGAACACCAGAAGACGCATGCTGAATTCGTACAGACCGTTCTGGATCTGGAAGAGAGCATTAAGACCAAAGGTGTATCCGTACTGTCTACGATCAAGCTGAACCGCACTTTGACCGACTGGCTGATTAATCATATTCACAAATGTGACAAGCTGATCGGGGACTGCATCGCTGCAAAAGGTAACAAAGCCGTTTAACTACATAATCCGGAACACGAAGATGCCGCAGGGCATTTTCTTTTTTTAACGGGAGAGGAGACACCCATATGGATTGCCTGGGATGCAGAATCGCTAATGGTATTGAACCGGAGCTCAACATTATTTACGAGAATGAGTATGTAACCTGTGTACTTGATATTGCGCCATTCAATGAAGGGCATACCCTGATTCTACCTAAAAAGCATTATCTGGATACCGACGAGCTGGACCCGGAAACCGCGCACGCTGTTATGGATGCTTCGCAAAAAGTTACTGCGCTGCTCAAAAGCCTGTACAAACCGGACGGAATCAGAATTTGTGCTGACGGCGGTAAATTTAATGATCTGACCCATTACCATATGCATGTTGTTCCAAGGTACGAGGGTGACGGATTCATCTGGAGTGAGCCGCTGCACCCGGATGGTGCAGAAGCACGGCTAAACGAGACTAGGGTGAAAATTGTTAAGGCGTTAGGTGAAGGTTAAAGAGTCCGGATGGGCTCTTTTTCGCTGTGTATACTATACATTAAATTCAAAACCTGACTAAAAGTCTTCCATCAACATTTCTTTATCTTCGGGCAGAAGTTGTGCAACAAACGCTGATGGATCTTGTTTGGTGTGCTCGATTGAATTAACAATCCAAGTATTATTGCTGTGTGTATAGCTGATAATCATTACTCCATCATCGTCTAGCTTATGTTCACTCGTTGCCACCTTTTGCTGATCAGAGTAATTAAACTTCATGAAGTAGAGATCAATTTTTTTTACATCGCTTACTGTACTTTCTCCGATGGTGATCTTGCTGAAACTATCCAGACTTAACAAGTGCGTTAACCTCCATATGTCAGAAACATAGCTGCTGCTCATGTACATTATAAAGATATGACTGCCGTCAGAAACATTTCGTATTTCATAGGAATAGCCTTTCATGCGTCTGGTGATATCGGCTTTTCCCAATTGCTTCTCAATTTCTGCTTTGTGAGGTGCAAAAGACATGCTCGAACGAATGGAATAAGGGATATTTGATACGGAGCTTTTGTTAAGGTCCATTGGAGTGGTTTGTATATTTGTACTTGAATCACTGCCGGTTAATACAACAACCAGTAATAATGATGAAATGAATAAAGAAATCTTTGAATAAATCCTAAAAGAATTCATAAAAGAATGATCCAAGGAAATCCTCACCTTTCTCCCGCTTAACCTAAATAGTTACTCAACTGTTACATAGAACGGATTCGTTTTTACTATGCGAGGTTCCTGCATCTATCTAAGATTTTTCATAGTGGCGGAGCACAATTTATACCTCACTAATACTTTGTGATATGATCTGAAGTAGATATTATAGAAACTTACCTAAAGGGAGTGGATTGAGTGAAAATAATGCGCATGCTGGCTTCCGGTATAATTATGCTTCTTGTGCTGGGACTTGTTAATTTCTACATTGGATGGCATCTGTGGGTTCTCCTTCAGGAATGGCTGCCGGGCATACATGCTGCTGTATACTGGCCTGTATTTTTTGTGATTGTCTTCTCTTATGTAATTGGCAGAGTTCCGCTGCCGCAGGCGCTTAAGCCGGTTGGCCGGTTGTTCAAGGTAGTCGGCTCCTATTATTTGGCCTGTATGGAGTTTGCCGTGATTCTGCTGCCGCTGACCGATCTGGTATATGGAGTGCTGGCGCTCACTGGTGTAGGACTCTCGGCGTTCGTGACCGAAGCTGGAGCTACCGTGCTGGCACTGCTTGCCGTATTCCTGCTCTGGGGTTCACGCAATGCCTGGAGTACAGTGGTGCGGAGCCACCGGCTGAACGTCGATAAGTCTATCGGAACCAGCGTTCCGCTGACGGTAGCTGTCGCCTCCGACCTGCATTTGGGCAACATTGTCGGGAACCGGCATCTACGCCGGATGGTCTCAGAGATTAATGCGATGAATCCCGATATCGTTCTGTTGGCAGGGGATGTGCTGGATGACAGCATTGAACCTTTTATCCGCAATGGAATGGACCAGCAGTTGAAGCAGCTTAAGGCGCGCCACGGCGTCTATGCTGTGCTGGGGAATCATGAATATTATGGCGGTTCGATTGCGCAATACACCGAAGTGATGAACAACATCGGCATTAAAGTACTGCAGGATGAGGTTGTGGAAACTTCGGGAGTGTACGTTGTCGGGCGTAAAGACAAGACTGCTGAAGCGATGGAGGCAGGCGGGCGATTGAGTGTAGATGCGCTGCTGGACGGACTTGACCGCTCGAAGCCAATCATCATGATGGATCATCAGCCGACCGGCTTCGAGATTGCTGCGCGGGCTGGAGTGGATGTACTGCTGTCGGGACATACCCACCGCGGACAGATTGCTCCGAATCACTGGATTACGAGACGGCTGTTCGAGCTGGACTGGGGTTATTTGCTCAAAGACAAGCTGCATGTCATTGTCTCCTCAGGCTACGGAACCTGGGGACCGCCGATCCGTCTGGCCAGCCGCTCTGAACTAATCAAGCTGGAGGTTGTTCTGGAAGGCAGTATGAGTTACAGCGAAGAACCTGTGGCATCTGCGGCTAAGGCGGTATTGATCTAAAAGATCGTCTAGTGGAGGCAACATTATTGTACTTGAGGAATCTAGTGGAACTGAACCGTCTACTGGAACTGAACCATCTACTGGAACTGAACCATCTAACGTAACTGAACCGTCTACCGTAACTGAACCATCTAACGTAACTTGTACCTTTTACCGTAGCCCGTGTACCTTCCGCCATGCCCCCTGCCTTCGAATGAAGGGTAGGGGGTTTTATGTTGGTTTTATGTTAGGGTGTATGGCAAATAGTATGCTGGAATCCGGTTAGACTATGGGAGGTTGTGCGAAAAGCGGAACTTTGTGGGCTGATCCGATCCAAGTGGAGGAAATCCTGCACAAAGTACAACAATTCGAATTCGATCCGGCTAATTTACAGGGAATCTTGCAGAAAATACAACAATTTAGTTGGACAACCGGTTGAATCATAAGGATTGTTGTAAAAAGTACAACAATAACCATTTTTACAAGTGAATAAAGAAAAAATCTTGCATTTAGTACAACAATCCGGGATTAGTCCGGTTAAATCACTAGTAATGCTGCGCAAGATCCAAATGAATACCCAAACCAACCCCAACCCCCAAACCAACCCCCAAACCAACACCCAAACTCTTGTTTCAGCAGCACCGGCCTTGGTATAAAATCCAGACTTTCCAGAGATGTTAATCTGGTGTTTTGACATTAAGAGTGAGGTGAGTTATTCTCTATAAATATAGTTAAGTTATTAACTAAATTGAACTGGCGGCGTAAAGCAGCGTTATGGACGGAACTTTAGGCGTTATTACGTAACTTTGAATGATAGAATGGGTTATCAAATGGGCGAGCGAATGAATATACCAACCGATGAACAATTGAACGGACCGATGGATGATTCTATGAATGGACGAATGAATGAAGGAATAGGCGATCGGATGGAGGATGATCAAATGAATGAAGATGAACTAAAGGATGAACCAAAGGATGAACCAAAGGATGATCAAATGGATGAGCTGCAAAAGTATGTGCTGGAGCTGCCGCTCCCTAATGAGGTTTTCTTCGCCATGGTGAGTGCGACCGCAAACACAGTAGCTGTGTCCGAGAAATACTGGCAGGCGCAACGGCTGAACGGGGCAAGAATCCGCGTACTGGTTGAGATTGCGAAGCATGGGGGAACAATACTTCCTTCGCTGCTCGCGGAGAGAATCGGTGTGACCAAAGCCAATATCAGTCTGCTGCTCACTCCGCTGGAGAAGGACGGCTACATCAACCGTGCAGATCATGCGCTGGATGGACGCAAGACGGTGATTTCTATTACGGAAACCGGCCGCAAGCTGTTATCTGAACAGTTGCCCGGAAACCGGGAAGCTGTTGCCAACGTGATGAAGCGTCTCAATGAAACGGAGCTGCATCAGCTGTTGGGTCTGCTGAACAAATTGAGCGAACATACAAGGGAGAGATAATCATGAAGATAATGATCACTGGAGCCGCCGGACAATTGGGGAGCCTTATTATTGAAAATTTGCGCAGCCGTATCCCGGCAGAACAGATTGTCGCCGGAGTACGGAAGCTTGAGCAGGCGGCGCATCTCCGGGAGCAAGGCATAGAAGTCCGTTATGCCGATTATGATGTCCCGGAATCTCTGGACGAAGCCTTTTGCGGGATTTCCCGGCTGCTGCTAATCTCCAGCTCACATACGGATGACAGCGTCCGCCTGACTCAGCATAAACAGGTCATAGATGCGGCGAAACGAAGCGGGGTCGGGCATATTCTCTATACGGGTTTTGCCTTTCCGCGGCAGAGTATAGATCAGAATAAACCGGCTAATGTGCACACCCTAACTGAACAGGCGATCATAGAGTCCGGGCTGGAATATACCTTTTTGCGGAATGCCCTATACATTGATTTCGTTGGGGTACTGGGGCTCAAGGAAGCACTTACTTGCGGAGAACTCGTTACTGCACCGGGGGATTGGAAGTTTAACTCGGTAAATCGCTGTGACCTTGCACTTGCAACGGCAGCTGTACTTGCAGAGGGCAAGTCAGGCCATCAGATCTATGAACTGACAACTCCGCAAACCTGGGACTTTGCTGATCTGGCTGAAGTTTTGACGGAGGTGGCAGGGAAACCTATCGTACATCGTCAGGATGCTGCGGTTCAGCACTGGATCTATGCTTTTATCAGCAAGCTGGACACTTCATCCACTTCCGGGGATTTGGAGCGGCTAATGGGGCGGCCTGTCACACCCCTGAGGGAAAGCATTATGCCTTTTCTGCCGGTGGGGGGAGAGCCTGCTAAGTAGAGGTTAGATTAGTGTATCGTGTGCTGCTGTGTTAGGGAGCCTAAACTGTATCGGTTGCAGCTTATGCGCACAGGCTTGTCTTGATATCGGTTTGTTGCTAGTATGATGTCATTGAATTAGGCAAGCCGGAGGGAGAGCTTTCTGTTGAAAAAAATATTAGTAGCCGACGACGATGTCCATATCCGCACGCTGCTGCGGCATGTCTTGACGAGAGAGGGGTATCTTGTACTGGAAGCCGGTGATGGCCGGGAAGCGGCCGCCCTGATGAAGGAGCAGACGGTGGATCTGGCGGTGGTGGATGTAATGATGCCCCATATGGACGGTCTGGAGCTATGCTCGTACATAAGGGAAACTTACGATATTCCGGTGATTCTGCTGACTGCCCGCCAGCAGCTCAGTGATAAGGAGCAGGGGTATCTGCGCGGGACGGATGATTATGTGACCAAGCCTTTTGAGCCGGAAGAGCTGCTGTTCCGCATTAAAGCTTTGTTCCGCCGCTATTCTATTGCCTCTGATGACCGGATCCGGCTGAACTCACTGGTGATTGACCGCAAGAACTATGAGATCAGTGACGGAAATGATGTGCTTCTGCTGCCGGTGAAGGAATTCGAGCTGCTGGCCCAGCTGGCGCAGTATCCCGGACGTTTATTCTCGCGCAGTGAGCTGATCGAACTGGTATGGGGAGCGGACTACGAGGGGGATGAGCGGACGGTGGATGTGCATATCAAACGTCTGCGCCAGCGGTTCAGCGACTATCAGAATGACTTCACGATCCGCACCGTGCGCGGGATTGGCTACAAAGTGGACATGGTGAACACATGAGATCGCTGTATGTAAGAATGAGTATTGTGTTCTGCTCGGTCATAGTGATCAGCAGTGTTCTGGGGTTTCTGGTTTCCAATTTCTATTATCAGGCCAAAATCAAACCGCAGAACGATGCCAAGCTGACCAAAATGGCCATCGGGCTGCAGCAGTTCATTCAGGACCACCCGGATGCTGCGGAAGAGTATCTGCTGAGTACAGCCTCCTTGGGGTACAAGATGTATTTAGTGAATGGCAGCGGCGATGAACAATTCTACGGCCTGCCTTTCCGCAAAAATGATCTGCAGGAAGGTGAGCTGCAAAAGGTGCTGGCCGGGGGCATTTATCACGGTGTTGGTAATTTCCCCAGCTCAGCGTTTATCACAGGGTTCTTCGATAATCAGCTCAGCAATTCGATTGGTGTGCCTGTTCAGATCACCGGAGAGACTTATGCGTTGTTCATGCGTCCGGATGCTGAGGTGCAGTTTGGTGAGCTGCGGATCTTTTTTGCCGTGCTGATTGGCGTCATTATCCTGTTCAGCCTGTGGTTCGTGCTGATTACAGTATTCCATGTGGTGAAGCCCATTACACGGCTGACCGAGGCGACACTCAAAATATCCAAAGGCAGGTACGATATCAAACTATATACCGCCCGGCGCGATGAAATCGGCCAGCTGGCTTCTCATTTCATGACGATGAGCCGGGAGCTGGAACGGACAAACCGGGCCCGTCAGGAGTTTGTTGCCAATGTCTCACATGAAATTGAATCTCCGCTGACTTCAATCCAGGGATTCGCTCATGCGCTAAAAGACGGTGCATTGCCTGAATCACAAAGGCTGGAGTATCTGTCGATTATTGATGAAGAGAGCCGCCGGTTATCCCTGCTCAGCAAGCAACTGCTCACCTTGTCTTCACTCGACTATGATGAACATGCACTGCAGAAGCGAAGCTTCGATCTCCGGGCCCAGCTCCGTCAGGTCATGCAGATCATGGAATGGCATCTTACCGAGAAGGAGCTTGCGGTCCGCCTGCATGTCGGTGAAATTACATTGCAAGGCGACCCGAATCTGCTCTTTCAGGTATGGATGAACCTGGTCTCGAATGCCGTTAAGTATACTCCGGCAGGCGGTACAATCAGCATTACAGCAAGCGCAGACGGTCATAACTGTATTGTAACGTTTACGGACAACGGTGAAGGCATTCCTGCGGAGCAGCTGCCGATGATCTTTGACCGGTTCTACAAAGTGGATCAGGCACGTACCCGTGACAGCAACAGCAGCGGGCTGGGGCTGGCCATCGCACAGAAGATTATTCAGGCGCATAACGGGACGATTGAGGCTGTAAGCACGGTTGGAGAAGGGACTACCTTTACGGTCTCCCTGCCAGCCACTATACAGATTGAGCAGACGTTTAGTAACAGATGAAAGCAGCGGCCGGAAGTCCAACATTCACCGCAGTTGCGCATAACATTAGTTTTTGAACCGTCTATAGTCAATCTGTATAGTGTAATTCTTTATTCATACTCCGTTCATTTTCACCCTCTAAACTGTGGTTATACAGATTAGAAGGAGTGGTTATATGTTTTTGGCTTTACGGGAAATGAGGCATTCCAAAGCACGCTACAGCCTCATAATGGTGATCATGCTGCTGGTTTCGTTTCTGGTCCTGTTCGTAACGGGTCTGGCCAGAGGACTTGCCTATGCGAATATTTCGGCACTGGAGAATATGCCTGCGAATTATTTTGTCGTGCAGAGCGACGCTGACCATACGTTTAGACGTTCACAGTTAGGTGAGACGGAGCTTGCAGCAGCCCGTGCGGTGGCCGGGGAGGCGAAGGCAACTCTGCTTGGCGTGCAGACCAGTACCATTACTGCTGCCGATGCAGATGTGAAGGCGGACATTACTTTTTTTGCCGCGGATATGAATGGTATGCTCGCTCCTAAAGTGACGGAGGGTGCAGGTATCACCAATGATGTTCAAGGAAACGCCGTAGTAGACTCGAAGCTGGAAGAGTCCGGTGTCACGATCGGCAGTACAATAAGTGATCAGGCCTCAGGCATGAGCTGGACGGTTAGCGGTTTTGTGAAAGACAGCTCTTACAGCCATACACCGGTCGTCTACATCAATCAGCTGGACTGGCAGGCTATGAAGCAAGGGGCGGTTCAGGGCGGAAGCAGTTCTGGCAGTTCTGGTAATGCTCCTTACAATGTTATCGCACTCAAAGTATCTTCTGCACAAGCCTCTGAAATTGCCGCACAACAGCAATCGGTAGAGGTCATTACCCAGAAACAGGCGATTTCCAGTGTTCCCGGATATGCCGCTGAGCAGAATTCACTGCTCATGATGATAGCCTTCCTGTTCGTTATTGCTGCAGTTGTACTTGCTGTATTCTTCTACGTCATCACGATCCAGAAGACCAGCCAGTTCGGTATTCTTAAGGCGATGGGTACCAAAATGTCCTATTTAGCCTGGAGCGTAGTCGGCCAAGTCCTGATTCTGTCCGTAGCCAGTCTTGCACTGAGCCTCCTGCTCACGTTCGGAATGAATATGGGTCTGCCGGATACGATGCCGTTCCAGCTGGACGGGCAGACGATGATTCTGACCAGCCTGCTGTTCATCGGAATGTCACTGCTGGGTTCACTGATTTCTGTAGCAAGAGTAGCTAAGGTGGATGCCTTGGAAGCGATAGGGAGGACTGGAGCATGAGTGCCAAATTAGTAATGAAGCAAGTGACCAAAACGTACGGGGACGGAGACGGCGCAATGACTGTCTTGAAGAACCTGGATCTTACAGTAAACGAAGGTGAATTCGTAGCAGTACTGGGACCTTCCGGCTCCGGCAAAAGCACTTTTCTGTCTGCCGCAGGTGCCCTGCTCACGCCGACAAGCGGGGAGATCTTCATCGACGGCGAATCGCTGCGTGACAAGGACAAAGGCGATTTGACGGAGCTGAGGCTGCAGAAGATTGGCTTCATGTTCCAGAGCGCGCAGCTGCTGCCTTTTCTGAAGGTGGAGGAACAGCTCCTCTATGTTGCCAAGCTGGCTAAGCTCACCCCCAAGGAAGCCAAGGTTCGGGCAACCTATCTGTTGAAGCGTCTGGAGATATGGGAACGGCGCAATCAGTATCCCGAGCAGCTGTCCGGCGGTGAGAAGCAGCGCGTGGCCATTGCCCGGGCGTGGATGAACAAACCGGCTATCCTGTTCGCAGATGAGCCGACAGCGAGTCTGGATTACAGCCGCGGCAGAGAAGTGGTGCGGATGATCGCCGATGAGGTGAGGAGCGAAGGCAAGGCAGCGGTCATGGTGACTCATGATGAGCGGATGCTGGAGTGGTGCGACCGTGTGCTTCATCTGGAGGATGGCGTGCTGGTTCAAGCCTAGGATATAGCTTGTATGGTTAGTTGAGACTGAATCCCGGGGATGGGGTTCAGTTTTTTTGTTAGGTAGGAAATAGGGGATTTGTCAGTTGTGGACAAATAAGATGGTCGGGCAAAGGGAGCGCCAATGTATATGGAAAATCGAATACAATGAGCTTCTGTGAAGGTAATCGGGCCTAATGTATGCGAAAAACCGAATACAATGAGCTTCCGTGAAGGTAATCGGGCCTAATGTATGCGGAAAACCGAACACAATGAGACCGAATTATTCTGAATGGAGTTATGTAAGGTGATTTTGTTCTTAATTAGGTAATTATGAATTTGCAAAAAAAGCAGCAGCTTTGTTCTGCGATTCACATTCCTTGCTCAGCGGTAGATATCGTTGCTACCGGGGATGCCGCTCTGCGCAGCTCCAAGTTATGCTTAAAAGGACTGAAGAAAGGGGGATGAAGCTGTCATGGTCTATTCGATAAGCCCGGCAGGGGAGTGGCTGCCTGCGGCGCTGGGTGGCGGCGGCTATATCACCGGATTGCTGCAGCATCCGGCGGACGGCCGTGTATTATATGCCCGCTGTGATGTGGCGGGCGTGTTCCGCAGCAGGGATGGTGGGGAGAGCTGGGAGACCCTGAACCGGGGGCTGACCCAGGCTTACCACCATCAGGTGCAGAGCTTTGCCATCAGCCGGCATCATCCGGAGGTGATGTTCCGCTGCTGCGGCGAAGTGAGGAGCCGGACCTTCTACGGGGCGGTGCACAAATCGGCAGATGGCGGGAACAGCTGGTATGAGGTTTGCAGCGGCATGGGGTTCTATGGCAACGGCCCGACAAGAATGTATGGCGAGGTCATTGCCGTAGATCCTTTTCATCCCAGAATTGTTGCAGCCGGCGGGTATACCGGCGGATTATGGATCAGCAGGGATGAAGGAGAGAGCTGGGAGCAGAGCAGCCTTCCGGAGGAGCGCTTCGGGTGCGTAGCTTTTCATCCGGATCAGCCGGGTATGTTATATGCCGGAACGATCAGCGATGAGGAGCTCAATATGGATTATGCCGATCCTGGGGAGTACGGCATATTAGGTCTGCTGCAGGACCGCCCTCGGGGCAAGGCGGGGAAGCTGTATCTCAGCTGCGATTCAGGACAATCGTGGGATCTGCTGGTGGAGGGGCCGAGCTTTGCCGAGCTGTCGTTCGACAGCCGGGACCCGCAGCGGCTGCTTGCCGCCTGTATCTGGGGCGGTATCAAGAGCAGCTCAGACGGCGGCCGGACCTGGCAATCTGCCGGAGCAGGTTTACTGAAGGGAGAGCAGCGGTACGGCACGATTGTTCAGGATTCCCATATCCCGCAGCGCTGGTATACAGCCCCTGATCTGCGGCCGCAGATGAAAGACATTCCGCCGGTTCCGCTATATATTTCCGAGGATGGTGCGGAGCATTGGAAGCTGCTTCATATCCATAAGGATGCGGATTTGAGCGGTTTTCCGGCGTATATGGACAGCTTCAATGGAGGATCGCGGGCTTCAGCTGCAGGCTGGGCGATCTCCAAGATTATAGTGGACCGGTTCACTCCAGGCCGCTTGTATCTCTGCAATTGGTATGGTGTAGCCTATAGCGGAGATGGCGGATTGACCTGGCAGGCCGGGGAGTTCCGCGGGCTGGAGACCACTTGCATGGAAGCGGCAGCGGCAGATAAGCAGCAGCCCGGCAAGTTCTGCGTTACCATGGCGGACCATTCACCTAAGGTGACTGAAGATGGCGGACTATCGTTCCGCAATCTGCCTGGGCTGCCCGGCTATTCCGGAAGCTCTGCGGCCGTTATTTCCGCAGCAGATCCGGGGTTATACCTGTATGGCCTCATTGGCCATACCCGCAATGCTTGCATAGCGGCATACCGGGAAGGTGGGGGCCAGGCCCGTGCTGTCCTGACCCTTGGTTCCGGGTTATTCGTTCAGGCTCTGCGCGAGGACGGCAATCAGCCAGGCACTTATTATGCCTATGTGGATGGGAGTATCAGCGCAGGCGCAGGAATCTACCGTTCGCGGGATGGCGGAGCGTCATGGGAGCGCACAGCTTTTCGGCCTCCGGCTCATGTGGAGACCCTTCCGCATCAGAAGCGCTGGATTGAAGCGGAGCTGCTGTCAGTCGTAGTCTATCAGGTCAAGAATGCCTGCGGGTCTAACCAGCTCATGGATATGAACCCCCATAAGGCGGGCCAGCTTCTGGCGGGAGAAGCCACTGAGGGGATATGGCAATCTTCAAACAGCGGGGACAATTGGGATTTCATTGGAGAGGGACTTCCCTTTCAGCGCGGCGGTCCGGCTTCGGTACTGAGTACTGTGGCGTACTCTCCATCCCGGCCGGGAACGATCTATGCGGGGTTTATTTCGGAAGGGCTATGGCGCAGCAATGATTACGGGCAGAGCTGGCATAAGCTGTTCCCGGCTGCGGAAGGCCGGCTCTTCAATGTATCTGCCTTCTCGGCAGGGCGCGGAGAATATGGTGAGGATCTCTTGATTCTGGCCAGTGAGCCGATGGTCCGGACCTCTACGGAGTCCGAATTGGCATGGAGCCGGGATGGGGGAGCCACCTGGGACAGGTGGGAGCATGCTTCGCTGGGAGCCGTCCGCTGGAAGGGGATTGCACTGGATTGTGAGGGCAGACAAGTGCTTGCCGTCACCTGCGGCAACGGTGCTTTCCGCGGGACAATCAGCCGTTAGCAGGTAAACCTACAACTAAACGCGTTGTCGTTGCTGAAACACAGTTTTCGTTGCTGCGGATCCTTGTTGAGTTCAATAGAAAACGCTTACATTTGATGGGCCGGACGATGTAATCATCGAATATAATCCGGCTCTATTCAAATGGAGGACTGAACAAAGTGGCTGCACGAACGAGCAAAAAATGGTTGCATGGTTGCCTGGCCCTCGCTCTGTTTGCTGCATCAATTCTACTGCCGCCAGCGGTATCGCATTCGGCAGGGGAGAATCTGCTTGGTAATCCCGGCTTCGAAGCGGGAGATGTGTCGTGGGAGAAATGGGGGAGTCCGGTGGTGACAACCGCCGAGAAGCATGGGGGCGCGAAGAGTCTTCAGGTGAAACGGAACACAGGCGGGGCGTCGGCATCTGTAGCAGTTCAGCAAGGCAAAACCTACAGGGTGGGCTTATGGGTTAAATTCGCCGGAACGGGAGTGACGAGTGCGGCGATTGATGTGGATGCCTTCGGCAGTCAGCAGACGAAACAATATCTCTACTATTCGGGCTCGACGCAGTGGGAGTATAAGCAGCTGCTGTACACACCGGCTCCCGGGGTGCAGTATATCCGCTTCTCGTTCTGGAACAGCACCAGCAAAGATTATTACATTGACGACGCGGTGATCCGGGAGAATGTAGATATTGAACGGCCGTCAACGCCCGGAACCTGGATAGCCGAGCATGAGCCGGATTCACTTAAGCTGACTTGGGCGGGCTCTACAGATGATATGGCGGTCGAATCTTACCAGCTGTCCTACAAAAAAACGGAAGACTCGGGCTGGAATACCTTATCGGTTCCCCACCAGGAGACCGTCACATCATACACCTATACATTGCAGAATCTTGATCCATTCTCTGTGTATGCCATTATGCTGCGTTCCAGAGATACTGCCGGCAATACTTCCGATGCGGTGATGGGCATGGAGGCGACACCGGGCGTGAATCTGCTCACTAACAGCGGTTTCGAGACGGCTTCGATCAGCCCGTGGACCGAAACAGGAACGGTGCAGACCACAACCTACGGAACACACTCCGGACAATATGCGGCGCGCCTGCCGGGCAACTCGGCAATCAGAAGCGAGGAAATTCCTGTGTACGGGGAATACTCTTATCTGGTTTCCTACTGGACCAGGTCAGCAGCTGTGCCCCCGCAAGCATTAACCGTAAGTCTCAGTGTCTATCAGGATTTCACTGAAACTGAGCATCCGCTGATCGCAAACACCGCATCCGCATGGAAACGTTCAGAAGGGAAGCTGCTTACAGCAAGTCCTGGCGAATATATGCAGCTGACAGCAATGAATCAGACCGGGGCGGACCAGTTCCTGGATCAGGTATATGTCGGCATGCTGCCGGAGCTTCCTGCAGACCTCGCACCTGCAGCACCTGCCGGATTTACCGTGAATGCTGTAGATGGCGTATCCGCAGAGCTGGAGTGGCTGGCTGCCACCGGTCCTTTTGGGGTGAAGAATTATCGCATTACCTACAAAAAGGCGGCAGATATTGAATGGAGCAGTATAACGGTACCCTATGTTCCCGGTCAATCCTTGTATGCCTATAAGCTGGAAGGTCTGTCACCTGGGAGTCTCTATGAGGTTAAGGTGACAGCAGTAAGCGAAGGGACGGCAGTATCAGCGGCGAGTTCGCTTGAGCTGACTACCGGCAAGATGTATCCGGTGAATCCGGGGGCGTCGGAGGAAGCGGAAGCCCTTCTGGACCGGCTCTATGCTACGGTCGGCAATGCTGTGTATACGGGGCAGCATAACTATTACGAAGCACCCTCCCTTTGGTATGATACGGCAGCAGAATTGACCGGGTATTATCCGGCAATATGGGGCTCGGATTTCGCCTATTATACCGGCGGGGATTTCAGCGCCCTGCGCCAGGCCATGATTGATGAGGCGATTATCAAAGGCCATTCGGGCAGCATCATTACCCTGACGTACCATGAGCCCCGGCCTATGGATTCTGCCACCGCCGGGTGGGAAAGTGTGACGGGAGATGTTACTTCAGCCCAAATGACGGATATTGTTACTCCGGGCACCGCTCTTTACAATCAGTGGGCGGCGCAGGTAGACGAAGTTGCGGGATACCTGGCTCAGCTGAGGGATGAAGGGATTCCGGTGCTGTGGCGGCCGTATCATGAGATGAATGCCGAATTCTTCTGGTGGGGCGCGCGGCCGGAGCTGTTCAGGCAGCTGTGGGACAACATGTACGACCGCTTCACCCATCTGCACGGTCTGGATAATCTGATCTGGGTATGGAGCCCGAATGCCGAGAGCTCGTGGGCCTATGATTCAGCTCCGTATTATCCCGGTCATGATGCGGTGGATGTTCTGGCGATGGATATCTATAACAATGATTACCGTGATACGTATTATAACAAGCTTGTGCAGCTCAGCGGCGGCAGACCGATTGCCATCGGGGAGAACGGGGAGCTGCCGGACATGGATATGCTGCGGGAGAAGCAGTCCCGTTATACGTATTTCATGACCTGGTCGCAATATTTGACCGACAAGAATTCGCTCAGTGCCATTCAGGCTCTCTTCAGCAATACCCGTGCGCTCCATAACGGCGAAACCGGCAACGGCCCGTATGTGCCGCCGCCTGCTGACAGTTATATCATTGATGACTTCGAACAGTACGGCAGCTCAAACAGCAGCCTGCGTGACAAATGGCAGCGGAATGTCTCCGGCAACGCAGCGACGGTAACGCTGGACACTTACCATCTGAACAGCGGCACTTACGGGCTTAAGCTGGACTATACGGTTGGCAATCCCGGCTATGCGGGAGTCTACCGCAGTATGGGCAAGGAATGGCCGGGCATGGAAGCCATCTCCTTCTGGCTGCAGCCGGATGGCTCGAACCGGCAGCTTGCGGTTCAGTTTCATGAGACGAACGGTGAGGTGTGGGAAGCCAGTATTCGAATTCAAGGAACATCTCCAGTGCTTGTAAGGATTCCCTTTAGCGAGTTCCTGCGCCCTGGCTGGTCTACCGGCGGCAATGGAGTCATTGATCTGGGTTCCATTAAAGAATTCGCATTCTATATTGCCCAAGGCAGCGGGACACAGGGCAGCGGAACGCTGTATATAGACGATGTAAAAGCTGTCAGGCTGCCTGCAGAGGGGGACTAAACGGATAGCAGCGCATCGGTATAAATCTCCGTTGCTGGACCACATTTTTCGTTGACCGCGCTACTGGTTGCTCCTTCCTGAAGATCATAGAATAAAGCTGTAAAGCAAAGAAACAGGAAGGATGACCAATGTGGAAATCGAGCGGAGATTGCATATCCGTAAGGAAGGGAGCCGGGTATCCTGGTGGACCGGCTGGATCAGACAGTGGGATCTTCAACTGATGGTTGTGCCGGCTATGATCTTCATTTTCATCTTCAGTTACCTGCCCATGTACGGAGTTCTAATGGCTTTCCAGGATTATCAGCTGTTCGGCGGATTCTTACACAGCCCATGGGTGGGGCTGAAGCATTTCGAGGCTTTCTTCAATTCCCCGGACTTCTGGAGAGTAATGCGCAATACAATGGTGATCAGTCTGCTGAAGCTCTGCTTCGGGTTCCCGGCACCGATATTGCTGGCGCTGATGCTGAACGAGGTCCGGAGTATGATGTTCAAGCGGGTCGTGCAGACCGTCAGCTATCTGCCGCATTTTCTCTCCTGGGTGATCGTCGGCGGGTTCGTAGGCTCGATGCTGTCGACTGATAATGGAAGCGTTAACATGCTGCTGATGAGCTTGAATCTTACTTCTGAGCCGATCAGCTTCCTGTCTGTGCCTGAATATTTCTGGGGCATTCTCGTAGGTACGGGGATGTGGAAGGAGATGGGGTTTGCCGCGATTGTCTACCTGGCTGCGATTGCCGGAATTGATCCGCATCTCTATGAAGCCGCTTCCATTGACGGGGCGGGGAGATTCAAGCAGATACAGCTGATCACACTGCCCTGTATCCGGCCGGTCATTATTATCTTCATGATTCTGGCGGTGGGGAATATTCTTAACGCCGGGTTTGAAGATATTCTGATTCTGGCCACGAATCCGATTCTCCGCGATGTGTCGGATGTTATCGATACCTATGTGTACCGGATGGGGATACTGAACAACCGTTTCTCGTATGCAGCAGCAGCTGGATTGTTCAAGGCCGTTGTCAGTGTAACCCTGCTGGCACTTGCCAATAAGGCAGCCAGAAAAATGGGTTCCAGCCTATGGTAAGCGGAGCAGTATCCATGCGTTGTGTAAGCAGAAATGTTCATGAAATCAGACTCTGCGGGGAAAGGGGTTACAGGTTATGATGAAGCTGTCAACGGGGGATAAAGTGCTGCAGCTGTTCATTTATATCATTCTGCTCCTGCTGGGCTTCGTCACCCTGTATCCCTTCTGGAATTCCCTGGTCATTTCCTTCAATATGGGCTCGGATACGTCACTGGGCGGCATTACTTTCTGGCCCAGAGTTCCAACATTAGATAACTATGAGGTCGTCTTTCAGGACAGCAGGATCGGGCAGGCATTCATGATCTCCATCATGCGAACGTTAACCGGAACGATCCTGTCCGTGCTGTTCACCGCTATCCTGGCCTACGGGTTATCACGTCATGAACTGATCGGGCGCAAATTCTATATGGTCTTCTGTATCATTACGATGTACTTCAGCGGCGGCTTGATACCCACCTTTCTGCTGCTGCGGGAGTTTGGCATGATGGATACCTTTTGGGTGCTGGTTATTCCCGGGTTAATCAGTGTATATAATATGATTATTTTCCGGACCTTCTTTCTTGGCCTGCCGGCCGGACTGGCAGAATCCGCACGGATTGACGGCTGCAATCATATCGGTGTGCTGATCCGTATCATATTGCCGATATCAGGTCCTGTCGTGGCTACGCTGTCTCTTTTCACGGCTGTCTATCATTGGAATGACTGGTTCTCAGCCAGTATATATATCAACGATCCGAGCCTGATTCCGATTCAGACGCTCTTGAAGCAGATCCTCAATTCTAACATTGTGACAGATCAGCTTCAGTCTGTAGGCAATGCGGCGGCCCAGGACCGTCTGGCACTGGTGCAGTCCGTCACCACCAAGTCGCTGATTATGGCTACTACTATGGTGGCTACGCTGCCGATCATTATGGTGTATCCATTTCTGCAAAAATATTTTGTCAAAGGGGTGCTCATCGGTTCATTGAAAGAGTAGCGCAAATTCCTTGAATTCACATTTAGAGAGGGGTTACTGATTTGAAACGGACGAAAAGCTTGGCGCAAATGACAGTTGTGTTATGCACGGTGTTGCTGATGGCAGGATGCGGGGGAGGGAACAACACAGCCCAGAGTACGACAGAACCCGGTAAAGAACCGGCGGCAGCCACTGCTGCAGCAGAAACGTCGGTACCGGCAACGGAAGAACCTTCCACTGAAGCAGTGAGTACAGTCAAGCCGGTAACCTTCAGTTATTACAGCAATTATGATTGGGATACCACGGAGCAGTGGGGTGCTGATTCAACCACCCGCTGGATTGCCGACACCCTGAAGGTCAATATGACACCCGTTCAGTCAAGCGGCGCTGCTGAGACCAAGTTCAGTACCATGATTGCCTCGGGCAGTCTGCCGGATGTCATTATGACGGATCGGGGCGCAAGTGTCGAGCGTCTGCGGCAGGGCGGAATGCTGGTAGCGCTGGATGAATACCTTGATAAATATCCGAATCTGAAGAATAATGCCGGGGAAGCCACGCTAGGCATGCTCCGCTCAGACGACGGCAAGCTGTACCAGTTCCCGAACTGGTATACCTCAAGTCCGAACGGTAACGGCGGCTGGATCATTAACAAGAAGATCTATAAAGAACTGGGTTCGCCTAAGCTGGAAACCTATGATGACCTGTATGCCTATCTGAAGCAGGTGAAGGAGAAATACAGTGATGTCGTTCCGCTGGAGGTAGGAGCCAAAGGCCGTGGTATTGATACCATGTATGGCGGATGGGCCGAGAATAAACCTTATCTGACGAGAGCCAATCCCGTAGGGAATGAACTGAAATCGATTTTTGAGGATCAGGTATTCATTGAGAACATGCAGTATGCCAGCAAGCTGTTCCGCGACAAGCTGATTTCACAGGATGTGTTCACACAGACCGGCGACCAGATTAACGAAAAGCTGAAAACGGGCCGCGTTGCCGTATATGTGGATGGCGATGTGGTCAATCCGGGCCGGGGAGCGGACGGTGCCCTGAAGGCAACCGATCCGGAAGCAGGCTATGAGATCATCTGGCCGATTCACAAAGCCGGCCTCGATGCCGCCAAGATCACTCCGAACAATTACAATTCCCTCGGCTGGAATGTGCTTGTCATTACCAAGAATGCAAAGGACCCTGAAGCGATCTTTTCATATCTGGACTGGTTGACCGGAGAGGAAGGCCAGCGCATCATCAACTTCGGACGTAAGGGGCTCTACTGGGATGAGACCGATGCAGACGGAGTGCCGATTCTGAATGCCGGGGGACTCAGCACGGAGCAGACGGGCAAAGACAAGGAAAGGATCGGACGTTTCAACTGGGTGGGTAACACTACATTCATTGACCAGACCAAAGCCAAGATGGATGCACAGCTGCCGGCTGACAAGCAGAACTGGACGACACTGGCCCAGCAGAAGGTGACCTGGAAGACTTCCAGAAACTTTACGGAGTTCGTCAACCTTGACCCGTTGCCGGATTCGGAAGAAGGCACGATTGCCACAGCCGTCAACGATATCTATCAGGAGGCTTTTGCCAAGACGCTGTATGCCAAGAGTGATGAAGAGGTGCTTAGCCTGATTAACAAAGCGAATGAAGACGCCAAAAAAGCAGGTTACGACAAGCTGCTGGTGTACCAGACGGAAAGATGGCAGAGCAACCTCAGCAAGATGAAATAACCATAGAGTCTGCCGGGGGCGTGGGGTATACTGAAGCCAAGTATACCCCATTATTTGGGAAGAGACAGCCTTCCGCCTATGGGGATCACATCCGCATTTGCGTTCTGGCGGCAAGCGGGTTCGAAGGATGGGATAGAATGTATAAGGTGCTGCTGGTAGACGATGAGCTTCTCGATCTGAAGGGGCTGCAATGCTTCATGAACTGGGAAAAAATGGGCATGGAGGTGTGTGCAGCCGCAAGCAGCGGCTTCGAGGCGCTTGAAGTGCTGGAAGCGCAGCAGGTGGATATCATCGTTACGGATATCAAGATGCCGATTATGAGCGGGATGGAGCTGGCCCGCAGAGCACTTGAGCTGAATCCGCAGCTGAAGATTGTCTTTGTCAGCGGCTATGAGGACTTCCAGTATGCCAAGCAGGCCATTTCCATGAGCGCCTGCGGTTATGTTCTGAAGCCGGTGGACGACGAGGATATGCGGCGGACGCTGAATGATGTGAAGGATGCTCTTAACAAAGAACGGGCCCGTTCCCGTCTGGAGCATTACTTCTCGGAGTCGGAACCCCTGCTGAAGCGGGACCTGTTCATGCAGCTTCTGGACGGAACACCCGATGAGGAAAAGGTAGTGCCGGTGCTTCAGCGCATGGGGATTTCCTGGCAGAGCACCCGTCTGTACACTGCTCTGCTGGAGCCGGATGACCTGGCCTGGAAGCTGAACGGTTACAGTGAGGAAGCCAAGGCGGGAATAGAGCGGCAGCTGAGCCTGTCGGTTGAACAATTCTGTGCGATGGAACGGATTCAGGTCTGCAGACTGGATCAGTTCCATTTTGCCCTCATCCTGGAAGAACGGGTAGACCATGGATGCCTTAAGGAATTAATTCATCACGCGGTCAGCGGAATTCCGCTGACTGTGACCATAGGAGCCGGGCCTCTGGTGAGCAATCTGAAGGAGCTGCATTTCTCCTACCAGCGGGCCAAGGAAGCTCTTGGATTGAAGCTGTTCCTGGGCAAAGGCAAACTGCTTATGCATACGGATGCCAAGGGGCCGGTTACCGCCGAAGCCAAGGATCTGGATGATATTCTCCAGGCATTGTTTCAAGCTATGTCCTCTTACCGGCTGGTTGCCATTGACGATTGTAATGAAGAGCTGTTCGTGTGGGTAGACCGTATGGAGACCAAGCTGGAAATCTACCAGCTGTTTCTGCATGTGGTGTCGAAGCTCGATGCTTATTTGCATACGATTAATGAAGACTTCTACGAGGTGCTTGGACTGGACCGGAAGCATCTAAGTATTCTTTATCATTTCGAGACTACCCAGGATATGAAATCCTGGCTGCGCCGCCGTATGTTCGAGCTGTCAGAGCATTTGCAGCGCAAACGGCAGGGCAAGAAACGCAAGCTCGTGCAGGAGATTGAAGCTTATATCGAGGAGCGTCTGGAGCATAATGTGATGCTGCGGGATGCAGCCAATCATTTCTCCTTCTCGCCCAATCATCTGGGTCAAATTTTCTACGAAGAGAAGGGAATCTACTTCTCCGATTATGTCTCTTTAAGGCGGCTGGAACGGGTGAAGCTGCTGCTTGGAGATCCGAAGCTCAAGGTCTATGAAGCCGCACAGCGTGTCGGATATAAGAATCTGTCGCATTTCAGCAAGCAGTTCAAGGATTATTACGGAGTCAGCCCGGGCGATTACAGGAGACATCTGTAATATGCGGCGCAGGTGGAGTATGCCTTACGGATACAAGCTGATTCTCCCTTATGTGGTCTGCCTGCTGCTAGCTGTGGGTACAGTGGGCTTGTTTGCCTACAGTCATTCCGTGAACTCGCTCAAACAGAAGACGCGCGAGAATATACAAGGCACCCTTCAGCAGATGAGGGATAACATCACCTACCGTACGGATAATATTGAACGGATATCCAGTACCCTGTATTACAATTTCAACCTGCAAAGTGCACTGCGGCGTTATGATCAAGGCTGGTACAGCTATGAGACAATGACAAAGACCCTTATGCCGGCGCTTGAGAATCTGCTCAATTACACGGCAAGCAATGTCGGGTTGTCCCTGTACCTGGAGAATGATTCTATCCCTGAACTATATTACAGCGAGATTGGACCCAATCCGCTGCTCTCGACCAAGCGGTACGAGATCTTTCATCTGCAGAGAATCCGGGGGGAAGACTGGTATCATGACCTCGTGGCGCCGGAAGCTAAAACGGGTGCCGGTCAATGGCGTCAGATTCTGCGCGATGAAGAGAACGGCAATATCTCACTGATCCAGCGGATGGATGATATCCAGAAGCAGCGTAGCATCGGTCTGATCCGGGTAACGGTGCAGATGCAGGATTTGCTGGATTCGGTGGATTACCGCAAGATCGGCGAGTATGCCACTCTTGTGGTGACCGACAGGAGCGGCAGGGTGGTGCTGGAGTCTTCACCGGAGGGTGCGGAAGCCGCCAGCCTGCAATCCGCCGGCAACCGGCTGCAACTGAGTGAGCCGCTTGAAGGCATCGGCTGGGAGCTGCAAGCCTATATTCCGAACAGCCTGTTCGATGAAAGTGCAAGCGAAGTGCGGAGAATGACACTGCTGGTCTGTCTGGCAAGCGCACTGGTTCTGGCCTGTCTCGGCATCGGAGTATCCAGCTATTTCTCCCGGCGGATTCAGAAGATCGTCGGATCGCTGAACGCTTTTCACGATGGGGACTTTCATAAGAGAATTAAGTATAAGGGCAATGACGAGCTGGCGCAGATCGCCGTAGCCTTCAACCGGATGGGCAGCAATATCGAAGAGCTGATTCACCAGAATTATGTCGCTGATCTTCAGAAAAAAGAAGCAGAGCTGGAATCGCTGCAGGCGCAGATCAATCCGCATTTCCTCTACAATACACTCTCCTCGATCAATCGTCTGGCTCAATTTGGAGATATTCCTAAGTTGCATACCCTTGTACAAGAGCTGGCCAAGTTCTACCGGCTGTCCTTGAACCGGGGCGGAATTATCACAACAGTGGGCAATGAAATTGAGCATGCTAAGGCTTATATTGCCATTCAGGGTATCAAGTACGGGGAGCGGATGTCGGTATATTACGATATTGACCCCGGAGTGCTGGAGTATACGACGGTGAAGCTGATTCTTCAACCGATGATTGAGAATGTGCTGGAGCATGCCTGGTTCGGCAGCACCATCGGAATCCGGCTTGTGGCGGAGAAGAGGGAGGACAGCATCATATTCAAGATAATAGACAATGGGGTAGGCATGAATGCGGATACCATCCGGCAGATTCTGGCCCCTGAGGGGACCCGGATCGGCTACGGCATCCGTAATGTTGATTCCCGAATTAAGCTGCATGGCGGCAGTGAATACGGAGTGCTGATCGCCAGCCGTTCCGGAATCGGCACCTGTGTGCAGATAACCATTCCCTGCCGTTTATAACCATATGAGCTGATAATCGGCTATGAAGGAGTTAGGAGTATATTGAAGACCATTAACACAGGAGATTACGAGATCCTTCTTGAAGGAAGCAGTCTTGACTTTCAATCTCAGCTTCATGTGCAGCGCGGCGAAGACGGCGTTGATTATGCTGTTCTGACCCTCAGTGCTCCCGTTCCGGCAGCTCCCCCCAAGCTAACGCTTCGCTGGAGCTGCCAGGCCATTGATATTCAAGGACTGTGGCATCCGGCAGCGGAACGGAACAGAGGACTGGTTCCCGATTGGCGGGAAGGCTTCCTATCCAGAGCTGCTTTCTCTGCTCCGGTTGTCAGTCTGTATGGCAGCAGGGGGAACAATGTCCTGACCTTTGCCTGCTCAGAAGCTTTGAATCCCCTGGAGCTGCGTGCAGGACTGAATGAAGAATCGTCCAGCTTTCAATGCTCCGTAACCTTGTTCGCGGGGAACGTTTCTCCCATCGCACATTATGAGGCCATATTGCGGCTGGATTCCCGCAGCATTCCCTACTATGAAGCTCTTGACGGAGTGGGGAAGTGGTGGGCAGGATTGAAAGGGAGCGAGCCTTCCCCGGTTCCTGATACCGCAAGGGAACCGATGTATTCGACCTGGTACAGCTTCCATCAGCAGCTGATGCCGGAGATCGTAGAGTCGGAGTGCAAACTAGCGGCTGAGCTGGGCTGCGGAGCGGTAATTGTGGATGACGGCTGGCAGACGTCAGATGAAGCCCGGGGATACGCGTATTGCGGAGACTGGGAGGCCAGCCCGGACAAAATCGCGGATATGCAGGCACATGTTGCCCGTGTTCATAACCTTGGTATGAAATATCTACTGTGGTATGCAGTGCCGTTCATCGGCAAGCACAGTGAAGCATGGCTGCTTTTCAAGGATAAATTACTCTACTATAGCGAGAGCTTCGGGGCAGGTATTGCCGATCCGCGTTATCCGGAAGTACGGGAATACTTAATCTCCCTATATGAGAAGGCATTGCAAGATTGGGATCTGGACGGCTTCAAGCTCGACTTCGTAGACAGCTTCTATGTGGAAGGGCAGGCTGCCGGCCAACAGGATGACAGAAAGAACGGCAGGGATACAGACTCTGTTCCTGAAGCCGTCGACCTGCTGTTAAGCGGTGTTCTCTCCCGCCTGCGGCAGCTGAAGCCGGACATTATGATTGAATTCCGCCAGAATTATACCGGTCCGCTGATGCGCAAATACGGCAATATGTTCCGGGCCGCAGATTGTCCGAACGATGCTCTGCAGAACCGGATTCACACGATCGACATCCGGCTAATCTGCGGGGATACCGCGGCGCATGCCGATATGCTGATGTGGAATCCGCAGGAGCCGGCCGAGGCTGCCGCGCTGCAGTTCATTAATGTGCTGTTCGCTGTGCCGCAGATCTCCGTCCGGCTGGATACCCTGCCTGAGCCGCATATGGCTATGCTGGGCTTCTGGCTGGCGTTCTGGAGAGAACACAGGGATGTGCTGCTGGACGGGACACTGGAGCCGATAGGCCCCGAGCTGCTGTATCCGCTTGTCATCGCCCGCACCGCACAGAAGTGGGTATTTGCCGTTTACCATGATACGGTGATTCCTTTAGCAGGAGATTTGCCGGATCAAGTGCTGGTAGTTAACGGGACGTTGAACACGCGTCTGGTGCTGGAGCTGAACCGGGATGCAGGAGCCCTTCTCGTGAATATCCGCGACTGCCGGGGAAAGGTTGTAGCGGATCACAGGCTGCTGTGGAATAAAGGAGTGCATGCACTAGAGGTGCCGCCGGCAGGGGTGATCGTGATTCGTCCTGATAAGACGCTTGAATAATTAATCTTACAAAACGCCCCGTCTTCCACGCACTTTGTGATGAAGGCCGGGGCGTTTTTGAGCTGTCCGATCCAGGGCAGCCGGCGGATTGAACAGATCATTATAGATCAAGCGAGCAGTTTACCAATAAAGACCCGCATAGCCAGCGTATCTGAAGTATCCTTGTGCCGGATGATCCGGAAATCCCGTTCGGTCAGCGTATGCCTGATTCTTAGTTCACACAATTCACCGCTGGCCAACTCTTTGCGTACAATCCATCTGGACAGCAAAGACAGTCCAAGACCGGCACTGACAGCTTCTTTGACTCCCTGGCTGCTGTTGAATACATAGGAGCGTTTGACTGGAATACCAGACTCCTGCAAGAAGCGGTCGCTGAAGGCCCGGGTGCCGGAACCCGGTTCCCGCAGCACCCAAATTTCATTACGCAGCATCTGGTCTTCAACAATGATTTCTCCGCTCAGCGGATGACCGAAGGGTGCAACCAGAATCATCTCGTCCTTCATATAAGGGATGATGGACAGATCGGAGTCCGACGTTTCACCTTCGATGAAGCCGATATCCAGCCGGTTAGACCGGACTGCAGCAATAATCTCTTCCGTATTGCCAATGGTGACCTGGAGACTGACCAGCGGATATTGTCTGGCGAACTCTGCCAGCCTTGCCGGAAGCACATATTCCCCTATTGTGAAGCTGGCCCCGAGTTGCAGGGTGCCGGTCACTTCGTCCTGCAGCAGCCGGATCTCCCGGCCGGCCTCTTCATAATGTATGAGCATCTGTTTCGCGTGTCTATAGAGAATGGCCCCGGCTTCTGTAAGGCGCACTTGCTTTGGGGAACGGTGCAGCAGCTTTACGGCGAATTCGTTCTCCAGATTGCGGATATGCAGGCTGACCCCGGGCTGGGAGAGGTTGAGCAGTTCGCCAGCCTTGGAGAAATGCTGCTGTTCTACTACGGTAACGAATACACGGAGTGCATCTGTAATCATAACAATCCCTCATTTATTGAAGATAGATGTAACGGTAAAAGCGGTTTTTTACTATTTTATCATAGTGAATCCGCCTAAACATAAGTATTTGTAATGATTGGAATAGCAAAGCCATATTTCACATTCCATAAGCATGCTTATATAGTGAAGCTATAAGAAGCGGCGACATTAACGAAGCGGTGGATGGGGTGTGGTACGGATGAATAGAAGCGGCAGTTATCAAATACACAGGAGTGATTATAGATTCGGTTCCTTTGCCGGAGGGATTGCAATTACCCTTATCCTGGCGGTTGCGGCGAAATATATGGCCTTGCTGCCGGTTCTTGGCATGATGGGCCAACTGGTGCTGGCCATTCTGCTAGGGATCGGACTACGGGCAGTAGCGGGTGTTCCGGAACAGACTATGGCAGGTGTGCGGTTCTCCGGTAAAAGACTGCTTAGAGCCGGTATCATTCTGCTGGGAATGAGGCTGAATCTGGGAGATATCGTCCAGGCGGGTCCAAAAGTGCTGGCGATCGCAGCCATTAACCTGGTGTTTACGCTGTTCACTGTGTATGGTTTGGCGCGTTGGCTGAAGATGGAGAGAAGACTGGGACTGCTGACCGCGTGCGGAACAGCCATCTGTGGCGCAGCAACGGTCGCTGCAATTGCCCCGCAGATCAAAGCGACAGATAATGAGACGGCCGTGGGAGCGGCAACAGTGGCCATCCTGGGGACTATTTTTACACTTGTATACACGATTCTGTATCCGTATATGGGATTAAGTGCTTCGGGGTACGGAATCTTCACAGGAGCAACCCTGCACGAGGTGGCACATGTCATCGCTGCGGCTATACCTGCCGGGCAGCAAGGCTCCGATCTGGCAATACTGGTGAAGCTGACCCGGGTTGCGATGCTTGTTCCGGTCGCGCTGATTCTTGGCCTGATCGAAGGCCGCAGGGAGCGCAAACTACACAGCCGCATGAAACTGTCCAATGGAGCAGAAGATGATTGTGCCGCCGGAACGGAAGGAAACCGGGAGGGCAAGAAGCTCCCGGTTCCCTGGTTTATTGCAGGGTTCCTGCTGATGAGCGGTATCAATACGCTTGGAGTAATCCCTCAGCAGCTTGCGTCAGACATGATCACACTTGCCTATCTGCTGCTGGCCATGGCGATGGCGGGACTTGGACTCGGGATAGACCTCAAGACCTTCAGCAGCATGGGGCGTAAGCCGGTAATCGCCGGATTCATAGGTTCGGTATTCATGTCGCTGCTTGGAATTGGACTTGTACATTGGTTGGGATTATCTTGATCCGATGGAACCGCTGAATAGATCCCGCTCAAACCCCGGAATAAGCCATGAATCCGCCGTCTACCGGCACGGTGACTCCGGTGACGAATCCCGACATTTGCTCGTCGGCCAGCCAGAGCAGGGTACCGAGCAGATCCTTGGGCGTACCGAAACGGCGCATCGGCGTCTGGGAGATGATTTTGCGGGACCGATCAGTCAGCTCTCCGTTACTATCCACAAGCAGCTGCTCATTCTGCGCGGTTACGAAGAAGCCAGGGGCTATAGCGTTAACCCGTATTCCGGCGTCTGCCAGATGGACGGCCAGCCATTGTGTGAAGTTGTTAATCCCCGCCTTGGCAGCGCTGTATGCCGGAACCTTGGTCATCGGTGAAGCGGCACTCATGGAGGAAATGTTGATTACCGATGTTCCGGTGCGGCCGAGCATCTGCTTGGCGAAGATCTGGGTTGGAATTAACGTTCCGGTCAAGTTTAAGTCAAGGACATTACGGAACCCGCTTACAGACAAATCGAAGAAAGAGACGATATCCGGATTCTCCAGGTCACCCTCTGCGAAGGTTTCTTTGGTAGTAATCGCTGAAGGCTGATTGCCTCCGGCTCCGTTAATTAATACATCACAAGGCCCCCAGTGCTTCAGAATTTCATCGGCTGCCTGCTGCACATTTAGGGGATCCATAACATCACAGGCCAGGGAGAGTGCGTGGCCTCCGGTTGAAGTTATCTGTGCAGCCAGAGCGGAACCTTTGTCCGCTGTACGGTTCAGAATGGCGACCTTGGCGCCTTGACGGGCTAACTCCAGGGCCATCACGCTGCAAAGTGCGCCGGCTCCTCCGGTAATCACGGTGATTTTGCCAGCCAGTTGAGGCTGTAATGCCAACTCAGACATAGGTATCCAACCCTTCTCTAATGTAAGTATGATCCTAGTAGGACTAAGTCTGTTTACTATCGGGCATCATTACCCGCCGGGCGGGGCTTCTATTCAGGTCCTCAGATTCCTTTTTTAATGGACGGCACAGCCTTTTCTACTTGTAGTACTGCGGGTATTTCTCCATCAGCATCTCCTGATCGGCAATGGTTAATGCCATATGCTCCTTCATCGTTTGATCACCCTGCGAAACATCATGTGTCTGGATCGCTTCATAGAGGCAATAATGCTGCTGATACAGATGCTCCCAATTATGATCTGCCGTAAGCTTAAGCATCCGGCTGCGGTTCAGATGGACCTTGATCTGCTGGACTACTTCCCAGGTATTCTTCTTGCTGCAGCCTGTAAAGATCAGATGATGAAATTCTTCATCCAGCATGAACATTTCCTTATAGTCCTGATCTTCAATGCAGAGTCTCTGTTTATCCAGATTCGCCTTAAGATCTATAAGATGTTTGGCCTGAAAAGAGCTGCAGGCCTCGCGCATAACCGCCCGCTCCAGATGCTCGCGCATGAAGCGGGCTTCTTCGACGAGGCCGGAATCAATAAGAGAGACAACCGTTCCTCGCTGGGGATAGACATCGAGCAGACCCTCTTGGGCCAGCCGGACGAAGCTCTCTCTGACGGGAGTGCGGCTAACATTGAATTTAAGTGAAATTTCTTTCTCCGAGATGCTGGTGCCGGGAGGGAGCTCCAACAGCAAAATCTGATTCTTCAAAGAACGATACACGATGTCCCGTGTGGAAACCGCTTGTGTACCGATAATGTATTCCATCGCGTAGCCCTCCTGTTAAGTTGTTCAGAAGCACTACCATACTACCATACAAGTATGGTAGTATGGTAGTGCAAACAGGCAGAAACGGCTAATACCGTCCTTACCTGGACAAATTTCCGCTTCTGCGGAAAAGATAAGAACGTTATATTGCGCTTAGCCTATACATTCTTATCTTCTAAAATACGGAATGACGAAAGGCTGGAGAACACATTGAGTACCTCACCTTTTATTCATGAAGATTGGCTGCTCCTGAACAAAAGTGCACAAACCCTGTACCATGACTATGCCCAAAAAATGCCGATTTACGATTTCCACAGTCATCTTAATCCGCAGGAAATCAGCAGCAACCGCAAGTTCCGCAATATCGCCGATTTGGCGTTATCCGGGGACCATTACAAGTGGCGGGCGCTGCGCTGGCTCGGCATCGATGAACAGCTGATTACCGGGAACGCTCCGGACAAAGACAAATTTATGGTCTGGGCACGTTCTGTACCCGAGATGCTGGGCAATCCGCTGTACCATTGGACCCATCTGGAGCTGAAGCGCTACTTCGGAATCGATGAGCTGCTCTCGGCCGATAATGCAGAGAGTGTATGGGACCGCTGTAATGAACAACTGCAAGGAGACGGCCTGACTACACAAGGCATTCTTAAGAAGCTGAATGTTGACGTCGTCTGCACAACAGATGATCCGGCTGATTCTCTGGAGCATCATATCCTTATTAAGAACGACAGTGCACTGGAGACTGTTGTTGCTCCAACCTTCAGACCGGACAGAGTGCTGAATATCCGCGATGAAGGTTTTGCCGGCTATGTTGCCACGCTCAGTGAAGCCAGCGGACTGGAAATTCACTGTTACTCCGACTTCATGAAGGCTGTGACATCGCGGATCGATTACTTCCACAAGCATGGCTGCCGCCTGTCCGATCAGGCCTTCGGTGAGCTTCCGCATGCCCATTCGACGGAACATGAAGCTGCTTACATATTTGCCCGTGCTTTCAAGGGAGAGGAGATCAGCGCCCAGGAGGAACAGAAATTCCAGAGCTATACGCTGCTCAAATTAGGCCGGCTGTATCACGAGCGGGGCTGGAGCATGCAGCTGCATATCGGTGCGCTCCGCAATAATAACTCACGGATGTTCGATACGCTCGGCAAGGACAGCGGGTTCGATTCCATTCTGGACTTCAATATGGCCCGCAGCCTGAACGCATTGCTGAATGATCTCGATGCCAGCGGACAGCTTCCGAAGACCATTGTGTATACGCTGAATCCGTCACAATACGAGATGATCGCAACATCGATCGGTAATTTCCAGGGCTCCGGGATCAAAGGCAAAGTGCAAATGGGCTCAGGCTGGTGGTTCCATGATCAGAAGGAAGGCATGCTGCAGCAATTGAAGGCGCTCTCCAGTTTCGGCCTGATCAGTCCGTTTGTCGGCATGCTGACCGACTCCAGAAGCTTCCTCTCCTTCACGCGTCATGAATACTTCCGCCGGATTCTCTGCAACCTGTTCGGCACATGGATTGAAGAGGGCGATCTGCCGCGTGATTATGCTTTTGTAGGCCGGACGATTGAGAATATCTGTTACAACAATGCCGAGGCTTATTTCGGAATAAAATAAACACACGGCAGACGGTGCTGAAAATCCGGATACAGAGGCGAACGCTGCCGCTTTTCCACAATTAGCCTGCGCATCAACTTAGAAACAGCAAGACTCTAAACCCTTGGAGTCTTGCTGTTTTTTGTACTTTTATACGAGCCCCCCCTGTAGCCAATCTTAGTGTGCTCAGAGACTCTGGCGGATGCTAGTTGGATAAACGTCATCTAATTCTGCAGGAATCACTAGTATGGCTAATCTAGTTGGAAAAACAAAACTTACTACTACTGAAAATAGGAAAGTTAGAATATTCGCAGAATTAAATGCTGAAAATCCACTTACTCACCTTTGGATTGGAGAAGCGGGGAAATTAAGTGCCGAAAATCCAACTAGCATCTCCCGGATGCAAGTTTTTACGTGAAAGTCGGGTCCAGTGAAGTAACGCCGCACGTTAAATAAACTGATGGATCGTATGCTGATCGTACCCACGCCCCCTACTTCGTACTGCTCCGGTAAGCAGAAGGAGAAACGCCGGTAGTCTTCTTGAACACCTTGGAGAAATGGGCCAGTTCCATGCCGACCTGCTCGGCGATATTGGAGATGCTGAAATCGGTGTAGGAGAGCTGCCTTTTGGCGAGCTCCATCCGTTTCAGCTGAACGTATTGCATCGGGGGGACGCCGATGAATTTCTTGAAATAGGGAATGAAATAGTTCGGATGCAGATGGACAAGCTCCGCCAGCTCTTCCACATCAAGCGGGCGCATTAAACGCTGGTCAATGTAAGTCAGCACATTCGCAAGCTTCCCCTGATCGCTGGTATGCGTCAGGTCATCCAGGAAGTTGCTGTAGCCTCCGGATTCCAGGCACAACGCTAATAAGGTGAGCAGCGATGCCTGAGTCCGCAGAGTGGCCAGAAAGCCGGTATCCTGAAACAAATCAATCATTTCCGTAAAAATCGCCCTTACTGCATCCGGATCCGGCACATCGCTGATATAGAGCTTGTTGGCAGAATGAAATAGCGGCCATTCCCCGATCTGCGCATCAAAATGGCAATAGTAGCGTGTGTAAGGATCATTAGGCGAGGTATCCGTGGTCTGGGTAGAGCCGGCCGGCATGATCATCAATTGCCCGGGTCTGGGATAATACGCCACGCCGTTGATGATCACTTTGCCTTCGCCGGAATCAATATAGTACAGCCGGTTGAAGGAAGGTGTCTCATTCGTCCGGTTCCATCCGGGGTATCTGCTGGTTAATTGGGCATGGGTAACCGTAACAGTCAGATTCTGCAGCAGGCGTCCGGTCAGATTTCCGCTGGCATTCATATTCATAGGTTTAGCTCCTTTACAACGCTCATAAATTCATTATACCGCTTTCATTTATCTAATACATCTTATTTATATACAAAAACACCTTAATTACAGTCATGTTCACCGGGAGCGATTAAGGTTATCCTCATATCATAAACTGTAATAGGAAGTGATTGGGAGATGGAGAAGGTACGATTTGGCATTATCGGAGTGGGCAATATGGGACGTGCGCATGCGCACAGTCTGCTGAATGATATTAAGGGGGCTGAGCTGGCTGCCGTTTGCGACAGCAGCCCGGAAAGGCTGGACTGGGCGGAAGAGCATCTGCCGGATAACGTGCAACGGTTCCTGTCGCCGGAAGAATTGTTCAAGTCCGGAACCATTGATGCTGTGCTGATTGCCACACCGCATTATGATCATCCGCCGCTGGCGATAGAGGCACTGGGTTACGGGCTGCATGTTCTGATAGAGAAGCCCGCAGGTGTGTATACCAAAGCTGTTCAGGAGATGAACGACGCTGCTGCGAAGTCTGACCGCAAGTTCGGCATTATGTACAACCAGCGGACGAACCCGCTCTACCAGAAGCTAAGAGAACTGATCAAGTCAGGGGAGCTAGGGGAGATCCGGCGTACGAACTGGATTATCACCAACTGGTACCGCTCTCAGAGCTACTATGACTCCGGCGGCTGGCGGGCGACATGGGGCGGAGAAGGCGGAGGTGTACTGCTTAACCAGGACCCGCATCAGCTGGATCTCTGGCAGTGGACGACGGGAATGATGCCTAAGCGGGTACGGGCTTTTTGCCACTTCGGGAAGTACCGCAACATAGAGGTTGAGGATGACGTGACTGCTTATGTGGAATACGAGAACGGCGCAACGGGGCTGTTCATCACCACTACAGGGGAGGCGCCGGGAACGAACCGGTTCGAGATTACAGGCGACAACGGTAAAATCGTAATCGAAGACGGGAAGCTGACGTTCTTCCGTTTGCGCACACCGGAGCCGCAATTCAACGCAGAATATACCGGAGGATTCGGATCACCCGAGTGCTGGAAATGCGAGATTCCGGTAGCACCAGGTGACGGGGATCAGCATAAAGGCATTATGCGTAATTTCACCAATGCCATTCTTCATGACGAGCCGCTTCTGGCGCCTGGTGAAGAGGGGATTCACGGATTGACTCTTTCCAATGCGATGTACCTGTCAGCGTGGACGGATAACTGGGTGGACCTGCCGATCGACAGCGAGCTGTTCCACGAGAAGCTGATGGTGCAGGTGCAGAATTCTACTTTTCAAAAGACGCCCGTCAGCCAGAAAGCGCTGGATGTATCGGGAACCCACTAGCATCGCTCTTTAATCTGCACGTATAGCATTATCTAACCAATTCAAACTAATCTGGGAGTGGATGAATGAAATGGAACGTTCAACAATTGCTGCACAGATGTATACCCTACGCGAATTTACCAAGACTCCGGAAGCGTTAAGAGAAAGTCTGCGGAAGGTGAGCGAAATCGGCTACCAGGCAGTACAAATCTCGGGGATTGGCCCGATGGACCCTAAGCTGGTGAAGGAGTATGCGGATGAATACGGTTTGAAAATTTGTGCTACACATGTTTCCTGGGACCGGCTGGTGAATGATCTGGATGCGCTCGCTGCTGAACATAAGCTGTGGAACTGCAAGTACATCGGCCTTGGCGGACTGCCGGGCGAATATCAGACCAGCCAGGAAGGCTACCGTACCTTTGCCAAGCTGGCCTCCGGTATTGCGCGTACCCTGAAGGAGCAGCATGGCCTGCAATTTGTCTATCACAATCATGATTTTGAATTTGAACGTTTTGAAGATATGACCGGTATGGAAATCCTGCTGCAGGAAAGTGATCCCGAGGTGTTTGGCTTTGAGCTGGATCTGTACTGGGTTCAGGCAGGCGGCGGCGATCCTGTAGAGTGGATTCATAAAGTGGAAGGCAGAATGCAGGCCGTGCATTTCAAAGATATGACGGTTCTGTCGCGTAAACCGGTATTCGCCGAAATCGGCCAGGGGAATATGAATTACGGAGCAATTATCGAAGCCTGCCGCAAGACTGGAGTGGAGTGGCATATCGTGGAGCAGGATGTGTGCCAGCGTGATCCGTTTGAGAGCCTCGAGATCAGTCTGAACTATCTGCACACCAAGCTGGAGGATGAGGCATGAGCCGCAAGGATGGAATGATGTATGCACCGGTACATGAAGCCAAGCCTGTGGTGGGGCCGGGTGAATTCGTAATTGCCGCACTAGCGCTGGACCATGGGCATATTTACGGGATGTGCAACGGGCTTGTGGAAGCAGGAGCCCAGCTGAAATGGGTATACGATCCTGACCCGGAGAAGGTAAAAGTGTTCCTGAACACATACCCCGGCGTCCGGGCCGCACGTTCGGCTGAAGAGATTCTTGAAGATCCTGAAGTCCGGCTCGTAGCGGCAGCGGCTATTCCTTCAGAACGGGGACCGCTGGGTCTGCGCGTCATGGCACACGGGAAGGATTATTTCACGGACAAAACACCGTTCACCTCGCTGGATCAGCTGGCAGCAGCACGGATTCAGGCGGAACAGACGAAGCAGAAATACATGACCTATTTCAGTGAAAGACTGCATGTGGAGAGCGCAGTGTATGCCGGCCAGCTGGTGCAAAAGGGTGCAATCGGCCGTGTACTCCAGGTAATTGGAATGGGACCACACCGGTTAAATGCTCCGAGCCGGCCGGACTGGTTCTTCCAGCGCGATAAATACGGCGGCATTCTCTGCGATATTGGCAGCCATCAGATTGAACAATTCCTCTTCTACGCCGGCTGCCGCGATGCCAAGATATTGCACAGCAAGGTAGCCAACTATAACAATACGGCATACCCGGAGCTGGAGGATTTCGGTGATGCCACGCTGGTTGGCGATAACGGGGCGACCCAATATTTCCGCGTGGACTGGTTCACTCCGGAAGGATTAGGGACCTGGGGCGATGGCCGGACGATTATTATGGGCACCGAAGGATATATCGAACTGCGCAAATACAGCGATATTGGCCGCTCCAGCACGCCTGACCATGTCTACTATGTGGATCGTGAGGGGGAACATTATGAGCATGTGGCCGGCCGGATCGGCTTCCCGTTCTTCGGTGAGCTGATCATGGACTGCCTGCAGCGTACAGAAAATGCCATGACCCAGGAGCATGCCTTTAAAGCGGCCGAACTATGCCTGGAGGCGCAGCGTCAAGCGCTCAATCTGACCCCGGATACTCTCAAATAGTTGCATCACAGCTATCAGAAGAACGGAAGGTGTATAAGATGAATCCAATTGGAGCAGCGATTATCGGCTGCGGTGCGATTGCTCCGCTGCATGCCAGGGCCATTGCTTCTATAGATGATGCGCGGCTGCTGGCCGTGGTGGACAGTGATCCCGTTCAGGCGGCACAATCTGCTCAAAATTATGGGTGCGAAGCTTTGACGGATTATAAGGAGCTTCTGGAGCGGGCGGATATCGGTATTGTCCATTTGTGCACGCCTCATCATCTGCATGCCGGGATGGCGGTGGAACTGCTGAAGGCCGGCAAACATGTGTTAACCGAGAAGCCGGTGGCGCTGGATGTACCTTCGGCCCGGTTAATGCAGGCAGCTGCGGATCAAGCGGCGGGACAGCTCGGCGTAGTCTTCCAGAACCGCTACAATGACCCTTCGGTACGGATCAAGGAAATGATAGATTCCGGTGATCTGGGAGCCCTCATTTGTATGAAAGGGGTGGTTACCTGGACCCGGAGCGACGATTATTACAAGAATAGCAGCTGGAGAGGACGCTGGGCCACTGAAGGCGGAGGTGTGCTGATTAACCAGACTATTCATACCCTCGATCTGCTGCAATGGTTCGGCGGAGAAATCTCTTTCGTGAAGGGCAGTGTGACGACCGATGTGCTGAATGAAGTCATTGAAGTGGAGGACAGTGCACATGCCTGCATCAGCTTCAAGAATAATGTGCGCGGACTCTTCTACGGTACCAATGCTTATGTAGTGAATTCTCCGGTTGAGCTGGAGTTGGTCTTCGAGCAGGGAACGCTGCTGCAGCGCCGGGATAGCCTCTATCTCTGGAAGGATGGCCAGGAAACGCTGCTCAGTGAACCGGCAACCGGCAGCACCGGAGGTAAATCGTATTGGGGCACCGGACATTCCCGGTTAATTCATGATTTCTATGCCCACATCTGTGACGGCCGTAAGTTCTGGATTGACGCTGCAGAGGGCATTAAGGCGCTGGAGCTGATCGAAGGAATCTACAAGTCCTCGGCGGGCAGAACTGGGCTGACGGCAGGACAGTATGTGTAGAATGAACGGAATATGATATTAAGTAGTGCACTCATGATATACAAAGAGAAAGGATCACGTGCTGTGATCCTTTTTTGGCGTGCTGCAACGTGAATACAAGGCAGGTAACCACAAGATTGACAAATTATAATCTGCATGTGATAATTACCTGACGATCGTCAGGGAGGCTTGAGAGATGACTGCTAACGCGATTCTGCAGGCTGCATGTGCACAATTTGCCGGAAAGGGCTTTGAAGGAGCTTCGTTGGCCGGGATTGCCCAGGAGGTAGGGATTAAGAAGCAATCCATTGCCACCTATTTTCCCAAAAAAGAGGATTTGTTCATGGCCGCATTTCACGAAATGGCCCGGCATTATTACGAGTTTCTTGAACAGCTATACGGGGAACTTATTGTTGCTCCGGTGGAGACGAAGCTGCGCGAGATTGTGCATAAGAACTACTATTACAGAGTGGATCACCCCGTGCTGACTGCTTTCTACAAAATGGCTGTGCAATTTCCGCCTCCGTTCTTCCAAGACTTGCTGGAGGAGCAGATTGCGGTGATGGAGCAGCGTTCCGCTGTTTTGTACAAGGCGATTTTTGAGGAGGGTATGAGCACGGGAGTCATACGGCAGCAGCAGACAGACAGCCTGCTCTCGGCTTATTATTGTTTGCTGGACGGGATCGCCATGCAGATGTTTTTTTATAAGCAGGAGGAATTTGAACAGCGCCTGGAGGATATCTGGGGGATTTTCTGGGCGGGCATTAAGCAATCCTAACTGGAGAGAGAGGCAGAATGATATGTATGTAGATAAGGTTACGAATGAAGCAGGATTACAAGAGGCCTTCCGGATCAGACGGGAAGTGTTTGTAGAGGAGCAGGGCGTACCGCTGGCTGATGAGTTTGATCAATATGAGAGTCAGGCTGAGCATATCTTGGTGTTTCACGAGGATGAGAAGGCTGCCGTAGGGACAGCCAGACTGAGAGCTGTGGACGGATGGGCCAAGCTGGAGCGGATCTGTCTGCTGGCCCCATACCGCCGAAGCGGGCTAGGATCCGTAATTATCAGCACACTGGAGAGTATAGCTGCTGAGCAGGGACTCCGGCAAGCCAAGCTGCATGGACAGAAGCAGGCCGAAGGCTTTTACCAGAAGCTGGGGTATGAGACTTCCTCACCTGTCTTTATGGAAGATGGAATCCCCCACGTCATTATGGTCAAGAGCTTGCAGGTCTAAATCCTCAAATTGACTTTATGACCAGTAGGCCTTATCTTCAATACATGTGCTAATTATGATCTGCAGATAAGAGACAGGGAGAGGGATTAAGCTTATGGAACAGGCAATGTTTGCCGGAGGCTGCTTCTGGTGCATGGTTACACCGTTTGAAGAGCTTCCCGGAATTCAGGGAATCGTATCGGGGTACGCCGGAGGCACGGTAGAGAATCCTACATACGAACAGGTCAAGACAGGGACAACCGGTCACTATGAGGTGGTGCAGATTACGTTTGATCCGGCACTTTTCCCCTACGAGAGACTGCTGGAGCTGTTCTGGCCGCAGATTGATCCGACGGATGACGGCGGACAGTTTCAGGATCGCGGAACACAGTACCGGACAGCGGTATTCTACTATAATGAAGAGCAGCGGCTGGCGGCTCTGGCTTCCCGGGAGCAAGTGGCGGCCAGCGGCAGATTTGAGCTTCCTGTGGTGACGGAGATTCTGCCTGCACCTCATTTTTATCCGGCTGAGGACTATCATCAGGACTATCACAAGAAGAATCCGAAGCACTATAAAGAGGACCGTGAGCAATCCGGACGGGATACATTTATTTCGCAGCACTGGTAAAAGCGGATAATGAAATTTAGTTTAGAAAAGCCTTTAATCACCTGGCATCTGGGGATTGAGGGCTTTTTGCTATTTTTGCAGCGCTCTAGAGGTGAAACGGAAGAAATTAAGTCATAAAACCAAAAAATGGGAACCTAAAACCGAAATTTCGAGCCTACTAAATGAAGATTTGCCCTACTATAATCATATTTGTAAACGCATACATTCATACAGGATTCTGGCTTAATCCGGGGAATGGAGGAGGGTGGAGGCTTTCTGAAATGCTGAATTATCTGTCTGTAGCTTCCGGTTGCCAAAGGTAATGATTACAGCAATGCCACTATAATTCAGGAGGAATAATACGATGCCTAAAAAATGGCTAATGTCCATGCTTGCGTTCGTGCTTCTGCTCTCTTGCCTGCCTTTCTTTGGTTCCAAAGCAGCCGCCGCTGATTATACGCAGGGAGTAGATTTGTCAGGAACTACTGCGACAATCTGGTTCAAATCTACGGTAAGCACCAGTTGGGTCGACGTACATTACAAGGTCAATTCCGGAACGCAGCTGAACTACCGTACAACCTACAACAGCAGCAAAGCCCGCTATGAGCAGGTGGTCACAGGCGTTGCAAGCGGAACTGTTCTCACCTATTTCTTCACGTACAACAACGGAACGCCGGCATATGATACCGGTTGGTTTACTTATACTGCCGGAACGGCGCCGACTACCCCGCCTGGGGGTTCCTCTGCTTCGATCTATTCCATAGCCGCGTCTTCCATTCCCACCCCGCCGGGAGGTTCAGTGTCGGTGAAGGTCATGAACGGAACGGGCGGGGCCTATCCGGACAACCAGATATATTGGGGAGTCATCGGCATCAATCCGGCCAACGGCAAATGGAGTTATCTGGATCTGAGCGGCAATCTGCTGCCAATCTCTAATGCGCTGAATGATGCCTCCGGCCATCTGACCAAAAACGGCGTGAATTACGCGAATATCTACCATACCGTAAGTCAGGCTTCCTGGGTAACGATGCCCAAAATCACCTCCGGCCGCATGTTCCTCAGCGTAGGCACGCCGCTGTACATCAAGACTTATGATGACGGCTTTGCCGGACCGGATATTGATAATCCTACTGACCCTAACCGTAATCTCTATTTCGATTTCGTTGAATTCACAGTGGATGCTACAGGCTATCACGGCAACACGACACGCGTAGATGCCTTCGGCTTCCCGATCCAGCACCGGCTGGTAGGCTTGTCGGGCGGCTATGATAAGACCGTAGGCGAGCTGGAATCGGAGACACGCGCCGGAATCTTCAGTAAATATCAGAATGAAGTGCCGTCCGCCTTCAAATCACTTGCTACGGATCAGGCGCCTTACCGGATTATCGCTCCTGTCCATGGATCGTTTAAAGCAGGCGGGGCCAATAGCAATTATTTCGCAGGTTATTCCAGCTACAGCACCCAGGATATTCTCCGCAATGACGGCTCGCTTATTGATGCAGCCACCAGCGCTGCCATTAACCGCCATGTCTACACCTCCGGCAACTGGAACAATGTCGCGGACTATTACAAAGCGGCTCCAGCCAACTATTACGCGAAATTCTGGCATGACCACAGCATCAGCGGACTGGCTTACGGCTTCCCTTATGATGATGTCAACGGCCAGGCCGCTTATCTTGAAGTCGGCGATCCTAAGGGCCTGATTATCCGCGTGGCCTGGTAATAATACCGCTTGATGTTTGAACGAGCTGGCGATTAGACTACAGCCCGGGCAGGGTGAATCCTGTCCGGGCTGTTGGTTCAAAGCGTGATTATCGTGTGATTCCGCCGTTATTAACTTCTTACCGGCTTTCTGGATATTCCCTCCAGCACCTCATGTGAACGGCCGTATTTGCACATGGCGTCACATTCACACTGCAGATCCGAGAATAAAATATAAGAGATATGCCCGGCGTTGTTCTGCTGTAAGGAAGGACGCAGCAACTGGGCCTGAATTTCTTTTTCCCTGCCGTCAGGAGAAATAAGGTATAAACTGCATTCCGGTTCATTAAGCGACAAGGCCAGATCGTACAGCCTAAGGATGCCCGAATAGATGGACGTGCTTTTCTCTACTTCAAAGGCAGCAATCATTCTGTTCTCATCATCAAGCCAAATCACATCAATGAAGGAAATAGTGTCAAACGCTGCTTTGGATACCTGAAGCGGAGGCAATGCGGGCAGTGATAATTCACCGAGCTTTGCGCTGTTCCATTGTCTCTTGTGATCATTCTGAGCGATCCATACCTTATATCCGAGCGAGCGGCCTAATCTTGCCAGATGATATTGCATTTCACTATGTGCATTTTCTTCACGGATATCGTTCATGATCTCTGTATGACGTTTTAACCGGGTTTTCTCCTGCTTGGCTGCCTCAGACTCCAGAACCCGCTCTGCATTGCCGCTTACTATGAGACGTCCGGTGCCAATTTCAAACACAAACCCTCCAATAGCGCCTAAATCATTGGACAGCAGGGAGCGTTGTTCATTATTCATTTGGAGCAGACCTTCACGCATTTCCAGATATGCAGTCCATGAACCCAGCTTGATCTTCTGGCCCAGAAGTTCGTTATAGCCTTTTACAATTGCGGTATTGAATGGCGGGAACAGGGTGGGATGAAGAAAATATATAATATTGGCTGCGGCAGGGCCCAGCCCTTTGATATGCATATTGTCGAGCTTATAAATTTCCTCCAAAATTTGCTTCTCCTGGCTGGCTTGCTGTACTGCCTTCAGAAAGCGTCCAAAAGCGAGCTGATGGACATCATTCTCATAAATATCCGGAATACGCAATTTAGGTTTCCAGTAGAAGGCATGAGCCGCTCCTTCAAAAATCTGTTTCTGCTCACAAATGGCGGACATTACAAACTCCAGGGATGAACCCTTATAATCATTGCCGAATGTCCGCGCTTCAATGCTGCGGATGACGTCTGTCAGTCCGCTTTTGATTGTACGGAATGCCTTTAACCGCTCGCTATTATTCAGAAACCAAGTGTTGTAAACAGACTCGGTGTCTGCCCTATAAGCTCTGATACGATCTGCAATATAGTGATTGTCCATGCCGGTTATCCTCCAGATACCATAGTATCCATATTGTACAGAAGCAGCAGGAGGTTCGCAGTATACTTTGTTGCTTCATTCTTTCTACACATTTGTCTTGTACACTTCTAGTTATTCGCGAGAGCAACTGAAGTGGAGGGACAATGATGAAGAAAAGACTGCTGACGGCTACCTTTATCCTGCTGCTTGGAGCTACACTTGCGGGCTGCAGCCTGGGTGCGGATAACAAGGAAGAATCAGCCGCGGCAACTGCACAAACAACGGTATCCATGCCCTGGATTGCGACCAAAAATACAACCCGGATCAATACCTCTGACCCTGTTCAGGCGGCTGTGCTGGTCTCACAGACCTTATGGACTGCTGAAACCAAGAGTAACCGGCCATCGTCTGTAGTCCTGACCAGTGTGGATAACTGGCAGATTGCGGCGGTAAGCACGGACCTGATCCACCATCCGAGCAACGGGCCGGTGCTCTTTTTCACCAAAGACGGTGTGCCGGATGCAACTCTGGCTGAGCTGAAGCGGCTGAAGCCGCTTGGTGCGGACAGCAATGACGGTATTCAGATTGTAATTGTAGGGCCATCTCCGGAAAGCGTCGGGACGCAGCTCAGTCCGCTTAATCTGAAGGTGGACAAGATTGAAGGAAATGAACCTGCAGCTGTGGCTGGCGCTATCGATACTTACTATGCCAAAGTGTCGGGTGAGCTGCCGCAGAGTGTAATTATCGGCTCCATGGACAGTCCTGAATATACTCTGCCGGCTGTCAACTGGATTGCCCATATGCCGGAGCCTTTATTATATGTGGCAAAAAGCGATATCCCGGCTGCGACAGCAGATGCCCTCAAGGAACGCGGCGGCAATGCGGCTATTTATGTTCTCGGTCCCGAATCCGTCATTTCAACGGATGTGGAGGAACAGCTTAAGCAATATGGAACGGTTACGCGCATAGCGGGGGAAGATCCTTACGAGAATGCCATTGCCTTTGCCAAATTCAAGGATACGGTGAACGGATTCGGCTGGGGAATCACTGCTCCCGGACATAACCTGTCCTTGTTGACTACGGATTCTGCGATGCTGGCGATTGCTGCTGCACCCTTCTCCCATCTGGGCAAACACGCGCCGCTGGTCTTCACCGGTAAGGACGGATTGCCGGATTCCCTAATGAACTATACGATGGAGCTGCAGCCGAAATTCAAGGATTCACCGGCGGAAGGCCCGTATAATCACGCTTGGTTAACGGGTGATACGGCAACGATTAACGCCGCAGCGCAGAGTGAGATCGATGACATGCTGGAGATTTCCTCCGCCTCCGGTGATAATCCGCACTCAGGGCATTAGACAGAGCAAGCCGGCAGCGGATTCCGCTGCCGGTTTTTCATTTATATAATAAGTAAGACGGTATAACCGTTTCCACTTGGGTATAATGAATTACGAACTATTAACCAGTCTATGAAAAGGGTGAAAGCATGTCCAAATCTCAAATACTTATAGTGGACGATGAATGGAATATGCGGAATTTGCTGCGTATATATCTGCTGAACGAGGGCTTCGCCACCAGGGAAGCGGCCACGGGGCAAGAAGCCATCCGCATGGCGGGGCAGCAGGCATTTGATCTGATTCTGCTCGATGTGATGATGCCTGACATGGATGGCTGGCAGGTCTGCCGTGTGATCCGGGAGCATAGTCATATTCCCATTCTGATGCTTACCGCCCGTTCGGAGATTAAGGATAAGGTGCAGGGTCTTGGCATAGGTGCGGACGATTATCTGACCAAGCCGTTTGAACCGGAGGAGCTGCTGGCCCGGATACATTCGCTGCTCCGCCGCTCTGCGCTGACACAATCACTGGCCCCCCGTGAGGAAGTGCTGGAGTACCCCGGTCTGCGGATTTACCCGGAAGCACGCGAGGTGCGCATACAGGAGCAGAGCGTTGATTTCACCTTAAAAGAGTTCGATCTGCTGACCCTGCTGGCGCGCGGGGGACAACGGGTATTCACCCGCGATGAGCTGGTCGAACGGCTGTGGGGGAATGATTACGGCGGGGAGACCCGGGTGATCGATACCCACATTAAGAATATCCGTGAAAAAATGCAGAGAGCGGGCTTAACTTACAATCCGGTGCAGACGGTATGGGGGCTCGGGTATAAATTCCAGGTCACAGGTATGACGGATGAAAAATAATATCATCGGCTTCAAGCTTGGGCTGGTCATCATTTCCTTGTTCCTGATCGTGCTTTTGTCACTGGGAGTGGTGATCGACAGGATGTTCAGCAGCTTTTATTACAACGAAATGCAGACGGAAACCGAGGAGCTGGCCTCCCATTTCACGGTTATGGCCCAGTCCAAGGAGTCCACGACCAGCCAGATGATGACGACGTTTGCTGAATTCTCGAATGTCAGTATATTTAACATTCTTCCCGATGGCCGTACAAATCTGCATTCAGGTGTTCACGATTCTGCGGACCGGGCGTTCATCCGAACCGGGGATCTTACAGATATTTTTACCGGGAAAACGGTCAGCTTCCTGTACAAAGATCCAGCGGGGCACCGGTATTTCGTCACTGGACAACCTATCTCGGGCAGTGAAGGTGTCATTTCAGCGTTGTATGTAATGTCCTCCACCACGAATATGGAAGACTCGCTGGCCTCGGTTCGGAATATTCTGCTGCTCACGGGGATCGGCGCTTTCCTTCTGGCACTCGGCATCACCTGGGTCATTGCCGTTGTCCTGTCCCGGCCGCTTCTGCAGATGCAGAGAGCCACCCGCAAGATCGCCGCCGGTGAACTGGAGACCCGCGTCACCATCCGCGGTAATGATGAGATAGGTTTTCTCGCAGGAGCGATCAACGACCTGGCTGTTGACCTGCAGCGCTACAGGGATACCCGCCAGGAATTTCTGGCTAATATCTCGCATGAGCTGCGGACACCGATCACTTACCTGCAGGGGTATGCCAAGGTAGTGAAGAGCGGGCTGTACGAGACAGAAGAAGAGAAGGTACTGTATCTCGACATCATCGATCAGGAAGCGCACCGGCTGCAGCATTTGGTCGACGACTTATTCGAGCTGGCCAAAATGGAGGAGGGCAAAATTCCGCTGAATCTGGAACAGGTTGACCTCTGGCAAATCGTGGATCAGGCAGTCCGCAGGGTAGAATTAACAGCGAAGGAGAAAGGTCTGGAGGTGACGGCCTCGTACGATGGCGGGCAAGACGTGAGGATCTTGGGCGATGGCAAACGGATGGAGCAAATCGTGATGAATCTGCTGGAGAATGCTGTCCGCTATACTGAACGGGGGCAGATCAGGGTGGATTTAAGATTTACTCCGGACTCGGCGGTATTTGTTGTGGAGGATACGGGAATCGGTATTCCGGAAGCGGAGCTTACCTATATCTTTGACCGCTTTTACCGGGTGGAGAAATCCCGCTCACGGCAATACGGAGGCTCCGGCCTCGGGCTTTCGATTGTGAATAAGCTGGTCGAACTGCTCGGCGGTACGATTGTGTTTACAAGCAGGGTGGGTGTAGGGACGCGTTGTGAGGTTACTTTTGCGAGATAAGTTATGAATTAATCAGTCTAATACCTTGCAGGATGTAATCCCAATTAGCATAGTCATTCATATCGCTGGGCACCTCCAGAACGCAGACATTGTCGATACCCCATTCCGCTTCTCTTGTTGCACTAAGGCCGGGTATAGGATTTAGGATGAGTATTGTGAATTTCTTGTGATTTAATAGTTTTGATAAAATCATATGCAGCTCCAGCACCTGTTCAGCATTCGCAAACCATCTGACAAATAAGCTATCATCGCTGCTGAGCAGATTGTTCCAGAACCGTCCTATCCGGTATTCCAGTTTCAGCCGGTAGGCCGGATAGGAAGCGCTCCAGCCCTGGCCTGTAATAATCGGGAAATCATGGGCAGAGATGATGTTATACAGGGAGTCTCTTATGAAATAGGATTGTGACAGATTACTTCTGGAATGATCCAAATAAACGGGATCACCATCATCCAGCAAAAAATGCGTCTCATCCAACGGATGCAGATTTCTGAAATCCATAAAATTCCTGAACTCATTCTTTAGAAGCCGGTTGACGTCGGCCAGTGAATACGAAATCATCCAGTCTAAAGGCATTGAGAATTTTCGTAAGCCGTATCTTTTCAGGTTAATTGCAGGCGCGCAAGATGAACCTAAGCTTACGATCAGTTCGTAGTCTTTTTTGACCTCTTGTAGTTTCATGATTTCACCCATCTCTATCCAGTCTCATCGTTAGTAAATCATATACGCGATGCTCCGGGATTGATTGGACGAATACGACAAAATTCAGCGGCTCACCTGCTGCATTAATTTCTCCAGCGCAATTAGATTATGCTCTCACGTTAGACATTAATTAATTTAATAGTCGGTAATTCCAGTTTCCCCCTGAAATCTCCCGTATAACCGCCTCTGCCAGTTCCTCCCCGTTCGATAAACAACATATATTAGGAGATTATAGCAATTAACTGCTGCGATGATCTATGGTATTTTGTGCATTATGAACAAAAAAAGCGTCCCCGCCGCCATTTTCACGACTCTAGGGACACCTCTGCACCATCGATACTTTTAGTGGTTCATTCCAGCCATTCCGCCCATAATTTCCGGATTCACCATCCCGAAGATCATAGCGATGTGGGCAACAACGAGGAAGCCGCTGATCAGCAGGAAGTGCAGCTTAAGCTTGCTCTCTTCACTGCGTTTGCGGGCGATGAGACCCAGATCCAGCAGGGCCAGAGGCAGCAGGAAGATGACTCCGCTCAGATAAAAGCTTACCGCAACTACATCCACCCAGGTGTGCCATTCACCATTCGCGGTGAGCGGGATGAAGGCGGTAGGGAACAAGTACAGGAAAACTCCGGTGAAATAGAGTCCCGCGAGAATACTGCATACCCGGTTGAAGGCTCTGAGCGGCCCGTTCAGCTTCTTGGTGAACAGAATTATAAACTCTGTAACCGTAATCGTCTCTGCAAAAATCACGGGAATCGCCATGAAAAGAATCAGATTCCAGGGCTGATTCTCCGCCAGCAGCGACATATAATGCGTCATATTCATGTTACATCCTCCAAGTTCAAATATAGCTTACATAGTGATGTTAGTAGATAAGTGTGTGGAAAGTATGAAGAAAGGAGGGTATGATGGATAAAAGCTAAACAGGAAAGGAGCACGAACGGAAGTGAAGGACGCGCTGCATCATATTTTATTTGATCTGGACGGTACATTAACCGATCCCAAAGAAGGCATTACCAAATGCGTGGAATATGCGCTGAACAAATTAGATATCGGGGTGGAGCATCCTGACCTGCTGATTCCGTATATCGGGCCGCCGCTCTATGATTCTTTTATTCAAATCCAGGGTCTGACACCTGAAGCCGCCCTGCAGGGAGTAGAGTTCTACCGTGAGCGCTACCGGACGCTTGGCATGTTCGAGAACAGTGTGATTCCTGGGATTCCAGAGTTACTGGAGGACCTGCGGAATAAGGGGTTCAGCCTGTATGTGGCAACCTCCAAGCCTACAGTTTTTGCCGAGGAGATTCTCCGCCATTACAAGCTGGACGGCTTCTTCAAGTTCACCGCAGGCAGCAATCTGGACGGGACACGCTCGAAGAAGCGTGAGGTGATCCGGCATGTGCTGGACGAGAATGGTATTCCTGCGGCGCAGGCGCTGATGATCGGGGACCGGGAGCATGATATAATCGGGGCGAAGGCCTGCGGAGTCCCCTCTATAGGCGTGTTATTCGGCTACGGCTCGGAGGAGGAGTTAGCGGCCGCTGGTGCTGATTATATTGCGAAAACAGTAGGAGAAGTTGGTGACATTATCCAGCGGATTCATATGAGTTATATTGACGGATAGTTGGCTGCGGAAGTGCGGCAACCAACTATTTTTTCACCGCAGTATTGACTTTTAACGAAGGCATTCAGTATTATGTAACCAGCAACACCATACTTAAGGCAATGACCAGAGACATGATATCCTCCCAGGACTGACCAGAGAGAGAAGTGCAAGGTGCGAGCTTCTTACAGAGACCAGCCGGATGTTACCCCTTTGCAGCCGTGACACTGAACCCTCCTGCTGTTAGCGAGGCTGTAAATGCCACCGTCCCATCCCCGTTAGCGGATGCCATGAGGATTATGCTTATCCGCGCTTCCGCCGAACAGCCGGGGTCCGTGAATACATAGTCGAATTAGGGTGGAACCACGAGCTTAGACGCACTCGTCCCTTTCCGGGATGAGATGCGTTTTTTTGCGTTCAATATACACTAACAGAAACCTGAAGAAATGGAGGCCACAATCATGGAGATTCAAGTGAAACTGCCGGATGGATCAATTAGGAGGTATTCGCGTAACACCACAGTTGCGCAGGTTGCGGAGTCAATCAGTGCCAGTCTGAAGAAGAATGCGGTAGCCGGTAAAATTGACGGCAGGCTCGTTGACCTTGATCACCCGGTTGAACAGGATAGCCTCGTTGAAATTATAATGGCGGACAGTGAAGAAGGACTGATGATCCACAGACACAGTACTGCTCATCTGATGGCCCAGGCTGTCAAACGGATCTACGGGGATCAGAATGTTAAATTGGGTATCGGTCCGGTCATAGAGGATGGATTCTATTACGATATTGATATAGCACGGCCGTTGTCCGTGGAGGATTTAGGGGCAATCGAACAGGAAATGGAGAAGATAATCCTAGAGAATCTGCCGATCCTGCGCCGGGTGGTCAGCAGAAGTGAAGCAATGGAACTGTTCCGGCAGCTGGAGGAGCCCCTTAAGCTTGAACTGCTCCGTGACCTGCCGGAGGATGCAGTGATCAGCTTGTATGAGCAAGGTGAATTCACTGATCTGTGCCGGGGGCCGCATTTGCCGTCTACTGGCCGGATCAAGGCCTTCAAGCTGCTTAGCGTAGCGGGAGCCTACTGGCGCGGGGATTCAGATAATCAGGTGCTCCAGCGGATATACGGAACTTCATTCTTCAAGAAATCCCAGCTGGAGGAGCATCTCCACATGCTGGAGGAAGCGAAGAAGCGTGACCACCGCAAGCTGGGTAAAGAACTTGGATTGTTCATGTTCTCCGAAGAAGCGCCGGGTATGCCGTTCTATCTGCCGAAGGGCATGCTCATCCGTACTGAGCTGGAGAACTTCTCGCGTGAATTACAGAGGTCCAGCGGCTACGATGAGGTCCGTTCACCGCTGATGATGAACAGAAGGCTATGGGAGCAATCCGGACACTGGGATCATTATAAAGACGAGATGTATTTCACAAAAGTGGATGAAACAGACTTTGCGCTCAAACCGATGAACTGCCCCGGGCATATGCTGATCTACAAGAACAGCCTGCGTTCCTACCGGGAGCTGCCGATCCGGATTGCTGAATATGGGCAGGTCCACCGCCATGAATTCTCGGGAGCGCTAAATGGAATGATGCGTGTCCGCACTTTTTGCCAGGATGATGCCCACCTGTTTGTCCTGCCGGAACAGATTGAGGATGAAATTAGCCGGGTGCTGGAGCTCATTGATCGGATGTACAAAGTATTTGGTTTCGAGTACAAGGTGGAGCTGTCCACACGTCCGGATGATTATATGGGGGCTGAAGAGCTCTGGGATCAGGCGGAGCTGTCACTCGAACGGGTGCTGAAGAACAACGGGATCGAGTATCGGGTGAACGAGGGGGATGGCGCTTTTTACGGGCCTAAGATCGATTTCCATATCCTTGATGCCTTGAAAAGAAGCTGGCAATGCGGTACAATCCAGCTGGATTTCCAAATGCCGGAGAAGTTCGATCTGACTTATATTGGTGAAGATAACGGGAAACACCGTCCGGTAGTCATTCACCGTGCAGTATTCGGCTCCATTGACCGGTTCATGGGCATTCTTACAGAGCACTTCAGCGGAGCTTTTCCGCTGTGGCTGTCTCCCGTACAAGTCAAGCTGCTGCCTGTATCCAGGGTTCATGCTGATTATGCCTTCGAGGTTAAAGAGCAGCTGCAAGCCGCCGGGCTTAGAGTAGAGCTTGATTTACGGGATGAGAAGCTGGGTTACAAAATCCGTGAAGCCCAGCTGGAGAAGGTGCCTTATATGTTAGTACTCGGAGATCAAGAACAAAACAACGGTGCAGTTACTGTACGAAGCCGTGCGGAGAGCTCACAACTATCGCTCAGTGTGCAGGAGTTCATTCAGCAGCTGGCGGGCCAAATTGCTGAGCGGAAATAAATCGCTTCATTAATATATAGTAAAATGTCCAGGAGGGCTGATACATGATTTCGAAGAATGCTGAGCAACTGGAGGGCAACGTGATCAGGCTTGTACCCATGGGGGAAGAGCATAGGCCGGAGCTGATTAAGGTGCTGAACGATCCGCTGATCTGGGAATATACCTGGAGAAGAGTCAGCACAGAAGAACAAGTGGGTCAGTTGATAGACGCTGCACTGGTAAGCAAGGCCAAAGGTACGGATATCCCTTTTGTCATGATAGAGCAGGCATCCGGCCGGATTGCCGGCACTACGCGGATCATGCATCTGGACCGGACACACCGCAATGCAGAGATCGGCTGCACCTGGATTTCGCCGGATTACTGGAGAATAGCTGTGAACACAGAGTCGAAGTCGCTGCTTCTGCAATACTGCTTCGAGGGACTCGGACTAATCCGCGTAAATTTCTCCATTGTCAGTACCAACCTCCGGTCGCAGCGGGCGGTTGAACGGATTGGCGCTGTCCGGGAAGGCGTGCTGCGCAAGCAGCGGTTGACTTCTGACGGCCTGGTTATGGATAATGCGCTGTACAGTATCATTGATGACGAGTGGCCTGCGGTGAAAGCTAACCTGCAGTATCTGCTGAATGTGAAATACAAATAGCTGCATCCGGTTGCCAAACCGTGACTTAGAGGAGTCCCCTTTCGGGGCTCCTCTATTATTTTTTGCAAATAGCCATATCTGTGAAACATTGATATAATAGAAAGACATGAGGATAGAAACATACATTCCCCAATATATCGTTTATCGTAATCCTAGCCCATATTTCACCCTTCGGGGCAGATGTGGGTTTATGTTATGTTGTGAGGTAAATTATGAAGTGATGGCGAGGTTGGCTGGAGCATGAACTGGAATGATTTTGGAGAACGGAACAAGCGGCTGAATCCCTTGTGGAGTCTGGGTGCAGGCATGAATCTTGGTGAGCTTCAGCCTTATAAGGAAATGATTGCTCTAAGTGTACTGCTGCAGGTCTATTATCTGGAGCTGGAATCGAATGAGCAGAGATCCAGGGAGGACCTGGTCGAATTGACGTGGAGCTCGCTTGAACGCTTCGGCATCGCGAAGCTCGGCAGTCCGGAATCGGTGGAACGGCTCGTGGACGGGCTGCTGTGGAGCGGAAACGGCGGGGATTTCGAGGCTAACTATTACGATGATCATTCCCGGCAGATGGCGGTGCAGAAGTATAAATATTTCACCGTAGATGAAGATGCCACCCGCACCAGCTGGGAAGAGAACGGGACTACCATCTACCGGCTCTCCGAATATGCGATGGAGCTGATCTTCATGAGCCATGAGATCATTGATGAATTTCAGATCAGCATCAAGCTGCTCGAGATCCAGATGCATATCAAGCATGGACGGGTAACCCGGGCGATGCAGGATGTGAATGAACTGATCTCACGGGTGCGGAAGATGACCCAGCAGCAGCAGGAATACCGCAATGCGCTGCGCCGCAACCCGAAGCATATCTTCAGCGAATACGGTACCCAGCGGCATCAGCGGCTGGAGGAGATCCATCAGCAATTTGACGAGGAACGCAAGCATTTCGATAATATCCACCGCTCGCTGGCCCGGCTGGCCAATGATGAGAAGGATGTCATCGACTTCAATGAGCTGCGGCTGCTCTCAGAACGGGTAGAGCTCTCGCGGAGAGTGCATGATGAGCTTGCTGAAGTCGTGCTGAGCATCTTTGAAGCGGAAACCAATCTCAGGCTCAACTTCCCGGAGCTGTTCTGGGGTGCCGCCGGCTTCAACTTCCGTACCCATGTATGGGAGGAATGGGTGAAGCCGGAAGGATTACCGGATGGGGATAGCATGGAAACCCTGATCAGCGGGCTATTCTCTCCCAGCCAAGACTTCATTTATCCGCTGGCCTGGGCCTGGGAAGAGCAGGATGTCGGCTTCCTGCCGGACGAATTGCCGGATGACCCGGATGAAGCCGGGGACGAAGAGGAAGTACACTATGTTCCCAAAGGCATACCTTGGGCTGGGGTATGTGATCTATGGCTGCCGGTCTTAACCGGAGTGGCAGAGCAAGGAAGCTTTACGTTCTCGGCAGAGGCCTTCTCCGCGGAAGAACAGCGGCGCTGGGCGGAAACTCCGGATGCCGTGGATCTGTGGGTACAATTTTTCCATACCGAAATTACCGTACAGGAACAGGAAGCGGAAGGCCAGGGCGGGGCAGATGAATGCCAGAAGCTGATTCAGCAGCTGATCAGCGGTCATCCGGAGCTGGAAGTGTTGAGAGGCAAGTTACTGCGGACCAGGATTGCTAACAGGCAGCAGGGCAGCATCCGCTGGCCCGGTCTGGAGATCAGCCCTTATACCATTACTATAGTAGAGAAGTGAGATGATTCAGCATGAGTTATTCGTTAGAGCAAGTACAGCAGGCTTCAAGGCTGTTCTTCGACCTGCTTCGCCGCAAGGTGATATCACTTGATGATCCCGCTGCCGCCGAATGCCTGCAGGATACCGTCGCCTATGATGCCTTACAATATGTGGCCAAAGAAGCCGGCTGCCGGATTATGAACTCGGGGCATCGCCTGCACCTGCTCGTGAGTCCAATGGGTTCCGGCTTCGCCAGCAACTTCACACAGCTGCGCAATAAATATTCCCGCATCGAACGTAAGACGCATCTACATATCATCAACGTAATCATTCTGGTGTTCCTGGCCGAGATGGATCAGGATGAGCAGCATTTCAAGCCGGGTCAGGACAGCATGTCCTACATTCAACTCTCGGATCAGGTATCAGCCCTGTTCCAGACATGGATGGACATGGACGAAGACTGCAGCTTCAGCAAGCAGTGGCGGCTGGATATCCAGGCAATGCACAAAGTGTGGAGCAGTCTCTACATGCAGACCAAAAGCCAGGAGGAAGGCGATTCGCTGACCCGCGGTGCCGGCTCCCGGATCGGCCTGATCCATGAGGGGATGAAGCTGCTGGAGGAAGAGCATCTGGTATTTATCTCCGAGAACGAGAAGCGGATATTCCCGAGGGAAGAGCTGTATGAGCGGATGCGTTATCTCTATCATGATGTGGACCGCTACAAAGAGCTGAAGGCCCTGATTGGCCGGACTCTCAGCGAGAAGGAGGATGAAGCCCATGCCGCGCATTGAGCGAATCCGCATCGCCGGACTTAAATATGAGAAGATGCTGAAGAAATATGAGGATATGATCCTCGACCTGTGCAATGAGGAAGGCCCGGCCAACACGCTGATCACGCTGATGAACGGCGGGGGAAAGGGCGTGCTGCTGCAGTCCATATTCCAGCTGCTGATGCCCAAGGCGGCTTGGGGTAAGGATAATGAGAACCAGGTAGAAGCCTTCTTCCATAATCACAAAAAACAGCTGAAGCCCTACACGTTCCACGTGGCCATTGAATGGCGGCTGGACGCTCCGGAACGGACAGAGTACATAACTACCGGAATCGCAATGACTGCCCAGAACTCCATCGATCAGCTGGAGATCAAAGTGGATTATCTGCTCTATGCGCTGCTCAATTATGATGAGAATGCTGAGCTTACACTGTCTACACTGCCGCTCTACGATCATGGGCTGAACAGTCCGGCCAGCTTTGAAGCGATTCAGCAATTCGTCCGGGAGCGGCGCAATGAGATCGTTGCGTACGGCAGCCATAGCTCCGACCTGAAGAAATATTACGCCTTTCTGGCGGACCGGGATATTCATATTGATGAATGGCGTAATATGCGGAGAATCAACGGAGAAGAGGGCGGGATTAAAGGCTATTTCCAGAAGAATGACGCCTTCACCAACCACAATCTGTTCGAGAAGCTGATTATTCCGGAAATCGGGTCCAGTCTAAATGGCAGTATGCGCGAGGATGAAGGTTCACTTCAGCGGATGTTCATAGATTCAGCTACGGTTGCACAGCGGCTGCCGATGCTGGAGCAGAGAGAGCGCGCTTTTGCCGAATTCACTTCACTTGCCGCGCCGCTCTACGAGTCAGTCAAGCAGGGGACGGAGGCTGACCGCAGCTTTCAGGAAACGGAATTACTTGGACGGCAGCTGTACACTGTGATCTACGATGAGCTGAAGCATGCTGAAGACAAACGCCGCAAAACAGCTGATGAGCTGGCCGGACATTATCAGGAAGCGAAGCAGCTGAAATTTGAGACGGATAATCTGAAATATCTGAAGCTCAAGGAAGAGCGTGACCGCAAGCAGGATGATTTCAAAGCGGTCTCGGATAATCAGGCACGGGCTAAGCAACGGCTGGAAGAGTCGAAGATGAAGGAAAAGGATCTGGAGGTTGCCCATTATTTAGCCAGACGCAGACTGCAGATCCGCCAGATGGAGCAGTGGCAGAAGGAAATTGAAGCCATCGAAGGTTCTCTTGCGATGAAGGAGCGCCAAGAGGTTATCCAAGCGGCCAAGCAGGAGCTTCGGGTGCAGTGGGATGAGGTCTACCGGTTATGGCAGGCACGAATTCAGTTCTTCAGCGGCCGCCAGCAAGCTCTGGGTGCAGAAGAGGCCATTCTGCGCAAAGGCCGGGAGGCATTCCTGCTTGAACTCGGCGGACTTGAAGGCAAAATCCATGAATTGACGGCGCTCATCCGCCAGTATACCGAAGATCTGGGGGTCTTCGCTTCCCGCCACGGACAGGAAGCTGCCCATTCCCCGGCAGCCGCACTTCAGCGCACGCTGATTGCAGCCAGAAGCATCGCCGAGAATATCATTGCCCTGAACGGGCAGCGCAAATCCGCAGAAGAAGAGAAGCTTGCCCTGCATACCAGACATACCCGGCTGACTGAGAAGCTGCTGGGGACTGCAAGCCAGGCAGAGGAGTTAACGGACCGGATTGAAGTCCAGATGGGCAAGGAATCACAGCTCTGGTCGCAGCTGGTCGTTCTGCTGGAAATGTATGAAGAACATCAGCTGCTCGGGACGACGGCATTGTTCGAAGCGAAAGCTCTACTCCAGGAACGGTTCATCCGCAGAATGGATGATGCCGAGCAGCAGACGAAGCGGCTCAGACGCGAATATTATAATCAGCTGCTGGATGTAGAGCTGCAGCAGGAAGCCTATTGGCTGCCTAATAATGATATCCTGACGGTTAAGGATGCTCTGGACGCCCTGAAGATCAGCTCTATGATCGGCAGCGCATATCTGAACGACCAGTCTTATCTGGTCCGCGAAGAGGAGCTGGAGCGTCACCCTTTGCTGCCTTACGGGCTGATTGTAACGAAGCGTGAATCGGCTAAGCTTCAGCCTGAACTGCTTCAGGAGCTTCTGCTCAAATCTCCTGTCCCGATCTTCGTGCGCGAGGAAATGGCTGATGCGACAGGCGCTTCATTCCTGCTGCTCTCCCATCAGGGACCGCGGATGGTGCTTCAGCCGGAACGCTTCCTGGACTGGAAGCAAGGGATCGCTTCACGGCTCAAGGAGCAGGAAGAGGAGCTGCAGGATGCGGAAGGTTATCTGGCGAAGCTGAAATCAGCCAGACTGGAGTATGACCGGCTGCTTCAGGGTGAGCACACCGTGAGTCTGAGGGCCAGACAGAAGGTATTAGAGACCCAGCAGCAGGAGCTGGGCAAGAGTCTGAATGAATTGAATGCTGAAATGTCGCTGAATGAAGAGACTCTATCCGGAATTTCCAGAGACCTGGCTGTCAGTGAGGCGGAGAAAACCGAGCATGAGACCAGGGCAGCGGCGCTGCGTGAGTGGGTGGAGCGGAGCCGGAAGCAGGAGCAGGATTACAAAGACAAACAAAAGTCAGTTGAATTGAAGACTACCTTAAGCAAAGAGATTGCCGTCAAGGAACAGCAGCTGGCACATCTGAAGGCAGATATGGACAGCCTCGCCCTGCAGCGTGAGAAGTGGCTGGGAGAAGCTAAGTATTCCTTGTTCCCGCGGCTGCAGAACTGGTTCCCGGAAATCCACTTCCCAAGTGAACATGGCGGTGCTGCACAAGATACTGTGCAGGAGGAAACAGTGCCGGATGAGGCTGTACAGGATAAGCTGCTGCAGCTGCTGAGTACCGTGGAAAGCCAGCAGCAGTCCCTCAGCCAGAATGAGCTGGAGATCCGTACACGGGCTGCCCAGATCAAGGCGGCAGGTCAACAACTGGTTGAACTGGAAGCAGCAGTACAGCAGGTCGATGACGGATGGCAGTCCGCACCTGAACCGAACGATTCACCGGAGGTTATTCAGTCGGCCAGAACGCGCCAGAAGAGTGACACTGGAATTCTGGATGAGGATTATCAGAATATCCGTGATTCCTACATCCGCTGTATGGCGGAGCTGGATAACCTGCAGAAGGAGCTGGGCAAATCCGAGAAGGCGATCAAGGAGAAGCACGAGCGTGCTGTGGAGCTCTGGCATGAGCCGCTGGGCCAGAAGGAAGAAGAGATCAGTGCGCGCTTCCGCGAGAATGAGCATCTGCTGAATACCTGCAAGCAGGCGCTTGCATCTATGGATATGTGGCTGCAGACACTCTCCAATCAGAGCAAAGTTATGGATACCCATGTTGAGAGCCGTGTGCAGCTGCGGGATGTTCCGGAAGAGGTGCAGCTGGATGTGCGGGAGAACTGTGAGCAGCTGGTTGCAGACTGGCTCCTGCGCAGCAAGGAGAGCCGCAGCCAGCGTGCGGAAATCTCGCGCAAAGTCAAAGAAGAGAAGACAGCCTTAAGCGGCAGATTGGCCAAGTCCGGCTGGAACGTTGAGCTGGAGACCAAAATTCAGGATCGCCTGAATACGGTTCATTGGGATGATTTCTCGATCGCACTGCAGGTGCTGGACTCGATGCTCCAGAGCTCACGTGATCAGATTGAGAGTATCCGCAGTGACAAGGAAGATATGGAGCTGTCACGCAAGCTGTGGGTAGGACGTGCCTCGAAGCGGGTCGTGCAGATTACCGACATTCTCAAGCGGATGGAACGCCGGATGATCATTCATAATGAGAACGGGCATGCCTTCCCGCTGGTCCGGCTGAATTACAAGAATATTACCGTTCCGAGAACGACAGATGACATCGAACCGCTGGTCAGTGAGTATTTCAACCGCTGCATCAGCAGCCTGCTGGAGAAGTTCCCGAAGATCGAACAGGTTCCGGCTTCCGCAGTCAGAGAGCTGATTAATGACGGGCGGATGGTGTATGCCGCGCTGCAGAACCGCTTCCCGGTGCTCCAGGTATATAAACCGGTGACCGAGAATTATTTCCTCTACGCAGCACCGGAAGAGTACCATTACTCGGATTGGGAGGTCATTAACCGCGGGGCGCTGGATGAGGCCGTCGGCAGCGGCGGTCAACGCCAGTCGGTTCAGCTGCTGGTGGCGATGATGATTATGACCCACAAGCGCGTCAACCGTGAGAATAAAGGCTGGACAGTCTTCCTGTACGATAATCCGTTTGGTGAAATGGTCTCCAATAACGTGCTTGATCCGGTATTCGAGATTTCCAAGGCGCTGAAGTTCCAGTGGCTGATCGTTACGCCGCCGGAGCTGGTGAAGAATGATGTCAGCATCCGCTTCGGCGTGTACTGGCAGCTGTATTTTGGCGGGGATAAAGGAGATGCACTGGATTCAACTCTGATCAAGGGCGGGCGTAAGCTTGTCCCTGCCTCATTGTTCTAGCAACAATCCAAATCATATAGATGGGTGGTATTCTGATAATGATGAATCTAAAGTCGACAACGAAGCTAGCTAACGGTGTAGAAATGCCTTGGTTTGGTCTTGGGGTGTTCAAAGTACAGGAAGGTCAAGAGGTTGTGGATTCTGTCAAAGCAGCAATTAAGGCCGGATACAGAAGCATTGATACAGCAACAGTCTATGGAAATGAAGAAGGAGTCGGTCAGGCGATCCGCGAATCCGGGGTTGCCCGCGAAGAGCTGTTCATCACCACCAAGGTATGGAATAACGATCAGGGGTATGATTCTACACTGGCGGCATTTGACCTGAGTCTCAGTAAGCTGGGTCTGGACTATGTGGATCTGTATCTGGTGCACTGGCCGATCAGAGCTAAATACAAAGACACCTGGCGGGCGCTTGAAAAGCTGTATGCGGGTGGAAAAGTCCGGGCGATCGGTGTTTCGAACTTCCAGATTGACCATTTGGAAGATCTTCTAACTGAAGCCAAGGTGAAGCCGATGGTGAACCAGGTCGAGCTTCATCCGCTGCTCAGCCAGCTTGAGCTTCGTGAGTATTGCCGGGCGCAAGGTATCCAGATTGAAGCGTGGGCTCCTCTGGCCCAAGGCCATCTGCTGGACAATGAGGTGATTGCTGATATTGCGGCACGCCACAACAAAACGCTGCCTCAGGTCATCCTGCGCTGGGATCTGCAGAACGGCATTGTGACGATTCCGAAGTCGGTCAAGGAAGAGCGGATTATCGCGAATGCCGATATCTTTGATTTCGAGCTGTCAGAGGATGAAATCAGCCGCATTAATGCGCTCAACAACAACCAGCGTTTTGGATCGCATCCGGACAGATTTAATAACGAGTAACCTCCGGGCAGTCTCTTTTTGAATATTTACTAGATTCGGACATAAGTATAAGGGGATGGAACTATATCCCATTGTGCGCTTAACCGATATAGTAGAGTAGAGATATGAGAGCCGGAGGGGTATTAATGTATGGGAAAACTTTAAAAACTGCGCTTATCGCCATCCTGCTGATCCTGCTGCTGCCACTGGCTCCAAGCCGCACGGAGGCGGCTGTTCCGGCACATTCGGAGTCCTTCTACGTGAATGACTTCGCGGCCGTCATTGATCAGAAAACAGAGAACTATATGGTCAATTATGGTGTGAAGCTGCATCAGCAGACCGGTGCACAGGTTGTACTGGTAACAGTGGATTCTACAGGCGGAACATCGATGGAAGATTACGCGACTTCACTGTTCAATGAATGGGGAGTCGGATCTGCGGATAAGAACAACGGAGTCCTGCTGCTGCTCTCCACCCAGGATGACGATTACTGGGCAGTTCCGGGCAAAGGCCTGGAGGATACGCTGAACGACAATGTGTTATCCCGGATTCTCTCGGAGTCGCTGGAGCCGGATTTCGCCAAGAAGGATTACAACGCAGGCGCGCGCAGAACCTATGGTTCGTTAATTCAAAGCCTAGGCGGAGTCTATTCAGAAACCCTCGGCACCAAAAACTATGTAGCGGATAATGCCGGAGTCTTCAAACAAGTCACCAAGGATTATCTGAACCAGTCCAGCAACCGTTATGCGGCAACGACCGGAAGCGGGATCTATGTAGTGACTGTCAAGAACTCCGGTGATACAAGCCTGCAGGATTATACGTATGCGAAGTTCGCCGGTGTAGCCGCAGGACCTAAAGATGTGATGCTGGTGCTCGATATCGGCGGAGATAACTATCATGTCCTTCAGGGCAAGGATATCGACAATCTGTTGACTAATGATATGATTGGCGGGATTCTGGATACTGCGCTTGAACCGAAATTTGCGGCAAAAGATTACGCTGGAGGTGCAACCGGGACGGCGAATGCCTTCTACAGTTTCTTCCTGGCCAGAGCGGATCATAGCCAACAGCCTGCAGTTCCAAGCATGGAGTCTGCGGAGGTAAACTCTTTGCCTGCTGCGGACAGCCCTTCGAATGTGCCGGTGCGCACGTATCCAGACTCCAATTATGATCCGCTAGACAAGGAGCCGGTTGACCGTTTAGACGGGAGTGCCATTATTCTTTGTTTTCTAATATTGGTATGGGGCTTCAGCGTATCCGCCTCTCGCCGCAACCGTAATATTGCCCGGTACGGAATCGGAATTAACCCGCATCACCCCGGCAATATACAGCGCTATGGTGTTTGGACGGGGCAGCCGGATTATGGCATCAGGCGTAGAAGCTATAACCAAAGAAGCTATAACCAGCGGCCTCAACCCCGCAGCTCATCGTCCCGTAATGAATCACGGAGCAGCTTCTGGGGCAGTAATTCAGGTGGCAGAGGTTCAACAAGCGGTGGAGGATCGGGCCGCTCTTCTTCCTCCAATCATGGAGGCGGAGGCTCGTCAAGCGGTGGCGGGGCTGGCCGTTCATCCTCTTCCCGCGGAGAAACCAATCATGGCTCAGGCGGATCTTCCAGCGGTGGAGGCTCTGGCCGTCATTCCTCGGGCTCTTCCAGCAGCAGCGGAGCTGGCCGCCATTCCTCAGGTTCTTCTGGAGGCGGTAATTCCGGCGGAGGCGGCAACGCAAGTGGCTGCGGTGGTGTAGGCAGACACCGGTAATTAGTTTCTTGATATCCGTAATATTTTATTTAAAGACAGCACATATACAACGGCAGTACATCCCCTTCTGCGGGCTGGCCTGCCGTTTTTTTCGCTTCATACATAAGCATAAACGGAATGGAACTATATCCCATAATGTGCGTAACCGATATAGAATAGAAGAGATATAATTAGCGGAGGGGTATCAATGAATCGTAAAAGTATACAGGTTGTGTTCACCGCCATCCTGCTGATCATGCTGCTGCCGCTGGCGCCAAGCCGCACGGAGGCGGCTGTTCCGGCGCATTCGGAGTCATTTTACGTGAATGACTTCGCGGATGTTATTGATCAGAAGACAGAGAATTATATGGTCAATTATGGTGTGAAGCTGCATCAGCAGACCGGTGCACAGGTTGTACTGGTAACAGTGGATTCTACAGGCGGAACATCGATGGAAGATTACGCGACTTCACTGTTCAATGAATGGGGAGTCGGATCTGCGGATAAGAACAACGGAGTCCTGCTGCTGCTCTCCATCAAGGATGATGATTACTGGGCAGTTCCGGGCAAAGGTCTGGAGGATACGCTGAACGACAATGTGTTATCCCGGATTCTCTCGGAGTCGCTGGAGCCTGATTTCGCCAAGAAGGATTATAGCGCAGGCGCGCGCAGAACCTATGGTTCGTTAATTCAAAGCCTAGGCGGAGTCTATTCAGAAACCCTCGGCTCCAAAAACTATATTTCGGACAATGCCGGGGTCTTGAAACAAGTCACCAAGGATTATCTGAACCAGTCCAGCAACCGCTATGCGGCAACGACCGGAAGCGGGATCTACGTAGTGACTGTCAAGAATTCCGGTGATAAAAGCCTGCAGGATTATACGTATGCGAAGTTCGCCGGTGTAGCCGCAGGACCTAAAGATGTGATGCTGGTGCTCGATATCGGCGGAGATAATTATCATGTACTTCAGGGCAAGGCGATTGAAGGAACCTTCACCAATGAACTCATTGGCGGGATACTGGACACGTTACTTGAACCCGAATTTGCGGCAAAAGATTACGCCGGCGGGGCAACCGCCACGGCGAATGCCTTCTACAGCTTCTTCCTGGCCAGAGCGGATGCCAGCCAGGAGACTGCGGCGATGAGCACCAAGTCTGCCGCTGCAGCAGGAAGCAAATCACCTGTAAAATCGGACATTAGCAGCAAACCGAAACCTGTCAGCGCATCTACAGGATTAAAGATTATTGGAGTGTATCTAATAATCATTGCTCTGATCAGTCTTGCTGCATCCGGCCGCAACCGTTTAATTGCCCGTTTCGGATCACGGCTTAATCCGTTCAACCAGCAGAATATGAACCGCCTCGTTACCAGGTTCGGCTCAGGTTCTACTATGAGACAGCGGCGGCACCGCCGGCATGAGCGGCATCGTAACGAAGCCTTGAATCACAGCAGCTCGCAGAGCAGCTTCTGGGGAAGTAATGAAGGAGGCGGCGGTTCATCAAACGGAGGCGGAGTAGGGCGCTATTCCTCATACGAGGATGAGGATGAAAATGAAGGTGGGGGCGGTTCTACCAACGGTGGCGGAGCTGGGCGCTATTCTTCTTATGATGACGACGATGACGGTGATAATTCCGGCGGTGGGGGGAGTGCAAGCAGCGGAGGCGGTGTGGGCAGACACCGGTGAATCGCTATTGCATTTTCCTAATTATGCAGGTGAAAAAGGACAGGGCGGCCGCCCTGTCCTATCTTTATAGGTGAGGATAAACGCATGATGAGCTTGCGGTTTGATCTGGCTTTAGAGATCGACTCTCAAGGTGCCCAGCATCTTGACGAATTTCGGATCGTGGTAGGATAAGAAAAGACTGTGCCGCGTATCGAGGGCGGAAATTTGTCCGATATCGTCCGCGCTCAGCTCAAAATCGAAAATGTTGAAGTTTTCGGCGATCCGCTCTTTTCTTACTGACTTTGGAATAACAACGATTCCACGCTGGACAAGCCAGCGCAGCACGACCTGGGCGACAGACTTGTTGTGTTTATCAGCGATCGAGGCCAGCACTTCGTTGCCGAACATGTTGCCCAGTCCTTCAGCGAACGGTGCCCAAGACTGGTGCTGCACGCCCTGTTCTTTCATAAAAGCAGCGCTCTCGGCCTGCTGGTAGAACGGGTGCGTTTCGATCTGGTTGACGGCAGGGACGATTTCGTTATGCACGATGAGGTCCATCAGACGGTCGGGCAGGAAGTTGCTGACACCGATCGCCCTGATCTTGTTATCTCGGTACAGTTCCTCCATTGCACGCCAAGCGCCGTAGTAATCGCCGAACGGCTGATGAATAAGGTATAGATCGAGATAGTCGAGCTGCAGCTTCTTCAAGGATTTAGCAAACGCCAGCTTGGCACTCTCATAGCCGGCATCCTGAACCCAAAGCTTGGTCGTTATGAACAGCTCCCCGCGCGGCACGCCGCTACGCTTGATTGCGCGTCCTACAGCTTCCTCATTAAGGTAACCGGCCGCGGTGTCGATCAGGCGGTAACCAGCCATCAGCGCTTCATATACAGCGTTCTCGCATTCTTCAGCATCCGGCACCTGGTAAACACCAAAGCCGATGATCGGCATGGTTACACCATTATTTAAAGTTACGTTTAGCATTGTAATTCCTCCCATTGTCCAAATGTATATCTGCAAACGGTACGTGTCCCGGAAATCGGGTTCTGAAGCGGGGATTCCACTTCCGTGCGAGTTGCATTACAATAAGCCTATCGCCTTCGTGTTACACGAAGTCAAGCGGTCTCATCATTTTTACTAGGAGGATCATACATGCATACAGTCAAAGAAGCCGCCCGGATCACGGGACTCACCGAGCACGCTGTACGCTTTTATACGGATAAAGGGCTGGTACCCAGCGTACAGCGAAACGGGAATAACATCCGGCTGTTCAACGAAGAATCGATCAACTGGCTGCATGGCGTCAGATGTCTTAAGCAATCCGGAATGCCGATTGAAGTCATCAAAACATACGTCGATCTCTGTCTCGAAGGGGATTCGACCATTCCGCAACGCAGCGCACTCATAATGGAGCATAAAGAAGCGGCGCTCATTAAGCTCGAAGAAGCCAAACGGCATGTTGCCCATCTGGAACAAAAAACAGCCCTTTATCAGGACATTCTGGCCCACCGCTCACCAGACACGACCAATCCCGGCAATTGGGCTGAAATTCAGCATATGCATGCTGATGTGTTTTACTCGGCTTCTGCTAGGAAGGGGTGAGGAGATGAATTCTGTTGCAAATGTAAGGCTGGCATCTTTAACCGATGCTGAAGAACTTTCTAGACTAAATCAAGAATTTAACGGTGGTGTAAAAAGATCCCCGGCTAAGATAATTGAACATTTAAATATAAATCGTAACGAATGGATTGCCGTAGCAGAGATAAGTGGCAGAATCGTCGGTTTTGGCTGTGCCCAAAGCTTGTATTCATTCTGCTATGATGAACCATATGGAGAAATTACCGAACTCTATGTAGAAGAAGCTGCCCGAAGACAAGGAATTGCAATTGCATTGATTTCTTGTCTGGAAGAAAACCTTAGAAAACGCGGAGTAAGAAGTATGAGGGTGCTGACCGGTAGAAGGAATGCTGCTGCCATTAGGACGTATGAACATTGCAATTATGTTAAAGACGATGAACAGATGTTAAAGAGAAACCTGGAGGATTAAGGAAATCTTCCTGCTACAATGAATGGATGCATATAAATATCCCGGAAGGAATGAAATATACTTATGAGCGTACCTATACTTGTCCGTCGAATGATGTCCAGTGACATTGGAATGATTCACGGCGGGCTAACTCCACATGATGTAAGCAAGCCGTTAGAGTATATTGAATATTGCTGGGAGGAGAACCAATTAAACAAACGGAGTACGCTCTTAGTATTTCATGAGACGGAGTTTGCAGGTTGGGGGCATGTCGTTTATTCACCACAGTACCCTTACTTTGCTCAAAACCAAATTCCAGAGATTCAAAATTTCGATATTATTCCTCCCTTCAGAAAACGAGGGATAGGAAGTGTATTAATTGAGGCGCTTGAAGCAGAGGCGTTCGCTAAATCGGATACGATTGGTATTGGCGTTGGATTATATGCCAGCTATGGCACTGCACAAAGGATGTACATCAAACGCGGGTTTATCCCCGATGGCCGGGGAATGATTTATGATCACTTGCCCGTTGTTCCCGGAAACCAGGTTCGGGTCGATGATGAGCTTACACTATATTTAACAAAATCAAAGTGAGAGCGGGATATCCTCGTAAGCTACTTGTTCACTTCTATCACCAGTTTACAGATAATGGACAGAGAATTGAACAAACTGAAACTTTTAAACTTGCGTATTCGTCTATTATGGAATATGTGAGTTTATAGAATTATACAACAAAGGTTTGTTTAGGGAGGATATCTAGAAGTGAATTCTTCATCATTACCGCAACGTTCCACTGTCCGCAAGAAGAAGAAACCGGCCCGCAAGCGCAAGAAAAGAGGTTTTTTTCGTACAGTTTTCAGAGTGTTTATGTTCTGCTTCATCTTACTGATTGCAGCCGGAGGCTGGCTCTATCTCGCACCGTCTGCCCAGAACACCCGCTATTTGATAGCGGATACGCTAATTACGACACAACACCGGTATATGGCCAAATATATTATTGGTGAAGATGAGCTCAAGAACCGCGTCAGCGAATATACCGAACGGTTTCAGGAGATGGGCAATGAGGTGGACACCCATGTGATTGAACCGGACCCCGTGGTAGAGGAAGAACAAGATAAGCCGCTGGTCGAGATTGAAAAGGTGAATGGCAGCGGGTACGCAGGTTATGTAATGATTGTAAATGATCCGAAGAAGGTTCGCCTCGGTGTACCTAATAAGATCGGTTCAGGGGAAAAGGTATCCAGTATGGTGGCGCGGACAGGGGCAATCGCCGGGGTGAACGGTGGAGGCTTCGCCGACCCGAACTGGAAGGGCAATGGCTTCAAGCCGATCGGGCTGGTCATCTCGCAAGGGAAGCTGTACTATAACGGACTTGGCGGCAAGAAGTCTACACAGATTGTAGGCCTGGACAAAGAAGGCAAAATGATTGCCGGAAACTACACATTAGATGAGCTGAGCAAGATGGGTGTGCAGGAGGCGGTTACTTTTCAGCCGCGGATTATCGTGAACGGCAAAGGCCAGATCAAGAATGCGGCTGAAGGCTGGGGGATCGCCCCAAGAACGGCTATGGGCCAACGGGCGGACGGTGCGCTGATCTTCGTGGTCATCGACGGGCGGCAGCCGGGCTACAGCATCGGGGCGAATCTGTATGATGTGCAGCAGATTATGCTGAAGCATGGTGCAGTAATCGCAGCCAATCTGGACGGGGGTTCATCCACTGTACTGGTGAAGGACAACGAGATTCTCAATAAGCCTTCTTCACAATACGGGGAACGTTATCTGCCGACCGCATTCCTGGTGTTTGAAGATCCCGGGCAGGCGGATATCAAGAACATCTGGGAAGGGCTTGATCCGTCCAAAATCGATGCAGGCAAGAAGCGGACCCAATAACTTCTGCTTTGCTTATCACGCCTTATAATCCCTGGTAGATTGGGTGCGGCAAGGTGTGGTAGGATAACTATTAAATTCTTATTTGTTATATAGGTGAATTCCTTGATCAGAGGGGGAACAGGTTTGACATTGCAGCAGCTCCGCTACGCAATTGAGATTGCGAACAGCGGCTCGATGAACGAAGCGGCCAAAAGGCTATTTGTGTCACAGCCCAGCCTCTCGAATGCTATCAAGGAGCTGGAGAGCGAGCTTGGCATTACCATCTTCGAACGCAATAACCGGGGGATCAGCATCTCGGCGGAAGGCATGGAATTTCTGGGCTATGCCCGGCAGATTATTGAACAAACGGAGTTTATGGAGAACCGCTATACCGGCAAGAAACGCAGTCCGATCTACTTTTCGGTATCTACTCAGCATTATGCGTTTGTTACGGACGCTTTTGTGAAGCTGATGAAAGAGAGTAAGGTAGCCGAATACAATTTCAGCCTGAGAGAGACGCAGACCTATGAGATTATCGAGGATGTGCGTACCCTGCGCAGTGATATTGGTATTCTGTATATTAATGAGAGCAACTATAAGGTAATGAACAAGCTGTTCAGCGACGGAAACCTGAAGTTTACCCCGTTATTCAATACGAATCCGCATGTATATGTGCGGGCTGGACATGTGCTGGCCGGTAAAGAGAGAATTACCATTGATGATATTCTTCCTTTTCCGTATATTACTTTTGAGCAGGGGGATAACAACTCACTGCACTTCTCGGAGGAAATGCTTAGCTTCACGCAGATTGAGAAGAATATTAAAGTTACCGACCGCGCCACGCTGACTCATCTGCTGCTCGGAAGCGATTCCTATACCGTGGGCACAGGGATCATGGCCTCGGGACTGAATGATGCGGGGCTGGTCACGATTCCTTTTGACAGCAAAGAGGTGTTCTCTGTCGGCTGGATTGCCCACAAGGACCGTAAACCGAGCGAGATTATGTCGGGGTATATTAACATTCTGAATGATCTGGTATCGGATAATTATTTCGAGCTTGAATCTTTCTTACTATAACAGCAGGAGGGACGTATGATTAGTCCAGTTATCGGATCGACAAGAAATGCACCGCCCTTTCGCTATGACATTGTCGGAAGCTTCCTGCGGCCAGAGGCGCTCAAAGCTGCGCGCAGCCTGCACGCTCAGGGTGAACTGACCGACGCGGAGCTGCGTGAGATTGAGAACATTGAGATTGCTAAGCTGCTGCAGCAGCAGAAGGCACTGGGTCTGCGAGCCGTAACCGATGGGGAGTTCCGCCGTTCCTGGTGGCATCTCGATTTCTTCTTCGGAATTCAGGGGACACAGAAGATTACGCTCGGGCCGGCAGGCAGCTCCAAGGAACCGGTGAACCGGGCAGAGAGCTTTAAGATTACCGGTAAAATCGCCTTCGGCGACCATCCCATGGTTGCCGATTTCAGCAGCTTGCAGCAGCTGGCCGGAGACACGCTTGCCAAAATGACCATCCCCTCACCGGCGCTGTTTCATTTCGTGCAGGATTACAACGGAAACGACGTATACTCGGATTCCGCAACGTTGTATGGGGATATCATCCAGGTGTACCGGGATGCGATTCAGGCCTTCTATGATGCCGGCTGCCGGTATCTGCAGCTCGATGATACCACCTGGGGAACACTCTGCAGCGGCAAACACCGGGCGCATCTGCGCAGCCGAGGTGTCGATCCCGACCAGCTGGCGAAGGACTATGTCCGGCTGATCAATGAGAGCATCGCTGCCCGCCCTGCGGATATGACGATTGCATTGCATGTATGCAGAGGCAATCTCCGCTCCACCTGGTTTGCTGCCGGGGGCTACGGGCCGGTTGCTGAAGAGCTGTTCGCCGGCGCCGAGGTGGACGCGTTCTTCCTGGAATATGACAATGAACGTTCCGGTGATTTCGAACCACTGCGCTTCATCCGGGGCCAGTTCGTCGTTCTGGGACTGGTCACCACCAAACATGGCGGTCTCGAGAACAAAGAGCAGCTCAAAGCCCGGATCGCAGAAGCGGCACAATATGTGGATATCAATCAGTTATGTCTCAGCACCCAATGCGGCTTCGCCTCTTCCGAGGAAGGGAATATCCTGACAGAAGAAGAGCAGTGGGACAAGCTGCGGCTGGTGATTGAGACGGCGGATGAGGTTTGGGTGTAGATCACAGCGTTCCCGTAAATATGAAACAGAGTTATTGACAGAAACAACCTGCCAGGAGTAATATTGCTGATAATAACTTACCTACACACAAGCGATGAAGAGAAGAGTAAGCAGGCGGCAGCGTTCACAGAGAGCTCCAGAGTGGTGAAATGGGGCAGCGAAGCGCCTGAGCTGAAAAAAGTCTCCGAGCTGCATATGGAATCGGGCGCAGCGCCCGAGGATGGTATGCCGGGATCTCCCGTTACAGAGATAGGGTATAAGCGTAATGGCCGTACCCGAAGAGGCGGGCCTGGCAACATGTCCGCGAACAGAGGTGGTACCACGAAGCTTATTCAAGCTCTCGTCCTCAAGATAACAATCTTGAGGGCGGGAGCTTTTTTGGCGTTTCCGGGTAGCCGGGCATCGTCTCCAAAGTCAAACAGGCTCCACATACGCTCCATATTAACTAACAGTAGAGGTGATTTGCCAATGCATTGGGCAGAGAGAATAGCAAACCAGTTAATCGTGAACCATCCGGAGCGGCAGACTTTTGTATGTGCATCGGGGATCAGTCCGTCCGGTTCGGTCCATATCGGAAACTTCCGCGAGATTGTGACTACAGCGTTTGTAGCCAAAGCACTGCGGCGGGCGGGGAAGGAGGTACGGTTCATTTTCTCATGGGATGACTTTGACCGGTTCCGCAAGGTGCCGAAACATGTGGACCCCGCGTTCGGACAATATATAGGCATGCCGTATTCGCAGGTTCCCTGTCCCTATTGCTGTCATGCTTCGTATGCGGCCCATTTCGAGGCGGAGTTTGAGCAGGCGCTGCGGGCGTTTGAGATCGAGCCTGAATTCATCTATCAATGCCGGGAATACCAGTCGCACCGTTATAATCCGGCAATCCTGCATGCCCTGCGCCACCGGGAAGATATCTACGATATTCTGATGTCGTTCAAAACAGGCGAGAGCTTTGCGGCAGACCGGGCAGCATTTTATCCGGTAAGTGTTTATTGCATTCAATGCGGTAAAGATGATACTACCATTGAGCATTTCGACGGCAGCGCAGAGAACGTGGTGTATAGCTGTAAGTGCGGTCATACCGATATCGTAAGTATTCCGCAGGCAAGCAATATCAAATTGCATTGGAAAATCGACTGGCCGATGCGCTGGAACATGGAGCAGGTGGTCTTTGAGCCCGGAGGCCGTGATCACTCGTCTGAAACCGGAAGCTATAATGTGGCCGCAGTAATCTCGGAGAGAATCTTCGGCAATCCGCTGCCTATGTATGAGCCCTATGAATTCATCAGCATTAAAGGCAGCTACTCCAAAATGTCCAGCTCTTCAGGGCATAATTACACACCCGATGATCTCCTGAACATATATGCCCCGGAGAATATCCTGTTCCTGTTCGCCAAATACCAGCCGAATGCAGCTTTTCATATCGGGCTGGATGAGGATGTGCTGCGCAATTATGCGGAGTTCGAGCGATATGCTGCGGGAGTTCATGCCGGGACATTAACAGGTGATCTCGCAGATGCTCTGAAGTTGTCACTTCTAAGCGGCTCTACCGGAACGTCTCCGAGTTTCAGTCAGGTGTCCAGTCTGCTGCCGCTGATCAACTTCGACCGGGGACTGCTCCGGGACATTCTCACCAAGAACGGTGAGGAGTCAGATGAGCATCAGCTGCTGCTGACGGCGGACCGGGCGGAGCACTGGATCAGAAACTGGATGCCGCACAAGCTGATTACGGTCAATCCTTCACCGAACTTAGCCTATTATCATTCACTGGACGCGGCAGAACTGAAATGGCTGCGAACCCTCTGCACTCTGCTAAGAAACTGTGAGCTGGACGAAACGCAGAGAATGACTCAAATCTACGCCATCTGTCATCATGAGGACAAAAAAACGATGCGGACTCAGCAAAAAAGGCTGTTCACTATCATCTATCAGCTGGTTCTGAGTGCGGATGAAGGCCCGCGTCTGCCGATGCTTATTCAAGCTGCGGGGACGGACCGTATGCTGTCTTTACTGGATTTATGAATGGAGACGGACGGCCCTTTACGGGATATATCGAACAGAGGTATAATATACAGGACTGTTTTTAATCAAATGTTGGAAAGCGAGCGGTAACGATATGGGTCGTAAGTGGAATAATATTAAGGAAAAGAAAGCATCCAAGGATGCCAATACAAGTAAGGTCTACGCTAAGTTCGGTGTAGAAATCTATGTTGCTGCGAAGAAGGGCGAGCCTGATCCGGAATCCAACCGGGCGCTGAAGGTGGTTCTGGAGCGCGCCAAAACTTACAATGTGCCGAAGGCGATTATCGACCGCGCACTTGAAAAGGCAAAAGGCAGCGGCGACGAAAATTACGTGGAGCTTCGTTATGAAGGCTTCGGTCCAAGTGGTTCGATGATCGTAGTCGATGCGCTGACCAATAACGTTAACCGTACAGCTCCGCTGGTACGCTCCACCTTCAGCAAGAATGGCGGCAATATGGGCGTCAGCGGTTCGGTAACGTATATGTTCGATCCGACAGCGGTAATTGGTGTGGAAGGCAAATCTGCGGATGAAGTCATGGAGCTTCTTATTGAAGCAGACCTGGATGTCCGTGATGTGCTGGAAGAGGATGAAGCAGTGATCGTGTATGCCGAACCCGACCAGTTCCACGCTGTACAGGAAGCTTTCCGCGGCGCAGGCATTACGGAATTCACCGTAGCCGAGCTGACTTTGCTGCCGCAGAACTACGTGGCGATTCCTGAAGATGCACAGGCGCAGTTCGAGAAGCTGATTGATGCGCTCGAAGAGCTGGACGATGTACAGCAGGTCTATCACAACGTGGATTCGGAAGAATAGAATAGCTGCTTTGCTAAGCGGACAGGCTTATTTCAGGCTTGTCCGCTTTTTTATGCCGTAGTGCCATGAATATTCCTTACTGTTTTTTGCCAAAATAAGCCGAACCGAGCAGCACACAACTTAGAGGAGGCTATACAATGGCAGATTACACAGAACCGGATAAGAATCTGGTCAATACCGTCAAGGAGCTTGATCAGGACCCGGTCACCAGCCAGGAAGCGCAGCAAATAGAACAGAAGAAGAATGACATCCGCAAGGAATCCCTGAGGGATGACAAAACGACCTATAAGAAAAATGAGCAGAATACGTATAAATGATCTATTCCTGTTAATGTATCAGGGGCCAAGCGGGCGGTGAGGGCAACCTCACCGCTTTTTTGGCTTTCAATGAAGTAGACAGTACCATTCCCGTCTGACAAAGCTCAGCCTGATATGATATAGTCGATTATAAATATGCAAACTAATGTTCTCGTATATTAATTGGCTGAACTAACAGGAGGGATTACGACATGGAACCGTTCCGGTTATTGACTGTAGTACATGTATTTCTGATCAAGGATGGGCAGATATTGCTACTGCGGCGCTCGAATACAGGGCATCACGATGGAGAATACGGTCTGCCTGCGGGCAAGCTGGAAGGAGGAGAAGAGCTTCATTCCGCCGCCATCCGTGAAGTCCGGGAAGAATGCGGTGCTGTTATCGCTCCATCAGACCTTGAAATGCTCGGTGCGATGCATATCCGGACTTCCGGTAATGAACGGATTGATTTCTTCTTCAGAGCGGAGCATTGGAGTGGTGAGATTAGCAACACCGAGCCGGATAAATGCGATGATCTGCGCTGGTTCCCGCTGGATGATCTTCCTGATAATATGATTTCTTATGTAAAGGAAGCCTGGAGCAAGTTCAGGGAGGATGTCTGGTTTGCTTCACATGGCTGGGCGTGACAGGAGTAACCGGAGCCGTGCGCATTTTCACAAATCTATGGTGCATCCCGCCAAAATTGTGTATGCTGAATGAAGTTTACTGAAAACAAATGTAAAGTACATAGCAGGAGGATTTCCGCAGGATGGAAGATTGGACGATTGGCATGGTGGCAGTATTGGTGCTTTGCGGTTTTTTGGCCGGATTAATTGACTCCGTAGTGGGCGGCGGCGGACTGATTGCGATTCCCGCACTGCTGTCCGTAGGGATTCCGCTTCCTCTGCTGCTGGGCAGCAGCAAATTGGCCGGGTCGATGTGCTCGCTGACCAGCACGGCCTCTTTCGTACGCTCCGGCAAAATCAATTTCAAGCTGATCCGGACACTGATTCCGTTGTCCATCATAGGTGCGGTGGCCGGTACACTTACCGTCCGTCAGGTACCTTCAGAGTTTCTGAAGCCGCTGGTCATTGTGATGCTGGTAGTGATAACGGTCTATACGTTGTTCAAAAATGCATGGGGAGATGTATCCACTTTCTCCTCAAGCAATGGCAGAACAAGGCTGATCGGGATTATTGCGGCACTGGTCATAGGCTTCTACGATGGCTTCTTCGGACCGGGAACCGGATCTTTTCTGATCTTCGCTTTCCTGATGATGGGCTTCGAATTTGTTACGGCCGCCGGTAATGCCAAAATGCTGAATTTCGCCAGCAACATCACGAGTCTGCTTACGTTTATTGCCCTCGGTTCCGTCAGCTATACCCATGGGCTGATCCTGGGCATTCCGATGGTGATCGGAGCTATTGTGGGCTCCAGAATAGCCATCCGTAAAGGCGCGGCGTATATCCGCCCGCTATTTATAACAGTTACTGTTATATTGATCGGCAAGCAGATATGGGATACGATGCATTAAGTACATATATTGGAGTGGATGAGATGGAGATCAGGATCATACAGAAAGAAGAAGCATGGAAACTTAGGCATGAAGTGATGTGGCCGGAGCGTGAGCCGGATTACATCAAGCTGGCGGATGATGAGCAGGGCGTGCATTATGGGCTGTATCTGGGAGAGCAGCTGGTGTCAGTGTTGTCCCTGTTCATTAATGGTACAGAAGCACAGTTCCGCAAGTTTGCTACGCTGGAGCTGGAGCAGGGTCTGGGCTATGGCAGCAGACTGCTGCAGACAGTGCTGAAAGAAGCAGAGCAGGCAGGGGTACAGCGGATCTATTGCAACGCTAGAACCTACAAAGCAGGCTTCTACAAGAAATTCGGAATGCAGGCGACAGAAGAAGTATTCAGCAAGGGCGGCAAGGACTACGTTGTAATGGAACGGTTCTTCGGTCCTGCTGAAGCTGCGAACGGAGGAGCATAACCATGACTAAGAAGCTGTATTATGAATCGGCTTATTTGAAGGAATGGAATACGTCCATAAGCGGATCGGTAGAGCGTGAAGACGGAGTGTATGTGACACTTGTGGAGACAGCCTTCTATCCCCACGGGGGCGGACAGCCTTGTGATACAGGGTACATAGGTGAACTTCCGGTACTGGATGTTGTGCTGGAGAATGATGAGGTGCTGCACAAGGTAGCGCAGCTTCCTGCACATACAGAGGTTAACTGCAGAATCGACTGGAACCGGAGATTCGACCATATGCAGCAGCACAGCGGCCAGCATCTGCTGTCGGCGGTCTTCCGTAATTTATACCAGGCCATGACACTCAGCTTTCACCTTGGCAGTGACTATGCCACGATTGACATCGGGCTGCCGGAACTGTCTGCTGCACAGATGGCGGAGGCTGAACAGGAGGTCAATCGGCAGATTTACCTGAACCGGAGCATTGTCAGCTACTTCGTAACAGCAGAAGAAATGGCCAAGCTGCCGCTCGTGAAGCTGCCTAAGGTGACAGAGGATATCCGCATTGTGGAGATTGAAGGTGTCGAACATAACGCCTGCGGGGGGACGCATGTAGCTTCAACAGGAGCCATCGGCATGATCAAGCTGCTGCGCTCCGAGAAGCAGAAGGGCAATATCCGGATCACTTTCAAATGCGGAAGCCGTGCACTGGATGAATTCAATGATAATGTGCGTATTCTGGGGCAGCTGTCCGCCAGGTTCAATACCGGTAAGGACGAAATTATCGACCGGATCGGCAAATGGGAGAATGACCAGAAGCTGGTGCTAACTGAACTGGCGGCGCTTAAGGAACAGAACGATATCTATCTGGCCCGGGAGTTATTATCCGCCATGGAACCAGGCAGCCGGGTGATTACGCATATCTCCGACACCAGAACGCTTAAGGATTTGCAGAGCCTGGCTGTGAAGCTTACGGCGCTGACCGACCTTCCAGTTCTGCTGCTGAGCGCGGCGGAGAATAAGGTGGTGCTCGCCCATAGCGGAGCTGCGGAGCTGTCCTGCGGAGCCTTCTTCAAGACCCACTTGGGCGAGTATCAGGGAAAAGGCGGCGGCAGCGACAAGCTGGCCCAGGCCGGCTTCCCGGCATGGGATTCAGCAGTGGCGTTTTATAATTTTGCCAAAGGACTATTCTAATTTCAAGGTAAAGGGCCGCGGATAGCGGCCTTTTGTGCAGCCGGAGAACGGTAATGCGGATTTAGTGTTATAATCACCTCTGTATGCTGACAGATTCATTCTGATTTTAGGAACCAGAGGGGCGATAGGTTTGAGTGTAATACGTATGGAGAACGTGACTAAGAAATATGAGGATACAATGATCTTCAGAGATATCTATTTCCGTGTAAGCAAAGGTGAACGCATAGGTCTAATCGGACGCAATGGTGCTGGTAAATCAACTGTATTTAAGCTGATCATGGGGCAGGAACAGCCTACGGCCGGAAAAGTGGAGCTGGACCCAAAGGTTAAGATCAGTTATTTCTCCCAATTCTCGGAGCTATCCGGGGCCTTGTCTGTTCAACAGGAGCTGGAGCTGTGCTTCGGGCAGGTGACCCTTATCGAACAGGAGCTACATCAAATTGGGGAACAGCTGGGGCAAGTAACGGATGATAACCAGATGAATATCCTGTTAGAACGGCAAGCGGAGCTTTTTGAACAGATGGATCATTTGGATGGCTGGAATGTCTCGGTGGAGATTAATACGGTGCTCACTAAACTGGGGTTTGACGAGAGATCACGGCATCAGCCTGTAGACGAGTTATCGGGGGGATGGCGGAACCGCGCGGCACTGGCCAAGGTCTTAATTGAGGTACCCGATGTTGTATTACTGGATGAACCTACTAACTTTCTGGATATGGAAGGAATCGTATGGCTCGAGCAGTGGCTGCACCGTTTCACCGGGGCGATGCTTCTGGTCTCACATGACCGGCAGTTTATTGACAGAGTAGTTACACGGACCATAGAGATCGAGAATTATCATTTCCAGGAGTACGAAGGCAATTATACCGATTATGTTCAAAAAAAGAAGATGCGCAAAAAGGTACTCGACCGCCAGTTTGAATGGGAGGAAGAGCTCCTGCTTATGGAGTCTGAAGCCATTGATACCCGGGGCCGTAAAAAGTCTCCCAAAGACCGCCTGTCGCGCAAATTGACGGAAATTAAAAAGCGGGTGGAGCCGCATCCGGTGAATGTTCTGATTACCGATATTTATAGTAATTTGCGTTTTCCGGACAAGCTTGCTGAAGTGAAGGGGGTTGGCCAGACGTATGATGGCCGGACTATCTTCCAGAACATCAGCTTCGACATTCAAAAGGAAGACCGGATGGTCATAGTCGGCCCTAACGGAAGCGGGAAATCGACGCTAATCAAGGTGTTGACGGGTCAGGAAGAGCCGGATTCCGGGGTTGTGACCTGGGAGCGAGGTGTCAGTTACGCGTATTTCAATCGTATGTGGGACGAGCTTGATCCTAAAGATACAGTAAGCCATGCGGTTAATGTGTATGGTCTGGGACTCGAAGCGCCGCGGAAAAAGGTGAACAAATTCCTGTCTATGCTGCAGTTCTCGGAAACGGATTTGAGTAAGAAAATCGGTCATCTATCCGGGGGCCAGCAGGCCAGAGTAGCGTTAGCGAAATGCCTTCTCTCCGGTGCTGCTGTGATCATCCTGGATGAGCCTACCAATCATCTGGATCTGACCAGTATTCAAGTGATGGAGCAGGCACTTATTCATTTTCCCGGAGCGGTAGTTACCGTCAGCCATGACCGGTTCTTTATTGATAAAATAGCGACGAAGATGCTTACCTTTGACCCGGAATCGGGGATCACTGAGCAGGACGTTTAGGTTAGGAGTAAGCAGAGGGCTATGGATTATTCCGTAGCTCTTTTTTTGCGCGGACTTCTTTTGCAGCGACTTAAGGATTATTTAATATTTGCCCCGCTATACTCAGGACAGAGCTTGACGAAAGGAGAACAACATTGTGTTCCTGAAAATACTTAAAAAAGATCTGTGGCGTAAAAAAGTGATGAATACCGTTCTGCTGGTACTCATAATTCTGGCTTCAACGCTCGTAGCGAGCAGCTCCAGCCTGATGTATTCAACCTCAAGTGCCCTTACCAGCTTCATTAGCAAGAGCCGGGTGGCTGATCTTAATATCACGCTGGCGGATACTCCCGAATTCAACGGGGCAGTCCAGGACTGGGTTAAGAATGAGCAGAAAGTGGAGACATCTTATACGGAGAAACAAATCAGTCTGTCACTGGAGCAGATCAAGATGCCTGAGGGGCGAACTAGCTTTTCCGGCAATACGAGTCTTGTGCTGGCGGCTATCCCGGAACAGGTAAATCTGATCTTCGGGGAAGACAATGAGCCCTATACTATTCAGCAAGGGGAGATTGGGCTGCCTACAAACCTGATGCTGACTAGCGGCATCGAATCCGGAGACCGAATCAGCTTCCAGCTTGAAGGGATCACGAAAAATTTTACCGTCAGCGGTTACTTCAAGGATGCATTCATGGGTTCGAATCTGCTGGGTCTCAAGCGTATGGTAATCTCCGCAGAAGATTTCACCGAAATTGAACAGGCGGTCCCGGAGAATTCCCGCGTGAACTTATGGAGTTTCAACGCAGTTCCGGGTATAGCGGCAACTGAACTGTCCGGAGCCTTTGCCGGTGCAGATCTGCCGATTAACTTCGAGGTCGACAAGTCACTCGTTGCGATGTCCTACATGACCGACCGGATTATTTCCGCGATGATGTTTGCAATCAGCCTTTTCCTGATCTTCATAGCTTTCCTTACACTGCGGTTCACGATTGTCTCCACACTGCAGGATGAGTACAAGGAGATCGGTGTGATGAAAGCGATTGGTTTCCGGAATCAGGCGATCAAACAGCTCTATTTAACGAAATATATGGGTCTGTCCTTGCTTGGCGGCATCATCGGACTTGGAATCAGTCTTCCGCTTACAGAGCTGATGTCCCGCAAGACTTCGCAGTATATGATCCTGCCAGGCGGCATCATCAGCATTATTATATCCGCGTGCAGCACTGTGGCCATTATAGGATTCATCCTGCTGTTCTGTTTGCTCTGTATGCGCAAAATAAATAAGGCTTCGGCTATTGACGCCATCCGGCAAGGCCAGACCGGGGAACGCTTCAAGGCTTCCCGCAGAATTCATTTACATAAAAGCCGATTCCTGCACACCGCATTCTTCCTGGCGCTGAGCGATGTGCTGAACCGGTTGAAGAGCTACACTTCACTCATTCTAACGCTAGTCCTGAGTACAGCGATCATCCTTATCCCGGTTAATCTGACCAATACGATCGTTACCCCTAAGTTTTTGGAGTATTTCGGCACAGTCGGAGCAGATTTCTATACCAAAACGGAAATGGTAGAGAAGTCCGTGGATGAGATTCAGAAGGAAAAGGCGGCAATCAGCAAGAAATTCCGCGAGAATGGCTTCGAAGTAACACTCACCGCCAATTATGCGCTCATGATCAAATATATCGCTGATGACGGTCAGGATAACCGGAGGATTAACGCCCAGAAGAATGATCAGGACGAGTCCATTCCATATCTGGAGGGCACTGCCCCTATACTCAAGAACGAAATTGCCATTACGACCATCATGTCCGAAAAGTATGGCAAGAAGGTGGGGGATAATATCCAGTTTGAAATAAATGGGGAAAGAAGCAATTTCATTATCAGCGGACTGTTCCAGAGTATCTCTAACGAAGGTTATGGGGTCTGGATTGCCCGGGATTACAACCCGCAGATTGTAGCAGCTTATCTGTTCTCAGGCAATATCAATGCCCCGGAAGAGCAAAAGGCGGAGATTATGAAAGGAATTCAGAGTCAGTTCAGCGGGCTTAACCTCAAAACAGGTATGGAGATGCTGGGCGAGATCACTGGAGGTTTCATGGGCCAGCTGCGCAGCATTAATGCACTGCTGACTGCAATTATCTGCATTATTACGTTCTTCATTACCAGTCTGTTCGTAAGGCTGTTGATCACCAAGGAAGTACACGGCATCGCGGTGATGAAAAGCATCGGCTTCACGAATTCAGCCATCCGGCTGTGGCAGGTGCTGCGCATTCTGATTATTATGGCTGTCTCATTAATCCTTGGTGTGATCGTAGCAAATACCCTTGGAGGACGTCTGCTCGGTCTTATCTTCCGGATATTCGGTCTGACGAAGCTGGACCTTACGATCGTTCCACTCCAGGTCTATCTCTTCTATCCGCTGCTCATCCTCGCTGTCGTCATGCTGGCGGTATACACCAGCTGCGGCCAAATCAAGCGTGTGCAGATCTGGAACATGAATAAAGAATAAGCTAGAGCGAACTGCAATCATTAACACAAGGAGGAATACAAATATGGCAGCCGTATTGGAAGTAACCAATCTATGCAAAACCTATATCGTTAATAAAGGACAGAATAATGTCCTGCGGAATATCAATCTTACACTTCATGAAGGGGAGTTCGTGTCGGTGATGGGACCTTCCGGCTCGGGCAAATCGACGCTACTCTATACCGTCAGCGGAATGGACCGGCTCACGGCGGGGGAAGTGGTGTTTGACGGACAGAGTCTCTCGCAGCTCTCCGAGAAAGGTATGGCTGATCTGCGTCTGCATAAGATGGGTTTTATCTTTCAGCAGATGCATATGCTGAGCAATCTGTCCGTTTATGATAATATCATTCTATCGGGCTATCAGGCCTTATCCGGGAAGGGAAGCGGGCGCAGCCGCAGTGATGTCAATCAATACGCCGATGCGCTAATGCGGAAGCTGAACATTATTGAAACGGCCGGGCATGACATTACGGAGGTATCCGGCGGACAGCTGCAGCGGGCCTGTATATGCCGGGCACTGATTAATGAGCCTGCGATGCTATTTGCCGATGAACCGACTGGTGCACTTAATTCGAAAGCTGCACAGGAAGTAATGAATGAGCTGTGCCGGATCAACCGTGAAGGGACCACGCTGATGATTGTCACCCATGATGTGAAGGTAGCTGCACAGAGTGATAAGGTATTATATATGGTGGATGGCAATATCCAGGGGGAGCATGTCCTGGGCAAATATTCACCGGAACAGGGTTCGAGGGAACGTGAACGCAGCCTGACGGGCTGGCTGATGGAGATGGGCTGGTAACAGGCAGCAGGAGGAGAAAAGCCGTGGCGGATATTCTGATCATTGAAGACAATGCGGAGCTGGCGGAGGTGATTAGGGATTTTTTGCAGGTGGAGGGGTATTCTGTATTCATTGCAGCCTCCGGTGAAGAGGGATTGGCATATCTGGAGACGCATCCGGTCAAGCTGCTGCTGCTCGATATTATGCTGCCGGAGCTTGACGGCTTCGCCGTCTGCAGACTCGCCAGGGAGAAGTTCAATCTGCCGATTCTGATAATGAGTGCACGCCATGGGGATGACAATAAGATTATTGGTCTTGAGCTTGGTGCGGATGATTATCTGGAGAAGCCTTTCTCGGTCAACCTGCTGACAGCCAAGGTCAAAGCACATCTGCGTCGAAGCTATGAGATGAACGACGATAAGCAGCTGCTGGCAGATGGTGACCTTACGATTAACCGCACCTCAATGATGGTATATAAAAGCGGTCAGCAGCTCGGAATGACGGCCAAGGAATATGAGCTGCTGGTACTGCTGATGAGTAATAAGGGAAAGGCTCTGCGCAAAGAGTGGCTGTTCCAACAGGTATGGGGAGCAGACAGCTTCAGTGAGCCTTCGACGCTGACGGTACATATGAACAAGCTGCGGGACAAAATCGAACTGAACCCCAAAGAGCCGAGGCGGATTGTAACCGTCTGGGGGGTAGGGTACAAGTATGAAGGCATATAACAAACTGATTCTCTGGACAATACTCACCGGGCTCATCGTGATTGCCATTCTGAATGGATATGTATCCTACCGGGAAATACGGGAGCCCGGCAAAGCTTACCGGGTGGAGATCAACCGGATTATTGATCAGGTGCAGCGCGGGGTGCCGCCGGAAGAGATTATATTTACTCACGGAGATTATACATACGTTAACGGGTTAAGCTGGATAGATCAGGGGGCGGAGGCCCAGGCTGTTGAGCGGTTTTTTGCCGGAATAGGTGTAGCGGATTCATACGAATTCACAGTCAAACCTGTCTATCTGGAGCAGCAGCTGACAGGGTATTTAAGGTTCTCATACCGGTTGCCCGGTGCGGATCACAGCGTATTCCTAATCCTGAATGTGTTCCTGCTGGCGGCGCTTGGGGCGGTGACTGCACTGCTGTTCTATATCCGGAAGCAGATTCTGGAGCCGTTTCACACCTTACAAGAGTTGCCTTACGAGTTATCCAGAGGCCAATTGAATACAGGCATGAAGGAGCACCGTAGCCGGTTCTTCGGCCGGTTCGTATGGGGACTTGACCTGCTGCGGCAGACACTGGATACCCAGAAGCAGACCAATCTCCGCCTGGAAAAAGACCGCCAGACGCTGGTCGCCTCCCTGTCGCATGAGCTCAAAACACCTGTTGCCGCAATCAGGCTGTACGCTAGTGCTCTAGACGGCAGCCTCTATGACAGCGAAGAGAAACGTCAAGTGGCCGTCAGGCTGATTGGCCAGAAAGCGGAGCAGATTGAGCAGCTGATCGGTGAGATCATTACAGCCTCAGTCTCCTCGCTGCAGGATATTGAGATCGTCCCGGGAGAGTTCTATATAAGTGATTTGAACAGGAAGGTTATCCAGGGTCATAAAGAACGGTTGGAGCTGCTGAAGATTGAGCTGGAGACGGGGCCCTATCAGGACAAGCTGCTGCAGGGCGATCAGGATAAGCTGCTTGAGGTGATTAATAATCTTATCGAGAATGCGATAAAATACGGCGACGGCAGGCGCATCAGTATGACCTTCCGCGAAGAGGACTACCGCCAGCTGATCGTTATCGAGAATTCGGGCGAACCGCTATTGCCGGGCGAGCTGCCTTATATCTTCACCAGCTTCTGGCGCGGCTCCAACGCGGAGGGGAAGCCGGGTAACGGCCTCGGCCTATTCATCTGCAAGCAGCTGCTGCAGAAGATGGGCGGCGATATCTTCGCTAAGCCGCTGGAGCATGGGATGCGGTTTGTGCTGGTGCTGCGGTATTGAACCAAAAGACCTGATCAGCGGCGGATAGCCGGATCAGGTCTTTTGACGTGCGGGCGTGTACAGGCTATGAGCTTACCCGGCGCAAGCCGTAAGCCGGTTATGCCAACAGTAATACGGAAGAAGCTTTGATAATTGCAGTAACAGGAGAGCCTTCCTTAAGTTCCAAATCACGCAGCGCTTCTACTGAGATAATGGAGGTGAGCTTCTGGCCTCCGGTATCTACCACAACCTTCGCATTGACTTGTCCCTCTTCAATCGACACTACAGTACCTTCAAACTGGTTTCTGGCGCTGATCTTCATGATTTCACGTTCCTTTCATGTGTGGAGTATATTGATTCTATTTAGTGGTTCTGGATGTTTGCAAGCAGAGAGATTTAATACTGAATATATCTAAACAATACTAAATATATTGATATTCTACAAGTTATTCACTACTGTTGTCGGTAAATAGCATAATAGAGTATTATTGTAAACGGAAACATCGATTGTATTGGAGGTTTAATGAGATGATTGAGCTGAATTTTGAGGATTATCCTGCGGTTGAAGTTTTTTTTGCCGGTAAGAAGCAGCATATTCCCGCATTGTCAGTCTTGCAGGGGAATTATCCCGGGCGGGTATTTGCCGATGATGCAGCTTCACCCTCCCTTGCCGTGGTCTGGGCTACAGGGAGATGGATGTATGCAGCCGGTGATATCACTTCAGAGCTGAACAGGATGAAACTGACAGCATTTTTGCAGACCCAAGTGATTCCCGGCTGCAAGCGTCGGCAGGAGAACTGGTTCGAGATATACACAGATGATTGTGACGCGTGGACGGCGTTATTTACACCTGGATATGCCGGATTGAAGGTATACAGACATATGGAATCTGTATATGAATTCAATCAAGCAAAATTTAATCAGCCTGAGGGCAAGGTTACGGAGGATGCTTCAGGTAGCGGCGTGACCGTTGACTACAGGGAATTTCCTGTTCTGGAGGATTATGAAGAGGAATTGTCCGGCATACATAACCGGTTTCGCAGCCTGACAACCACCGGAGCTGTGGTGAAGGTAGAGGGCCAGGCAGTCTCTGTCTGTAAGAATAACGGCTTCACCGTTAACAACAGTTATTTCATTGATGTGGATACATACTCAGAAGCTGAGCGCGGCAAAGGATACGCATCGCTAGCCGCCCGGTCACTGATTGGTTATTACCTTGAGCGGGGCCAGCTTCCGTTGTGGGAAACCACACATGAGAATACCGCGTCACATAGGTTAGCACTGAAGCTGGGATTCGAGCCTGTGGAGAGCTATCCGGTGTTTGCTTTTGTATTGGAGTGACAGGAGGAGAGCATTATGAGAACTTTTGGCAGAGGTATGTTGTATTCCATAATCGTTGTAGTAATACTGCTCGCTATTTCGTTCATTATAGGAGATACCGTTACGCTTCCCTGGTTTGTCTTCATTCCTTTGGTTCTGCTTGTATGGGAGCTGGCCTTCTGTCAGTCGAGAAATGAGGACCGTTCTACCGGATAGAGCTATAATGTTGTGCCGGGATTTAGTGAAAGGCTGTGCTCCGTTATAATGGAGGCGGTCTTTTTTGATATGCAGGAGCAGGCGCATATAAGTAAGGAAGCGGACTGAGAGGACCTTATTACCAGTAACACTTGCCTCCGGCGGTAAAGTTTGGTTGGGCTTCAGCACTTTCCCCAGGCGGAGCGCAGATTAACATAACTCACCCAATCGGATTGTTGTACTAAATACAAGATTTCAAGTGAATTGAGGGTAGAAAATCAAAAATGTTGTACTTTTTGCAAGAATTCGTACGATTTGGCAGATAATCGGACTGAATTTTTGCATTTTATGCAGTATTTCCGGTAGAATGCCTGGATAAAATCCGGATTGTTGTACTTCGTACAGGATTTCCGGCGTCTGCCTGTAGCGAACCCGAAATATGGAGTTGTGTGCAGGAATTTTGGGCACATGCCCAGTACACTTGCAAGAAACCTAACATCAGATCAACGGAAGACAGGGGAGGGTGAACGGACTGGATTTGTATCTAAAAAAGGCCGCACGAAATCCACACCAGCCCCAGCACATTTATTAAAAATGGTTTTGGAATTGCTTACATGAATCGGCATCGGCGTACAAGCGGAAGAACTGTAAGACCCGTTGAATCGTTTGTTCGGGAGCCCCAATAAAGACTGGAGTGACATAGTTATCAGAGACTGGACCTTCTCGCGCAAACCATTCATAATAATAAGGTCAGTTGTTAACGGTTCCATAGGGTTCACTACACTAACTATACTCATAAACGGAGGTCTTTCGATGAAATACCGCAAGCTTGGAAATACAGGCCTGTCTGTAAGTGAAGTCAGCTTTGGCACTTGGGCGATTGGCGGGGACTGGGGCACCAGCAGGGATGAAGACGGGCTTAAGGGCTTACAGCTAGCGATGGAGCAGGGGGTTAATTTCTTTGATACTGCTGACGTATACGGCTCCGGGCATGCGGAAGAGCTGCTGGCCAAGGCAACCAAAGGCAAGCAGGATGATATACATATTGCCACCAAGTTCTGCCGTGCCGGTGATATTCATGACCCGGATAACTACTCTGCGCGCAGAATAAGCGAATACTGTGAACAGAGTCTGCGGCGGCTTGAACGGGAAGCGATTGATCTGTATCAGATCCACTGTCCGCCGATTGAAATCCTTAGAGACGGCAGTGTCTTCGAGGCGCTCGACCAATTGAAAGCCGAAGGTAAAATCCGCCACTATGGTGTAAGTGTCGAAACTATCGAGGAAGGGCTGCTATGCCTTGAATATCCGGGAGTGGAGGCGCTGCAGGTCATCTTCAATCTGTTCCGCCAGCAGCCTGCACTGGAACTGCTGCCGCGCGCTGCTGCCCATGGCGCTGGTATCCTGGTGCGCCTGCCGCTGGCCAGCGGACTGCTGACCGGCAAGTTCACGGAGACCACCACGTTCCAGGAGAACGATCACCGCAACTTCAACGCGAACGGCGAGCAGTTCAACGTCGGCGAGACCTTTGCCGGCCTGCCGTTTGTTACCGGTGCCCGGCTGGCCCGCAAGCTGGAGTGGATCGCTGAAGGACGCGGCAATATGGCCAGAGCCTCCATGCGCTGGATTCTGGACCATCCGGCAGTCAGCTGTGTGATTCCAGGGTTCAAGAACGAAGCTCAGGTAGCGGATAATCTCGCTACATTAGACGTGCCTTCCTATAGTTCAGCTGACATGGAGCGCCTAAGTGCATTTTATCAGGCTGAGGTTGCTCCGCATATCCGCGGAGGTGTATAGCAGCACCTTATGAACAATATAACTGTCGGACTGCTTGCACATGTGGATGCCGGCAAGACGACCTTCGCCGAGCAGCTGCTCTACCATACCGAAGCGATCCGCAGCCGCGGCCGGGTGGATCATCAGGATACTTTTCTGGACACCCATGAGATTGAGAAGGCGCGCGGAATCACTGTTTTTGCCGATCAGGCTGAGTTTGTGTACAAGAACACCCGTTATTTCCTGCTGGATACCCCGGGCCATGTAGATTTCTCTCCAGAGATGGAGCGCTGCCTGCAGGTGCTGGATTATGCGGTGGTCATTCTCAGTGCGGTGGAGGGGGTAGAGAGTCATACAGAAACTGTGTGGCAGCTGCTGCGCCAGCATAACATTCCAACCCTCTTCTTCATTAACAAAACCGACCGTACCGGTGCGGACCCGCAGCGTGTACTGGAGGAGATCCGGCAACAGCTCAGCGGCAATGCCTTAATGCTGCCGCAGCTTCCGGGAGAGGCGTTGACCGAAGAGATGAGAGCATTTATAGCGGAGCGTGATGACGCGCTGCTGGAGATGTATCTGGAAGGAGCTCTGGCAGACAACGTCTGCCGCAGTGCACTGCCTGACATGGTGAAACGGGGCGGGATCTTTCCCTGCATGCAGGGCTCCGCGCTGCTCGACCTCGGAGTGGATGAGTTTCTGGAATATCTGGACGCATTGACCTTCTCGGAGTACGATCATCAGCTGCCTTTTGCCGGCAGGGTCTACAAAATACGCCACGATGAAAAAGGCACACGCATCACCTACATCAAAGCACTTCAGGGAGTGCTAAAGAATAGGGAGAGCCTGGAGTATGGACATGCTCCGGAACGTGCTTCAGGGCGGGTGACCGGAATCCGCAAGTATAACGGCACGAAATATGCTTCTGCCGATTGGGCTGCAGCAGGGGAGCTGTTTGCAGTTGTCGGCCTGTCTGAAGCCCTACCCGGTACGGGAGTCGGTGAACTGGCAGACCATCAGGAAAGCGGATTGATTCCTACGCTGAAATCCAAAGTTCTTTTTAAGCCGCCGGTACACCTGAAAGAGCTGCTGCATGCTTTTGGACAGCTGGGTGCGGAAGATCCGTCACTCAATGTAAGCTGGGATGAAGAGCTGCAGGAGCTGCATATCCATGTGATGGGCGCGATTCAGCTGGAGATTCTGGAGCAGATCATGGCTGAACGGTTCCGGATCCGGATTGCCTTTGGGCCGCCGGAGATTCTCTACAAGGAGACGATCACTGGCACCGTCTATGGCTGCGGACATTTCGAACCGCTTGGCCACTACGCTGAGGTTCATCTGAAGCTGGAGGCGGGGGAACGCGGCAGCGGTATTACCTACATTAACAATTGTCATCCGGATGATCTGGCTGTAGGCTACCAGCATCAGATTGGGCAGCATTTACTGGAGAGCGGCCATCACGGCCTGCTGACAGGTTCACCGCTGACCGACCTCAAGATCATCTTGCTCAGCGGAAGAGCGCATAATAAGCATACAAGCGGCGGCGATTTCCGCGAAGCGGCATATCGCGCCTTGCGCCAGGGGCTGGAGCAGGCGGAGAATCTGCTGCTTGAACCGGTCTATGACCTGAAGATCCGGATAGATTCAGACTATGTGGGCAAAGTAATGAGTGATATCCAGCAGGCCAGCGGCAGCTTCAATCCTCCGGAGATTACAGAGTCCAAGGCTGTCATTTCCGGTACGGTTCCGGCGGCAAGCTTCATGAATTACGGAGTGAGACTCGCCTCCATGACGCAGGGCAAAGGCTCGCTGTCGCTCAGAGTCGCCGGTTATCAGCCGTGCCATCAGACCGAGTCAGTGGTTCAGCAGCGGAATTATAATAAAAATGCCGATCCGGCTTACTCTTCAACCTCTATCTTCTGCGCCAAAGGCCAGGCGTATCCGGTACCGTGGGATGAAGCGGAGCAGCATATGCATATTAAAGTACGATGAAGGAGCAGATGAACAATGGCTGAAATCATAGATAAAGTGGCCTGGATATATATCGTGGACGGCAAGGTGCTTGGCGCCCGGTCCAAAGGAAAGGATACTTACTACTTCCCGGGAGGCAAGCGGGAGGCGGGTGAGAGTGATGCACAGACGCTGATGCGGGAGATCGAAGAGGAATTATCTGTTCAGATCCTACCGGAGACCATTGCAGAATTCGGAAGCTTTGAAGCTCCCGCGCATGGCAAAGCGGAAGGCGTCTCTGTCCGGATGACCTGTCTCACGGCAGATTACGCCGGAGAGCTGAGTCCGGCTTCGGAGATTGAGGAGTTAGCGTGGTTGACCTATGAGGACAAAGCGCGCGTGTCAGCCGTCAGTGTGATTATTATGGACAAGCTGCGGGAAATGCAGCTGCTCTCCTAAACCATATAAGATAAGCCCGTTTCGAGCCGGAATCCGGCCTGGAACGGGCTTTTTATCTCTTAAGCTGCTACCATCGGACAGCCATTAGCGGACACTTTTACAATTCAGGACATATGTCCTTCCCGAATCCGGCAAACTGGCTTTTAATTAAAGCAGACAGTATATAGAGGAGAGAGACAGATGAAGGGGATAATTTTCGCATTTATAGGCGGGGCCTGCATCACGCTGCAAGGGGTAGCGAATGCACGGATCAGCCAGGATATTGGTACGTGGCAGGCAGCGACAATCACGCAGTTCACCGGGTTCCTGATGGCGCTGGTCATTGCGCTGTTCGTCCGGGACGGCAAGAAACACGGGTTCCGCAAGGTTAATCCGTTATACCTGATCGGCGGCGGTTTTGCCGCATTCGTTATTTTCAGTGAGGTAACGGCGATTCAGAGCATAGGTGTTACCTTAACCATCTCTGCTTTGCTGATTGCCCAGCTGTGCCTGACTTTTGTCATCGACATTAAGGGCTGGTTCGGGGTAGCCAAGCAGAAGATGAAGCTGCCGCAGTTTATCGGGATCGGGATGATGATCCTCGGTGTGGTTGTGCTGAAATTCTGACAGGTTAGATGAAGCGGAGGTGAATCTGTGCGATGAAGGAAACTGAGGACCCCGGGCAGGTGCAGGCCTATCTGCAGAAGCACCAGCTCGATCATATTTTCACAGGGCAGCTTAAGCCGCTCTTGTCGCTGCAGAGCTACGATCCGGGGGAGCATATCTGTTCCAAAGGAGACCCTTCAGGCACACTCTATGTGCTGGTCAAGGGGAAGCTTAAGATTTATACGACCTCGGCAGAGGGCAGGACACTGATCATCTCATTCAAAACACCGCTGGAGCTTATCGGCGATGTTGAATATATTCAGGGTACGGAAATGCTCAATACAGTAGAAGCGGTGTCACCGGTTCACATGATTGCGGTGCCGTACCGCTGGCTGAACAAATATGCGAAGGATCATCCGCCGCTGCTGCATTTTATGCTGGAGATCATCACTCAGAAGTTCTACCGGAAGTCCAGCTTCCTCAGTCTTAATCTGATGCATCCGGTGGATGTGCGGCTGGCCAGCTACCTGCTGTCCATCTCCTACGACGAATCCGATCCGCAATTTACCGGTCAGCTGAATACGGTTAATCTGGTGGATACCGCTAATTTCATCGGCACCAGCTACAGGCATTTGAACAGAGTGATCCGGAAATTCTGCCAGGAAGGGCTGACCGAGCGCAGCTCCGGGGCAATTATCGTCAAGGACAGGGAAGGGCTCTCCGCCCTGGCAAGCCGCAATATTTATGAATAAACCCGGGAAATAACGCACAACAAATCAGCATATAAGGGAGCAACAGATATGATAGCAGGAATACTACTCGCGCTGATCGCGGGTGCACTGGTTAGTCTACAGAATATTTTCAATGCCAAGGTCAATGAGCATACAGGCTCCTGGACAACCACCACACTGGTGCTGGGCATGGGATTCGCGGCGTCTCTGATTATGGGGCTGATTATGGAAGGGAAGAACATGTTCACGCTGCAGCATATGCAGCCCTGGTACTGGTTCAGCGGGATGATCGGCGTAGGCGTCGTAATCTGCCTGGTCCAGGCCACCAGAATCCTTGGCGCAACGTATGCAATCTCGATCGTTCTGACCGCCCAGCTCGGCTTCGCCTTGCTCTGGGATTCCCTGGGCTGGCTGGGGCTGGAGAAGGTTCCGTTCTCGTTCAACCAGCTGATCGGCGTGTTCATTATCGTCGGAGGGATTCTGGTGTTCAAATTAGGCGGCAAAAGCGATTCCAAGGAATCTGCCGGAGCCGTTAAGCGCCGCAGTGCGCTGCATACGGATTAAGCTTAAGGATAAAGCACGCTGATTATATGTTATATTAATGTCATACCCAAAGTGACTGCTGTCACAGGAGTCCGGGAAGATTACAGACTATACTTGTCACCTGATCTAATTCGCAGGCATTTTGCCCTGAAAAGGAGAGAACTATCTGATGCAAATACAACTAAACCCGCTCACCGAAGAACGGCTTGCGCAGAGTCTTGCCGGCCAGCCCGGGCAATTCAAAATGTTCTATGATACGGAGGACTGCGGCTGCAATGGCGTGCTGGTGATCCGGATTGTAAGCGGGCCTTCCCCGACGGATATTGTATTTCAAACCGAACCCTTCACCTTTCTGTGCGACCGGCAGCAGGAATCCCTATTCGATGAGGTCATGCGTCTGGAAGCAGAGGCAGGCTATCCTGCCTACAAGCTGACAAGCGATTCTACCTTGTTCGGCAGTAATATCAGAGTGCAGGATGCACGCAGCTGAACAAGTGTAAGAAATAAGGCCATCGACCGTGAATAACGGGAGATGGCCTTTGTTTAGAAGCGGAGCAGACCTCTTAATAAGCAGTCCAGCCGCCATCGGCAGTCACTACTGTTCCATTAATAAAGCTGGCCTCCTCTGAAGCCAGGAACAGGGCAAGCTGTGCGATTTCTTCCGGTTTGCCCGTACGCGGATTAAGAGCCAAGCCCGGCTGAGTGCGTCCCATCCCGAATTCATTAATATGCGTCATGGTAGATCCGATATTGGTCTCTACACCACCAGGGGCTATCGCATTGCAGCGGATACCCTGCGGGGCATACATAAATCCGGTATTCTTAGTGAATCCGACAACCGCATGCTTGGAGGCTGTGTAAGCTGCACCAGCCCGGGCACCGAACAGGCCGCCTGCGGAAGCAACGTTAATAATTACACCCTGCTGTTTGGCCAAAAAAATTGGCAGCACCTTGCGTGTAGCACGCATAACGGATGTAGTATTGACGGCCAGGATACGGTTCCAGCTGTCATCCTCAATGTCTCCGGCCGGTTCAAAGTTATCCATAATCCCCGCATTGTTCACCAGGATATCTACGGTGCCATAGGTTTTTACTGTAGTGTCGATCAGGTTCTGAATATCAGATTCATCAGCAACATTCGCTTTCACCGCGAAGGCTTCTCCGCCGCCGGACTTAATTTCCCCGGCCACCGTCTCCGCAGCCTCCAAGTGAATGTCCGCAACTACTACCTTAGCACCTTCTTTGGCATAGAGAGCCGCAATCGCCTTGCCCATCCCGGATGCTGCTCCGGTCACTACCGCTACTTTATTCTGAAGTCTCACATGTACGCCTCCCGCTTGAATTATACTTTGTCTGATCTAGTATCATTTGATCCATGGTATTTTATGCGCCCGGTTGACGCTATACTTCGCGAAGGCTTACCATATAGGCTATATGAACGGAAAGAGGATGAAGTACATGATCATGATCGGACTGGATATCGGAACCACCTCAATTTCCGGATTACTTTACGATCTGGATAAGCAAACCGTCCTGCATTCGATTACAGAGGAACAAGCCATTAAACCATCCAGCCGGAATCATGAATGGGAACGTCTGCAGGAGCCGGGAATTATTCTGCAGCAGGCTGAACGTATCCTTGAACATCTGCTGTCCCAAGTGCCGGAAGCAGCAGGGATTGGCCTGACCGGACAGATGCACGGGATTGTGTATATTGATCACAACGGTAATCCTCTGGGTCCGCTCTATACGTGGCAGGATGGAAGGGGCGGCCAGCCTTGTCTGGAGGACAGCAGTTACACTTATGCCCAGAAGCTAAGCGGACTTGCCGGATATCATGTGGCTCCAGGCTACGGACTGGCGACTCACTATTATAATCTGCAGCATCAGCTTGTGCCTGAGAATGCGGTCCAATTCTGCACCATTGCGGATTACATCGCGATGAGGCTGGCGAACAGCGCCGTACCTCTAATTGATGCAACGCAGGCAGCTGGCATCGGGGGCTTCAGTTTAGAGACGGGTGATTTTGATAAAATAGCGCTCATTCAGGCTGGAATCGATGTAGCAATATTGCCTAAGGTCGTCCCTTCCGGGACTGCAATCGGTGCAACACTACAGGGAATACCTGTGTACACTTCGCTCGGGGACAATCAGGCCAGCTTCCTGGGCAGCGTGCCGCAGCCCGGCGATTCGCTGCTGCTGAACATCGGTACGGGCAGCCAGCTGTCGGCCTGGCTTCCAGAATACAACCATGCATCATCAGCTATGGAGGTGCGCCCGTACCCTGGCGGCGGAGTGCTCTTGGTTGGAGCAGCGCTGAGCGGCGGTAAGTCGTATGCGCTGCTGGAAGGGTTCTTCCGGCAGTTAATCACAGCTTACACCGGAGAAGCACCTGCAGATGTCTATTCTCTGCTGGCACAGTTGCTTACGGAAGAGCCATCTGACGGTAAGACCGCCGGACTAAAGGTGAACACACAGTTTCTGGGAACAAGAGCTGACCCCGGCAAGCGCGGTAGTATAGAGGGAATCTCTCTGGATAACTTTACCCCTGCGGGACTGGCACGCGCTTTTCTTCAGGGGATGGTTGATGAATTGTACGGCTTCCTGCATGACCTGGAGCAGCAAGGTGCGAAGGCTTTCAGCCGTCTTATAGGTTCCGGTAATGCCTTACGGAGTAATCCGGTGCTGTGTACCAAGGCAGAGGCAACGTTCGGGTTGCCGCTTACACCTGGTGAGCATGCTGAAGAAGCTGCGGTAGGGGCGGCGCTCTGTGCCGCTGTCGGCAGCGGATTGATCTCCAGTTTCGGGGAAGCCGGGGCGTATCTTGGAGAAGTTTATCATTGACAAAAAATATTATATATGCTATAATTTACATATTAATAGTTTCCGTATATAATGAGATTCTCCTGGCCGGGGGAATCTTATTTTTTATGGGAGGATACAGGTTTGAAGCAGAATGAGTCCAGTTTAACTTCCAAAGTAGCAGCATTTGGCCGAGCCTATCACAGTAAATATGACACACCCAAGATTTTTGATGATTATTTGGCCCAAGACTTGATTTCAGAGCAGGAGTTCTCAGACATCAGCATGAATATGGTACAGGGCATCCCATTTTTCAACATAGATATTGCAAATAAACATCAGGATAATCCGGACGCCATTCTGAAATGGATTACCCATGTACAGCTGTCCCCGACACCGCTCGCGCGTGCTGCATACTGTGAGGCCATATTACTGCATGAGCTGACCTTAGGGTTGAAGCAGTATGTCATTCTTGGTGCCGGACTTGATACCTTTGGCTACCGTCATCCTGTATTGAAAGACCAGCTGGACATATTTGAAGTGGACTATCCGGCTACACAGGAATTCAAGAAGCAGCGGCTCAGTGACGCCGGACTGGAGATTCCGGACAATCTTCACTTTGTACCCATGGATTTCACCAGAAAGTTCTCGTATACCAATCTTATTGGGCAGGGATTTGATCTACAAGCCAAGACCTTCTTCAGCCTGCTTGGTGTATCCTACTACCTGACGAAAGAGGAGAATACCAGCCTTATTACTGAATTGTTCGCCGGCCTCCCGGCAGGCAGCTCTATTGTGTTTGATTATGCGGATGAGCGGCTTTTTGAAGAGAAGGGCTTGTCCGGCCGTGTTGAGAAAATGGTACAGATGGCTGCCGCCAGCGGTGAGCCGATGAAATCCTGTTTCGCTTATCATGAACTGGAGCAGCTGCTGGAGCAGGCAGGAATGCTGATTTATGAGCACTTGTCACCGGCAGAGATCAATGACAGATTCTTCAGCAACCGGAGTGATGCTTTGACCGCTTTTGAGACGATTCATTATATTCATGCGATCAAGAAATAACGTCTAATCACAAATCCGCCTCCCAATCTAATGTTATTGATTGGGGGGCTTTTCAAAAAGAAATGTGGAGGAAGATAACCTATGCAGAGCAAAGGTGAAGAATGTGTACATACAGGGACCCAACTGATTGTTACGGAGCGTCTCAGATTAAGGCCATTCCTATTGCAGGATGCAACCAGCATGTACGGCAACTGGATCGCTGATCCGGCAGTTCAATCGGAATATGGGGAGCCAGCGTGCGATACTATTAATGATGTGAATGAACTTCTTATGCGCTGGACCGCCGCTTACGGCTTTAAGGACATTTATAGATGGGCCATAGTGCTTCAGGAGGACGGAGAATGTATCGGGCAAATTGCCTTCTGCAGCGTTGATCACGAGCACCGGATGGCGGATATTGAATACTGCATCGGACAAGCTTACCAGCGGCAGGGATACGCAAGTGAAGCTTTGTCAGCTGTGATTCGGTTTGCTTTTGCGGAGACGGGTCTGCACCGGCTGCAGGCCTTTCACCGCGGGAGGAATAGTGCTTCCGGAAGCGTGCTTCGCAAGGCACAAATGACGTACGAAGGCACGCTCAGGCAGAGCTTTTATTACAGGGAAACCGGAGAATATGATGACAGAATCTATTACGGAATTATAAAAGGGGACTAGGCAGTCACCTCACCTGCTCCATAAATAAAAGCCTCCACAGCCGCGGCAGCTACGTTCCTGTCCGGATGGGAATTATCGATCTGTGCCACATGGGAAGCCGGAAGCGGCCATGCCACGGTGCGGCTGCCCAAGGAAGCGCTGAATTCATCCCAGTGTGCGAACTTCCAGGTATCCAGAGGGGAATGTCTGCCCTCAAGCCGCTTACGGAATGTAGCCGCGTCAGGAAGTCCCACCATCACAACCTTTACCTCAACCTCCTCCAGCGTATGACCGATGCGCGACAGTTCACGCCCGATCCACTCCGGATCGGCAGCTTCCTTGGTGAACGGCCCCACGACGAATATATCGCCTTGCAGGCCGATATTGTCCAGCGCAGCGTCCATCGTAATCCGGTATCCCAGGTCACGGCATAAGCTTTTATATTCATCCGAATCCCTGTCATCAGGGTCCAGTCCATGCATGGTCATGATCGCGGTAGCTGCCGGGCGCAGCAGAATATCCATATCGAATACAGCTGCCGGCCGCCGCGCCGCGATGGTTTTGGCCAAGGTTGTTTTGCCGGCACCGCCCGGGCCGAGGAAAAATACAAGTTTGTTCATTAGACTCTCTCCTTAATATGCGGCATTCTCTTGAAGCTCATTTCCTTTGACTAATTTGGATTGGCTCAAACTATGATAATGATAGCCTATTCTGAATAGAAAAAGCACCTGCCAGTCCCTAAAATAAGAGTTGTCAGAATCAACAAAACTTAGATAAGAGGAATTACAATGGCAAAAACGGAGTTTTATCATGCGGGCTGTCAAAAAGTAATCAGAGTATAATCTTTTAGATATCGAGCTGCAAATACATCCCATTCCACAGGTATGAAGGGTGTATTTGCGGTTTTGTGCGTGTTGACAGGGTAAGAATTCAGCTGTTGTGATAAAGTGTATAGGATAACGGGGAATCCCCCGTAAGAATGGTGGGGAGGTTTAACACAAAGATGAACATCAGATACATAGAGCGCAGAGATAATGCGGCCATTGAAGGGATTATCCGGGAATGTCTAATTGAATTCGGGGGCAACCGTGACGGTCTCGCCTGGGCAGATGACAGCATGCATGACCTATACACCTATTACAACAGTGCTGCGAACCGGGCTTATTGGATTGTTGAAGAAGATGGAAAGGTGCTTGGCGGCTGCGGGATTGCACCTTTTGATGAGGAGAACGGAATCTGTGAGCTGCAGAAAATGTATCTGTCATCCGCCATCCGCGGTCAAGGAGTTGCTGCAGATCTATTAGGGACGGCACTGGAATTCGCCAGGCAGCATTATAGCAGATGTTATCTGGAAACGCTGCAGACCATGCAGGCCGCAGGCCGTTTCTATGTCAAACACGGTTTTGGGCTGCTGGATGCTCCGCTTGCCGGCTCAGAGCATTATGCCTGTGATGCCTGGTATATCAAAGAATTGTCTTAGAAATTCAAACCATTGTATCCATAATCCTTCCTTGAAGATTCAGGGAGGATTATTTTTCATATTTCAAATTACGCGTCCTTGTGATAAATGACTCTGACAAAAGCTCTCCATTTTGTAATAGTGTATGTACACGATAAATACAACAGGAGGAGAATAATCTATGACAACAGCCGGAGACCCTTCTTCACCCAATATCCGCGTTTCTAGTGTCTGCAGCTGTATTAATCTGCGGAGGGCTTCCACAGCTGTCACAGGAATATATGACGGATTCCTGTCTCCAAGCGGTTTAAATATCAGCCAGTTTTCTTTACTGAAGCATATTTACTCCCTCGGACCGGCAAGTGTCAGCGATCTGGCGCTTGAGATGAGACTGGACCGGACCACTATTGTCCGCAATCTCAAGGCACTGGAACAGATTGGCTATGTGGAGGATATTTCTGCGCAGGGAAGCCGGAACCGCCTGCTGATCCTGACTGAGAGCGGGAAAATGAAATATATAGCTGCCGGGAACCAATGGGAGCAGGCGCAGAGTTTTTTGCAGGAAGCATTGGGCGATGAAGATATGAAAGTACTTACTACCCTTTTATCCAAAGTGGAGAAACTGATGGCCTGAGCATAACCTCGGCTCTTGGTTGATCAATCTTTGCGCAGTAATGACGCAACAGCAGTTGCTTATCGCCATTTCGTGTATATACACGATAACTTCCGGACAGAAAGAGTACACTCAAGAGGAGGGAAGACCATGCACCCAGACAGTGCTGCAATTAATGAAAGAGCAGAAGAGGAACAGAAGCAGCTCATTATTGAAGTGATGAAAGCCTTTGTTAAGGAGAGTCCATTGAACTGGTCAGATGTACTTCAGGGACCTTATTATGATGAGCCTATCATTCAATTTGCCTCAGCTGACGATCCTTTGTTTGAGGAGTATAAAAGCATTATTGGTCCCGGCCATGCAACGCCAAAAGAGTTAATAGAGCGTTCATTCGGTTCAGGGACCTACAATGGCGGTTCGGTGATCAGTATAGTGCTGCCCATTCATGAATCCATCAGGAAGGCCAACCGCCAGCAAAAGGAAAGAGCTTCACGGGAGTGGGCCCTGCTGCGTACGTTCGGGGATGAGTATTTCTTGAAGGCGGCACGCATTCATCTGACGGACTATATAATAAACCTTGGCCGCCTTGCGGCTGCGCCGCTGGATGCGGATTGGTACGGCATTACCAGTACCGATACGGGTCCAATCTCCAATTGGTCAGAACGTCATGTTGCTTATGCTGCCGGGCTGGGCACCTTCAGTCTTAATGATGGATTCATTTCGGAGAAGGGAATTGCCATACGGCTGCTGTCGGTAGTAACGGATTTGCAGTTACCGTCTGATCCAAGATCCGCGGCTACTCATACGGGAAATTGTTTGTTATGCAGCAAAGGGAACTGTGGCGTCTGCATTACCCGCTGCCCGGTGCAGGCGATCAGCAAAAACGGCCATGACAAAATCGCCTGCATGAAATTTGTGTATGGCCAGGGTTCACGGGAGTGGGCGGCCCAGAGCGGCGGAGAGGCTACATCAGGAGCTGGCTGCGGATTATGCCAGACCAAGGTGCCCTGTGAGAGCAGAAATCCGATGCGAAATGCTAAGTAAAGATGAAATTCTGTCACAATCCCTTCTATTCATAACCCGCCTTCAATGCGTTATGCCGGGAGGGAACGGAACAGATATGAACGAAGCACTTCCCTGGCGGAGGTGCTTTATTGTCTATTCAGGATGTTTCGGGCTGACCCGCTGCTGCAAATCATCACGATCATTGAATCGCCTATCTTTTCCGTAGAATTAGCTATTATAGATTGCACTGCGTTAAAACTATAATGAGTGTGTATTGCAGTGAGAGGGGGCTGGGCAGAACTATCGCAAGCCGGTTGAGTAGTGGAAATATCAGTAGAGTGGCACCTACACGTTGGAAGCAAATGATGGTTTGGTACGGATAATAATTTTTGTAATCGCTATCATTTCATTACTTCAGAAAATTCTATGTGCCGTTCTAACATCAGATTAAGGAGGATTATAATGCGCAACAAGTATGTCGTATGGTCACTTGTAGTTACACTGCTAATCTCCACTCTGTTTATGGCTGCCGGACCGCTGACACATTCATCAGCTGCCGGCGGACAGAATCTGACGCTTAACAAAACCATCACTTCCAGCGGCCAATCTCAGACGTATTCGCCTGACAATGTCAAGGACAGCAATCAGAACACTTATTGGGAAAGTACAAATGATGCTTTTCCCCAATGGATTCAGGTTGACCTGGGTGCGCTCACCAGTATTGACCAGGTGGTGCTGAAGATTCCTGCTGGCTGGGAAACACGCACGCAGACGCTGGCCGTACAGGGGAGTACGAACGGTTCCACATTTACGGATATTGTGGCTTCTGCAGCTTATGTGTTTAATCCATCGGTTGCGGGCAACAGTGTCACGGTTAACTTTGCTGCAGCAAGCACGCGTTATGTGCGTCTATTGGTAACCGCGAACACAGGATGGCCGGCCGCCCAGTTCTCTGAGCTTGAAATTTACGGTGCCAGCACTCCGACAGCTGCGCCTACTGCAACACCGGTTCCAGCCGGTACCTATGAAGCGGAATCCGCAGCACTCTCCGGCGGGGCGAAAGTAAACACAGATCATGCGGGTTACTCCGGTACGGGGTTTGTTGACGGTTATCTGACCCAAGGACCGGCAACTACCTTCACGGTGAGTGTAGCTGCAGCGGGTTCGCGGAATGTTACGCTGAAGTACGCTAACGCGAGCGGAAGCGATAAGACCATCAGCATCTATGTGAACGGAACCAAAATCCGCCAGTCCACATTGCCTAATCTGGCGAACTGGGATACCTGGAGCACGAAGGCAGAGGTTCTGACGCTGAATTCCGGCAGCAATACCATCGCCTACAAATATGATGCAGGCGATACCGGGAACGTCAATCTCGATCAGATTGTGGTCGCGTCAGCAGTGACCGCCACGCCAACTCCTTCACCTACAACAGCTCCTACAACGGCTCCAACACCAACACCGGTAGCTACGGCTACGGTGGCTCCGACTTCCACACCTACACCTGCGCCAACCGCAACTCCAGTTCCGACGGCATCGCCAACGCCGACTGCCACACCGGTTCCCACGCCAACAGCTTCACCTGGAGGGAATATCGCCATTGGCAAGGCAATAAGCGCCTCTTCCAGCACACAGAATTTCACTGCCGGTAATGCCAATGACAATAATACGGCTACTTACTGGGAAGGAAACGGCAATCCGAGCTCACTAACGCTTGATCTTGGTGCGAACCATAATATTACTTCGGTTGTGCTGAAGCTGAACCCCGCCACGGAATGGGGGACACGGACCCAGAATATTCAAGTGCTCGGGCACAATCAGAGCACGACAACCTTCAGCAATCTGGTCTCCGCTCAGGCGTATACATTCAATCCGACCACCGGAAACACGGTGACGATTCCCGTAACGGCAACCGTCAAACGTGTCCAGATCAATATTACTTCAAATTCAGGTGCACCTGCCGGGCAGATTGCCGAGTTCCAGGTATATGGGACGCCTGCGCCGAACCCGGACCTGACCATCACAGGTATGTCCTGGACTCCGGCTGCTCCGGTGGAAACGAATGAGATCACATTGAATGCCGTTGTGAAGAATAGCGGCAGTGCTGCTTCTGCGGCTACAACGGTTAATTTCTATTTGAACAACGAGCTGGCAGGTTCTGCACCGGTAGCAGCTCTGGCAGCGGGTGCTTCGGCAACCGTATCATTGAATGCCGGAACCCGAACAGCCGCCACCTACCCGCTCAGTGCCAAGGTAGATGAGACTAATCTGATCATTGAACAGAATGACAGCAATAACAGCTACACCAGTCCTTCATCACTCGTAGTTGCCCCTGTATCCAGCTCTGACCTTGTTGGCACGACATCCTGGTCACCCGGCAATCCGGTGGCGGGGAACAGCGTAGCCTTCACAGTCAATCTCAAGAATCAGGGCACTATTGCTTCCGCAGGCGGTGCACATGGAATCACTGTAGTATTGAAGAACTCAGCTGGCTCCACCGTGCAGACATTCACCGGCTCCTACAGCGGAGCGATTGCTGCCGGGGCTTCTGTGAATGTCTCCATCCCGGGAACATGGAGCGCAGTCAACGGCAATTACACCGTCACCACAACAATCGCTGTAGATGCGAATGAAGTTACAACCAAGCAGGCTAACAATGTGAATACCGTTAATCTGGTTGTGTATGCCCTGCGCGGGGCAAGCGTGCCGTACAGCCGGTATGATACACAAGATGCAACCCGCGGCGGTTCTGCCGTACTGAAATCTGCTCCGAACTTCGATCAGACGCTGATCGCGTCAGAAGCTTCGGGCCAGAGTTATGTGGCGCTTCCATCGAATGGTTCTTATGCCCAGTGGACCGTCCGTTCAGGTCAAGGCGGTGCCGGGGTTACGATGAGATTCACCATGCCGGATTCGGCAGACGGTATGGGTCTTACCGGTGCACTGGATGTATATGTAAATGGCACCAAAGCCAAAACCATCCCGCTTACCTCGTACTACTCCTGGCAGTATTTCTCCGGCGACCAGCCGGGTGATGCCCCAAGTGCAGGACGGCCGTTATTCCGCTTCGATGAGGTGCACTGGAAAATGGATACACCGCTCCAGCCCGGCGACACGATCCGTATTCAGAAGAGTAACGGGGACAGCCTCGAATATGGCGTAGACTTCCTGGAAATCGAGCCAGTACCGGCGGCCATCGCCCGTCCGGCCAACTCGGTATCGGTTACCGATTACGGTGCAGTTGCGGATGATGGACAGGATGATCTCGCAGCCTTCAACAGTGCGGTTACAGCAGCTGTGGCTGGGAACAAATCACTCTATATTCCAGCCGGAACCTTCAATCTGAGCAGCATGTGGGTGATTGGCTCTGTCAGCAATATGATCAATAACTTTACGGTTACGGGTGCAGGGTACTGGCATACCAACCTGCAGTTCACCAATCCTAATGCTGCGGGCGGCGGGATCTCACTCCGGATCTTAGGCAAACTGGATTTCAGTAATGTCTATATGAACTCTAATCTCAGATCACGTTACAACCAGAATGCCATCTACAAAGGCTTCATGGATAACTTCGGCAATAACTCTATCATCCATGATGTCTGGGTAGAGCATTTTGAATGCGGCATGTGGGTTGGGGATTATGCACGGACCCCGGCAATCTTCGCGAACAATCTGCTTGTGGAGAACAGCCGTATCCGTAACAATCTTGCTGACGGTATCAACTACTCCCAGGGTACCAGCAACTCGACCGTCCGCAACACCAATGTACGGAATAACGGGGACGATGGTCTGGCCGTGTGGCCGAGCAACACTTTCGGCGCTCCGGATGGTGTGAATAATACCTTCTCATACAATACCATTGAGAATAACTGGCGTGCAGGCGGGATTGCCTTCTTCGGAGGCAGCGGACACAAAGCGGATCATAACTACATTATCGACACGGTAGGTGGTTCCGGCATTCGATTGAACACGACATTCCCGGGGGCGCATTTCAACAACAACACGGGCATTCTTTTCTCGGATACCACGATTATTAACAGCGGCACCAGCCGTGACTTGTATGACGGGGAGCGCGGCGCGATCGACCTCGAAGCTTCAAGTGACCCGATCAAGAACATAACATTCACTAACATCGACATCATCAACACCCAGCGCGATGCGATCCAGTTCGGATACGGAGGCGGATTCTCCAATATCGTATTCAACAACATTAATATTAACGGTACAGGGCTCGACGGAGTGACAACTTCACGGTTCTCCGGCGCCCATAAGGGAGCTGCGATCTACACGTATACCGGCAACGGCTCGGCTACATTCAATAACCTGACTACCAGCAATATTGCTTATCCAAGCCTGTATTATATCCAGACCGGGTTTGGGCTTCTGATTCAGTAGAACGGAGATAGAACAGGGGAGGGGCTCAAGCGGGCTCCTCTTTTTTTGCCAGGAATATAATTAATAATCTTCGATAAATTACGACAGCGTATTATCTGCCCTCCATGCTATCCTATTACTAATACATAATGGCTTTACAAAGGGGAAACGTCGATGAAAAGGTTGCTTCATGTCATTTTGGCAATAGGATTAATGATGAGTGTAACGCTCACAGGAGGGACAAGTGCTTCATCGGCTGCACAAGCGGATAAGGTATTGCGCATAGGCCTTGGAACACTTCCAGAGCTTCTTGATCCGGCTTCAGCAGCGGATGACAGCACAGTTACGGTTGTCAAAGGATTGTTCGAAGGGCTGGTCCGCCTGAATGCGGCTGGCCAGGCTGTACCCGCAATCGCGAAATCATGGACCCTATCGAATGATGGGCTGACGCATACCTTCACCCTTCGTTCGGATGCGAAATGGAGCAATGGGCAGCAGGTGCTGGCCTCGGACTTTGAATATGCCTGGAAGCGGGCGCTCGCCCCGGAAGCCAAGCAGGTATACGCTTTTAATATGTACATGATTAATAATGCACAGGATTACAACGAGGGAAAGCTCAAGGACGCTGCCAGAATCGGCGTAAAGGCGTTGAATAAAACTACGCTTCAGGTCACATTAAAGGAGAAAACCTCTTATTTCATCCAGCTGCTTGCGGAGAGCATCTATCTGCCCGTGTACCCGAAGACCGCAAAGGCCAATAGCCAATGGGCGAGAAACATTAAATCTATGGTCACTAATGGTCCTTTCAAATTGAAGCAATGGTCCTATAAAGAAATTGTTCTAGGTAAGAATCCAAATTATTATGCGGCCAAAGAAATTAAGCTGTCTGAAGTACGCTTGCTGCTGCCAAAAGCCGGAACCGCGAATCCGACGGCTGCTTTCGTCAATAAAGAGGTGGATTGGGTCGGAGGCGGCGGACAAGAGATTCTGGATTCGTCCTCTTTAGATAACAGAAGCTCCAAGCTTACTTATGGAGCGCCTTATGCATCTAACTATTACTATCAGTTCAATCTGAATTCAGGTCCTTTTAAGAATCTGAAAATACGTAAGGCATTGGCTATGGCCGTTGACCGCGAAGGCCTGCGTTACGGCACTCCTGCGTTTGGAGTTGTTCCCCCAAGTATTCACGGAGCCAAGCTGAACTTCCGGACAGAGGTGTCCGACAATGCCTATTTTAAAGAGGATGCTGCAATGGCGAAGGCGCTGCTGGAGGAAGGGTTACGTGAAGAAGGATTGACTACTCTTCCAGGGTTTTCAATTATTATGAATGATGAGGGCGACCATGCTTCCATTGCAGAGTCTGTCATTTCGGATTGGAAAGAGAAGCTTGGCATTCAGGCAAGCATTGAGGTGCAGAGCTGGCCGGAGCTGATGGATAACCGGGTGAATCAGAATTTCTCGGTGGCTAGAGCAGGTTGGGGGGCTGATTTCAATGATCCGGCATCTATGCTGGAGCTGTTCACCTCATGGAGTCCGGATAATGATTCAGGCTGGAGCGATGAATGGTATGACGCTTATATAAAGGAAGCCCGGCAAACGGCAGATCCTGTTATACGCATGCAAATCTATGCAAAAGCCGAAAAAATGCTTATCGACCAAATGGTGATTCTCCCGCTGTTTTATTGTGTTTCCGGTGTACTGCATAATCCGTTGATCAAGGATGTGTATGTAGATTATACAGGTGCCATAGCTTTCTCAAGAGGTTCATGGCTATAAATCATAGGGGAGCCCGGTATCGTGCCGCAGCTCCTTTTTTAATTGCATTCATATTTAAACGTATCGGTAAGACAAGTTATGAATAGAAGTGGTAAAATTTACTCAATAGAGTTCATGAGGAGGCAGAGGTACATGCGAATTGAACCCAGAGAGCTCAGCTACAAGGAGTTTCCAGCATCGGCAGCGACAGCAGAGGGGATGAAAGTGCTGCCTATGAATCCAGATGCGGTCTATTGCACCGTGCTGCATAATCATACCTATTGCGAGAGGGATGGTCTGCCCCTGCATATGCATCTGATACTACCGTCACAGCATGAACGTCCGGATGCAACCTGGCCGCTGCTGGTGTTCGTGCAAGGTTCGGCATGGAGACAGCAGCATCTGGATGCGAATCTCGCACCGCTGTCCTGGATATCCAGGCAAGGCTACGCTGTCGCTATAGTGGAATACCGGCCGTCTGACATAGCACCGTTCCCCGCACAGATTCAGGATGCCAAAACAGCCATCCGTTATCTCCGGAAGCATGCCGGGCAGTTCAAGATTAACCCGGAAGAAATAGTTATCTGGGGCGATTCCTCTGGCGGACATACGGCAGTGATGACGGGAATAACCCCGCAAGACAAGACGCTCGATACGGATGTGTACGACGGATTTTCCTGCCAAGTGAAAGGTATCATCGACTACTACGGACCCGCAGATATTACCCGGATGAATGAGGCACATTCTACGATGGATCACTCAGGAGCAGATTCTCCCGAAGGCCTGTTGATCGGAGGACTTAATGTACTGGAGAATTTAGAGAAGGCATCACCTACCATTATAATGAATCACATCTCCAAGGAAGTGGACATTCCGCCTATACTGATTATCCATGGCAATAAGGATCGTCTGGTTCCTTTTGAGCAAAGTGTGCTGCTGTACAATGACCTGAAGCAGAAGGGTAAGGATGTTGAGTTCTACAAAATAGAGGGCGCGGATCATGGCGGTCCGGATTTCTGGTCCGGTGAAGTGCTGGGTATTGTTCAAGCTTTTATTACAAGACTATAAAGGGGCAGCTTAGTTATGAAAATACTATCCTATATTCAAGAGGGCGTTACCCGGCTGGGAGTACATACGGAAGCTGGCATATTGGATGTTGAACAAGCGTTAGCAGCGTCCGGTCTCGTGAAAGGGACAAGATCCTTAACACTGCAGGATTTGATTGCCGGAGGGCCGGAAATTCTATCGCACCTTAACGGACTTGCCGTCCAAGCGGCAGGCGGAGTAGATGTGTCAGAATCCATAGCTCTGCTTGATGAATCCGCGCTGCAGCTTGCCCCTTGTGTCCAGAGTCCCGGTAAAATCATCTGTGTCGGTCTGAATTACCGCAAACATGCGGAAGAAACGAATGCCCCTATACCGCAGACGCCGATTCTGTTCAGCAAATTCAATAATGCTCTGGCAGCTCATCTGGAGCCGGTACCGCTGCCTGCTGCCTCGCAGAAAGTGGACTATGAAGCCGAGCTTGTAATCGTGATGGGGCGGACGGCCCGGAATGTCTCCAGGGAGGAAGCCTATAAGTACGTATACGGATACTGCTGTGGCAATGACCTCTCCGCCCGCGATCTGCAAATGCGGACCCAGCAGTGGCTCCTGGGCAAAACCTGTGATAAATTCGCTCCGGTCGGCCCTTATCTCGTAACTGCCGATGAAGTGGGGGACCCGAACCGGCTTGCGATTTCGTGTACCGTCAACGGTGAGCTTCGCCAATCGTCCAATACAGCCGATATGATCTTTAAGTGCGATGAGATGATCAGCTATATTTCACTGCATTTCACACTGGAGCCGGGGGATATGATTATGACAGGTACTCCGGAAGGTGTTATGCTGGGGTATCCGCAGGAACAGCAGGTGTATCTGCAAGCAGGAGATACGGTAACCGTGCAGATTGAGAAGCTGGGACAGTTGACGAATACAATGACTATTTAGTATGGACTTGTCTTCTTCTGGTTGAATACTATACGGGTAATGATGGGGCCATAAGCGGATGCCGCTTGTGGCCTTTTTTACATGCCGGACGGGGCAGAATAAAAATGTAGCAGATCTTCACTAATCGTTCAAGATCAAGCTCTATCCGGACAGACAACGGGGCATATCTATGTTAATATATGATATGAATGAATAATATATTATTCATTCACAAACACGGCTCCACAATATAATTATTAACTCATCACTACTCTGGAGGGACAGTCATGAAGAAAGTCACAGCAATCATCGGTAATCAGCAAAAGCACGCCACGTACAGAGCAGTCTGCGAATTTGAAGCTCAGCTAAGAACTTATGGGGAAATTGAGTTTGAGTACATTTTCCTGAAGGATTACAGACTTGAGTTCTGCCGGGGCTGCAAGGTCTGTTTCAGTAAAGGTGAAGAATTGTGCCCGCTCAAGGATGACCGGGATGTGCTGATCGGGAAGATGGAGAGCTCCGACGGTGTTATTATGGCTACTCCGAATTATGCATTCCATGTATCGGCATCGATGAAGAATCTGCTGGACCGCCTGGCTTATGTATTCCATCGGCCGCAGTTCTTCGGCAAGACTTATACAGCAATTGTCAACCAGGGAATACACGGCGGCAAGGGTATCGTCAAATATCTAAGCAGCATGGGGGAGAATCTGGGCTTCCAGGTGACCCAGGGCTGTGTGCTTCAGACAATGGAGCCGGTGACAGCAGCTGCACAGGAGAGAAATTCACAGGAAATCCGCAAGGCCGCCGCCAGATTCTACAAAGAACTTATGCGTCCGTCACCTCCGGCACCAACGCTGTTCAGACTGATGCTGTTCCGGTTGTCCAGGACCAGTATTCATAACATGCTGGATGACAAGTCAAGAGATTACCGGCATTACAGGGATAACGGCTGGTTTGAGTCGGCTTATTATTACACGGCAGCTCTGGGGCCCTTCAAAAGGCTGGCTGGACGTATATTTGATCTAATCGGAAGAAGAATGGCTAAGAATGCCGTGAAATGAATGAATACAGTTATATTCATTCACAAAAGGAGGATTGAAGTGAAGTCAAGGTGGAAACGAAACCTGCTCATTGTGTGTATTTCTGTAATTATTATTGTATTGGCAGGCTTAGCTGCAGGATGGCTATTCACGGAGAAAGAGCACCGCGAAGCCAGAAATGTTCAAATTGCTGAAGTGGATTTCAAACAGCTGCATGCAGGAGATTATATTGGTGAATATGCAGGCGGGATGTATAAGTGGAGGGCGAATAAGGTTCAGGTAACCGTCACAGCGCAGAAGGTTACAGCGATTAAGCTGCTGGAGCATTCGAAGAATCAGCCGGATACTTCTGCTGAGGAGTTATTCAGCAGAGTGATCCGGGCTCAATCGCTGCAGGTGGACAGTATCAGCGGTGCCTCGCTTACGAGCAAAGCCTATCTTAAAGCGATAGAAGATGCTCTAGATCAAGCTCAGCGGTAAAAAGCTTCAACCAACGCCCGGGATGACTGACTTGGCTGACGCTACTTCAATAACGTCACAGTTAAGAAGCTTCTGCCGCCGGAAGGATAGGGGTTCGTGCCGGAGCTTTGGCCGGAGCAGCGAAGCGGCTTTTGAACAAATGAATAATGAACGACAGGATGACAATCGAAAGAACGGAGTAGACACCCTTGAACAGTCCGATAGAGTAGAACGAACCGGCGATGATCAGACCGTCAAGCACAAACATGACTTTCCCCGGATTCCAGCCGAATTTCTTATGGAAAAAGAGTGCCAGGATATTGCTACCGCCCAGCGATGAGCCGTTCAGGAACAAGTAAGCCATCCCAAGACCCATGATCGAGCCGCCTATTGCTGCTCCGAACCAGCCCGGAAGAACGAATTCAGGCAAGCGGGCAGCTGCAGCCGACATCAGGCTTAAGGAAGAGACAGCGAACAGAGTGGATACGGTGAATTTCCAGCCCATTTTGAACAGGGACAGCACATAAAAGGGGATGTTGACCAGGCAATACATAATGGAGAACGAGCTGCCCAGCCAATAGGATAAACTGAGTGACAAACCTACGGTTCCTCCGGTGATGATCTCTGAACGTTTGAGGATTAGTATACCTATACTCACGATAAATGTACCCAGCAGCACCTTGAGAATTTGCAGTATTCCTTGTTGTAATCTCTGGTTGGCCCGGATTTTTCTTTGCTCAGTGAACTCCAGTTTAATTGTATTCATGTCAGGTATGCTCACTCCATATCTATATTGAATCATTGTTATGATTATAAAGGGAGTTTGAAAATCCGGCAAAAACATGCATTGCTGCGCATCCGCTGGTGCGCGTATCCACTTTAATATAGTAAAGCGATGTATGATTTATATGGAGTTTCAGGGTTGTTTCGATTAGCGGGTGCTGGTGACATGTCTACAACTCTTGAAATAGAGGCTGTTAGAAGACAAGGAAATGCATGTTATATTTACTCACTTCAATTTTCGCTTAAATGATAGAACCATAAAGTTGGCCTGCAAAAAAAGAGCTATGCCCGCTGCCGTGGCAGAAGTCATAGCTCTTTATGGAGTATGATAGAAACTTAGCCGTTAAGCAGCTCAGATTTCTTGCGGTCAAATTCCTCTTGTGTAATTACGCCCATATCCAGCAGCTGCTTGAATTTCAGCAGTTCATCCGCGATACTGAATTTCTCCGGAGCCGCAGCAGGAGTAGCTGCCGGCTCTGGCTTCGAATCAAATCCTAAGTCAAACGTTTGTCATCTCAAATCTCCTTAGAATCGGTTTGCAAAAATTTTCTACTCTACAATATTCGGCACCGCCTGCGGATCACCTCCTAAATGCTGCCATAAATCAGCTCATCTTAATGTAATCTTAATGCCACAGCCAATTCCATAATGTCATGCTGATTGTGCACATGCTATACTGACGCTACAAGAAATAGTACCCATGCTCGGCATGATGTCCATATAGGAAAGGAACCATTCGAATGGCAGGATATACACCGGCAGAGAAAAGGCGGGGCAGGCTGAAAATATTCTTCGGATACGCACCGGGAGCAGGTAAAACATGCGCTATGCTCTATGCTGCCCATGAAGAACAAAAGGAAGGCCTTCAGGTGGTCGCGGGCTTTATCGAGTCTCATGACAGAGCTGATACGGCGGAGCTGTTGTCCGGGCTGGAGCTGCTTCCACCGCTGGAATTGCCCATTAACGGAGAACTGGTCCGGGAGTTTGATATTGACCTCGCGATCCGCAGAAGACCGGAGCTGATCCTGGTCGATGATCTCGCCCACACTAATGCTCCGGGAGGCCGCCACAAAAGAAGATATCAGGATGTGGAGGAGCTGCTGCGGTCTGGAATTAACGTATACACGACGGTAAATGTTGAGCATATAGAAAGTCTGACCGATGTCGTGACCTCCATTACGGGGATCCCTGTGCTGGAGCGTATTCCAGACAGCGTATTTGACCGTGCGGATCTGGTGGAGTTCGTTGATGTAGGACCTGGCGATCTGATCGACCGTTTGAATAAAGGCCGCATTTATCCGGATGAACAGCTGCAGCAGAAGCATGCCGGTTTGTTTATCCCCGAAAAACTGCTTGCCCTCCGGGAAATTGCTCTGCGCTATACTGCTGACCAGCTGAACAGAATTGCCGTACAGCTCGGGGAGAAGGCGGCTAGTGCAACCTTTTATACAAAAGATCATATATTGGTCTGCCTGTCGTCAGCAATCTCCAGTAAGAAGGTAATCCGCACCGCGGCCAGAATGGCCGACGCTCTGCATGGAACGTTCACGGCACTCTATGTGGAAACGTCGAGGACGAAAGAATTAACTGCCAAGAACAAGGCAGAGCTGCGTGAGAATCTAAGACTGGCGGAGCAGCTCGGAGCACAGGTCGCGACGGTGTATGGAGAGGATGTTCCCGGGCAAATTGCCGAATATGCCAAAACAAGCCGGGTCTCCAAAATCGTTCTGGGACGTTCGCAGCATAAGAACCGCTGGCCGGCTAAATCTAATATTGTCGACAAGCTGACGGCTTCTGCTCCGAATATCGATATTTATATTATTCCGGATAACGGTCCATCCTTGTACAAAAGGTTCCCGCAATATGCGAGATCTCCGCTTCTGACTCTGGCTGATACCGGCAAAACCCTGGGCATTCTGGTGGTTTGTACTTTAATCGGGTTGTGGTTCAAGCATCTTGGCTTCAGTGAAGCGAATATCATTACCGTATATATTCTGGGTGTTCTGCTGGATGCGATGGTTACGAAAGGGCGGCTGTACAGCGGGGTTACTTCGATTTTGAGTGTCCTCGTCTTCAATTATTTCTTTACAGCTCCTTACTTCTCCCTGCAGGCCTATGATTCCGGTTACCCGGTGACTTTTCTGGTCATGTTCTCAGCCTCGTTCATTACGAGCACATTGACTTTGCGGGTCAAGGAACAAGCCAGGGAATCAGCGCAAAAGGCTTACCGTACCGAGGTTCTGCTGGAGACAAGCCGGAAGTTGCAGCAGGCCAAGGATACCCCGGCGATCATCAATGAGACGGCACTGCAGATGGTCAAGCTGCTGGACCGCAGCATTATTATCTATGAGGTGGTGGAGGGTGAGCTTGCCGAGCCGCTGATTTTTGCCAAAGAAGAATCTGCAGTTGATCCGCAGCGCTATACGCTCCACGATGAACGCAAGGTTGTGGAGTGGGTGCTGCAGAATAATAAACGGGCAGGAGCATCCACGGATACGTTCTCGGCAGCTCATTGTCTGTATCATGCGGTGCGCGGAGGGGATACGGTTTTTGCGGTGGCGGGTATTGTCATGGATGAGGAAGAACCGCTGGAGGTTTTTGAGAAAAGCCTGATGATTGCCATGCTGGGGGAATGTGCCCTCGCACTGGAGAAAGACAAGCTGAACGAGAAGCAAAAAGAAATCTCCCTGCAAATCCAGCAGGAACAGCTGCGGACCAATCTGCTGCGGGGCATTTCCCATGATCTGCGCACCCCGCTTACGAGTATTTCCGGCAATGCGGGGATACTGATCGGCAACTCGATGGTCTTAAATGAAGAGCAGAAGAAAGAGCTGTATAACGACATCTACGATGATTCCATGTGGCTGATCAATCTGGTAGAGAATCTGCTGTCCATTACCCGGATCGATAACGGCGCCCTTCACCTGAATTTTCAGGCGGAGCTGCTGGAGGAAGTGATTGCCGAAGCCATGCTGCATGTAAACCGCAATAAGGATGAGCATCATATTGTGATCCGGCTGGAGGATGAGCTGCTCATGGCCAGAATGGATTCACGGCTGATTATTCAGGTGATCATCAACCTGGTAGATAATGCGATTAAATATACTCAGGCCGGGTCGCATATAACGGTATCTGCCAGACGAGAGGATGGCTTGGTTGTAGTAGAGGTAGCGGATGACGGCCCGGGAATCTCAGCTGAAGCCAAAGCCAAGGTGTTCGAAATGTTCTACACGGCAGACAACGTGCGCGGGGACGGCAGGCGAGGATTAGGCCTCGGGCTGGCACTCTGCAAGTCCATCATCCACGCCCATGGCGGCAATATTGAATTACGAGATCATGCACCGCAGGGGACGGTATTCAGCTTCACCCTGCTGGCAGAAGAGGTGAACGTCCATGAATAAACCTATGATTCTTGTGGTAGAAGATGACAAACCAATCCGCAAGCTCATTACAACGACACTGGAGACCCAAGGCTATAAATATCATACGGCGGAAACGGGTGAAGCTTCGATTCTGGAGGCTGTGTCCAGTCAGCCGGATATCATGATTCTGGATTTGGGACTGCCTGATATGGATGGTGTCGATATTATCCGGAAAGTCCGGGCCTGGTCCAATATTCCAATTATTGTGGTCAGTGCGCGCAGTGAAGACCGGGACAAGATTGAAGCGCTGGATGCCGGGGCAGATGATTATCTGACCAAGCCTTTTAGCGTGGAGGAGCTGCTGGCCAGACTGCGGGTTAGTCTGCGCCGGATCCGGGGGGACAGCGAGAAGCTGATGAAGGATGCGTCTGTGTTTACCAACGGGAATTTGCGGATCGATTACTCGGCGGGCTGCGTCTGGCTGGATGAAGAAGAAATCCACTTGACGCCGATTGAATATAAGCTGCTGTGCCTGCTGGCCAAGAACGTAGGTAAGGTTCTGACCCATAATTACATCCTGCATGAAATCTGGGGCAGCCATACGTATGATATTCCGGCACTGCGTGTGTTTATGGCTACGCTGCGGAAGAAAATTGAGAGTACACCCTCGCAGCCAAAGTACATCCAGACGCATATTGGTGTCGGTTACCGGATGCTGCAGGTGGGTGACGACAGCAAGGTCATCTGAATCTGCAAGCGGAAACCGCATAGCACCGGTTCAAAATAACATTCATAACCATGTCCTTAACGGGCATGGTTATTTGTCGTTCTGCGATAGGGGGGCAGGTGGCTGGAGCAAGGAATCTAACGAACATTTTAACGCTATCTTTATCCGCTGAAGCAAACCCTAATCCTGAATTAACGGCGGGAATGGTACGCTGTACCGGAAGTGATACGCAGGGAAAGAAGGCAATGTTAATGGATCTAATGTTTAGGAATATCGGGCTGTTCACAGTCATCACAACACTGCTGGTACTGATCAAGAAGAGATACGACTGGATCTATCTGCAGCAGGAAGGCAGCTATGAGGACAACACTGTGTATAAAGCAGCGGACCTGTTCGCTAATGGAGCGCCTCCCGGGGAAGTCAGGGCGATTCTTGCAACCAGTTTCGAGTTCGACCCGAAGGGGACGGAGCAGATTCTTGCCCGGGCGCTGCCCCGCAGAATGGAACCGGACGGGGGCCATCGGGCTTTTATCCAGGCTGTCAATGAGGTGCTGGGTGATGAGATTTACCGCTCTTAATGTCATCTTAATACGCCTGCTGAAACCCTAACCCTGAACTAACGGGAGAAATGGTACGCTAGACCGGAAGTTACAAGAGAGAGATTCTATATTAATTAGGATGAGGAGTGGCAAAGACGATGATGGATGTGTATATGACGGTGGCTTTGGCAGCAGTATTCGTTTTGTTCTATGCGTTCGTGCAATGGTGCGGCCATGTGGTGGATGAACAAGGGGGGACTGAGTGATGACGGTAGTCCTTGCGGCGACGTTACTTCTGTTTCTGTATCTGGTTTATGCTTTGATTCATCCGGAGAAATTTTAAAAAGGGGGCTGTACAAAAAGATCTAAAATCAGTGTCATAAAGGTTAGTCGTGACTGCGTGAATATTTGGACTTCCGGCCGCTGTTGTCATCAGATTTCTTGATTTATACCGCTGATCGCGGTGGAAATCCGCTGACAAAGGCGTACGCATTCGCTCCTACAGTTCCAAATATCCCCTCCGTCACTTTACCTTATAACGTTGATTTTTAATCTATTGATACAGTATGGAGAGAGTAGGCAAGAAAGAAATGAAGGTTAGTTTGTATATTGAGGAGGGTCATCCGTGGGTATTGTGCAAATTGTAGCAGTTATTCTAATTCTGGTGCTGCTGGTGAAACCGGTAGGAACTTATCTATATCATGTATTCTCAGGTGAACCGAACCGGACAGACCGGATCTTCGGCGGTACAGAGAGAGGCATTTACCGTCTGATCGGGCTGAAGCAGCGGGGCGGGATGTCCTGGAAGAAATATGCGGTCAGCTTCATTGCAACGAATATTGTCCTGGTTGCTTTCAGTTACATCCTTCTGCGGCTGCAGAAGGGGCTTCCGCTCAACCCGGGCGGGATTGGTAATATGGAAGAGACGCTCTCCTTCAATACGGTGATCAGCTTCATTACCAATACGAATCTCCAGCATTACAGCGGGGAGACAGGCGTGTCCTACTTCTCGCAGATGGCGGTTATGACAATGCTGATGTTCACCTCGGCGGCCAGCGGATTCTCGGTAGCAGTCGCTTTTGTCAGAGGGATTACAGGGCGCAGCTCGGTGGGGAACTTCTTCGAAGACTTCGTCAAAGCGCATATCCGGGTCTTCATTCCGCTTGCGCTGCTTGTAACAATGGCGCTTGTTGCGCTTCATGTGCCGCAGACACTGAAACCTACACTTGAGGTTACAACGCTCGAAGGACAGAGCCAGCAGATTGCGATCGGGCCGATTGCCTCACTGGAGTCCATTAAGCATATCGGAACGAACGGCGGGGGCTTCTTCGGGGCGAACTCGGCGCATCCTTTTGAGAACCCGAGCCCGCTGAGCAATGTGCTGGAGATTCTCTCGATGTGGCTGCTGCCTGCTTCCCTGCCGTATATGTACGGGAAGTTTGCCAAGAACAAACGTCAGGGCTGGATGGTTTTCAGTGCGATGATGACGTTGTTCGTATTGTTGCTCGGGCTGAATTATGCTGCTGAAAGTGCGGGTAATCCGGCGGTTAACGCGATGGGCATTGATGCCTCGCAAGGCAGTATGGAAGGGAAAGAGGTGCGGTTCGGAATTGCGCAATCTGCTCTGTTCACTACAGTTACGACGGCTGCTACAACCGGCAGTGTGAACAATATGCATGATACGCTGACGCCGCTTGGCAGCATTACGCCTCTGACACTGATGATGCTGAATAACGTGTTTGGCGGCAAGGGGGTCGGGCTGGTCAATATGCTGATGTATGCTATACTCGGCGTCTTCCTGTGCGGGCTGATGGTTGGCCGGACGCCGGAATTCCTTGGACGGAAGATCGAGGCGAGGGAAATGAAGCTGATTGCCATTGCCATTCTGATCCATCCGCTGATTATTCTGGTTCCGACTGCCGCTGCTTTTCTGACTGACCTTGGTCAGGGGAGTATCAGCAACCCCGGATTCCACGGGATGACCCAGGTTCTGTATGAATATGTATCCTCTGCCGCCAATAACGGCTCGGGCTTTGAAGGACTGGCCGATAATACCTCCTTCTGGAATATCACAACGGGTATCGTCATGCTGCTGGGCCGGTATGTCTCGATTATCGCCATGCTGGCGGTTGCAGGTTCACTGCTGCGTAAGAAGCCGGTGCCGGAGACGATTGGTACCTTCCGTACGGATAACGGACTGTTCACCGGAATACTGATTGGTACGGTGCTGATTATAGGTGCGCTGACCTTCTTGCCGGTTATTGTCCTCGGTCCAATTGCAGAATATTTGACTTTACGGTAGGAGAGGGAGAGAAGAAGATGAGTACTGTTCAAAGAAAAAAACTGCTGACGGGTCCTATACTTCTAAGTGCGGCCAAAGACAGTTTCGTGAAGCTTAATCCGGTTACCCTAATGAAGAATCCGGTCATGTTCGTAGTTGAGGTTGGTACGGTAATCGTACTGCTCATGGTGCTGGCACCAGGCTACTTCAATGCGGAGCATTCAGTAGGTTTCAATATTTCGGTATTCTTCATCCTGCTGTTCACGGTGCTGTTCGCTAACTTCGCCGAAGCACTGGCTGAGGGGCGGGGTAAAGCGCAAGCCGATTCGCTGAAAAAAACGAAGCAGGACATCACAGCCAATAAGCTGGCGGGAACAGCGGTTAAGCAGGTCCCGGCTTCTGAGCTGCGCAAAGGTGACGTTGTTGTCGTCAGTCAGGGGGAAATGATTCCCGGTGACGGTGAAGTGATTGAAGGCTTGGCCTCTGTAGATGAATCGGCGATTACCGGAGAATCGGCGCCGGTCATTAAGGAAGCCGGAGGCGACTTCGGATCCGTTACAGGCGGCACCCGTGTAGTCAGTGACCAGATCAAGGTGCGGATTACGAGTGATCCGGGCGAATCCTTCCTGGACCGGATGATCTCGCTGGTTGAAGGAGCGAAACGCCAGAAGACACCGAATGAAATTGCCCTGAACACCCTGCTCATCAGCTTGACGATAATCTTCCTGATCGTTGTAGTTACGCTGCGTCCAATCGCTGATTACATCGGCGTTCAGCTGGAGATTCCGGTGATGATTGCTCTTCTGGTCTGTCTGATCCCGACTACCATCGGCGGACTACTGTCAGCCATCGGAATTGCCGGAATGGACCGCGTTACCCAGTTCAATGTGCTGGCAATGTCCGGTAAAGCGGTGGAAGCGGCCGGGGATATCAACACAATGATCCTTGATAAAACCGGGACGATTACCTTCGGCAACCGGATGGCGAGTGAATTCGTCACGGCAGGCGGAGCGTCAGGCACTGAGCTTGCCGCCTGGGCGGCGGTCAGCTCGCTGAAGGATGAGACCCCGGAAGGGCGCTCCGTACTGGAGCTGGCCAAGAAGCTGGAGCTCAGCTACGACAGCAGTCTTGCAGAAGGCGGAGCATTCGTCGAATTCAGGGCAGAGACACGGATGAGTGGTATTGATCTGCGGGACGGGCGCCTGGTGCGCAAGGGAGCAGTGGATTCCGTGAAGAAATGGGTAATCGCCCAGGGTGGCGTAGTACCAGCTGATCTGGACAGCAACTCGGATGCAATAGCCCGGTTAGGCGGCACACCGCTTGCGGTTGCAGTAGATGACCGGATCTACGGGCTGATCTACCTGAAGGACACGGTTAAACCCGGCATGAAGGAACGCTTCGATGAACTGCGCAGCATGGGAATCAAGACGATCATGTGCACAGGGGATAATCCGCTGACAGCGGCCACCATTGCCCGCGAAGCCGGAGTCGATGATTTCATTGCCGAGAGTACTCCGGAAGACAAGATCGCCGTCATCCGCCGCGAGCAGAATGAAGGCAAGCTTGTAGCCATGACCGGTGATGGAACCAACGATGCACCTGCACTGGCACAAGCCGATGTGGGGCTGGCGATGAACAGCGGAACGACCGCTGCCAAGGAAGCCGCCAATATGGTCGATCTGGATTCCGATCCCTCCAAGATCATTGAGGTTGTAGCGATCGGGAAGCAGCTGCTAATGACCCGCGGTGCGCTGACCACCTTCAGTATCGCCAACGATATAGCCAAGTATTTCGCCATCATCCCGGCGATGTTCACACTGGCGATTCCGGAGATGGAGGCCCTCAATGTAATGGGACTCGGCTCCCCAAGCTCCGCGATTATCTCTGCACTGATCTTCAACGCCATCATTATCCCGCTGCTGATTCCGCTGGCTATGCGCGGGGTCTCCTACAAGCCGATGAGCTCGACCAAGCTCCTGGCGCGGAATATAGTCATCTATGGGCTTGGCGGCGTTGTTGTTCCATTCGCAGGCATCAAGCTGATTGATATGATTGTTAGGATTTGGATTTAGTGAACTAGCACACGATTGAATTCTTAAGGAGGCAACACCATCATGGACAATTCCAATAAAGAGACTGCCGAAGAGCAGCTTTCACCTTCAAAAGGTGCTTATTTCTTCACTATCATACGGCTAAGCGCGGTATTCATAGTACTCTGCGGAATCATTTATCCGCTGGCATCTACGGCACTTGCCCAAGTGCTAATGCCTTCGCAGGCGAACGGAAGCCTGCTGAAGAATCCGGCCGGTGAGGTAGTCGGTTCTGAGCTCATCGGGCAGAATTTCACGGACCAGGCGTTGTTCCAGAGCCGAGTATCCAGCATTGAATACAAGGCTGAAGCCTCGGGTTCGAATAACTACGGGCCGTCTAACCCTGACATGCTGCAGCGCATAAGTGATTCTATTGCCCAATGGAAGCTGGACAATCCCGGTGTACCCGTCAGTGAGCTGCCGGCAGATCTGGTCACGAACTCCGGTTCAGGTCTCGATCCGCATATTTCACCGGCTGCGGCTATCGTGCAGATTCCCAGAATCAGCAATTTGACCGGAATCCCCGCTGAAACACTTAACGCGCTGGTGTCTGAACATACCGAAGGCCGTGATCTGGGACTATTCGGTGAGGAGCGTGTCAATGTACTGAAGCTGAATCTGGCATTAACGCAAATCAAAGGAAAGTAATACTGGTCTGGACCCTGCCCGTAAGCTATACGGGCAGGGTCATTTCCGGTTAGCCCTGGGGGAGAGGAGGTTAACTTATGGCACCTTATAAACGCAAGTCACCGGAGGAAATCCTCTACTCCATTTATCAGCTGCAGCGGGGACGGCTCAAGATTATCATCGGCTCGGTCAGCGGATCTGGCAAAACCTATCATATGCTGGAGGAAGGCAAGCTGCTTAAGCATCAGGGTATAGATGTAGTAATCAGTGCAGTATCGACCATGGGACGTACGGAAACCGTTCAGCAGCTTGGTACTTTGGAGCGGGTTCCGAGCATCCACTGGCGGAAGGATGGGAAGGAGGAGAAGGATCTTCCGCTGGATGCTCTGCTGGAGCGTAATCCTGAGGTGCTGCTGGTCGATGGCCTGGCGCACCGCAACCGTGAAGGCGCCAGGTTCCCGACACGGCTGGAGGACATCCGTTATCTGATGGATCAGGGGATCAGCGTGATTACTACCATTAATGTCTACGAGCTTGCGGGTGTTGGCGAGAAGATCTATGAGATGACCGGCATCCGTGCAGAAGAAACTGTACCGCTGAACACCTTGGAATTCGCGGACGAGGTTCGTCTGATTGATGTCTCTCCCGAAACCATTCTGAAGCGGATCGAAGAAGGGGTACTCGGAGAAGGCTCGCATCCGGCACTCTCCCGCCGGGGTAATCTTGGCGTACTCCGCGAGCTGTCTCTGCGGCTGATGGCGGAAGGGGTCAACGATTCCCTGGAGAAACACCGGGAAGCCGAGGGGCTGATCGGCCCTTCCGGCGCAACAGAGCGGATTCTTGTATCCGCGCAGTATCACTGGAATGGGTCACTCTATATCAGAAGGGGGCAGCAGATCGCCAAACGGCTGAACGGAGACCTCATTATCGTTACATTTCTTGTGCGCAGCCGTCCGCTGACCAAGGATCAGCAGGTATTCAAACGCTCCATTCTCAAGCTGACAGAGCGGATCAATGCCAGGTTTGAAGAGCTGGAGGTGATCCGCCTGCGGCTGCTGCCCTCGATGCTCGTGCGTTATGCAATTCAGAACAATGTCACCCGGATTGTCATGGGCCATTCGCAGAAAAGCCGCTGGCAGGAGAAATGGCATGGCTCCATTGCCAGCCGTGTGCTGAGGCGGACGCGGAATATTGATGTGTTCCTGATGGCAGACCGCGCTGAACGGGACGGGGAGCGGATTCTGCCGGTCCGCTCGGCCCCTAAGGGAACAGAGGAGCCCTTCCACCGCTTAACCAGCCAGGAGCTGGAGCAGCGGATTGAGAAGATCCGCCGTGGAACCTTCAAGGTCTATATCGGAGCAGCTCCGGGAGTAGGCAAAACCTACAAAATGCTGCAGGAAGGGAATCTGCTGCTGAACAAAGGAATTGATGTTGTAGTGGGGCTGCTGGAAACCCACGGCAGGCTGGAAACGAAGGGGCAGGTGGGCGGATTAACGATGATCCCGAGAGCACAGATTCACTACCAGTCCACCGAACTTACGGAGATGGATACGGAGGCGATCCTAGCCCGGCATCCCGAGGTAGTGCTGGTGGATGAGCTTGCCCATACCAATGTTCCCGGAAGTAAGACCAAGAAACGTTATGAGGATGTAATCAAGCTGCTGGAGAACGGGATCTCCGTGATTACTACGGTCAATGTGCAGCATCTGGAGAGTCTGAATGATGCCGTGGAGCAGTTAACCGGTGTGCGTGTCCGCGAGACTGTGCCGGATGCGATCCTGCGTATGGCGAGTGAGGTGGAGCTCATCGACGTTACCCCGCAGATGCTGCAGCAGCGGATGCGAGAAGGGAAGATATACGCCGCCGAGAAGGTCAATCAGGCGCTGGAGTCTTTCTTCAAGATCGGCAATCTGATCGCGCTGCGTGAGCTGGCCCTGCGCGAGATTGCCGATGATGTGGATGAGCGGCTGGAAGCGTGGGACCGCGAACCCTCCCTGCGGGGTTCCTGGAGCAGACGGGAAGTGATCTTCGTCTGCGTAGACACAGGACCACAGGCAGAACGCCTGATCCGCCGCGGCTTCCGCATTGCGCACCGCCTTAAGGCCGAATGGCATGTGCATTATGTACATTGTGACCGCATACGGACACCGGAAGAGCAGAAGCGGATCGATACGCTGAGACAGCTGACGGAGCGGCTGGGCGGTGTAATGGATATTACGGAGGCTGTCAGCCGCAAGCATCTGCACAAACATCTGCTGCAGCGGATGAATGAAATGCAGACGACACAGCTGATCATCGGCCAGTCGCGCAGACCTCTGTGGCGTGCGTTGTTCAAAGAAAGCTTCGTCCATTACCTGCTCCGGCATGCCCGGCATATGGATATGCTGATCGTCGCGGTTCACACTCCGATTGTTGAATGAAGAAGATCCGCTGGGGCTGGGCCCAAGCTCACTAATAGACAATCACCTGCTCTATGTTCAAAAATTGACATACATGCCTTCATTGGCAATTGCGCAACCTCCCCTCTGCTGATAATCTAATGAACAGATGTTCATTAAAGAACAAATGTTTGAAGATGAGAGGGGAATAATGATGCGAATATTAGTTATTGGAGCAGGTGTGCTCGGCAGTTATTTGGCACATGTGCTGGTCCGCGGCGGGAATGACGTGACGGTGCTCGCCAGAGCGAAGAGAGCGGCCCAGCTGCAGCAGGACGGGCTGGTGATCCGGCATTATTTTCAGCGTAAAACGACTGTTGACCGGGTGAAGGTCATTTCTGAACTGCGGACGGATGATATTTATGATCTGATCTTCGTAGTGATGAAGTACAATGACTTTCCGGCGGTGCTGCCGCTTCTGGCGGACAACCTGAGCACCAATATTGTTCTGGTCGGCAATAACGGAGATACACACGGGATGCAGCGGTTCTTCAAGGAGAATAGCCGGGCTCCGCAGAATATAGTCTTCGGGTTTCAGCTTAGCGGAGGGATCCGGGAGAAGAACGGCCGGGTGATCAGCATCCGTATGGGCGTTCAAATGGTGCTGGGCAGTCTGGAAGGGGAGGTTCCTTTCAAGCCAGTGCTGGCGCAGGCCTTCCGGCAGACGAAATATAAGCTCGATTATCCGGAGGATATTAACGCTTGGCTATTGAGCCATATTGTTCCTATTGTAGCAATCACTTCGGTCAGCTATCTTCATAATGGCGATTTGGCAAAAGCAACAAAGGATAACGCACGCTGGAAACAAGCCGTTGCGTTGATCGATGAAGGATTCAGCGTGCTTAACAAGCTTGGCATTAAGACGAATCCGGCAGCACTCGTAAAAGGGGTTAAGCGGCATCCGAAACTGCTCTACCAAGGCATGAAGCTTGTTCATAAATTACCTTTCATGAAGCTGGTGGACGGCTCCTTCAGCGAGATTTCCGCACTGTATCAAGCTTTTGAGCCGCTTAAACAGCAGGCGGGATTGCCCACTCCGGCCTGGGATGATTTCAAGCAGCAAACATTCAAGAAATATGCCTTGGAGCAGAAATGACAAACCATTTACTATCGGGAACTGTATAATTACGCGAACCGGAAACAACTCATGAAGAGACCGCTGCTGCGGTGCTTTATGAGTTGTTTTTGTTATGCGGCTTGACAATTTCCTGATTAAGGGTATACATTTGTATACAAGTAAATTTTGTATACATACGTATACAACAGAAGGAGGAGAGTAACATGCGCGAAGGAAAACATGAACATAGAGGGCACAAAGAGCACAGAGAGAATTGTGGCCATCCCCATGAAGACAGCAAGCGGAATTTCCAAAGTGCCCAAACCTTCCGCCGCGGCCGGGCGATTGCATTTCTGGACCGGCTCCATGTCAAACGCTCTACCTTATTGCAGCAGCTGGACCAGCCGGAATTCGAAGCCATCAGGCAGGTGATCAGCGGTGAGCTGAAAGCAACGGACGGGATTATCCAGGAATTCATCCAGGCGTTCGAGCTGCGTGAAATTCTGGCAGAACAAGCGAATACAACTGAAGGAGTGAACGTGAACCATGACAATCATTGATACTATCCAAACCCGCAGAACGATTAAGGCTTTCAAACCGGACGCTATCAGCGAGAAGGAGCTGAACACATGGCTGGAGGCGGCAAGCTATGCTCCGAATCACCGGATGAACGAGCCTTGGGAGCTGCTGTTTATTGGACCTGAGACAAGAGCGGCTCTGAATCATAAGACCGATTTCGGCGGTGCTCCGGTGTTAATCGGTGTTCTCTCCAAGCCTGCCGCCAGCCAGATGGAACGCGATGAGAACGTTATGGCTGTTTCCTGCTATATTCAGAATTTCATGCTGGCAGCCCATGAAGCAGGTGCAGGCGTGTTCTGGTCTTCCTTGGGCGCAACGGTCCGGGGCCGAGAGATTCTAGGCGCGCCGCAGGAGCATGATGTGATTGCTGTACTCGCTGTGGGCTATCCGGCGGAAATCCCTGCTGCCAAGCAGAGAACGCCAATCGCTGATAAAATCACATACCTGCCGTAAACGGACGACTGACGAGATGAAGGTGACCTGAATGTGGAAACTCAGGGGGTTCATGAAGCCGTACGTACTCTGGTGCGTGCTCGCCCCGCTGTTAATGGTAATTGAGGTTGTTATGGACCTGCTGCAGCCGGCCCTGATGGCCAGCATCGTGGACAAGGGCCTGATGTTAAATGATCTGCCGCATATTATTTCGACAGGCGGGATTATGCTTGGCGTTGCAATCATAGGTATGGTCGGCGGTGTGGGCTGTACGGTTTTTTCAAGCATCGCTTCACAGAATTTCGGCAATGATCTGCGGATTAAGCTGTTTGAGCATATCCAGACCTTCTCTAACCGGAATCTGGACCGGCTGAAGACAGGCTCGCTGATTACCCGGTTAACGAACGATGTGGTGCAGTTGCAGACTTTCATGCAAATGATCCTGCGGACCTTCGTCCGTTCTCCGCTGCTGCTGATCGGCAGTCTGGTCATGGCGGTCCGGATCAGCCCGTCGCTGGCGTTGATCCTGCTGGCTGCGGTGCCGCTGCTGTTCATTCTGCTGTATGTGCTGATCCGGTTGTCCTTTCCTTTGTTTGCCAAAATGCAGGAGAAGCTGGATGGTGTAAGCAATGTATTGCAGGAGAATCTGTCCGGTATCCGCGTGATCAAAGCCTTTGTCCGCGCGGGACATGAGCAGAAGCGGTTCGATACAGCTAACACGGATTATACAAATACGGGAATCAGAGCCATTCGCCTAATGGCGCTCAACATGCCGCTGATGATGCTCATCCTGAATGCAAGCATTGTTGCCGTACTCTGGTTCGGCGGGCTGCAGAACTGGAGCGGCAAGCTGCCGGTTGGTGAGCTGATCGCTTTCATTAACTATGTTACCCAGCTGCTGATGTCCATGATGATGCTGAGCAATATGCTCGCGTTCGTATCACGGGCTAAGGTGTCGGGGGACCGCGTGAATGAAGTGTTCGCTACCACAAGCGAAATTACCGATGCTCCTTCGGCGAATAGTGATGTTATTACACGCGGACGGATCGAATTCAGCCATGTCTCGTTCGCCTATAACCGGGCAGATGAGAATCTGGTGCTGGAAGACATCAGCTTTGTTGCCAGCCCCGGCGAGACAGTCGCTATTCTGGGCGCTACCGGTGCCGGGAAATCTACCCTGGTCAGCCTGATTCCACGGTTCTACGAGGTGCTGTCCGGTGCCATTGCCATTGATGGAACAGATATCCGGGAGATTGGCATTGATCATCTGCGCAGCCGGATCGGCTTCGTAATGCAGCAGTCGCTGCTGTTCAGCGGCAGCATCAGGGATAATATCCGTTACGGCCGTCCGGAAGCAACGGATGCAGAAGTAGAGCAGGCGGCTATTGCCGCAGAAGCCCATGGATTTATCAGTACACTGCCACAAGGGTATGACACCTTGCTGGGACAGCGCGGCGTTAATCTGTCCGGCGGGCAGAAGCAGCGCCTTTCTATTGCGCGTGCACTGCTTATTCAGCCGGCTGTTCTGATTATGGATGACAGCACAAGTGCGCTGGATGCGGTTACTGAAGCGCGGATTCGTCTGTTATTGAAAACTCAGCTGCGGAGCTGCACCATTGTTATGATTGCCCAGCGTGTATCGTCAATCATCGATGCGGACCGGATTCTGATCCTGGAGAACGGCCGGATTGCTGCCCAAGGTACCCATAAAGAACTGCTGGCAGACAGCGAGATTTACCGGGATATCCGGGAATCGCAGCTGAAGGGAGAGGAGGAGCCGTATGTCCAGTCATCCTAATCAGGTACAGGTTCCCGCCCGTCCAGGCGGGTTCGGCGGAGGTCCTCCCGGGGGCCGCGGAGCTGTGGTGCCGAAGGTACGGGCGAAGAACCGCATGGCAACAATTAAGCGCATCTGGTCCTATCTGAACCGTCAGCGTACGGGACTCATTATGGTCTATGTATTTACCATACTTAACGCCCTCGTTGCGCTGATGGGTCCGTATCTGCTCGGGAAGGCCATAGATTCGGCCATCATCCCCCAGGATTATGGGCTGCTCGTCCGGTTCTGCATCTTGCTGGGCGGCATTTACCTTCTCGGCAGTGCCGTCTCCTGGGTGCAGGCTTACGTAATGACTTCTGTGTCACAGAGAACGGTCTTCGAGCTGCGGCGTGATCTGTTCGCTAAATATCAGGAGCTGCCTATAGGCTTCTTCGATACGCGTGCCAATGGCGAGCTGATGAGCCGGGCAACCAATGATATCGACAATGTGTCGAACTCTTTGAATCAAAGTGTTACCCAGCTGCTGAACAGTCTGATCACATTAAGCGGTTCGCTGGTCATTATGCTGATGCTTAATGTTCCGCTGACGGTTATTGCTTTGGTGACGATCCCGCTGGTTCTGCTGGCCAGCCGTAAGATTACAGGCTTAAGCCGGATCTATTTCAAGAACCAGCAACAGCATCTGGGTGAACTCAACGGCTTCATTGAAGAAGCGATCAGCGGCCAAAAGGTGATTAAGCAATACCGCAGGGAAGAAGCGGAAACGGCAAGGTTCCGCGGAATGAGCGGTGAACTGAATAAGGTCAGTATTAAGGCGCAGATTGTATCCGGGCTGGTCGGTCCGGTCATGAACCTGATCAATAACCTCGATTTCGCGCTGATTGCCAGCGTTGGCGGATGGATGGCGTTCAACGGGCTGGCTACAGTCGGGGTTATCGTCAGTATGCTGAACTACGCCAAGCAGTTCAGCCGGCCGATATCCGAGCTTGCGAACCAGTACAATCTGATCCAGTCGGCAATTGCCGGAGCAGAACGCGTATTTGAAGTAATGGATATGCCTTCGGAATACCTTGGCGAGAAGCCGCAGGAGCTGCCCCGGGTGCGCGGGGAAGTGATTTTCCGTGATGTGGTATTCGGGTATCAGGCCGATTCCCCGATCCTTAGCGGTGTAAGCTTCGCCGCACAGCCTGGTGAGAAGATCGCACTCGTCGGCCCGACAGGGGCAGGGAAGACCACTATTGTTAACCTGCTGACCCGCTTCTATGAAATTAATAGCGGTGAGCTGCTGATTGACGGAAGAGATATCCGCGAATTGAACAAAAACGGGTTACGCAGCCAGTTAGGTATGGTGCTGCAGGATGCGCATGTATTCTCAGGAACGATCCGTGAGAATATCCGGTTCGGCCGCCTGGATGCCACCGACCGCGAGGTTGAAGAGGCGGCGAGCCTAGCCAATGTCAGCGGGTTCATCGCAAGATTGCCGCAAGGCTACGATACGATGCTGGGCACGGACGGAACAACGCTAAGCCACGGCCAGCGCCAGCTGTTGACGATTGCCCGTGCCATTCTTGCTGATCCGGCTATCCTTATTCTCGATGAGGCAACCAGCAGTGTCGATACCCGGACAGAAATGCATATCCAGCAGGCGATGCGGACGCTGATGAAGGGCCGGACCAGCTTCGTGATTGCCCACAGGCTCAGTACGATCCAGGATGCGGACCGGATTCTCGTCATCCAGGGCGGACAGATCGCCGAGCAGGGCAGCCACGAACAGCTGCTTGCACTACAGGGTGTATACCATGAGCTGTATAACAGCCAGTTCAAGCATGCGATTCAGGCAGGATAAGGCAGCAACAGTACATTCGAATAGTTACTTTTCAGGAGGGCAGCGCATTGCGCTGCTTCTTTTTTTGACGAAATTTGAACCAGGGCACATAAAGGACATAACACTCGACTATGCTGAGTGGTATAAACGGGCTGAAAGCAGGGAGTAGATTGAAGAAAAAGTTACTGCTCGTCGAAGATGAGCTGCGTATCCGTGAACTGGTATCTGATTATTTCATCCAGGACGGCTGGGAAGTGCGCGAAGCTGACAATGGAAAGGATGCGCTCCTCTGGTTCAATTCACTTCTGCCGGATCTGCTGATTCTCGATATCATGATGCCCAAGATGAATGGATTTGAGGTCTGCCGGGAAATCCGCAAGCTTTCAGCGATCCCCATTATTCTGCTGACCGCCAAGTCTGCAGATGACGACAAAATACATGGCTTCGAATTAGGTGCAGATGATTATGTAACCAAGCCCTTCAGTCCTAAAGTACTGGTGGCCCGGGCGAATGCGCTTATGAAACGGGCCCAAGGCACACATCTGCCGGATTCCGGCATTGTGAAGTTTGGTTCGGCGATGCTCAACACGCTAGCACACCGTCTGGAGGTAGAGGGTGTAGAAGTCGAGCTTACCCCGAAGGAATATGATCTCCTGTGTCTGCTGATCCGGAACAAGGGAATTGTGATTTCCAGGGATTCGATCCTCAGCCGTGTCTGGGGCATTGAATTTGAGGGAGACTCCCGTGTCGTGGATAGCCATATCAAGAAACTGCGCGGGAAGCTGGGATATGAATCCCGCTATATCCGTACGGTTATCGGCACAGGGTACAGGTTTGAGGTTGAGGAATGAGAAGACGCGGGATTACCTTTAAGCTGTTTGTGATGACCGTGATCTTTTTCGTATGTTTTTACGGGATGGTAATCTTGAGCCAGCTGCTGTTCTTTGACAGCTTCTATCAGAGCCAGAAGGAGAACAGGGTGGAGAAGCATCTCAAGAGCTTCGGGATGAGCTATACGAAAGAATCCTGGGGGCAAAGCCGTACTTCCCGTGAACTGGTCCGCTTCATGCTGCGCAATAAGACTCAGATGGTCATTGTGAGGCTGGATGGCCGGTTGAAGTCTGAAGATCCGTTCCGGATGAAGCTGATGGATGAAGCGGGCAAGATTCAGGTAATTCCGATGTCCCTGTTCATGAACGAATATGGGGATACGCTTAGGGCAGCCCATTTGACAGAAAATGATCAAGTCACTGTCCAGGGAGAGCGTCTTGATGAAGACAATGACCCCGGAAATCTGATCTATCCGCTCACGATTACGAAACAAGGCGGACCGCAGATCGGCGAGGAGCCTGAAGACGGGATGAGCACTATTTCCGGGACAATCACTGAACTTGTATTGCCGGATTTGAAAGTCTGGAATCCGCGGCAGGGCATCCTCTTCGAGGCCTTGGAGGACTGGTTTCCTCTGACGCTTGATCAGAACGAAGAACTCCGAAATCTTAACATAGTGAAAGAGGAGTGGACCGCTCCCTGGAGCGGTATCCGGAATTCTGTCATTATTCTTCCGGTCAAGCAGGGGAACGGGGAAGTTGAGCTCTTATTCACGGTCACCTCCCTGCAGGATGTTAAAGACTCGAATGTGGCGCTGCGCTGGTTCTTTTTATATCTGGGAATCGGCGGGTTTATTCTGATACTGGTCCTGTCGCTGTTCTATTCCAAGATGGTCACCCGTCCGCTGATTAAGCTCAATAATATCGCCAAACGGATGGTGTCGCTGGATTTCACAGGTCATTCTTCGATCCGTCAAAAGGATGAGCTGGGCAGCTTGTCCAAAAGCATGTTCACTTTGTCGCAAAGTCTAGATGCTGCACTGGGTGAGCTTCGGGAGGCGAATCAGCAGCTGGTTAAAGATATGGAGCAGAAGAAGAAAATGGAGCAGATGCAGCAGGACTTTTTTGCGAGCGCCTCTCATGAATTGAAGACTCCGCTCAGTATTATCAAAGGATTCGCAGAAGGTCTGGAGGATGGGGTAAGCGCCGGCAAACAGGATCATTATATCAAGGTCATTATCGAGGAAGCCGATAAAATGGAGTTTCTCGTAAAAGATATGCTGGATTTAGCCAGACTTGAGTCCGGCACGATCAAACTCCGCAAAAGCTCCTTTATGCTGAGCGAAATGACGGAGAGGGTGACGGACAAACTGATACATTCACTTGGTGACAAGCAGCTGAATGTGGTTATTATTCCGGCGAACGAGCTGCCGCTTTATGCCGATGCGTCCTGGATTGAACAGGTAATCAGCAACCTGCTGACCAATGCGATCAGACATGCGGAACATGGAAGTACAATAACCGTTGCCGTGGAGAGTCAAGAGAAATCACTTTCATTCGCCATACACAATAAAGGAGAGAACATCCCCGAAGATCAGCTGGAGCAGATCTGGGAGCGCTTCTACCGGGCGGAAGCTTCCCGCAGCCGTCTGACAGGGGGAACCGGACTCGGACTTTCGATTACGAAGCAGATATTGGATATGCACGGCTGCCGGTATGCAGTGATAAACACAACGGACGGCGTCTGTTTTAATGTGACCTTTGAAGGCTGAACAGACCTATTTAAGAAAGGGGAGTGAAACAGCATGAAATGGAACTGGCTGCCTTCAATGTGCACACTGGGAAATCTGGGACTAGGATCAGTTTCCTTGCTCTTCACGATTCAAGAACGTTATAATCTCGCTTTACTGATGATACTGCTGGCGGCAATATGTGATGTCATGGACGGATTACTGGCAAGAATGCTCCATTGTACAAGCGATTTCGGCAAACAACTGGACTCATTGGCAGATATTATTTCCTTTGGACTTGCCCCGACCTTCCTCATATTGTTGTACAGGCTGGAGAATGTAGAGTGGCTTGGACCTGTTGCTGCCGTTGCGTTCCTGATCTGCGGAGCGCTGCGCCTGGCCAGATTTAATCTGTCGGCGCCTTCGAAGGGCTTCACGGGTATGCCTATTACGGCTGCAGGGCTTATTCTATCGATGATCGCATTAGTGGCTGAACGGATGAAGCCGGAGCTGGTCATCGTCCTGATGGGACTGCTGTCCTTGCTCATGGTTAGCCGGATTCCGTTCCCCTCGTTCAAAAAATTCGTTAACAGGAAGTGATACATCATGCCATGGATCATTGAGATGATCTCACAATACGGATATTTAGCCATATTTGGCCTGCTCGCGCTGGGTCTTATCGGACTGCCTGTACCCGATGAGCTGCTGATGCTGTTCGTTGGCTATCTATCCTCAACAATGGTGCTGGATTTCTCAGTTTCGGTCCTGGTGTGCTTTATCGGATCAATAACAGGTATGCTGATCAGCTATACTATCGGTCTGAGACTCGGGCAGCCGGTGGTAGACAAATACGGGAAGTGGATAGGGCTTACACCAAAAAGGTTCTCAAGTGTGAAAAGATGGTTCTTCCGGTTCGGAAACTGGACGGTCTTCATCGCTTATTTCGTTCCGGGTCTCAGACATGTTACGAGCTATATCTCCGGAATCAGTGCCATGTCTTTCAGAAAATACCTGGTTGTCACCGTTGCAGGTGCGCTCACGTGGTCACTTCTGTTTGTCTCTATCGGCTATTTCGTAGGTTCGAGGTTATCTTTTACGTAGCTTTGCAAAGTGCGGAGCGGGCAGGGTATGATGATAGCTATAGGTAATAATCTTTTATAATCAAAGAAGATATTACTATGGTTAACCTTCTATTATATACTGTAAAAAACATCCACTTACCTGCCAGTGCGTACATTCCATTAGGCAAGGATCAATAGTGATCTGAGGAGGGAATACCGTAATGCCGGAAATACAAGAAATAGTCATTGAAGAATACGAGCCTGCCAGGCATGCCGCGTCCATTGCTGAAATGTGGAATCGGAGCTCTGAAAGCTGGGGCGGGGATAACGCCTACCGGACAGAGGAAAGTGTGCTCAGAGAACATGAGAACAGCACGCTGCTCAAAGTGTTTCTGGCTGTAGCAGGCGGTGAGGTTATCGGGTACTGCAGCTTCTCCCATTACAAAGAGGATACCGGCGCGCTTTATATTCCACTGCTCAATGTCAGACCGGATTTCCATGGACGTAAGGTTGGCAAGAGACTGGTTAGACGGGCTGTCGAGGAGACCATTCGGCTTGGCTGGCCGCGGCTCGATTTATACACCTGGGCGGGTAACGTCAAGGCGGTTCCTACCTATAAGAAAAGCGGTTTTTTCTGGGAGAAACGGGATGATACTACCCATCTGATGAATTTTATCCCTTCAGTGCTGCAGACCGGTGCGGTGAAGACTTATTTTGAGAAGATCGACTGGTATAACGACAGCATCCGCGAAATCAATGTTCAGCCTGATGGCCAGGGGGAAGGCGGATTTGACTATTTTACATATGAATGGCTGAAAGACGGACTGCGCCTGAAAATGGAATATGAGCGGAGCGGCCGCGGACTGCGCCTGATTGAGACGGAGGATTACCGGATTCAGGCAACGATTTCTGACCGGCATGAGCTGCCTTTCGGAGCTCAATACCCCGTTGTATATGAAGCTGTTAATAAAAGCGGGAAGCCTTTATCCCTGCAGATTAACGGCATAAGCAATCCGCAAATCAGCTTTGAGCTGAACGAATCGCGGGATATTGAATCGGAGACGCAGATTGAGGGCAGCTTCTTCGTCCATCCGGTACAAGAGGAACAGAGTATCTATCAGACCCATCCCATTGTAGAGGCTGAACTGCTCATTAACGGCTTGCCTGCCGTATTCAAACTCGGGGTTAAGCCCAAGTTCCCGGTCAAAGTGCAGCTGCAGCTACCTGACAGAACCGTCTATATCGGGGAAGAGTTTGAGGTTGATGTAACGGTAGAGAACGGGTACCGTACGGATACGCTGTTCGCCTTTGATTTGCCAGAGGATTCCATCCTCACGTTCGGGCAGACTACACTTACAGTTCAGGTTCCGGCAAAGGGCCGGAGAACCGTCACAATAAAAGCCCGGCTGCAAGCCTACGGCATTTGGCATCATGAAGTGAAGATCCGGAATGCAGGCGGCAGTACTGAACCGGTGATTCTCGGGCAGGAGATGAGCCTGGTCTTCCCTGGGGCAGACGCTGCCTTTGGCGGTAAAACGGACAAGGGATGGGTGATCAGCAGCGGACGGTATTCGGCAGTTCTGGATAAATCCGGCAATACGCTGAAGCTATATGAAGGCCGTATGAAGGCTGTAAGCCTGGCCTATCCGAAGTTTGGTCTGCCTTATACCAATGAGTTCAAGAAGGTAGCGCCAGTTGAGGTGCATTATTATAAAGATGATGAAGCCATGGTGCTGGAGGCCGGGTATGAACTGACTGCTAGACCAGGCATACTGCTGACCATGGTGGTGAAGCTGTACAGCAATGGTATCACCTCCCGGCATTTCAGGATTCATAATCCGCTGGACACCGATCAAGAGGAAGAATTGGTTCTGAAGGACAGCTTCGAGTTTAGCCTTAGTGGAGGAGTCATCCCTTATAATGATAAGTATTTAGATTTGAGCTTAGGTGCAGAAGCGTCCAGCCCGGACTATTGGGATGTCCGGAAGTTCACAGAAAACTGGATGTTCGCTGCCCATGGAGAATTCTCGCGGGGGATAAGCTGGCCGGCAGAATTAGAGCTTATCCAGGAATCGTGGCTGCATGCTGTTGAGCATTCGCTGGGCCGGATTCCCGCTGGAGGCAAGCTGGAGACAAGTCCGCTGCGGATTGCGCTGGGGACCTGGAACAACTGGCAGGATTTCCGTGCGTTCGCACTGCTACGCAGCAATACGCGTGATCTGAATTCTGCACAGCAGCTGGAGGCCAATCTGAATAACAGGAACCCGTTCATCAGTGGTCCTCTAACGCTCTCACTGCAGGAGCAGAAGAAGACTTATTTGGACGGTGAGATCAGGGTTTCGTCTTGTGCAGGCAGCATTAAGGAGACAAGTATTGCGGTACAAGGGGAACAAAAGCTCGCGGAAATCACTCTTCCGCTGACCCGTTCATCAGGTTCTGATCCTGATGTCATTACGCTGCAGCTGGATATGGATATTTATGAGAGCTCAAGAGCTTTCCTTGTCTTTCCTGTGTCGGATCAGGTTATCCAACAGCAGATTCTGGACATTGGGCAATCTCAGGTGCTTGCCGTGGACAACGGAATTCTGCGGATACAGGCCAGCAGCGATTTTGCTCCGGGATTATTCTCGCTGGAGTATCAGGGACAGGAATGGCTGGATTCCTCTTTTCCACAGCCCATAGCTAAATCCTGGTGGAATCCCTGGGTGGGTGGAATCTTAACAATGGTCAACGATATTTCATTGCGCAGCTTCATGGAAGAGCCGCGGACCGCTGATTTCGCCGAGCTCACGGACGATAAGGGTAACCGCTGGACGGGCATACGCATGAGTGTCACCATTCAGCAGAATGATAAGTACAAAGGACTTATCCTGCATCAGTATTTCATGCTGCTTCCGGGTGTACCCGTACTTGCCTCTACTGTACACATTGAACAGAATACGGGCACACCGTTATATCCGCTCGAGCTTGAAACCTCGTCCCATTACCGTGCGTCCGCCGATCTTAAGGACAGCAGGGGGTATCTGAAGAACAGCAGTGGTGAAGAGCTTGTCTATAAGGCAGGGAGAGTACAGCTGGGGGTTAGAAGTACTAACGGAATTCTTCAAGTGGGCTCCAAAGAGCGTGAACAGCGCCTGACTCTAGTCACTGCACCGGACCTTTCTTCTACAACTTTGATGGCCAATACTCATGCGGCACTGTCTTATGCTATAGACCCGCTGGATCTTAAAGACGGAGAAGAGCGGTTCAGCAAGCCTCAATTCTATCTTATCTCGGATCTGAAGATTCCGGAGCAGGCTTATGCCGATCTCCTGTCAATCCGGTTCAACAAGTGAACTGAAGAAAGGACGCACCTATGAAAATCATTGACGCACATGTGCATTACTCGAACATTGATACCTTTCACGAGACAGCCCGGACCTTAGCACATATAGATTATACCGGCAAAGGACTCCAGGAGGAGTTCCGCCGCTCCGGTGTTATCGCAGGTGTCGGGATGGGCGTGACCGAGACGGCCGCCGGTGCTTTTCCGGATCCGGAAGCCCTCAATCCCATGCTGCTTGACCTGAGTGAGACGCTTCCGGATAATTTGTTTACCTGTGTAGGAATTAATCCGCTGACTCTCCATCTGGACGGGCAGCTGGAGGCGCTGGAACAATCGCTGCAACAGAAGGATGTCGTCGGGATCAAGCTGTATGCCGGCTATTACCACTTCAATGTGGGGGACGAGATCTATGATCCGGTCTATAAGCTGGCCTCTGCTTACGGACTGCCAATCGTCATTCATGGAGGGCTAACGTACTCTGACCGGGGCCTGTTGAAATATTCGCATCCGCTGTCTATGGAAGAGACATTCCTGAAGCACCGGGATATTACCTTTATGCTCTGCCATCTGGGCGATCCCTGGGTTATGGACACAGCGGCACTCCTGGAGAAGAATCCGAATCTCTATACCGACCTGTCCGGCTGGATCGTCGGAGACCAGGCTAAGGTGAACCGCCTGCTGACCGAGCAGACCTACACTGATCATTTCCGCCGGGCGATTGTGTTCGCCGAGAAATATGACCGCCTCGTCTTCGGTACCGACTGGCCGCTGGTTCCACTGGATGCCTACATTATATTCGTGAAGCATCTGATCCCGGAAGCGCACTGGGAGGATGTATTCTATAATAATGCACTCCGCGTGTTCCCTAAGCTGGAAGAGCGGATTAGAGAATTGGACAATATTTAACCGCAGAAGCATCTTTATCCTTATGAAACTTAGAGCAGTGATCCTCCTTTAACCGGGGAATCGCTGTTCTTTTTTGTTATTGCGCGAAACGGGAGATCCATGATTTACTCCCGCATGATGCCTGACTAAGCAACCTGTGCTAAGCTGTTAAGGATCATACTTGCCGAAATATCATTATTTCCTGCTAATGGAGGGTTAGTATCATGCCTCATGTTAAAGTTAAAGATCTGAAACTGTTTTATGAAAAAATAGGTAACGGAGATCCGGTTATTTTTCTGCACAGCAGTTACTCGCGAGGGTTATTGGCCTTCTCAAGTCAAATTCTGGACTTTCAAAATAGATACACCTGTTATTTCCCTGATTTCCGCGGTCATGGCAGGACCAGGTGCGAGAGTCTTGAATGGTCGACGCCACGGCTGGCGGATGATATCAGAGCCTTGATGGATTGCATGAATATTGAAAAAGCGCATCTGATTGGCTACAGTATGGGTGCAAATGTTGGACTATACCTCGCGGTGAATGATCCGGCCAGGGTTGCTACGCTGACTACAATTGGAACAGGCGGATTCTGCGACCCGGCTGGAGCAGATGAATATGAGCCTGAGCGGCTGGTGGAGCAGGGTAAGCAGGATATCATCCGACAGATGATGGAAAGACATCAAGAAGCGCATCAGGGGAACTGGCAGGAATTCATGCGGCAATCAGCTGCTGACTGGCGGAGGTACCCGGATCTTAGTGAAGCACAGTTAAGCAGTATCGGCTGTCCGGTTCTAATCATTGCAGGAGAGCACGATACATACGCTGTAGCGGATAAGATCATTCAGCTAGTCTCGCTGATCAAAGGATCACAATGCCTGATTGTCCCGGGTGCCGGCCACCGGCCGCATATGGGAAGAGAACAGCCGGTGCTGGTAAACGATACGATCCTTGAATTTCTCGCAAAGAATTCAAACCTCAAGTGAAAGGGCTGTACATATGAAGAAAGTTATCGTAATCGGAGCAGGGATTCTCGGGGCATCCACAGCCTATCAGTTAGCAAGAATGGGGGCAGATGTCCTGGTAATCGACCGCAAAGATCATGGGCAAGCCACGGATGCGGCCGCAGGCATCATCTGTCCCTGGCTGTCCCAGCGGCGTAATCAGGCCTGGTACCGGCTGGCGAAGGCAGGTGCGCGATTTTATCCTGAGCTGATCAGGGAACTTGAGCAAGGAGGCGAAACCCATACTGGCTATGCCCGGGTAGGTGCACTTAGTATTCATACGGATGCGGGCAAGCTGGACAAAATAGAAGAGCGGGCACGTCTGCGGTTGGCAGATGCACCGGAAATCGGAGAAATTACGCGGCTTTCGGCTGAAGAAACCTGTGAACGGTTCCCTCTGCTTGCCGGAGGCTATGCCTCTGTGCATATCAGCGGTGCCGCCCGGGTAGATGGCCGTGCCCTGCGTGATGCATTGCTTCATGCTGCGCAGCAGCAGGGTGCCACCAGGATTACCGGAGATGCGGCGCTTCAACATGAGTCTGGGCGGGTAACCGGGGTTACTGTAGGTGCGGAGTGTTTCCCGGCGGATGAAGTTATTGTGTGCGCAGGCGCCTGGGCGAACCCGCTGCTCCAGCCACTTGGCATTGACTTCAAAGTCAGTTACCAAAAGGGGCAAATTATGCACTTGCAGGTTTCTGACCATCAGAATACGGGAGAATGGCCGGTAGTCATCCCGCCGAGTGATCAATATCTGCTCGCTTTTGACCGGCAGCAAATTGTGATCGGGGCTACACATGAGAATGATGTGGAAGGATATAATACCAGAGTGACTGCAGGAGGTATGCAGGAGATTCTGAATAAGGGACTGGAGGTGGCTCCTGAACTGGCAGACAGTGCCTTTGGTGAAGTTAGGGTAGGTTTCCGTCCGTTTACACCAGGCTTCCTTCCGGTTATAGGTGCTGTTCCAGGCTGGAAGGGTCTAATCGCAGCCAATGGACTGGGTGCCTCGGGACTCACGATGGGTCCTTTTATCGGGAGTCAGCTGGCGAAGCTGGCACTCGGCAGTGCGCCAGATATCGATATAAGCGCTTATAACCTACAGGCAGCGATTGAGAGCAGATGATTACGAATTCATTTCCTGCAATGGAAGGAATAGATTCAATTCTGCCGTTCAATTGAACTTTTGTTTGACAGAAGAAGATGTGTAATCCATAATACAATCCATACTAAACATATATGATTTATAGGAAGGGTGGATCACACGTGACCAAGTTAAAGGCTACATTTAGAAAAACGATTGGAATGGGGACACTGACAGTAATGTTTGTAGTGCTGCTGGCAGGATGCTCAGGTTCCAACAACAATGCGGACACCAGTAATGGCGCTCAGGCAAGTGCGAGTCCAGCCGCAACAGAAAGCAC